>DELY01000008.1 GCA_002354655.1 Pseudomonas sp. UBA2684
CGAGTCAGCGTGGAATCCGCAAATACAGCCAGGCAACCAAAGCGATCAGCAGGCTAAGCCACCAAGGCAGGCGCGAGGCGATAAAGATCAGGTCTTCGAAGGGGGACGTTTTACTACGACGGGCCATCCTTGACTCCAGCAGTGCGTGGCAATAAGCCATCAGCGATACCGGATCATGCCGCAAAGGTATGAGCAGGGAAACCCAAACGTTCACTACGTCACGTTTTCATTATCAGTGCGCGACTCGTAGGATGGGTTGAGCGAAGCGATACCCATCAAGTCTCTAACACCCGCCGCATATGCATTGACTGTGAATCACCTTTTCGCCTTTACGGCGAGTTACTTGATTCGCTGCGCTCACCCTGCGGGCCAGCCTTTGGCTGTTACTGCGCTTCGCTGCGTATCTCTTTACTCGCGCAGAAAGTAACCAAAGAGAAAGCGCGCCCGGCATCCGGGTTTCGCTGCGCTCAACTCCCCTCGCTCCGGCACTGTTCCGAGGGTCGTCACGGTGGGCCATCCATGGCCCAGGCGGCCCCACCCATCGTTCCTCGTTTGGCATCCATGCCAAACGCCCCTCTCCACAGCACCTACGCTCAGCCTCCTGACGGGATTCGGGGATCGCGTTGTTTGGGCAATTTGTGGATGGCAGAGCGGAAAAGCCGAAACAAAAGCATCGCGGGCAAGCCCGCTCCTACGGTTTGTTCTGCGTTATCACAGACGACGCGAAACGCCCCATCAGGAGGCCGAGTGGAATCGTTGTGGAAGGGAGCGAGCCGCATGGATGCGGCGAGAGGCGTAAAGGGCCAGGGACGGCCCTTTACGCCGGCCCCTGGAGCAATGATGGAACGAGGAAACGGAGCGAAGCGTAGTAACAGCCGCAGGCTGGCCCGCAGGGTGAGCGAAGCGAATCAAGTCGAGCGCAGCGAGACCCGGATGCAAGGGGCAAGACCTTTTGCTTACTTTTGGCGGGGCCGGCCATCCGGGCGTTTGCCAAAAGTGAGCCGCCATAAGGACGAAACGCAGCGCAGCGGAGTAACAGCCGTAGGCTGGCCCGCAGGGCGAGCGCAGCGAGTCAACCGTTAGACAGAACAACACATAAGTGGCGTATACAAAGCCCCCAAAAAACAGCACAGCTCGCGACTAAAGCCCCTCCCACGGGGCTGACAGTGTTCACAAGCCCTCGCCAGGCCCGAAAAACAAAACCCCGCTTATTGGCGGGGGTTTTGTTATCCAGCGCTCAGCCTTACTCCGGCTGGGTCACCAGGGTCTGCGTGCGGTTACGGCTCCACTGCGGCAGCAAGGTGCCGATCAGCATGCCGGCCAAGCTGAACAGCAGGCCGGCCAGTTGCGGCGGCCAGAAGGCCGCGTCGGTCAGGCTGTACTCCAGGTAAATCCACGACGTCAGACCAAAGACGATGGCGAACAGCGCGCCCTGGGTGGTCGCGCGCTTCCAGAACAACCCGGCGAACAGCGGCACCACCGCGGCGACCAGGGTCACCTTGTAGGCGTTGCCGACCATCTCGTAGATGCTCGCATCCGAATACAGCGCGAAGCTCAGAGTGGCGATGGCGCAGACCACGATGGTGATACGCATGGCCAACAGAAACTGCTGGTCGCTCATCACCGGCACGAAGCGCTTGAGCACGTTCTCGGTAAAGGTCACCGAGGGTGCCAGCAGGGTGCCGGAGGCGGTGGACATGATCGCCGAGAGCAGCGCGCCGAAGAACATGATCTGGGCGAACAGCGGAGTCCTCTCCAGGATCAGGTGCGGCAGAATCATCTGCGCGTCCTCGGCCAGCCAGCGCTGGACCATCGCCGGGTCGATCATCGAGGCGGCGTAGGCGAGGAAGATCGGCAGCATGCAGAAGCACAGGTAGAAGCCGGCACCGAACATCGAGGCGCGCGCGGCGATGTTCTCGGTTTTGGCAGACATCACGCGGGCGTAGACGTCCTGCTGCGGGATCGAGCCGAGCATCATGGTCAACGCCGCGCCGATAAAGGCGACGATGTCCTTGGCCTCGAAGCCGTGGATAACGGTGAACTTGCCTGAGCTCGCCGCGTGGGCGATCACCTTGTCGGCGCCGCCGGCCATGTCGCCGATCAGCCAGGTCAGGTAGACCAGGCCGCCGACGATGATGATCATCTGGAAGAAGTCGGTCAGGGCCACCGACCACATGCCGCCGAACAGGGTGTACAGCAGCACGATAAAGGTGCCGAGGAACATGCCCTGGGTGGTGCTGATGGCGCCGTCGGAGATCACGTTGAACACCAGGCCGAGGGCGGTCAGCTGGGCGGCGATCCAGCCCAGGTAGGAGGCCACGATAACCAGGCTGATGATCAGCTCGACATTCGGCCCGAAGCGCTTGCGGAAGTAGTCGCCGATGGTCAGCAGGTTCATCCGGTACAGCGGGCGGGCGATGATCAGGCCGACCAGCATCAGGCAGCCGAAGGAGCCGAACGGGTCTTCGATGATCCCGGCGAAACCTTCTTCGATAAAGGTGGCGGGAATGCCCAGCACCGCTTCGGAGCCGAACCAGGTGGCAAACACCATGGCGGCGACGATGGGGAAGCCCATGCTGCGACCGCCGGCGGCGAAGTCGCGGGAGTTCTTCACTCGCGTGGCGGCGTAGAAGCCGATGCCCACGGTGACCAGCAGATAGAGCGCAACGAACCAGATCAGCATGTTTTCCCGTTCCACAGACGTCAGCCCGCCGCATGCGTGACCCACGCAGGCTGCGCAGGAAGGAACGGTGGGCTACAGGTTTTTGTTATGAGCATTCATGGCGGGTAACTGCACGCGCCCGTCCAAGGTCGCGCAGTCTGGCAAATACGTAAAATATGTCAAACAAAAACGACGAAATGTCTGCACATTTATCTGAAACATGCCCTAACAACTGGTGTAACAGGCTGTAATTACTGCGATTAAAGCTGCTCGACAAAACAAGTGAGTAGCATATTTTTGACAGCAGTACGCACGGGGCGGCCAGGCTAGCGAATGTGCAGGGAGGCGTTGAGCGCAGCGCTAGCCATCAAACAGACAGACAAACAAGCGCCTGGCTATCGCCCTGCTCAACCCACCCTACATAGCCCTCGCAGGGCGCGTGCCGCGAGTAAGCCGGTATGAGCGGCGTCCATTCGCGGCCAAGGCCGCTACAGGCTGAGCGAAAGCAGCCCGGCATAAAAAAGCCAGACGCGAGCGTCTGGCTTTTTACATCGTCAACCGCCTTACTCAACCCGGCTGACGCTCCACTTCCTTGATGCGGAACCAGGCGGCATACAGCGCCGGCAGGAACAGCAGGGTCAGCGCCGTGGCGACGATCAGGCCGCCCATGATCGCCACCGCCATCGGCCCGAAGAACACGCTGCGCGACAGCGGAATCATCGCCAACACCGCCGCCAGGGCGGTCAGCACGATGGGCCGGAAGCGCCGCACGGTGGCTTCGATAATCGCGTGCCAGCGGTCCATGCCCGAGGCGATGTCCTGCTCGATCTGGTCGACCAGAATCACCGAGTTGCGCATGATCATCCCGGACAGGGCGATGGTGCCGAGCATGGCGACGAAGCCGAACGGCTGGCGGAAGATCAGCAGGAACAGGGTCACGCCGATCAAGCCCAGCGGCGCGGTGAGGAACACCATGGCCGAGCGCGAGAAGCTTTTCAGCTGCAACATCAGCAAGGTCAGCACCACCACGATAAACAGCGGCACGCCAGCGTTGACCGATTTCTGCCCGCGCGTCGAGTCCTCCACCGTACCGCCGACATCCAGCAGGTAGCCGTCCGGTAGCTCGGCGCGGATCGGCTCCAGGGTCGGCAGGATCTGTGTGACCAGCCCCGCCGGTTGCTCCTGGCCATACACATCGGCGCGCACGGTGACGGTCGGCAGGCGGTTGCGGTGCCAGATGATGCCTTCCTCGAAGCCGTATTCCAGGGTGGCGATCTGCGACAGCGGCACACTCATACCGTTGTCGGTGGGCACCGCCAGGCTCGGCAGCAGACCCAGTTCCTGGCGCTCGCTGAGGGTGCCGCGCAGGAGGATTTCGATCAGCTCGTTGCCTTCGCGGTACTGGCTCACCGGCGAGCCGGTCAGCGAGCTTTGCAGGAAGCGCGACAGGTCGGCGGTGCTCACGCCCAGGGCGCGCGCACGTTCCTGATCGATATTCAGGCGCACCACCTTGCTCGGCTCTTCCCAATCCAGGTGCACGTTGGCCACGTGCGGGTTTTCGCGCACCTTGTCGGCCACTTGCCGCGCCAGGGCGCGCACCTCCTCGATGTGTTCGCCGGACACGCGGAACTGCACCGGATAGCCGACCGGCGGGCCGTTTTCCAAGCGCGAGATACGCGTACGCAGAGTCGGGAATTCCTCGCTGACGGTATCGATCAACCAGCTGCGGATTTTCTCGCGCTCTTCGATGCTTTTCGCCAACACCACGAACTGGGCAAAGCTGGCGGCCGGCAATTGCTGGTCCAGCGGCAGGTAGAAGCGCGGCGAGCCGGTGCCGACATAAGCCACGTAGTTGTCGATGCCCTCGCGCTCGTTGAGCAGGTGCTCCAGGCGTTTGACCTGTTCCTCGGTGGCGGCCAGCGAAGCGCCTTCGCTGAGTTTGAGGTCGACCATCAGCTCCAGGCGCCCGGAGGCCGGGAAGAACTGCTGCGGCACGAAGCGGAACAGCAGGATCGAGGCGACGAACAGGCCGAGCGTCAGCAGGATCACCGTCTTGCGCCGCCGCACGCACCACTCCACCACCCGCCGTACGCGCTGGTAGAACGCAGTCGAATACGGGTCATGGCCCTCGGCGCTGCCGCCGTGTTTGGCGGCATGCAACTTGGCCAGGTCCGGCAGCAGCTTGGCGCCCAGGTACGGCACGAAGACCACCGCGGCGATCCACGACACCAACAGGGCAATCGCCACCACCTGGAAGATCGAGCGGGTGTATTCGCCGGTGCCGGACTGCGCGGTGGCGATCGGCAGGAAGCCGGCGGCGGTGATCAGGGTGCCGGTAAGCATGGGGAACGCGGTGCTGGTCCAGGCGTAACTGGCCGCCTTGAGGCGGTCGTAGCCCTGCTCCATTTTGATCGCCATCATCTCCACGGCGATGATCGCGTCGTCCACCAGCAAGCCCAGCGCCAATACCAGCGCGCCGAGGGAAATCTTGTGCAGACCGATGCCCAGGTAATACATGGCGGCGAAGGTCATCGACAGCACCAGCGGGATCGACAGCGCCACCACCAGGCCGGTGCGCAGCCCCAGGGAGAAGAAGCTCACCAGCAGTACGATGATCACCGCTTCGGTGAGCACGCGGACGAACTCGCCGACTCCGGTTTTCACCGCCGCCGGCTGGTCGGAAACCTTGCGCAGCTGCATGCCGGCCGGCAGGGTTTCCTGCAAACGGGCGAAATCGGCTTCCAGCGCCTTGCCGAGCACCAGAATGTCGCCGCCGCCTTTCATCGACACGGCCAGGCCGATGGCGTCTTGGCCCATAAAGCGCATGCGCGGCGCGGGGGGATCGTTGAAGCCGCGTTTGACCTCGGCCACATCGCCGATGCGGAAGGTGCGGTCGGCCACCCGAATCGGGAAGCTGCGGATTTCCTCGACCGACTCGAAACGCCCGGTCACGCGCAGTTGCACGCGATCGGAAGTGGTTTCGAAGAAGCCGGCCGCGGCCACGGCGTTCTGTTCTTCCAGCGCCTGCTGTACCGCTGCCAAGGGCAACCCGAGGGTGGCCAGCTTGGTGTTGGACAGCTCGATCCAGACCTTCTCGTCCTGTAGACCGAGCAGCTCGACCTTGCCGACATCCTTGACCCGCTGCAATTGCAGCTGGATGCGGTCGGCGTAGTCCTTGAGCACGGCGTAGTCGAAACCGTCGCCGGTCAGCGCATAGATATTGCCGAAGGTGGTGCCGAATTCATCGTTGAAGAACGGCCCCTGGATGCCCTGCGGCAAGGTGTGGCGAATATCGCCGACCTTCTTGCGCACCTCGTACCAGAGGTCGGGAATCTCCTCGGAATGCATCGAATCGCGGGCAATGAAGGTGACCTGGGATTCGCCTGGGCGCGAGAAGGAGATGATCTTGTCGTACTCGCCGGTCTCCATCAGCTTCTTTTCGATGCGTTCGGTGACCTGCCGCGCGACTTCCTCGGCGCTCGCCCCCGGCCAGTTGGTGCGCACCACCATGGCCTTGAAGGTGAACGGCGGGTCTTCGCTCTGGCCCAGCTTGGTGTAGGAGATGGCGCCGACGATACCCAGCAGCAGCATGATGTAGAGCACGATCTGGCGATTGCGCAGCGCCCAGGCGGACAGGTTGAAATCCATCGGGACTACTCCTTGGCCGCCAGTTTGACCGCGCGGTTATCGCGGTCGACCGGACGCACTTGCTGGCCTTCGCGCAGCACCTGCACCCCGGCGGCCACCACCCAGTCGGTAGCTTGCAGGCCTTCCAGCACCGGCACGCTCTTCTCGCCATAGGCGCCGACACGCACCAGGGTGCGCTTGAGCGTGGAATCTTGCGGGTCGACCACCCAGACATAGGGCTGGCCTTTTTCCGCGGTCAGCGCCGACAGCGGCACCGCCAGCGGTACTTCGCCGTCGTGGGCGATGAACACCCGCGCGCTCTGGCCCAGCTCGGCCGGCACCTTGCCTTCGGTAAAGGCCACGCGGGCGGCGAAGGTGCGCGACTGCGGATCGGCCGACGGCGACATTTCGCGAATCCGCCCGGGGAAGCGCTGGTCTGGCTGCGACCACAACGCGACTGACACTGCCTGGCCGACCTTGAAGCGCTCGAACGCCTGCTCCGGCAGGTTGATCAACACTTCGCGCTCGCCATCGGCGGCCAGGATGAACACGGTTTGCCCAGCGGCAACGACCTGGCCGACTTCGACCATGCGCCGAGCGATCACGCCCTCTTGCGAGGCGCGCAGCACCGCGTAACCGGCCTGGTTATTGGCGACCTTGAATTCGGCTTTGATCTGCTTCAGCCGCGCTTCACCGGAACGGTAAAGGTTCTCGGCGTTGTCGTACTGCGAGCGGCTGACCAGGTTGCGCTCCTGCAATTTTTTGTAGCGGTCGCGCTCAGCGCGCACCAGTTGCAGGTTGGCTTCGGCCGCCGCGACCTGAGCGCGGGTGGCCTCCAGTTGCAGGCGTACGTCCTGCGGGTCCAGCTCGGCCAGCGGCTGATCCTTGCGCACATGATGACCGACCTCGACCAGGCGCTTGGTCACTTTGCCGCCAATGCGGAACGCCAGCTCAGGCTCCAGCCGCGCACGCACCTCACCCGGATAGGTGTCCATCAGCTCGGCAGCCGGTTGCGGCTGCACCACCATGGCGGGGCGGATGGAGGGCGCGACCGGTTCGCCATTGCCGCAGGCAGCGAGCAACGCGATCAGGCTGAGAGGAACAGCGGCGGACAAGGCATGGCGAAACATGATGAATGACCTTTCACGAAGGTTTGGAATACTTATACTGCCGGGTATAGTAAAAATAGCAAACTCACCAGTCCAGTATTAAAAGCAGCCAATGCCAAACAAGTTGTTACCGCCCAGCGGCCCAGGTCGCCCAAAAGATCTTGCCAAGCGCCAAGCGATTCTCGACGCGGCGAAAACCCTGTTCCTGCGCAACGGTTACGACGGCAGCAGCATGGACGCCATCGCCGCCGAAGCCGGGGTTTCCAAGCTGACGGTGTACAGCCACTTCACCGACAAGGAGACCTTGTTCTCCGCGGCGGTGAAGGCCAAGTGCGAGGAGCAACTGCCCGAGCTGTTCTTCGAGTTGGCGGACGGTGTGTCGATCGACAGCGTGCTGCTGAATATCGGCCGCGGCTTCCACACACTGATCAACAGCCGCGAGTCGGTGGAGCTGCACCGGGTGATGGTGACCCAGGGCAGCCAGGACCCAAAACTCTCGCGGATGTTCTACGAGGCCGGCCCGCAGCAGTTGCTGAGCGAGATGGAACGCCTGCTGAGCAAGGCCGACGCGGCCGGCCAACTGTGTATCGCCGATGTGCACGGCGCGGCTGACCAGTTCTTCTGCCTGATCAAGGGCGGCGCCAACTTCCGCCTGCTGATCGGCTGCGGCGAGCCCCTGGAGGGCGCCGCCGCCGAGCAGCATGTGCAAGACGTGGTCGCGATGTTCGTACGCGCTTATCTGCCTGCGCAGGGCGGGTGTTAGCCCACCAAACGCACGCTGAAACAGCCGTGGACTAAAGCCACCCTAGGCGTTTGCGGCGTCCAACTTCTTCTTCGGGTAGATGTCGTAGCGGCTGGATTTGCCTTCCAACGCATACCCCGGCTTGCTGCCTTCGATAACCGGCGCCTTGCGCGGGCGCTTGACCACCACGCGGTGGCTGGCCAACGCCAATGCTGCGGCCAATAACGCCGGGGCATCCAGGTCATCGCCGACGAAGGGACGGAACAGGCGCATCTCCTTCTTCACCAACGCGCTTTTGTCGCGGTGCGGAAACATCGGGTCAAGGTAGATCACCTGCGGCGGCTCGCCCTGCCAGGCCGCCATCAGCTCGATGGCGTTGCCGGTCAGCAAGCGCATCTGCGCCACGATAGGGCCTACCTCGGCACTCCTCAGCGCCCGCGTCAAGCCATCTTCCAGCAAGGCGGCAACCAGCGGCTGACGCTCGATCAACGTCACCGCGCAACCCAGGCTGGCGAGCACGAAGCCATCGCGGCCCAACCCGGCAGTGGCGTCCAGCACCCGCGGGCGGATGCCCGGCTGCACGCCGACCGCCTTGGCGATCATCTGCCCGCTGCCACCGCCGAATAAGCGTCGATGCGCCACCGCGCCCTCGACGAAATCCACCCGCACCGGCCCAGGTGCCTGCGGACCCAACTCGACCAATTGCAAGCCCGCCTCGCCCAGCTGCATGGCGAATTGCGCTTCGCCCGCCAACGGTAGCGCCAGCCGCGCAGCCCACTCGGCGGCCGCACCGGCCAAATGCGGGGCCAAGGCTTCCATACGAATGTTGCCGATATGCCGTGCGTCGCTCATCAAAAATGTGCTCAAAAAATGTTCAACTCGACCCCTATAAGCGGCCGATAACCAACAGACGCGGCATTCTGCCAGACCCGGCGTATTCCGGCGCACCGAGTTCGCCATGTTTGCGCTGGTTAGTCGCGGCGGCAACCTGGAACAGAGCCTCGCCGCTATGTACCCGTTCGCGCCAACGCCTCATGCGGCTTTAACCGCGCAAGAGCGACAAGTAATCCGCACACCGGCGCCGTACGCTGGCTGGGTAGGAGGGGCCGCTCTTGGGGCGGTCTTGAGCACGCTTCGCGTGCCACGACAACGCCCACAAAAGCCTGACTGCTCATGCAACGCATCACGTGCCAAACAGCGCAGCAACCGCTCGTCATGACCGAGACGGCACACTAGCGGCACATGCGAAACAGCCCCATATCGACGTGGAAGTGATCGCGGTGTGCGGCGTTGTAGCGCGGCCCGAGGGTGGTATTGAAGCTGTCGCAAGCCGCTTCCTGCACCAGCCGTAAAAACCGCGCTTCATCGCCGCCCCCCGGCCAATCGCGCAGCACACTGATGCGCCGACCATCGGCCAAGCGAAAGCCGACGATATCCAGGGCATTGGCCGAGGCATGCTGGCTACGCCGTTGACTGCCGGCAATGGTGCGACAGGCGAAGCTGCCGACATGCTCGACCTGGCTAACCGGCTGGCCGAAGACCGCCTGCGCCACCGGCTGCAAACCATGCCGTTCGAACAGCGCAAACGCCGCCGCCAGCGGGCAGGTGGCGATAAAGCTGCTGCTGAACGTCACGTTCGAGCCCTGCACGCGCAGGGTATCGGTCAGTGGGCACGCCGCCGTGGGGCCGCTGTCGGCCAGCGCCATGTATCGCAGCGGCGAGGTGGCCAGGGCTTGCTGACACAGCGCCGGATCATCTTGCAGGCGCCAGAGCTTGAACGAGGTCAGCAGGTTTGGCGTGTCACGGATATCCAGCGGCGCCCATGGGTTCCAGCGCGGCGGCACATCAAGCCACTGCTGATACAGCGCCAGCGGCACAGCCAGTAGCACCAGGAGGATCGCCAGCAGTAGCGAACGACGCACCACCCGCAAGGGCTTCATAGCAGACCCAGTTGCTCCGCCGCCGGTTTGATGGCCGGTTCGGCCAGGGCCGGCAAACCCGGCAAGCGCTCAGCGAGCAGGCCATGAAAACGCTGGGCCTGGGCCGCAGCCAGGTGATTGTTCGGCGTGTGCAGGAATACGTAGGGCGTCAGACCCTGTTCGATCCAGGTGGCGACCTTGTCCACCCAGGGCAGGAGAAAGGCTTGATTGGCTTGCAGGTCGGGGCCGCCAATAAAGCGCACCTGCGGGCTGTCGCCGAATGCTGCGGGGCGAATCGGCAAGCGCGGCTTCTTCGCCTGCGCGTGCAGCACCGCCGGATCGGTCGACTGGCAACTGAACAACGCCCGCGAATCGAGGCAGATGCGCTCCACGCCGCGTTCATGCAACAGGCGATTGAGGGCTTTCTCGTCCTCGCCCTTGGCGAAAAACGCCGTGTGGCGCACCTCGACGGCCATCCTGCGGCCGGAGAATTCATCGAGCCAGGCCGCCAGTTCGCCCAGCCGTTGCGGGCCGAACGCCGCCGGTAGTTGCAACCAGAGCGGCGCCACCCGCGCGCCCAAGGGGGCTAGCAGGCCGAGAAACTGTGCGGTGCTGGCGAACTGATCACGCAGGTCGCCCTCATGACTGATATCGCGCGGCAACTTGGCGCAGAAGCGAAAGCCCTCGGGCATACGCTGCGCCCAGCGCTGCACCGTATAGGCCGAGGGCCGGGCGTAGAAAGTGGTGTTGCCTTCCACCGCATTGAATATGCGGCAGTAGTGATCGAGGCTTTGCGCGGGACGCAGATCAGCCGGGTAGAAACTGCCGCGCCAGGCGGGCTCGTTCCACGACGGACAACCAAGGAAATAAGGCAGCACTAGGCGAACAGATCGAGACCCAGCACCTGCTGCGCGTCGGACTCAGTGGCAAAGGACGCGGTGCTGCTGTAACTGGCGATGGCCTGGGCGGCGCGGTTGTTCAGCGTTTGTGGATAGGCCAGATCCTGCGGGCGCGCGGGCAAGCTGTCGGTGCTCGCGCTGGACGCCTGCACGCGGCGGGCTTGCGGGGTTTGCTCGAAACCTTGACTGCTCGCAGGCGTAGCCGGCTGTTCACGCCGCTCCTCGACCTCGCGCTGCGCTTCGCGGAACGGCGTGACGGCCGTTCCCGAACGCGGGCCGCGGTCTGGCGAGTAGGAAGGTATGGAGCCGTCGATACGCATCGGTTACTGCTCGGCGTGGTTAGCCAACGGGTTAGGTGCTGGCAATTTAGCCCCGCCAGCCTGGCTTGGCAATTGAGCAGCGGAATCTGTGCTCGCTTGCGCGACCAAAGGATTTTATAACGGCGCTTTGGGCGTGGCGACCTTGTCACGCAGGTAAACCGGCTGCGCCTCATCGGCGCTCACCGCTTCGCCGCGGGCCCAGGCGAAGCGCGCCAGGCTGAGCAGGTCTTCGGCATGCGGCAGCAGCGCCGCATCCTGCGCATTCACGTTAACCGGGAGGCGCGCCGCATAGGTGCCCCAGCCGGTGCCCGCGCCGAACCACTCGCCCGCAGCATCGCGCGGCAGGCAAACCTGCTCCGGCGGTAACACGACTTCGCTACCGGCCAGGCGCATCTCGCCCTGCTCGCTGCGGTAGCAGCCCCAGTAGACCTCATCCATGCGCGCATCGATGGCCGCAGCCACTTGGCTGACACCCCGCTCACGCTGGGCGCGCTGGGCCAGCACGGCGAGGTTGGACACCGGCAGCACCGGCCGCTCCAGGGCAAACGCCAAGCCCTGCACCACACCGATGGCAATGCGTATGCCGGTAAACGCCCCCGGGCCACGGCCGAACGCAATGGCATCCAGCGCCGCCAGCGGTACTCCGGCCTCGGCCAGCAATTGCTGGATCATCGGCAGCAGGCGCTGGGCATGCAAACGCGGAATCACCTCGTAGTGGCTGAGCACCTGGCCGTCATGCAGCAAAGCGACGGAGCAGGCTTCGGTGGCGGTATCCAGGGCCAGCAGAGTGGTCATCGGGCTCACAGTCGGACAACAAAGGGGCGGGCATTAAAACGGTTTGCCGGCTTTTTTGCCACCGGTGCGGCCCACCAGGCGACAAGACGGACAGGCTGTCCAGTGCGCGCAGCTGTGCGGGTATGCCGCAATTGGAGCCGCCCCGCGCGCAACCGACACGAGGAACTGGCACGGGCTAGACGCTGCCCAGAAACGACAACGGCCCGCAAAGCGGGCCGTTGTTCACTGCACAGGCGAGCTTAGCTAAGCGCGGCCAGTACCTTGGCGGTGATCTCGTCCACCGAGCCAACGCCGGCAATCGCGCTGTACGTTGGCGTGCCGTCAGCGGCAGCCAGCTTCTGGTAGAAGTCCACCAGCGGCTTGGTCTGCGAATGGTAGACCGACAGGCGATGACGCACGGTCTCTTCGGTGTCGTCCTTGCGCTGCACCAGGTCTTCGCCGGTGACATCGTCCTTGCCTTCCGCTTTCGGCGGGTTGTAAACGATGTGGTAGACGCGGCCGCTGGCCTCGTGCACACGGCGACCGGCGATGCGGCCGACGATTTCCTCATCGTCGACGGCGATTTCCACCACGTGGTCGATCACCACGCCGGCGTGCTTGAGGGCTTCAGCCTGCGGAATGGTGCGCGGGAAGCCATCGAAGAGGAAACCATTGGCACAATCCGGCTGGGCGATGCGTTCCTTGACCAGGTTGATGATCAGGTCATCGGACACCAGGCCACCGCTGTCCATGACGCTTTTCGCGACCAGGCCCAGTTCGGTACCGGCCTTGACCGCCGCGCGCAGCATGTCGCCTGTGGAGATTTGCGGAATAGCAAATTTCTTGGTGATGAAACCAGCCTGGGTACCTTTGCCGGCACCGGGCGCCCCCAGCAGAATCACGCGCATCGATGTGCTCCTCAAGATTTAAGTAGTAATCGTCGGACTCGCCTCATGGGGCCAATCTCAGAATGGTTTCAGCAGCACTGTACGCGGGCGTCAGACTGCCAGAAGGCCGCTCAAGATACACAGCGCACCCCCACCGCACAAGCCACCGAAAGTCGGATAAACCTGCGACCATCGGACCTGCGCCGAGCCCGCCCGAGCCGGCTTTCCGGGCATCTGGCGGCGCACGAAAAACACCTGATACAGGGTGTTTCAACCGGTATTGCGCAAGCCGGCGGCGATCCCCGCAACGCTGACCAACAAAGCCTGTTCCAGAGGGCTGTCGGCTTGGTTTTCACGCTGCCGTGAACGCGCCAACAACTCGGCCTGGAGCAGGTGCAGCGGGTCCAGGTAGGTGTTGCGCACACTGATCGATTCGAGGGTCTCGGGGCTATGGGCCAGAAGCTGCGACTGGCCGGTCAAACCGAGCACCGCAGCACTGGCCTGCGACAATAGGTCGCGTAAATGCGCGCCTAACGCGCGCAGCGGCGGTTCGACCAAACGCTCGTCGTAGAGCCTGGCAATCGCCGTATCGGCCTTGGCCAGAACCATTTCCAGCATATCGATGCGCGTGCGAAAAAACGGCCAGTGTTCGCGCATCTGCCCGAGCAACTGACCTTCACCGCGCGCCAAGGCATTGGCCAGGGCATATTCCCAGCCCAGCCAGGCCGGCAACATCAAGCGTGTCTGGGTCCAGGCGAAGATCCACGGGATCGCCCGCAGGCTCTCCACGCCGCCCTCGCGACGCTTGGCCGGACGGCTGCCCAGTGGCAAACGCCCAAGTTCCTGCTCCGGTGTGGCCTGCCGGAAATACTCGACGAATTGCGGGTTTTCCCGCACCACATCGCGGTAGGCCTTCACGCCATCGGCAGCCAGTTTGTCCATCAGCTCGCGCCAGGCCGGCTCGGGTGTTGGCGGCGGTTGCAGGGTGGCTTCCAGCACGGCGGCCAGGTACAGGTTGAGGTTCTGCTCGGCGATATCCGGCAGGCCGAATTTGAAACGAATCATTTCACCCTGCTCGGTGGTGCGGAAACGCCCGGCCACCGAACCTGGCGGTTGCGACAGGATCGCCGCATGCGCCGGACCACCGCCGCGCCCTACCGTGCCGCCACGGCCGTGGAACAGCAGCAACTCGACCTGATGCTCAGCGCAGACCTGCACCAGGGTTTCCTGGGCCCGGTATTGCGCCCAGGCGGCTGCTGTGGTGCCGGCGTCCTTGGCCGAATCGGAGTAGCCGATCATCACTTCCTGCGGGCCATGCAGGCGCGCACGGTAGCCATGCAAGCCAAGCAGCCGATCGATCACCGGGCCAGCGTTATCCAAATCGGCGAGGGTTTCAAACAGCGGCACCACGCGCATCGGCCGCTGCAAGCCGGCTTCTTTCAACAGCAACTGCACGGCCAACACATCGGAGGCCGCCCCGGCCATGGAAATCACGTAGGAACCCAGCGAGGCCGCTGGGGCCGCCGCCACTTCGCGGCAGGTGGCGAGGACTTCTTCAGTTTCGCCACTGGGCTTGAAGTGCGCCGGCAGCAGCGGCCGGCGGTTGTCCAGTTCCTCCAGCAGAAACGCCAGGCGCGCCGCCTCATCCCACTCGGCGTAACGACCCAGGCCGAGGTACTCGGTGATTTCGCTCAGCGCGGCGGCGTGGCGGCTGGAGTCCTGGCGCACGTCCAGGCGCGCCAGAAACAGGCCAAAGGTCGCCACGCGGCGCAAGCAATCGAGCAGTGGACCATCGGCGATCACGCCCATGCCGCAGGCGTGCAGCGACTGGTAGCAGGCTTCCAGCGGCGCCAGCAGCTCGCGGTTGTCCTGCAACACCGCGGCCGGCGCAACCAGAGGCCCCTGCAAGGCTTGTTGCGCCCAGGTGCGGGTGGCCCGCAGGCGTTCGCGCAGTTGCTTGAGCACACTGCGGTATGGCTCGGCGCTGTCGCCGACCGCCGCGCGCAGCTCTGGGCTGGCCTGCTGCATCGACAACTCGGCCGCCAGCTGATCGACATCGCGCAGATACAGGTCGGCCGCCATCCAACGCGCCAGCAGCAGCACTTCACGGGTGACCGCGGCGGTGACATTCGGGTTGCCGTCGCGATCGCCGCCCATCCAGGAGGCGAAACGGATTGGCGCCGCCGCCAACGGCAGGTGCAAGCCGGTGGCCGCATGCAGTGCCTGGTCGGCCTTGCGCAAGACATTCGGCACGGCATGCCAGAGCGAATGCTCGATCACCGCAAAGCCCCACTTGGCTTCATCCACCGGGCTCGGCCGGCTGCGACGAATCTCCTCGGTGTGCCAAGCCTCGGCGATCAAGCGCTGCAAGCGTTCGCCGACCCGCGCGCGCTCGGCGGCAGACAAATCGCGGTGATCCTGTGCCGCCAGTTGCGCGGCGATGGCATCGTATTTCTGGATCAGGGTGCGCCGCGCCACTTCGGTCGGGTGCGCGGTCAGCACCAGCTCGATATCCAGGCGGCCAACCTGGCGGGCCAACGCTTCGGCAGACTGCCCGCTAGCCAGCAGGCGGTGCAGCAGCTCACTCAACACTCGCTCTTCGAATGGTTCCGGCTCAGCAGCGCCACGGCGGCGGATGCGGTGGTACTGCTCGGCGATATTGGCCAGATTAAGGAACTGGTTGAAGGCGCGCGCCACGGGCAACAGTTCGTCGTCATCGAGTTGATCGAGGCTCGCGTTGAGCTGTTCAGCACCGGCTGCCGAGCCACGCCGGGCGGCCTTGGCGCCCTTGCGAATGCGCTCGATCTTGGCGAGGAAATCCGCGCCACGCTGCGTGCTGATGGTGTTACCCAGCAACTCGCCGAGTTGATGGACGTCCTCGCGCAGTCGCGCGTCGATTTGCGCCATGCCGGCTGCCTCCATTGATGCGTGAACCGCCAGAGTGCCCAGCGCGGCAGATTCTTACAAGCGCGCGACAGCGAACCTCCTGCACGCGCCAGCGGTCTAGTCTTATACAAGACAGAGTCCAAAAGGCTCTGCCCCACTCACTCCATCGCACAGTTGCCTGCCACGAGCCGGCAAGGGACGAGGTAGTCATGAAAATTCGCGAGCTTGTTCGCCATTGGGAACAGAATGCCAAGGGTCGCCTGACCCGTAACCAATACCAGATCCACCTCGATCTGGAAGCCGCCGCACGCCTCGCCGCACTCAGCGAGATGTACCCCAAGCGCAGCCCCGAGGTGCTTCTCGGGGAGTTGATCGGCTCCGCCCTTGAGGAGCTCGAAGCCAGCCTGCCCTACGTCAAGGGCAGCCAGGTGGTCGCAACCGATGAGCAGGGTGATCCGTTGTATGAAGACATCGGGCCGACACCACGCTTTCTCGCCCTCTCGCGCAAATACCTGCATGAATTGATGCACCAGCAAGACAGCGCTGCCCACTGAGCCACTCCACGCCTTCTTCCTGCGCCTCCAGCCCCTGGAGGCGTCTGTCGTAGGCGTGCGAAATTTCGCTCAGCAGATTGCGAAATTTCACGAGATAAAGCCATTGCGCTGCAATTTTTCTCCATTAAATGTAATTTTTTCTGAACGTTTATACGTTCACTGGACTCACACCAACATGCCGCGCCGACCGCTGGTCGCCGAAAAACCCATCTGCCACTCAGTGCAAATGGGTTCGCCGCACCGGATCAAGCGCTGGCTGGTGACCATCATGGGAACCAAATGAGTACCAGGAAATTACCAATGGAGTTGAACACCATGATCATCAACACCACCGCAAAACCGCGTACCCAACTGCCCGGCTGGAAACTCGCCGCACTGGCCATCGGCAGCGGCCTGCTGCTCGCCGGTTGCGCCGGCAACCCACCGAGCGAACAGCTCGCCGTGACGCAAGCGGCAGTGAATAGCGCCGTCAGTGCCGGCGGCGTCGAATTCGCCGCCGTGGAAATGCAGGCGGCCCAGGACAAGCTCAAGCAAGCCGAGCTGCAACTGCACGACAGCAACTACGTGCAGGCCAAGCGCCTGGCCGAACAGGCCGAGTGGGATGCCCGTCTGGCAGAGCGCAAGGCGCAAGCGGCCAAAGCCGAAAAAGCCCTACAGGATGCCCAGCAAGGCATCGAGGAATTGCGCGAGGAAAGTATGCGCGGCACGCAACCGGCCGTAAGCCCCGGTAGCTGACACCGCTATCGCACACTGACTCCGCTAACTGATAAAGGATGACCAAACCATGCGTAATCACGTGATGATCCCCGCCCTGCTGGCTTTGAGCGTAGGCCTCGCTGCCTGTTCTTCGCAGCCCAACGTCAACCTGGAGCAGGCG
This sequence comes from Pseudomonas sp. UBA2684, assembly GCA_002354655.1. Lineage (GTDB taxonomy): Bacteria > Pseudomonadota > Gammaproteobacteria > Pseudomonadales > Pseudomonadaceae > Aquipseudomonas. The sequence continues at coordinate 17,257 of DELY01000008.1, forward strand.
CGCAGCAACTATTCCACCTTGCAGACGAACCCGCAGGCCAGCAAGGTCGCCGCCCTGGAAACCAAGGATGCCAGCGACATGCTGGACAAGGCTGAGCAAGCCTTTCGCAACGACGAGGATGAGCGCAACGTCGACCAATTGGCCTACCTGACCAACCAGCGCGTCGAAGTCGCCAAGCAGACCATCGCCCTGCGCACCGCCGAACAGAACCTCGGCAAGGCGTCTGCACAGCGCGCTCAGGCGCGCCTGGAGGCCCGCGATGCACAGATCAAGCAGCTGCAAAACAGCCTGAACGCCAAACAGACCGAACGCGGCACGCTGGTGACCTTCGGCGATGTGCTGTTCGACTTGAACCGCGCGGAGCTCAAGCCCGGCGGCATGGCCAACGTCAACAAGCTCGCGCAGTTCTTGCAGGAGAACCCAGACCGTAAGGCCATCGTCGAGGGCTATACCGACAGCACCGGCTCCAGCGCCTACAACCTCAGTCTGTCCGAGCGGCGCGCCAACTCGGTACGCATGGCATTGGTGAAAATGGGGGTCGGCCCGGAGCGCATCGTCGCCCAGGGCTATGGCATGGAATATCCGGTATCGAGCAATGAAACATCGTCTGGACGGGCCATGAACCGGCGCGTCGAAGTGACCATTTCCAACGACAGCCAACCGGTTGCACCGCGCACCACGGCAAGCCAAGGCTAATTCAAGCCTGGTTGCCAACTGCACAAGCCCCACTTCGGTGGGGCTTTTTTTGGGCGTTTATTCCGTTACGCGTTGCACGAGCAGTCCTGCGGTTGTGGCAGAAGCTTGAAACCGAGCCGTACGCCGGCGCGAGCAGCGCATCACGGAGCGGCGGGCGGCTCTTCGCTCATGCAGCGCACCGCCTGCTTGCGCTGGTCAACCAGTACGCCGGTCAACCCCTTCTGCTCCAGGTCGAACAGCACCAGCACCCCGTCGATGCACTGTGCCACCTGGTTGGCTGGTTTGAGCGAGACCTTGTAATCCTCGCCAGGCACGGTTTTGAGCATGGTGAAGTTAGACAGCAGCAGCGCATCTTCCGGTTTGGCGATATGCAGATAGCCATAGAACCCCAGCACGGCCACGGTGGCGCAGATGCTGCCGATACCGGTGAGGATCAGGGGAATAGGGTTACGTTCACTCATTGTGGGCTCTCAGGATGGGGAACTTCAGCCAAACGGCGCAGGCCGGTGAAACCACGCGGATCGCTCATGAACAGCAGCATCACCTGGCGCCAGATCGGGTCGGCAAAGGTTTGCACGTGCCCACCGCGAGTCGGCTGGAACACCCGCGGCGGCGGCGCAGCTTGATACAAGCGCACGCCATTGGAAAGGGGCACCAGCGGATCGTCGATGCTGTGATAGATCAGCAGCGGCAAGCCCTTGAGGTGCGAAACGGCGCGGATGGCGCTGTCGCCATCCGGCACCAGCCAGCTCAACGGCACCTGCAAGGGCCAAGTCAACCAGGCGTTGCTCAGGGTGAAACGGCCAACATCGCGGTAGCTGGCCGGCACGCCATCGAGCACCAGCGCGGTCAACCGCGCACGCTGCTGCGGCTGCTCGGCCAGATAATGCACGGCCAACGCCCCGCCCAGGCTCTGCCCGAGGACAAACAGCGGCATGCCTTGCACCTGCGGCGCCTGCTGCAACCAGTTAAACGCCGCGTCGATGTCCTGGTACACCGCTGGCAGGCTCGGCGTCCCCGCAGACCGGCCATAGCCACGGTAATCCAGCATCAACACCTGATAACCCTGCTCCGGCAGCCACCAGCTACCGCCCAGGTGGCTGGCCAAGTTGCCGCCGTTGCCGTGCAGGTGCAGCACGGTGCCCTTGACCGGCACCCCGGTCTTGGCCGGCAACCACCAGGCATGCAGGCGCGTGCCATCGGCCGCCTGCAGATACAGGTCGCGGTACTCCAGCTTGGCCCGTTCCGGGGTGAACGCCAGGCCGCGCTCCGGATAGAACAGCAGTTCGCTACAGCCTTGCAGACAGAGGCTCGCAACCAGCAACAGCCAGCCGCGCATCACTTGCCGCCCGCGCGCACTTCCTCGCGCGCCTTGAAGGTGGCCTCGTAGATGCGTTCGGCCAGGCGCGAGAACGGCAAACTCTGAATCCACACCGAACCGCTGCCCTTGAGCGTCGCCAGAAGAATGCCCTCGCCGCCGAACAGCATGCTTTTCAGGCCGCCGGCTAGGGCGATGTCGTAGTCGATGCCGCTGGTGAACGCCACCAGACAGCCGGTGTCCAGGCGCAGGGTTTGGTTGTTCAGCTCCTTGCGGATCACCGTGCCGCCGGCATGCACGAAGGCCAGGCCATCGCCTTCGAGCTTTTGCAGGATAAAACCCTCGCCACCGAAGAAGCCGGCGCCCAGGCGCTTGTTGAAACTGATGCCGACCGCCGTGCCGTAGGCCGCGCAGAGAAACGCGTCCTTCTGGCAGATCAAGCTACCGCCAACCTCGGCCAACGCAATCGGCACCACGGTGCCCGGATACGGTGCGGCGAACGCCACCCGCGCCTGGCTCTTGCCGGCATTGGAGAAGTGCGTCATGAACAGCGACTCGCCGGTGAGCATGCGCTTGCCGGCGCTCCACAGCTTGCCCAGCACGCCGCTGGCCGCGCCATCGCCCATGCGCGTCTCGAAACGCACGCCCTCGGTCATGTAGTTCATCACCCCGGCTTCGGCGATTACCGTTTCGCCTGGATCGAGGATGATTTCCACACTCTGCGCGGAGGCGCCGAGGATTTCGTAGTCGAGTTGGTGGCTGGGCATGCAGGCCTCCTGGCTGTGCGGGTGACGGCGGCCACGGATTGCCTCCGGGCGGCAGTGTTATGCCGAAGCGTAGGGCGCGGACACAACGCCGTCTTGTCCACCGCTGGCGCTTTACCTGGCGGACTAGCCTTGCGGCAAGTCCGCCCTACGCTCTGGCTCCTTGGCTGACCGATGCTGCGCTCAACGAACCGTCACAAAATATTCGCGTAGTCGGCTTCGATCCGGTCGAGACTCAGGTGGTTGAGGAAGTTGGAGAAGCACATCCACGCCGACAGCGAGTTGAGGTCGCGGAACTGCTGCGGCAGGTATTTCGGCGCGCTCACCAGGCCTTCGTCGACCAACTGGCGCAGGGTGCGCATGTCTTCGAGGGTGGTTTTGCCGCAGAACAGCAGCGGAATCTGCTCCAGCTTGCCTTTGCGCACCGCCAGCTGGATGTAGTTGTAGACCATGATGAAACCCTTCAGGTAGGACAGATCCTTGGTGAAGGGCAGGCCCGTCGGGCTGGAGCCGCGAAACGCCCGGCTGGCATTGCTGTAGCTGTCTTCCAGGCTGAAACCCTGCTCGCGATAGAAGTCGCAGACCTGAAGAAAGTCCGCGCCCTGCTCGGCCATGTGGATGGCGCGGGTGCGGTTGGTCAACTTGCGCAGGCGGGTCGGGTAGGACGCGAAGGCGATCACCTCCATGAGGATCGCCAGACCTTCCTGGGTCACCGTGGACGACGGCGGGCCCTTGGCCAGGAAGGTGCAGATCGGCTGATTCTGGCCGTTGAGCGTGGTCGCCACATGCACCAGCCCTTCGTGCACTTCCAGGGCCTTGACGTCGCGCTCGTTGAACATCGCGTCGGCGCGGATCTTGATGTAGTCGGCGCCGGCCGCGGCATCGGCGAGGATGCCGTCGGACTCGAACACGCGGATGGTGCCCTCCTCCTCGCCAAACACCAGGTTCAGGCGGCTTTGCAGCAGCTGTACGGCATCCTTGGCGGTGAGGGTCTTGGGCTCGTCCTTGAGGTCGCCGCGCTTGTCGATGTTATTCAGGAAGTCGGAAAACATCAGACCCAGGTCGGCCAGGGTCGGGTCGCCGGCATGAAAAGCGTCCGAGGCGGCGCCGTAGAGTTCTTGCGAGATCAGGCCGAAGTCCGCGGTGCCGCGCGCTTCGAGCATGCGGATAACCATGCGGTATTCGCGGCACATGCGTCGCATGATCTGCCCGACCGGGTTGAACTGGCCGAGCTGGCGGGTGATATCGCGCTCGATGTTCTGCAATTCGAGCTTCTTCGCCGCCGCATCGAAGGCCAGCGGCCGGCTGTCGTAGTAGGCTCGGTCGACCGCCGGCAACTCCTTGCCTTTGTGCTTGAGGAAACCTTGGCGGACGTTGTCGTCCCACTTCACCGCATCCAGCACGCGGATCGGCGTCTGCGCCTCGACAATGCGGTCGGACAGCGCCCGCACGATCAGTTGATAGTCGTCCAACTCTCTGTAGCTATTCATCGGCCCCTCATTGCAGCGCGGGTCACGCAGGATTATTGGCCCACGCGCTGGTAGCGTGCGACTTCGATAAAGACATCCGAGTTGGCCTGATCGTCCAGATAGGCGAAGACTTGGTCCAGCGGACTGCTGATCAGGACACCGTCGCCCTGCGGCATCTCGACGATTTCGCCGTCCAGGCTGCCCAGTTCGAGCTCTTGCAGGATACGGTCGACGTCGAGGTTGTAGATCACCAACTCGTTATCCGCGGTCAGCTCAAAGCCGGCGATGGCGAAATTCGCCCCCAGACGCTTCGGCAGCCCCGCCGACAGGTACCAGCGCCGGCCATGGTGGGCCACGGTGAAACCGTATTCCTCGAGGCTGTCGAGGTTGTCCGGGTTATCCACATACGTCTTGGCTTTATAGACGTTAGAGCCGGCGCGGCTGACGTCCAGGTACAGCTGCTCGCCCCATTCGTTCTTGCGCGCCCACTCGCCGAGCAGCGGAATTGGCGCCGCCTCGTTGGCTGGAATGGGATCTTTGAAGGTAACCAGGCAACCACTCAACAGCAGGAAGGACAAGGCGACCACTACGCGCCAGGCTTTCATTTCGCTCTCCTTGTGAACACGGTTCGACTCCGCCTGCAACTATCCATTAAGACAAACCCCGCCGGGGCGGGGTTCATACGCGGCTTACAGCCCCAACACCAAATGCATATAACGTTTAAGGATGGCCAACATACCTTCGTTGTCCAACTGCTCAACGCCATCGAGCAGGCCCTGATACTCCATCCGCACGATAATGGCCGTCAATAGCTTGGCATCCTGTTCGGGCTGCTGCGAACCCAGCACATCGAAGAACTGCGTCACGCCCTGCTGGAGAATCTGCCGATGGGCGCGCACCAACGCATGCAGGCGCGGGTTGAGCAAGGCTTCCTGCTGAAAGGCTTGCTCGGCCAGCAGATGATCGCGGCGGGTGAGCAATTGATGGCGCACATACTCCACCGCCAGCCGGGCGATCTCGTCCGCCAGCCGGCGGCGCGCCTCGGCGCTGCCATCGAGCCGGCTGACCTGTTCCTGCAACAGCCCCTGGGTGCTGCTCCAGAACTTCGCCATATGCGCGGCACTGCGCTCGACGAACTGGGCGAAGGTATCGGTGATCAGGTCGTCGATGTCTTTGAAGTAATAGGTGGTCGCCGACAGCGGCACCTCGGCCTCCGCCGCCACCGCGCGGTGGCGCACGGCGCGCACACCGTCACGCACGATAATGCGCATGGCGGCATCGAGAATCGCTTGGCGACGCTGCTCACTGCCCTGGCGGCTGGCCTTGCGCCCCTGGTACTGAACACTTTCGGCGACGGCGTTGGCCACATGAGTGGCGCTGTCTGGAACAGGCGTACGGGTCACGGCAGGACGGTCCTCTCAGGCAATCAACAAACGGCCTATCGGTTAGGCCGTAATCCGCAGCATAAATCCATCGCCAGATAACAAAAAGCCGCCCGAAGGCGGCTGTTAGTCAGACCGTCAGGCCTGCGGGCGCATGTGCGGGAACAGAATCACGTCGCGAATCGACGGCGAATTGGTCAGCAGCATCACCAGACGGTCGATACCGATACCTTCACCGGCGGTCGGCGGCATGCCGTATTCGAGGGCACGCACGAAGTCGGCGTCGTAATGCATGGCTTCGTCGTCACCGGCGTCCTTGTCGGCCACCTGCGCCATAAAGCGCTCGGCCTGGTCTTCCGCGTCGTTCAACTCGGAGTAGGCGTTGGCGATCTCGCGGCCACCGATAAACAGCTCGAAGCGGTCGGTGACGTTGGGGTTGTCGTCGTTACGACGGGCCAGCGGCGAGACTTCGAACGGGTACTGGGTAATGAAGTGCGGCTGCTCCAGCTTGTGCTCGACCAGCTCTTCGAAAATCATCACCTGCAATTTGCCCAGACCTTCGAAGCCGAGCACCTTGGCACCGGCTTTCTTGGCAATGGCGCGGGCCTTGTCGATGTCGTTCAGGTCGGCGGCGGTCAGCTCAGGGTTGTACTTGAGGATCGAATCAAACACCGACAGGCGCACGAACGGCTCGCCGAAGTGGAACACCTTGTCGCCATACGGCACGTCGGTCGTCCCCAGAACCAGCTGGGCCAGCTCGCGGAACAGTTCCTCGGTCAGGTCCATGTTGTCTTCGTAGTCGGCGTAGGCCTGGTAAAACTCGAGCATGGTGAACTCGGGGTTGTGCCGGGTCGAAACGCCTTCGTTACGGAAGTTGCGGTTGATCTCGAAGACTTTCTCGAAGCCGCCAACCACCAGGCGCTTGAGGTACAGCTCCGGCGCGATGCGCAGGAACATGCCCATATCCAGCGCATTGTGGTGGGTCTCGAACGGCTTGGCCGCCGCGCCGCCGGGAATGGTCTGCAGCATCGGCGTTTCCACTTCGAGGAAGTCGCGCTGCATCAGGAAGCTGCGAATATGCGCGATCACTTGCGAACGCACGCGGAAGGTCTGGCGCACGTCTTCGTTGACGATCAGGTCGACGTAGCGCTGACGGTAGCGCTGCTCGGTGTCGCTGAGACCGTGGTGCTTGTCCGGCAGCGGGCGCAGCGATTTGGTCAGCAGGCGCACGCTGGTCATCTCGACGTACAGGTCGCCCTTGCCGGAACGCGCCAGGGTGCCTTCGGCGGCGATGATGTCGCCCATGTCCCAGGTTTTCACCGCGGCCAGGGTTTCTTCGGACAGGGTCTTACGGTTGACGTAGACCTGGATGCGCCCGCTCATATCCTGGATCACCATGAACGAACCGCGGTTGAGCATGATGCGCCCGGCGACCTTGACCGGGATGGCGGCCTCGGCCAGCTCTTCCTTGGTCTTCTCGGCGTACTGTTTCTGCAGGTCCGCGCAGTAGTTGTCACGGCGGAAATCATTCGGGAAGGCGTTACCCTGCTCACGCACGGCAGCAAGCTTTTCCTTGCGCAGGGCAATCAGCTTGTTTTCTTCCTGTTGCCGGTCTTCGTGGGAAAGGGCTTGCGGGTCGAGTTGTTGGTCGCTCATGGTCGTCCGTCTGTCCTGTGATCGTAGGTTGGTGCTGAGCGCAGCGATGCCCAACATCCGGCCTAAGGGCCGGCCTCCTACGCAAATGCAGCGCCGCTCGTTGGGTTTCGCAGCGCTCCTCGGAGCGCCGACCGACCCAACCTACATTGCGTTTGTCGCTATAGCCCCTGCTTGAGGCTGGCCACCAGGTACTCATCAATGTCGCCGTCGAGCACGTTGACGCAGTCACTGCGCTCGACACCGGTACGCAGATCCTTGATCCGCGACTGGTCGAGTACGTAGGAGCGAATCTGGTGCCCCCAGCCGATGTCCGACTTGGTGTCTTCCAGCGCCTGCGAGGCGGCGTTGCGCTTCTGCACTTCCTGCTCGTACAGGCGCGCGCGGAGCATTTTCATCGCGGTGTCTTTGTTGGCGTGCTGCGAACGTTCGTTCTGGCAGCTGACCACGGTGTTGCTCGGGACGTGGGTAATGCGCACCGCCGAGTCGGTGGTGTTGACGTGCTGACCACCGGCACCCGAGGAACGGTAGGTGTCGATACGCAGGTCGGCAGGGTTGATCTCGATCTCGATGTTGTCATCAATTTCCGGCGAGACGAACACCGCGGTAAACGAGGTGTGACGACGGTTGCCGGAGTCGAACGGGCTCTTGCGCACCAGACGGTGCACGCCGATCTCGGTGCGCAGCCAACCAAAGGCGTATTCGCCCTTGATGTGCAGGGTCGCGCCCTTGATCCCGGCGACTTCGCCGGCGGACAGCTCCATGATGGTCGCGTCGAAACCGCGCTTGTCGGCCCAGCGCAGGTACATGCGCAGCAGCATGTTGGCCCAGTCCTGAGCCTCGGTGCCGCCAGAGCCGGCCTGGATGTCCAGGTAAGCGTTGTTGGCATCCATCTCGCCGCTGAACATGCGGCGGAATTCCATCTTCTCGAGGATATCGCGCAGGCGCTCGACTTCGGCGGCGACATCGTCAACCGCTGCCTGATCGTCTTCTTCGGCGGCCATTTGCAGCAGATCGCGAGAATCGCCCAGGCTGCCGTCGAGGTCGTCGAGGGTCTCGACGATCAGCGCCAGGGAGGCGCGCTCACGGCCCAGGTTCTGTGCGTATTCGGGGTTGTTCCAGACGTTCGGGTCTTCGAGTTCGCGGTTTACTTCGACCAGCCGATCATGCTTTTGATCGTAGTCAAAGATACCCCCGAATAGTCTGGGTGCGCTCGGACAGGTCCTTGATGCTATTAAGGATTGGGTTGATTTCCATGGCTGGCAGCACTCGCAGGTCAAACTTTCGGAAAAGCCGGCGAGTATACCCCACTCCAATCGCCCCTGGCAGCCCGCAATGGGGCATGATTCGCAGCGCCGCAGACCAACGGCGCACTATACTCAGCGCCACCAACCTGCTACTTGCCCGCCCACAGGAGCCGTCGTGCCATGCGCCCATCGCACAGCCTGCGCAGTCGTTTTGCCATTCTGATCGCCCTGCTGGTTGGCGCGCTCAGCTGGTTGCTGGGCACCCTGATCGGCCAGGATTCCAGCCAGCGCATCCGTGAGGAAATCGGCCGTGACCTGGCTGAAGTGTCCTACATGATGGTCGATCGCCTGGACCGCGACATGGAAAGCCGCGCCGGCATGCTGCAAGTGATCGGCAAGCTGCGCGCCTTGAGCGAACCGAACGACATCGTCGAAATACGGGTACTGCTCGACCGCCTACAGAGCGAATTCCCCAGCATCGCCTGGATCGGCTTCACCGACCCAGGCGGCACCGTGCTGGCCTCCAGCGACGGCATATTGGAAGGCGTCAGCATCGCCCAGCGCCCGGTTTACCTGGAAGGCAGCAAAGGCCTGTTCATCGGCGACGTGCACGAAGCGGTGCTGCTCGCCAAGCTACTGCCCAACCCAACCGGCGAGGCGATGAAGTTCGTCGATATCAGCCTGCCGGTGCATGCTGCCGACGGCAGCCTGATAGGTGTATTGGCCTCGCACCTATCGTGGTCGTGGGCCGACGAGGTGCGCCTGTCGATCCTCGAACCGATCCAGCACCGGCGCAATGTCGAGTTCTTCGTCCTCAGCAACGACCGCACGGTTCTGCTCGCCCCCAAGAACATGATCGGTCAGCGTCTGCATCTACAAGCCCTCGACGATTTGACCGCACGCAATAGCCGCTGGGCGGTACAGGAATGGCCAGACGGCAAGACTTACCTGACCGGCCTGGCCATCAGCCGTGGCTACCAGGACTACCCAGGCCTGGGCTGGACCGTTATCGCCCGCCAGTCGATCAACGAAGCCTACGCCCCGGCCCGCGAGCTGCTGCGCATCATTCTGCTCTGGGGTAGCTTCCTGGCCCTGCTGTTCGCGGTGCTCGGGTGGCTGCTGAGCGGCTACTTCACGCGCCCCCTGCGGCAGATCGCCGAAGCGGCGGATCGCCTCAGTGCCGGCGAAACCAGCGAAATCCCGGACTTCAAGGGCACCCGCGAACTGGAACTGCTGAGCCAGTCGTTGCGCCGCATGGTCGACAGTCTGACCCACCAGCAAACCGCGCTCGGGGTGATGGAGAACCTCGCCCACCACGACCCACTGACCGGCCTACCGAACCGCGTGGCCCTGGAAAAATACCTGCCGCGCGCGCAGCAACGCAGCCAGGCCAGCCAAAATAGCCTGGCTCTGCTCTACCTCGATCTGGATGGCTTCAAGCCAGTGAATGACCAGTTCGGCCACGCCGCCGGCGACCAACTGCTGCGGGAAATGGCTGTGCGCCTGCGCAGCTGTTTACGCGAGGGCGATCTGGTCGCGCGCCTGGGCGGTGATGAGTTTCTGATGGTGCTGCAAGTGCCCAGTAGCGACGCCCTGCAACAGGCGCAACTGATTGCCGAGCGCGCGCTGAAGACCCTGGGCGAGCCTGTGGCCCTGGACCAGCGCTTCGCGCAAGTCGGCTGCAGTATCGGCGGCGCACTGTGGCCGCTGGACAGCAGCAACCTGAGCGAAGTACTGGAGCTGGCCGACCAGGCGCTGTACCGCGCCAAGCATGCCGGGAAAAACTGTGCCGAATTTCACTCCCTGCGCCAGTACACCAGTCACACGCTGGCCAGCGACCCACTCAGCTGACCGGCGCACCAAGCGTCACGCCAGCGACTGAGCGCCGAGGCTGAGCTGACGCGAGAATCAGCTCGGCGGCTTTCTCGGCAATCATCAGCACCGGCGAACAGGTGTTGCCCGAGACGATGCTCGGCATGATCGAGGCATCGGCGATGCGCAAGCCGGGGATACCCTGCACACGCAGCTGTGCATCGACCACCGCATCGGCGCCCTGACCCATCTTGCAGGTACCAACCGGGTGGAAGATGGTGGTGCCGATCTCCCCCGCCGCACGCTGTAGATCCTCCTCGCTCTGGTAGCTCGGCCCCGGCTTGTACTCCTCGGGCTTGAACGCCGCCAACGCTGGCGCGGCAACGATGCGCCGGGTCAGGCGGATGGCATCGGCGGCCACCTGTAGATCGCGCGGATCGCTCAAGTAATTGGGCTGGATCAGCGGCGCGTCGGCGACATCCAGCGAGCGGATTTCAACCCTGCCGCGGCTGTGCGGGCGCAGGTTGCACACCGAGGCGGTAAAGGCCGGAAACGCGTGCAACGGCTCGCCAAAACGCTCCAGCGACAACGGCTGCACATGGTATTGCAGGTTGGCTGACGGCTGCGTGGCGCTGGAGCGGGCAAACGCGCCCAGCTGGCTGGGCGCCATGGCCAACGGACCACTGCGCTTGAACAGGTACTCCAGGCCCATGCCCAGCTTACCGCGTAGGCTGCCGGCGATCTGATTGAGGGTCGACACGCCACTGACCTTGTAGATCAAGCGCAACTGCAAGTGATCCTGCAAGTTCGCGCCGACCCCGGCCAGCTCGTGCTGCACGCCGACCCCCAGGCGTTCCAGCAGCGGCCGCGCACCGATCCCAGAGCGCTGGAGCAAGGCCGGCGTGCCGATAGCGCCGGCACACAGGACAATCTCGCGGCGCGCCTGAATCAGATTTTCATGACCCTGCCAGCGCACCTGCAAGGCACTGGCGCGACCCTCGGCGAGCACCACACGCTGCACCTCGGCACCGGTCAGCACATGCAGATTGGCGCGCTGGCGAATGTCGCGCAGGAAGGCTTTCGCGGCATTCCAACGCACGCCACGCCGCTGATTGACCTGAAAATAACTGCACCCTTCGTTATCGCCAGCGTTGAAATCTTCGATGCTGGCGATGCCGCTTTGCCCGGCTGCCTGGCGAAACGCCTCCAGCACATCCCAAGACAAACGCTGACGTTCGACCCGCCATTCGCCGTCGCCGCCATGCAACGCGCTGCTACCGGCGAAGTGGTTTTCCGTGCGTTTGAACAACGGCAGAACATCCTGCCAGGCCCACCCGGCATTGCCCGCCGCCGCCCAGCCATCGTAGTCGCGGGCCTGGCCGCGCATGTAGATCATGCCGTTGATCGACGAACTGCCGCCCAGCACCCGCCCTCGCGGGTATTTCAGCGCACGGCCATTCAAGCCAGGCTCGGGCGCGGTGTCGTAGCACCAATCGGTGCGCGGGTTACCAATGCAATACAGGTAGCCGACCGGAATATGAATCCACGGGTAGTTGTCGCGGCCACCCGCCTCCAACAGCAACACCTGTACGGACGGGTCGGCGGACAAGCGGTTGGCCAGCAAGCAACCGGCTGGGCCGGCACCCACGATCAGGTAGTCGTAATGGTCCAAGGGGTGCGGCATCGGCGACCTCGCTGTTGTCGTTATGAACGACCAGCCTAGACGCTCAAGACGCCGAACAGAATGATCTTTTGGTCTGAGGTAGGATGCGGCCAATCGCGGCGGGATAAACCAACTGCACTACCGGCCGCCAGGGCGGCGGCCGGCCTCGTTTGACGCCTTAGCTGGCGGTCAACTCGACGCGCACCTGGGCTTCCAGCTCGGTCTTCAGTGCAGGATCGAGCTTGAGCTGGCGCGCCAGCTCTTCCAGGTAGGCGCGCTCCATAAAGTGCTCCTCGTCGACCATCAGCACGCTGGCGATGTACATCTCGGCAGCCATCTCCGGGGTGGTGGCCGCGCGCGCGACATCGGCGGGATCGAGCGGCTTGTTCAGCTCGGCTTCGAGCCAGCGCTGCAACTCGACATCATTGGTCAGCTTGCCAATTTCCCCTTCGATCAACTGGCGCTCGCGGGCATCGACATGCCCGTCAGCCTTGGCTGCGGCAACCAACGCCTTGAGAATCGCCTGGCTGTGCAGCTCGGCCTGCGGCGCTGGCAAGCGATCGAGGGTTTGCGGCTCACCTTGCGGCGCCTGCGCCTGCTGGGCTTGCCAATTGCCGTAGGCCTTGTAGGCGATCACTCCGAGGGCGGCCAAACCGCCGTAAGTCAGCGCCTTGCCGCCGAAGCTGCGGGCCTTCTTGTTACCCAGCAACAGGCCCATCGCACCGGCGGCCAACGCGCCGCCACCGGCACCGGAGAGCAACCCGCCCAAGCCAGCGCCACCGCCGCCTGCCAGCAAGCCCCCTAAACCACCTAAGCCACCGGCGGCAGTACCTTTGCCGGACGACTGCCCAGCCTTGTTCTTAATCATTTCCTGACCGGATTTGAGCAGTTGGTCGAGCAAGCCACGGGTATTCATCGACACGTCTCCTGACACGCAAAGTTGAAAATATGACCGCCAGCATGAACGGAAAATTCCGGTAATAGCGGGCAGAGTGCGTCGAAATGTTGCCACCACGAGCCAATCGGCGCAGCGGACTCGATTGCACCGGCACAGCACCTTGCCCATGCCAGGCGAATGACGTCAACAAAATGCGGCCTACGTCGCAGCCCCGGCAATTCGTCGGCTAGCCGCCAAGCGAGTGCACAAACAGTGGCTAGCATCACATCACGCTGTATACGCTCACTATTTGACGCCGATAGGATGGCGCAATAACCATAAGAATTCGGTTGCAGGCTATGGATGCCGTAGCAGCCCAGTGAACAAGTCACCGACCATGCACCGACTTTCCCCTCGTCGCGTCTCCCTCACCGCGCCACGCGCCTTGCGCGTCACGCTGGCGGCCTTGATTTATCTGACGGCCGGCCTGAGCAGCGCACAAACCCCGCAGCCTTCTGGTGTGCTGGACAGCGCCAGCGGTGCTGCCACGTTGAGCAGTTGGCACCGCCTGATCGAGCACGGCAGCAGCCTGGACGAGCACGCCAAGCTGGAGGCAGTGAACCGCTTCATCAACCGTGCCGTGACGTATGGCGAAGACCGTGATGTCTGGGGCGCCGAGGAGTTTTGGGCCACCCCGGCACAAACCCTCGGCCGGGGCATGGGCGACTGCGAAGATTTCGCCATCGCCAAGTATTTCAGCCTGGTGCGCATGGGGGTCGCCAGCGCGAAGCTGCGCCTGACCTTCGTCAAATCACTGAGCCGCAACCGGGCGCACATGGTGCTGGCCTACTACCCGAGCGACAGTGCCCAGCCGCTGCTCCTCGACAACCTCGACCCGCGCATCCAGCCCGCCAGCCAGCGCAACGACCTGCTGCCGGTCTATGCCTTCAATAACCACGGCATCTTCCTGGCCAAGGCGCCGCTGCAGAAATCCACACAGCCGCCGCAGCTGCTCTCGCGCTGGAGTGATGTCAGCGCGCGGGCGCTGGTGGATGGCTCGCAAGCCCCCGCCGAGCAGACCCTGGCAACCCTCAGCACGCCGGGCTGACAACGGGTTTCAGCGTGGCGCGATGTGCGCCACCATCAACTGCACGCTTTCCTGGCCGCGGTATTCGTTGACATCGAGCTTGTAGGCCAATTCAGCCCAGCGCACCGTCGGGTTCGGCCACACCTCGCGGTCGATATTGAAGGCGATGCCATCCAGCGTCTGCCCGCCGCACTCGGTCTTCAGCACCAGCTTGAGGTGCTTGTCGCCGACCAGGCGCTGCTGCACCACCTGAAACACCCCATGAAACAGCGGTTCGGGAAAGTGCTGGCCCCACGGCCCGGCATTGCGCAGCGCGCGCGCCAGTTCCAGGTGGAACTCCTCGACCGCCAGGCGGCCATCGGACAGCAGGCGCCCGGTCAGGTCGTCTTCGCACAGTTGGCGCCGCACCTCGGCATCGAAGGCCACGGCAAAGGCGCCAAAATGCTCTTGCGGCAACGACAACCCCGCCGCCATCGCATGCCCGCCGAACTTGCTGATCAAGCCCGTGTGCTTGGCCGCCACGGCGTCCAGTGCATCGCGAATATGAAAGCCCGGCACCGAACGCGCCGAGCCTTTCAGCACGCCATCGCCGGCATCGGCAAAGGCAATGGTCGGCCGGTGATAACGCTCTTTCAGGCGCGAGGCGAGGATGCCGATCACGCCCTGGTGCCAGTCCGCTTCGAACAGGCACAGACCGAACGGCATATCCGCCAGCGGCAGATCCTTGAGCTGGGCCAGCGCCTCGCGCTGCATGCCCTGCTCGATGGCCTTGCGGTCCTGATTGAGTTGGTCCAACTGCACCGCCATGTCCCGCGCCAGCGCTTCGTCTTCGCAGAGCAGACACTCGATACCCAGGCTCATATCGTCCAACCGCCCCGCCGCGTTCAAGCGCGGGCCGAGGATAAAGCCGAGATCGGTAGAGGTGATGCGTGCGTGCTGACGCCCCGCCACCTCGAGAATCGCCCGCAAGCCAGGCCGCGCCCGGCCGGCACGAATCCGCGCCAGACCCTGGTGCACCAGGATGCGGTTATTGGCATCCAGCGGCACCACGTCGGCGACGCTGCCCAGCGCCACCAGATCAAGCAGCTCGGCCAGATTCGGCTCCGGGCGCTGCGCCGTGAACCAGCCCAGCTCACGCAGGCGCGCGCGCAGGGCCAGCAGCACATAGAACATCACGCCGACCCCGGCCATGGCCTTGCTCGGAAACTCGCAACCCGGCTGGTTGGGATTGACGATGGCGTCCGCCGCCGGCAACTCGGCACCGGGCAAATGGTGATCGGTGACCAGCACCGTCAAGCCAGCCGCCTTCGCTGCCGCCACACCGTCAACACTGGAGATGCCGTTGTCCACGGTGATCAACAGTTGCGGCTGACGCTCAAGCGCCACCGCGACGATTTCCGGGGTCAGGCCATAGCCGTACTCGAAACGATTGGGGACCAGGTAATCGACATGCGCCGCGCCGAGCATGCGCAAACCGAGCACGCCGACCGTACTGGCGGTAGCGCCATCGGCATCGAAATCGCCGACGATCAGCATGCGCTGGCCTTGCTGCAAACCCAGCACCAGCAGCTCGACCGCCGCCGCCATGCCCTTGAGCTGCTGGTACGGAATCAGCCGCGCCAGGCCCTTGTCCAACTCGGCCTGCGACTGCACGCCGCGCGCGGCGTAGAGGCGGGTCAACAAGGGTGGCAGGTTGCCCAGATCAGGCAGGGTGACGGGTAACGGGCGGGCTTCGATGCGCATAGTCATTCTGTCTAGTAGGGTGGACATGGCGAAGCCTTGTCCACCAATGCGGGTAAAACGGCGGACGAGCCTTGCTGCATGTCCGCCCTGCGCAGGGAATCAGCGCTGGCCAGCCAGCCACTCGATAGGCAGCTCGTGCTGACCACGCTCGTCGGTGACGAACAGCTCACCATCGCTGATCATCACGCTCCAGTTCAGCGAGCGCGGCATGTCGAGCGCCAGCTTGGCCAGGGCCTCCTGGTCGAGGGCGACGACGTTGATGTTTTTCAGGCTGCGCACCGGGTCGAGCGCCTTGGTCTGCCACACGCGCAGGTTGCCGTAGGCCACCAGGCTGAACTTCTCGGTACGCCGCGAGCACCAGGTGATGCGGTCGCTGTCCGGCTGACCGACTTCGATCCAGTGCAGCACCCGGTCATCCAGGCTCTTTTCCCACAACGCCGGCTCGTCCACATCCGACAGACCGCGACCGAACGCCAGCTGCTCGTGATAGAACAGCGCATAGGCGACCAGCCGCGCCGCCAGGCGCTCTTCAGTTTCCGAGGGGTGCTTGGCCACGGTGAAACGCAGGTTCTCATAGACGCTGCGGTCAATGTCGGTGAGGTTCAGCTCGATTTTGTAGGTGGTAGACGGCAGGGCCATGGGCGGGCTTCTTGACTATTCGAATAAGCCGGCAAGTCTACCCGATGCCGCCTGCCCACGTTAGAGTCGCGGCTATTGCCCTGCCCGACGGAATCCTCGATGAACGCCACCGCCAAACCCCTCGCCGGCCTGAAAGTGATCGAACTCGGCACCCTGATCGCCGGCCCCTTCGCCGCGCGCATCTGCGCCGAGTTTGGCGCCGAGGTGATCAAGGTAGAAGCGCCGGACGGCGGCGACCCGCTGCGCAAATGGCGCAAACTCTACGAAGGCACCTCGTTGTGGTGGTTCGTGCAGGCGCGCAACAAGAAGTCGATCACCCTCAACCTTAAGCACGAGGCTGGGCGCGCGGTATTGAAGAAGCTGCTCGGCGAAGCCGACATCCTGATCGAGAACTTCCGCCCCGGCGTGCTGGAGAAGCTCGGCCTGGGCTGGGACGTGCTGCATGCGCTCAATCCCAAACTGGTGATGGTGCGCCTGTCCGGTTTCGGCCAGAGCGGGCCGCTGAAGGATCAGCCGGGCTTTGGCGCGGTCGGCGAGTCGATGGGCGGGCTGCGCTACATCACCGGTTTCGAGGACCGCCCGCCGGTGCGTACCGGTATCTCGATTGGTGACTCGATTGCCGCGCTGTGGGGCGTGATCGGCGCACTGATGGCGCTGCGGCACCGCGAAGTCAACGGCGGCAGCGGCCAGGTGGTCGATGTGGCGTTGTACGAGGCGATCTTCGCCATGATGGAAAGCATGGTGCCGGAGTTCGACGTGTTCGGTTTTATCCGTGAGCGCAGCGGCAACATCATGCCCGGCATCACGCCCTCCTCGATCCATACCAGCAGCGACGGCAAGCATGTGCAGATCGGCGCCAATGGCGATGCGATCTTCAAGCGCTTTATGCAGGCCATCGACCGTCAGGATCTGGCCGACGACCCGACGCTGGCCAGCAACGACGGCCGCGACGGGCGCCGCGATGAACTCTACGGGGTGATCGACCGCTGGGTCGGTTCACTGCCGCTGGCCCAGGTGCTGGACACCCTCGGCCAAGCCGAGGTGCCAGCCAGCCGCATCTTCAGCGCCGAGGACATGTTCAGCGACCCGCAGTACCTGGCCCGCGAGATGTTCCTCAGCGCCAAACTGCCGGACGGCAAGCCGTTCAAGATGCCCGGCATCGTGCCCAAGCTGTCGGACACGCCCGGTGGCGTCGAATGGACCGGCCCGGAACTCGGCGAACACAATCAGGAAGTGCTGCATGCCCTGGGCTACAGCGCGGCGCAAATCGCCGCACTCAAAGCCGACGGCGCACTCTGACGGCCGCTAACATGCCCCTGGCCACTACTTGGCTAGCCTTGGCAAAGCGCGCGAGCACCGTATGATGCGGCGTTTTTGGAAGACGCCGCATGCTCCTGCGCTGCACCCTCGTCATGCTCAGCCTTGCCCTGTGCTCCCCAGCTTTTGCCGCGCCACCGCAGACCTTCAGCGAAGCCAAGGCCATCGGCTGGAAGCTCTACGCCAAACAATCGGTGGAGTTCTACTGCGGCTGCAAATTCCGCGGTAAGCGTGTCGACCTGCGCAGTTGCGGCTATCTGCCGCGTAAAAACGCGCAACGCGCCGCGCGCATCGAATGGGAGCACATCGTGCCGGCCTGGGTCATCGGGCACCAGCGCCAGTGCTGGCAGCGCGGCGGCCGCCAGCACTGCGCCAGGCACGATGCGACCTACCAGCGCGCCGAAGCCGACCTGCACAACCTGGTGCCGAGCATTGGCGAGATCAACGGTGACCGCAGCAACTTCGCCTACGGTTGGCTGGCGCAGCAACCGAGCCAGTATGGCGCCTGCCCGATGGTGGTCGACTTCGACGCGCGGGTAGCCATGCCGCGCAAGGAGGTGCGTGGCATGGTCGCGCGCACCTACCTGTACATGAGCGAGCGCTACCGCCTACGCCTGTCGAAGAAGGATCGCCAGCTCTACGCCGTGTGGCACAAGCAATACCCGGTGAAAACCTGGGAACGCCAGCGCAACCAGATGCTCAGCTGCGTGATGGGCTGGAGCAACCCCTATGTCGGCGGCTACGACCGTCGCGCCTGCGCTGCCGTGGCCACGCTGGCGCGACAGTGACGCGCGAGCCTTCAGAAGTGCTGTGCGTTGCCTAAACAGCTCGCGGTCGACACCGCTGGCGACAACCGCGTGACCGCTCATGCAGCACGTCATTGGTACATAGCCATGAAAAAGGCCGGCACCTTGCGGTGACCGGCCTTTGCAGTGGGCGCGCGGCGTGGCTTACAGCGGCTTGCCGCGGTTGCCGTGCTGACTGACGAAGGCCTGAACGGTTTTCAGGTCATTGGCCAGCACCGTGCAACGCTCTTCGCGCTGGAACAGATCCGCCAGGTGCGGCGGCAGTGCCGGCGCCTGGCCGACGCCGGCCTTTTCCACCGCCTCGGGGAATTTCACCGGGTGCGCGGTGCCCAGGATCACCATCGGCACGGCCAGGCTACGACGGCACTCACGGGCCGCACGCACGCCAATCGCGGTGTGCGGGTCGAGCAGCTCACCGCACTCCTGGTAGACCTCGGCGATGGTCTCGCAGGTCTGCGCATCATCCACCGCCAGCGAATCGAACAACTTGCGCGCCTCGGTCCAGCGATCATCCTCGACACTGAAACCGCCGCCCTGCTTGAAGCTGGCCATCAGCTCGGCAATCGCCGCGCCGTTGCGCCCGTGCAGGTCGAACAGCAGACGCTCGAAGTTCGACGAAACCATGATGTCCATGGACGGCGACAGGGTCGGGTGCAGATCGCCCTTCACATACTGATTGCCGCTCATAAAGCGGTGCAGGATGTCGTTGCGGTTGGTCGCGACGATCAGTTGGCTGACCGGCAGGCCCATGTTGCGCGCCAGGTAGCCGGCGAAGATGTCGCCGAAGTTGCCGGTCGGCACCGAGAACGCGATGGAACGCGCCGGGCCGCCGAGCTGCAGGGCGGCGTGGAAGTAGTAAACGATCTGGGCCATGATCCGCGCCCAGTTGATCGAGTTGACCGCCACCAGGCGCGTGCCCTTGAGAAAACCCTGGTCAGCGAAACTATCCTTGACCATCTCCTGGCAGTCGTCGAAGTTGCCTTCGATGGCGATGTTGTGGATGTTGGCGCCGAGGATGGTGGTCATCTGCCGACGCTGCACCTCGGACACCCGGTTGTGCGGGTGCATGATGAAGATGTCGACGTTGTCGCAGGCCTTGCAGCCTTCGATGGCCGCCGAACCGGTATCGCCGGAGGTGGCACCCATGATCACCACGCGCTCGTTGCGCTTGGCCAGCACATGGTCGAGCAGACGACCGAGCAATTGCAGGGCAAAGTCCTTGAACGCCAGGGTCGGGCCGTGGAACAGCTCCAGCACCCACTCATTGCCGTTCAGCTGACGCAGCGGCGCCACGGCGTTGTGGGCGAACACGCCATAGGTTTCTTCGAGAATCTTCTTGAAATCGGCATCGGCGATGCTGCCGGTGACGAATGGGCGCATCACCCGGAAAGCCAGCTCGTGGTACGGCAGGCCGGCCCAGGAGGCGATTTCTTCCTGGGTGAAGCGCGGCAGGTTTTCCGGCACGTAGAGGCCGCCATCGCTGGCCAGGCCGGCGAGCAGCACGTCTTCGAAATTCAGGGCCGGTGCCTGGCCGCGGGTACTGATATAACGCATGACTTTATCCCTTAGACCAGTTGCTCGACACGGATACGCACAACGCTGCCCACCACATCGTCCAGCGCTTGCAACGCGGCAATCGCGTCGTTCATGCGCTGCTCGGCGACCCGATGGGTGACCAGAATCATCGGTACCAGGCCGTCGTGTTCTTCGACTTCCTTTTGCATGATCGATTCGATGTTGATGCCGCGCTCCGACAGGATGCTCGCCACCTGGGCCAATACGCCCGGATGATCCTTGGCCTGGATGCGCAGGTAGTAGGCGCTCTCACAGGCGCCGATCGGCAGAATCGGGTGATCGGACAGCGAGTCCGGCTGGAACGCCAGGTGCGGCACGCGGTTGGTCGGATCGGTGGTCAGCGCACGTACCACGTCGACCAGATCGGCGATCACCGACGAAGCGGTCGGCTCCATGCCAGCGCCGGCGCCGTAGAACAGCGTGCTGCCGGCGGCATCGCCGTTGACCATTACCGCGTTCATCACGCCATTGACGTTGGCGATCAGGCGATCGGCCGGAATCAGCGTCGGGTGCACACGCAGCTCGATGCCGGACTCAGTGCGCCGCGCCACGCCGAGGTGCTTGATGCGGTAGCCCAGCGCTTCGGCGTAGTTGACGTCGGCCGTGGTCAGCTGGGTGATGCCTTCGGTGTAGGCCTTGTCGAACTGCAGCGGGATGCCGAAGGCGATAGACGCGAGGATGGTCAGCTTGTGCGCGGCGTCGATGCCCTCGACGTCGAAAGTCGGATCGGCCTCGGCATAACCAAGTGCCTGGGCTTCCTTCAACACGTCCTCAAAGGCGCGGCCTTTTTCGCGCATTTCGCTGAGGATGAAGTTACCGGTGCCGTTGATGATCCCGGCCAGCCAGTTGATGCGGTTGGCCGCCAGGCCTTCGCGGATCGCCTTGATGACTGGGATACCGCCCGCCACTGCCGCTTCGAAGGCGACGATCACGCCCTTCTCGCGGGCCTTGGCGAAAATCTCGTTGCCATGCACGGCAATCAGCGCCTTGTTCGCGGTGACCACGTGCTTACCGTTGTCGATGGCTTTGAGCACCAGATCCTTGGCCAGGGTGTAGCCGCCGATCAGCTCGATAACGATGTCAATCTCGGGGTTATTGACCAGTTCGAAGACATCGCTGGTCATGCTGATACCGGTCGTGTCGTACTGGGGCTTGGGCGAGCGAATAGCAATCTGGGCGATTTCAATACCTCGCCCGGCACGCCGGGTAATTTCCTCGGCGTTACGCTTGAGTACATTCAAAGTACCGCCACCGACGGTACCCAGCCCACAGATGCCTACTTTGACCGGTTTCACACTGAACTCCCCATCTGCACTGCGTAAAACGGCCGGAGCAAGCTCCGGCCGCAGAAAAAGAGCCGCACCTTACGAAGCGGCTGTTTATTAGTCAATCGGCTCGAACCCCGCGATTACTTGGCTTCAAGCGCCAGCTTGGCCAATTGCGGCGCGGGCTGGTAGCCCGGGATCATCTTGCCATTGGCCAAAACGATGGCCGGCGTACCGTTGACGCCGATCATCTGACCCAGCGCGTACTGCTTGGCCACAGGGTTATCGCACTGCGCAGCGTCGACACTCTCCCGCGATTTGGCGCGGTTCATCGCCTGCTGGGGGTCCTTGGCACACCAGACATTAACCAACTCGTTGTAGGCTGCGCTGGTCAGGCCCTGGCGCGGGAATGCCACGTAACGCACCTCGACGCCCAGGCGGTTGAGCTCCGGCACTTCGCTGTGCAGCTTCTGGCAATAACCGCAATCCGTATCGGTGAACACGGTGATATGGGTCTTCGGCGCTTTCGGCGCAAAGACCACCATTTCCTGGGTGGGAATGGCGTTGATTTCCTTGGCGATGCCGCGGCCTTCTTCCAGCTCGGTCAGGTTGATCGCCTGACCATCCTTGAACTGGAACAGGTAGCCCTGCATGACAAACTGCCCGTCGGCACTGGCATACAACTGCCGACCGCCCTTGAGCTGCACCTGATACACACCCGGCATCGGGCTTTCGGCAATAGCCTCAATCGGCAGATCGGGCTGGATCGCGTGCAGGTTCTTGCGGATCGCCTGATCAGGGTCGGCGGCCGAGCTGATGGTACTGGCCAGGCCTAAGGCCACGGCTGCGAAAATGCGGGTCACGCGCATGAATACTCCTGTCGAGCGGCGGACTAACGAGGGTTGGCACAGCCTACCATAGAAGCCTCAAAAGACGGATTGCAGCAAGTCGGACGGGGCTTTCAGCCCCGCGGGTGGTGTTCGGCGTGCAACTCTTGCAGGCGCGCACGGGCAATATGGGTATAGATCTGCGTGGTCGACAGATCGCTGTGACCGAGCAGCATCTGCACCACGCGCAAATCCGCGCCGTGGTTGAGCAGGTGCGTGGCGAAGGCATGTCGCAGGGTGTGCGGCGACAGGCTCTTGGCAATCCCGGCGACCTTGGCCTGGTGCTTGATGCGATACCAGAAGGCCTGCCGGGTCATCTGCTCGCCGCGCAAGCTGGGAAACAGTACGTCACTGGGTTTGCCATCGAGCAGAAAGGGCCGCGCCTCCTTGCTGTAGCGCTCGACCCAGGCAATCGCCTCCTCGCCCAGCGGCACCAGACGCTCCTTGCTGCCCTTGCCAAAGACCCGCAATACGCCCTGGCGCAGGTTGACCTGCTCCAAGGTCAAGCCAATCAGCTCGCTGACCCGCAGGCCACAGGCGTACAGCACTTCGAGCATGGCGCGGTCGCGCAGACCAATCGGGTCATCCAGTTCCGGCGCATCCAGCAAGGCTTCGACATCGGCCTCCGACAGCGATTTCGGCAACGGCCGGCCCAGCTGCGGCAGGTCGACCTGCAAGGTCGGATCGGCGCCAATCAGCCCTTCGCGCAGCAAGAATCGATAGAAACCGCGCAAACCGGAAATCAACCGCGCGGTGGAGCGCGCCTTATAGCCCTCGTTCAACCGCCAGGCCAGATGATCGAGAATCAGCTCGCGACCCGCCTCGTCCAACAGCACATGACGCGCCTGCAACCAGCCGTTGAATAATGCCAAATCACTGCGATACGCCGCACGGGTATGCACGGACAAGCCTTTTTCCAACCACAAGGCTTCGAGGAAACGATCAATCAAGGGATGGTCGACTGCGGGCATCGGAAAAACCTGTTGGCGGTAAGCGCCAGCAGTCTTCCACAGCGCACACCACGGCGGCCAGGGTTACCGCACGCAACAACGCGTCGGGATCTTTATCGGCGGCCATCGCGCGCCCTGATCCCGGCAGTAACAGCGCGCCAATCGCATACAGAATCGGCTGACAAACGGCTCGTCACCCTATCTTTGGGTGGGTGACAGGTACAAAGCCGCAGCCCATGATTGCATCACGCCACTACAGCAGGATGGATGCCACCTCATGTCCAACCCACAACACTCGCGCCTAGGTCAGATCCTGATCAATAAAGGGCTGATCAACCGCGCCCAACTGGACAGCGCCATCCAGTTGCAGCTCACCAGCCAGAAACGCCTGGGTGAAATCCTTATCGAACAAGGCCTGCTGAGCGAACGCCAGCTGAAAAAGGCCTTGAGCAAGCAGAGCAACCTGCGGGTAGCCGCCACCTTGGTGGCCGCCCTGCTGAGCCCCTTCCAACTGGCCAGCGCGGACATCCAACGGCTACAACCGACCAGCAGCACCAGCCGTCAGGAAACCCCACGCGGCTTGCAGCCGTTAAGCGACCTGGAAATGAGCAGCGTCAGCGCACAAGGCCTGGATGACGCGCTGCAAGGCCTGTTCATGCAGGCCGAGAGCGGTAATGGCGTGGACACGGTGAGCCAGTTGGCCAAGTTGGTGATGCCGGTACTGAACAGCCTGGAAGCGGAGACATCGCTCAAGGATGTGCATTACGACACCAGCAAACTGTCCTCGACAATCAACCCGGACGGCTCGGTCGACGTGCGCCTGCCCAGCTCGATTGGCGAATTGCGTTTCGACAATATCCGCGTTGCCGGCGCGCCGCAGGGGCAAAGCTTCGGCAGCCTGAGCCTGCACGACATCGACCTGTCACAGGCCTCCCTGAAAATCAGTCTGCGGCCTTAAGGCGCCCGCCGACGCCTTACGGGTCAACCCCGCTGCCACGCTGGAATACACCGTTGATGACACGCGCGCGACCATCGCTGTACATGCCCTCGACGCAGGGTCGTGGTGATTGCTGGTCGGCGGCAATACCGCCATTTGCGACCACTCGATGCGCCGCTGGATGCCCTGCAGGGGCATCGCGCCACCAGCTGAATCCATCGGTTTGGCTACGCCGCGCTTATTGTCACGCGACCAGAACGGCAGATACGGCTGACACTGGCCGATCAATCAGATGCCATAAACGAAAAAAGCAGCCCGAGGGCTGCTTTTTTCAGCAAGGAAACAAGCCTTAGGACAGCTTTTCCTTGATACGTGCGGCCTTACCGGACAGGTCGCGCAGGTAGTACAGCTTGGCTTTACGTACGTCACCGCGACGCTTGACAGCCAGGCTGTCGACCAGCGGGCTGTAGGTCTGGAAAGTACGCTCAACGCCAACACCGTTGGAGATCTTACGAACAGTGAACGCACTGTTCAGACCACGGTTACGCTTGGCGATAACAACGCCTTCGAACGCCTGCAGACGCTGACGGTCGCCTTCTTTCACTTTAACCTGGACAACAACGGTGTCGCCCGGTGCGAAAGTCGGGATCTCTTTGCCCATCTGCTCAGCTTCGATCTGCTGAATAATCTTGTTTGTCATGCTGCGCTCCTAAGGCAAACCATCTGGCCTGCCATCGATACATTAACTATCGTCCCGCTGGCGGATGTATTCCTCCAGCAGCTTCTTCTCTTCTCCAGAAAGCGAGCGGCTTTCCAGAAGATCGACGCGGCGTTCATAGGTCCGACCAAGGGACTGCTGCAAACGCCAGCGCCGGATGTGTTCGTGGTTGCCGCTAAGCAACACGTCAGGAACACGTTTATCCGCATACACCTCCGGGCGGGTGTAGTGCGGGCAGTCGAGCAGGCCATCCGTAAAGGAGTCCTCCTCGGCCGAGTCTGCATGACCCAATGCACCAGGCAAAAGGCGCGTTACCGCATCGATCAGCACCATGGCCGGCAGCTCACCGCCAGACAGGACGTAATCCCCAATCGACCATTCTTCATCGACATGCGCCTCAATAAAGCGCTCATCGATGCCTTCGTAGCGACCGGCAATCAGGATTAACGCATCCTCATTGGCCAGTTCGCGTACTGCTGACTGAGTCAGCTGGCGACCCTGCGGCGACAGGTAAATCACCTTGGCCGCACCGCCCGCAGCTTGCTTCGCGTCAAGCAAAGCATCTTCAAGCGGCTTGATCTTCATCACCATGCCTGGGCCACCGCCAAAAGGCCGATCATCCACGGTGTGGTGACGGTCTGTGGTGTAGCTGCGCGGGTTCCAGCAGGTCAATTGCAACAAGCCCTGCTTCACCGCTCGGCTGGTAATGCCGTAATCGCTGATGGCGGCAAACATTTCCGGGAACAGCGTAATGACTTCAACGCGCAGATTTGACATCAGGCTTAGAAGTCCGCATCCCAGTCGACCCGCATTTCGCCAGCACTCAGATCAATCGACAACACGCATTGTCCGGTATAGGGCAACAGGCGTTCGCGATCATCCAGGCTGTCGGTGCAGGGTTTGACCACCATCACATCGTTGGCGCCGGTCTCGAACAAATGATCGATCTTGCCGAGCAACTGCCCTGCCTGATCGATAACCTTGAGGCCTTCCAACTGATACCAGTAGAACTCGCCATCGGTCAGTTCCGGCAGCTGGCTGCGGGGTACACAAATGTCGAAACCGGCGAAGGTACGAGCCACTTCGCGATCATCGAGACCCTTTAGCTTTGCGACCAGGACCTTGCCTTGCAAGCGCCCACTGGCTACTTCAACTTGCTTAACCTCGTTGTCACGCTTGAGCGTCCAACGGGGGTAATCGAGCACGTTATCGATCGGGTCGGTGAAGGAGTACACCTTCACATCGCCTTTCACGCCATGCACCGAAACGATCTTGCCGAGTACCACTAAGTCCTCGGCGGGAGCTGGCGATGTGCTCATAAATTGCTTAGGCAGCTGCCTTAGCAGATTCCTTGAGCAGCTGAGCAACGCGCTCAGACGGCTGCGCACCCTGGCTCAGCCAGTAGGTGACGCGCTCTTGGTTAACGGACAGCTTGATTTCAGCGCCCGAAGCAACCGGGTTGAAGAAACCAACACGCTCAACGAAACGACCGTCGCGCGCATTGCGGCTGTTGGTCACGGTGAGGTGGTAGAAAGGGCGCTTTTTGGAGCCGCCACGGGCAAGACGGATGGTTACCATTGAACTTCGTTCCTGTAGTCGGTGCTGCAAAACTGAAATGCAAGCATAGGGCACTAGGCCCGAAAGGCCGCATATTCTAAGGATTATCCGGCTTTTTGCAAATCTCTTTTTCGGGCCGCCGGTCGGTGTCGGCTGCGACGCACTGCACACGGGCACAATCGCCCAGTGCGCGCGCAGCCTTTTACCACGTTTACATCTTCGGCAAGCCGCCCGGCATCATCCCGCCCATGCCGCGCATCATCTTGGCCATACCGCCCTTGGCGGTGAATTTCTTCATCATTTTCTGCATTTGTTTGTGTTGCTTGATCAGTCGCCCGATGTCCTGCACCTGAGTGCCGGAACCCATGGCGATGCGGCGCTTGCGCGAGCCGCTGATCACATCGGGATCGCGCCGCTCCTGGGGCGTCATCGAATTGATGATCGCCTCCATTTGCTTGAACTGCTTCTCGGCCGCGCCCTGGGCATTGCCCATCTGCGCCAGGTTGACGCCGCCCATTTGCGGCAGCTTGTCCATCAGGCCGCCGAGGCCGCCCATGTTTTTCATCTGCTGCAATTGATCGCGAAAGTCTTCGAGATCGAAGCCCTTGCCCTTCTTCAGCTTCTTGGTCAGCTTCTCGGCTTTCTCGCGATCAAGGGTCTGCTCGGCCTGCTCGATCAAGCTGAGCACATCGCCCATGCCGAGGATGCGCGAGGCAATACGGTCCGGGTGGAACGGCTCCAGCGCCTCGCTCTTCTCACCCATACCGATGAATTTGATCGGCTTGCCCGTGATGGCGCGCACTGACAGCGCGGCACCGCCACGCGCATCACCGTCGACCTTGGTCAGCACCACGCCGGTCAGCGGCAGGGCATCGGCAAAAGCCTTGGCGGTGTTGGCGGCATCCTGGCCGGTCATCGCATCGACCACGAACAGGGTCTCGGCGGGTTTGATCGCGGCGTGCAGCGCCTGGATTTCCGCCATCATCTCGGTATCGATGGCGAGGCGGCCGGCGGTGTCGACGATCACCACATCGATGAATTTGAGCTTGGCTTCCTTGATCGCCGCCTCGGCAATCGCCACCGGTTTCTGGCTGATATCGGAGGGGAAAAAGGTCACGCCAATATCGGCAGCCAAGGTTTCCAGCTGCTTGATCGCCGCGGGGCGATAGACGTCTGCGGAAACCACCAGCACGGTCTTTTTCTTGCGCTCTTTGAGAAAGCGCGCCAGCTTGCCGACCGTGGTGGTTTTACCTGCGCCCTGCAAACCCGCCATCAACACCACCGCAGGTGGCGTGACGTTGAGCGCCAGGTCTTCGTTGGCCTCGCCCATCAGCGCTTCGAGTTCGGCACGCACGATCTTCACGAAGGCCTGACCCGGGGTCAGGCTTTTCGAGACTTCGGTGCCGACCGCACGCTCCTTGACCTTATTGACGAAGTCCTTGACCACCGGCAGGGCGACGTCGGCTTCGAGCAAGGCCATGCGCACTTCGCGCAGGGTGTCCTTGATGTTGTCTTCGGTCAGCTTGGCCTTGCCAGTGACGTTTCGCAGGGTCTGCGAGAGGCGATCAGTAAGATTTTCGAACATGCGCGTTCCTTTCAGGCCCTGTCGAGCCGAGGGTGGGCTTGCAGCAGGTCGCGGATTATAGCGAAGTGTCCACAGCACCGACACCGCCAGTGGTCTTTCGTGAAATGATCGTTGTATGCCACACTCAGCGCCTTTCGGGCTTGCCTCACAAGGATTTATGTACCCTCTGCTGCCCAGTCTCGCCGCTGCTTGCTTATATGCCGGCGCCGCCACCTACCAAGGCCTGCGCCTGACCCAGCGCAGCGCGCCCGACAAACGCCTGCTGGCTCTGCTTGGCGTGCTCGCTCTGTTGTTCCATGGCGGCAGCCTGTTTCTGCAGATGTACCACTCGGCCGGCCTGGTACTCGACTTTTTCAATGCGGCCAGCCTGATCGCTTACGCGGTCATCCTGCTGACGCTCGTAGCCTGCGTGCGGATTCCGGTCGAGAATCTGCTGTTGCTGCTGTTCCCGCTGGGCTGCCTGACGGTTCTGCTCGCGCAATTCATGCCAGTTGGCACCAGCCAGCCAATCAATGAAGCGCCAGGCATTCTCGTGCACATCCTGCTGTCGATCATCGCCTACGGCATGCTCACCATCGCGGTGTTTCAGGCGCTGCTCTTGCTGCTGCAAGACCATCATCTGAAGAACAAGCACCCCTGGGGGCTGATCAAGAACTTCCCACCGCTGCAAACCATGGAAAGCCTGCTGTTCGGCTTCCTCTGGGCTGGCTGGCTGCTGCTCTCGCTGTCGCTGCTGTCCGGTGCGCTGTTTATCGATGACCTGTTTGCCCAGCATCTGGTGCATAAAACCATCCTGTCCAGTTTTGCCTGGGTGGTTTTCGCCGTGTTGCTGTGGGGCCGCCATCAACTTGGCTGGCGCGGTCACCAAGCCATCCGCTGGACCCTGGCAGGTTTTTGCCTGCTGATGCTGGCGTACTTCGGCAGCAAGCTGGTCCGCGAATTCATCTTGCACATCTAGGCAATTTTCCGTGGATAACGCGCACCCTGGTTTTTTGATTGGCTTGCTGATTTTCCTGCTGGCCTGTTCGGCGTTCTTCTCCAGCTCGGAAACCGGCATTCTCAGCCTCAACCGCTACCGTCTGCGCCACCTGGCCAAGGAAGGTCACCGCGGCGCCAAACGCGTCAGCGCCCTGCTCAGCCGTCCCGACCGGCTGCTCGGCACGATTCTGATCGGCAACAACTTCGTCAACATCCTCGCCTCGTCCATTGCCACCGTACTGGCCTTGCAAATCTGGGGCGAAGCCGGGATTGCCATCGCCACCATCGGCCTGACCCTGGCGCTGCTGATTTTCGGCGAAATCACCCCAAAAACCCTCGCCGCACTGCGCCCGGAAACGGTCGCCTACCCGTTCAGCCTGCCGCTTTTGCTGCTGCTCAAGCTGTTCTACCCGCTGGTCATTTTGCTCGGTTGGATCAGTAACGGCCTGCTCAGGCTGCTCGGCGTCGACCCGTCCAGCAAAAGCAACGACAGTTTGACCACCGAAGAGCTGCGCAGCGTGGTACGCGAGTCCGGCCATGAGCTGCCGAAGAACCGCCAGAATATGCTGCTGGGTATTCTCGATCTGGAACGGGTCACGGTGAACGACATCATGATCCCGCGCAACGAAGTGACCGGCATCAACCTGGAAGACGATATCGAAACCATCAACAACCAGTTGACCACCACCACCCACACGCGCCTGCCGGTGTTTCGCAATGACATCAACCAGGTCGAAGGCATCGTGCACATGCGCCAGATCGCCCGCCTGCTGACGCACAATCAGTTGACCAAGGAAGCGCTGCTCGCCGCCTGCAATGAGCCGTACTTCGTTCCGGAAAGCACCCCGCTGTCGACCCAGCTGATCAATTTCCAGAAACAGAAGCGACGTATCGGCATCGTCGTCGACGAATATGGCGATGTGATCGGCATTGTCACCCTGGAAGATATTCTTGAAGAGATCGTCGGCGACTTCAGTAACCAGGACACCCTGCGCAGCCCGGACATCCACCCGCAAGAAGATGGCACCCAGGTGATCGATGGCGCCGCCTATATCCGCGAAGTGAACAAAGCGCTTGGCTGGCACCTGCCATGTGACGGACCGAAAACCCTCAACGGCCTGATCACCGAAGCCCTGGAGAGCATCCCCGAAAGCACCGTGTGCCTGAAGATCGGCCCTTACCGCCTGGAAATCCTGCAGTCCACGGAAAACCGGGTAAAGAGTGTCAGGGTCTGGCAGGCCACCGCTAAAGTGCAGCCGGAGTCGCAGGCGGATTGATCGCAGCAGCCAACGCCTGCGCCCAGACGCGATAGCCCAATCCCGACGGGTGATAACCGTCGAGCGCCAGATAAGCCGCGGAGAACTCCAGAGCCACAGGGTAGTAACCCGCCCCCGTGCGGAGCGCAACCTGCTTCAAACCGGCATCCAACAGCGCGGCACGCGCTCCGAGCAGCCGCCGCAACAACCATGGCAAGGCGCTGAACTGGCGTAACGGCGGCACGCTACTGAACGCCACTTGTACGCCGCGCGCCGCCAATGCATCGGCCATGCAGGCGAGCGACGACTGCCAGCGATGCAGCGAACTGAAGTGCGTGGTGTCGTTGACACCGAATACCAGCAACGCCAGATCGACGGGCTCATCCACGACCTGCGGCAGCAACCGCTTGCAGGCTTGCGCCGCGGTAATGCCATTCTCGCCACAGGCACGCCAGCTCACAGGACGCGCCAGCCGCTCGGCCAACGCCTGCGCCAAGCGCCCCACCAGAGCCTGCTGCAAACAACTGACGCCCACCCCGGCAACGGTGGACTCGCCCAGCACCAGCAAGCGCAGCGGCTCGCCGGGCAGATCGACACCGGCCAACCCACGTAACTGTCCGGCAGCCGGCGCCAAGCGCAACGCCTGACGCCGCGTATGCAGCGCCAGGGGCATGACCAGCGGCATTAACGGCAGCACAGCCAACCACCACGCCAGGCACCGCCAACGACTCACAGCTCGACGCTGACCGCCTGCGCTGCCCGCGTGGCCTTGGCCCGTGCCGCCTGCAGCGACTCGTCGCGCGCCAGCGCCACGCCCATGCGGCGCTGGCCGCTGACTTCCGGCTTACCGAACAGGCGCAAGGCGGTATCCGGCTCGACCAGCGCCGCAGCGAGATTGCCAAAGCTGACCTGCTGCGACTCGCCTTCGACCAGCACCACCGCCGAAGCGGACGGACCCAGTTGGCGGATCACCGGGATCGGCAAACCAAGAATGGCCCGCGCATGCAGGGCGAACTCGGACAGATCTTGAGAAATCAGGGTCACCAGCCCGGTATCGTGCGGGCGCGGCGAGATTTCGCAGAACCACACCTGATCGCCTTTGACGAACAACTCGACGCCGAACAGGCCGCGCCCACCCAGCGAGTCGGTTACCGCCAGGGCAATGCGCTCGGCTTCAGCCTGAGCTTTCGGGCTCATCGGCTGCGGCTGCCAGGACTCCTGGTAATCGCCCTTGACCTGGCGATGGCCCACTGGCGCGCAGAAGGTGGTGCCGCCAGCATGGCGCACGGTCAGCAAGGCGACTTCATAGTCGAAATCGATAAAGCCCTCGACGATCACCCGCCCCTTGCCGGCGCGGCCACCCGCCTGGGCGTAGTCCCAGGCTGTTTGCAGGTCGTCGGCGCTTTTCAGCACCGACTGGCCTTTGCCGGAAGAACTCATGATCGGCTTGATCAGGCATGGGAAGCCAATCTTCTCGACTGCGGCGCGGCACTCGTCGAACGAATCGGCGAACTGATACGGCGAAGTCGGCAGGCCCAGCTCTTCGGCAGCCAGGCGCCGAATACCCTCGCGGTTCATGGTCAGCTGCGCGGCTCGCGCACTGGGGATCACGGTATAGCCTTGGTTTTCCAGCTCGACCAGGGTCGCGGTGGCGATCGCTTCGATCTCCGGCACGATGTAGTGCGGCCGCTCCAACTCGATCACCGCACGCAGCGCCACACCATCGAGCATATTGATCACATGGCTGCGATGCGCCACCTGCATGGCCGGGGCATTGGCGTAGCGATCCACGGCAATCACCTCGACCCCCAGGCGTTGCAGCTCGATCACCACTTCCTTGCCCAGCTCGCCAGAGCCACACAGCAAGACGCGGGTCGCGCTCGACGACAACGGGGTTCCGATACGGGGCATAACAATTCCTCGGGGTAAGCGTTCAATAGGATTGGCGGCGTTTGTCGGCGCTACAGCAGCACGCCTTTGGCCTTGGCGCGCGCGTGGCACTGCACCAGCACCTGGCGGCGTTCGGTGTTGTCCATCCGGCTCCAGCGGGTGATCTCGGCGACGTTACGCTGACAACCGATACAGATGTCGTCATCGTCCAACGCGCAAACCTGCACGCAAGGCGAGGCGACCGGGCGTTCGGCATCCATCAGTCGTCTTGCTCGGCCAGGTCACGGGCATAGCGCTGGGCGTTGTGCACGTAATGCGCGGCGCTGGCCTCAAGCATTTTCTTCTGCGCGTCACTGAGCTCGCGCACCACTTTGCCCGGCGAACCGACCACCAGCGAACCGTCGGGAATTTCCTTGCCCTCGGCGATCAGCGCATTGGCGCCAATGATGCAGTACTTGCCGATCTTCGCGCCGTTGAGTACCACCGCATTGATGCCGATCAGGCTGTAATCGCCCACCGAACAGCCATGCAGCATGGCATTGTGGCCAATCGTTACGCCCTTACCGATGGACAGCGGAAAGCCCATGTCGGTGTGCATCACCGTGCCGTCCTGCACGTTACTCTGCTCACCGATGTGGATCAGCTCGTTGTCGCCGCGCAATACGGCGTTAAACCACACGCTCGCCCCCGGTTCCAGCTTGATCTTGCCTACCAGTGTGGCGTTCGGCGCGACCCAGCTCTCGGGATGGGCGTCGACGCGGGATTGTCCCAGGCGGTATTTCATGTGCATGTCCTCGTTTCGCGGCTCAATTGAGCGTGATAAACCGCTCGGGCGGCTGGTGCAGGTTGATGCCGGCGTCGTAAACCAGGTTGACCAACTCCACCAGCATGATCGCCGTCAGGCCCCAGATCTTGTACTCGCCATAGCGGTAACTCGGCACATACCAACTGTGCCCGAGGTAATCGATACGGTGGGTGGTCTCACGCGGGTCGCTACGGAAAAACGCCAGCGGCACCGAAAACACCGAGGCGATTTCACCATCGTTGGCGTTGTACTCGACGTAATCCGGCACCAGACCGACATAGGGCGTGACCTGGATACCGTGGCGCGACACCAACGTGCTCAAGGGCCCGATTACCTCGACCAAGCCCGGCGGCAAACCGATTTCCTCCTCCGCCTCGCGCAGTGCGGTGCGAATCAGGTCGGCGTCTTCCGGGTCGCGACGACCGCCAGGAAAGGCCACCTCGCCGCCGTGAGTGGACAGGCCACTGGCACGCAAGGTCAGCACCACTTCCGGTTCATCGCTGCGAGTAATGGGAACCAGCACCGCCGCTTCGGGGAAGCTGCGGTCGGTCTCCAGAAGGCGCGGGTGGTAACCACGCACGCGGTGGAGTAGCTCGTCGAGCATGGGTATTCTCGGTCTCTTTTTCTGCCCCGGATGATGGCATGAAAGAAGTGCGGCACCCAAGCCCCGCACCGCCGACGATGCTCATTCGGCGCATCGCTTCAGCCACCCGCCGCGCTTGCCGCTCAACACCGCCACGCGCCAAGATAGGCCATGAGCCCAGAGGATTCGGCATGAAGTTCTGCAGTCAGTGCGGTAACCCCGTTATCTTGCGCATTCCCGCAGGCGACAACCGTCCGCGGTATGTCTGCGGACACTGCCACACCATTCACTACCAGAACCCTCGAATCGTCGCGGGCTGCCTGCCGGTGTGGGGCGATCAGGTGCTGCTGTGTCGCCGGGCCATCGAGCCACGGCGCGGTTACTGGACCCTGCCGGCCGGGTTCATGGAGAACGGCGAAACCCTCGAACAGGCCGCTGCCCGCGAAACCCAGGAGGAAGCCTGCGCCCGGGTGCGCGATCTGGCCCTCTACACCTTGTTCGATCTGCCGCACATCAATCAGGTGTATATGTTGTTCCGCGCCGAACTGGTCGACCTGGATTTCGCCGCGGGCGAGGAAAGCCTGGACGTTCAGTTGTTTCACGAACAAGACATCCCTTGGTCCGAGCTGGCTTTCCCGACCATTGGCCGTACCTTAGAATGCTACTTCGCTGACCGACAGCACCACGCTTATCCGGTACGCAATGAGCCGCTCGAAGCCTTGCGCGCGCACTATAAGAAATTGCTCTGATCTTTGGGATATAGCTCCGATGCGCTGGTTGTTCGCCCTACTCTGTTTGTCCTGTACCGTTGCCGCCCAGGCCACTGCCACCACCACCCTTGAAGGGCCACGCGTGGACAAGGTGCTGGTGGTGAAATCCGAGCGCAAATTGCACCTGATCAGCGGCGGCCAGCCGCTCAAGTCCTACCGCATTTCACTCGGTAAACAGCCGGATGGCGCCAAGCAGCACGAAGGTGATCTGCGCACACCGGAAGGCTTCTATTGGATCGACTGGCGCAAAACCAGCGATAAATACCAACTGTCCCTGCATATCTCCTACCCCAACGCCCGCGACCAAGCCAATGCCCGCGACAAAGGCTTACCGCCAGGCGGCATGATCATGATTCACGGCACACCACTGGATGAGGAATACCCCGAGTGGTTCTTCAACACGCTGGACTGGACCGAAGGCTGTATCGCCATGACCAACAGCGATATGCGCGAGGTGTGGCAACTGGTCAAGGACGGCACGCTGATCGAAATTCGCCCCTGACGTGCCTAAAAAAGGCGCCGTAAAGGCGCCTTTTGGCTGTTGGCATGCCACCGGTCTCAGAATTGGATATCCGACAGGCGCCATACCTCGAAAGCTGGCGTTTCATAGGGATGGCTACTTTTCAGCGCCTTGACCGCCTCATGAATCAGCTCATCGGCGACCACCAACTCGACCTTCCACTCCGCCACGTGCTCGATCGAGCCCACTTGGCCGAGAAACGCCTGACTGCCCTCCAGCGGGCGGAACTGGCCTTGCCCCAGGGTCTGCCAGCAGCAGCTGTCATAAGCCCCTACGCGCCCGCCACCGGCGGCAAAAACAGCTTTCTTCACCCCATCCAGATGGGTTTCCGGCACATAGAAGCACAGTTTGTACATCAAACTCTCCGCAGAAGGACAGACTGAACACAGTCAAATAATGATGCCAGAGGATAATGGCACTTTGCCTTGCTCGGCGTTCGCGGCATCCGTCACAGGCTGAGGTTTTGACTAGCGATTGGGGCGGACGTTCAGCAAGCCAAAGCTTCTTTGCCGCTCATTGTGCGCCACGCCAGAAACGCCGCCATTTAGCCCGGACACCCGGCGCTGGTGCGTTATGGCGACCGTCACAATAAGGCAGTCGTTGCGACTGACCGCAGCGGCACAACAGCAGAAATTGCTCGCGCAGCGGCTCCAGCCTGAGGCCGTCCGGGCATGCAGCAGCACAATCGGGAAGCACAGACGAGCGCCCGCAACGGCACAGCAGCAAGCAATCGCCAGGTTTGACCTGGCGCACCTCGGGCAGGAGCGGATCTTGCGAATTTGACACGTCCTCTCCCGCCCTTCAGGCGCCCTCGGCGCACCCTATCGCCGACAAGCGGAGAGGGTCTCAGCAGAGGGCCGCATGACGGCCGCTGTTAATCCACCCACACGCGGGCGTTGCGGAACATGCGCAGCCAGCCGGCATCTTCCTGCCACTCGTCCGGTTTCCAGGAGTTCTGCACGGCGCGGAACACCCGCTCCGGGTGCGGCATCATGATCGTCACGCGGCCGTCGCGACTGGTCAGGCCGGTGATCCCGCGCGGCGAACCGTTGGGGTTGGCCGGGTAGGTTTCGGTGACCTTGCCGTGGTTGTCGATAAAGCGCATCGCTACGCAGCCGGACAGATCGGCCTCGAGCAGGGCTTCTGCATTCTCGAACTCGGCATGCCCTTCGCCGTGGGCGATGGCGATTGGCATACGCGAACCGGCCATGCCACGCAGGAAGATCGACGCCGACTCCTGCACCTGAACCATGGCCACGCGCGCCTCGAACTGCTCCGAGCGGTTGCGCACGAAGTGCGGCCAGAACTCGCTGCCGGGAATCAACTCATGCAGGTTGCTCATCATCTGGCAACCGTTGCACACGCCCAGGGCGAAGCTGTCCTTGCGCTCGAAGAAGGCCTGGAAGCCGTCGCGCGCACGGTTATTGAACAAGATCGACTTGGCCCAGCCTTCGCCGGCGCCGAGCACGTCGCCATAGGAGAAGCCGCCGCAAGCGACCAGACCTTTGAAGTCCTTGAGGTCGACGCGACCGGCCAGGATATCGCTCATGTGCACGTCGATCGCACTGAAGCCGGCGCGGTCGAAGGCGGCTGCCATCTCCACCTGACCGTTGACGCCCTGCTCGCGCAGCACAGCGATTTGCGGACGCACGCCTTTCTTGATGTAAGGCGCCGAAATGTTGTCGTTGACGTCAAAACCGAGCTTGATGCTCAGGCCCGGGTTGTCCTCGTCGAGCAGGGTGTCGAACTCCTGATCGGCGCACTGCACGTTATCGCGCAGACGCTGGATCTGGTAGCTGGTTTCCGCCCACTGACGCTGCAACAGACGACGCTGACCGCCGAATACCGGCTGGCCATTGAAACTGATCGCCACCTCGCCATTGTTGACTGGCTGACCGATCACCGCAACGCAATCGCCCAGGCCGGCTGCGCTGAACTGCGCAAGCACTTCCGGGGTGGCGTCCTGGTGCACTTGAATGACCGCGCCCAGCTCTTCGTTGAACAGCACCGCGGCCAGCTCTGCTGGATTGTCGGCCAGCGAATCGAGGTACAGGTTCAAGCCGCAATGGCCAGCGAAGGCCATTTCCAGCGCGGTGACCAACAGACCGCCGTCGGAACGGTCGTGGTAGGCCAGCAGGCGACCGTCGGCATTCAGGCCTTGGATCACCGCGAAAAACGCTTTCAGGTCTTCGGCGTCATCGACGTCCGGCGCCTGCTTGCCGAGCTTGCCGTAGACCTGGGCAAGGATCGAGGCGCCCATGCGGTTCTGCCCACGGCCCAGGTCGACCAGGATCAAGTCAGTTTCGCCCTTGTCCATGCGCAACTGCGGGGTCAGGGTCTTGCGGATATCGCTGACCGGAGCAAAGCCGGTGACGATCAGCGACAACGGTGCGGTCACGCTCTT
The DNA here is from genome assembly GCA_002354655.1 of Pseudomonas sp. UBA2684. GTDB lineage: Bacteria > Pseudomonadota > Gammaproteobacteria > Pseudomonadales > Pseudomonadaceae > Aquipseudomonas. The sequence goes on from DELY01000008.1 coordinate 54,410, forward strand.
CTCCGCGCCGTCATCCTGCCAGCGGGTCTTCATCGACATCGAGTCTTTGCCCACCGGGATGGTGATGCCCAGCTCCGGGCACAACTGCATGCCAACGGCTTTGACCGTATCGTATAGACGCGCATCTTCGCCCGGGTGACCGGCGGCGGACATCCAGTTGGCGGAGAGTTTGATATCGGCAATCTTCTCGATGCGCGATGCGGCGATGTTGGTCAACGTTTCGCCAATCGCCATGCGCCCCGAGGCCGGGGCATCGAGCAAGGCCAGCGGGGTGCGCTCGCCCATGGCCATGGCTTCGCCAGAATACGTGTCGAAACTGCTGGCGGTAACGGCGCAATCGGCCACCGGCACCTGCCACGGGCCAACCATCTGGTCGCGCGCTACCAGACCGGTAATGCTGCGGTCGCCGATGGTGATCAGGAAGTTCTTGCTGGCCACGGCCGGGTGACGCAGCACGCGGGTCACCGACTCGTCCATGTCCAGCTCACTGGCGTCGAAATCATCGCCCAGCTCGGCTTCGCGCGAGGCCGAACGGTGCATGCGCGGCGCCTTGCCGAGCAGCACGTTGAGCGGCATGTCCACGGCATTGTTGCCGAAATGGCTGTCGGTCACAGTCAGGTGGGCTTCTTCAGTAGCCTCACCGACCACCGCAAACGGGCAACGCTCACGCTCGCAGATGGCCTTGAAGCGCTCGAAGTCAGCCGCGCCGACTGCCAGCACATAACGTTCCTGCGACTCGTTGCTCCAGATTTCGTGCGGGGCCATGCCCGGCTCGTCATTAGGAATATTGCGCAGCTCGAAACGCCCGCCGCGGCCGCCATCGTTGACCAGCTCCGGGAAGGCGTTGGACAGACCGCCGGCACCGACGTCGTGGATAAAGCTGATCGGGTTCTGCTCGCCGAGCTGCCAGCAACGGTCGATCACTTCCTGGCAACGGCGCTCCATTTCCGGGTTTTCGCGCTGCACCGAGGCGAAATCCAGGTCCGCCGAGCTGGTACCGGTGGCCATCGACGAGGCCGCGCCGCCACCCAGGCCGATCAACATGGCCGGACCGCCGAGCACGATCAGCTTGGAGCCGACCAGAATCTCGCCCTTCTGCACGTGTTCGGCGCGGATGTTACCCATGCCGCCGGCGAGCATGATCGGCTTGTGGTAGCCACGCACTTCTTCACCGCGTGGGGTGTTGATGCTCTGCTCGAAGGTACGGAAGTAACCGGTCAGCGCCGGGCGGCCAAATTCGTTGTTGAACGCCGCGCCACCCAGCGGGCCTTCGATCATGATGTCCAGCGCGGTAACGATGCGCTCGGGTTTGCCGTACGGCACTTCCCAAGGCTGCTCGAAACCGGGGATCTGCAGGTTGGACACGGTGAAACCGGTGAGGCCAGCCTTGGGCTTGGCGCCGCGCCCGGTGGCGCCTTCGTCACGGATTTCGCCACCGGAACCGGTGGAAGCACCGGGGAACGGAGCAATCGCGGTTGGGTGGTTGTGCGTCTCCACCTTCATCAGGATATGCACGGGCTCTTGTACCGCGCCGTACTGACGGGTTTCAGGGTTCGGGAAGAAACGACCGGCGACGCTACCAACGATCACCGAAGCGTTGTCCTTGTAAGCCGACAGCACGCCTTCACTGTGCATTTGATAGGTGTTCTTGATCATGCCGAACAGGGATTTATCCTGGCTCTCGCCATCGATATCCCAACTGGCATTGAAGATCTTGTGCCGGCAATGTTCGGAGTTGGCCTGGGCGAACATCATCAGTTCGATGTCGTGCGGGTTGCGCCCCAGACCGTTGAAACTGGTCACCAGGTAATCGATTTCGTCTTCCGCCAGGGCCAGGCCCATGTCGACGTTGGCCTGCTCCAGCGCGGCCCGCCCGCCGCCCAGCACGTCCACCGCGGTCAGCGGCTTGGGCTGCGCGTGGCTGAACAGTGCGCCCGCATCTTCCAGGCTGCTCAGCACCAACTGGGTCATGCGGTCATGCAACAGCGCGGCGACCTGCTGCGCTTCGCCAGCGTTCAGTTCACCAGCCACGTAATAGGCAATGCCGCGCTCAATGCGCTGAACCTTGGCCAGACCGCAGTTGCGGGCGATGTCACTGGCCTTGCTCGACCAGGGCGAAATGGTGCCGAAACGCGGGATGCTGAGGAACAACCGGCCGCTCGGCTCCTGCACCGGCACACTCGGGCCGTACTTCAACAGACGAGCCAATACGCGCTCTTCGTCGGCGTTGAGCACACCGGTGACATCGGCAAAATGCGCGAACTCGGCGTACAGCCCAGTCACAGCGGGAACCTTGCTGGTCAGTTGCTCAAGCAATTTACCGTGGCGAAAAGCAGAAAGGGCGGGAGCGCCGCGCAGGATCAACATCGGGGACAGCCTCTGGGAAGGGGGTGTACTTTGAGGCCGTGCATTCTAGCCTAAAGCGCTGGCGACGGCACCCGTGGCGGTGCGCGAGCGAGCGCCTCGGCGCTAGCAGAGAAGGCAACCGCTGTCGAGATATGGCGCGCAAGATCCTTTGCGTATACTGCGCCAATGTTTGCCCAATCTGCGTTCCGCACGCGCTACGCCCACTGGTTGTCAGCGATCGGAATCCTCCTGCTGCTCGGCGGCTGCGCTGAAGAACCCAGCGCACTCGAGCGCGTTCAGGCGGAGGGTGTGCTGCGCGTGATCACCCGCAACAGCCCGGCCACCTATTTCCAGGACCGCAACGGCGAAACCGGTTTCGAGTACGAGCTGGTCAAACGCTTCGCCGACGACCTCGATCTTGAGCTGCAAATCGAGACGGCCGACAACCTCGACGAATTATTTGCCCGTCTGGGCAAACCTGGTGGGCCGGTGCTGGCAGCCGCCGGTCTGGTGGAAAGCGACGGACGGCAACAGGTCGCGCGTTTTTCCACCCCTTATCTGGAAGTCACCCCACAGATCATCTACCGCAATGGCCAGCAGCGCCCGACTCGCCCGGACGACCTGCTCGACAAGCGCATCCTGGTGCTCAAAGGCAGCAGCCATGCCGAACAGCTGGCCGCACTGAAAGTCGAGTTTCCAGGGCTGAATTATGAAGAGTCCGCTGCGGTGGAAGTGGTCGACTTGCTGCGCATGGTCGACGAGGGCCAAATCGACCTGACCCTGGTCGACTCCAACGAGCTGGCCATGAACCAGGTCTACTTCCCCAACGTGCGCGTGGCCTTCGACCTCGGCGATTCGCAGAGCCTGGCCTGGGCGGTGGCGCCGGGCGAAGACACCAGCCTGCTCGACGAGGTGAATGCCTTTTTGCAGCGCGCCCAACAGAACGGCAGCCTGCAACGCCTGAAAGAGCGTTACTACGGCCACGTCGACGTGCTCGGCTACGTCGGCGCCTACACCTTCGCCAAACACCTGCAACAGCGCTTGCCGCGCTACGAAAAGCATTTCCGCCAAGCGGCGCAGGTTCAAGGCCTGGATTGGCGCTTACTGGCCGCCATGGGTTATCAGGAGTCGCTGTGGCAACCGAGCGCCACCTCGAAAACCGGGGTGCGCGGCCTGATGATGCTGACCCTGCGCACCGCTCAGGCCATGGGCGTATCGAACCGCCTCGACCCCAAGCAAAGCATCGATGGCGGCGCCAAATACATCGTTCACGTTAAGGAACTGTTGCCCGAAAGCATTCAAGAGCCGGACCGTACCTGGTTCGCCCTGGCCGCCTACAACGTCGGCGGCGGTCATCTGGAGGACGCGCGCAAGCTCACCGAAGCTGAGGGGCTGAACCCGGACAAGTGGCTGGATGTGCAAAAGATTCTGCCGCGCCTGTCGCAGAAGCAGTGGTACAGCAAAACCCGCTACGGCTATGCCCGGGGCGGCGAACCGGTGCATTTTGTACGTAACATCCGCCGCTACTACGACATCCTCACCTGGGTGACGCAGCCACAACTGGAAGGCAGCCAAGTGGCGGAAAGCGGCCTGCACGTACCGGGCGTCAACAAGACCCTACCGCAAGAAGACACCCCACCGCTGTAGCTTGCCTCGCCTAACGCGCCTCGCGCCGGGCCTTGAAGAACGCGCTAAGCAGCGCGCCACAGTCCTCGGCCAACACGCCGCCCTCCACCAACACCCGGTGGTTGAGGAAGTCCTGGGCGAAGAACTGCCCACGACTCAGCACCACGCCAGCCTTGGGTTCGGTGGCGCCGTAGACCACCCGCTGCACTCGCGCATGCACGATCAAGCCGGCACACATGCTGCACGGTTCCAGGGTCACGTACAGAGTGCTGCCCGGCAGGCGGTAATTGTCGACCGCCTGCGCTGCCGCGCGGATCGCCACCATTTCGGCATGCGCGCTGGGGTCATGGCTGGAGATCGGGCAATTGAAGCCGCGCCCGACAACCACGCCATCCTGCACCAGCACCGCGCCCACCGGCACCTCACCCAGGGCCGCGCCTTCGGCCGCCAGGGCCAAGGCCTCGCGCATAAAATGCTGATCCTGGCTGCGATCAATGATCAGGGGGTGGCGCACGTTTAAACGACCTCGACTGATGCCATCAGACCGGTTTCCATATGGTCGATCACATGGCAGTGGAACATCCATACCCCGGGATTATCGGCGACCAGCGCCACCCGCGCGCGTTCGTTCTTGCCCAGCAGGTAGGTGTCGGTGAAGTACGGAATAATCGACTTGCGATTCGAGGCCAGCACCTTGAAGGTCATGCCGTGCAGGTGAATCGGGTGCTGATACTGGCTGAGATTACGCAGCTCGAAGATATAGCTCTTGCCCAACTGCAGACGGGCAATCGGCCGGTCGGCGCAGGTCTTGTCGTTGATATCCCAGGCCTGGCCGTTGATCTGCCAGAAGCTGTGCGCCGCGCCCTGCGCCAGGCCGACCGACACCGCGCCGGCCCACTCGAAGTTGAAGCGCAGGGTCTCGGCACTGGCCAGATCCGGCTCGGCGATCGGATTGGCCGGCAGCGCTGGTGGCCAATCACCGGCGACTTCGGCATTGGGCTGCGCGCGCAAGGTCGCCAGGCGCAATGGCCCATTGCGCAGCGATAGCTCAACGCCAGCCGTCGGCACCCTCAACCCCAGCTCGATCCGCATGCCCGGCCCCAGCCAGTATTCCTTGCCCAACGGCCGCGGCTCGACCGGATTGCCGTCCAGCGCATAGATGCGCGCATCCGCACCCGGCAAGTTGAGGCGATAAGTCAGGGTGTTATCCAGATTGATCAGGCGCAAGCGCACCACCTGCCCGGCTGGCAGCTCCAGGGTCGGCGCGTGCACGCCATTGACCGTACTCAAGCGCCCAGGCGTGCCGCCGCGCGCCGCCTCGCGCGGCACGCTGAACTCGGTGAACGCGCCCCGCGCATCGACATGCCAGCTTTTCAGGTTGAGCGTGCGCTCGTGCGCGAACCCCGTGGGCTCGCGCTCCTCGACAATCAATGCGCCAACCAGCCCGCGACCCAACTGCTCGCCACTGGCGACATGCGGGTGATACCAGAAACTACCGGCGTCCGGGGTCTTGAACTGGTAGTCGAAGTATTCGCCGGGTAGCACCGGCAACTGCGAGACATACGGCACGCCATCCATTTCCAGCGGCAGACGGATGCCGTGCCAGTGGATGGTGGTCGGCACCTCCAGCTGGTTGATAAAGCGCACGCGCAGCCACTCGCCCTGCTTCGCACGAATCTCCAAGCCTGGCGCCTGACCGCCGTAGGCCCACGCCGGAGTCATATGACCGGGCACCAGCTCCACCTCGAGTGGCGCAGCGATCAGCTCGTAGTCATACGCGGCGGCCACCAACGGGCGCCCCAGCCAATAGCGCACGCCACCGGCACCCAAACCGACCACACTGAGACCGGCCAAGCCGGCGAGAATTTGTCTGCGGGTAAAGGCCATTAATCATCTCGTATATCCGCTGTTCTGGCACAAGGTCTGTCACATCGTAGGGCGGACATGCCGACGGCTTGTCCGCCAGCTACAGCGCTATCGGTGGACAAGGCTTCGCCATCTCCACCCTACAAAAGCGCGCCTCGGGCTACTGACACGGCCATAGCACAAGGGCAGCCTGGGCTGCCCTTGTCATTCAGATCACTCCCACTCGATCATCAATAGGTCGTCTGAACCCGCATGGATAAAGGGATTGGCTGTGATCAACAAGGGGCTTTACCGTCGCTTTTACCGTCAACCGTGCAGAGCTTTTGCTGACGCGGGAAATGGGACGATTTGCGGGGCGACGACTTTAGCGACACCATTATCAATCAGCTCTAAGCATACCTCACCGTAAGAAACTGCTCAGCCCAATCCGTAGAATTTGCTCAATGCTGTAGCCAATACGCCGCTGGCTGTGGCCACGCTAATTTCCCAGCCCCCGGAGGCTGCAAGAGCAACCATCTTGCCGACCCATGCACTAACTTGTGGGCCGAAGCCCTTTCCAGAGTTCGGCTCGGGGTCGTTGCGCACAGCCAGCTCTAGCTCTCGAACCTCAGCATCCCCAACGCCTTGGCTAGTGAGGTAACGTGCAAGCGAGGAAAAATCTGATGCTTTTATGTGCTGCGTATTGGTCTGGGTTACTGAGCTACCTTCTACATTTCCCAAGATACCTTGGAAATTCTCAATACGAATATTCTGACTGTGCATAGCGGCCTGCTTCTCACTCGTAGAAAACGAAAACCCATCTCCGAGAATACCCTCTGCCTCCAGCGAGAGCGACCACTCCAAAATGCGTGTACGAATGGTATTAAGAATAGCTGTGAGCTTGTTAGCTCCAATAGCACGCAACGGTCGAAGTGGAGCAATGCTTTCTTGCATAGACATCAATACACGCTCTTGCTCAGGCGAGAAATAGAACACGAGATGTCCATTTTTTGAGCCCTCAATCAATTGCTCGATAGAAGCCACGGACTCCGTCACATGCACTTTATTGACAATGTCATGCACATCTTGAGGTACCAGAAAAGGTTGCAAACCGTGGAAAGGATTCTGAACCCGTAAATCCCCATGAATAAGGCGATAGCCTGGGAGCAATAGGTTGACTGCACCCGCATAGCCGTTTAGCTCAGCAAGAATCCATTCGCGAAACTCTGTGAGGTTGAGTTTGGTCGCTACCACCAGCGCCTTGCAAAGAAGATCGCTTATATCGTGACCGCTATCTGATGCCAGCTCTTGGAGCTGAATGACAATTGGCTGTGCCATGGATGCGTGCTATCTCCTTGGTTGATTGGCAGACTCACACCATTTTCCTCTCCGCCAACGAGCAAAGAATAACAGCGCTCCGCATCCAGCATCACAGTCGAGATTAAAGAACCCGGGCTGCCCCCTTTCCACAAAAAGTGCTGTCCCTTCGTCGAAATCCGTTGTCTCCCCACCATGAATGCCTCCACCACGTACAGAACCCCACATCATGATCATGCCCTGAGGACTGGCGCGTGGAGGAGTCTCGCCTTGGCTTGATCGAGTTGTACGCTCAGGCCACTCCAGTTGACCAGGTGATCGGCATGATCCTGCCAGGATTGCTTCGCCTTGGGCTGGACGGGATACCGGAACCGTGCTCGCCGCCCAGGCCCAACACCGTCGCTCGCATGGAACGCCCCATGTCGAAGGCGCAGATGCGCGAGCCGGGATAGCGGCGGAACTGCAGCGCCAGTGTGATGGATTGGAAGCACTGAAAGCGCCCACTCCTACTGAGCGGGCCTTTACCAAGTTTAAAAAATGACTTGTACCACTTTTTTACCACCAATCTTTCTTTCCTCCTGAAGACTGGCCCAAGTCTGCTAGTTCAGAGGTAAGCTCGAGAGCCCATGCAGAATTGCTTATCAGGCTTACCATGTAACAAAGCTTAAGACGGTAGCTTGCGGAACACAGGGAAGCGGGAACCCGCATTCGTAGTCGCTTCGATCAGTGTCTCCAGCTGAATCATAACGGGATCGTAGATGACGATGGCCGTCTTTTGGTCGAGATTGACCTGAACGTCGCTCACACCTGACACCTTCTCCAGCGACTTCTTGACTGTGATCGGACAGGCCGGACAGGTCATGTTCTGTACGCCGAGCGTGACAGTTGTCGAGGCCGCTGCCAGTGCCGGCAGACCGACGAGTTCAGTTTCAGCAGTTGACGCATAGTTAATCTCTTTTAGTAGAACAGCGTTGCGAACCACGGCACGCCCAACCCGGCGACGATCCAAAATACAAGCCGCTGTCGCGCAAGCCGTGCGCGGATCCCCTGGCGCTGCAAGAGTGGCAGCCACCTTGCTGCTTGACCTTGCCCCGACGGTAAGGTCCAACCTCTAAGTAGCGAGATAATTGTGGAGGTTGGCGATGCCCCGCGCATTCCCCGAAACCACTGCTGCCGCGCCCGCTGGCCATACCCAGCAATGGGCGTTCGGCGTAGAGGGCATGACCTGCGCATCTTGCGTGGCACGGATCGAGAAAGCATTGACATTGCCATGTCGACCGACATTGATGTGGCCATGCACACTACCGGATCCCCATGATGCGCAGCAATCCGCCGCTGGTGGCGGATGCCTTGGCTCTCCCCCTGCATACCTACGGACGGATTCTGAAGAGCCAGTTTTTGGCCTTCGTTTACAACCTGGCCGGCATTCCGTTGGCTGCCTTCGGTCTGTTGAGCCCGGTAGTGGCAAGTGCGCGATGGCATTGTCCAGCGTCTCGGTAGTCACTTACGCCCTATTGTTCAAGCGCTGGCGGCCGTCACCGGTAGAGCTTGACAGAGGCTAGGTCTCAGCAAGATGGAGGCATCCATGAACATTGGCACAGTGGCGAACGTCAGCGGCTTGACCGCCAAAATGATCCGCTATTACGAACGCATCGAGCTGGTCCCAGCGTCTCGGCGTACCCGGTCTGGCTATCGCGATTATCGGGAAAGCGATGTGCAGGTTTTACGCTTCATTCACCACACCCGGGATCTGGGCTTCTCATTGGCGCAGGTGCGCACCTTGCTTGCGTTGTGGCGGGATCGACATCGTCCCGGCCGCGAGGTTCGGGCCATTGCCCAACACTATATCGACACGCTGAACACACGCATTGCCTTGCTCCAGTCCCTGCGCGACGGCCTGAGCTACCTGGCCGAGCATTGCGACAACGCGGAGCAACCACCAAGGCCGATTCTGGATGATCTGCCCCCACTACCTGAATGAAAGGAGAACATCATGACATGCGATAAATCGACCATGGTTCGGCTCGGCATCGGTGCCGGCATCATCCTGCTGGCTGCCTATGTCCTGTTTCCGGCTTTTCAAACCTGGATCGCGGCGAATGCGCTGATCTTGCTACTACTCTGTCCGCTGTCGATGCTTTTCTGCATACACGGCATGCATAAGGGGCCGCCCGCTGCCGACGACACACAGAAGGTAAAGCCGACCGAGCGTCACCCGACCGGCACGCCATGATCTTTCCATAAAGCGGAGTGCTGAACGAATTGCTCCCCCTATCGACCTAGACTAGACTCCGACGCATGAAACGACGCCTGCATCTGCTGTTGCTCCTGCTGCTCAGCTTGACCCTTCCCCTGAATGGGGTTGCGGGTGCACTCGCGTTTTCGGAGCCTTGCCCTATGGAACAGCACGGCATTTCGATGGACGAGACGCAGGCTCCGTGCTGCGAAGACCATCAGCAGCAAATCTCCAGCGGCAAAGTCTGCAAGACCGGACAAGAATGCAAGAGCAGCAGCATGCTGCAGGTCACGGTCATCAAGACGTCTCTTCTGCTGTCTCATCCCGCCGCAGTTTCCCTCACCAGCGACTTCCTTCCAACCACATCCCCTTCCGGGGTGTGGCGGCCACCTCGCGCCTGATTCCCGTGCTGACTTGAGTTCCGTTTCGCCCTTTTTGGTGGCGAGACGATGTGCGTGTGCCCGCTTGGGTGCGCGCCGGATCATCCATAGGAATCGTCAAAATGAGTATCCGACGCTATTGCGGGACGCGCCCATGTCTGGCCGTCCTCACGCTGTGCGCGCTGGCCGTACCTGGCCTGGCCGCCGCCCTTACCCTGGACGAAGCCCTACGCCTGGCTGAGCGTGAGGCACCCTCACTGGCTGCCCAAGCAGCCAACCGAGATGCAGCCGTTCAGGCTGCCATTCCCGCCGGTGAATTGCCGGACCCCAAGTTACTGCTGGGCATCCAAAACTTTCCGATTGAGGGCGATGCTCGTGGCAGCCTTACGCGTGACTTTATGACCATGCAGATGGTTGGCGTCATGCAAGAGGTGCCCAACCGAGCCAAGCGCCGTGCTCGGGTAGAAGTCGCCCAGGCCGGTATCAATAGCGCCAGTGCACTGAAGCTGGTCGAGCGCCTCAAGGTGCGCCAGGAAACCGCGCTGGCCTGGATTGGCAGCTTCGCCATCGAACAGAAGTTGCAACTTTTCCAGTCTCTGTATGACGAGAATCGTCTGCTGGCCAAAGCCGTGCAGGCGCGGCTAGCTGGCGGCCGCGGCATGGTAATCGACAGCCTGGCACCCAAGCAGGAAGCGGCACTACTGGCCGAGCAGGAAGATGAACTCGAGCTCAACCGTGAGCAGGCCCGGGCGGCCTTGCGACGCTGGCTCGGCGCGGCGGCCAGCGAACCGCTGTCCGGCTCCTGGCCGAGCTGGCGAGTTGATGACCTACATTTTCGTCACAACCTGCAGCGTCATCCCGAACTTCAGGCCTTCGACCCCATGACGCATGAAGCAGAGGCCCAGGTGCGCCAGGCCGAAGCGGAAAAGAAGCCGGACTGGAGCTGGGAGCTGGCCTATCAGAAGCGCGGTGACGCCTTTGGCGACATGGTGTCGGCACAGTTCACCTTCGACCTACCGCTGTTCACCGGCAGTCGCCAAGACCCGAAGATTGCGGCCAAACGCTCCGAACTGCTGCGTCTTGAAGCTGAGCGTGAGGCCGTGACGCGGGAGCACGCGCAAGAGCTGGACGACGACCTGGCCGAGTACCGCCGTCTAGATCGAGCGTTAGCACGTAGCAAACAAACCCTGGTACCGCTGGCCGAGGAGAAGGTGCAGCTGGCGATGGCGGACTACCGTGCCGGCGCCGGCGATCTGATAACAGTGATAGCCGCCCGCCGTGAGTTGATCGAAGCGCGCCTGAAACACATAGACCTTGAACAGCAACGCGCGCAGACCAATGCCCGTCTGTATTTTGCCTATGGAGACAGTGGCCAATGAAGACTCGAATTTGGAAAGGCACGTTGCTAACCACGCTGGTACTGGGTATAGGCGCGGCCGGTGGTTACTGGTTCGCCCAGCAGTCCATGAGTGGGGGGCACAGCTCGGCAAGCACCGAGGCGACCCCGGCAGCAGACAAGGGTAATGTGCTGTATTGGTACGACCCCATGGTGCCGCAGCAAAAATTCGACCAGCCGGGCAAATCGCCCTTTATGGACATGCAGCTGGTGCCGCGCTATGCCGATGAAGGTGGCGACAGCGCCGCCATCAGCATCAATGCGAGCATCACCCAAAACCTCGGCATGCGCCTGGCCCCGGTGACCCGCGGGACATTGGCCAACAGCCTGGAAGCGGTCGGCAACCTGACCTTCAATAGCCGCGATATCGCCGTGGTGCAGGCACGTACTGGCGGTTTCGTCGGACGTGTTTACGCCCGCGCCCCCGAGGATCTGCTCGAAGCCGGCGCGCCCCTGGCCGACCTGCTGGTACCGGCGTGGATCAGTGCTCAGGGGGACTATCTGGCCCTGCGCGATGCCGGTGATCCCGCGCTGCTGGCCGCGGCGCGCCAACGCCTGCACCTGGCCGGGATGCCAGCAGCGTTGATCGCCCAGTTCGAACGTAGCGGCAAAGTGCAGGCGCTATGGACCGTGACCAGCCCGATCACCGGTGTGTTGCAGCAACTCGACGTGCGCGAAGGCATGACTCTCATGGCGGGGGACACCCTGGCGACCATTAATGGCTTGCGTAGCGTCTGGCTGGACGTTGCGGTGCCTGAGGCCGAAGCCCTGGGCCTGCATCGAGGCCAGGTGGTCGAGGCGCGGCTGCCGGCGTTTCCCGGCGAAGTGCTCAACGGCAGCATCGAGGCCATTCTGCCCCAGGCCAACCTCGACAGCCGCACCCTGCGCGTACGGGTCGTGCTAGATAACCCCGACGGTCGCCTGCGCCCGGGGCTGACCGCCCAGGTACGCCTGGCCCGTCCGGCCGAGGGCGATGCGCTGTTGGTGCCGAGCGAGGCGGTGATTCGCAGCGGTCGCCGCGCCCTGGTGATGCTCGCCGAGGGCGAAGGGCGCTACCGCCCGGTGGAAGTCCGCCCGGGCCAGGAGGCCGCGGGCAATACCCAGATTCTCGAAGGGTTGGAGGAGGGCCAGCAGGTGGTCGCCTCCGGGCAGTTCCTGCTCGATTCCGAGGCCAGCCTACGTGGCATCCTGGCCCAGGAGCTGGGCGCGGCGGCGACGGAGGTCAAACTGCAGCCGGCACTGCATGAGGCCGAAGGGCAAATCGACGCCATTGAAGCGGACGGTGTGATGCTTACACATGGTCCGTTCAAGACCCTGGGCATGCCGGGCATGAGCATGTTGTTTCCGGTTGCCGATCGGGCTCTGCTGCAAGGTTTTAAACCCGGCGACCGGGTGCGGGTCGGGGTCCGCGCCGCCGACGACGGCATACGAATTGAGCGCATCAAGCGCCTGTCACCCACGCAGGACCGCAATCAGGAGGTACAGCCATGATCGCTGCCCTGATCCGCTGGTCGGTGGTAAACCGTTTCCTGGTAGTGCTGGCGACCCTGTTCGCCACCGCCTGGGGCATTTGGTCGCTACAGAACACACCCATCGACGCGCTGCCGGACCTGTCCGACGTGCAGGTGATCATCCGCACGCCCTATCCGGGTCAGGCACCGCAGATCGTCGAGAACCAAGTGACCTACCCGCTGGCCACCACCATGCTCTCGGTGCCGGGGGCGAGGACGGTGCGCGGTTACTCGTTCTTCGGCGACAGCTTCGTCTATGTGCTGTTCGAGGACGACACCGACCTCTATTGGGCGCGTTCGCGGGTGCTGGAATACCTCAGCCAGGTCCAGAGTCGCTTGCCGGCCAGCGCAAAACCGTCGCTGGGGCCGGACGCCACAGGGGTCGGCTGGATCTACCAGTACGCCTTGGTAGACCGCACCGGCAAGCATGACTTGGCGCAGCTGCGCGCGTTGCAAGACTGGTTCCTCAAGTTTGAACTGAAGACCCTGGTCAACGTCGCCGAGGTGGCAACCATCGGTGGCATGGTCAAGCAGTATCAGGTGCAGCTCGACCCGATCAAGCTGGCCAGTCTGGGTATCACACAGGCCGAGGTGACGGACGCCATCGGCCGGGCCAACCAGGAAACCGGTGGCGCGGTGCTGGAACTGGCGGAAACCGAGTTCATGGTACGCGCCTCAGGCTATCTGCAGACCCTCAACGACTTTCGCGCCATCCCGCTGCGCCTGGATGCCGGCGGCGTGCCGGTGACCCTCGGCGAGGTGGCGCATATCCAGTTGGGACCGGAGATGCGCCGCGGCATCGCCGAACTAGATGGCGAGGGTGAGGTGGTCGGCGGCGTGGTAATTCTGCGCAGTGGCAAGAACGCCCGCACCACCATTGCTGCGGTCAAGGCCAAGCTAGAGACGCTGAAAAGCAGCCTGCCCGAGGGGGTGGAGATCGTCACCACCTACGACCGCAGCCAGTTGATCGACCGCGCGGTGCGCAACCTGGGCGAGAAGCTGGTGGAAGAATTCATCGTCGTGGCGCTGGTCTGCGCGGCCTTCCTCTGGCATCTGCGCTCCTCCCTGGTAGCCATCGTCTCCTTGCCGGTTGGCGTGCTGATCGCCTTTGTTGTCATGCAGCAACAGGGTATCAACGCCAACATCATGTCGCTCGGCGGCATCGCTATCGCCATCGGCGCCATGGTCGACGCTGCGGTGGTGATGATCGAAAACGCCCACAAGAAAATCGAGGCCTGGCGTGAGGCGCATCCCGGCGAGGAGCTCAAGGGCGAGCAGCATTGGCGGGTGATCACCGACGCGGCGGTGGAAGTCGGCCCAGCGCTGTTCTTCTGCCTGCTGATCATCACCCTGTCGTTTATTCCGGTGTTCACCCTACAGGCCCAAGAAGGCCGGCTGTTTGGCCCGCTGGCCTTCACCAAGACCTATGCCATGGCCGCCGCTGCTGGGCTGTCGGTGACTTTAGTGCCGGTACTGATGGGCTACTGGATTCGCGGGCGGATTCCCGATGAGGCGCGTAACCCGCTGAACCGCTGGCTGATCAGTATCTACCAGCCGGCACTCGACGCTGTGCTGCGTTGGCCCAAGGCCACTCTGATGGTCGCGCTGCTGGTGTTTCTCAGCACGCTGTGGCCGCTGTCGCAACTGGGCGGCGAGTTCCTGCCGCCGCTGGACGAGGGCGATCTACTCTATATGCCATCGGCCCTGCCCGGATTGTCGGCGCAGAAAGCCGCCCAGCTGCTGCAACAGACCGACCGGATGATCAAGACGGTACCGGAAGTAGCCCATGTGTTCGGCAAAGCCGGTCGCGCCGAGACCGCAACCGACCCGGCGCCGCTAGAGATGTTCGAGACCACCATCCAGTTCAAGCCGCGCGAGCAGTGGCGCGCCGGCATGACCGCGGACAAGCTGGTGGAGGAACTGGACCGGGTGGTGCAGGTGCCTGGGCTGACCAATATCTGGATTCCGCCGATCCGCAATCGCATCGACATGCTCGCCACCGGGATCAAAAGCCCTATCGGGGTCAAGGTCGCCGGCGCCGACCTGGCGCAGATCGATGCGGCCACCCAGGCCATCGAGAAGGTCGCCAAAGACATCCCCGGGGTGAGTTCGGCCCTGGCCGAGCGGCTGACTGGTGGGCGCTATATCGATGTTGACATTGACCGGGCAGCAGCCGCGCGTTACGGCCTGAACATCGCCGATGTGCAGGCGATCGTCTCCAGCGCAATCGGCGGTGAGAATGTCGGCGAGACCATCGAGGGGTTGGCGCGCTTTCCCATCAGCGTGCGTTACCCGCGCGAATGGCGCGACTCGCTGGGCGGCCTCGAACAGTTGCCGATCTACACCCCCCAGGGCAGCCAGATCACTCTGGGGACGGTGGCGCGGATCAAGGTCAGCGACGGCCCGCCGATGCTCAAGAGTGAAAATGCGCGCCCCTCAGGCTGGGTCTATGTGGATGTGCGTGGTCGCGACCTGGCGTCGGTGGTGGCTGATTTGCGTGCCGCAATTGACGAGCAAGTGCAACTGCAGCCGGGTATCAGCCTGAGCTATTCGGGGCAGTTTGAGTTTCTCGAACGGGCCAATGCGCGGCTCAAACTGGTGGTGCCGGCCACCCTGCTGATCATCTTCGTCCTGCTCTACCTGTGCTTCGCCCGCTTCGGCGAGGCGTTGCTGATCATGGCTACGCTGCCGTTCGCCCTGGTCGGCGGTGTCTGGTTCCTCTACCTGCTCGGCTATCATCTGTCAGTGGCCACCGGAGTCGGCTTTATCGCCCTGGCCGGGGTCGCAGCGGAGTTCGGCGTGATCATGCTGCTCTACCTGAAAAACGCCTGGGCCGAACGCGAGGAAGCCGGTGACAGCAGCGAGCAGGCGCTGGTCGAGGCGATACGCGAAGGTGCGGTGCAACGGGTGCGCCCCAAGGCAATGACGGTGGCGGTGATCATCGCCGGTCTGTTGCCGATTCTTCTCGGTGGCGGCACTGGCAGCGAAATCATGAGCCGCATCGCCGCGCCCATGGTCGGCGGTATGCTCAGCGCACCGTTGCTGTCGCTATTCGTTCTGCCAGCGGCCTATCGGCTGATGCGCCGACGTCAAACCTCGGGATTGATCTCCAACCAAACAGAAAGAAAGCAGGCATGAAGAGCGCCCCTACAGGGCGCTCTGGCAACGATGTCCCATAGGCAGACGGGGCATCGGCAGCGAAACCCCTATCACCCGGCGCAGCAGGACAGTTGCTTCACGTCCGTGGAGAAAGCTTGTGCGGCGAGTTTCAGTCCCTCCACCATGGTCAGATAGGGGAACAGCTGGGCGGCGAGTTCCTGCACCGTCATCTGCGCCCAGATGGCAATGGCGGCGGTCTGGATAATCTCACCCGCGTCCGCCGTCACCGCCTGCACGCCTAGCAGCCGACCGGATCCCGCATCGGCAACCAGCTTGATAAAGCCACGGGTGTCGAAGTTAGCCAGCGCACGCGGCACGTTGTCCAGGGTCAGGGTGCGGCTGTCGGTTTCGAGGCCAGCGTGCTGTGCTTGCGCCTCGCTGTAGCCGACGGTGGCTACCTGCGGATCGGTGAACACTACGGAGGGCATGGTGTCGAGATTGAGCTTCGCCTCGCCGCCAAGCATGTTGAGCGCAGCGCGGGTACCGGCCGCCGCCGCCACATAGACGAACTGCGGCTGGTCGGTGCAGTCGCCGGCGGCATAGATATCCGCTGCGCTGCTGCGCATGCCCTGGTTGATCTGGATGCCGCCGCGTTCGTCCAGCGTCACGCCAGCAGCCTCAAGATTCATGCCTTGAGTGTTGGGTGTGCGCCCAGTGGCAACGAGCAATTGCTCGGCGCGCAACTCGCCGCGGTTGGTGCTCAGAACAAACTCGTCGTTGGCGTAGGACACCTGGCTAGCTTGCGTGTGTTCCAGCACGTCGATGCCTTCCAGATGGAAGGCCGCCGTCAACACTTCGCCGATGGCCGGGTCTTCGCGATTGAGGAGAGTGTGGCGCGCCAGGATTGTTACCTGGCTACCCAAGCGAGCAAACGCCTGCGCCAGCTCCATCGCTACCACCGAGGATCCGATCACGGCCAAGCGTTTGGGAATAGTATCGCTCAGCAGTGCTTCGGTAGAGGTCCAGTACGGCGTGCCCCTGAGACCAGGAATCGGCGCGATGGCCGGGCTCGCCCCGGTGGCAACCAGGCAGCGGTCGAAGGCAACGATACGCTCGCCGCCCTCTGCCATGTCCACACTGAGCGTGCGACTGTCCCTGAAGCGAGCGTTGCCGCGCAGCACACTAATGGCCGGGGCACTCTCCAGGATACTTTCGTACTTGGCGTGGCGCAGTTCGTCGACGCGGCCTTGCTGCTGGGCCAACAGGCGTTTGCGCAGGACGGCCGGCGTGGTGGTGGACAATCCGCCGTCGAACGGGCTCTCGCGACGCAGGTGGGCCACATGTGCCGCGCGAATCATGATCTTAGACGGCACGCAGCCAACGTTGACGCAGGTGCCGCCGATAGTGCCACGCTCGATCAGGGTAACGCGGGCACCGCCTTCCACAGCCGTGAGGGCGGCCGCCATTGCGGCGGCGCCGCTGCCAATCACGGTGATTTGTAGCGCTGGTATGGCCTTGGGGTTGTTCACGATCACTCCTTGCGCGAAGCCGGGTAGCCCGCGTTTTCGCTGGCCTGAGTCAAGGCCTCGACGCTGGTCTTGGTGTCGTCGAAGGTGACGATGGCTTCGAGATTCCCATAACTCACCTCGGCCCTGGTCACACCGTCGACCCTGGCTAATGCCTTCTTAACCGTGAATGGGCAGGCGGCGCAGGTCATGCCAGGCACTGCCAGGGTCACAGTCTGGGTGGCAGCCCAGACAGGCGTAGCAATGAGGATGGTGAGGGCGAGGAATGCGAGCAGTCTTTTGTGAGGCGGGCTCATGCGTCTTACCCCTGTGGGGCTAACGCGAGAATTTGTTCCAGACAAATTTTTCATGGCGAACTCCTGATCAGTAAAACAAGGGGAGGATGTGCGGGAAGCCGAGCGCGACTAGCACCAAGGTCACCACCAACCAGAACAACAGCTTGTAGGTAGTGAGCACCTGAGGGATTGCACAGACTTCGCCCGGTTTGCAGACCTGAGCCGGACGAAAAATACGTCGCCAGGCGAAGAACAGCGCCACCAGTGCCACGCTGATAAAGATCGGTCGGTATGGCTCCAGTACGTTCAGGTTGCCGATCCACACCCCGCTGAAACCCAAGCTGATCAGCACCAGCGGTCCGAGACAGCAGGTCGAGGCGAGAATCGCCGCGAACCCACCGGCAACAAGAGGAGCGCGCCCATTTGGCGGTTCATACATGCATTTTTCCTTTTGAGTACTTGATCGATGACTTAAGGTTACTTCCGTAGTCAGGTACGGGATCAAGCACCATGGAAAACACTGTAGAAAAGCTGACTATTGGCATCTTCGCCAAGGCAGCTGGAGTTAACGTGGAAACCATCCGTTTCTATCAACGCAAAGGCCTGCTACCTGAGCCGGATAAGCCATTCGGCAGTATTCGCCGGTATGGCAACGCAGATGTGGCACGGGTGCAGTTCGTAAAATCGGCTCAACGATTGGGCTTCAGCCTAGATGAAGTGGCCGAACTGCTGAGCCTGGACGACGGCGCTCACTGCGACGAAGCGCGCACGCTCGCCGAGCAGAAGCTGGGGGATGTGCGCGAAAAACTCGCGGATCTAAAGCGGATCGAGTCGGCTTTGGCACGGCTGATCCAGGACTGTTGTGCGAGCCAGAGGAAGGTGACCTGCCCGCTGATCGCTTCGCTGCATAAGAACAAAAAACAGCGCTAGAACCAAAGCTGCTGTAACAAAGCCAGCAGCGGCTCATCTCAATTGCACAGGGCAACTTAGTTACGGAGCACGAGGTAGCTGCTTGGGTGGTCACCGTGAACCAGAATGACGATTTTGCAGGCGACTCAGAGCACCATCAGCGCCTAGTTCTATAGCCTCGACGATTACATTCAGCACAGAAAGACCCGATCTCCCCGTCGTAGAGAGTTGTCAGGGCTGATCTGAGCCATGGAAATGCCAATTAGATGGCCTGTAAAAAGCCCGTAAGGACGGGGCTGAGCTAACGGAGTACATGGGGTCAAGCATCCTGCCAGTTCGCACTTCGTTAGCCCAGCAACCGGAGAGTATGTCGATAGCGGCCATCTGCCAACCCTACGGGGTGGACCATTGATCACAGGGCGAGAATTTAGTCCCTACATGCAGTGCTTTGGGCATGTCATGGCTACATTTCTGTCTTTTGCCAATGACAGCTCTGGAGATGACTTACGGCACTGATCAGCAAAGCCTGCGCGCTCCGCTTGCTGGTGGCGCCCATGAGATCGGTGGAATAACGGTCTTGCTGTTCCCTCTCACCCTATCACAGGGTTCTCGCCGTCAAGGGCTGCGCACGCTCTGCATGCTTGCGGCAGAGCCGGCTATCGCCCCCTGACTGCTGCGCTCCGCCGTGCTGGCCGGGAGTCGGGCAATTCCGCCCGAGTAACCGGAGCACGATCATGTCGCAGCTTTCTCCTGCTTTTGACTCTTCCCTGCTGGTTCGCGACGAGCAAAGTCGCTACCTGCCGGCCACTGCCGATCAGATCCTGGCAGCTGCTCGCAAGGTCATCGATCTGAAGGCCCAGCGCGGTGCTGCCTTCACTTCGCCAGAGCTGGTCAAGGAGTACCTGATCGCCAAACTGGCAGGCTTCGAACACGAGGTTTTCGCAGCGCTGCTTCTGGATGCCAAGCATCACCTGATCCAATACGTGGAGATGTTCCGCGGCACCATCGACAGTGCATCGGTCTACCCTCGCGAGGTGGTCAAGGAAGCACTGCGCCTGAATGCAGCTGCAGTGATCTTTTCGCATAACCATCCAAGCGGACATCCCGAACCTAGCCAGGCGGACAAATTCCTGACGCAACGTCTCAAGGAAGCGCTGGCGCTCGTCGAAGTGCGCTCGCTGGATCACATCATCGTGGCAGGCCCGCGCACAGTATCCTTTGCCGAACGTGGGTTGCTCTGATCACCGGGGGCTTCGGCCCCCTTTTTGCTGCGTCCATGAGATTGCATTGGCAGATCAAGCCCCGCCGAAACTGCATGCACCAGGTCACCTGGCATTGGGCGTAACTCCACGGCAACTAGCGACGACTAATCCAACTACGCCACAGTAGGTTGCCATCCTGAAACCCTCAGGCTAGAGTGCGTCCGTCGTGGTCAACACCACGGCCGGGTGTAGCAACCTGAATCGTTCGGGGCGCGGTAGCTCCATAGCTTTGCGGTCGACACAGTTATGTGCCTGGCCGCTGCATTTCTATGGTGGGCCGTGCGGGGCAGGTTTCGACCTGGCCGGTTCCCTCGGACGCCGGTTTGCTACCCCCGTACGGTCCGCCACCATTACCGTGTAGCAACGGCGGGTGACGGCTCCTTAATCGTCTGAGGAGCATAAGGAAAATGCGCTACCCCTTTTTTACCCAAGAGCTCCGCCTTGGTCTTCTGATCTTGTCGTTCGCTTCCACTCTGGAGGTGCGCCGTGGCTGAGTTCGAAACCTGCATTGTTCCCTTTCCGCGGCGGCCAAGCCCGCTGCATGAATCAGAACGCTCTCCCCTCACCGTCGAGGCTGCCGCTGAACTGCGCGCCACCATGCTCGGCAATCTTCTAGATCAAATGGCCGAGCCGCATGGCTTCCAACCGGAAAACCTACGTCTACGGGTTGCGGCTTACTCGGCCCAGGATCTGCTCGATGAAATGGTGGTGCTGTACCGCCGTGCGCTCTCCGAAGCGCGGGGAAGTGCCTCTCATGAGTAAAGGCGTCGTAACCCTGCTGCCGCCGCACGATGGTCATCCCGGTATGGAGATCACCTGGGCGGCGGACTGCAGACAAGCATTCAACCAGGGCGTCAGCTTCGCCCAGACCTGGCTGGACAATGCTCGTACCGGCTGGCTATGGGCCGTGATGATCGCCGAGCGCGATCACCTACCCTGCCCCATCGAGCGGCGCGCTTTCGAGGTGGGATTTCTCAGCCGTATCCACCAACGTTTGTGCTCACAGCAGTGCAACAAGCAGCAGGTCAGGGATCTTCCCCTAACACTGTAAATGGCAAGGTCGGGGTCGGTGTGCCGGCTCGACCACCAACCGCCATTTCGGGCGACGCGTTGAGTAAGCGCGTGTTATCTGCGCCCTCTCTGAGGCGCATTCGTGCTGATCAACGGTTTGTAACAGGGCTCCACCAATCGCCCGAATCACGCTCGGACACTCGCTGCTGGACAGCCTTGATACACCTCTCGCAGCTACCGTGGAGAAGCCGACTGCTTACCTATCCGCCAGAATGCCTATCGAACTCTGGAAGGTGCCCACATAAGGGCCGCGCGACCACACTATTGAGTGATTACATCCATCCTTGCCACGAACAATTCTAAGCTTTACCTCTGAATGGCTTGACCAACTGATCTACATATCCAGAGGGGTAACGCCGATCACGCAGGCCGACATCATTGCTACCGGGTTGATTGGCACTGTCGTAGAAGGTTTTGAAGAGCAGATCCCACACCAGCAGGAACTCACCGAAATTGACCTGGGCATCCTCGAAGTCGCGCTTGTGATGCCAACGATGTGTTTCAGCTACGCCGATAATGCGCCGCAACCATCCTAGCGAGTAGTCCAGATTGGAATGCTGGAAGGCCAAGTGCACGGTCAGTATCCCGAACCAGGTTGCCACCAACTCTGATGGAGTGCCCATCGCGAAAAGTACGAGCAATCCGGGGCCCGCCATGATTGCGGCATGAAGAGGATGCCGACGCTCCCCGTTCATCCAGTAGAGCCGCTCCGCACTGTGGTGGGGCTCATGTAAATACCACAACCAAGATATGTGGTGGCTGAGGCGGTGCATGGCATACAAACTCAGGTCCAAGATGGCTGCAACGATGAGCAGTTGTAACCAAAGAGGCAACTCGGTGGGAAACCCGCTCAGCTCAGTAGGCACTAGGTCCCCCAAGCGGGATAGCACGGTGGCAGTGAACTGGATGACCGACAAATTCACTACAAGGTGAATCAGGTCCGTCAGGGTATCGTCATGATCGTTGAGCCAGTCCCGCCGAAACGGCTGGAGTCGTTCCAGGCCAGCTACGCAGCCGATTCCCAAGGCCGCTAAGATGGCTGTACTCGGCCAGTACGGAATGCCTTGATAGAGCAGCCAGACCATACCGGCCGATACGCCACCGAAAATGGCTGGATAACTAAACCAGCGAAGTAAAAACCTCGAAGTGCTGCCCATCGTGAATCCTCCATGCAGTAGGTTTCACTCTGAACTGTCCTGCCGCTATACGCTTGAACGAAGGAGCTGATCACTTGGGCTGCAGATACGCAAACCGCATCGGCGGAAGCATCTCAGTTGAAGTGAATATCAGCTTTTTAGTTTCACGTGACCGAGCGCCGAAGAGGGATCGAGCCCAAACAACGTCCGAAAAGAGCGTGAAAAATGGGCGGCGTCGGCAAATCCGGCAGCATGGGCGGCCGCTGTCAGATTATGGCCGATAGACACGAATCGTAGCGCCACGACTAGCCGATTCCATTTGCGATAGCTACGCAGTGGAAGGCCAGTTTGCTCAACGAACCAATGAGAGAACCGGGTGGGCGACAGATGCACAAGTTCGGCCAGTCGCGCCCGATCATTATGTTGCTCTTCCAGCGCCTGAAGCACAGCCCGCATACGCGGATCAGCCGCCTGCGGTGTTTTCAGGCCCAGCAGTCGCCTAACCTCCTCACGAACCAGATGAGCAGATACCTCCGGCGTTTCAAGTAGCTGCTCGATGGCAGACGTATTGCCGACTGGAATCGAGACCAACTGGGCAGCCGATATAAAGCTTAGGCCACGTGCCTCTTCTGACAGCGCATCAATGTAGATCGAAAGCACTTCAGTGCCTTCAATCTGATGCAATGTGCCGGCTTTTATGCAGATAGCCGATGCAGTAAGCGCCTGACTCAGCCCTCGTACCGTTACTTGGCCACCAAGGCCAATGGTCACTTGGTGCGCCATATGGCTGTGCCGATCATGGCTGCCGGCGTGCCCCAAGAAGATCCCTAACCCTGCGGATACCCAGGCTTTTCCACGCCAGCAGACACCCTCGGGAATGGCCATTTGAGCGCCTCAGGCTTTTGTGTCGTGCTGCTGTTCGATTTTGCGAATTTCGGCCTGAAAAGCCTCATCTAACAGGCTTGGTTTCTTGCGCCAAGGCTGGCGGTCAGGCTTGCGCTGGGCGGCGTACAACACAATTTCACCTCCCGTGGTAGCGACAAAGCTTTGTGCTTGTCGCTCAAGTTCGACTCTCAACTCGTCTTTGGTCATGACGCCCCTATGATGGTTGCTGGGGAAATTCCATGTGGAAGGCTGTGGTGCCATTGCTGGAGGTGCACCAGATCTTTCCTTTGTGGGACTCAACGATGGATCGAGTAATGGCCAAGCCAAGCCCGGCATTGCTCGGACTGCCTTCACGGCGAGCCGGGTCTACTCGATAGAAACGGTCGAAAAGTTTGTCCAGGTGCTCCGGCTTGATGGTTTCACCTGGGTTCTCGACGATGAGCGTGATAGCACTTGCGGTCGACTTGATCGTTACCGAGATCGTCTTCCCGGCAGGTGTATAGCGCAGCGCATTCGACAACAGATTCGAGATCGCCCGATCCAACATCAGCTTGTCACCCAGCACGCGGCCTGAACCGGTCACAACCAACTGGATGCCATGCTCATCCGCTATTAGGTGGTAGTACTCAAACAGCTTGGTGACTACCTCGCTGAACTCAACGCGCGTCTGCTCGGGAATGATCAAGCCGTTGTCCGATTTAGCCAGGAACAGCATGTCATCGATCATGCGCGACATGCGTTTCAGATCCTCTAGATTCGAGTAGAGGTTCTCTTCATAGGCTTCGAGATTACGTTTTTGGGTGAGCACCACCTCGGTGTGCGTCATCAGGTTGCTGAGAGGTGTGCGTAACTCATGAGCGATATCGGCAGAGAAATTTGAGAGTCGAACAAATGCGTCGTCGAGCCTGGCAAGCATCGCATTAAACGAAGTGACCAGCTGCTGAAGCTCAAGGGGGACGGGCTCCAGTGGGATACGCTCTTTCAGTGACCTCGCCGACATTGACGTAGCAACCAGGGTCACCTGCCGCAGGGGTCTCAACCCACTACGCACTACAACCCAGCCCAACGCAGCGCTGACCAGTGCGCTAATAACCAAGCCAATCCAGAACCACCGCTGCAGCGTTTCAAAGAAATGCACATGATTGGTCACGTCAAGGATCAACAAGGCCGTTAGGAACGCGGGCTGATCAGGGGTCGATACCTGCGCAGTCATCCCTCTGTACATATGCCCGTTCTGCTCCCACTCCCACATACCGTAATCAGGGTTGAGGCGGTACTTTTCGGGAACTTTGAACGCTTGTGGCTCGGCAAAAAGTACACTGCCGTCGTTTGCAAGAATGACCGCCGCTAGATCGTGGTGAGCCCCTAACAGCGCTTTCAGCTGAGGCAACACGCCTTCAAGGTCTGCATGGCTCCGTGTATTACTCAGAATCTGCTGAGTTGATTCGAGCTTCTCATCCAGTGTCTGCTGGTCGAGCATCATGAAGTGATGTCGACTGAGCTCATTGAAGCTCAGGCCTGCCACTGTGAGGACTGCAATCACCGCAAGCATGAACATCAAACTCATGCGCGCGGTCAGTGACAGGTGCGTCATTCCGACTCCGGAGCATCAAGCATGTAACCCATACCGCGAGCGGTATGAATCAGTTTTAGCTCAAATTCATCGTCAATTTTCGCCCGCAAGCGCCGGACAGCCACTTCGATAACATTGGTATCGCTGTCGAAATTCATGTCCCAGACCTGGGAAGCGATCAACGATTTCGGAAGGACTTCGCCCCGGCGGCGCAGCAGTAGTTCGAGCAACGCGAACTCCTTCGCGGTCAGGTCAATTCGCTTGCCACTGCGTACGGCACGCCGCTTCAGCAGATCAACTTCAAGGTCGGCTATTTTCATGGTGGTCTGCGTGGGCGAACTATTGCCGCGGCGGAGCAATGTCCTGACGCGGGCTAACAACTCAGAAAAGGCGAATGGCTTGACCAGGTAGTCGTCCGCCCCCAGCTCTAGACCTTTGACACGATCCTCGACACCGTCACGTGCCGTCAGAAATAACACCGGAACATCCTTCCCTGCCGCCCGAATCATCCGCAGCACTTCCCAGCCATCCAGGCCCGGCATCATTACGTCCAAAATCAGCAGGTCATAGGCTTCGCTCAGTGCATGCTGAAGCGCATCCGTTCCCGTCATAACGCGGTCTACGTTGAATCCAGCCTCAGTGAGACCCTGTTGCAGGTAAGTGCCTGTTTTTGGCTCGTCTTCAGCGACCAGAAGTTTCATGCGGGCTGTTTCCAAGTTTTGAGTGGCCTGAGTGTGCAGTCAAATCCCACTCCCAACCAGAAGCTTACGAAAATGTAATCCTAGCCTCAGGTCTCTGTCAGGGAACCTTGTCTAGGGTGCAGACATGAGCACCAGGTTGTGCTCTTGGCCCTCGAATGAATAACAACCAGAGGTGCCCAGTCACAGCTTCAACTGAGGAGACTGCCCTATGAAACTGCTTAAACCCTTATTTCTGGTTGGTTCGCTCCTGCTTTCTTCAGCTGTTCTGGCAGAGGGAGGGAGCGACCGCATCTTCGAGCGCATCGAGAACATGCGGGACAAAGCCGAGGCGGTACTGATTCAGGCGGAAAAGGCTCCCGCCAGCGAGCGCCATGTGCACATGAAGGAGCACATGAAGATGCTCGACGAGATGATGAGCCAGCTTCACAACGAGCATCCCGCTCCCGGCATATCTACGGAAGAACATCTCGCGTGGATGGAGCAGCACGACAAATTGGTTGATGACGTTCTCGCGCAGATGATGCGTGAGCACAAGCTGATGATGGCTGATAAAGAGTGCCACCCATAAGAATCCCCATCTTCAAGGCCTTCATGATTGCTCCTTTGGCCTAGCGGCACCTTGACGGTGCCGCATTTTTTTCAAGCTGACTAATTTGTAGTTTTGGGGTAAGCCCCCCGGCAGGATGCGGGGAATAGCATGAGATTTCCAACCACCTCAGTGAGGTCTCATCATGAAACGTTCACGTCCCCAACTGTTGGTCACCGCACTTCTCTTCGTAGCTGTAGCTCAAGCCTCTGCGCAAACTTCCAGCAGTGCACCCAGCATTGGCCAGCAGGCCCAAGCGACCCCCGCTACGCGTACCGTTTTCATCAAGATGGATGACATCAGCTACGGCCAGAAATCTATCGATGTGAAGCCTGGCGAAACTGTCCGCTTCGTGTTGAAGAACGAAGGAGCGCTGATGCACGAATTCAACATCGGTAAAGCCATATCGCAGCTGGCACAT
Source organism: Pseudomonas sp. UBA2684 (assembly GCA_002354655.1). GTDB lineage: Bacteria > Pseudomonadota > Gammaproteobacteria > Pseudomonadales > Pseudomonadaceae > Aquipseudomonas. The sequence goes on from DELY01000008.1 coordinate 80,511, forward strand.
CAACGCAAAATGGCAGCTCTGTTCAAGGACGGCACACTCACTCCAACGGGAAAGGCGAAGTCAATCATCTGGCGTGAACGGCCGGGCTCCGGAGACTCCAATCCACCGGGTATTCCAGAGGTCGTTGAAGCGATACATGATGATCCCAACGCCATCCTTGTTGAGCCAGGAGCTACCAAGGAGTTTGTCTGGACCTTCCACGACACGGCCAACCTCAACTTCGCCTGTACCCTCCCTGGACATTATCAAGCAGGGATGGTCGGTGAGTTCGTAATGCGTTGAATCAACAACCGGTGCCCCGGCAAATGCCGGGCCGCACCTGATTTCAGTGCGTCTTTCAGATATGTAGTTTCCGCGTAAGCCAGCCGACAGTTCAGCCTAGTTAGCAGGCATTGGTGACGTTCCCAAAACGCTGTTCCTGAGGTTCATTATGAAATCCAAACTCACTTCTTTGTTTCTCACCACAACCCTGATTTTTTCCGCCTCTGTTGCCATGGCTAACCCGAGCCACAGTAAAAGCGATATTGGTCAGCCGGGGGGCTCCACTACAGCAGATCGAATCATCGAAGTCAGGATGGGCGATATCTTTTTCGAGCCGAAGAGTATTGATATCAAAGCAGGAGAAACCATCCGCTTCGTACTTAAGAATGAGGGCTCGCTGCTGCACGAATTCAACCTGGGCATGGCCACCGCACATGCCGCCCATCAAAAAGAAATGGCAGCAATGTTTCAGAACGGCACGCTGTCTCCGACGGGCGCACAGGACATGAGCAACATGGGGCACGCCATGGGCGGGATGAAGATGGTCGGCATGACACACGACGATCCAAACAGCGTATTGATCGAGCCCGGGGCCACTGAAGAACTGGTGTGGACCTTTACCAAAGCAACAGGTCTTGAGTTCGCCTGCAACATCCCAGGTCATTACCAATCGGGGATGGTCGGCAAAGTAAACGTACGCTAATCGTTGCGTCCGGATTGATATACGTCAATCGTCTGAGTGCAGCAAAGACTATTGTCATTAGCTGCCCCACCGATATTTCCTCAACTCAAGCGAGGATCAAGCCATGGACCACTCCCACAACTCAGGCTCTGAATTGCCATTCTGGAAAAGCAAAATTGGCATTGCGCTGATCATGCTGGCTGTCATCGGCATTTTTTATGTGGCCCGCGAGCATTTTGGCCACCTATCTCAGGCACTGCCTTACTTGATTCTGCTGCTGTGCCCGCTGATGCACATGTTCGGCCACAACCACGGTGGGCACTCCCATCGGAATGCTGCGGACACCCCTAAGGACGACAACAGGAAGTAAGCCCGATGCACACCAGCTCGTGCCATCATGACCATGACCATTCCAAGCATCAGGAAGACCAGCATGGAAGTCAGCACGATCCGGTGTGCGGCATGGTCGTCAAGCCTGACAGCCCATTCACTGAAAGCCACGAAGGCCAGACATACCGTTTCTGTAGTACGAAATGCCAGGAGAAGTTTCGCGCAGACCCTACCCGCTACGTGAACCATCCCCAGCATGATGAACATATGCATCATGAAACACCGCTTACCCCATCTGGAACTTCCGGGTCTGCGGAGTACACCTGCCCGATGCATCCGGAAATACGTCAGCCACAACCTGGCAATTGCCCCATCTGCGGCATGACCCTGGAGGCAGTGATCCCGGAATTAGAGGAAGAGGAGAATTCAGAACTCAAGGATTTCTCCCGACGCTTCTGGTGGACGCTCCCACTCACGATCATCGTGACTGTCTTGGCTATGGCCGGCCACTCATTAGCGCTATTCCATGGCGCAACGCAGAACTGGGTAGAGCTTGCCTTGGCGACGCCTGTGACGCTGTGGGGCGGCTGGGTATTCTTTGCCCGAGGCATCGACTCAATCCGTAATCGCAGCCCGAATATGTGGACACTGATTGGCTTGGGTACAGCGGCAGCCTACCTCTACAGCGTTGCCGCGACCCTGGCCCCACAGCTGTTCCCCCAAGCCTTCTTCCAGAACGGGCGCATTGGTGTCTACTTCGAGGCTGCGGCGGTAATCATCTCCCTGACGTTATTGGGCCAGATGCTCGAACTCAAAGCCCGCTCACAAACCTCAGCCGCTATCAAATCGCTATTGGGCCTGGCACCCAAAACTGCGCGGCGCATCAAACTTGACGGCCAGGAAGAAGATATTCCGTTGACCCATGTGCACCTGGGCGACCATCTGCGAGTACGTCCCGGCGAGAAAGTCCCAGTGGACGGCACCGTTCTCGAAGGCGAAAGCGCCGTCGACGAGGCCATGCTGACCGGCGAACCGCTACCGGTGACCAAGCGCGTTGGCGATACGCTGATCGGCGCAACTATGAATACCCACGGTAGCCTGGTAATGCAGGCGCAGAAGGTCGGGGCCGATACCATGTTGTCCCAGATCGTGCAGATGGTCGCCAGAGCACAGCGCTCCAAGGCACCCATGCAGCGCATGGCCGATGCCGTAGCGGGTTACTTCGTGCTTGGCGTGATCGCCATCGCGATCCTCACGTTCTTCGGCTGGGGCTTGTTCGGTCCGGAGTCGGGCTGGGTATTTGGTCTGATCAACGCGGTTGCCGTACTGATCATCGCATGTCCCTGTGCACTGGGCCTGGCGACCCCTATGTCGGTGATGGTCTCGACCGGCAAGGCAGCCACCAGTGGTGTCTTGTTCCGCGATGCCAGTGCCATAGAGAACCTGTGCAAGATCGATACGCTGATCGTCGACAAGACCGGCACGCTGACCGAGGGACGGCCTGTATTCCATAGCGCAGAAGGTACCGGCCCGTTCGACCCGAACGAGGTGCTGCGATTGGCTGCAAGCCTTGATCAAGGCAGTGAGCATCCACTGGCCCATGCGATCGTTGACTACGCCCGCGCTCAGGGCATTGAGTTGGCCAAGCCGGACTCTTTCGAGTCGGGCTCAGGAATCGGTGTGCGCGGCCAAGTAGAGGGTCGGCAGCTGCAATTGGGTAATACCGCGTTGATGGACGACGCCGGAGTAGATGCCACACCTCTACGCAACCGAGCAGAGCAACTCCGTCTGGAGGGCATCAGCATTGTCTACTTGGCGGTGGATGGTGTCCTGGCAGGGCTTCTGGCTGTCTCTGATCCTATCAAGTCGACCTCCAAACAAGCAGTCACCAGGCTTCAAGAGGTCGATGTGAAAGTCATCATGGCCACCGGCGATGGGCTTACCACCGCAAGGGCTGTAGCCAGAGAGTTGGGTATCGAAGAAGTCCATGGCGAGGTTAAACCTCAGGACAAGGAAAAGCTGGTTGCCGATCTGCAGAGCTATGGCCGCCGAGTAGCCATGGCTGGCGACGGTATCAACGACGCCCCTGCGCTGGCTCGTGCCGATGTCGGTATCGCGATGGGAACCGGTACAGATGTGGCGATGAACAGTGCTCAGGTGACCCTGGTAAAAGGTGATCTGATGGGCATCTTACGGGCAAGAACCTTGTCCGTGGCGACGGTGAAAAACATGCGGCAAAACCTAGCCTTTGCCTTCATCTATAACGCCATGGGAATTCCACTCGCAGCAGGGGTGCTTTATCCACTGACTGGCCACCTGCTGTCGCCCATGATTGCGGCACTGGCCATGAGCGTCAGTTCAGCATCGGTGGTATTCAACGCATTAAGGCTTCGGAAAATCCGCATCGACTGAAATGAACGTGAATCTAAAGCCAGTCGGCAGGTATTAGTAATTCCATCAACTCTGTAAGAACACCTACCAGCGCTAAAAAACAAGCTTGACCTTACCGTCGTGTCAAGGTCGATGCTCAGGTTACGGCACCTGTGCCGCCTAACCAACGAGGTGATTTATGTTCGCTCTACAGGTATCAGGAATGGGTTGTGGCAGTTGCGTCAGCAAGATCACAAAGGCAATTCAGGCGGTAGATGAAACCGCAAAAGTGGAGATTGACCGTGCTGCCGGTAAGGTATCTGTCGACAGCCAACAAACCGTGGAATCCATCTGCAAGGTGATCCAAGAATTGGGTTATTCCACCCAGGTCAACGTCTAAGCACCAACTGAGTTGTGGTCGGCGCCATTTGACACCGTCACCTATTAGACAAACGTGCGGATCACGTGCAGTGCTGCCAGATGCCCAGGGTAGAACCAATAGCCCCAACGCTTGACCGGCCAGATCCTGAAATGGCGCGTTCGGCGCAGCAGCCATAGCCCAAGCATGGGGGCGACAAAGGCTGTGAGCAGAATCAGCAAGGTATTGGGCTGCAACTCCCACTCCGCGAGCCAGCGGTTACGGCTGTTGGCCAGCACGCAAAGCGCGGCAGGCAAGAGCCACGCAAGACCAGGACGCGGCATGGCCAGCAGTAATGCTGCCGGTAGTAGTGCACCGAAAACGCCGTACATCAGGCGTTCATGAATCAGTACCGCCACGCTCACGCCAGCCAGCGCCAGGACAAAACCGTCGCGTCCACGGTGCTGCACTCCCCAGGCGATAAGCAGGCCCAGCAGCAGCGAAGGCATCACGTTGAGCGTGCTGCTGTCGCTGGAAAGCAGGCGATAGGGCAGCTCCGAGATCAGCGCAAAGGCAACCATCCAGACCAGGTAGCGCGCATTGCCATCGCTGTACAGCACGCCGGATTGCGAGCGTGCTACGTTGGCCGCGACGCCTAGACAGAACAGCGGGAACGCCAAACGCCCGACGATGAACAACCATTCGGCTTCAGGCCAGACATAGCGCAGGTGATCCAGCAGCATGGTCAGCATCGCCAGCCACTTGAGCAGATCCAGGTTGGCGTCGCGCGCATGCGGGCTCACCCGAGCCACCCAAGCGTCAGGGCAGCCAGCAGCAGATAGCGGGCAGCCTTGGCCAGCGTCACGATCAACAGAAAGCTCCAGAAGGGTTCGCGCATGACACCGGCAACGACTGTGAGTGGATCGCCAATAATCGGCACCCAACTGAGCAGCAGCGACCAGCGACCGAAGCGGTGATAAGCCTGCTGGGCCTTTTCCAGTTTGCCTTGGCTGACGGGAAACCAGCGCTTGTGCCGGTAATGCTCGATAGAGCAACCCAACAGCCAGTTCAGTGCAGAGCCCAGCACATTGCCCGTGGTGGCCACCGCCAGCAGTGTCCAGGCGGCATAGCGGTCGGTCAGTAGCAGCCCGACCAGCACCGCCTCCGACTGCATGGGCAGCAGCGTGGCGGCACCGAAGGCGGCGAGGAACAGGCCGAAATAACCGGATAACTCCCACATCAGGCTAGGCGCTCAAACCGGTCCAGCCATGCACGCCGAGGTAAATCCCCACACCCATAATTAACAGGCTGGACAGGTAAGGCGCGCGACGTGCTACAGCACCCAGCCAGGGCCAACGATTGGATGCCTGACGCGCGCCGATGGCGGCGGCAGCGCCAACGCTGATCAGGGTGATGGCCAGACCAATGCTGAAGCACAGCACCAGCACGGCGCCCAACGCGACTTCCTGCACTTGCAGGCACAGCAGCAGCACGGTGATCGCGGCCGGGCAGGGAATCAGCCCGCCCGTCAGGCCGAACAGGATGATCTGGCCAGTGGTGACATGACGGTTACTGAAGCGCTTGCGGATGTCGTGGGCATGCGCCCGTTCATGGGCATCCTGATAACCCTCCAGCGACAGCTCCAGCCCCTCAAACTCGGTGTGAGCATGCCCGTGGCTGTACTCGCGGAACTCCAGGTCATAGTCGTGCGAATGACCGGCCTGCCCCAGGCTCAGACGTGCAGTGAACTCATGAGGTTCGGGGATCTCGTCCACTGACTCCAGGTAGTCACCCCGGTTGACGAAGCGAAACTGCTGGGCGGCGCCATCGTGGCGAGTCGTCAACAGGCTCACTTCAGCAGCCGGCCAGGCATGGCTACTCAGGGCCTTCAGCCGCCAGCGCGGCGGAACACCTGCCTCGAAGATCGACAGCTCGATACGCCCGTGGCCGGTATCGATACGCTGCGCTTCATCGTGGTGGTGGTGATCATCACCCTCCTCGAAGCGCCACATCTGCTCACCCCGCCAGGTGCGCCACAGCATCCACAAGGCGATGGCGATAATGATGACGGCAGACGCGAGCTGGAAATACGGCTCGGTGGTTTCGGCATCCAGGTTCTGCCCCAGGTACATGCCGGCCATTGCCACCAGCCAGACTACCGCGGTGTGCGAAAGCGTGGCGGCAAGCCCCAACAGAACGGCCTGCTTCACCGTGCCACGAATGGCCACGATAAACGCCGCCATCATGGTTTTCGAATGCCCCGGCTCCAGGCCGTGCAGGGCACCGAGCAGGATGGCGCTGGGAAAGTACAGCCAGGCCTGTGCAGCACCTGACTGCAATAAATCGTTGAACCCAGGCATGAGTTACCCTTTGTGCCAATTGACATTCGCTTAGGCTGATCGCTCTAGCTGCTAAGCGCAGGAAAGGTGAGGTACTTACTCGGCCTTATCAGAGCAGTTCGATGCCGAAACGACGGACGCATAAGGCAAACAAACCAAAACACCCTGCGGTGGCAACGATGTAGATCAGCAAAGCTGGCCAGAAGCCGAAGCGGGACAGAAGCATGGGAAACGCGAGTAGCATCGGTAGTGTGGGCAATACGTACCAGAAGGTGTACCACGCATGGTTCGCGATCTTTTCTGCTGACTGGTTTTCAACGTTTAGCCAGATAAGTGTCAGAACGGTAATGAGGGGCAAAGCGGCAATCAGGCCACCAAATTTGTCACTACGCTTCGCTACCTCCGACACCACGACGACCACGATTGCTGTCAGGAGATATTTGCTGATAACCCAAGCCATCTTTTATCTCCCAGAACGCTTTTGTTGATACCCTTTGCTTTGTGGGTTGTTCTCAGAGGTACTTAGTTATCTGTTTGAAGTCTTCTAGCGGAGCACGCTCACCTATACCTGTCGCGATTGCTTCGACCGTGTGCTCCAGGCAGTGGTCGATATGGTCTTGGATAAGCACACGCTTGGCCTGGCAGACGGCTTTTTCCACGGCATGCAGCTGCTGCGCGATGTCGACGCAGGCCCGGCTGTCTTCGATCATGCTGACGATGCTGCGCAGGTGACCCTCCGCACGCTTCAACCTTTTGATGATATCGCTATGACTTTGGTGCTGATGGCCGTGCTGGTGATCGCTCATGCCTTGAGTCTCGTGCGTCGATGAATTACGCTCGCATGCTATCCCCCTGGGGGGATATGGTCAAACCGACAAACTCTCCAGAAAAGCCACCCGCTCAGGCATTGCAAGAACCACAATATGCTCAGCAAACCCATCAGCGCCAAGGTGATTTTTGCCCTTGCTCTCGCCATTCTAATGGCCTGGGCCGGGCATACCTCTGCGCTGTTTATGGGGTCGAGCCAGCCAGCCTGGAGCAGCAACAACGGCGCTCATTCGCATGCCCACGGCGACGGCGCATTTGCCTGCGCAGCATGCGCGGATCACTACCACTCCTCGCTGACAGCCGACCATGTGCACGAAACACCGCACCTGACCACACTGCTGAGCATCGGCACGCAGCCAAAGCGGGCGCAACCGATAGAAGCCCCGCGCTACTCCATTCCTGCCAGTCCGATCTTCCTGATCGAGCGGCCACCCCGCCCTGCATTCGTGCTCTGAACACAGGCCGCTGTGCGGCCCAAGACCACTGCAATCTAGGACTCAACTATGCATTCGCCATCTATGGGCGCAATGGACGCATCTGCCGTGCGCCCGAATCGCTCGTTACTACTGTTGCTGCTGTTCACGGCATTGCTGTTTCTCGGCATGCCTGACGCACTGGCCCACGCTGTTGCCGAGGGCGACAAGGGCTTTATCCAGGAAAGCTCCGGGGTGATGGTGCTGCCGTTCATCTACCTGGGCGCCAAGCACATGATCACCGGCTACGACCACCTGCTGTTCCTCTTCGGGGTGATCTTCTTTCTCTACCGCCTGAAAGACGTGGGGCTCTACGTCACCCTGTTCGCCGTGGGCCACACCGTGACGCTGCTGCTGGGCGTACTGGCGGAAATCAGCATCAGCGCCTACGTGATCGACGCCATTATCGGTTTCTCGGTGGTGTACAAGGCGCTGGATAACCTGGGCGCGTTCCAGCGCTGGTTCGGTTATCAGCCGGATACCAAGGCAGCCACGCTGATCTTCGGCCTGCTGCATGGCTTTGGTCTGGCGACCAAGATTCAGGAATACGAGATCTCGGCAGACGGCCTGGTCGCCAACCTGATTGCCTTCAACGTCGGCGTCGAAATCGGCCAGCTCCTGGCCCTGAGCGCCATTCTGCTTGTCATGGGCTACTGGCGGCGCACCGCCAGCTTCTGGCGTCATGCCTACACCGCCAACGTCGCCATGATGAGCGCCGGTTTCCTGCTGATGGGTTACCAACTCACCGGCCTGATCCTGTCTTAATTAAGGAATTCTTAGCATGTTCAATACCCAGCTTCCAACCCACAGCGAATTGCCCACCAGCCGCCAACTGCTGCGCTCCACCGTGATCGCCGTGGGCGTTGCCGCGGCCTTGCTGGTCACCGTGGTGATGCCCTCTGAATACGCCATCGACCCAACGGGTGTTGGCCGCGTACTCGGCCTGACCCAGATGGGCGAAATGAAGAAAACCCTGGCCGAAGAAGCGGCAGCGGATGCAGCGGTTCAACCAGCTGCAGCTCCAGTCGTTCAAGCCCCCGTGCCTGTTCAGCCTGTAGTCCAAAAACCCGTTGCTGCAGTGCCTGTGGCTGAACCGGCAGCAGCGCCGCAGCCAGCCCTGAAGTCCGATGAGGTGACCGTCACACTGAAGCCGGGCGAGGCCAGTGAAATCAAGCTGGAAATGCTGGACAAGGCCACGGTCAGCTACGAGTGGACCACCAACGACGTTCCGGTCAACCACGACACCCACGGCGAGCCCTACAACGGCCCGAATGGCTACTACCACAGCTATAGCAAGGCCAAGCAGGTCACGGGGGACAAAGGCGAGTTCACCGCCATTTTCGACGGCACCCACGGCTGGTTCTGGCGCAACCGCAGCAACAGCGACGTGACCATCACACTCAAGACCAAGGGCGAGTACCTGAGTGTCAAGCGAGTGATTTAGGACAGATAGCCCCTTCCGCCGATTGGCGGAAGGGTAGCTCCTGCTTGTCGGAGAGGGTGTTTCGACCACAGCAGACGATAGAGCGTTACGCTGAGCATGCGTAGATGAGACGCTTGCACTTATGAGTCCCTCAGCCACCAGAGGCCCATTAAGAGAAATGCATATGCAGCCTAAAGACCATTGGGAGCAGGTTTACTCCAGCAAAGCGGCAGACGAAGTTAGTTGGTTTCAGGAGCACGCCGTTCTGTCCCTCAAACTAATTCGAGATGCGCTAATGCCACCAACGGCTTCGATCATTGATGTGGGTGGAGGAGCATCGACACTGGTTGATGATCTCTTGGCCATTGGATATAGCAACGTCACGGTACTCGACCTTTCCGGCGCAGCGCTGGCTAAGGCAAAAGCCAGGCTCGGCACTCGGGCGGCAACTGTGCAATGGCTGGAAGCCAATATCATCGAAGCCGGTCTTGGCTCGAATGTCTACGACGTATGGCATGACAGAGCAGTCTTTCACTTTCTAACCAGCGCAGAAGAACGTCATACCTATGTCCAGGCCGTGCTGCGGGCTGTCAAGCCTGGCGGGCTGGTTATCGTGGCGACCTTCGCCGAGGATGGGCCTAGCAAATGCAGCGGCCTACCTGTAATGCGTTACGACGCAACGGAGCTTCACGCAGAGTTTGGTAAGCCGTTTGCCCTGCTTGGTCATGCAAAAGAGTCTCACCATACGCCTGGCGGAAGTGCACAGAAGTTCGTTTACTGCTTCTGCCGCAAGGTAGCCTGAATCAGATAGGCTATTAGGGGTAGCCACTGAGTAGTGGCTTGGGGACTACCCACCGTCATCGTGATTGAGAAATTCCGAATAGTCGAGACTCAGTCTTATCGTGATTAAAATCTCGGCTCACAGTTTCTGATATTTCCGGCACTGCATTTTCCTGTGCGTATCAGCCCCCCTTCAACAACCCATTGCTTCAGCCAGGTGGCCGCTTGCAAGGCAGCCTGTTCGCCATGAGTACCTAATAAGTCCTCGCACAACGAAGCGAATGAGCCTCCATCAGTAAGCAACCGCAGAGCCGAGGCTTCACCCGACTCCAGAGTACGGTACTGGCATACCAGTTCATGCCGCCAAACCAAGCAATCCAGTGGAGCGGATAGCGCAACGGCATCAGGAATATCGGCCCCTGCCTTGGCAGCCACCCATATGTCCACGGTGTTGTGCTGTAGCTGCAACCAACGAGCGGAGGGAGTGAGGCATACCCGCAGATTGATCCAGTCATCGGCTGAAAAACTGCTCATCACATCCAGCGACAACGGCACTGCATCGGGTGCGTCAAAGGCCAGGGTGAAGGCCCATTCAAGTGTGGCGAGTTCCATCATCGGGGAACGTTGCGGCTCGGCAATATAGTCGCGAATGAACTCCGTAAACTTCTCCCCCAACCAGCGTAAACTGAAATGTCTCGATGGCCACGCGCTGATATAAGCCAAGGTCAGCTGTGCAAATGACTCGTCACCTAGCCAACGGTGCAACGCTGGAAAGTCTTCCCTCATGACTGAAAGAAGCCTGGTGCGATAGGCGTTGTGGTAAATCATCAGGCCATCTGAAGCGGGCAGCACGCTGCTACCTTGGATCTGTTTTAACAGCTCGGGAGGGCTCACGCTATCGCCTGAGGCCAGGTAACGCTCCAGCGCTTCCTGCTGAGCACTCAGGCGCATGGTGCGGCAGTCCTTAGAACATTGGCGGAAATAGAACGAGCCCTGGACAGTTCTGCCAATAGCTCGTCGAAAGGCGGGAAATGATCATCCCGTTCAATAAGGGTTGCAGTAGCGCCCAGGTAGCTCAGTGCTTTGCCATACAAGGCCCAGACCGGATCAGAAATCGGCTGATCATGGGTATCAATAAGGTAATGGCCGTAGTCACTATGGCCTGCCAGATGGATCTGGCAAATCCGCTCATGGGGCAACTCCATGATGAATTGCCAAGGGTCGAATCCTTGGTTTTTCGAACTGACGTAGACATTGTTTACATCGAGCAGTAGCTCGCAGCCGGTCAGGCTGCTCAGTTCGGCCAGAAACTGAGACTCGCTCATGCAGGACGTTTTCCACTGCACATAGGCCGACACGTTCTCAAGCACCAGGGGGCGTTGCAATACATCCTGAACCAGTCGAACCCTTGATGCGACATGCAGCAAGCTCTCCTGGGTGAATGGCAGCGGAAGCAGATCATGCAGGTGGTGAGCACTGCCCCTGCTCCAACACAGATGGTCAGCGACCCAGCGGGGCTGAACTCGGTCGGCCAGATTTTTCAATTGCCGCAAGTAGCCAGCGTCGATCTCATGAGGACCGCCAATCGACAGGGAAACCCCGTGCATGACCAGCGGATATTGCTCTTTGATCGCATCGAGAAAATAGAGTGCTTTCCCCCCTCCGACCATGTAGTTCTCGGAGATGATCTCGAACCAGTCGACTGCGGGGCGTTGCTCCAGAATCTGCTGGTAGTACTCGCTACGCAAGCCCAGGCCAAAGCCCAGTGAATCGCTTTTACTCATTAGAACTCCGAGTCAAGGGAGTGACTTGCACTCCCTTGGATGGGCTTACTCGCTGGTTTTACCGCCGGCCTCATCGCACTTTTCTTGAGTCATCAAGTTGAAACCCTGACCTTTACATTCCCCCTGCCCCTTACAGGCGTTCTTTGCAGTCATGCAATCGTTTTGGCCTTTGCAGCCATTCACACCAAAGCATTTTACTTCAGCAGTTTTCGCATCCTGAGCCGCTTGAACAGGCAGGGTGGCAAATAGGCTGGCAGCAACGAGTGCCAATGCAGCACCGGTAACCACGGTATTTTTAGTCGACATAGTGGCAATCTCTCTTGAGCGTTACGTGGAGGTCAGGACTATTTAGTGCCACTGACCCGAAGAAGCTTAGGCATCGCTGCCGGGCATGCCATAAAACGAATCCGCACAGGCTTCATTAGCGGGCATGAACAGACACTACAGAGCCCTGTGGAGAATCGACAAGAGAGAAATAGGAACCTGACAGAACTGTAATGTTCAGCTCAGGTTTACGACAGGGCGCTCTGGTTAAGGTTACTTCGAGCCTAAAGCTTAACTCCTGATAGCGGCCCACTCAGGGTCATCAGGCTAACTGAACTGAATCGAGGACTTTCCAGATGAAATCAATCAAAACCCTGTTCGTGGTTATCGCTCTTACCGCTTCTTCTTTGGCAATGGCGGAAGGCGGTGGTGACCGTACTTTTGCGCGCATGGAACAGGCTAGCAAGGTCTCGATGGAAGCCTATCAACTGGCCCAGCAACAGACAAAAGAGTCGCCGGTTGCAGGCAATAAAAGCAAAACAGCCAATCACGCCAACTGCTAGTTCGCGGTCAACCTGACAGAAATGTAATCACTTAGCCGGTTGAGATATGGCAATTTCTCAAGCTCGCTGTCGGAACGATTTGAAAAATCACGACAGTGGGCAAGGCTGATAGGGAAACCCTCCCAGGATGAAGCTGGAAATAACCCAATGTCATGGTTGTTCCGCCCTGGCTCCTCTGACTGATTGGACATAACGGCATGCACTGCAAAACCTCAAGACGAACCTTCGTTAAAGGCCTGGCCGCCACCGGCATTCTCGGAGGCCTTGGCTTGTGGCGCACACCTGTTTGGGCAGTGACCAGCCCCGGACAGCCCAACGTATTGACGGGTACTGATTTCGACTTATTCATTGGCGAAACACCCGTGAATATAACCGGTGCAGCCCGGACCGCGATGGCGATTAACGGGTCCATTCCAGGACCAATTTTGCGCTGGCGAGAGGGCGATACCGTCACGCTGCGCGTGAAAAACCGCTTAGCCGAAGACACCTCGATTCACTGGCACGGCATCATTTTGCCCGCGAACATGGATGGTGTGCCTGGCTTGAGCTTCCACGGCATCGCGCCCGATGGCATGTACGAGTACAAGTTCAAGGTCAATCAAAATGGTACCTACTGGTACCACAGCCACTCTGGATTGCAGGAACAGATCGGCGTTTACGGTGCCCTGGTCATCGATGCCAAGGAGCCTGAGCCGTTCAGCTATGACCGTGACTACGTGGTGATGCTGACTGACTGGACTGATGAAGACCCAACTCGGTTATTGGCCAAGCTCAAGAAGCAGTCGGACTACTACAACCAGCACAAGCGCACCGTTGGCGACTTTATCAATGACGTAAGCGAACAAGGTTGGGCGGCAGCGGTTGCCGACCGCAAGATGTGGGCTGAGATGAAGATGAGCCCCACCGATCTTGCCGACGTCAGCGCCTATACCTACACCTACCTGATGAATGGCCAGGCACCCAATGGCAACTGGACAGGTATCTTCAAACCGGGCGAAAAACTCCGTTTGCGGTTCATCAACGGCTCGGCCATGACCTACTTCGATGTGCGTATTCCGGGCCTGAAGATGACGGTGGTTGCGGCTGATGGGCTGCACGTCAAGCCAGTCAGCGTCGATGAGCTGCGCATCGCCGTGGCAGAGACCTACGACGTGATTGTCGAGCTCGCGGACCAAGAGGCTTACACGATTTTCGCCCAGTCCATGGATCGCACCGGCTATGCGCGCGGCACTCTGGCTACACGTGAAGGTTTGAGCGCTCCAGTACCAGAAACTGATCCGCGTCCCCTGATCGCCATGGGCGACATGGGTATGGATCACGGAAGCATGGCCGGCATGGACCACGGCAGCATGCAAGGCGGCATGAACGGCATGGATCACAGCAAGATGGGCGGGATGCAAGGTGATATGGCCGGAATGGACCATAGCAAGATGGCAGGCATGGACCATTCAGGTATGGCTGGAATGGGTGCAGCAATGCAATCGCACCCAGCCTCTGAAACCAATAACCCGCTGGTCGACATGCAAACCATGACCCCGACCCACAAACTGGACGATCCAGGTATCGGCCTACGCGCTAATGGTCGTCGTGTACTGACCTATTCCGACTTGAAAAGCACTTTCCCCGACCCGGATGGCCGCGAACCCAGCCGAACCATCGAGCTGCACCTCACCGGGCACATGGAGAAATTCTCCTGGTCATTCGACGGCATCAAGTTCTCTGATGCAGAGCCTCTGCTCCTCAAGTACGGGGAGCGTGTCCGCATCACGCTAGTCAACGACACCATGATGACTCACCCCATCCACCTTCACGGCATGTGGAGTGATCTGGAGGATGCGAACGGCAACTTCATGGTTCGCAAACACACCATTGACATGCCGCCAGGCTCCAAACGCAGCTATCGAGTGACTGCCGATGCATTGGGTCGCTGGGCCTACCACTGCCACCTACTACTCCACATGGAAATGGGCATGTTCCGTGAAGTTCGTGTGGATGAGTAAAGGAGATATCTGATGAGCACTTTTATGAAGCGAAAAGCCCTGGTTGGCAGCGCTGCTATGTTGAGCCTTTTGGCTGCCCTGCATGCTCCGGTGTCGTTGGCCGGTGAAGGTCACAGTGAGCACGAACAACATGCTGCTGAGACACAGGCTCCCAAATCCGCACCTGACAAGAATGCCGCACAAGCGAAGGAAAAGGCTGCTAGTCAGCAGATGGGGCACGGGGACATGAACCATAACGGCATGGATCACGAGAGCATGATGGATAAGCATGGCGGCACCAAAGCCGAAGCAGGTTCGAACCATGACCACTAGGCTTTTACGTCCGTCCCTGATAGCACTGGCAGTGTCGCTGAGTATGCTTAGCAGCGGGTTTACCCTCGCTGCGGAAGAAATGGATCATTCGGCAATGGGCCACGGTTCCATGCCGATGGACCATAGCAAGATGAACCACGGTTCTGCCAAAGAGCCGATGGAGGGCATGGATCATAGCCAGATGGGCCACAGCCAGAGCCAAGAAAAGGCTCCGGCTATGGACCACAGCAAGATGGGTCACGGCGCCATGCAAGGGCAGATGGAGGGTATGGATCATTCAAAGATGAACCATGGTTCCGCTGAAACCCCGAGAACTACCAGTCGCACGCCTATCCCGGTGCTGACAGATGCGGATCGTGAAGCAGCGTTTCCGCCTTTACCAGGCCACAAGGTTCACGACAGCGCCATCAACAGTTTTTTCCTGCTCGACCAGTTCGAATACCAGGATGCCGATGAAGGCAGCACCTTGGCTTGGGATGCGTCCGGTTGGATTGGCGGAGACATCAATCGTCTATGGCTTCGCTCCGAAGGTGAGCGCACCAATGGCGTCACTGAGGATGCTGAATTACAAGCCTTGTACGGCCGCTCGATTGGTCCTTGGTGGGATGTAGTCGCGGGAGTTCGCCAAGACTTCAAGCCAGAGTCGCCACAGACTTGGGCCGCATTCGGCATCCAGGGCATGGCGCTGTATGCCTTTGAGGCGGAGGCCACTGCCTTTGTCGGCGAGAACGGCCAGACGGCTGCGCGCTTAGAGGGCGAGTACGACATCCTGCTGACCAATCGCCTAATTCTCCAACCGACCGCTGAAGTGAATTTCTACGGCAAGAACGATCCCGAGCGAGGCATCGGCTCCGGCCTGGCCAATGCCGAGGTCGGTCTGCGACTGCGTTACGAGATCATTCGCCAGTTCGCACCCTACATCGGCGTTTCCTGGAGTCGCTCCTATGGTAATACCGCCGACTTAGTGCGCGATGAGGGCGGGGATATTGAAGAGGCACGCTTAGTTGCCGGTATTCGGATGTGGTTTTGAGAGCCTGACATGAAAAGAACAATTAAAACCTTAGTAGCGGCGAGCGTAGTCGGAAGTATCGCGATAGGTGCCGGGGCCTATTTTGGCTTGGTCAACGTGGGTGCCGATGATCCTCACTTCCCAGCTGTGCATGCATTCCTTGCGATGGCCCGTGACCGCTCTATCGAGGTGCGCTCCAAGGACATTGAGGTTCCTAACCTCAATGATGAGGCGCTCATTAAAGCTGGCGCCGGCAACTACAACTCTATGTGCATCGGCTGCCATTTGGCTCCGGGTGTTGCTGAAACAGAGCTTAGCCAATCTTTGTATCCCGCTCCGCCGAACCTGACCAAGGTTGGTATCGATGGCAATCCAGCCGCTGCATTCTGGGTGATCAAGCACGGTATTAAAGCCACTGGCATGCCGGCCTGGGGCAAGAGCATGGGCGATCAGTACATCTGGGGCATGGTCGCGTTCCTCGATCAACTGCCGAAAATGGATGCCGGGCAGTATCAAACGCTAGTTGCATCGAGCGGCGGCCACGATCATGGCGGTGGTGAGACCCAGATGCATAACCACGAAGGTCAACATGGAAGCGCCAAGGCCGATCATCATGCCGAGCCTGGAGCAGTTGCAGATCATCATGCCTCGGATAGTTCAATGGCGAACGAAGGAGCCGATCATCACGGCGATTCGGCGAGCGGTGCGGATCATCACGCATCAGGTATGACGCCATCAGGCAGCGGTGCAGACCACCATGCGACAGATGGCCCGACGGCGGAAGGTGGCGCTGGTCATCACGACCCAGAGCAAGCTCAACAGGAGCAGACACCAGCCGCCGCTCCCAACACTCACACCCATGCCAATGGCAAAGAGCACCTTCATGACAGCTAAATGTAAAGGAGCACGAGTGGCAATGCTGGCCGCCTTGTTTATGACCTCGGCGGTTCAATCAGCTGATGCTCTGACAATCGACGTGCACCGTGATGCAAATTGCGGATGCTGCAAGAAGTGGATCTCGCACCTGGAAGCGAACGGCTTCAAAGTCATCGACCATGTGGAGCACGACATGACTTCGGTGAAGCAACGACTCGGAGTGGCACCACGACTGGCGTCCTGCCACACCGCCGTGATCGACGGCAAATTCGTCGAAGGTCACGTACCAGCAGCGCAAATCATCGAACTCTCCAAACGCGATGATCTGACTGGTATCGCCGTTCCCGGCATGCCGGCAGGCTCACCTGGTATGGAAGTTGGTGGTACCCAGCATGCCTATCAGGTTATCGGTTTGACCAAGGCTGGTACTGACCAAATTATTGCCGACTACCCCGCGAAGTGACACTTCCGCTAGAATCAAGCCCTCGACCTATCTTTTAAATCGGACACTAAATCTGTAGTGGTCAACTCACCCTGGAAATGGGCTTACCACTATAGTCACTGCTTAACGCATGCACACCATTCGCGACACACAAGGCGTCACTTGATGAATAGTTGTGCATACCTGCTGCTCCACATAACCCTTGCGGCTGAATTGGCAGACACTTGACTGAGCCCGAACTAGCAGATCGCCGGGGGTTGGGCCGCAGCAGCGTTTTGCAGTTGCCACACGCATAGTAGAACTGGCAAGCATCGACGGGCATTGTTTCCCGCCTTTCAGCACCGCCCCAAGCACAATCTCGCTCATCTCGTCCTCACATCTCTACTGTGAACTCCGTGCCTGAGCAAGGAGTCGAGGGGAAGTGATGGCAGCAAACCTAACCATCGGCAAGCTGGCGGAAACTACCGCGTCATCCACCTCAGTACCGGGCAGATATCAACCATGATGGAAGCAAAGACAAACACTCGCTTTCCCAGCCTCTGGAGCCTGTTGCTTATGGCCTGGGGTATTGCGCTGGTTTCAACCTTAGCCGCATTGTTCATCGGCGAGGTCATGGGGAAAACACCCTGCGTTCTCTGCTGGTTCCAGCGCGCATTCATGTTCCCACTGGTCGTGATTCTGGCCGTTGGTTGCTACATCTCAGATTTCGGCGTCTGGCGCTATGCGTTGCCAGTTACCGTCGTGGGCTGGCTCATCGCGCTTTACCACAGCCTGCTCTACTTCGGGGTCATCCCGGAGAGCATTAAGCCCTGTGGTGCAGGCCCATCATGCTCCAGCGCTGACATGATGATTTTCGGCAGCATCCCGCTGCCACTGCTTTCGCTGGGTGCATTCACCCTTATCGCTGTTCTTCTTGTTCTCATCCGCCGGAGGTCTTCCCTATGAGCAGACGTGCAATCGTCCTCGTCATCAGCATTCTTACTGCGCTCGGCTTCGCTGCTGCGGCATTCGTTTATGATCGATATTCGGAAAGCGAAGAAGCCCCGCCAGCGGCCCCGGCAACCAGCTCCTTAGTGCGCTTCCATTCGCCAGTTATCGGTGCCGCACATGCGCCAGTAACCATCGTTGAGTTCTTCGATCCGTCTTGCGAAGCCTGCCGTGCCTTCTTTCCACTGGTTAAGCAGATCCTGGCTGAGAACCCGAAAGATGTGCGCCTGGTTCTGCGTTACGTCCTCTTTCATGAAGGCTCTGAAACAGCGGCAAGAATCCTTGAAACCGCGCGTAAGCAGGGGGTCTATGAGCCGGTTCTGGAGGCGATCATGGCGGCCCAACCGCAGTGGCACAGCGACCCCCAAGTGCTCAAAGCCTGGGAAGCTGCTGAAGCGGCAGGCTTAGATGTGGAAAAGGCCCGCGCAGAAATGATGGCTACCGATATCACCGAAACACTTAAAACAGACGCCCAGGATGCCCAAGCGGCTGCCGTGCGCCAGACCCCCACGTTCTTTGTGAATGGCAAACCGCTCCTGAGCTTCGGTGCACAGCCACTGATTGATCTGGTTAAAGCTGAAATAGAACAAAGTAAATAGCGCTAACGGTCTGTAAAAAGACGAACCCGCACCACCTGTAATGCCTCGTGCTGAGTATTGCAGGCGGTGGCGCATTGTTTAGTGGCGGTGGCTTTTCCCAACGTGGGTATGGCCATCATCTGGAAGTGCAATGACCCCGCCAGTGGTATTCAGGCGCTGGAGGATTCCACACTCGTCTACGCCCCGCTCAAAGGCGCAACGGTGACGCAACTCAACCAACTGTTGTTGCAGCGCCAGCAGGCTGGTCACGCGCGTTTGCACATGCTCGATGTGCTCATCCACTAAGCTATTCACACCCTCACAGTTCCCCTCTGGCCGATCCATCAGCGCCAACAAGCTTCTGATCTCGTCCAGGGTCATGTCCAGTGTTCGGCAGTTACGAATAAACGTAAGCCGCTCAAGGTGCTCACTGCTGTAAAGGCGGTAATTGCCCTCGCTACGGGCCGGAGCCGGTAACAATCCCTCACGTTCGTAATAGCGAACCGTTTCAACCTGGCAATCGGCAAACTTGGCCAGCTCTCCAATTTTCATGAAATATCCCTTCGACAAACCCTTGACCCTGTAGTGGCTTCAGGGTGTTCACTCTACAGCACTGACCAATAAGGATACCCCCATGGCTGGTTGCTGCAGTGATGAACAAAAACCTGAAGCGGTTTCAACGGATGTCTGCTGTGACCCCTGCGACGCGATTAAGTGCTCCGCCACGGCAACTACAACGGCAAATGCCATGGTTGGCTCCAGGCTCAGCAGCTTTCGCATTGAACAAATGGAATGCCCTACCGAACAGACGCTGATTCAGGACAAACTGAGCAAGCTCGCAGGCGTAGATAAACTCGATTTCAACCTGATCAATCGCATTCTTGGGGTATGGCACAACTTGCCGTCGACCGCGCCTATCGAAGCAGCGATCTCGTCCCTGGGTATGCAAGCAGAACCGCTATCTGCTGAAGGGCAAGCCCGTATCAGAATCGAACAGATGGACTGTCCAACGGAAGAAAAACTAATCCGCGACAAGCTGTCCTCCCTACCTGGCATCAGCGCGCTGGAGTTCAACCTGCTTCAGCGCGTACTGACACTTAGCCACACAGCAGAAGCATTGCCAGCAGCACTGGCAGGTATTCGCGAGCTTGGTTTCACGCCAGTGGTCGAGGGATCCGCAACAGCCAACGATGAAGCGCAAGGAGCCCCGCTCAAAAAGGCCTGGTGGCCCTTGGCACTATCGGGCGTGGCCGCCATATCGGCAGAGGTGCTGCACTTCGCCGAGCTTGCCCCAGAGTGGGGTGTGGCTGGAGTAGCACTGCTCGCCATTCTGCTGTGCGGCCTGACGACCTATAAGAAGGGCTGGATCGCCCTGAAGAACCGTAACCTAAACATCAATGCGCTGATGAGCATCGCGGTTACCGGCGCGGTACTGATTGGGCAATGGCCAGAAGCGGCCATGGTCATGTTCCTCTTTGCTGTCGCCGAGTTGATCGAAGCCAAGTCGCTGGACCGGGCTCGTGATGCCATCCGCGGCTTGATGGATCTGACCCCAGAGCGCGCCACGGTGCAGCAAACAGACGGCACATGGCTTGAAGTCGAGGTTAAAACCATCGCTGTAGGCGCGCTGGTTCGGGTTCGACCTGGCGAACGAATCGGCCTCGATGGCGAGGTAACGTCCGGCAACTCCACCCTCAACCAAGCGCCCATCACCGGGGAAAGCCTGCCCGTAGAGAAAACCATAGGCGATCCGGTTTTTGCTGGCACCATCAACGAAGCCGGCTCACTGGAATACCGCGTTGTGGCCGCCGCAGCCAACACCACGCTGGCCCGCATCATTCACGCCGTCGAAGAGGCGCAGGGCTCACGTGCGCCGACCCAACGCTTTGTCGATCAATTCGCCAAGGTATACACCCCTGTCGTATTCCTCTTCGCCATGGCTATCGCCATTGTGCCGCCACTGTTTATGGCCGAGCCCTGGTACGACTGGATCTATCGTGCTCTGGTACTGCTGGTGGTTGCCTGCCCTTGCGCCTTGGTCATCTCAACGCCTGTCACCATTGTCAGTGGCCTGGCTGCGGCAGCGCGTAAAGGCATCCTGATCAAAGGCGGCGTCTACCTGGAAACCGGCGGCAAGCTTGGCTTCTTGGCACTCGACAAGACCGGGACCATTACTCACGGCAAGCCGGTGCAGACTGATTACATGCCGTTGGTTGAGCAGGACTCAGAACTCTACCGCACACATGCCGTCAGCCTCGCTAGCCGATCCGACCACCCGGTTTCGCAAGCGATAGCCAAGCATGCCATTGAGAATGGGCTGACATTTGCCGTCGTTGAAGGGTTAGAGGCCCTGCCGGGCCGAGGTGTACGAGGCACCATCGACGGCACGGATTTTCATCTGGGCAACCACCGCTTGGTGGAAGAGCTTGGCCTCTGTTCACCAGAGCTTGAAGCGACGCTGGAGCGCCTCGAACGCCAAGGCAAAACCGTGGTGGTACTGTGCAATCCGCAGCGTGCCATTGCCATGTTCGCCGTTGCCGACACCGTCAAAGACTCCAGCCGCATGGCAATCGAGGAGCTACACGCACTCGGGGTGAAAACCACGATGTTGACCGGTGATAACCCGCACACCGCAGAAGCTATCGCAAAGCAGGTCGGTATCGATGAGGCACGTGGAAATCTCCTCCCGGTCGACAAATTGCAAGCCATTGAAGCACTACAAGCCCGCGGCTATGTCGTCGGGATGGTCGGTGATGGGATCAACGATGCACCGGCGCTGGCGAAATCTGAAATCGGTTTTGCCATGGCCGCCGCTGGCACGGACACCGCCATTGAGACCGCAGATGTAGCGTTGATGGATGACGATCTGCGCAAAATCCCGGCCTTCATTCGCCTGTCCCAGCAAACCGCTGCCATTCTCAAACAGAACATCGTGCTAGCGTTGGGGATCAAGGCCTTGTTTCTCGTCATTACGCTCACGGGGCAAGCCACCATGTGGATGGCCGTCTTTGCCGACATGGGCGTCAGCCTGCTGGTGGTGTTCAACGGCCTGCGCCTGCTTAAAAAGTAGGACCGGAGGATTGGAGATGAAAGCAGCATTGCAACTCGCAATTGAACAAGCCTTTCAACAGGCCGAGCACGCCATGCAGGAAAAGCGCACTGCAGAGGCCTTTCAATGGCTGGAGCGCACGCACATCCTGACCCAGCGCCAACCCTTGCTGCATGCCAGGTCGCACTGGTTGATGCTCACGCTCGGCTGGCAGATTGGCGACTATCGCGAGGTCGCGGGGCAAATACCGCGTATTTTCGCGGCCCTGCTGTTCTCTGCGGATTCCACGCTGACTCG
>DELY01000038.1:0-6027 GCA_002354655.1 Pseudomonas sp. UBA2684
TAAACCTATTTCAGGACTAGACACGCTCGCCGTGCAAGCGCTGCACGGCGCGAACACCTCAGTCTTCAGATATCACAATGCTCGGCATAGCCTGCGGCATGCCGCCCTGGGCAATACGGGCGCCGACGTTACGCGCGGTCTCTTGGTAGATCATCGCGATCTGGCTTTCTGGATCAGCAATAGTGGTCGGCTTGCCGCCGTCGGACTGCATGCGGATGGCCATCGACAGCGGCAGCGACGCCAGCAGATCGACGCCAAACTGCGCCGCCAGCTTCTCACCGCCGCCCTCACCGAACAGATGCTCGGCATGCCCGCAGTTCGAGCAGATATGCACAGCCATGTTTTCCACCACACCGAGCACTGGAATGTTGACCTTGCGGAACATCTCCACGCCCTTCTTGGCATCCAGCAGAGCCAGGTCCTGCGGTGTGGTGACGATCACCGCACCGGCCACCGGCACCTTCTGCGCCAAGGTCAGCTGGATATCGCCGGTGCCCGGCGGCATGTCGACCACCAGGTAGTCCAGGTCATCCCAGGCGGTCTGAGTGATCAACTGGATCAGCGCACCGGAGACCATCGGCCCGCGCCAGACCACCGGAGTGTTCTCATCGGTGAGGAAAGCCATCGACATGACCTCCACGCCATGCGCCTTGAGCGGCACGAACCACTTCTGATCCTTGACCTGCGGCCGCGTGCCTTCCGGGATACCGAACATGATGCCCTGACTCGGCCCGTAGATATCGGCATCGAGAATACCGACCTTGGCGCCCTCGCGGGCCAGGGCCAGGGCCAGGTTGGCCGCCGTGGTGGATTTGCCGACGCCGCCCTTGCCCGAGGCCACGGCAATCACGTTCTTCACATTGGCCAGCGCCGGCACCTGATCCTGCGCCTTGTGCGCTTCGATCAGGCAGTCGACCTGCACCTGCGCACGCTCGACACCGTCGAGGTTTTCCAGGGCCATTTGCAGCATTTGCGCCCAGCCGCTTTTGAATAGGCCGGCGGCGTAGCCCAGCACCAGGCGCACATGTACCGTACCGCCCTGGATATCGACCTCGCGCAGGCAGCCGGCGCTGACCGGGTCCTGATTGAGGTGGGGGTCGGTGTACTGACGCAGCGCGGCTTCCACTGCTTGACGGGTGATCGTGGACATAAGGGAATCCTGGCAGACATGAAACGGATGGCCGCTATCGTACTCCAGGCACCCAATTCGCGCATGAGCCATGCCCTAGACCCCGCAAGAGCGGCCCGCTCCCACGAAGCACCGCTGAATAGGCGCAGAACCAGCGTGCCTCAACGGGTGAAAAAAACTCGCCGGGCCTTTATAGTGACCGACCTCCGTTTCACTCAGATCAGTGCCGATCCCCATGTCCGAAGCCCGCAAGATTCTCGTTACCAGCGCCCTGCCCTATGCCAATGGTTCGATCCACCTTGGCCACATGCTCGAGTACATCCAGACCGACATGTGGGTGCGCTTCCAGAAGCTGCGCGGCAACCAGGCCATCTATGTCTGCGCCGACGACGCCCACGGCTCGGCGATCATGTTGCGCGCCGAGAAGGAAGGCATCACCCCGGAACAACTGATCGCCAACGTGCAGGCCGAACACACCGCCGACTTTGCCGACTTCGGGGTCAATTTCGACAACTACCATTCGACCCACTCGGATGAAAACCGTGAGTTGTCGGCGGCCATCTACCTGAAGCTGCGCGACGCCGGGCATATCGCCACCCGTTCGGTAACCCAGTACTTCGACCCCGAGAAGGGCATGTTCCTCGCCGACCGCTTTATCAAGGGCACCTGCCCGAAGTGCGCGGCGGAAGATCAGTACGGCGACAACTGCGAAAAATGCGGCGCCACCTACGAGCCCACCGAGCTGAAGAACCCGCGCTCGGCGATCTCCGGTGCCGTGCCGGAACTGCGTGACTCCAAGCACTTCTTCTTCAAGCTGCCGGACTTCGAGGCCATGCTGAAAAGCTGGACCCGCGGCGGCGCATTGCAGGACGCGGTGGCCAACAAGATCGCCGAATGGCTGGATTCCGGCCTGCAGGAATGGGACATCAGCCGCGACGCACCCTACTTCGGCTTTGAAATTCCCGACGAGCCGGGCAAGTACTTCTACGTCTGGCTGGACGCACCGATCGGCTATATGGCCAGCTTCAAGAACCTTTGCGCCAAGCGCCCGGAGCTGGACTTCAACGCGTTCTGGAACAAGGATTCGAGCGCCGAGCTGTACCACTTTATCGGCAAGGACATCGTCAACTTCCATGCCCTGTTCTGGCCGGCCATGCTCGAAGGTGCCGGCCTGCGCAAGCCGACCGCGGTGGCCGTGCACGGCTACCTGACGGTCAACGGGCAGAAGATGTCCAAGTCGCGCGGCACCTTTATCAAGGCGCGCACCTACCTGGATCACCTCAACCCGGAATACCTGCGCTACTACTACGCGGCCAAGCTCGGCCGTGGCGTCGATGACCTCGACCTCAACCTGGAAGACTTCGTGCAGAAGGTCAACTCGGACCTGGTTGGCAAGGTGGTGAATATCGCCAGCCGTTGCGCCGGTTTTATCCACAAAGGCAACAACGGCCTGCTGGTGGCTGGCAATGCCGCGCCCGAGCTGACCGAGGCCTTCCAGGCCGCCGCGCCGAGCATCGCCGAAGCCTACGAGGCCCGCGACTTTGCCCGCGCCATGCGCGAGATCATGGCCCTGGCCGACCGTGCCAACGCCTGGATCGCCGACAAGGCGCCCTGGTCGCTGGCCAAACAGGACGGCAAGCAGGACGAAGTGCAGGCTATCTGCGCCCTGGGCGTGAACCTGTTCCGCCAGTTGGTCATTTTCCTCAAGCCAGTGCTGCCGAAGCTGGCCAGCGATGCTGAAGCGTTCCTCAATGTCGCGCCGTTGACCTGGGATGACCACCAGACGCTGCTGGCCAACCATCAACTGAACCCGTTCAGCGCACTGCTGACCCGTATCGAGCCTGCGAAAATCGACGCCATGATCGAAGCCTCAAAGGAAGACCTGGCCGCCAGCGAAGCCGCTCCAGCAGCGCAAGGCAACGGCGAGCTGAGCAAAGACCCACTGGCCGCCGAGATCGCCTTCGACGCCTTTGCCGCGGTCGACCTGCGTATCGCCCTGATCGAGAAGTGCGAGTTCGTTGAAGGCGCGGACAAGCTGCTGCGCCTGACCCTGGATATCGGCGATGCCAAGCGCAACGTGTTCAGCGGCATCAAGTCCGCCTACCCGGACCCAAGCAAGCTGGAAGGCCGCCTGACCCTGTACGTAGCCAACCTGGCGGCGCGCAAGATGAAGTTCGGCATCAGCGAAGGCATGGTCCTGGCGGCTGGCCCTGGCGGCGAAGAGATCTACCTGCTCAGCCCGGACAGCGGCGCCAAGCCGGGCCAGCGCGTCAAGTAAGGCAAGCCATCGGCGCACCCGACCAGCCGCTGCCACGAAGTGGGCTAGCCTTATAGGCAATCAACAAGCCGGCCAATGCCGGCTTGTTTGCGCCGGGCGGCTTCACGATAATAGGCGCCCATTTTCTACGGCCTTTGCCCGCCCACCACGGTACTCGCAATGACCGAACTCGCCCTGATCATGGTAAGCGCCATCCTGGTCAACAACTTCGTGCTGGTGCAGTTCCTCGGCCTGTGCCCGTTCATGGGCGTGTCGAAGAAGATCGAGACGGCGATTGGCCTGTCCCTGGCCACCACCTTCGTCCTGACCCTGGCCGCCATGTGCAGCTACCTGGTTCAGCAGTACGTGCTCAAGCCGCTGGATATCGAGTTCCTGCGCACCATCAGCTTTATCCTGGTGATCGCCGTGGTGGTGCAGTTCACCGAGATGGTGGTGAACAAGACCAGTCCGCTGCTGTACCGCGTGCTGGGCATCTTTCTGCCGCTGATCACCACCAACTGCATCGTCCTCGGCGTGGCCCTACTCAACGCCAATAAAACCGAGTTCACCTTTATCACCGCCACCGCCAATGGCTTTGCCGCCGGTATCGGTTTCTCCCTGGTGCTGGTGCTGTTCGCCGCCATGCGCGAGCGCATCGCCATCGCCGACGTGCCGAAATCCTTCCAGGGCGCGGCCATCGGCATGATCACCGCCGGCCTGATGTCCCTGGCATTCATGGGCTTTACCGGGCTGATCAAGCTATGAGCCTGATCCTCAGCGCGATTCTCGCCCTGCTCGCCCTGTGCCTGGTGTGCGGCGCCATCCTTGGCTATGCCGCGGTGCGCTTCAAGGTCGAGGGTGACCCGATTGCCGAGCAGGTCAACGCCCTGCTGCCACAGACCCAATGCGGCCAGTGCGGCTACCCGGGCTGCAAGCCCTACGCCGAGGCGATTGCCGGTGGCGACAAGATCAATAAATGCCCGCCCGGTGGCGAGGCGACCATCCAGGCGCTGGCCGACCTGCTGGATGTCGAGGTCGAACCGCTGGACGCCGTGGAAGGCGAAAAGCCGCAGATGGTCGCCTACATCCGCGAAGCCGAATGCATCGGCTGCACCAAGTGCATCCAGGCCTGCCCGGTGGACGCCATCGTCGGCGCGGCCAAGCAGATGCACACGGTGATCGTCAGCGAATGCACCGGCTGCGACCTGTGCGTCGAGCCCTGCCCGGTGGACTGCATCGATATGATCGAAGTCGGCAGCAGCGTGCAAAGCTGGAAATGGGGCAAACCCCTGGCGCCCGGCCAGTTGATTGCCAGCGATCGGGGGCAAGCGGCATGACGGCATTGCACAAACCCGAAGCGCTGATTTGGGACATTCCCGGCGGCATTCACCCGGCCGAGCGCAAGGAGCTGTCCAACCGCACGCCGATCCAGCCCGCGCCGCTGCCCATGCGCCTGATCGTGCCGCTCAACCAACACATCGGCGCCGCCGCCGAACCGTTGGTCGCCGTGGGCGAGCGCGTGCTCAAGGGCCAGTTGATTGCCGCCGCCAACGGTTTTGTCAGCGTGCCGGTGCACGCGCCGACCTCGGGCACCGTAAGCGTTATCGGCCCGCAGCCTTACCCACACGTATCCGGCATGCTCGCCCCGGCCATCGTCATCGACAGCGACGGCCTGGAGCAATGGTGCGAGTTGTCGCCCTGCGTGGATTACCGCAGCCTGGAGCCGAGCCTGGTGCTGCAGCGGATTCGCCAGGCCGGCATCGGCGGCCTTGGCGGTGCCGGCTTTCCCACTGCGGTGAAGCTTACGGCGCGGCCGACGCAGAAAATCCACACCCTGGTGATCAACGGCACCGAGTGCGAACCGTACATCACCGCCGACGACCTGCTGATGCGCGAGCGCGCGAGCGCGTTGGTTTCGGGTATCGAGATCCTCGCCCACCTGATCCAGCCGGATCAGGTGCTGATCGGTATCGAAGACAACAAACCCGAAGCGATTGCCGCAGTACAGGCCGCCATCGGCGAGCGGCCGTTCAGCGTGCGGGTGTTTCCGACCAAGTACCCGTCCGGCGGCGAAAAGCAGCTGATCCAGATACTCACCGGCGTCGAAGTGCCCAGCGGCGGCCTGCCCGCCGATATCGGTATGCTCTGCCAGAACGTCGGCACCTGCGTGGCCATCCATGACGCGGTGATCCTCGGCAAACCGCTGATCTCGCGGATCACCACCCTCACCGGCGAGGCCCTGGCGCGACCGATGAACGTCGAGGTGCTGCTGGGCACGCCGGTGGGTGAACTGCTGGAATTTGCCGGCCTCGACCAAGGCAAGCTGAACCGTCTGATCATGGGCGGCCCGATGATGGGCTTTACCCTGCCCGACTTCGCCGTGCCGCTGATCAAGACCACCAACTGCCTGCTCGCCAGCACCGCCGCCGAGTTGCCAGCACCACCGCCGGCCATGCCCTGCATCCGCTGTGGCGAATGCGCCGAGGCCTGCCCGGCCAGCCTGTTGCCGCAGCAGTTGCACTTCTTCGCCATTGGCCAGGAACACGAGCAGCTCAAGGCGCATAACCTGTTCGATTGCATCGAATGCGGTGCCTGCGCTTACGTCTGCCCGTCGAGCATTCCGCTGGTGCAGTACTACCGC
>DELY01000038.1:6200-6538 GCA_002354655.1 Pseudomonas sp. UBA2684
CCCGCGCCGCCAAAGCGGCGCAAGCCAAGGCGGCTCAGGCCCAGGCTGCACCGGCTGCGGCCAGCAGCGATGCCGCAGCGGCCAAACCGGCCGGCGTTAGCGATGAGCAGAAGAAACTCAAGATCGAAGCCAGCATGGCTCAGGTCGCCCTGAGAAAGGCCGAGAAACAGCTGGCCACCCACGTCACCCCTGAGCTACAGGCCCAGGTCGACGAACTGCGCAGTGCCGCTGCCGCCGCCCAGCAAGCCCTCGACACGGCCATGGCCGCCCACTCGCCAGCCCCTGCCGCGCCCCCGGCTGCCGACGATGGCGCGTTGAAAAAGGCCAAGATCGACGCC
>DELY01000038.1:6691-34472 GCA_002354655.1 Pseudomonas sp. UBA2684
CAAAGCGAATTGCAACAACTGCGCAACCAGCTGGAAACTGCCGAAAAACTGCTGGCCAGCCTGGACACGCCAGCAACCAAAGCAACTATCGACGACGGCGCACTGAAAAAGGCCAAGATCGACGCCGCCATGCTGCGTGCCCAGGTGCGCAAACTGGATAAACTCGAAGCACCCAGCGCCGAGCAGCAAAGCGAATTGCAACAACTGCGCAACCAGCTGGAAACTGCCGAAAAACTGCTGGCCAGCCTGGAAGCCCAGGCGCCGGCAAAAACAGCTGAAACAGAAACGCCCGATCCGCTGAAAAAGGCCAAGATCGAACTGGCCATGAAGCGCGCCGAGCTGAAAAAGGCTGAGAAGGCTGGCGGCGATGACGCCACGCTAACCCGTCTGCGCGAGGCCCTGGCTGCCGCCGAACAGGCTCTGCATCAGGCCGAAGCGGCGTCGAACAAACCGCCACCCGAGCTGGTTCGCACAGACAAACGTCCGGTCGATGACGCCACCCGTGCGCTGAAAACCGAAGTGGCCTTTGCCCGTGCCGACCTGCGCAAACTGGAGCGCGACGAGAGCAGTCCGGCAGATACCCTGGAGGCGGCGCGACAGCGCCTGGCGGACGCCGAACGCCAATTACAGGAACACGCGGGCAACTGATAACTGAATCGTAGGGTGGGTTAGCCGCAGGCGTAACCCACCGCAGGCAGCCTGACTGCCCTAACCGCCGACCTTACGGCCAGTCGGTGGGTCACGCCGCGACGCGACTAACCTGCGCGGCCCGACCCACCCAACAACAGCTTGTTCAACCGGAGCACCCATGGCCCTGCCCCGCATCACCTCGCCCCACGCCACGGGCAACAACCGCACCCAGCAGGTCATGCTGCACGTGCTGCTGGCGTGCGTGCCCGGCATCCTGGCGCTGACCTGGCTGTTCGGGGCCGGTACCCTGATCAACCTGCTCTGGGCCAGCGCCTGCGCCCTGGGCTGCGAGGCCGCGATCCTGGCCCTGCGCCAGCGACCGCTGGCGTTCTACCTACAGGACTACAGCGCTCTGGTCACCGCGGTGCTGCTGGCCCTGGCCTTGCCGCCCTACTCGCCGTGGTGGCTGACCCTGATCGCCACCGGCTTCGCCATCGTCTTCGGCAAGCAACTGTATGGCGGCCTCGGGCAGAACCCGTTCAACCCGGCGATGCTCGGCTACGTGGTGGTGCTGATTTCCTTCCCGGTCGAGATGACCAGTTGGCCGGCACCGCACGCCGTCGGCCTGCTCGATGGCCTGCAACATATCCTCGGCCTTGCCGCGCTACCGGACGGCTGGTCCCAGGCCACCGCCCTCGATGCGCTGAAGGTCAACAAAAGCCTGACCATGGACGAACTGTGGGCGCAGAACCCGGCCTTCGGCCAGGTCGGCGGCGCTGCGGTCGAGCTGGTCAACCTGGCCTTCCTCGCCGGCGGTCTGTACCTGCTGCGCAAACGCCTGATCAGCTGGCATGCGCCGCTCGGCATGCTCGCCGGCCTGGCGCTGATGAGCCTGCTGTTCTGGAACGGCTCGGGCTCGGACTCCAATGGCTCGCCGCTGTTTCACCTGCTCAGCGGCGCGACCATGCTCGGCGCCTTCTTCATCGTCACCGACCCGGTTTCCGGGGCCACCAGCAACCGTGGCCGGCTGATTTTCGGCCTCGGCGTCGGCGTGCTGGTCTACGTGATTCGCGCGTGGGGCGGCTACCCGGATGGCGTGGCCTTCGCCGTGCTGCTGATGAACCTGGCGGCACCGACCATCGACTACTACACCCGCCCGCGCACCTACGGGCACCGCAAGCCGACCCGCGGCTTCAAGTTGGGAGAATGAGCGTGCTACCGGAAATCAGCCGTTCGATGCTGAAGAACAGCCTGGTGCTGGGCGCCTTCGCCGTGCTTACGGTCGGCGTGGTAGCCGTCACCCAGCTCGGCACCGCCGAGCGCATCGACGTGGCGCAGCGTGAAGCCAAGGTGCAGGCGCTGGCGCAGATTCTGCCAGTCGGCAGCTACGACAACCACCTGCTCGACAACAGCCGCCTGGTCGCCGACCCGCTGCTCGGCAACCGTACGGCCACCCCCGCGTACCTCGCCACCCTGAAAGGCGAGCCCGCGGCGGTGATCCTCCAGGCCACCGCGCCGGATGGCTACAGCGGCAGCATCAGCCTGCTGATCGGCATCCTCGCCGACGGCCGCCTGGCCGGCGTGCGGGTGATCAGCCACAAGGAAACCCCCGGCCTGGGCGACAAGATCGAACTGGCCAAGAACCCCTGGATCACGACTTTCGTCGGCAAATCGCTGCGCCAGCCGGACGAATCCGGCTGGGCGGTGAAAAAGGACGGTGGCCAGTTCGACCAGTTCGCCGGTGCCACCATCACCCCGCGCGCGGTGGTCAAAGCCGTGCATAAGGCCCTGCAATATTTCGATGCCAACCGGGCAGCGCTGCTCACGCCCGTGGAGAACAACGATGGCTAGTTATCGCGAAATCGCCGTCAACGGCCTGTGGAAGAACAACCCAGGCCTGGTGCAACTGCTCGGCCTGTGCCCGTTGCTCGGGGTCAGCAACTCAGTGGTCAACGCCCTCGGCATGGGCCTGGCGACGGCGTTGGTGCTGGCCTGCTCGAACGCCGCGGTGGCGCTGATCCGCGGCGCGGTGACCGACGCGGTGCGCCTGCCGGTGTTCGTCATGATCATTGCCGCACTGACCACCTGCATCGAACTATTGATGCAAGCCTTCACCTACGAGCTGTACCAGATCCTCGGCATCTTCATTCCGCTGATCACCACCAACTGCATCATCCTCGGCCGCGCCGAAGCCTTCGCCGCGAAGAACAGCGTGGGCCATGCCAGCTTCGACGGCCTGATGATGGGCGTAGGCTTCGGCCTGGTCATGGTGGCCATCGGCGCCGTGCGCGAACTGCTCGGCACCGGCGCCTTGCTGGCCAACATGCAACTGCTGTTCGGCCCCATGGCGACGAACTGGCAGATCACCCTGTTCAGCGACTACAAGGGCTTCCTCCTGGCCATCCTGCCGCCCGGCGCGTTCCTCGTGCTCGGCCTGCTGATCGCCGGAAAAAACCGCCTCGATGAAATCCTCGCCGCGCGGGCCAAGACGCAACAGCCTGAAACGCCGGTGCAGAGCCGTCGGGTACGGGTCACCGGAGTGATCGAGTGAACGCGGCCAAACGCTTCGAGATCTTCCGTCGCCTGCATGAAGACAACCCCGAGCCCAAGACCGAACTGGCCTACAGCTCGCCATTCGAATTGCTGATCGCGGTGATCCTCTCCGCCCAGGCCACCGATGTCGGCGTCAACAAGGCCACCGCCAAGCTCTATCCAGTGGCCAACACGCCGGAAGCCATCTACGCCCTGGGTGTGGAAGGGTTGAGCGAATACATCAAGACCATTGGTCTGTACAACAGCAAGGCGAAGAACGTTATCGAAACCTGCCGCCTGCTGGTCGAGTTGCACGGCAGCCAGGTGCCGCAGACCCGCGAAGCCCTGGAAGCCCTGCCAGGGGTCGGCCGCAAGACCGCCAACGTAGTGCTCAACACCGCCTTTCGTCAGCTGACCATGGCGGTGGACACGCACATTTTCCGCGTCAGCAACCGCACCGGCATCGCTCCCGGCAAGAACGTGGTGGAGGTGGAAAACAAGCTGCTGAAATTCGTGCCCAAGGAATTTTTACTCGACGCCCACCACTGGCTGATCCTGCATGGCCGTTATGTGTGCCAGGCGCGCAAGCCGCGCTGCGGCAGTTGCCGTATCGAAGACCTGTGCGAATACAAGGACAAGACTTCCGACGATTGAGCGCTTATTGACTTGAGCAATCAGTCGATTGAAAAAATCTTTTTTACCCGCCCAGGTTTTGCCGCTATAAGGTGCGCAAATGGCCCTTGTAGCCTGGAGTGAAACAGATGAGCACCGGTAAAGAAGACCTTGAGCTCGAAGAAGACTTTGTCGCAGAAGATGCAGACGATGGCGAAGCCCCTGCTGAAGTTGCCAAAACCAACTTGACCAAGCGCCGCATCATCGACAACTTCCTCGAAGAGCGGCGTTTGCACAAACAACTGGCCGAGTATGACTTCGACCTGTGAGCCTAAGCCCTGTATGAAAAAGCCCCGCATCAAGCGGGGCTTTTTGTTGGCTATTTACTGCATGGGTTTGGCGCGCGTGAATTGCCCGGCTGTCGTCCGATGCACTGGCGCATACCCAGGTAGGTCGTAGCGAAGCCCAACAGCACCCCCGCATGAAGACGTGGCGCATTTGAAGTCATGGAGCAAGCCCGACACCTGCGGCCGGCAACGCGGTCAGTCGTTACGCGACGGCGACAGCAGCTCGATCTTGTAACCATCCGGGTCTTCGACAAACGCCAGAATGCTGCTGCCATGCTTCATCGGGCCTGGCTCACGGGTGATCTTGCCGCCACGCGTGCGGATGTCTTCGCAGGCCTTGTACACATCGGCCACTTCCAGGGCGATATGGCCATAACCGCTGCCCAACTCGTAGCTGTCGACACCCCAGTTATGGGTCAGCTCGATCACGCTGTTGTGCGCTTCATCGCCGTAGCCGACGAATGCCAGGGTGAACTGCCCTTCCGGGTAATCCTTGCGCCGCAGTAAGGTCATGCCCAGTACTTCGGTGTAGAACGCGATGGATTTATCCATATCGCCGACGCGCAGCATGGTATGCAGCAATCTCATCAGGTATCTCCTCATCGTTGCCCATCTTGCGGGCTTATAAATGCAAACCCCGGCTTATGGCCGGGGTTTGGTGTGGCTCAGGCGCTCAAGTCTATCAGAGCATCTTGCGTCCTTTGCCCGCTGCGATGCGCATGCGCAAGGCGTTGAGCTTGATAAAGCCGCCAGCGTCGGCCTGATTGTACGCGCCGCCATCTTCTTCGAAGGTGGCGATATTGGCGTCGAACAGCGAGTCGTCGGACTTGCGCCCGGTGATGATCACGTTGCCCTTGTACAGCTTCATGCGCACCACGCCGTTCACGTTGGCCTGGGAGGCGTCGATCATCTGTTGCAGCATCAGACGCTCCGGGCTCCACCAGAAACCGTTGTAGATCAGGCTGGCGTATTTCGGCATCAGCTCGTCTTTCAGGTGAGCAACTTCGCGGTCCAGGGTGATCGACTCGATGGCGCGGTGGCCCTTGAGCATGATGGTGCCGCCAGGCGTCTCGTAGCAGCCACGGGACTTCATGCCGACAAAGCGGTTCTCGACGATATCCAGACGACCGATGCCGTTCTCGCCGCCGATGCGGTTCAGTTCGGCCAGTACGGTGGCGGGGCTCATTTCCTTGCCGTCGATG
This sequence comes from Pseudomonas sp. UBA2684, assembly GCA_002354655.1. Lineage (GTDB taxonomy): Bacteria > Pseudomonadota > Gammaproteobacteria > Pseudomonadales > Pseudomonadaceae > Aquipseudomonas. The sequence goes on from DELY01000038.1 coordinate 12,015, forward strand.
GCGACGATGTCACCGGCGCGGTAGGTCAACTCGATGTAGGTCGGCGCGTCCGGCGCTGCCTCGGGGGAGACAGTCCACTTCCACATGTCTTCTTCGTGCTCGGTCCAGGTGTCTTCCAGCACGCCGCCTTCATAGGAGATGTGCAGCAGGTTGGCGTCCATGGAGTACGGCGACTTCTTCTTGCCGTGGCGCTCGATCGGGATGGCGTGCTTCTCGGCGTAGTCCATCAGCTTCTCGCGCGACAGCAGGTCCCACTCGCGCCATGGCGCAATCACTTTCACGCCTGGCTTGAGTGCGTAGGCACCCAGCTCGAAACGCACTTGGTCGTTGCCCTTGCCGGTAGCGCCGTGGGAGATGGCATCGGCACCGGTTTCATTGGCGATTTCGATCAGGCGCTTGGCGATCAGCGGGCGGGCGATGGAGGTGCCCAGCAGGTACTCGCCTTCGTAGACGGTGTTGGCACGGAACATCGGGTAGACGAAGTCGCGGACGAACTCTTCGCGCAGGTCGTCGATGTAGATTTCCTTGACGCCCATGGCCTTGGCCTTGGCGCGCGCCGGCTCGACTTCTTCACCCTGGCCGAGGTCCGCGGTGAAGGTCACCACTTCGCAGTTATAGGTGTCTTGCAGCCACTTGAGGATCACCGAAGTGTCCAGGCCACCGGAATACGCCAGGACTACCTTCTTTACGTCGGCCATGCCATCAACTCCACGGGGTTGTTCGGGAAAACCCGTGATTCTACTGCCCATGCGCCGCGATTTACAGGGCTGCGACAGCCTGTGACGACGAAGCGACAGTTTCTAGCGCCATGCCGACGCTCAGGAGGTAACCGCAGCGGCCGGTGCAGCGTCAGCAGGCGCGGGGGTTTCGGGCGCGGCAGGCGCCTGCGGGGCGCGATCCAAGCGTACCGATACCCGCCGATTCTTGGCCCGACTGGCTTCATTGCTATTCGGCGCCAACGGGTAGCGCTCCCCATGAAAACGCATAGTGATTTGCTCCGCCGGCACGCCGTTGGCCTTGAAGTACTCCATCACCGCCAGCGCGCGACGCCGCGACAAGTCGCGGTTGGTCAAGCGATTGCCGCTGTTATCGGCGTGCCCGTCGAGCTGAATCCGATTGACGCTGGGATCGGCCTTGAGAAACGTCAGGATGATGTCCAGCTTGGCCTGTGCGAGCGGGTCCAGATCCACGCCACCACCAGGAAAACCGACCTGCGCCTGGCGAATCTGCTCGAAATTGACGGGCAACAGCTTGGCCGTGCACGCCAGATAATCGCTGTAGGCCTGGCGAAACTTCACCGGCAGCAAGCGCACTTCCAGGCTATCGCCACCCTGTACCGTACGATGGCGTACCAATGGGCTACGGCCTTCGAGCAACCCCACCAGCAAACGCCCGGCTTGCTCCTGGGAGCTGTTGAACGGCACCTCGCCAGCACCGACGCTGACCACGCCCAAGTTGATATCGCCACGCCCCGGCTGCCAGGGTGCGGCAGCGGCTAATAAGGTCGCCGAGCCACTGCCCAACCAGCGCTCGCGGGCCTGCAAGCGAAAGGTCGCCTGCTCGCCAGCACGGCGAACGAACTGCCCCGCACCGAAGTCGGTGATCGGTTGCGACAGACGGCACTCGAATTGATCGCCCTCGACCTGCCATTCGATTTTTTCCAGCCGGGTTTGGAAGCTGATTCCCCACGCCGACAGGCAAACCGGCAGGCTGGCGATCAGGCTAAAGAGCACGAGATAAGGCTGGCGCACGGCAAGCTCCACAGGGAATAACGGCGTTCCTTTGGGATATCGGTGGCAAGCGCAAAAACTTAAGCCCGAACCCGCAGCGATTAGCACGCCAGGGCATACGTGCGGCGTGCCCTGGCAAGGCTTTTCCGGTAGCATTCCAGCCACGTTTTGCCCGCCTGGAAGCTTCCATGACCGACCGCCTTACCCTGCTGCGTCCCGACGACTGGCATATCCATCTGCGCGATGGCGCACTGCTGCCGCACACCGTCGCCGACGTCGCCCGCACCTTCGCCCGCGCCATCATCATGCCCAACCTGGTGCCGCCGGTACGTACTGCCGACGAAGCCGACGCCTACCGCCAGCGCATTCTCGCGGCGCGCCCGGCCGCCAGCCGCTTCGAACCGTTGATGGTGCTCTACCTCACTGACCTGACCAGCCCGGCCGACGTGCGCGCCGCCAAGGCCTCGGGGTTCGTGCATGCAGCCAAACTCTACCCGGCCGGCGCGACCACCAACTCGGACTCCGGCGTTACCAACATCGACAAGATCTTCCCGGCGCTCGAAGCCATGGCCGAGATCGGCCTGCCGCTGTTGGTGCACGGCGAAGTGACGCGCAGCGAAATCGATGTGTTCGACCGCGAGAAGATCTTTATCGGCGAACACCTGACCCGCCTGGTCGAGCGTTTCCCGAGCCTGAAAGTGGTGTTCGAACATATCACCACCCGCGATGCGGTGGAGTTCGTCAACGCCGCTTCCAGCAATGTCGGTGCGACCATCACCGCGCATCACCTGCTGTACAACCGTAACCACATGCTGGTCGGCGGTATTCGCCCACACTTCTATTGCCTGCCGATCCTCAAGCGCAACACCCATCAGGACGCCCTGCTGGATGCGGCCACCAGCGGCAACGCCAAGTTCTTCCTCGGCACCGACTCGGCACCGCACGCCAAACATGCCAAGGAAGCCGCCTGCGGCTGCGCCGGCTGCTACACCGCCTACGCAGCCATCGAGTTGTATGCCGAGGCTTTCGAGCAACGCAATGCACTGGACAAGCTGGAAGCCTTCGCCAGCCTGAACGGCCCAGACTTCTATGGCCTGCCGCGCAACAGCGACCGCATCACCCTGGTACGCGAAGACTGGACCGCCCCGGCCAGCCTGCCGCTGGGCGAGCACACCGTAATCCCGCTGCGCGCCGGTGAAACACTGCGCTGGCGCCTGCTGGAGGACAACGCGTGAGCGACGAACACTTGGACGACGAACAAGACGGCTCAGGCAACGGGGGCGGTTCGCGACACCCCATGGCCGCGCGTTTCCGTGGCTACCTGCCAGTGGTGGTGGATGTGGAAACCGGCGGATTCAACAGCGCTACCGACGCTCTGCTGGAAATCGCCGCCACCACCGTTGCGATGGACGAGGGCGGCTTCCTTTATCCCGATCACACGCACTTCTTTCGTATCGAACCATTTGCCGGAGCCAACATTGAGCAGGCGGCGCTGGACTTCACCGGCATCAAGCTCGATCACCCACTGCGCATGGCCGTGAGCGAAGAGCACGCGCTGACGGAAATCTTCCGCGGCCTGCGCAAATCGCTGAAAGCCAATGGCTGTAAACGGGCGATTCTGGTCGGCCACAACAGCAGCTTCGACCTCGGCTTCCTCAACGCAGCCGTTGCTCGTTGTGACCTCAAGCGCAACCCGTTCCACCCGTTTTCCAGCTTTGACACTGCGACCCTGGCCGGCCTTGCCTACGGCCAGACCGTATTGGCCAAAGCCTGCCAGTCCGCCGGCATTGAGTTCGACGGCCGCGAAGCACACTCGGCGCGCTATGACACCGAAAAGACCGCCGAACTGTTCTGCGGCATCGTCAACCGCTGGAAAGAAATGGGCGGATGGATGGATTTCGACGAGTAAAACAAGCGAGCGGCAATAGAAAAGGCTGTGTACCCGTTAACTGTTGTACATCGACTCGGTAGGGTGGGTTAGTGGCGCTGAGGCGGGCTGGCAAAGCGACTGAGCAATGGGTGCGCCACGTAACCCACCAAGCGCTAATCGGCCTACCCCCTCTGGTGGGTTACGGCGCAACGGACTATGCAGCCGCCGATAGTGCGTGGTCATGCGCCTAACCCACCCTACGAATTACCGCGCTCCAGGCATCGCCTAGCCGGCTGCACGTTTCAGGGTACATAGCCAAAGAAAAGGCTGTAGTTGATGCGCTCCAGCGTCTTATGGGCGGCCTTAAGCGCACTTCGCAGTCAAGACCGCCGCCACAAAAGCCTGACTGCGCGTGCAACACGTTATTGCGACAGAGCCATAAAAACCCGGTCTAGGCCGGGTTTTTGCTGTGTGTCGAAACGTCGCAGCAGCCCAACGAGTTGAAAGCTGTGGCGTTCGGCACAGCGCAGCCGATTGTTCCCAGGGGTATCACCCGATTTGGCCTTAAAGCTGCCGAACGACTGTACGATCACGCGCCCCGGCCCCGCCCGGGCCGAGGGCTTTCAGCCGCGCCCAGCGCTCTCTAACCGCCTGCCCAGCCCACCGCCGCCTCGGCACCGCATGACCGTTCATCTGCTCGTCAGCGCTTCAGCTGTAGCGTTCTCAATCGATCTTTGACAAGCATTCTCATTAACATTAGTATCCGTTGCCATCTACCCCACTCACACGCGACGAGCCCCAACTATGTACGTCTGCCTCTGCGAAGGTGTCACCGATGGTCAAATCCGCGAAGCCATCTACGAAGGCTGCTGCAGCTACCGTGATGTCCGTGCGACCCTCGGCGTAGCCAGCCAATGTGGCAAATGCGCCTGCCTGGCCAAGCAAGTGGTTCGTGAAACCTTGAGTGAAGTACATAGCAGCCAAGCCGCGCTGGCCTACCCTGCACAGTTTGTCGCTGCTTAATTTAACTGTCGTAAAACAACCGGACCTTGAGTCCGGTTTTTTTATGCCTGTAATTCAAGTGCTTAGCGCCAAGATGCAGAACTTAAACATTCGTATTCATATTTATTTTTACTTAAATTTCAAATACTTAGGTTTGACAGCCCACGCTCATCGGCCCAAACTTTGTAGTCACCTCTCCCCGCAAGGCAGGCTCGATCATGAAAGGCGACAAGAAAGTCATCCAGCATCTGAACAAGATCCTCGGTAACGAGCTGGTCGCAATCAACCAATATTTCCTGCATGCACGGATGTATGAAGATTGGGGCCTGAAAAAGCTCGGCGAGCACGAATATCACGAGTCCATCGACGAGATGAAGCATGCGGACAAGCTGATCAAGCGCATCCTCTTTCTCGAAGGCCTGCCTAACGTGCAAGACCTCGGCAAGATCCTCATTGGTGAAAACACCAAGGAAATGCTCGAGTGCGATCTGAAGATCGAGCACAAGGCGCATATCGACCTGAAAGCGGCGATTGCCTACTGCGAAAGCATTGGCGACTACGCCAGCCGTGAACTGCTGGAAGAGATTCTCTGCTCCGAAGAGGATCACATCGACTGGCTGGAAACCCAGCTCAGCCTGATCGAAGCAGTCGGCCTGCAAAACTACCTGCAGTCGCAAATGGACGAATGACGCCACAGGCGGCATATAAAAAACGGGAGCCGAGGCTCCCGTTTTGCATTCCGCTGCCGGTCCTTTCGCACCCCGTCTTGCACGCACAAAAAACCCCGCCGTAGCGGGGTTTGTCTGCTTGAGCCGACTTACGCGTCGGCTTTCTGCATCGCATTCTTGATCAGGGTCTGCAACTCACCCTTCTCGAACATCTCGGCCATGATGTCGCTGCCGCCGACCAACTCACCAGCCACCCACAACTGCGGGAAAGTCGGCCAGTTGGCATACTTTGGCAGGTTAGCGCGAATTTCCGGATTTTGCAGGATGTCGACATAAGCGAATTTTTCGCCACAGGCCATCACCACCTGTGCAGCCTTGGAGGAAAAGCCGCACTGTGGCGCGTTCGGCGAGCCTTTCATGTACAGCAGAACGGTGTTGTTGGCGATCTGCTCTTTGATGGTTTCGATGATATCCATTGGGCACCTCAGGACTTAACTTTCCGACTCACGGGTCGGCACGGTGGCGGCATTGTAGCGGAAAGCCAAGCGCTTGGCTTGGCCTGCCATCGGTCTAGCTTAGGCCGCTTCCACCTGCACGGGAACCCCGTTGAGCGCCGCATTGCCGGACAAACTGTCGAGCTGGCGTTCATCGGTCAGGTCATTGGCGCTGGCCCCCGGCTGCTCACTGGCGATGCTCATCTGCACCCCAGGGCGGGCGTGCCCCCAACCGTGCGGCAGGCTGACCACGCCGGCCATCATCTCCTCGCTTGCCGCCACTTCCACCTCGATCACCCCAACCCGTGATTGCACGCGCACCCGCTGGCCATCGGCGAGGCCGCGCTGGGCCAGGTCCGCCGGGTTCATCAGCAGTTGATGGCGCGGCTTGCCTTTCACCAGACGGTGGTAGTTGTGCATCCAGGAATTGTTGCTGCGTACATGCCGACGGCCGATCAACAACAGTTCGCCCGCCCTGGCCTGCGGCTGTTCGGCAAAGCGCTGAAGGTCCGCCAGGATAATACCGGGAGCTGCCTGCACCGCTTTCGTCGCGGTTTTCAAGCGACCCGCCAAATTCGGTTTGAGCGCCCCCAGGTCCAGCCCATGTGGGTGCTCACGCAGCGAAGCCAGCGATAACTTATGTTCCGACTTGTCGCCGTAGCTGCCAAAGCGCAGGCCCATATCGATCATCTGCTCCGGTGCCATGGTCGGCTTGAGGTCCACGCCGGTCTTGGCGGCAAAGGCCTTGGCCAGCGCGACGAAGATTTCCCAGTCGTGCAGCGTGCCCTGCGGTTTGGCCAGCACGGCTTCGTTGAAGCGGGTGACATTGCGCACGGCAAACAGGTTGAACGTGGTGTCGTAGTGATCGTGTTCCAGCGGCGCGGTTGGCGGCAGGATCAAGTCGGCATAACGGGTGGTTTCATTGATATAGAAGTCGACGCTGAGCATGAACTCCAACCCGTCCAATGCCTGCTCCAGCTTGCGCCCGTTGGGCGTGGACAACACCGGGTTGCCGGCCACGGTGATCAGCGCGCGCACCTGCCCCTCGCCTGGCGTGAGCATTTCCTCGGCCAGTGCCGAAACCGGCAGCTCGCCGCCGTACTCCGGCAGCCCGGATACCCGGCTCTGCCAGCGGTTGAAATGCCCACCCGAGGTCGACGCGACCAGATCCACCGCCGGCTCGGTGCAGAGCACGCCGCCCACACGATCGAGGTTGCCGGTGACCAGGTTGATCAGCTGCACCAGCCACTGGCACAGGGTGCCGAACGCCTGGGTGGACACGCCCATGCGGCCATAGCACACCGCCGTGTCGGCTGCGGCAAAGTCGCGGGCCAGCTGGCGAATGGTGTCAGCCGGCACACCACAACGCGGGCTCATCGTCTCGGCGGTGAAGCCGGCAATCGCCTGGCGCACCTCGTCCACGCCCTCGATCGGCAGGTGGCTGCTGCGAGTCAGGTGTTCCTCGAACAGGGTATTGAGCAGGCCGAACAGCAATGCCGCATCCTGCCCTGGGCGGACGAACACATGCTGATCGGCAATCGCTGCGGTTTCACTGCGTCGCGGGTCGACCACCACCAGCTTGCCGCCGCGTTTCTGGATTGCCTTCAAGCGTTTTTCCACATCCGGCACGGTCATGATGCTGCCGTTGGAAGCCAGCGGGTTGCCGCCGAGAATCAGCATGAAATCGGTGTGATCGACATCGGGAATCGGAATCAGCAAGCCGTGCCCGTACATCAGGTGGCTGGTCAGGTGATGCGGCAATTGGTCAACCGAGGTGGCGGAGTAACGGTTGCGGGTTTTCAACTGGCCGAGAAAGTAGTTGCTGTGGGTCATCAACCCATAGTTGTGCACGCTCGGATTGCCCTGGTAGATCGCCACGGCATTCTGTCCGTGCCGCGCCTGAATCTCGCTCAAGCGCTCGGCGACCAGTTCGAAGGCTTCATCCCAGGCGATGGCCTGCCACTCAGTACCCACCCTACGCATCGGCTGACGCAGGCGATCAGGATCACTCTGGATATCTTGCAGCGCCACCGCCTTGGGGCAGATGTGACCACGGCTGAAGGTGTCCTGGGCATCGCCCTTGATCGAACGGATCTGCGTGGAACCGTCGTCCTGCACTTCGGTTTCAATGGTCAGGCCACAGATAGCCTCGCAGAGATGGCACGCACGGTGATGGAGGGTCTTGCTCATGGCCTGGCCTCTTGTCTGGTATTGGCAACGACTGCCGGGGTCGTTAACAGCCTGTCGAGGCATTGACTATGGCGGCTGGTCAGCCAGCACGCCAGCAGGGTTCGCTGCGTGAATCGCATAGCATTATGCCTGCCGATACAGGCCGCCTCGCCGGCCGCGGCAACCGCGCAGCTCCCTGTAGACGAGCCGGCAATTTGCGCCTGCTCGTCATTTCCTTATAAGATCGCGCCTTCCCCGTTTCGTCGCCCCGTGCGGCTCCCAGCCGCAGGTTCTGCCGTTTCCCTTGTTAAACCTGGCCGTTGAACCTGCGCTCTGTTGTGAAAAGGTAGTTAACGATGAGCGCAAGACACTTTCTCTCGCTGAAGGACTGCACACCGGACGAACTGGTCGGTCTGCTCCGCCGCGGCATGGAGCTGAAGGACTTGCGCAACCGCGGCGTGCTGTTCGAGCCGCTGAAGAACCGCGTGCTGGGGATGATCTTCGAGAAGGCTTCGACCCGCACCCGGTTGTCGTTCGAGGCCGGGATGATCCAGCTCGGCGGCCAGGCGATCTTCCTCTCGCCGCGCGATACCCAGCTCGGTCGGGGAGAGCCGATCGGCGACGCCGCCATCGTCATGTCGCGCATGCTCGATGCGGTGATGATCCGCACCTTTGCCCACAGCACCCTGACCGAGTTCGCCGCGCACTCGCGCGTACCGGTGATCAACGGCCTGTCCGACGACCTGCACCCCTGCCAGTTGCTGGCCGATATGCAGACCTTTCTCGAACACCGCGGCAGCATCGCCGGCAAGACGGTGGCCTGGATCGGCGACGGCAACAATATGTGCAACTCCTATATAGAAGCCGCGCAGCAGTTCGACTTCCAACTGCGCGTCGCCTGCCCGCAAGGTTATGAGCCAAATGCCGCGTTCCTCGCCGATGCGGGCGAGCGCGTGACGATTTTCCGCGACCCGCGTGAAGCGGTGGCCGGCGCACACCTGGTCAGCACCGACGTGTGGGCCTCGATGGGCCAGGAAGAGGAAATCGCCGAGCGGCTCAAGCTATTCGCGCCTTACCAGGTCAATCGCGCCCTGCTCGATGCGGCGGCTGCGGATGTCGTGTTCCTGCACTGCCTGCCGGCGCACCGCGGCGAGGAGATCAGCGTCGACCTGCTCGACGACCCGCGCTCGGTGGCCTGGGATCAGGCAGAAAACCGCCTGCACGTGCAAAAAGCGCTACTGGAATTTCTCGTCGAGCCGGCGTACCACCACGCATGAGCCAGCCTTTGCTGCTGAGCCTGCGCGACCTGAGCTGCGGTTATCACGAGCACAAGGTCGTGCAGAGCCTCAACCTGCACCTCAACGCCGGCGACATCGGTTGCCTGCTCGGCCCTTCCGGCTGCGGCAAGACCACCACCCTACGCGCCATTGCCGGCTTCGAGCCGGTGGTCGAAGGCGAGATTCAACTGGCCGACGACGTGATCTCCAGCGCCGGCTTCACCCTGGCCCCGGAGAAACGCCGCATCGGCATGGTGTTCCAGGACTATGCGTTGTTCCCGCACTTGAGCGTGGCGGAGAACGTGGCCTTTGGCATTCGCAAGCAACCTGACTGCGAGCGCATCACCGGCGAGCTGCTGGAATTGGTCAAGCTCAGTCATTTGGGCAAGCGCTACCCGCATGAACTGTCTGGCGGTCAGCAGCAGCGCGTCGCCCTGGCCCGCGCCCTGGCGCCGGAACCGCGCCTGCTGCTGCTCGACGAACCCTTCTCCAACCTCGATGGCGAATTGCGCCGGCGCCTGAGCCATGAGGTGCGCGACATCCTCAAGGCGCGCGGCACCAGCGCCATCCTGGTGACCCATGACCAGGAAGAAGCCTTCGCCGTCAGCGACCATGTCGGGGTGTTCAACGCCGGTAAGTTGGAGCAGTGGGACACGCCCTACAACCTCTACCACGAACCGCTGACGCCCTTCGTCGCCAGCTTTATCGGCCAGGGCTACTTTATTCGCGGGCAGTTGCTCAGCCCGGATTCGGTGCAGACCGAGCTTGGCCTGATTCGCGGCAACCGCGCCTACACCTGGCCCACCGGTAGCGCAGTGGACGTGCTGCTGCGCCCGGACGACATCGTCTACGACCCGGACAGCACGCAAAAAGCGCTGATTGTCGGCAAGACCTTCCTCGGCGCCGCCACCCTATATCGCCTGCAACTCGCGACCGGCAGCCAGCTGGAATCGATCTTCCCCAGCCACGCCGACCATCAGCCCGGCCAGCACGTTGGCATCCGCGTGGCCGCCGACCATCTGGTGGTGTTTCCCGCGCCCGGCAGCATCGCCGCGCACGTCAACCTGGGTGAGTCGGGTGTGCGCCGCTACAGCAGCAACAGCTAAGCGGCTACGGCAAAAATAGCCGGCCACTGGCAACCAGCAGCGCCTGACCGGCGATCTTCACCCGTTCGCCAGCCAGCTCGCAGTGCAGCTCACCACCGCGCGCCGAACACTGGAAAGCGCTCAGCTCGCACTTGTCCAAGCGCTGCGCCCAGTAAGGCGTGAGGATGCAGTGAGTCGAGCCGGTGACCGGGTCTTCATTGATACCGATGGCCGGCGCGAAGTAGCGCGAAACGAAATCATGCTGTTCGCCGGGAGCGCTGATCAGCAAGCCCAACCCCGGTAACTTGGCCACTGCCGCCAGGTCCGGCTTACAGGCGCGCACGGTAGCTTCCGAAGCCACAATCGCCAGCAATTCCTGAATACCCTCCGCACCCGGCAACGCCAGCACGGCCTCAACCGGCACGCCCAGAGCCTGTGCAACCTCACGCTCCAGTGCACAGGCCTCGGCCCGGCGCAGTGGAAAATCCAGCACCAGCTTGCCATCTGCGCGACTGACCCGCAGCGCACCGGACAAGCAGGAGAAATCGATCGCCTCTCCCGGCTCGCCGTAAACCTCAAACAGCACATGCGCACTGGCCAGGGTGGCGTGGCCACACAGCGGCACTTCGGCGGTGGGGGTAAACCAGCGGATATGCCAGGCCGCGCCTTCCTTCACCACAAAGGCGGTCTCCGCCAGGTTGTGCTCGGCGGCAATCTGCTGCATCAGCGCAGCGTCGAGCCAGCTGTCCAGGCGATAGACCATCGCCGGATTACCGCTGAACGGCCGCGTGGCAAAGGCATCGACCTGGTGAAATTCAAGCTGCATGGAACGACTCTCCCTATTCGTGATGACACAAAGCATGCCGCAGCACGCCAATGCGCGGCCACTACAGCGGCCGGCAATTGCGCCGGTACAGCTGCACTGTCTGGATGCGTGGCGGGCAGCTACGGTGCAGCGATTAATCGCCAAACGTTCTTAAAAAATCACTAACTCTTAACAAATCAGAAACTTATAAATCCTGGCACGCTGCCTGCTATGACCCATCCCGGTCAGCACAACGGCGTGTCTGCCACTCAACCGACAACGACGTCATAGCACCCTCTCCTTTCGAGATATGGGCGCTGTGACGTTTTTTTTTGCGTTTTTGGCTTACAGGAAGACCGCTATGCGCATGATGAAACTGTCCCTGCTGTCGCTGGCTATCGCCGGCACCACCCTCAGCCACGCCGCTTTCGCCACGGAGGACTTCAGCAACCTGCTGACCCAGGGCAAACCGATCCTCGATGCGCGTTACCGCTACGAGCACGTCGACCAGGACAACGCCCTCAAACACGCCAACGCACAGACCCTACGCACCCGTGTCGGCTTCCAGAGCGGTAAGTGGTACGGCCTCTCCGCGCTGGTCGAGGCAGACAACGTCAGCCGCATCGGCGACGCCGCCTACAACAGCACGCGTAACGGCCAAGCCGAGTACGCGGTGGTGGCCGACCCGGACGGCAGCGAGATCAACCAGGCCCTGCTGCGCTACGAGCATGCCTTGGGCAGCGCCGTGCTCGGCCGCCAACGCATCACCCTGGATAACCAGCGCTTCGTCGGGGGCGTCGCCTGGCGGCAAAACGAGCAAACCTACGACGGCGTGCTCGGCCAACTCAAGCCGCTGGCCGGCCTGACCCTGAGCTACGCCTATATCGACAACATCAACAGCATCTTCGGCCCCGGCGACAACCGTTTCGACACTGCGGCCAACCCGGCCAATATCGAAGGCCATAGCCACCTGCTGAACGCGCAATACCAGTTCAGCCCGCAACTGACCGCCACCGCCTACCAATACCTGCTTGGCCTGGACAACCTGACCGGCGCCAGCCAGTCGAGCAAAACCACCGGCCTGCGCCTGACCGGTGCCGTCGCTGGCGTCACTTACGCGCTGGAATATGCCCAGCAGAGTGAATACGCCGACAATCCGCTGGATCTCGATAGCGACTATTACCTGGCCGAGTTGGGTTACACGCTCAAAGGGGTGGCGCTGAAAGCCGGCTATGAAGTGCTCGGTGGCGGCTCAGGCCCGGGCAACCGCGCCTTCCAGACGCCGCTGGCCACCAAACACGCCTTCCAGGGCTGGGCCGATCTGTTTCTGCTGACCCCGGCCGACGGTATCGAGGACGCCTACATCGGCGCCACGCTGCCCCTGCTCGGCGGTAGCCTGCAAGCCTGGTACCACGAGTTCCGCGCCGAGCAGGGCAGCAGCCGCTATGGCCAGGAAATCGACCTCTCCTATGCCCACCCGATTCCGGGCGTGAAGGGGCTGGTCGGGCTAGCGAAGTACGCCAGCTACGATGCCGACGAGTTCGCCGTTGATACCGACAAACTGTGGCTGCAGCTGCAATACAGCTACTGAGTTCAGCCACGCAACAGCCAGGTGCACCGCTAACCCGGCGCACCTGGCCTCAGCGTGGGTCGCTGACCCCATAACGCCGCAACAAGGCCTGCAAGCGGCCATCCTGCCGATAACGCTGCACGCCCGCCTCGAAGATCGCCAAGTGACGGGCACTGGACGCCAGCACAGGCGAGAACGCCAGGTAAATCGGCACATCGGGGACGCGGCACCCCACGGCTTCGAGCGCACCCGCTATCCCGCTACGCGCCAGATAGGCGTCCATTACCCAGGTGTTTTCCAGCGCCGCCTCGATTCGCCCGAGCTGCACTTTTTCGACATTGATCGCCAGCGCCCGATCGCCAGAGGCCATTTGTATGCGCTGCGAATCCTCACGATGGCGGCGGATATAGCTGTCGAGGTCTTCGCCGTAGCTGTAGCCGTTGATCACGCCGACGCTGACGTCGGCCAGGGAACGCACATCGCGATAACGCCACAGGCTGCCTTGGCGCGCGTAGAAGCAGGTGCGCGAAAGCCCCACCGGCACCTCGCCAAACAGAAAGTCCGGCGCATCGTGAACCCCGGCGCCGATCAATGCATTGAGCTTACCGGCGCGGGTTTCGTGCACCGCACGCGCCCAGTTGGTCACGCGGTACTCGACCGCTATGCCGGCCTCGGCAAAAATCTGCTCGGCCAGCTCGACGAAGATACCGCGCTGCTCGGCATCCGCTGCGCAGTTCACCGGACACCAGGCATCCCCGGCAATCACCAGGGTTTCCGCACGCACTGGCGCAGCGTCTAGCCCAACGCAAAGCACAAAAACCAGAGACACGAACCAGGATCGTCGATGAGATGGCAAAGGTCCTGCTCCTGACTGGCCGTCAGCCAGCAGACGGCGCATTGATCGGCCCTCAGCCTTCGCTACGCACTCGCTGCACCGCGTCCAGCCAACCGCCGTAGAGCTTGTCACGATGGCTGTCGGCCATGCGCGGGGAAAACCGCTGTTGCCGGTGCCAATGGCTGGCAATGCTCTCCAGGTCACGGTATACGCCGGCCTGCAACCCCGCCAGATAGGCCACGCCGAGCGCCGTGGTTTCGGTGACCTGCGGACGCTCGACCGTCACGCCAAGAATGTCCGCGAGAAACTGCATGACCCAATTGTTTTCCACCATGCCACCGTCAACCCGCAGGGCGCTGGGAGCGGCGGCACCATCCTGACGCATGGCTTGCAGCAGGTCACGGGTCTGGTAGCACACCGACTGCAGCCCGGCGGTAACGATTTCCTTGATCCCGGTGTCGCGGGTCAGGCCAAAAATTGCACCACGCGCCTTCGGGTCCCAGTACGGCGCACCAAGGCCGGTGAATGCCGGCACCAGGTAAACGCCACACGCATCGCCGGTCTGTTCGGCCAAGGCTTCGGTATCCCGCGCATGACTGATCAACTTGATACCGTCGCGCAGCCACTGCACCGCCGCACCGGCGACGAAGATACTGCCCTCCACCGCGTAGGTGACTTTGCCGTTCAGGCGATAACCAACGGTCGTCAGCAGCCGATTTTTTGAGATCACCGGCGTCTCGCCGGTGTTCTGAATCATGAAACACCCTGTGCCATAGGTGCTTTTCACCATGCCCGGCTGGAAGCAGGCCTGACCGACCAGAGCCGCCTGTTGGTCACCCGCCATGCCCAACACCGGAATCGCGGCCCCCAGCAGATCGGCCTCGGTGGTGCCAAAATCAGCCGCGCAATCCAGCACTTCGGGCAGCAGGCTGGCGGGAATCTCGAACAGTTCAAGCAGCGCAGCGTCCCATTGCTGGGTATGGATATTGAACAGCAAGGTGCGCGAGGCATTGGTGGCATCGGTCTTGTGCGCTTTACCGCCAGTCAGGCGCCACAGCAGAAAGCTGTCCACCGTACCGAAACGCAACTCGCCGCGTTCGGCGCGGGCGCGCGCACCCGGCACGTGCTCGAGAATCCAGCGCAGTTTGGTGGCGGAGAAGTAAGGGTCGATCAGGAGCCCGGTCTTGCTGGCAACGGCGGATTCATGGCCAGCGGCTTTCAGCGCAGCGCAGTAATCGGCGGTCCGTCGATCCTGCCACACGATGGCCGGGTGAATCGGCACACCGGTCTTGGCATCCCATACCAAGGTGGTTTCGCGCTGATTGGTAATGCCGATGGCCGTCACTTCAGCGGCCGTCAGGCCACTCTGCTTGAGCGCTTCGCGGCACACCGCCAGGGTGCTCTGCCAGAGTTCTTCGCCGTCGTGTTCGACCCAGCCGTCCTGCGGAAAATACTGCTTGAATTCCTGCTGCGCACTCGCCACCCGCTCCCCCTCGGCACTGAACACGATGGCGCGGCTGCTGGTGGTGCCTTGGTCGATGGCAAGCAGGTAGTGGGACATGCAGGTTTCCTTATTGTTATGAAAAGGGTCGTGCGCCCTGTGCGCCACCCGTCCGGCGTCAGCCCCGGCCGATCGCGGCAAACTGCGCAAGGCAATGCTGGGCCAGCACCGTGGCCGCCAACTCCACCTCCAGGCCACGCCGCCCAGCGCTGACGTAGATGGTTGGATGCACTTGTGCCGACTCATCGATAAAGGTGCGCAGGCGCTTTTTCTGCCCCAGCGGACTGATCCCGCCGAGCAGATAACCCGTGGCGCGCTGCGCGGCAGCCGGGTCGGCCATATCCGCCTTTTTCACACCCGCGGCCTGGGCCAGGGCTTTCAGGTCAAGGCTGCCGGCTACCGGCACTACGGCCACCAACAGTTCGCCTTTTTCTGTGGCCGCAAGCAGCGTCTTGAACACGCGCGCAGCATCCAGATCAAGCTTTTCCGCCGCCTCCAAACCGTATGAAGCGGCCTTGGGATCATGGCTGTAACTGTGCACCTGGTGCGCAGCCTTGGCTTTTTTCAGTAGGTCGATGGCAGGCGTCATGTTCGATTGTGAAAATAATCTGACAAAGTTCGCGTACCTTAGCCGAAAACCGGGCGCACGACAGCCTATAATGCTGCGCAAAATGAGGAGCCTTCCATGACTCTGGCGCCACGCCAACACAACATCCTCGAGCTGGCCCGCGAGCGTGGCTACGTCAGCATCGACGAACTGGCCCACGCGTTCAGCGTCACGCCACAAACCATCCGCCGCGACATCAATCAACTCGCCGAGCAAGGCTTGCTGCGGCGCACGCATGGCGGCGCGGCGAGCGAAACGTCGAGCACCCAAAATACCGCCTACGCCATGCGCGCCGGGCAGATGCGCGACGAGAAGCAGCGCATTGCCGAAGCCATCGCCACGCACATTCCCGATCACGCCTCGCTGTTCATCAGCATTGGCACCACCACCGAGGCGATTGCCCGCGAACTGCTCGGCCACACAGGGCTGAAGATCATCACCAATAACCTGCACGTCGCCGCCCAGCTCAGCGCCAAGGCAGATTTTGAAGTGCTGGTAGCCGGTGGCACAGTGCGCAGCGATGGCGGCATCGTCGGTCAGGCGGCGGTGGATTTCATCCAGCAGTTCAAGGTCGACTTCGCCCTGGTCGGCATCAGCGGTATCGACGAAGACGGCAGCCTGCTCGACTTCGACTACCAGGAAGTGCGCGTCTCCCAAGCCATCATCGACAACGCTCGCCAGGTATTTCTCGCCGCCGACTCAAGCAAGTTCGGGCGCAATGCCGTGGTTCGTTTAGGCTCGATTGCCTTGGTCGACCGGGTATTTACCGACGCCGCTCCCTCGGCAACCATCAGCCGTTTGCTCACCGAGAACAAGGTTCTCCTGAACCTCGTCTGACGCCCCGCAGGGCGGACCGGGCGGCGATTCGTTACAGCCCACCACCCGCCATAAGCTACTGCCCCCGCCCCATTACGGAAAATTCGCCGCTCGGCGCGAAATCGCGCAGCGGGGTGGCGAAGCGCTGCATATTCGACTAGCATATTTTCGGAAATGAACATTAACGCGTTCGCTTTCGACTTTTTGGTGCCGTCATGCCTACTCTCCCCACTCACACTGCGCCCCTCGCTGAAGTCTACGACCTCGCTGTTGTGGGCGGCGGCATCAATGGTGTCGGCATTGCGGCTGACGCAGCCGGACGCGGTTTATCGGTGTTCCTTTGCGAAAAGGACGACCTCGCCCAGCACACCTCATCCGCCAGCAGCAAGCTGATCCACGGCGGCTTGCGCTACCTGGAACATTACGAATTCCGCCTGGTGCGTGAAGCGCTTGCCGAACGCGAAGTGTTGTTGGCTAAAGCACCGCATATCGTCAAACCTATGCGTTTCATCCTGCCCCACCGCCCACACCTGCGGCCGGCCTGGATGATCCGCGCCGGGCTATTCCTCTACGATCACCTCGGTAAACGCGAACAACTGCCTGCATCGCGCAGCCTGCGCTTCGGCGCCGGCAGCCCACTGAAAACCGAGATCGAGCGGGGCTTCGAATACTCCGATTGCTGGGTCGATGACGCCCGCTTGGTGGTGCTCAACGCCATGGCCGCACGCGAGCAAGGCGCGCACGTGCACACCCGCACGCGCTGCATAAGCGCACGTCGTAGCAAAGGCCTGTGGCATATCAACCTGGAACGCGCCGATGGCAGCCTCTACTCGATCCGCGCGCGTAGCCTGGTAAATGCCGCCGGCCCGTGGGTGGCACGCTTTATCAACGATGATTTGAAGCAGAACTCGCCGTATGGCATTCGCCTGATTCAGGGCAGCCATATCATCGTTGCGAAACTGTTCGACGGAGAGCAGGCCTATATTCTGCAAAATGAGGATCGGCGCATCGTTTTTGCCATCCCGTACCTTGAACGCTTCACCATGATTGGCACCACAGACCGCGAATACCAAGGCGATCCGGCCAATGTCACGATCAGCAACGAAGAAACCGACTATCTGCTGCAGGTAGTCAACGCCCACTTCAAGCAGCAACTGCAGCGTGCCGATATCGTGCACAGCTTCGCCGGCGTGCGCCCACTGTGCGATGACGAGTCGGACGAACCGTCCGCGGTGACCCGCGACTACACCCTGGCGCTGTCCGGAAACCCCGGTGAAGCACCGCTGCTGTCGGTATTCGGCGGCAAACTGACCACCTATCGCAAATTGGCCGAATCGGCGCTGACGCAACTGGCGCCCTACTTCCCGAAGATGCGGGCAAGCTGGACGGCTACCGCCCCATTGCCCGGCGCCGAAAACCTGGAAAGCCAAAGCGCGTTGGTTGAAGCCTTGTGCGCTCGCTTTGGCTGGCTGCCCACCTCACTCGCCCGGCGCTGGGCTAGCTGTTACGGCAGCCGCGTCTGGATTCTCCTCAAGGGGGTACTCAACCTCAGCGATCTTGGCGAACACCTGGGCGGCGGACTCTACACCCGCGAAGTGGATTACCTGTGCCGGGAAGAATGGGCCATGGATGCTGCCGATATTCTCTGGCGGCGCAGCAAACTAGGGCTGTTCACAACCCCCACGCAACAGGCGCGACTCAAGCACTACCTAGGTGTTGGGTCGCCACACAATCCGGAAGACGTCCACGCCGCTTGAACCACGCTTACCCATCCCTTTGCCCCGCCGACCACCCGAGACGCGGGGCTTTTTTGTGTACCCGTTTCCAGCACCTCATGGGCACGGCGTTAAGCGGGAAAGCGGGAGAGCTTGGAAGAGTTTCGCGGCTAAATCCGAACACAGATACCATGAGATTGCTGGGTAGAAGGGGCCTTGGCCGCAAGTTCTTTGGGCTGGTTTGAGCACGTTGCCTGAACAGTTCGCGGTCAAAACCGCGCCCACAAATCTTCGACCTGAGCATCTTTCGTGGCTAAAGCCGCTTGTGGGTTCGCAGAAACACGCGCAAACCAGCTCGCCGCACAACAGGGCCAAGTGCATTAGCTGACTCGTCGGGCAACAAGCAGAGTATTTAGCATCAGCTAATTAGTTATTGATACGCGGCAGAACGCCCTGTACGGACTGCGGCCTAACAACAAGGCCGAGTGCAGAGAACTGCACAAGCGGCCTTATACCCGTTAACGGCTATACGCAGACTTGGTAGGTTAGTGGCGCTGAGGCGAGCTATGAGCGTGCCACGTAACCCACCCAGCGTTAATCAGCCTATCCCCTCTAGTGGGTTACGGCGCAACTGAACTATCTAGCAGCAGATAGTCCGTGACCATACGCCTAACCCACCCTAGGAATTACCGCGCTCCCGGCATCATCTAGTCGGCCCCACGCCTCAACACATAACGAGGACGTAGCCTTTTAACGCCCGGAGGGTCAGTTCGTCAGACTACCGATATTGCCTTGCTGCCAACGATCCTCACTGGCGGCCAAGGCGCCGGCAATATCGCTCAGACTATCGGATGGTAATTGTGCCGGTAGCAGGTCCAAGCCGACGCTGGCAAATACCTGCCCATAGGCATTACGCAACTCGGCATAAGCCAGGTCACGCCGCAAGTCAGCATGCAGTGCATTCAGTTCGCCTTGAATCAGCTCAAGCTCACCGATGCCTTGGGCCTGGTAGCGATTGCGCAGTTGCTCGGCAATTTGCGTGTCGAGCCCAGCCAATTGTTGGCTGGTTTGAAACTGCCGCTGAGCCTCATGGTAATTGGCATTGGCCACATGCAACTGGGCCAGCACGGCCATCGACATGGCCTCGCGGCGGGCGGCGGCGACTTCCTCGCCCGCCTTGGCCACATCGATGGCTGCTGGTGCGGAGAGTACGTTGAATAGATTCCAGGTGACCTTGACGCCGTAGTCAGCCCAACTTTGGTTAACCAGGAAAGAGTTACTGTCGTAGTGCCCGCCAGCAGAGAACTCCAGGCCAGGCAGCAGACGCAGCATGGCTTTACGCGTTTCCGCGGCACTGATGCGTGCCTGATAGTCTTGCTCGCGTAACTCAGGGCGACTGGCCAGGGCCTCTTGTTCCAGAGTAGCCAGCTCCACCTTCAGTTCAGGCAATGGATAATCGTTACTGGCCGTCAGGCTCAGATCAGTGCCCAGCGGCAGGTTGATCAGGGCCGCCAGTTCGGTTTTAGCCAACGATAACGCACGGCGCTGATCTTCCAACTGGCGAGTCGCTTCGATCAGTGCACGCTGATAGCTAAGGGCCTGTATTGGATCGCCAATACGCTGCTCGCTCATCTGCTGGCTATTGCTACGCGCCTGGTCGACTCGGCTCATCAGGCTATCGATTTGGGTAAGTAGGCGATCTGCTGCCAGCGCCCGCCAATAGGCTGCGCGCACGTCCTGGATGATGGTATGGACGACTTTGCGGCGACGCTCCTGCACGATCAAACGCTGGTCGGCCTGTTGCTTGGCACTGACATAGCTGACGCCGAAATCCAGCACGTTCCACACCATGGTCAGATCCGCCACGCCACGGTCGCGATCCTGAGAGGTCGAGGGCTCCAACGACTGAGTACCGGTATCCACGCTCTGGCTACTGGAAGCACTGACATTGCTACGGCCTGCGTAGCCGGCCGACGCCGCCATACGCGGCAGCATATCGAAGCTGGCCAAATCGACCTGACGCTTCGCCAGGGCCTCCTCCATGACCTTAAGTCGGCCCTCGAGGTTGTACTTCACGGCCCGCGCCATGGCCTCATGCAGAGTCAACGGACCGCTAAGTGGCTCCTGATCCTTGAACATGTTCAGCAGGTCGCTCTGCGCACGCTGCACACTAACGCTGCGTTCGATAGGCTGGCTGGTCACAGCACAACCGCTGATAGCTAGCGCCAACACGCTGACGCCGAGCAATTTCTGGCTTTTATTCATCCTTGGGCCGCCCCCTAGTCACGGCACAGTCTTTTTGTTGTCGTATTTATCCTTGTCAGGCGTGCGGTTCGTTCACCACTACCTGCCCAAAAGCCCAAGCCAGCTCATTGAGTTGGCGCTGTTCGTTGTCACGTATCTCATGCAACTGCTGACCTAGTGTTGGCGCCCCAAATACGCCACGCAGGCCTTGAGCGGCATCACCACCCCGCCACTGTTTACCATCGAAGACTTCCAGTTGCTCCGACTCCTGCATGGCATCGCTACCAAAAATGCTCGACAGCGTACTGGAACCAAAGACCCCGCCATCACCGCCACCAAAGCCGAGAAAACCACTGCCAGAGCCATCGCCACCACTGTCGCTGCCACTACTGGCGAACACTTGAGCGATAAAGCTGGGCGCCAACGCACCGTTGTTGATGAAAATGTTGCCCAGAGTGGGAATACCACTGCCCAGCGTCGGCACTTCGAACAACGGCGGCGGCAGCAGTGGCGAGGTAGTGAGAGGCAGCGATACTACCGGAGTGGCTGGTGGTATCAGCGGGTTCAGCGTTGGCAGGTTCGCCGCAGGCGGTGTGGCGAGAAACTCTGGGTCGCGGCCGCTGGTCGCGATCACATAACGTTCTCCGGTTATGCCTACAGTCAGTGCATTGCCCGCCACATCTGCGATATCGGTTGCAGTGGCGCTCAGGTTGATACCCAGCGAACCATTGCCCGAGACACCACCAACAATGACCTGATAAGTACGGGCATCTATCTGCACCACGGACTGAATGGTACCGGCAGCATTACCCGTACTCGTGAGTACAAAGTCACTGGTATTCACCCCAGAAACCGCTTCGTTGAAGGTTAGGGTGAACCGCACAGAACCTGCGGAGCTAGGAGATGCATCCACTCGTACCAGGCTTTCGGCCAACGGTGCGGTGGTATCGACAATCACTTCAGCCGTACTGCCGACGCTATTGAGGGTCAGAGTCAAGTTGTTGCCTGCACCATCACGCACAGTGGCGCCGTTCAGCTCCAGGCCGCTACCAACCGCGATGCCATTGGCGTCGCTGTCACTGGTCTGCACGCTGTACTGGAAAACCAGCGCCGCGCTACCGGAGCCAGACACGTAGGACGCATAGCGGATCGCGCCGCCAATATCCAAAGCGATACGCGGTGCGCCGCCGGCGGTATCGACGATGAGCGCTTCGTTGGCATTAACTGTGAAGATCAATACATCGCCTGCGTTGTACTGATCGTTCGCGGGCACCACAACACTGATAACGTTCGGCGCCAGTGCATCGACAAGTACGGCAGACGTACCGCCGACGCCGTTCAAGGTGGTCACGGCGTTGTTGCCCACCGCATCACGCAGCGTGGCGCCGTTGAGATTTATGCTGTTGCCGACACTGATACCGTTGCTGTCCATCTGACCGCTGGCGACAGTCAACCGGAATACCAGCGCCGAACTGCCGGAGCCAGACACATAGTCGGCGAACACGCTGCCGCCACTGTCAAGAGTGATGGCGATGCGCGGCGTACCGCCACTGCTGTCAACCACCACAGCGTCGTTGAAGTTGACAGTGAAATCGAGGTTCTGTCCGGCGACATAGGTGCCATTGGCCGGCACGCCGACCGATGCAACCGATGGTGGCAGGGTATCGATGGTGTAGTTGTTGGAGTCGGTCGCACCGGTTCCGTTATTGCCAGCCGCATCCTGCACGCCAGCATTGTCCAGCGTGATGACATTGCTGGTGTCTGCAACATTGCTGTTCGGAGCCAGGGTCGCAGTCCAGGTGATACCACCGTCGACACTGCTCAGCCCACTCAGCACACCGTTGGCCACCGTGAAATCGGCGCTGGTCAAACCGCTTACCGCCTCGCTAAAGGTAATGGTCACGGTAGAGGTTTCACCCGCCACCAATGCGGTATCGGCCACCACAATCGAGGCGCTTGGGCGCAGAGTATCAATGGCGTAGTTGTTGGAGTCGGTGCTGCCAGTGCCGGTGTTGCCCGCCTGATCGGCAATCCCGGTGTTGTCCAAGGTGATCAGGTTGCTGGGATCTT
>DELY01000038.1:34608-34916 GCA_002354655.1 Pseudomonas sp. UBA2684
TCGGCACTGCTCAGCCCACTCAGTACACCGTTGGCCACCGTGAAATCGGCGATGGCCAAACCGCTCACCGCTTCGTTGAAGGTGATGGTCACGGTGGTAGTTTCGCCTAAGGCGAGGGCTGTGTCGGACACCACGATTGATGCCGTCGGGCGCAAGGTATCGATGGCGTAGTTGTTGGAGTCGGTCGTGCCGGCCCCGGCATTGCCCGCCACGTCGACCACCCCGGTGTTATCCAAAGTGATCAGGTTGCTGGTGTCTGCAACGCTGACGTTCGGGGTCAGAGTTGCCGTCCAGGTGATACCACCGTC
>DELY01000021.1 GCA_002354655.1 Pseudomonas sp. UBA2684
AGGCTGAAATGGGTCTGGTTGGCAGGGGCGAACATTCGTTGTTCCTCTTCTTTCGTTCCATGAATAGGCCAGCCATTTTACGAAAGCGTCGACCTGACGGCTGGGCGCATTCGACGTTTATGCGCTAACGCTTAGCAAAAACCGCAGGTAAAACCGTTGTCGCGGGGTGAGCCCCCGATGAACAAGGCTTCGCCATGTCGCACCCGACGTGCCCGCTTGCCGGCGCGGGCTTGCCACGAGTGTCTGGCCGAAACGCAGCGGCCAGGACAATGCCTGGCCGCTGCGGGGTACAAGAGCTCAGCCGATGCTTAGGCGGAGATCGGGGTACGCCAGTCGTCGGAGCCGGAAGTACCGGAGACTTCGTGGGTCCAGACGATTTTGCGGTAGGTGAAGTAGACGTCTTCCAGGTGAGTGAAGTGCGACATGTTCGGGTCTTGGCAGTTCGGCATACGCGACTGCACGTCGACGATCACTGCGTCTTCCAGCTCGATGGTGAAGTAGTGCTCTTGAGTGCCGGTGGAGGACGTGCGGTACCACTCCAGACGGCACTTGTTCAGACGCTCGCCGGAGGTCAGGGAGTTGAAGATCAATGGCGAGGATTTGTCGAACACCTTGGTGATCATCAGCGGCTTGTGCACGCGCTGGCCAGTCGGCTGACCGGATTGCGGGTCACGTGGGATGATCACCTGATGGTTGAAGGCTTGAACCAGAATCTGGTCTTCGTGACCTTCCTGGAAGATGTTACCGACCGAGTCTTCGGTGAAGGTGCCGGCGGTGATCAGGCCTTGTTTGGTGCCTTCGAGGGACAGATACGCGGGTGTTGGCATGAGTGCTTTCCTTGCCTGGTTCATGGATCGAGTGATCCGGGGACCAGGTGTATAGCGAGGCGCATGCCAACTCGGTAAAACATGTTTAAAAACAGTGCTTTATTTGGATCTAGTGGCGTCGCTGAGCAGCCGCTGCCAAGTCAGTCACAGAAAGCTGCGCAGTAAGTGGCGCAGCGCTGCGCAGCTTGTTGCGCAGTTGGTCTGTGATCCTTTAACGCGCTGGTCTCGATGGATCTATCCACTGGGTTATCCACAGTCTGTAGCGCAAGAAGCTGCGCATTGGCGTTGGGCTCGAGAGCGCTTACTCCATCCAATGG
This sequence comes from Pseudomonas sp. UBA2684, assembly GCA_002354655.1. Classification (GTDB taxonomy): domain Bacteria; phylum Pseudomonadota; class Gammaproteobacteria; order Pseudomonadales; family Pseudomonadaceae; genus Aquipseudomonas. The sequence continues at coordinate 1,145 of DELY01000021.1, forward strand.
CGGCCGTGGCGTTCCAGCAGATTTTGCAGTTGCTCCGGGCCGTCGCTGCCGGCCGGGTAGGGGCGCGGGCTCTGGTAATGCTGGTGCCAGCCCTGGAGGATCGGATCGACCCAGCTCCACGCGGCTTCGACCTCGTCGCGGCGCATGAACAGCGTCGAGTCGCCGTCGATCACGTCCAGCAACAGGCGTTCGTAGGCGTCCCAACGGCGCTGCTGGCTGAACGCGGCGGCCAGGTTGAGGTCCAGTTCCACCGGCTCCAGGCGCATGCCTTTGCCAGGGTTCTTGGCCATCAGTTGCAGGCTGATGCGTTCTTCCGGTTGCAGGCGGATCAGCAAGCGATTGGCTTCGCCCTCGCCGAACAGACGGTGCGGCACCGGTTTGAACTGGATAAGAATCTCCGAGGTTTTCTTCGCCAGGCGTTTGCCGGTGCGCAGGTAGAACGGCACGCCGGCCCAGCGCCAGTTGTCGATTTCCACCTGGATGGCGACGAAGGTCTCGGTATCGCTGTCGTTATCGACGTTTTTCTCGAAGTAGTAGGCCGGTACTTCCTGCCCGCCGATCTTCCCGGCGGTGTATTGGCCGCGCACGGTTTTGTCCTGCACGTCGAGCCCGGAGATCGGTTTGAGGGCTTCGAGGATCTTCACTTTCTCGTTGCGCACCGCCTCGGCGTCGAAGCGCACCGGGGCTTCCATGGCCACCAGGCAGAGCAGTTGCAGCAGGTGGTTCTGGATCATGTCGCGCATCGCCCCGGCGTGGTCGTAGTAGGCGCCACGGTTTTCCACGCCGAGGGTTTCGCACACGCTGATCTGTACGTGGTCGATGTGCCCGGCGCGCCACACCGGCTCGAACAGGGCGTTGGCAAAGCGCAGTGCCATGAGGTTCTGCACGGTTTCCTTGCCCAGGTAGTGATCGATGCGAAACACCCGCGATTCGTCGAACACCGCGCCGATGGCGGCGTTGATCGCCTTGGCCGACTCCAGCGAGTGGCCGATGGGTTTTTCCAGGACGATGCGCGCCTGCGGGCCGGCCAGGCCGGCGATGTTCAGGTGCGAGGCGATGTCTTCGAAGAGGTCCGGTGCGGTGGCCAGGTAGTACACCCGCACGCGTTCGCCGGCGCTGCCCAGGCGCTTGGCCAGGCGGCCGAAGTCGGCGCTCTGCGAGGCGTCCATGGCGAAATAATCGAGACGCGCGGCGAAGCTGTGCCAGGTGGCGTTGTCGAAGTCGGCGCGGGCCACCTGGGCGCGGCAGCGGCGTTCGGCGAGGGCTTGATAGGCTTCGCGGCTGTGGCTGCTGCGCGCCAGGGCGAGGATGCGCATGTCGGCGTGCAGGCGACCGTCGCGATGCAGGTGGTAGAGCGCGGGCAGCAGTTTATGCAGGGCGAGGTCGCCCGTACCGCCAAAGACCAGCATGTCGCAGGGAATGCTCAACGAATCAACTCCGGCTCGGTTTACCTGTGCGGGGGTGGCGGCCATGTAGTATAACTACAAGGTCACTACAACCCGGCGTGTCCCGATCATAACCGAGTCGCAACTCGGATGAGGGTGTGCCGATGGATTCGTTACTTTTCAGCCGAGCCTATTCCTGTGAATTTGTTGCAGCACATCGCCCAGTCGCGTCATCTCTTACGCAAGTCGGAACTCAAGGTGGCCGACCACGTGTTGCTCGACCCGGCGGCGGTGATGCACAGCTCCATGGCCGAGCTGGCGCACAGCGTCGGCATCAGCGAGCCGACCATCGTGCGCTTCTGTCGCGCCATCGGTTGCAGCGGTTTCCAGGACCTCAAGCTGAAGCTGGCGCAGAGCCTGGCGGCGGGCGCGAGCTTCGGTCAGTTCGCGATTCACGAGGATGACTCGGTCGCCGACTTCAGCCTGAAGATCTTCGACACCACGCTGCATACGCTGATCGAGGTGCGTGAGCATCTTGATCCGCAGGCGTTGCAGCGGGCCATCTCCGCCTGCTCCCATGCCCAGCGCGTGGAGTTCTACGGTTTCGGTGCCTCCGGCGCGGTGGCGGCGGATGCCCAGCACAAGTTCTTCCGCTTGTTGCTGACGGCCGCGGCCTATTCCGACCCGCACATGCAGGCGATGTCGGCGGTGACCCTGAAGCCGACCGATGTGGCGATCTGCATCTCCCAATCCGGGCGCTCCAAGGACCTGCTGATCACCGCCAACCTGGTGCGTGAAACCGGCGCCACGCTGATCACCCTGTGCCCGAGCCAAACGCCGTTGGCCGATCTGGCTACGGTCAACCTGGCCATCGACGTGCAGGAAGACACTGAAATCTATACCCCGCTGACCTCGCGTATCGCCCACCTGGTGGTGATCGACGTGCTGGCCATGGGCGTGGCCATGGCCCGTGGGCCGAGCCTGGTCAATCACCTGAAAAGCGTTAAACGCAGCTTGCGCAGCCTGCGTTTGTCGCCGAAGGCGCATAAGAGCGTCGAAGACTGATAACTGCATAGTCGTCGGTGGACGCGCCGCCAGGCGTGTCCACCTTGCCCAGTTGTCGTCCGGAGAAGTACAAGCCGCCGCTCGTCGCGGTCATCGCAACTTCATCACCTTGCCCGCAAAGCGTCATATCCCTGGCCGATCCTGTGACTCCCGTTATTCAGCTTGGGAGTTGCCCCCGATGTCTGCTTACTTGGATAAAGCCCAGAGCCACGCCAACACCGATGCCAAGGCCCGCCGCAAGCTGCTCGACCAGCGGCGCATGGAGTACCGGCGCGCCATTGAAAGCTACGCCGAGCAGCGCCAGTTGCAGCAGCAACTGGCCGATTACCCGGAACTGGTCGCCGCTAACTACTTGGCGACCCAGGCGTTACCGCGGCGAAGCGCTCAGCCAGCACGCTGATCTGGCTGCGCTGGTTGCGCACGAAGGCGAAAAACGCCTGCGCCACCGGCGACAGGTGTTTGCCGCGCGGGTGCACCACGCACCAACTGCGTAGCAGCGGCAACTCGGTCACCGGTAGTTCGCGCAGGGCGCCGCACTCCAGTTCACGGCGCACCGCGTGGCGCGGTAGCAGGGCCAGGCCGAGGCCGGCGATCACCCCTTCGCATTGTCCCTCCATGGAGCCGACCTCCAGCGTTTGGGCGAAGTGCGCGCGTTTCTGATGGCAATACTCCTCGCAGGCCTTGCGCGTGCCCGAGCCCGGCTCGCGCACCAGCAATGGCCAGGCGGTGAGGTCTTGCAGGGTCAGTTGGTCGTGGCGGCACAGCGGATGCTCGGGCGGCGCCACGGCGACGATCGGGTTGTTGAGGAAGGGCAGAAACTCCAGGGCCATGTCTGGCGGCACCAGCGACATGATCAGCAGGTCATCGCGGTTGGCGCTCAGGCGCTTGATCGCCTGGGCGTGGTTGACCACCACCAGTTGCAGGCTAACTTCCGGGTATTCGTGGCGAAATGCCGCGAACAGGTGTGGTACGAAGTATTTGGCGCTGGATTCGACGGCCAGGCTCAGTTGCCCTTGCAGCGAGCCTTGCAGGTCGGTCAGCTGCATGTCGAGGCTCTCCAGGCGGCCAAAGATATCCGCGCTGGCGCGTTGCAGGGCCTCGGCCGCGTCGGTCAGGTAGAGCTTCTTGCCGACATAGTCGAACAGCGGTTGGCCGAGCAGTTCTTCCAGCTGGCGAATTTGCAGGCTGACCGCCGGTTGGGTCAGTGACATGTCTTCGGCAGCGCGGCTGTAGGAGCGCTGCTCGCACACTGCGCGAAACACCTGGAGTTGGCGCAATGTCATGCGCATCAAAGACTTACGCATGGTTAACCTCGTGTGAGCGTGGGCTTGAGTGGTGGGGGCGGGCAGCGTTTCGCGGCGCGTTGTCAGCATGTATTAGCTTTAGCTTATAGCCAATCAAATAATTATTGATTTTGGGTAATCCGCTGTGCGGCGTAGGGTGACTACGCGGCCACTACATGAGAAGTGGCCACTCGCCGACCGGCTCTACCGGTCGCCTGCTCACGTGATCGAGGAAGCTGGCTCGTGATCAAGAAAATCCTGATTGCCAACCGCGGTGAGATTGCCGTGCGAATCGTGCGTGCATGCGCCGAGATGGGCATCCGCTCGGTGGCGGTCTACTCCGATGCCGATCGCCATGCGTTGCACGTCAAGCGTGCCGACGAGGCGCATGGCATTGGTGCCGACCCGCTGGCCGGTTACCTGAACCCGCGCAAGCTGGTCAATCTGGCGGTGGAAACCGGTTGCGATGCCTTGCACCCAGGCTATGGCTTCTTGTCGGAAAACGCCGAACTGGCGGAGATCTGCGCCGAACGTGGAGTCAAATTCATTGGGCCGAGCGCCGAAGTGATCCGCCGCATGGGCGACAAGACCGAAGCGCGGCGCAGCATGATCAAGGCCGGCGTGCCGGTCACCCCGGGCACCGAAGGCAACGTCGCGGACATCGCCGAGGCGCTGCTGGAAGGCGAGCGCATCGGCTACCCGGTGATGCTCAAGGCCACCTCCGGCGGCGGCGGTCGCGGCATTCGCCGCTGCAACAGCCGCGAGGAGCTGGAGCAGGCGTTTCCGCGGGTGATTTCCGAGGCGACCAAGGCCTTCGGCTCGGCCGAGGTGTTCCTGGAAAAATGCATCGTCAACCCCAAGCACATCGAGGCGCAGATCCTCGGCGACAGCTTCGGCAACGTGGTGCATCTGTTCGAGCGCGACTGCTCGATCCAGCGGCGTAACCAGAAGCTTATCGAGATCGCCCCCAGCCCGCAGCTGACCCCCGAGCAGCGCGCCTACATCGGCGACCTGGCGGTGCGCGCCGCGCAGGCGGTGGGCTACGAGAACGCCGGTACCGTGGAGTTCCTGCTCGCCGAGGGCGAGGTGTACTTCATGGAGATGAACACCCGGGTGCAGGTGGAGCACACCATCACCGAAGAAATCACCGGCATCGATGTGGTCCGCGAGCAGATTCGCATCGCCAGCGGCCTGCCGCTGTCGATCAAGCAGGAAGACATCCAGTACCGCGGCTTCGCCCTGCAGTTCCGCATCAACGCCGAAGACCCGAAGAACAACTTCCTGCCCAGCTTCGGCAAGATCACCCGTTATTACGCCCCCGGCGGCCCCGGCGTGCGCACCGACACGGCGATCTACACCGGCTACACCATCCCGCCGTACTACGACTCGATGTGCCTGAAGCTGATCGTCTGGGCGCTGACCTGGGAAGAGGCGATGGACCGTGGCCTGCGCGCCCTCGACGACATGCGCGTGCAGGGGGTCAAGACCACCGCCGCCTATTACCAGGAAATCCTGCGCAACCCCGAGTTCCGCAGCGGCCAGTTCAACACCAGCTTCGTCGAAAGCCACCCTGAGCTGACCCAGTACTCGATCAAGCGCAACCCATCGCACCTGGCGCTGGCCATCGCCACCGCCATCGCCGCCCACGCCGGCCTGTGAGGACTCGAACCATGTCTAAAAAGATCACCGTCACCGATACCATCCTGCGCGACGCCCACCAGTCGTTGCTGGCCACGCGCATGCGCCTGGACGACATGCTGCCGATCTGCGACAAGCTCGACAAAGTCGGCTACTGGTCGCTGGAAGTCTGGGGCGGCGCGACCTTCGACGCCTGCGTGCGCTTTCTCAAGGAAGACCCGTGGACGCGCCTGCGCGAACTGCGCAAGGCGCTGCCCAACACGCGTTTGCAGATGCTCCTGCGCGGACAGAACCTGCTCGGCTACCGCCACTACAGCGATGACGTGGTGCGCGCCTTCGTCGCCAAGGCGGCGGGTAACGGCATCGACGTGTTCCGTATCTTCGATGCGATGAACGATGTGCGTAACCTGCGTGTGGCCATCGAGTCGGTAAAGGCCTCGGGCAAACATGCCCAGGGCACCATCGCCTACACCACCAGCCCGGTGCACACGGTCAAGGCGTTCGTCGACCAGGCCAAGGCCATGCAGGCCATGGGCATCGACTCCATCGCGCTCAAGGACATGGCCGGCCTGCTCACGCCATACGCCACCTTTGAGCTGGTCAAGGCGCTGAAAGCCGAGGTCGACCTGCCGATCTTCATCCACAGCCACGATACCGCCGGCATGGGCTCGATGTGTCAGCTCAAGGCCATTGAAGCCGGCGCCGACCACATCGACACCGCCATCTCCAGCTTCGCCTGGGGCACCAGCCATCCGGGCACCGAATCGATGGTCGCGGCGCTCAAGGGCAGCGAGTACGACACCGGTCTGGACCTGGCGCTGATCCAGGAAATCGGCATGTACTTCCACGCCGTGCGCAAGAAGTACCACCAGTTCGAAAGCGAGTTCACCGCCGTGGATACCCGCGTGCAGGTCAACCAGGTGCCGGGCGGGATGATGTCCAACCTGGCCAACCAGTTGAAGGAGCAGGGGGCGCTGAGTCGCATCAACGAAGTGTTTGCGGAAATCCCCAGGGTGCGCGAAGACCTCGGCTTCCCGCCGCTGGTGACGCCGACCTCGCAGATCGTTGGTACCCAAGCGGTATTCAACGTGCTCGCTGGCGAGCGCTACAAGACCATCACCAACGAGGTGAAGCTCTACCTGCAAGGCCGTTACGGCCTGGCACCGGGCCAGATCAGCGAGCAACTGCGCAAGCAGGCGATCGGCAGCGAAGAGGTGATCGACGTGCGCCCGGCCGATCTGATCAAGCCGGAAATGGCCAAGCTGCGTGAGGACATCGGCGCCCTGGCCACCTCCGAAGAAGACGTGCTGACCTACGCCATGTTCCCGGACATCGGCCGCAAGTTCCTCGAGGAGCGCAAGGCCGGCAGCCTGACCCCGGAAGTGCTGTTGCCGATCCCGGAAGCCGGCGGTGTGGCGCCGGCCGGCGGCGAGGGTGTGCCGACCGAATTCGTCGTCGATGTGCACGGCGAGAGCTACCGCGTCGACATCACCGGCGTCGGCGTCAAGGGCGACGGCAAGCGGCATTTCTACCTGTCCATCGACGGCATGCCGGAAGAAGTGGTGTTCGAGGCGCTGAACGACTACGTCGGCGGCGCCAGTGGCAGCAAGCGCAAGTCGGCCAGTGCGCCGGGCGATGTCAGCACCAGCATGCCGGGCAATATCGTCGATGTGCTGGTGAAGGAAGGCGACACGGTGACGGCCGGCCAGGCGGTGCTGATCACCGAAGCGATGAAGATGGAAACCGAGGTGCAGGCACCGATTGCCGGTACGGTGAAGACCGTGCATGTGGCCAAAGGCGACCGGGTCAATCCGGGTGAAGTGCTGATCGAGATCGAATAAGCGCGGGCGTGATGCCTGTACGCCGGGGCCGCTCAGGCCCCGGTTAACCAGCAAGTCCCTTGGGGAGCCGTGAGGCTCCTTTTTTTGGCTCTGAGAATCCCCGTTATGTGTTGCAAGAGAAGCCAGGCTTTTGTGGGAGCGGTCTTGACCGCGAGCTGTGCAGGTAACGCGCAGCACTGCTGACGCCCAAAAAGCTCGCGGCCAAGGCCCCTCCCACGTGATGGCGGTCTGTAGTAACAGTTAACGGCTACAGAGCGTGTTTGCCAGAAGAGGCTGTTACTGGCGCCCCCGCTAGGCGAATGGCCCGGATCGAGGTGCTGCGCGCGGGAAACTCTGCGCGCGGCGCTGTGATCAGTGCCGCTCGCCAAGCGTCTAGCAGGCATAGCCTGGGCGCCGTCCGGGCATGCCGACGAGCCTGAGCATGCAAGCGCTGTTGAACGACATTCTCGACGAAGTCCGCCCGCTGATCGGCCAGGGCAAGGTGGCCGATTACATCCCCGCGCTGGCCGATGTGCCGGCTCAGCAACTGGGCATCGCCGTGTACGGCAACGATGGCGAGCTGTTCTGCGCTGGCGATGCGCGCACGGCGTTCTCCGTGCAGAGCATTTCCAAGGTATTCAGCCTGGTGCAGGCGATTGAGCATTCCGGCGAAGCGATCTGGCAGCGCCTGGGGCATGAGCCGTCCGGGCAGCCGTTCAACTCGCTGGTGCAGCTGGAATTCGAGCGCGGTCGGCCGCGCAACCCGTTCATCAATGCCGGGGCCCTGGTGATCTGCGACATCAACCAGTCGCGCTTCGCCGCGCCGGCGTTATCCATGCGTGATTTCGTCCGCCGTCTGGCCGGCAACCCGGAGGTGGTCATCGACACGCGGGTGGCCGAGTCGGAATACCAGCACCGCGCGCGCAACGCCGCCATGGCCTACCTGATGCAGGCCTTCGGCAACTTCCATAACGATGTCGAGGCGGTACTGCGCAGTTATTTCAGCCACTGCGCGCTGCGCATGAGCTGCGTCGACCTGGCGCGGGCGTTCTGCTTCCTGGCCAACGACGGCTTCTGCAAGCACAGCAGCCAGCAGATTCTCAGCCCACGCCAGGCCCAGCAGGTCAACTCGATCATGGCCACCAGCGGGCTGTACGACGAGGCCGGCAACTTCGCCTACCGCGTCGGCCTGCCCGGCAAGAGCGGCGTCGGCGGCGGCATCGTCGCGGTGGTGCCGGGGCGTTTCAGCGTCTGCGTGTGGTCGCCGGAACTCAACGCCGCGGGCAATTCCCTGGCCGGCATGGCCGCGCTGGAGTTGCTCAGTCAGCGTATCGGCTGGTCGGTGTTCTGAGCCGATAGGCTATGGTCGAAGGACCCGGCGGCGGTTGCGCCGGGGTATCCCCCGACCCTGACCTGGAGTGCTTATGTCGATGCCCGTGTACCACCTGTTTGCCGACGCGCCTGCGCCGGTCGCGCCCTTTTCCCATGCCTGCGAGGCCGATGGCTGGGTGTTCGTCACCGGGCAGTTGCCGATTGATCCGGGCAATGAGGCTGCGCCGCTGCCCGAGGGCATCGAGGCGCAAACCCACAAGACTTTCGCCAACCTGCTGGTAGTGCTTAAGGACTTGGGATTGGGCCTGGAAAACGTGGTCTCGGCGCGGGCCTTTCTCACCGATTTCTACGGCGATTACCAGCGCTTCAATACGATCTACGCCAGCTACTTCGCGGAAGACAAACGCCCGGCGCGCACCTGCATCGGCACCACCGGGCTGGCCCGACATGCCCTGGTCGAGATCGACTTTATCGCCCGGCGGCCGTAAGCCGCGGCGAGCGGCTCAGAGCAGCTTGCGGTACTGCACGAACCCCGAGCGTTCGGCGATGCGTTCGTACAGCAGCATCGCCTTGCTGTTGCTCTCGTGGGTCAGCCAGTGCACGCGCGAGCAGCCGGCCTCTTTGGCCTGGGTATAGACGTGCTCGATCAGCTTGCGGCCGACCCCGCTGCTGCGCAGCTCCTTGCCGATAAACAGGTCTTGCAGGTAGCAATAGTCGCCGACCGTCCAGCACGACCGGTGGACGACCCAGTGCACCAAACCGATGGCCTGGCCTTCATGCCAGGCCAGGGCGGCGAACATCGGTTCGCCCGGATCGAGGAAGCGCTGCCAGGTGACCTCGCTGGTCGCGGCCGCGATCTCGGTCATGTAGAAGCGCTGATAGCCCTGCCATAGCGGTAACCAGGCGGCGTGGTCGGCGGCGCTGACCGGGCGGATTTCGACGGGGATACGGACGGACATGGGGGCAAACTCCTGTAGACGCGATGGATCATCCTGAAACGCTTGGCGCCTGGCTGCAAGTGCACCGTGTGTGGCCGTTCAGTCGGCGCGCTCGCCGCACAGATCGAGGGCGAACCAGTGTTCCACCTCGGCCTGGCTCAAGCCCGCGCCGAGCAGGGCGAACAGTTTGCCCAGGGCGGCTTCGCGGGTCATACCGCCCGCCGAGACCAGACCGGCGTTGGCCAGTTGGCTGCCGGCGGCATACACGCCGAACTCGACATGCCCGTGTGGGCACTGGCTGATTGCCGCCAGCACCACGCCTTGCGCGTGCGCGGCCTTGAGGGCGGCGAGCAGCTCGCGGTTGTCCGCCGGTCCGGTGCCGCTGCCGTAGCATTCCAGCAGCACGCCGCGTACGCCGCTGGTCAGCAGCGCGCTGACATGCGCCGCCTGGATGCCGGGGTAGAACGGCAGCACCGCCAGGTTCACCGGCTGGCGCGGCTGACGGTAATCGATACGGGTGGGAATGGACTCGGCTCGTTCGCCCTGGCGCTGGCGCGGCAGCACGTTGAAGGCGTCGAAGGCATCGCTGCGCAATTTGCTGACCCGCGCGCCGTGCAGCAGCGTGCCGTTGAAATACAGCTGCACGCCCGGCGCGACGCCCGCGTGCAGCGCCTGCATGGCGCCGAACAGGTTGGCCCAGGCGTCGCTGCCAGGCGCGCCGGCCGGCAGCATCGAGCCGCTCAGCAGCACCGGCACGGGCAGGCCGAGCAACAGGAAGCTCAGGGCCGCCGCGCTGTAGGCCAGGGTGTCGGTGCCGTGCAGCACCAGCACGGCATCGCAGCCGTCCTGTTCGACCCCGGCGCGGATCGCCGCGACCATCGCCAGCCAGTTGGTCTGGTTCATGTTGGCGCTGTCGATCGGCGGCAGCAGCTCGCGGAAGATCCAGGCGGGCAACTCGCGACCCTGCTCCAGCGCCTGCTGCGCGCGCAACCGCGCCTCGAAGCCGGACGCCGGGGCCAGGCCGTCGGCGCTCATCTGCATGCCGATGGTGCCGCCGGTGTAGAGCACCAGCAGTTTTGTGGATGCCGACATGGGCTCTCCTTGCAATGAAAACAGGGGGCAAAGCCCCCTGTGGATAACGATCAGCGTTGGTGCACGCCGTCAGCGATCTCGCCGCGCCCGGTGACAGGCGCCGGCGGCGGATTGGCCGGCCAGGCCGCCGGATCGAGGTTGAGGTCGGCGAACTGTTTCGGGTCGAAGACTGGCGACTCTACACCCGCGGCGATCTGCTTGTCATAGTCGCGCATCAGCCGCAGGCCAATCTTGAACAGCAGCGTCAGGGCCACCAGGTTGACGATGGCCAGCAGGCCCATGGTGATGTCGGCGAAGGCAAACACGGTGCCCAGGTCCTGCATCGAGCCCCACAGCACCAGGGCGATCACCAGCACGCGGTAGGCCTGCAACAGCCAGCGTTTGCTGCTGAAGAAGCTCAGCGCGTTTTCGCCTAGGTAGTAGTTGTAGATCAGCGTGGTGAAGACGAACAACAGCAGCGCCAGGCTGACGAATACCCGGCCCCACTCGCCGACCACGGCCGCCAGGGCGGTCTGGGTCAACACCACACCGGCCATCTCGCTGCCCGGCTGGTAGACGCCGGAGAGCAGGATGATCAGCGCGGTGCTGGTGCACACCAGCAGGGTGTCGATGAACACGCTGAGCGACTGCACGATGCCTTGCGCCGCCGGGTGCTTGACCTCGGCCACGGCGGCGACGTTCGGCGCGCTGCCGAGGCCCGCTTCGTTGGAGAACAGGCCGCGTTTCACGCCCATCAGAATCGCCGCGCCAATGCCCCCGGCAAAGGCCGGCTCCAGGCCGAAGGCGCTCTTCACGATCAACGCGATGGTCGCGGGTACGGCCTCGATGTTCATGCCGATCACCACCAGCGCCATGCCGATGTAGGAGAAGGCCATCACCGGCACCAGCACGTCAGCCATGCTGGCGATGCGTTTGATGCCGCCGAAGATGATCAGGCCGATCACTGCCACCAGCACCAGACCGCTGACATGGGTCGGCAGGCCGAAGGTGTCGTGCAGCGAAGTGGCGACGGTGTAGGACTGCAGGGCGTTGAAGCCGAAGCCGAAGGTCACCAGCAGCAGGACCGAGAAGATCACCGCCAGCCAGCGCTGACCCAGGCCATGCAGGATGTAGAAGGCCGGGCCGCCACGGTAGGTGCCGTCGGTTGCACGGCGCTTGAACAGCTGCGCCAGGGAACACTCGAAATAACTGGTGGCCATGCCCAGCAGGGCCACCACCCACATCCAGAACACCGCGCCTGGGCCGCCGAGCATGATCGCCACGGCCACCCCGGCGATATTGCCGGCGCCGACGCGGCCGGCGACGCTGAGCATCAGCGCCTGGAACGAGCTGAGCTGGCCGGGCTGACGCTGAAAGGCTTCGGCGAAGATGCGGAACATATTGCCGAAATAGCGGAACTGCACGAAGCGCGAACAGATGCTGAAGTACAGGCCGAGGCCGACCAGCATGACGATCAGGACCTTGCTCCAGAGCAGGTCGTTGAGTAAATCCAACATGGTGTCACCCTTATGATTGTTGTTGGTATGCCCGCGGGGCTACTGGCCTCGCGTTGGCTGCCGACGTCCTGGCGGCTGATGCAGGCGAAGCGCATAGGCTTCGCCGCCCCGCAAATCCGTGTGCGGGTGCTGCTCGTGGGGTGGCTTGCGTAGGGTGGGTCTGTTTTTGCGCGATACGGCGTTACTCGACACTTATTTGGAACAAGCAAACGTCGTGTCTCGCGCCCAAACACGCTCCGGCGCGACCGCGAATGAAACGGCAACAGACCCTCGGGTGGGCCGGGCGGCCCGCGCCGATGCCTCAGGCTTTCAGCGGCACCAGGCGTGGGGCGATCATGTTCTCGGGACGCAGGATGTCGGCCAGGGTGGCGTCGTCCAGCAGGTTTTCCTCGCGCACCAGTTCCAGCACGCCGCGGCCGCTGTCCAGCGCCAGCTTGGCGATGCGCGTGGCGTTCTCGTAGCCGATGTAGGGGTTGAGCGCAGTGATCAGGCCGATGGAGTTTTCCATCAGTTGGCGGCAATGCGCTTCGTTGGCGGTGATGCCGACGATGCAGTGCTCGCGCAGCATGTCCATGGCGCGTTGCAGCAGGCGGATCGAGTCGAAAATCTTGTACGCGATCAGCGGCTCCATGACGTTGAGCTGCAACTGCCCGCCTTCGGCGGCGATGGTCAGTGCCAGGTCGTTGCCGATGATCTCGAAGGCCACCTGGTTGACCGCTTCCGGGATTACCGGGTTGACCTTGCCGGGCATGATCGAGCTGCCCGGCTGGCGCGCCGGTAGGTTGATTTCGTTGATCCCGGTGCGCGGGCCGCTGGACAGCAGGCGCAGGTCGTTGCAGATCTTCGACAGCTTGACCGCCGTGCGCTTGAGCATGCCGGAGAACAGCACGAAGGCGCCCATGTCCGAGGTCGCCTCGATCAGGTCGGCGGCCGGCACCAGCGGCTGGCCGCTGATGGCCGCCAGGCGGTCGACGGCCAACTGCTGGTAGCGCGGGTCGGCGTTGATCCCGGTGCCGATCGCGGTGCCGCCGAGGTTGACCTCGGTGAGCAGTTCCGGGGCCAGGTTGCGCAGGCGCGCCAGGTCTTCGCCGAGGGTGGTGGCGAAGGCGCGGAACTCCTGACCGAGGGTCATCGGCACGGCGTCCTGCAACTGGGTGCGGCCCATTTTCAGCACATGGGCGAACTCTTCACCCTTGCCGGCGAAGGCCTGGATCAGGCTGTCGAGGCTGGCCAACAGGGTGTCGTGGCCGAGCAGCAGGCCGAGGCGGATGGCGGTCGGGTAGGCGTCGTTGGTCGACTGCGCCATGTTCACGTCGTTGTTCGGGTGCAGGAAGGCGTACTCGCCCTTGGCGTGGCCCATGGCTTCCAGGGCGATGTTGGCGATCACCTCGTTGGCGTTCATGTTGGTCGAGGTGCCGGCGCCGCCCTGAATCATGTCGACCACGAACTGCTCGTGGAAGTCGCCACGCACGATGCGCGCACAGGCTTCGCTGATCGCCGCATGCTTGGCTGCGCTGAGATGACCCAACTCGCGGTTGGCGTCGGCCGCCGCCTGCTTGACCATGGCCAGCGCCACCACCAGTTTCGGGTAGTGCGCCAATGGCACGCCGGACAGGCGGAAGTTGTGCACGGCACGCAGGGTCTGGATGCCGTAATAGGCATCGAAGGGGACTTCAAGGGTGCCGAGCAGGTCTTTTTCGACGCGGAAGGATGCAGCAGGGGACATGATGGTGATCATCTCTGGAAGATGCGGCAAGTACCGCGATGCCGGATAGAGTAAGGGCTGTGGCGAGATTGCGACCAATGCTGTTAAGCGCTGGGGTATGCATAATCGGCATAATGTCGGCGTGACGCCGAACTATCGGCGAGCGTAGGGTGGGTTAGCGGCGCCGTACACCGGCCTATATCCCACATGCGCTTGTGGCGCGGCGCGTAACCCACCAGGCGATCGACCGCGTTGCGCCGGTGGTGGGTTACGCCGCGTTTCGAGTGGCGTGATGTTTGGCAATGGCGGCAAGCGGCTAACCCACCCTACGGGATGGGCTGAAGCTTGACGTTCAACTACGGAAACGATCGATGAACCTGGAAACCAAATGGCTGGAAGACTTCGTCACCCTGGCCGCTACCCGCAGTTTCTCGCAGGCGGCGACGAAGCGTTTCGTCACCCAGCCAGCGTTCAGCCGGCGTATTCGCAGCCTGGAAAACATGCTCGGGCTGACCCTGGTCAACCGCGCCTGCACGCCGGTCGAGCTGACCGAGTCCGGCCAGTTGTTCCTGGTCACCGCGCGCAGCCTGGTCGAGCAGTTGGGCGATGTGGTGCGCCACCTGCACAACCTCGAAGGCCAGCAAGGCGAAATGTTGCAGATCGCCGCCGCGCACTCGCTGACCCTGGGCTTTTTCCCCGAGTGGATCGCGCGTTTGCGCCGCGAGGGCCTGCCGCTGACCACGCGGCTGGTGGCGACCAACGTCGGCGAGGCGGTGCATGCCCTGCGCGAGGGCGCCTGCGACCTGATCCTCGCCTATTACGACCCGGACGCCTCGCTGCAGATGGACCCGGAGATCTTTCCTTCGCTGCACCTGGGGCGCACGGAAATGCTGCCGGTGTGCGCGGTGGACGACGCGGGCCGCCCGCTGTTCGACCTCGACAGCGGCCAGAGCGTGCCGTTGCTGGCCTACAGCACCGGCGCGTTTCTCGGCCGTTCGGTGAATCTGTTGCTGCGCCAGCGCGCGCTGCGCTCGACCACGGTGTACGAAACCGCGATGGCCGACAGCCTGAAGAGCATGGCCCTGCAAGGCATGGGCGTGGCCTGGGTGCCGCGCCTGTCGGTGACCGCCGAGCTGGCGCGTGGCGAGCTGATCGCCTGCGGCGACGAACAATGGCAGGTGCCGCTGGAAATCCGCCTCTACCGCTGCGCCCTGGTGCGCAAGGCGGCGGTGCGCCTGCTCTGGCGCAAGCTCGAAGGCGGCGTGGGGCGCGACGACGTGTAGGTGAAATCGGGGTGTGTCGCGGCTAAAGCCCCTCCCACGGGTTGGCATGGCCCTGTAGGAGGGGCTTTAGCCGCGAACCCGCGCTCGAGCGTCCTGCATGCGCCTGCCGACGGCGCCGCTTATTGCAGACCGTACTTCTTCACCTTGTCGAACAGCGTGGTCTTGGCCATGCCGAGGTCTTGGGCGGCCTGGCTGAGGTTGCCGGCGTGGCGCTCCAGGGCATCGCCGAGCAGGTTGCGTTCGAAGACTTCCACTGCTTCGGCGAAGCTCGGGCCGTTGCCGTCGGGCGCCAGGCCGCTTTTCTTGAACACCGGCAGGCCGAGGGCGAAGCGCTCGGCGACGTTGCGCAGTTCGCGCACGTTGCCCGGCCAGTCGTGCGCCATCAGCGTGGCGATGGTCTGCCGGTCGAGTTCCGGCGTGGCGCGGTCGAAGCGCAGTGCCGACAATTGCAGGAAATGCTCGAACAGCAGGCAGATGTCCTCGCGCCGTTCGCGCAGCGGTGGCAGTTCCAGGGTCACCACATTCAGCCGGTAGTAGAGGTCGCTGCGGAACTGCCCGGCCTTGCTCTGTTCGTCGAGGTTGGCCTTGGTCGCGGCGATGACCCGGCAATCCACCTGAATCGACTGGTTCGAACCCAGGCGTTCCAGGCTGTGTTCCTGCAACACGCGCAGCAATTTGATTTGCAGATTCAGCGGCATGCTCTCGACCTCGTCGAGGAACAGCGTGCCGCCGTGGGCATGCTCGATCTTGCCGATGCGCCGTTTGCCGGCGCCGGTGAAGGCGTGCGCCTCGTGGCCGAAGATTTCGCTCTCGAAGAGGTTCTCCGGCAGGCCGCCGCAGTTGAGCGCGACGAACTGTTTCGCCTGGCGCCGGCTGAAGTCGTGCAGGCAACGGGCGACCAGTTCCTTGCCGGTGCCGGTCTCGCCTTCGATCAGCACGTTGGCTGCGGTATCGCCGACGTTCTCCATCAGTTCGCGCAACCGCTGCATGGCGGGCGAGCGCCCGATGATGCGCTGTTCCAGGGCCTGGCGCCCGGCCAGTTGGCGGCGCAGCGCCGACACCTCGCGGGCCAGGCTGCGTTGTTCCAGGGCACGGCGGGTGACGTCCACCAGGCGTTCCGGGGAGAAGGGTTTCTCCATGAAGTCGTAGGCGCCGTCGCGCATGGCATTCACCGCCATGCTGATGTCGCCGTGGCCGGTGATCAGCACCACCGGCAGGCTCGGGTCGCGCTGCTTGAGGCGGCTGAGCAGCTCTAGGCCGTCGATGCCCGGCAGGCGGATGTCGCTGATGACGATGCCGGCGAAGTCGGCATCGATGCGTTGCAGGGCCGCTTCGGCACTGCCCACGCCTTCGCTGGCGATGTCTTCGAGGGCCAGGGCCTGCTGGCAGCCGAGCAGCACGTGCGGGTCGTCTTCGACGATGAGAACGGTCAGGCGGTCAGTCATGGGTTCTTGTCTCGCCGCTAACGTGGGCTTGGCCTACGCGCGGCAGGCTGAGGACGAAGGCCGTGCCACCGCTGTCGGGGTGGCGCACGGTGAGGCTGCCGCCCGCGGCGGCGGCCAGGCTGGCGGAAAGGGTCAGGCCGAGGCCGAGGCCCTGCTCGCCGGGTTTGGTGGTGAAGAACGGCTCGAACAGGTGCACGCGCGCATCCGGCGCAATACCGGGGCCGTTGTCGCGCACGTCCAGTTGGAAGTGGCTGCCGGTGTCGGCGCCCGTCAGCCAGAGTCGCCGGTCGACTTGGTCGCGCATGGCGTCGAGGGCATTGCCGATCAGGTTGACCAGGATCTGTTCCAGGCGCGTCTGGTCGATGGCCAGGCAGACGTCGCCCGGCTCCTGGGCATAGTCGCGATCGATGCGCACGTTGGTGCGTTGCAGGCGCGGGTGCAGGAGCATCAGCGCGGCGTCCACCGCCTGGTCCAGGCGCGCCTCGCCACCGTCGTCGGAGCGGCGGGCGAAGGCGCGCAGGCTGGCGGTGATCTTGCCCATGCGGTCGACCAGTTCGTTGATCGTGTGCAGGTTGCTGCTGGCGATGTCCAGGGCGCCGCGCTGGAGAAAGCGCACGGTGTTGCCGGAGAGGGTGCGCAGCGCCGCCAGCGGTTGGTTGAGTTCGTGGGCGATGCTGGTGGACATCTGCCCGATCACCGCCAGCTTGCCGGCTTGCACCAGTTCGTCCTGGGCCTGGCGCAGGGTGGTCTCGGCCTGTCGGCGTTCGCCGATCTCGGCCGTCAGGCGTTGGTTGCTCGCTTGCAGGTCGGCGGTGCGCTCGGCGATCTTGCGCTCCAGCTCATTGTTGGCCTGCTGCAAGGCTTCGCGCGCCGCTAGGCGGGTGGCGATCACCTTGCGCCGCTCGTTCCAGGCGATCAGCAGGAAGGCCAGCAGGGCGCAGGCGACGGCGGCGAGCATGCCGTGGCTGATGGCGGCGCGGCGCTGGTCCTGCAACGGCGTGAGCAGGGTCAGGTGCCAGGGGGTGTCGCTCAGCGGGCGGGTTTGCGCCAGGTAATTGATCGGCTCGGACGCCTGATCGGGAATGCTGCCGGTGGCGAAACTGACTTGCTCGATGCCGTCGCTGAGCGGCGTGCGCGCCAGCGGTTGCAGCTCCTCCAGCGCCCACCAGTAGTATTGCAGGCTGCGCGCCAGGCGTTCCTTGGTCTCGGCGTCGAGCGGGCGCACGGCCTTGAGCCGGCGGGCCGGATCGCTGGAGAGGATGATGATGCCGTTCTCGTCGCTGACGTAGGCCTCCAGGCGTGCGCGCTGCCAGCGCTGTTCCAGGGCATCGAGGCGCACCTTGACCACCGCCACGCCGATCACCCGGCCGTTGCCGCGCAGGCCGTGGGCCAGGTAATAGCCGGGCTCGCCGGTGGTGCTGCCGATACCGTAGAAGCGCCCGGGCTTACCCTGCACGGCTTCCTGGAAGTAGGCGCGAAACGCCAGGTCTTCGCCGAGGTAACTGTCTGCCTCGCGCCAGTTGCTGGTGGCGAGCACGCGGCCGTTGGTGTCGAGCACGTAGATGGCCAGGCTGCCGCTGCGCTGGTTGAGGCCTTCGAGGTAATCGTTGACCCGCTGTCGCCGGTAAGCAGTGGGGGTGAGCAGCAGGCGGCTGACGTTGGACTCCAGCTCCAGCAGGCTGGGCAGGTAGGTGTATTTGTTGATCTCGCTCTCGACGGCGCGGGCGTTGAGTTCGAGCTGGCGTTCGCCGTTCTCGGCGAGGGCGCGGATGCCGACGCGTTCGCTGAGGTGGAAGCCGGCGTAACCGCAGCCGAGCACCAGCACGATCATCAGGATCGGCAGCAGCAGGTGGCGAATCAGGCGGGGTTTCACGGTCAGGGCTGGCGGCACGGCGCGAGGAAAGGCGGTGGAGCATTGCATCACAGTCCTCCCTGGCTGGGTAGTTGTGGGGCGCGCGTTATCCGTGGGAGGGGCTTTCGGCTCTGGCATCCTGCTTCGCTCTAACTCCTGCATCCATGCAGTCGTAGCCGCGATGCTGTTGCAGCCTGGGCCGGCCAATCGCCGCTAAAGCGCCTCCCACAAGCGCTCAGTAGAAAGCAGGAGGGGTTGAGCGTAGCGATACCCATCGAGTGGGTGATGGGTATCGCAGGCTCAACCCATCCTACAGGTCAGTGCTGGAGGATCTTCGCCAGGAACTGCTGGGCGCGCTCGGAGCGGGCGCTGACATCGCCGAAGAACTCTTCCTTGGGGCAGTCCTCGACGATCTGCCCGGCGTCCATGAAAATCACCCGGTCGGCGACCTTGCGCGCGAAGCCCATCTCGTGGGTCACGCACATCATGGTCATACCTTCGTTGGCCAGTTGCACCATTACGTCGAGCACCTCGTTGACCATCTCCGGGTCGAGCGCCGAGGTTGGTTCGTCGAACAGCATCACCACCGGGTCCATGGCCAGCGCGCGGGCGATCGCCACCCGCTGCTGCTGCCCGCCGGAGAGCTGGCCGGGGTGCTTGTGCGCATGGTCTTGCAGGCCGACGCGTTCGAGCAGCTTGAGGCCCTTCTCGGTGGCTTCGGCCTTGCTGCGGCCGAGCACCTTGATCTGCGCGATGGTCAGGTTTTCGGTGATGGTCAGGTGCGGGAACAGCTCGAAGTGCTGGAACACCATGCCGACCCGCGAGCGCAGCTTGGGCAGGTTGGTCTTCGGGTCGGCGATCGAGGTTTCGTCGACCACGATATCGCCCTTCTGGAACGGCTCCAGGGCGTTGACGCATTTGATCAGGGTGGATTTGCCCGAGCCGGACGGGCCGCAGACCACCACCACTTCGCCTTTCTTCACGGCGGTGCTGCAATCGGTCAGCACCTGGAAGTCCCCGTACCACTTGTTGACGTTGTTGATCGAGATCATACGGCTAACCTTTTTTGCAGGAGTTTCACCAGTTGCGAGGCGGCAAAGCTGATCGTGAAATAGACCAGACCGGCGAAGATCAGAAATTCATGGGGCTGGCCGATGATGTCGCCGCGCGAGCGGGCGGCATTGAGGAAATCCATCAGGCCGACGGTGTACACCAGCGAGGTGTCCTGGAACAGGATGATGCTTTGCTGCAACAGCAGCGGGGTCATCTTGCGGAACGCCTGCGGCAGGATGATCAGGCGCATGGTCTGCCCGTAGCTCATGCCCAGCGCTTGCGCGGCGCCCATCTGGCCCTTGGGGATGGCCTGGATGCCGGCGCGGACGATCTCGCAGAAGTACGCCGCCTCGAACATCACGAACGCCACCAGACACGAGGTGAAGGCTCCGATCGGGGTGTCTTCGCCGGTGATCCAGCGCAGGATGAACGGCACCGCGAAGTAGAACCAGGTGATCACCAGCAGCAGCGGGATCGAGCGGAAGTAGTTGACGTAGGCGGCGGCGATGTTCGACAGCAGCTTGCTGTGCGACAGGCGCATCAGCGCCAGCAGGGTGCCCAGCAGCACGCCGCCGAGCACGCCCATGACCATCAGTTGCAGGGTCATCGCCATGCCGTCCCAGAGGCCTGGCAGGGCCGGAACGATTGCACTGAAATCCATCATTTACCTCCCACGGAAATCAGCCCGGGCACCGCGACTTTCTTCTCGATCATGCGCATCAGCAGCATCAGGCTCATGTTCAGGGTGAAGTAGATCAGGGTGGCCAGGGTGAAGGCTTCGAACAGGTTGGCGCTGAACTCGGCGGTCTGCTTGGTTTGCGCCAGCAGCTCCATCAGGCCGATCAGCGAGGCCACCGAGGAGTTCTTGAAGATGTTCAAGAACTCGCTGGTGAGCGGCGGAATGATGATCCGGTAGGCCTGCGGCAGCAGCACGTTGCAGTAGATCTGCGGCAGCTTGAAGCCCATGGCGTAGGCGGCGGCGGTCTGGCCCTGGGGCAGTGCCTGGATGCCGGTGCGCACCTGCTCGCAGACCCGCGCGGCGGTGAACAGGCCAAGACACACCACAACCGATAGATAAGCCGAGGTGGCCGGGTTCAAGTCCTGCTTAAACCACATCTCCAGCGGTTCGGGCAGCAGGTCGGGCACCAGGAAGTACCAGAGAAACAGCTGCACCAGCAGCGGTACGTTGCGGAAGATTTCCACGTAGGTGCTGGCGATGCCGGCGATCCAGCGGTTCGGCACGGTGCGCATCACGCCGAGCAGCGAGCCCAGCGCCAGGGCGATGATCCAGCCGACGACGGCGATGGCGATGGTCCAGCCCAGGCCGGTGAGGAACCAGTCCAGGTAGATCTCGCTGCCGATGCCGGTGGGCTTGAAGAAGATGCCCCAGTCCCAGTTGTAATTCATGCGGGTTGCCCCTCGATTGGATAAACGATCTGCTGCGTTGAAAACAGACTCGGAAAGCCGCTTGCGGCTAACGCGCTTCAGTGCGGCCCCGAAGGGGCGAGCGAAGCGAGTCATGCTCATGTGCTACAGCACACTCCGCTTGATTCGCTGCGCTCACCCTTCGGGTCAGCCGTTGGCTGCTACTTCGCTGCGCTGCGTTTCTCGCCTGCTTTATTCGCTGGCGCTCACCCTTCGGGCCAGCCTTTGGCTGTTACTCCCGTTGGTCGTTGCGCCTTGCATGGCTCTAGCTCGCGAGATCTTGAGTACGTTTTACGTTGACGAAGGGCGAGGGATGCCCGTGTCCGCGTGCGCAGACGATTCTCTCTTCGTCAGAAGTTAGGTTGGGGAAGCCGCTGGCTTCCCCGGAGTCCCCGCGCCATCACGCCTCATGAGCGTGACGGCGCATCACCGTCAGATCTGCTCGGCAGATTTGTCGGTGGGCGTGGCGATGAGCTTTTTCAGCTCGTCGCTCATGGGGAAGTTGAGGTTGAGGTTCTTCGGCGGGATGGGCTGGAGGAACCACTTGGCGTAGATGTCGTTGACTTCGCCGGAAGCGAAGGCCGCGGCAATCGCGCCGTCGACCACGCGCTTAAAGCCTTCGTCGCCCTTGCGCATCATGCAGCCGTAGATCTCGAACGATTGCGGCTCGCCGACCACTACCCAGTCAGCCGGCTGCTTGGCCTTGGCCATTTCGCCATAGAGCAGGGCGTCGTCCATCATGAAGGCGACGGCGCGGCTGGATTCGAGCATCAGGAACGACTCGCCGTGGTCTTTGGCGGAGATGATGTTCATGCCCATCTTCTGCTCGGCGTTCATGATTTTTAGCAGGCGCTCGGAGGTGGTGCCGGCGGTGGTCACCACGTTCTTGCCCTTGAGGTCGGGGAAATCGTTGACCCCGGAGGTCTTCTTGGTCAGCAGGCGGGTGCCGACTTCGAAGATGCCGACGGAGAAGTCCACCTGGCGCTGGCGCTCGATGTTGTTGGTGGTGGAGCCGCACTCCAGATCGACGGTGCCGTTCTGCACCAGCGGGATACGGGTCTGCGAGGTGACCAGGTTGTAGCGCACCTTGAGGTCGGGCATGCCCAGCTCCTGCTTGATCGCCTCGACGGCTTTCAGTTGCAGGTCATGCGAGTAGCCGACGGGCTGCTGCGGGTTGTTGCCGAAATAGGAGAAGGGAATGGAGGCGTCGCGGTGGCCGAGGGTGATCGTGCCGCTGTCCTTGATCTTCTTCAGGGTGCCGGTCAGTTCAGCGGCGAGTGCTGGCGTGGAGATCAGGGCAGCGGCAATGGCTGCGCTCAGTACGCGGGGGACAATACGCATGAATCGTTTCCTCGATGTTGTTGTTATGGGGCTGACGCTCCGGCGTTGGCCGGTCTGTCACGCCACTGTCTGGGAAGGGCTATCGCATTCCTGCCAATACAGGGAGCAGGATGTATGCCAGTCCATCGAGGATTTTTATTTGAAGTTAAGTTATTGAAAGGAAAAGATAAATTTTTATTGATCAGGAAACGAAAACGCCCAGTCGTTCGGCTGGGCGACCCGTGCCCGGATAGGCATTCGGAAAACCGAACGTTATTACCGGGGTGTCGAGATAGGCCCTGTAGGGTGGACATGGCGCAGCCTTGTCCACCGCTTGCCCCCTGGCGCGGTGCAGATGGCGGACAAGCCTGGCGGCATGTCCGCCCTACCCGAGAGCCGGGGATAACGACAAAACCTGCGGCTGGCCTCGCATCAGGTGCCCGACTTGATGGTGGTCCAGGCGCGGGTGCGGATACGTTCGGCCTTCTGCGGCAGCGGCTGGAGAACGTAGAGCGTCTTTTGCGCCTCGGCGGTCGGTGTCAGGTTGGGGTTGTCGCGGATCGCGGCGCCGACCAAGGGCATCGCGTCCTTGTTCGGGTTGGGGTAGCCGAGGAAGTCGCTGATCGGCGCGACCACTGTCGGGTCGAGCAGGTTGTTGAGGAAGGCGTGCGCTTCGTCGACGTTCTGCGCGCTTTTCGGGATAGCGAAGGAGTCGTACCACAGCGGCGCGCCTTCTTTCGGCAGGCGCCAGTCGACCACCACGCCGTTGCCGGCTTCCTTGGCGCGGTTGGCGAACTGGTAGAAGCTGCCGGAATAGCCGATGGCCACGCAGATGTCGCCGTTGGCGATGTCGGTCATGTACTTGGCCGAGTGGAAATAGGCGATGTAGGGGCGGATCTTCAGCATCAGCTCTCTGGCTTTGTCGTAGTCCTCGGCTTGGCTGCTGTTGGGGTCGAGGCCTAGGTAATGCAGGGCGATCGGTAGGATGTCGCCGGGCGAGTCGAGCATCGCCACGCCGCACTGCTTGAGCTTGCTGATGTTCTCTTCCTTGAAGATCAGGTCCCAGCTGTCCACCGGGGCATCTTCGCCGAGCACGGCCTTGACCTTGGCCGGGTTGAAGCCGATCAGCACGGTGCCATACATGTAGGGCACGGCGAACTGGTTGCCGGGGTCGTTGGTGGTCATCAGTTGCAGCAGGCCCGGGTCGAGGTGCTGCCAGTTGGGCAGCTTGCTCTTGTCCAGCGCCTGAAACACCCCGGCCTTGATTTGCGTATCGAGAAAGGTGTTGGTCGGCACCACCAGGTCGTAGCCGGAGTTGCCGGTGAGCAGCTTGGCCTCCAGCGCTTCGTTGGTGTCGAACACGTCCCAGGTCAACTGGATGCCGCTTTTTTCCTGAAACGCCTTGGGCACCGAGGGCAGCATGTAGTCGGCCCAGTTGTACACGCGCAACTCGCGCTGCTTTTCCGCAGTTTGCGCCTGGGCCGTGGTGGCCAGCAGGATAGCGCCGCAGAGCGCGGCGCCGAGCAGGTGTGTGATTGTGGTCATTGTTTCGCACCCCGGTGTGATTGTTCATCTTGTGTAGGGTGGACATGGCGCAGCCTTGTCCACCATGACGGTGCCGCGTGGTGGACAAACCTTCGGTATGTCCACCCTACAAATTGGCGGCTTCGAACCCTTCCAGCACGTTCACCGCGTTGACGCCGATGGCCTCCACGGCATAGCCACCCTCCATGACGAACAGCGTCGGCAGGCCGAGTGCGGCGATGCGCCGACCCATGGCCAGGTAATCCGGGCTGTCGAGCTTGAACTGGGAAATCGGGTCGTCCTTGAAGGTGTCCACGCCGAGCGACACCACCAGCACCTCGGCGGCGTAGCCGGCGATGCGTTGGCAGGCCTGTTCCAGCGCCGCGCTCCAGGTTTCCCAGGTACTGCCGGCGGGCAACGGGTAATTGCAGTTGTAGCCTTCGCCGGCCCCTTCGCCCAATTCATCGGCATAGCCGAGGAAGAACGGGAACTCGGCCAGCGGGTCGCCGTGGATCGAGGCGAACAGCACGTCGCTTCGTGCATAGAAGATGTCCTGGGTGCCGTTGCCGTGGTGGTAATCGACATCGAGGATCGCCACCCGCGCGTAGCCCTGGTCGAGAAACGCCTGGGCGGCGATGGCGGCGTTGTTCAGGTAGCAGTAGCCGCCCATCAGCTCGCCGGCGGCGTGGTGGCCCGGCGGCCGACACAGGGCGAAGGCGCTGTGCGCGCCGCCGGCGATATGCGCCTGGGCGCTGAGCGCCACCTGGGCGGCGCTGTAGGCGGCCTGCCAGGTGCCGGCGGTGATCGGCGCGCCGGCGTCGAAGCTGTAGTAACCGAACTGGCCGTGCAGGCTGCTCGGCAGTACCGCGCGCAGGGTGCGCGCCGGCCAGGTGTAGGGCAGCAGGTCACCCGTGCCGTTCTGTGCTTGCCAGCGGGCCCAGGCACTTGCAAAGAATTCCAGGTAGGCCGCGCTGTGGATGCGCTCGATCGGCGCGCGGCCGAAATCCTTGGGCGCGCGTACTTCGCCGAGCTGGCGATCCTTGACCCGCTGGAGAATGTGGTCGGCGCGTTGCGGCTTCTCGAAACACGGCATCAACTGACCGTCGATCAGCTCGCAGCTGCCGTGGTGCAGGTGATGGTCGTCGCTGTAGTAGGTCAGCATGTGAAACGGCTCCAGGCGTGTTGTTGTGCCTGCATTGTTCGCCTACCGGGCGCTTTGCAGAACGCTGACAACGGCCAAAAGGGGATCGATGTGGCCAAGTTGCGCGGCCGTCATGACATTTCGTGGGAGGCGCTTCAGCGGCGAGCTGTTACGCGGGCGCGGCTAAAGCCCCTCCCACAAGCGCTTCTCACGCGTCAGGCGCGAAAACGACTGGGCGGCACGCCGCTCCAGCGCTGGAAGGCGTGGCGGAAGCTGGCCGTTTCGCTGAAGCCGAGGTATTCGGCGATCCGGCAGATCGGCCAGTCTTCCTGGCCGAGCAGGGTTTTGGCGCGCTCGAAGCGCAGTTCGTCGAGCAGCTCCTGGTAATGCGTGCCGAGCTCCTGCAAATGCCGGCGCAGGGTGCGTGGCGAGCAGTGCATCTGCTGCGCCAGTTGCTCCAGGCCCGGCGGCTCGGCCAATTGCGCGGAGAGCAGCTGGCGGATGCGCGCCAACCAGGCCTGGCGTGTGGTGAATTCGGCGTTTTGCTTGCGGCAGCGCGCGAGCATTTCCAGGTGGGTGACCGGGTCGGCCAGCGGCAGGCGCCGTTGCAGCCAACTGGCGGGGAAGGCGAAGGCGTTGCGCTCGGCATTGAATTGCAGCGCGCTAGCGAAGCTGGCGCCGTAGTGTTCGACATACGCCGGTTGGGCATAGCGAAATTGCGCGGCGCTGAGCGGCAGCGGCTGACCGAGCAAGTCATCGCAGATCAGTTTCAGCGAGGCCAGGCACATTTCCAGGTTGAATACTTCCAGGGCCGCCGGGTAACGGTATTCGTCGGCACTGACCCACGCCAGTTCGCCGTCAAGGTGCAGGTCCAGCGTGAAGTAGGTGCCAAGCAACGCCGGGTACTGCAACAGCAGGCGCCAGGCGTCACCAAAGGTGGCACTCGACAGTGCGGCGTAACCGAGCAGGCCATAGGCCGAGACGTGCATGCGTCGCCCCAGAGCCAGGCCGAGGTCGGCGCGCAAGGACAGGGCATTGGCGCACACCCGCAATTCCTGGTGGCGGGTGATGCGGCTATCGGCGTTGCCGAGGTCGCTGGCGTCAATGCCGCTGTCGGCGAGCAGCCGCTCGCTCAGCTCCGGCTGATCGGCGAACAGCTCGAGAATCAGCGAGACCACATGCAGGGTGGTCAGGTTGGCGTGCAGCATTGCAGCGTCCGCGTCGGTTCAGGTGCCTGAATCAACGCAAAAACTATGCCGCTCGGCCGCCGTTATGAGAGCAGGGGCCGCGTCTCGCGGCCCGTTACACACTGTTTCGGCACAAACGGTGGGTCTCTGGACAAACGGTTATGAAGGGTGCTCGCCAGCCGTGGCTTTGCGGTATACTGCGCGGCCTTTGGCCGGTCGCACCCGGCCCAAATTCGCACACAAGCCACGCCGGTCATCCCGCGTGGCTTGTTGGTTTTTGATGCGCCGTCAGGCGCCCGACAGAAAAGAGGCACTTTGATGAGCGCACTGGTTGGCGTGATCATGGGCTCCAAGTCCGATTGGTCCACCCTTAGCCACACCGCCGAGATGCTGGAGAAGCTGGGCATCCCTTACGAGGTCAAGGTGGTCTCCGCCCACCGCACCCCGGACCTGCTATTCCAGTACGCCGAACAGGCCGAAGGCCGCGGCATCCAGGTGATCATTGCCGGCGCTGGCGGCGCGGCACATCTGCCGGGCATGTGTGCGGCCAAGACCCACCTGCCGGTGCTCGGTGTGCCGGTACAGTCGGCGGTACTCTCGGGCGTCGACTCGCTGCTGTCGATCGTGCAGATGCCCGCCGGCATCCCGGTTGCTACCCTGGCCATCGGCAAGGCTGGCGCGATCAACGCGGCCCTCTTGGCGGCAAGCATCCTCGGTCACCAGCACCCGCAGTTCCATGCGGCGCTCAAGCAGTTCCGCCAGGAGCAGACCGATACCGTGCTGGAAAACCCGGACCCGCGCGGGGCCTGAGCCTCGTCCGTCAAGGCTGGCGGCGCGGCGCATGGGCGCGTCGTGCGCTGCTCGGCATGCTCATTGACGGCGTGTAAACTCCGCGTCCTGCACGGCGCTCGACGCGCCACTGCGTGGTCTCGCCACTTACTGAAAGGGGCTCTCTAGATGAAAATCGGTGTAATCGGTGGCGGCCAATTGGGTCGTATGCTGGCCCTGGCGGGGACTCCGCTGGGCATCAACTTCGCCTTCCTCGATCCGGCGCCGGACGCTTGCGCTCAGGCCCTGGGCGAGCATATTCGCGCCGATTACGGCGACCAGGATCACCTGCGCCAACTGGCCGACGAAGTCGACCTGGTGACCTTCGAGTTCGAGAGCGTGCCGGCCGAGACCGTGGCTTTCCTCTCGCAGTTCGTGCCGGTCTATCCATCGGCCACCGCCCTGCGTATCGCCCGCGACCGCTGGTTCGAGAAGTCGATGTTCAAGGACCTCGGCATCCCCACCCCGGATTTCGCCGATATCCAGTCGCAAGCCGACCTCGATGCCGCCGCCGTCAGCATCGGCCTGCCGGCCGTGCTGAAAACCCGCACCCTGGGTTATGACGGCAAGGGTCAGAAGGTTCTGCGCTCGCCGGAAGATGTGCGCGGCGCGTTTGCCGAACTGGGCAGCGTGGCGTGCATCCTCGAAGGGTTCGTGCCGTTCAGCGGTGAAGTCTCGCTGGTCGCGGTGCGCGCCCGCGACGGCGAAACGCGCTTCTACCCGCTGGTGCACAACACCCACGACAGCGGCATTCTCAGCCTGTCCATCGCCAGCACCGAGCATCCGCTGCAAGCGCTGGCCGAGGACTACGTCGGTCGCGTGCTCAAGCAACTCGATTACGTCGGCGTGCTGGCCTTCGAGTTCTTCGAAGTCGATGGCGGCCTGAAAGCCAACGAGATCGCCCCGCGCGTGCACAACTCCGGGCACTGGACCATCGAAGGCGCCGAGTGCAGCCAGTTCGAAAACCACCTGCGTGCCGTGGCCGGCCTGCCGCTGGGTTCGACGGCCAAGGTCGGCGAGAGCGCCATGCTCAACTTCATCGGTGAGGTGCCGGCGGTGGATAAAGTCATCGCCATCGCCGACTGCCACCTGCATCACTACGGCAAGGCCTTCAAGGCCGGTCGCAAGGTCGGTCACGCCACCCTGCGCTGCGCCGACCGCGCTACGCTGGACACGCAGATCGCCGCAGTGCAGGCGCTGATCAAGCCCGCCTGAGGTGGTTACGGCGCCGTCTGCGGGCGGCGCCAAGGGCCGGTTATTGAACCTCTGTCGGCTTAACCCGTCTGATGGCCTAGCGCCACAGTTATGCTGACCCCTGGCGCCCTCACTTAATTCGGAGAACCCGCCATGGGTATTATCGGTACCATTTTTATCGGCCTGATCGTGGGGCTGATTGCGCGCTTCCTCAAGCCCGGCGACGACAGCATGGGATGGATCATGACGATTCTGATCGGCATCGGCGGCTCATTCGCCGCGACCTATGGCGGTCAAGCGCTGGGTATCTACCAGGCCGGTCAGGCGGCTGGATTTATTGGCGCGGTGATCGGCGCCATCGTCCTGCTGGTAATCTACGGCATGCTCAAGAAAAGCTAGGCCAGACATCCCGCCCATGCTGCTGTATGCGGCATGGGCGGTTTTCTACCGTTCCCATAGCGCTGCTTTACATCCGCGAGCCACCCTATGCGCCACCTGTTGCTGCCCCTGCTGTTGCTCAGCAGCTTGGCTCTGGCCGAGCTGCCGGAGACCGACTGGCTCGAACTGATGCCGGAAGAAGACCGTTTAGCGCTGGAGAGCATGCCGGAAATCAGCCATAACAGCCCCGAGCAGGACAGTGCTTTCTACAACTCGGGCGGCCTCAAGCAACAAGACCAGAACCTGCCGGCAGTGATGTACTCGGCCAAGACGGTCGCCGCTTTCGACGGCAAGCAAGTTCGCCTGGGCGGCTACCCCGTCCCGCTGGAAACCGACGCGCAGGGGCGCAGCACCCTGTTCTTCCTCGTCCCCTATCCCGGCGCCTGCATCCACGTCCCACCGCCACCGCCCAATCAGCTAGTGCTGGTGCGCTATCCCAAAGGCATCGAACTGGAAGACATCTATGCTCCGCTATGGGTCAACGGCACCCTTAAGGTCGAGCCGGTGAGCAACGAACTGGCGGATGCGGCGTATGCGTTGGAGGCGGGGGAGGTCAGGGTGGTGGAGGAAAGCGACCTATAACGGCCGTGTGTTGGCCTTCTTCCGGCACATCTCGGTTACCCCACGGGTGCTCAGCGGGTGGTCGGTTCAGTTGGCCTCGATGGCGCGTAGCAGCGCCGCCGACGTCAGCGTGTGCGTGGCAGGGCCCGCCTCCACGCCCAGCGTCAGCGGTGTAGTGCCATCCGCGTCATACACGAAATAGGTGTTGCCGCGGGTCACTTCATGGGTTTTCGTACCCGCCATCGCGATGGTCTTTGGTGCCGCCGACATCAGTTCGTCAGCATGGCGGATAGTATGTGCTTCATGGTGTGAAGGTTTCCTTGCTCGAGGATGTTTCTCTGGAGGATGGCTTCTAACTTTTGTGCGTCCTCCGTAATAAAGGCTTGATGATCGGAGCAGCAGTAAATAAATCAGCTCACCTTTTCCCTACAGAAATATTGGCAACGTAGGCTCAGGGGGTCAGGCAAGGCCGCGAGCTTTACTGCATAGCGCATACAACCAGGTGTTTAGACTGGCGTTACTACGCGTTATTTTCTCGTTCTGACACGCTCCGGGATTCTCGCCTGCTTTCCGGTTGCGATCATTTTTTCGTAGTACTGGTTGTACGCTTTTTGAGCGGGCTCTTTCTTTCCCAGTGCCCAATAAGCATCCGCCAGATTCAAGTAGGCGACTGCTCTGTCTGGGTGTTTCAACGTGATGTACTTCAGCAGCTCTACAGCTTCTTGGTAATAGCCAGCTTGCTCGAACAAGAAGCCAAGGTCGTTGGACCAGCTGACTTTTTTTGGAAAGTAATATTTTTCAACGATGTATTTCCCAGGGTCGCATGCGCTATCGCCATCTCCTGCAATAAAATAGCTGGCAAGGGTTTTCAACTCTTCACGGTCGCCGGCTTTGTAAGCTTGCAGCGCAGCGTTGAAATTATCGGACTCGGTCTGCGACATCAATTTTTCTGACGCTGCCCCTGATGTTTGATGTTCAAAGCGCAGATCTTTCAGCTTGCCGAATGCACGGGTACCGTCGAAGTCGGCTATCGACGTGAAGGCAAGATGTTGCTTGTCGATTACGTACGTACTGAGCCGCGACTGCTCGCACTCGGTGTTGTTTTCATTCAACAGGGCCTGTGTAAGGTCGAAGGACTTTGCGGCGCTGTCGTACTTGAATTTCAGGTTGAAATTGTAGGCGCCATTCCCGTCTTCTCTGGTGATCAGAACCAGATAGTCTCCCGCTTGGGTCGAGGGCGAGAGCAGGGTGTAGCGCTCACCTTGCAGATCGGTAGCCGATACTTTGCCCCGCTGTTCAGCGGCCAGCTCAGCCATGTAGCCGTCGTAACTATGGGGCGAGTACGCATTTTCGATGCGAGGTAGGACTTTATCCGAATCAACAACCGTAGCGCCTGTGCGGTCAGTAATCAGCAGGCGCTGGGGGCGGGTGTCGTTGCCGTCTATAAGACGCAGTTCTTGTAGTGAGGACAGGCCCTCAGGTCGTATTGTTTCGGCGCTCGCAATAACGCTGGCCAGCATCAGGGTTGATGTGAGTGAAAAATGCAGCATGCTGAGTTTGTTGATGTTCAATTTCAGCACCTGCGTCATTGGGTTGTGTTCACGCCCAGCATATTCTGCAGATATAAAAATATCTGCGTTTTCTATGAGGAACTAGTGGTGTTTATATGTCGGGAGCTATGCTTTTCAAATAATGTGCTCTATTGTCGCTCATCCTTGAGATGCAGTTATTAATTGTTGTCTGGTGTGCTTCTGTGGTTTCTTCTATTTCAAAGGCTTCCAGTTTGCAATCGGCATCTCGTAGTCTTATCCATTCTCTTTGTGCGCCTCTCAATAGAGAAAGATACTGGTCGGAAAGCGCTGGAGATTCTTTGTATTGATGCGTTATGCGGTCTAAAGTCGCCTTGTAAGATAAGTTTAGGGTCTTGTTAGACAAGTCTTTTTTATATTCAGCGCATTGTGCTATTTGTTGAGATGCTTCAATTTCTTTACATGGATTTTCAACGATATCGCTGAGTGCTGGAAATGCAAGAAAGAATAAGGCAAATGGATATATTTTTTTCATATTGGGTGCTCTAGTTGTTTCTGAGATACCGGGCTCTATTTCGACCTAGTTCGTACTGGTTGATGGCGGGGGTGTTTTCTATGTAGCGTATTAATTCTTCTTTATCGTTTTTCATACCGGCTTTCATAGGGTTTGGACCCTTTGTGAAGCCTTGGTAAACAAAGTCGACTAGCACATCCCGAATAATTTGGGTAAGGGCCCTCCACTCTGTCCTACCGGACTCGTTCGCAGTCCAGTGATTGTAATTTTTAATAGCGCGCGATACGTAATCTGGATAGATAGTGTTGAACAGAATTATTTCCTGCTCGGTAGTGATTTCCCCAATACTTGTTTTGTTGTTTCTTACAAATTGCTGCACTGCAGTGCCTTTTTTCCATGTGCCTGGGAAATTTTTGTCGCTTGATCGTGATTGATTCCGGCATTTTTCATATGGTTATAAATTTCTGATTCGCTTCGGGATCTCATGTCATAGTCGCTGCCTAACGTCACCCCTGAAAGATCATTGCCTGGCCAGTGAATGACACGGCTGAAGAACGGGGAGTTGGAAATGTTACCCACACGTTCAACGATTTTGAAGCGACGCCCTGTTATGACTTGTCCTATGAAAAAGTTGTAATCGTCTTTAACGGTCAGAGGCCGCAGGCCGCTCCGAAGGTCTTGTAGGTGGCCGTCTGGCCGGCAGATTCGAAGATAAGGTCAACGTGCCGGTCATCTGACTCGTTGTATTCGGACTGATTAAACTGGCTGACCGTGGTGAGGGCGGCGCTCATGTCTTCGAGGGCATAGGCGGTGAGCGTCTCATTGATCTCGCGCTGCTGCAGTTCATGGACAAATCCATCGACCTTGACGAACAGCACTTCATCAATCTCAACGGCGATTGGTTGGGCATCGTCCAGGGCCTGGTACTGCTCATCGGCCGGAACCAGCGCGCAGCGGTAATTCTCGATGCTGCCGCCCTCCTGGTATTGGGTGGCGGCTTCCTGATAGGTAATGGGTTCAAGTTCAAGGGCCTTACAACCAGCTAGGTAGCCACAGGACAGGATGAATACGATCATCTGGCCGGCGATATACCGGCTCCCAGGCGTGTTTGTTTGGGTGATGGCGTTCACTGTCTACCTCAGCCTGAAAATTTAGGGTTCTTTTTACTTTCTTTTGGGGTTGAACAGGCCGCCCACCAACACCTCATCCAACAAATTCCCCGCCTTATCGCTATCCGCCGCCCCCGGCAGTACCGGTGGTTTGATACCGATACCCGAGCCTTTGCCCGGGGCGCCGCCGGCGTTGATTTTGGCCTGAGGGCCGCTGATGGTAATGCCGCCTGGGTCGAGTTTGATAAAGCTGCCGCCGGCTTTGCTCAGTAGGGCGGTGCCGAGTTTGATGTGTTGGTTCTGTCCGACGGTGAGGTGGTCGTCGGGTTTGACTTCGACCTTACGGTCGGCGATGACCGTCATGTGTTCTTCGGCTTTGAGCTCGGTGTAGCTGTTGGCTTCGATGCTGTCGCGGCGTTCGTGGCCAATGCGGATCTTCTGGTCGTGCTCGATGTTCTCGTCCCAGTTGCGCTGGGCGTGGATAAAGATTTGCTCGGCGCCCTTGCGGTCCCCGATGCGCAATTCGTGATCGTCAACTCGCCGGTGTCCATGTTCCCTTGGTAGGTTTCCGTGACTCCGCCTCTATTGGCTGTGACGGTGTACGTCCGCGCTTGCGCGGTGGTGACCAGCGCAAGTGATAGAAGCAGTGTGGCGGATAGTATGTGCTTCATGGTGTGAAGGTTTCCTTGGCTGAGGATTTTTCCCTGAGGATGGCTTCAAACTTTCGTGCGTACCCTGCAATAAGAGCCTGCTTATCGGTACCGTTGATGATTCTCCGGGCACTTAAGTAGTCCACGCTAGAACTATTGATGTAGTTGACTAGTTTTTTGCCGGTGAAAGCTTAATTTTCTCGTCTAATTGCAACACCACGCTGTGCAGGGTTGTTTTCCCAAAGTCTTTTCATGCTTCTAAATCGGGAGGGGATAAGTTCAATATGTCGAAGAAGCGCTCGGCGATTTGTGTTGAATTGTTGCGCGTGCCATGTACGAACTAGAGGTCGTCAATAGTTCATCAAATAGTGAAAATACATGCCTTTCCTGTCGATGACGTTACATAAGCCAATTGATGAGTCTTGGCCTGTAGGGGACATTCCCGCTGCCATGACGCCAGTCATCATATAAAGTGGATCGCAGACGAAAAGCTTTGTGGAAAATGTATGGTGCAGAATTTTTTCAAGATTGTCGTTGTTGAAGTACAGGGTGTATTTGGTTTTGCCGGTTGGTATGGCCAGTGGGATGGTCACCAAGGCATGCAATACCATGCCGCTCCAGCGCAGTGTTTTCTCGCGGTATGTCCAAATGGTGTGGTGTTCATCTGAAGTGATTTCATCAGGTGCTCCCCATGCCAGGCGTACTTCATCGGTGCTATATGTTTTATTTTTTCCTCTGGCGCTGTAGTTATAGCCGGCTGTGCGGGTTTTGTTTTCTGTAGAGTACCTCAGTTCAATCGGAAAATTTATGATCTTGCAGTTTGAGTCAATATGGTGACTTGTGGGAGTCATGATGCCGACACCAGCACATCCACTAATAGCTAAACAAATACCGATTAGTAATACTATTCTCATGGAAACCTTTTTCAGATTTTCGATTGTGTCTCTAGTAATAAGTAATGATTTAGGGTGGCAGGGTTGGCGATTTAATTGTGTCGCTACCAACTGCCATAGGGAATACCGAATTGCTCAATATATGTTTTTGATGCCTCGGAAAGGGGACGATACTTGCCTCCAGATGTTCCGTCATAAGGCCCATTTTTATTAACAACCCCTTCGAATCGGCCGATTTCCATAGCCTTCAAGCATCCGCCGCGTAACCAAACCTTGGCAATGCCGCCGGGAGCCAAGCCAATTGTGATGACCTTCCGGTGATTAATTGTTAAGCGCCGGTCTTTCCGGGCGCAGTCTCCAACCTCTCTGGGGGTCGTCATTTCATTGTGGATCCATTCCGGTACGTTGATCCGCACGTTATAGGTTTGCGGTTCAACCAATGATTGCCAGCGCACAAATATTATTTCTGGCAGGTCGACTCCTGAGATGGATTTTGAGCTGCCCCCAGGTTTTGTAGGCCAACCAGTGGGGTTTCCTTTGTTATTGGCTGGACTACGCATTGCCACTCTGCCGCCATGGACGCGTTCAAATACTAGTCCGTGCTGATCAATGACATCAACGCTTTCCACCCATACTTCCATATAATTAGGGGCCAGCATGCTTATAGACCAACTATCGTAGGGTAACTTAGGTTTCCCTTGGCCGATGGCACAGCCGCTGAGGCACAGAGTGGCCAGCCATAACAGCAGCACGGACAGTTTCATTCGGGAT
This sequence comes from Pseudomonas sp. UBA2684, assembly GCA_002354655.1. GTDB lineage: Bacteria > Pseudomonadota > Gammaproteobacteria > Pseudomonadales > Pseudomonadaceae > Aquipseudomonas. Next base: position 35,616 of record DELY01000021.1, read on the forward strand.
ACCCTTTTTGTGGTTTATTGACATATACCGCACGGTGATTCTTGGCGGGTTTATTGAGCAGTAACCCTGTGACGGGCACCCAGTTTGCTGACAGGTGGATATAACGGGCGTGCAAATAACGGTATTCGGCCTGGCTCACTTGCACGCTACCATTCAGTCCCTGTGTGATAATGGACTCCGCTATTGGTTGTAGATCAGCCGGAATATTTACGCGATTATCGCTCTCGTCTATCGGGTCAAAAGGCACCTGATGCTGTACGGCCAGTTCACGCATCAGCTTTAAATACACCCGTGACAATTCACCTCGTACGTTACGGTTGATGGCCGCCGCGACCATGGCCCTTTGGGTTTGCGAGTTTTCGTTAGCGCGGCCGGGCAAGGTATAAAACCATTTGGCGGGTTTTATTTCCCCCTCACCGGGCAAGCCGCGCTGCTCCAGCAGGGCAATAGCCTCTTGGGTTTCACGCCAGGCCCGGCTGCGTTCCAACGGTTGGGCAGGGGTTACCAGGGTGGAACGCGGGCGGCTGATCAGCAGCTTTTCGGTCATCCTGCCGGGGTAGCCGCCGCCGATATCGGAGTGTACTCCTGGCACGCTGACCTCCTGATGCTGCGGTGCCACGCTGTTGAGGGCGAAGTTGTGGCGTTGCTCGTCACGGGCGGCCAGTTGCACCACCTTGCGCGCGCAGTCGGGCGGCAGGTAGAGGTTAACGCCGGGGTTGTATTCGTTGGCTGGGCTAAGGTCGCCTCAGAGGGGCTCGACAATAGCGGCTACGGTGTCGAACAGGCCGATAAAGTTGATGCTGGTGCGTTCTTCCCAGATGAACCCTGATGCAATTCCAAGCGTTTGTTGATTAAGTGTGCTGGCTAGAAGGCCGCCGTCAGGTTTGAGCAGCTCGTTGGCAAAATGACGTGCCGCTGCGGCCCCTCGGCTAAAGCCGAAAATATCGAACTCAATATTTTTGATTTCTAGCTCGGGGTTGTTTCCTAGTAGCAATTGCAGTGCTTCATATATTTGGCTAGGGCTTTGTTTCACCCGTGCAAGCACTCCGGTGCCGCCCGTTCCGGTGCCTTGGCGGATGGTCGAGTCGGACTTATCGCTGGTTGTGCCGATACCTTCGAGGTAGACCCGTAGATGGGCAAATTGGGCATCTGCGGAAAGAGGTTCGTCGGTGTCATCCCGATATAGTTCAAATAGGTGCGCCACATTACTCGCCGCATTGCCATAGCTGTTATCCGGCGTGCGGCCAAAGCTGCCGTCGTTCAGGTCGCGGTAGCCATGGGTGTGACATGTTTTGATGAGCTCCCCCAGCGCCTGTTCGTCCAGCAACGCCATGTCGTCCCGGCGGCACTGCTCGGTGACGGCGGAGTTCGCCAGGTTATTGCCGGTGCCATCGAAGAACACGCCGATACGCAGGGTGATGCCTACGGGTGTTTCTTCTTCCAGCTCCTCTTCTTCCTCTTCTTCCTCCAAAGGCTCGACTAGCTTGGCCACTGTATTGGCATTTGGGCCTTGAAGCAGGTTGCCCGCCAGGGCCATAGCGGCTGCCGCAGGGGTGAGGGCTGATAAAACATTGATACCCGAGCCTTTGCCCGGTGCGCCGCCGGCATTGATTTTGGCCAGAGGGCCGCTGATGGTGATGCCGCCGCCATCGAGTTTGATAAAGCTGCCGCCGGCTTTGAGGGTGGGTTCGCTGCCGGACTCGCCTTGGGCTACGCGGTAGATCAGGCCGTGAATGCCCAGGCCGTCTGGTGTATAGGCGAGAAAGGCTGGCTGATGCAGCAGGCTTTGCAGGTCCACGTCAGGGCGCTGGCTGACCAGCTCCAGCTCGAAGCGGTAGGGCTGTCTCAAAAATCAATGACGGCCTATTGATTTCATTTTTCCTAATACCAGTTATTGGAAATTTAGAAGCTCCGAGCAACTCGAAACATCCGCCAAGGATTTTTTTCCATCATGGCTGTAGACACAAATTGGATTTTCAAAGGTTCCAGTCATGCGCTGACACTCACTATCACTTCCTTGGAGGTAAATGCATTCCGTATTTGCAATGACTAATTCCTTGCTCGGTTTTTCAATATCTATTTGTGCATCACGCATGAAATAAATCGTCTCATGTATGCTGCCCCCCTCCTGCGATATTCTGCGATACCTTCCCTCGCCCACTATTTCAGCATCAACTGGAACTGATCCAATATATTTTGCATCGGGCCTCTCAGGCGATGCTATGTATAAATTGCGCTGAGCATTTACACCAAGCTCCTCACTTGTCGGCCATGACGTAATCAAATATCTATCGTTGTCACTTTTCAGATATTGGTATTCAAAAGACGATTCACATGTGCTCTGTGATGTTGAAATTATGAAGTCAATATTATCGGCCGATAAGATTAAGGACCTTTTGCCCTCTGTAACCACTTCCCTGCACTGAAGAAGAGCAGTTTCATTTTCTGCAACTGATGCATGGCTAAGGATTAGTGAGAAAAAAAAGTAAAATATTTTCATTCGCAAATATCTCCCAAATACTCCAATATTTCCTCGGTCAATTCTTGACGCTGAGGGAAATTTGCCGCCTCTGGCCAGGGCGTATTGACACCAACATTGGCTCCATCTCCGCGAATCCGCCGCGTCATTTCTGCAATATTATTGGTATCTGCGATGCTAATGAGCCTATTCTTTGCCCAAAACCACCCTGCCGTATCTACCGATGTTGATGGATCAGTATTCACTCTGTCTGGATTATTTATTTGTGGTGGTCGCATATCGGCCTCCAGCTGTGCAAGCGCCACCGCATTTTGAATTGGGGGAGTATTGTGCTGAGCAGCAGGAACAGTATCCCCTGTAATTCCCCACCAACGAGGATTGCGCCACCATCCGTCAGTAAATGAATTTTCCGCAATCCAGCCGCGATATACCCAATACTTTGCGTAGTTATCACGCCCAGTCAACTGCTTCATGCCCCTGCCACGGAAGTTCCCACCGTCGTTCCACTTCATGTTGCCAAGCCAACCCCGAAAATTCTTGGCTTTCTCATATCTTCTAAAATATGTATAGGGATCGCCATTGTAAAGCTCAGACATCCACCTAAGCTGATTAGTTTCCACCCCCGCCTGGCCAAAGAAGTGGGCGCGAGGAAGGCTGCCGACTATTAAATATTTGGATGTTGCCTTGTTAATGTACGATAAAAAAGTCTGCACTTTTTCTGTTGTGACATTGGGATAAATCCGTATAAATTCTTTGGCAGATAGCCATCCGCACTTCCTGAAAGTGCGAATGAATTCTTTGGCTGGGAAATGCCAGTGCTTTGCCTCAATCCCCTCCAGTGCCGCATCTTCCCAAAATGCCAATTCTTGGTGGTGTTTACGCAATCGGTTGTAGCTTTCCTCAGATAACGGCCCTCCGGGTGCTACCTTTCTCAGCCAGCCATAGCGAGTGTCGAAGTCGCTCTTGGTCCATTCACTTGGGAACTTACAAATAAAACGCTTGAGTTGATTTTGCGTGACAGGGTCTTGTAAGGCCGCTTCGTTTTGCGCGCGTTCTCGTTCGTAGCGCTCCGAGAGTTTGAGCTTCTCTTCTTCCGATAGGCTGGCATAAGCAGGTGATAGTGCAATGCTCACTGCATCTACCTGATCGGACACTACCTTGCCGTCATCCAGGCGCAACAGACTGCGAATGAAGGGCGACTGGCAATGGCTATCGGAGTCGGTGTCGTCGTCGATCAATTGCCAGCCTTGCCAATGGGGAAAGTCCGCGTCACTAAACTTGGCGACCGTTGCGGCATTGAGGTTTACCCACCCTGCTCTGGGGGAGGCACCTGCCTGGGCTGGGAGTGCTATTTGCCGCCAGTTGGCTGCATCTGCTGGTTGCAGAGCGTCTGGCCCTAGAACCCTACCGAAGCGAAGCAGTTCATAACCGGCGCTGGGGCGCTGGGGGTAGAGGTTGGTTGCCGTTCGATAAAGGTTGTATTCGTAATCGGTTTCTTCTTGATGCGCCCCAATCTCTTCGCCGCCCATCAGGAATGAGGTCAGCGTGCATTGGCCGCGCTCATAGCGCATACGAACAAAGATACCCTCTTGCAGTTGATTGGCCACTGCCCAGTCATAGCCTTGAATCAGAGGTGTAGGGCCTGCTTCCCTACCATTCTCGGCAGAGTTACCTTCCTGAACAGATGGAGCTCCAGTGGGCAAGGCAGGACAGCGATAGACGACCGGTGCATTATTTTCGGCTTGTCGCAGGTTAGCGGGTGGGGCTTCATAGACCAGTACTTCCGGAGGAACAAAGAAGTACATGTCTCCCCAGCAGCTGTCTGTCCTTCCGTTGCTAGCTTGATGGTTCAGCGTTTTCTCGGTGCGGCCAACTAGGTGTGCAATCTGGCTCTGATCAGCAATTATTTCGAAGTGAATGCGCTCGCTCTGGCCGTAGATTCGTCCGGCTTCTCCTACCGAGTCCTTGCGATAGATCGTCTGTCCCTTGGTTGGGTTGGCTAGTGTGATCTTCGATAGGTGCATATAGACCGAGTAGAAGACCACTGTGGAGAGGGTACCTTCACCGATCTCTGTCTCGTGCTTGAGGACGATGCAGCCGTTATCGGTCCACTGATCGCGGTAGCGCAGTCCATGATCCGCTGGCGCGCTCGCTTCTTCGGTTGGTTGACGAAAATAGACCAGGGTGGCATCCGCAATCGCCCTTACTGGGAGAGAGGCGGTTCCTTCACGGGGGGCGGTGAGGTGCATGCCGCCGTGCCAATTCAAGTCGAAGCTAAGAGGAAATGCGCCGTCTCCGGGAGCGCCACCTAGCATGGCGCGGTTGATAAAAGCATCGTCATTCTCCCCGGCTATCAAGCGGGGAATGAAAGGTGGGCTGATCAGCATTGCGAGTACCTAATCCTTAGTGTTTATCGTCCAGGCGTTAAAGAGAGAGCGGATAGTCCTTGGTAATAACGGTCTTGGGCTCAGTTGATGTATTCACCAACGCCTCATCCAACAAATTCCCCGCCTTATCGCTATCCGCCGCCCCCGGCAGTACCGGTGGTTTTATACCGATACCCGAGCCTTTGCCCGGGGCGCCGCCGGCGTTGATTTTGGCCAGAGGGCCGCTGATGGTGATGCCGCCGCCATCGAGTTTGATAAAGCTGCCGCCGGCGTTGAGGGTGAGTTCGCTGCCGGCTTCGATGACCATCTTCTGGCCGGCTTTGAGGTGGATTTCGCGGCCGGCTTTGCTCAGTTGGGCGGTGCCGAGTTTGATGTGTTGGTTTTGTCCGACGGTGAGGTGGTCGTCGGGTTTGACTTCGACCTTACGGTCGGCGATGACCGTCAGGTGTTCTTCGGCTTTGAGCTCGGTGTAGCTGTTGGCTTCGACGGTGTCGTGGCGTTCGTGGCCAACGCGGATCTTCTGGTCGTGCTCGATGTTCTCGTCCCAGTCGCGCTGGGCGTGGATAAAGATTTGCTCGGCGCCCTTGCGGTCTTCGATGCGCAATTCGTTGTAGCCACCGCCGCCCGGTGTGCTGAGTGTTTTGAACACAGTGCGGGTCTTGTTCGCTGGCAGGTCGTAGGGCACGACATGCTCGGCGTGGTACAGGCAGCCGCTGACCAAGGGTTGGTCGGGATCGCCTTCGAGGAAGGTCACCAGCACTTCCATGCCGATCCGTGGAATGGCGATGCCGCCGTAACGGTCGCCGGCCCAGTTGGAAGACACGCGCAGCCAGCAACTGGTCTTGTCGTCGGTCTGGCCATGGCGATCCCAATGGAACTGCACCTTGATGCGGCCGTACTCGTCGCAGTGGATTTCTTCGCCAGCCGGGCCAGTGACTACGGCAGTTTGGCTGCCCAATACCCGTGGTTTCGGGTGCGCCAGTGGCGGGCGGAAGGGCACCGTCCAGGGTGTGGCGGTGAAGTGGTTGCGGTAGCCCTGCTGGAAGCCGTCGCTGGCTGCGGTATGACTGCTGACCGACTCTTCCAGCACCTGGGGCTGTTTGCCTTGGTGGATCACTTCGTGCAGCAGCCAGAGGTCGTTGCAGTCCTGGCACGGGTGGTCGGAGAGTTCGAGGAAGTGGCCGCTGAGCAGCTTCGGCTGATCGCCATGGCCTTCGGCCAGGCGGTAATCGGCGCGGTGGCGTTCGAGGTGGCGTTGGCTGAGGTGCTTGCCGCGCGCTCGGTCGACAAAGCGGCCGGGGTAGTCGTAATCCTCAAGATCCGGCAGCGGCTTGGCCTCGGGGCCGCGATCTTCCTCGAACGCAGCTTCCATCAGCAGGCGCGGTTGCTCGAAGTCGTAGTCGCGGCGGGTGGTGCGGCTGGTACGGGTTTCCAGGCGCACGGCGAAACGTTTGATCACCGGTTCGGCGGCGGTCATGCCGTTGTCTTGCAGGTAGGCGGTGGGCTGGCCGAGTTTGCCGAAGGCGCTCTGGTCGTCACCGAAGACCAGCACGTGGCCCTGCTCGCTGTGCTGGAAGTGGTAGTGGATGCCTTCTTCCTCGCACAGGCGCTGGATGAAATGCAGGTCGCTTTCGTCGTACTGCACGCAGTAATCACGCTTCGGGTAAACAGTCGGGCCGAGCTGGAACTGGTAACCGCCAAGGGCGATGCCGTGTTCTTCGAGTACCTGGGCGACGATCTGCGGCACCGTGAGGTGCTGGAAGATGCGTTGGTTAGTACGGTGCGTCAGGTAGCTCAGTTGCGGCACGATGCTCAGCGTGTAGCGGGTCAGGCGCTTGCCGGACTCGCCCTGGGCGACGCGGTAGATCAGGCCGTGAATGCCCAGGCCGTCTGGGCTGAAGGCGAGAAAGGCGCGCTGATGCAGCAGGCTTTGCAGGTCCACGTCAGGGCGCTGGCTGACCAGCTCCAGCTCGAAACGGTAGGGCTGGCTGATCGCCTCGCGGCCGCTGAATTCGAGCACTTGCAGGTCGTGGTCGAGGCCTTCGATGGTCAGACTGAAGTGGGTTTCATTGGCCGGGTTAAACATGGTCATTTCCTTGTTAAAAGATCATCCATTGATGCCTGGTATCGCGAGTAGGTACGGCGCGGAGCTCAGCGCCAACCTACAAATTGCTGCGCCGCAACCAACGCCGCCAGCCGCTGGGCATGGGCTGGCGAAGCACTTCGAGCAACTGCGCACAGTCGATGCTGCGCTGCGCCTCGTCGAAGGCCAGGGCCGTGCGCAGGGCGGGCCAACAATGAGCCGGCAGGTGTGCGGGCCGTTGCAGTTGTTTATCCAGCTCCATACTTTTTGCCTGTTTAGCGCTGAGGCGGCGAAACGGATGACGACCGCTGGCCAGTTCATACAGCACGCAGGCCACGGCATAGACATCGGCGGCAGCGCTCAGCGGTGCGCCGTCGAGTAATTCCAATGCGGCGTAGCGCGGCGTCCAGGCGGTAAAGCGGTTACGGCACAGGCGCGGCAGGCCAGGTAGCAGGCCTTCCACCGGTTGGCCGAGACCATAATCGAACAACCGCAGGCCGTCTTCGGCGAGCATCACATTGCTCGGCTTGAGATCGCCATGCAGCACGCCGAGGCTGTGCGAATAGCTCAGGGCGTCGAGCAGGGCGATGGCGATGCCCTGCAACTCGGACCAGGGCACGCCGTCGGGGCGCTCGCTAAGCAACTGATCGAGGGTCAGACCCTTGAGCAGCTCCAGGGTGAGAAAGGCACGCTGGCTCGGCACATCCACCTCGAAGCCGAACAGGCGCACCACATGCGGGTGGTTGAGCCGCGCGGTGAGGGCGAATTCGCTGTACAGCAGCGAGTTGGCGTCGGGGTATTCGGCGAAGTCATCGCTAAGGGTTTTCAGCGCCACGTAAGGCTCGGGGTCACCGAACTGTTCGCGCAGTAGGTCGCGGGCGCGATACACCGCACCCATGCCGCCGACCCCGAGCAGGCGCTCGATTTTGTAGCGGCCGCCGAGCACTTCCGGCAGTTCGCTGAGTACCACGCGCGGCGCTTGGTCCGCCGGTTTGGCGGCAGTCGCGGCCAGGGCGAAGTAGGTCAGGTCGCTGGCTTCGTCGAGTAGATTTTCGCTCATCCTCGCGTCCTCATCGGCGCACCACCACCGCGCTCAGGTTGTCCCGCGCCGGGCCGGCGAGGGCCTGCTGGAATAACCTATTCAGCGTCAGCTGCGGTGAGGGCAGGTTGAGTGCTGCGCCCAGTTCATCGGCCGACAGGCCTTGATAGAGGCCATCGCTGCACAGCAGAAAAGCGTCGCCCGGCAGTATGTCCAGTTCGAGAATTTCCAGTTTCAGCTCGTCGCTGGCGCCGATGGCGCGGGTCAGGGCATGCGCCGCCGGATGCCGAGCGGCTTCGCTGGGGCTGAGTTGCTGTTCGTCGATCAGCTGCTGCAACAGCGAATGATCGCGGCTGAGCTGGTACAGCCGGCTGCCGCGCCACAGGTAGCAGCGGCTGTCGCCGGCCCAAACGCAGGCGGCGTGGTCGCCGTCGATCAGCAGGGCCACTACGGTGCTGCCGATTACCGGGTCTGGCTGGGCGGCGGTGACGGTCAGCTCCTGGCCGAGGCGGCGATTGAGCCCGTGCAGGCGCTTGCGCAACTCGACCAGGCGCTGCTGCAAGTCACCGGTGCTCGGTTCGGCCAGCTGCTCGACGATCAGGCGGCTGGCCAGGGCGCCGTTCTGGTGGCCGCCCATGCCATCGGCGACCACCCACAGGCCCTGCTCAGGCAGGGCCAGAAAGGCGTCCTCGTTGCGCGCGCGCACCTTGCCGGTGTCGGTGCGCGCCGCGCTGCGCCAGTGGCTGGCAACCGCCTGCATCAGAGCGTCGCCGGCAGTTTGAAGCTGCGCAGCAGGCCGATGTCGAACGGGTTCGGCGAGCGCTGGCTGTGCAGCAGGTAGTTGGCGTGCAGGCCGCCGAGATCGGCTTTGAGCATCAGCACGTCGCGGCCGCTGTGGTAGTCGACGTTCATCAAGTCGAGCAGGCGGAACAGCGACCAGGGGCCGGTGTTCTTCTCGATACCGACGCGGCGCCCGCTGAGTTCTTCGACCACCAGGCTGGTGCGCCCTTCGTCGGCCTCGGCTGGCCAGCTGAAGGCGGTCTGCACGATGGGGCCGTGGCGGTATTCCATCTGCTGGCTGCCGAAGCGGAAATCCGCGCGGCCCAGGCTGGAGTCCAGCGAGTAAGGCTCCAGCTTGAACAGCACCTTGGGTTCGTTGGGGTTCTCGGCGAAGAAGCTGCGGCGGATGGTTTGTGCGTGGCTCATCTGCAACAGGAACTCGCGCGACAACGGCAGGCCACGGCCATCCACACGGCGCAGCTGATACTGGTCGGCGGTGCCGCTGACGAACGGCTTGAGGTAACTGTCGAAGAAGCGTTGGGCGATACCCTGGCTCTTGAAGAACTCGCGGAAATCGGCAATCGCCACGTCGCTTTCACTGTGCGCGCTGAACGGATAACGCTGCTTCAACGAGCCGTCGTAAGCGGCGTACAGCTCGCTCTTATAACGCTGATTGAGGTAGTGATAGGCGTCGTTGAGCACCAGCATCCAGCTGTCTTCGGCGAGCAGGCCGAGCCAGTTGCCGACCGGTTGCGGCAGGCGCGCGGCACTGCTGCGCACTTGGTTGATCGCATCACGCTGGCCGCCCATACGCGCCTTGGCCAGTTCGAACGCGGCCTGCTCCGGAGCACTGGCGTGCGCCAGGCTGGCCAGTTGCAGTTGCAGAGCATCCAGCGCCTGCAGGGTAGTGGCCAGTTCCGGGCCGGCACCGCCGTTTTCATCAAGCAAACGGTGCAGCGGTTCGAAGCGGCGCTCCAGGGTTTTACGCGCGGTATCCGGCAGATTTTTCACCAGTGCCGCTTGCGCCTGTTCGGCGGCAGCGCCGGCGAGCTTGGCGACTTTGCCCAGCTTGCCCTTGGCACCTTCCAGCGCTTCGGCGGCAGCACCGGCATCATCGGCGGCTTCGGCCATACCTTTGAAGCGGGTGTTGTCGCGCACTTCCACCAGCAGTTGCAGCAGCGGCGAGTTGGCGGCGGTTAGCCCGGCCAGTTGCAGGGCGCCCTGGTTGGCGCTGCCGACCGGCTCCAGCGTCAGCTGCGCCAGGGCTTCGCCCCAGTAGTTGGCGTAGTCGCGGAAGTACAGCTGCTCCATTTCCACCAGCAGGCGGCTGAGGTCGTTGCTGCTCAAAGTGTCGCCTTCGCCGAGCACCCAGTTGTCGCGCAGGATGCCGCGCACCAGGTCGGCGCCCTGGGCGACGAACAGCTTGCGGTAGCCAGCCTGGGTGTAGAAGCCGGGAATGCTGTAGTCGCTGCCGGCGAACAGCCCGGCTTGCGGGCCAAGTTTCTGGCTCAGGCGGTAGTCCGGCAGGCTGCGCGCTTGTTCGCGCAACATGCGGTAGACCACGTTGGCCAGCGATTCGCTGCGCAGCACCTGGCGCGCCTGGGCCACCAGCGGCGCATTTAACGAATAGGGCGTAAACGGTTCAGCCAGCAGGCGCTCGAAGTGACCGTTGAGGCCGCGCTGCGCGGCGCTATTGCCGGCGTAGCGCAGCGACCAGTCGGCGGCCAGCCATTCTTCGAGGAAGGCCTTGTCGCGGCGCTCTTCCAGGTTGAGCATGAGGTAGGCGCGCAGGCTATTGAGCAGGCGCTCGCGGTCACCCAAGTTGGCGCGCACCTGCGCTTCCAGCTGGCGGCCGACGCGCGGCAGCAGCAGGTTTTCCAGTTCACCGCGGTAGGCGCGCTGCAGCGTTGGGTCGACCTGTTCGCCCTGGTACAAGCCACCGCGTTGCAGGTAGCTCACCTCGCCTTTGCGCGGGAACACCTGGGTCGCCGCATAGCTGCTGTCCAACGCCTTGAGCGTTTGCAGCGCGTCGTCCTGGGCGCCGATCCCGCCGTGCTGGCGAGTCAGTTGCTGGGCGATCTCGCGCAGCTGTTCCAGGCGGCCGTGGTTGGCCGAGAAACCGTTGGCCCAGAGCACGCCGAACAGGGCCAGGCAGGCGAAAGCACAGGCGTACATGGCGCGCTGGCCCCAGTCGATACGGCGGACTTCCTTCTGGTCGAGGCCGGCGAGGTCGGCTTCGGGGAAGATCACCCGGCTGAGCAGTTGGTTGATAAAGCGCGCGCGGCCGCTGCGGAAAGTCGGTAGGGCGCTGCTGGCCAGGCCGAGATTGCGGCCAATGCCAGCGGTGGTTGGGTCGAGTTGCTCGTTCAGTTGCGGTGCGCTGGTCAGGTAGAAGCCGCGCAACTGGCTGGCGCGCTGGTAGCGGTTACCGGTAAAGGCCAGCTCGACGAACAGGCACAGGCGTTCGCCGATTTGCCCGAGCTGGTGCGGGAAGTCGAGGATACGCCCGCGGCGCTGGGTGTCGCGCTCCTGGTGCATGCGCAGGATCACCTGACTATTGAGGCGGCGCAGCAGTTCTTCGAACTCCTGGCGGATCACCTGTACGTCGGTGGCGTTCTGCTCTTTGCGGAAGCTCGCGCCGAGTACCTGATCGCTTTCTTCGCGTGACAGCTGGTCGAAGAACTCATCGAAGCCCAGCACCTTGTCGGCCTTGCTCAGCACCAGGTACACCGGGACATCGGCACCCAGGCGCTGGTGAATATCCTGCAGACGCTGACGGGTCTGGCGGGCGAGGTTTTCCAATTCGATTTCGCTGCCGCCTTGCAGCTGCTCCACCGGAATGTTGACCAGCACGCCATTCAGTGGACGCGCGCGGCGTTTGCGCAGCAGGCCCAGCAGGGTGTCCCAGGCACGGCTGTCGATGGCCGGGTCGGGCTGAGTCAGGTAGCGCCCGGCGGTGTCGATCAGCACGGCGTGGTCGGCGAAATACCAGTCGGCATAACGGGTGCCGGAAACGTCCTTGGTCAGACGTTGCTGGTCACCGCGATTGAGCGGGAAGTCCAGGCCGGAGAAGTCCAGCAGGCTGGTCTTGCCACTGCTCTGTGGGCCGAGCAGCAGGTACCAGGGCAGCTCGTTGCGCCATTTTTCGCTACGGCCGCGGTACAGGCTGGAGCGTTTGAGGGTGTGCAGGGCCTGCTTGAAACGATTGCGCAGCTCGAGCTGCTCCTCGTTGATCAGGCCTTCGCGGCGCAGGCGCTCCTGGGCATCGGCGTCGTCTTCCTCGGCCTTCTTGCGGGCGGTGGCCTTCCAGCTGGCGAACACCATGGCCAGGCCCCAGATCAGGAACAACCCGCTGATGCTCAGCAGGCGGCTGGTGGCCGATTCCCAGAATTTGTAATCGTTGACCGCGAGCAGCGGGCCGACAAACCACACCAGCAGCGCTAGAACTAATACCAGACACAGGCTCCATACCCAGGTCTTGCGGAAAAATGCGGCTAACTTGCCGAAAAAACTCTTCATTTCAGATCATCCATGCTTACACCCGCAGACGGGTCGAGTTGCTCGTACGGCTGCAAAATAGTTTCGCGCTGCTCGCCCAATACCCAGGCGAAACCGCCATACATCACCACCAGGCACACCAGGGTGAACAGCGCCACCAGCCACCACGGCACGATGCGCACCAGGCGCCGGCGGGTGTCTTTCAGACCCTGCCAGTGCGGCGAAACCTCGCGCGGCACGTCACCACGCATCTGGCGGATCTGCCGATAGAGGCTGTCGCGTACCGCTTCCAGTTCGAGCATGCCGCGCGGCAGCACGCGGTACTTGCCCTCGAAACCGAGCGACAGGCACAGGTACATCAGCTCGAGCATCGGCAGGTGCTTGACCGGGTTGCGCGACAGGCGCTCGAGCAGCTGGAAGAACTTCTCGCCGCCGAAGGTCTCGTTGTGGAACGAGGACAGCAGGCTCATCTGCGACCACTCGCTCTCGTTGCCCCAGGGCGTGGTCACCACGGCCTCGTCGACCACGGTGCAGAGCACGTAGCGGGCCGCCATTACCTGGCTGCTTTCCGCGCCTTCATGCAGGGCGCGGTGTTCGAACAGCTTGATCGCGCTGGCCAGGCGCTGGTTCAGCGCGTGCATGTCTTCGCTGTCGAAGCTGTGCTTGAGCCGCACCACTTCCGAGAGCAAAGTGGCGGCGGCTGCGACCAGCGGGTTGAGGCTGATATTGAAGCTCTCGGCCGGGCGCAGGCGTGCGGCATAAATCATCCGCTCTTCCAGCTGCTCGAATTTTGGCGGCGCGGCGAAGTCAGTCAGCGGGCTGTGCGCGGGGGCATCACCTTTGCGGTTGAGGATGACGGTTTTGTCGTCCTGGCCGTATTCCATTTCCTTGGTCGTCATAATCAGTTCCTGATCGCCCAGAATTTCATCTCAAGCCCGGAGAACTCGCCGGACACGTGGAAAGCGAAGCCGCCGGAGCGTTCCAGCTGCGCCAGTTCCTCGGAGCCCAGTTCCAGGGCGAAGTAGGTCTTGCCCGAGTGGAAGGGGATCTGCCGTGGTGCTACGGGCATCGGTTTGACCTTGATGCCCGGCAGGTGCAGGTTGACCAGCTGGCGAATCTGCTCCACCGGGCCGACCTTGAGGTGTGCCGGCAGGCGCTGGCGCAGCTCTTCCGAGTCGCACTGGGCGCTGGCGGCGAGGACGAAGGTGGAGGTGGCGAGCAGCTTGTGGTCGTGCAGCGGCGACACCTGAATGCCGTACTGACGCTGCTGCAGCAGCATTTCGATGGCGTGCTGTTCCAGCACCATCGACAGCACCTGGCGGATCGCATCCATCAGCTTGCGGAAGCTCACGCCCTGATCGCTGTGCAGATAACGGCCTTCCAGGCGCGGGCGTTTGATCTCGCTGGAGAAGGTCGCCAGCTCACCGAGCAGGCCGAGCAACTCGCGGTAGATCTGCTCCGGGTGCACCTGTTCGATGCCCAGGTAATGGCGCAGCACCGGCTCGAAGCGGTTGATCAGTTGCAGCATCATAAAATCGCCGACTTCGGCACCGCCGACCTTGCCGGTGGCGCGAATACGTTCGGCAAGAATGTCGCCACGGTGGGCGAGCATGCTGATCACTTCCTTGAGGCAGCTGAGCAGGTAGCCGGAAGCCTGGAAGTTGACATAGGTCGGGATGAACTCGGGGTCGATGCTGATCACCCCGTCCGGGGTGGTGTCGAGCACGTCGCACAGTTGCAGTTTGACGTAAGCCTGGTCGCTCTGTTGCTCACCGAGCAGCAGGCGGAAATCCGGGCGGCCGCAGCTGACCTGACTAGCCGCGCTGTCGCCGGCGTTGGAGTCGGCGACTTCTTCGTCGAAAGCGGTGAAGCGCGCCAGCACATCCTGCTGATCCGGGCGGCGGCTTTCGATGTGGTTACCGGTGACCAGCGGCAGCGCCAGGTACACCGGGGTGTTGCCGGTATTCGGTGGCACGTCGAGGGCCAGCGGTTCGCGCTCAGCGCCGATATCGAACAGGCTGCCATCGGGCAGGATGCCGCTGGCCTTGCTCACCACCAGTTTGCCCATGTTGAGGAACTGGCGGTCGATCTCCAGCTCGAAAAAGCCCCAGGCATAGCTGCCCAGCTTTTGCGTGCGGGTTTTGAATTGGTAATCGTAGTAACGGTCGCTTTGCTGAAAGTGCTGCGGGCGCAGCAGCATGCCTTCCTGCCAGACCACTTTATGTTGGGTCATGGCTTATTCCTCGCCCTGGGTCGTGTCGTCGACGGTCTTGATGCCCTGGGCATCCAGGTTCAGTACGACCTGATTGCGCGCCTGGGCTTGCAGCGGAATCACCACGCGCCAGCTGGCTTCCGGCAGATCGCGGTAGGCCGCGAGCACCCCGACATAGCGACTGCCTTCCTGCACCGAGAGCTTCAACTCGCGGGTTTCGCCGGGCCTTAACTCAAGCTCTTCGAGGGTCACCAGGTCTGGCGCCAGGGCTTCTTTCGGGCGCTGATAGAGCGAGAAGAAATCGGCGCTCTCGAAGGCCACCGGGTGCTTCAGTTCGATCAGCCGCAGCACGATCGGCGAGGGCCGCCCGTTGAGGTCTGGGTTGAGTTGCTCACTGCCGGTCAGGCTAAGGTCGAGCTTGGTCATCTTCGAGTAGGGCGACAACGACGAGCAGCCGCCGAGGGTCAGCAGCGCGGCGAGCAGCGCCAGGGGGAAAAAACGGAGCATGGACATCATCCTTGAGCGTCGGTATTGAGGGTGGCGATCAGGCGAACCTGTTCTTCATAGGTAGTGGCAAAATCGCGGGCGAACAGGCGGTCGCTCCAGTCGTCGTTCTGCTCCAGCGCGCTGTGCAGGCGGCGATAGGCGCGCCAGCGGCTGCCGGCGGTGGCGAGCAGCGGCTTGCGGCCTTCGCGCTCGAAGCGCAGGCTCAGTTGCTCCGGCGACAGCTGCTCGAACATGCCCTTGACCGCCGCACGGCTGGCGGCGAGCAGCGCCACCTGATGCGCCTGCAAGTCGCGAAAGCCGTGGCGAATGGCCTGCTCGGCGCTGAGTTGGCCGGCTTTCTTACCGCCGCGCAGCAAGGCGTTGAGCGCTTCGCTGCTGTCGGCGGTGTGCTTGAGCGGGTTGTTGCCGGCGCTCTGCACCGTGGTCAGCGCCAAGCGCAGTTCGTTTTTCAGCTCGCTACGGGTACGCAGGCTCTGTTGCAGGCTGCCGACGCTCTGTTTGAGCAGCTTGGCGGCGTGCAGGGCCAGGGCTTCGCGGGCGTCGTCATCCAGATCGTCGAGTGTGACCCCAAGAGCCTCGCCGAATTTTTCCCAGAAGGTAGGCGGCAAGCGCACCGGCTCTGGCGCGCGTTGGCGCGGCGGTTCGGGCGTTGGCGCAACCAATTGCGGCAGCAGCAGGTTTTCTTCGTCGATCTGTGCGTAATCACGTTGCTGCGCCTGCACGTTATGCGGGCGCAGGATCGCCGTCAGGTCGTCGACTTCCGCATACACGCGCTCCTGTTGATCGAGCGCGGTCAGCGGGTCGAGGTCGAGAAAGGCATCGTCCGGGATAATGCTGCCGGCCGGCTGCGCACGGCCGATATCGCCTTCGAACAACGCCGGGTCGCGGATCAGCCGCGCGCGAATCTCGAAATCGCCCAGGCAATACACGCTGCCATGCCCAATGCGCTGCGCCTCGCCCTTGCGCAGGCTGGCACCGCTGTCTTTGAGCTGCACGCCGTTGCTGCTGGTGTCGGTCAGGTAGAACGCCCCGTCACGGTAGCTGACCTCGGCATGCCGGCTGGACAGCACGCGCTTGCGATCCGGAATCACCCAGTCGCAGTCCTCCGCACGGCCAATGATGCCGCCGGCCTGCTTGAAGGTTTTGGTGGTCAATAGACCTGGCACGAACTGCTGTGCACTGACCACATCGAAGACCAGTTCCATGGTGTTTAACTCCTTGCGGTCAGTTGCCGCGTTGCACTGCTTGCGGTTCGCCCAAGGGGCGGTATTCGTTGTCGCTGAACTTGTAGTTACCGCTGCAGGCGGAGAGGCATAGAGCGAGTAGGACAATTGGCCAGTAGTGGATATTCATAATTGCATCCTTGTATTGCCTAACGTATTCAGAACCGTGTCATATGCTTTGTGCGAATAAGCTGAGTGCGCTTTTATGTTTCGCACTTATTGTTTTTCCAGCGCTTTTATGGGCGGGTCTTGGTAGTCTTCGTCAATCGCTATTCCGGCCGCGCGAAGTGTTTTCTCGTCGCGGCTGCGAATAGTTATATATTTATTCTTTAGCTCCGGGATCAATGATATCCAGTCCCTTTGCTGCTCTTCCGTTTCAAATGATTTTTTCCAATATTTAGCATCGGTCTGGAGCTCAAGCGTAATAAGATAAGTCCCTTTGTTTTGCGGTTCAGTTTGGGATTTTTGTCGCCACGCATTCAATGTCATATAAAGGCCGTTATTATAAAAATCCCACGAATAGAAACTTCCCCATTTCATCCAGCGCTCCATGTCGAGTGTATAGTCCGGGTCGAACCAAGGATGGCTGGATATATAAACGCCATGCACAGTGTCAGCAGAATGGATTTTTTCAGCTTGGGAACCGGAAACTCTGGGAGACGTGGGAGAAATCAGGCGACTCCAGCCATTACTCTTAATTGTTTCAATTATTGCGTAGATAAATGCTTTGTTTTCTTCATGGCTGCTGTCATCCGGGAGGCCGCGAACAGTCAGCTGAAAATTATCAATCTCACTGCTTGCCTGCATGTTGCTAGAGGTAGTTATGGCTACGACATTTTTGAGTGTCAGTCGCTGACCGCTCTGCTCAATGAAAATACTTGGCAAATTAGGCTCGTTCATCGAACGGCCAAATTCGTATGAGCAAAAATCGGCCTCTTTAAGGCAGTCTTGCTCGAACTGTAACGGCGATCGGGCAAGAAAGCCTTTGAAGGTTTCGTTGAACCTCAGTTCGACGGAGATTGTTTCAGCCATCGTGCTGTTCTCTTTTTTGTTGTCGTCTTTGCAGGCATTGAGGAGAAAAACCAACAAGAGCCAATAGGGCTTCATGCGCCATTCTGCCAAGTTTCAATTTTTGCCAAAGCCATGTTTCATGGTTCCCTATCCATCATTTTGTCAGGGCCTTAATGGACGGATCTTGATAGTTCTCGTCAATTGCTATTCCTGCTGCACGGGCTTTAGCCTCTAGCTCTTTGCGCTGCTGCTTATAGCCTTCGAGACGCTCAGGCAGGAGTTCTTTCCAGCGGGTCCTATCTTCTTTTTCAGTGAAGCCTGAAAGCCAATATTCGGTCTCGGTTAAAAATTCCAATGTAATGAGGTAGGTAGCTCTTTCTTTGGGCGCGTCATCTGAATCCCGGCGCCAAGCCTTGAGGTGCAAATAGGCACCATCGTTATAGAAATACCAATTATAGAAAGAGCCGAATTTAAGCCAGCGCTCTAGGTCAATTTTATGGCTGGGCTCGAGCCATGGATGGCTCATTACGTAGCTGCCCAATACATCGTCCGCCGATGCTATTTTATTGGCTTCCGTGCCTGGGATTCTTGGGTCGGAGGGAAAGTAGTAATATTCCCAGCCAGCTAGCTCTATCTTCTCTATCAACGAATATATGAAATCACGATACTCTTCATGCAGGCTGTTGCTAGGAATGCTGCGTAGGATCAGGGTTAAATTATGAACCTCGTCACCTCTTTCGTCATTGACTACGATTGTAATATTCGTTACTTGCTCCAGGGTTAGAGGCGTATTGCCATGTTTCATCAGAATTGTTGGAAGATTTGGCTCGGCGGCTCGGCGTTCAATTTCATACCAGCACATACCGACTTCTTTTAAGCAGCTAGATATGAATTCAACAGGGCTGGATGCGAGAAGCTCTGTAATTGACTCATGCAGTGCTACTTCAACAATAGGATGTTCATTCGTCATGTTCGCACCTTTGCTATTACTTGTGTCGTTGCAGCCATTAAGGAAAAAAATCAGTAGAATCCAATAGGGCTTCATGCTGAATTTCTCCAAGATGTAATAGTTGAAATGGCGCCTTCCATATATTCTTTTTGCTCGCCCATCATTTTGTGATATTGCATGGCAATCTTGGTAATAAATGTCATGCGGTCATCTACATCATACAAATTACCTTCGGTCATTTGCACTCTGAGCTTTGGGTTTTCAATATCGCATGCAGTGCTAAGCGCTGCTACTCTGAGCGGTACGAAAGGTAGCCCCTCAGCTAGCGCCTGTGCATTCAGTACCAATTTGAATGCATAATCTTCATAGATTAATGGCTGCAGTATTTTTCGTTGTTCATGATCGGCAATGTCCATAAGCGATTCAAGTTGAACAGTTCTTTTAGAGGGGCCGTCAGGCATGCCTTCTAACGTCTGTATCAATTTAAATGCTTTTTTAATTTCAGCGGTAACCTGTAAGTTGTTGATAGTGGCCAATGCTTCCGCCGCCCACGGCAAACTATCGATATTGAGTTGAACTTGCGGCACACAGTCCCTTGCATTCCGCTCGGGCGCACACTCTTCAAATTGCTCTGGGTATTTGCTGTAGAACCAGTGCCACACGAAGATGTCTTGGAACAGCCAGAAGTTGCCCTTGCCCAGTGCGTTTTTGCCGATCCGCAGTGGCGGCTGAGCGATGGGAGGGGTGGCGAGCGTGAGGTAGGGCTCGCTGGGGATGAAGTCGAGCCCGCACTTGACCTGCTTGCTGGCAAAGGCGGCCAGACCCATCCAGTAGAACCGCCCCTTGAGGTGCGGTTTGCCGTCTTCTTCCTGTTCCAGATAGAAGCGCGCGTAGGTGGCGGCAATGCGCGCTGCACGGGCACTGAAGTCCGCGACTAGCTCCTGTTTGGCCGTGGTGGAAAAGAAGCTGCGTGTTTCCACACTCAGGCGGCTAATCGCGGCTTCCTGACCCATGGCCCACAGCTTGTCGCAGGCAAGCGGCTCCTCACACACGGAGCGTGTCACGGCGTTGGTGGCGAACGTGGTGATCGGGGCTGTGCTCATTTATTTCGGCTCGTTTCGTAATCGTCCGCACCCATGGGTACGACCAGTTCATCCCACAACAGGTGGACTTTTGCGGTTTCTGCCACTTCGGTTTGCAGGCGTGGGTAGCGACCATCGACATCGCTTTTGTAAAGCCGTGGGGAGGTTTCGCTGGGCAGAACAATCGCCGCCTTGACTCCCTTGACGGGCAAGCCGGTGCGGGTGACGAAACGCAGTTGTTCGTCGAAGTGCTGCTGGGGCTTTTTGGCTTGCAGTACATTGCCTGCCCGCGCCTGATCCGCGATCCACGGAAGCACCGCTGGCAGAATACCGATCCCGGTTCCCGTGCCTGGCCCTCCACCTGAATTGATCTTGATCGTCGCGCCGCTCAGGGTGACGCCGCCGGGGTCGAGTTTGAGGAAGCTGCCGCCGCCGCTGGCGGTGAGTTCCATGCCGGCATCGATCACCACTTTGCTGCCGGCGTAGTAGTGGATTTCGTTGCCGGCTTCGATGAACTGGCTGGTGCCGATTTTGACGTGCTGGT
>DELY01000003.1:0-126694 GCA_002354655.1 Pseudomonas sp. UBA2684
CAGTTTTCGGTCAGCAGCAACAGTCTGCCGGGTGCTGGGTGATACCCCGATGTTAGAAATACTCGATATTCCATCAGCGACTGATAGCCGTCATCGGCGCGGAATGACGCGATGACATAAAAACTGCCAGTGTATGTATGGAGTACCCATAACCCGCCTTCCTGTCCGACACGTAAGATGGTCGAGGTGCGAATCAAGCGTCCATCTGTAAACTGCCCCGAAACTGGATCGGCTCGTACATGACGATGCGTCAGGCCTATACAGCAGCAGGCAATAATGCGGGCTTCAGTTAGATACGCCGTAACCGGTTGGCTGAATGTGCAGTTCATCGCCTCATTCAGTAACTGCTCACCGTGTACAGGCATTGAGCGCATTGTTGCTCCTCAGAGATTGATGATTAGATGCGGGTCGAAGCCTGTGCATTCGCCAGGGTATCCCCTTGGGTTACAAACGATCCGTGTTCCAGCTTCGTGATAGTCAACCGAAGTATGAGAGTGGCCGTGTACCCACAGTGCCACGCGATCCTCGCCAAGTAGATCAATCCAGTCATTTGCATACGCAGCATCAAGATGACCGCCTGCATATGGGCTTCCCGCCAATGAGCGCAGCAGCGGCGCATGATGCGTGATTACCACTGTGGGCCCTGAAAATGGCTCAGCCAGTTTGCTCAGGAGCCATTCACGCGTCCTGTGCGCCTCGGCAGCAAGGTCACTAGGTTTTATGCGCCGGTAGTTCTCACCAGTACGAATCAGGCGGTAATCATTCATTGAACTCTGTGCTGTGATCGACGCCAACGGCGTGTTTCCTGTCGCGGAAAAATCAGTCCACGCCGTCGCGCCTAGAAATCGAACGCCACCTATTTCAACTGCATCTCGATCCAGTACCTGAACATGAGATGCCGCACAGGAACCACGCATTTTCGCCAGTGTTCCTAAGAGGTGTCCGCCGTAGTACTCATGATTTCCGGGTACATAAAGAACGGGGCAGGGAAACGCCCGCATGGCCCAGCTAATTCCCCGAGTCTTTACATCGATATCGCCAGCGAGGATTACGACATCAGCATCGACACCCCTAGGTATGTACGTGTCGAACTCGTTGTGCAAATCTGACAGTAGATGGACCCGCATCATATTTAGCCTGCTGCATAATCAGAAAATACGAGTAACGGTTTTCGCGCTGGCTTGCTTCCGTGTACCGGCACCAAGCAGCAGGTAAACGGTGTGGAGCGTTTTAAAATGAAAGCTTTCCTCAAATACGTGGAGTGGTGACGTGCGGACGAAGTCGCCGACATCCCATCTACGTTCGCTGTCGATGACGACGCCGTGAGCGTATAGGATCACCGGCTGGCGCCTTGTTTTTGCCAGTTCGGAGCGTTGCTCGTCAGTGACATCAAGATCGATCCAGATCCAGTCGCGCACGATGCAGTAATTACCAAACGGAAAGCTGTTCCGTGCATAAGTCATGGCCTCTTCATTCGACATGTCGCTTCCGGCCATGTGCTGGCCTGGTCCGTAGAGCAGGTCAGTCATTGCATCTAGTCCATTCACTGCGTTCGCCCTCATGATGAGACTGTCGGATGCAGGCTCGCCGTTGCAATTCAGCAGTCTGCCAAGATCGCTGACGCGCTTCATTTTTTGGTTATCGGATTGCGGATAAGTTGTTGTAGTCGCCGGAGCGGTTTTTTAGTTTGGGGCGCTAGGTGAAAACCTTAGTTCCCGGTCGGTAAAAATCGAAGCGAGCGTGGCCGGCTCATTTAGGTAGTCCGTTTTTCGTCGGAGCTCCTCGATTGCTAGCTCTATCCTGAGATATTCAAAATTGTTGAATAGCTCCTCCATTGGTACGTGAAATTCTGCACTGCCGGCTTTGGCACACAGAATGTGCAGGATCGCAGCTAGTGGCAGAGACAAGCTGTCGTCATCTTCCGGGCGCTCGGTGGCGAGGTTTTCTAAGCACCTGTCTGTGCTCTGCTGAAGCGCTGTCAGCCAATAGTCGCTGAGGTTGCAGGGTAGTGTTGCCTCTGGCCCACTCATCAGGACTTCTTCTATGAAGCGTTGGAATATTTCTTTATCGCTCATGCTTTTTAACCATCTTTACGTGCGGCTTAGAGGCACTCTGGTATGTCCGTGTTGAGTTAACGGGGAGCGACTTTTTGTGTGAAGTCGAGCAAGCCACGAAGGGTCTTCTCATCCTCGGCCCAGCTTGGGCACAGGGTTGAAATTAATTCCCTGCTCAGGGCGCGCGGTTGATCGATGAGGCCCGAAAACTTCAGCGATATTGATAATCCAGCGTGCTGGAGGAGCATGCTCATGTGTTGCCTGTTATGACGGTCATTCCGTTGAGCGGGGCGGATAAGGTCCAAAAGCGTTGGAATGTCATCGAATAGCAAGCATGGATTGCCACTCACCGGGTCGAGACGGATGTGGATGTCTGATCCAGACAAAAGGCTCAGTACAACCGGTAGTTCGATGTCGAATCGACTTACCAGGCGCTCAAGGGTTAAAAGCAAAACGCGGTTTTTGACATCGAGAAGTGCGGATCGCTCTGGATCGAGAGGGATGATTGTGGAGATGTGCACGACGTTCATATCTGTATACCTGTAATTCAGATATCTGTAATTTAGATATACATTCTGGCTTTGTCAACAGCTGGAATGCGTCTCTGTGGAAAAGTCGATTTATCGAGATGAGAACTTAGTGCTGCTTCGTATGATTAAGCAGTGTCGTACTGAGTCAGGCCTGACGCAGGCGCAGTTCGCTGAAGCATTAGGCCGCCCGCAATCCTTCACCAGTGACATTGAACGTGGCCTTAGAAGACTTGACCTAGTTCAGCTGCGAGACATTTGCCACGTACTAGGTCTCAACCTGGTCGATTTTGTTCAGCGCTACGAAACCGAGCTTTCCTCGAAAGGTGCGAGGGAGTAACTGCGCACCCTCCGTTCAAGTGGCGTCAGTCGCTTCTCGCTGTACGCCGTCCCATGCTGCCGAATACAGAGCAGCAGCATCGTTGCACAGCAATCGGATCGCTTGAATACATCCATTCATTGGCTCGTAGGCAAGCGAGTTTAAATCGGACCCGCTGAGAGCACAGAGCAAATCCAGCACTGCGTTTTGGCGGAGCGTGGCCGCGTCGTAGAGTTCGATGGCTTTGGCGTCGCTGCGAAAGCCGAGCAGGCAGTTGTGCTCGCTGGAGTGTAGTGGGGTAAAGCTTGGGGATGAGTCGCTCGGGTGCATAGGGTGACCTCTAGAGTTTTAGAGACCGCCTGCATCACTTCCACATGATGGGTGGCGGCTGTATGCGGGTGTGGAAGACCGAGACTCTAGGAACTCGGCGCGCCGAAGCGCCCCGCATACAGCCACCATAACAAGTTGCTTCATGGTGCTAGTGATCCTTGAGTCAGGTCTGATGGCCCGCCCAGTCACACTATTCAGCTCTCAGGGGCTGTGCAAGTCCCCACTTTACGTCATCTGGGTGAAAAAGGCCGCCGTCATGAATGGCTTTCAAGATGACGAAAATCGCTTGTGGCAATTTTTGGAGGGAAAGAAAGCTCGCCGATATTTGGGCGGGCCTGTGTCTGTTTTCCGACGAGCGGTATGTGGCTGCCCCGGTATTTTTCTAACGAAGAGTTCATGAGGTGGCAAATCCCTACCCCAATCCTACCCCAGGCCGAATTTCAGGCACAAAAAAGGGCTACGTTTTCACGTAACCCTTTGTTTTGTATGGTGCCGGCACCAGGAATCGAACCCGGGACCTACTGATTACAAGTCAGTTGCTCTACCAGCTGAGCTATACCGGCATTTGAGGGTCGCCATTATATCCATTCGTTTGCCTGAGTAAAGCCGTCTGCGAGCAGTTTGGTGCTGGTCTGGCTATCAGTAGCAAAATCCTTATGCACAAGTGGGAGGCGTGTGGCGCGGTCGTGCGCGGTTTCTGTGCGGCAGCTCACGGATAATTGTAAATGGCTGTTTTTATTGATTTTTATCTTTAGATCAAAAAACGATCAGTTGCTTTGGGGGCCTATAAGCCCGGCCTTGTGAGTGGTTGCCCAGAATCTATCAACACACTTATCCACAGTTTATGTGGGCAAATCAGGCGCGTTCGGCGAGCAGTAGCAGGTTGCGCGGGGTGAGCTGGCGGGGGCAGAAGCTGCCGAGGTGCACGGCAAAGCCTTGTTCGTTCAGGTACAGGCCACGGTCGAGTAGTAGCCACAACTCCAGCGGGCGGCGGAACAGGGCGCGCAACAGTTCGAGATTGCGTACCTGGGCCAGTCGTTGCCAGCCTTGGCTTTCCAGCGCCGCCCAGTCGTATGCACGGCTGGGCGTGGGCAGGGCTTTGAGGGCGGCGAGGTCTTGGCAGTAGTCGGCGAAGTCTTTTGCCAGCCAGGCTGGCGGTAACGAGGGGGTGGGCAGGTAGTCGTCGATGCCGCGCAGTTGCCGTTGCAGGATGTCGAAGCCCAGTCGTCTGGCCATGGAGCAGTCGCGCTGGCGGCGCACCCTGGCGCCTGCGGTAACGGTTTCGCTCAGGGGGAGGGCGAGGTCGTCGAGCGACAGGTGCAAGGCCGAAGCCTTGGCTGTCTCGGATAACGCCTGGTAGGTCGGTGTGCTGATGCGGTTATAGCAGCAGGGGGCCACAGCGAGTTGTTGGCAGCCGGCGGCGCTGGCCAGTTGCAGCAGGCGCACATGCAGGTCGCCGCAGGCGTGCAGGGCGACAGGGGTGTGTTCGGCTTTGAGGCGCGCGCCGGCATTGTCGGCCAGCACATCCTGTGCGATGTGGCTGGCGCTCAGGTTCAGCTTGGCGCTTAGCTGTTGCCCGCTGCGCACCAGCTCCGGGTTGTGTTCCAGGCATGTCAGCGCTTGCCCTTCGTGGCTCAATAGGCGGCCGAGGTGGCCCTTGCCAGCGCACCAGTCGAGCCAGTGTTGCGGCGCCTGTTGAAAGTGCAGGCGGCTGGCGAAGGCTTGGATTTGTTGCCACTTGCGCCCAGGCACATCGACGGAGAAGCGCGCTGGCAGTGGGCGCAGCGGCTGCTGTGGCAGCTCGCCGACTCGGCTCAGGGCGCAGGCCTGGCTGGCCAGCTCGCGGAAGGGCGCGGGGGCGTCCAGTTGGTGCGGTTGGTTGTGTGCGGCCTCGGCCTCTTCCAGGCTGCGCGATCTGAGCCATTGGGCCAGTTCAGGGTGTTCGGTCTCCCACGGCAATTGCCGGTGAGTGAACGGCCGTGGCCGCCACAGCGATTGGTGGGTGACGAGGAAGTGCTCCAGCGCTTGAAAGCGCTGAAGCAAGGCGTCGCCGCTAAGGGGGTGGTCGTTCATGGCAGTGTGCGGCCAAGCCCCTTGGCGTCAGCGGCCCTGGCAGGCGTCGACGCGCAGCCAGCGCTCCAGCAGTTTGAAGGCGCGCACCAGCAAGAAGGCGATCAGCAGGTAGAACATGCCCGCAGCAAAGAATATTTCCACCGGCAAGTAGGTGCGCGCGATGATCGTGCGCGCCATGCCGGTCAGTTCAAGCAAGGTCACGGTGCTGGCCAGGGCGCTGGCCTTGAGCATCAGAATCACTTCGTTGCTGTAGGCCGGCAGGCCGATGCGCGCGGCACGCGGCAGGATGATGTGCAGCATGGCCTGGGCGCGCGACATGCCCAGCGCGCGCGCGGCTTCCACTTCGCCCTGCGGCACGGCCTGGATGGCACCGCGCAGGATTTCCGCGATATACGCGGCGGTGTGCAGGGTCATGGTCAGGATCGCGCACCAGTATGGGTCGCGCAGGTAGGGCCAGAGCGGGCCCTGGCGCACTGCGTCGAACTGCGCCAGGCCGTAGTAGACCAGGAACAGCTGCACCAGCAGTGGGGTGCCGCGGAAGAAGAAGATGTAGCCGTAGGGCACGGCGCGCACGTACCAGTGTTTCGAGGCGCGGGCGATGCCCATGGGCAGGGCCAGGATCAACCCGGCGATTACGGCGATAGCCACCAGTTCGAGGGTCAGCAGGGCGCCCTCGGTCAGGCGCGGCAGCCATTTGATGATGACTTCCCAGTTCATGCGGCGCTCCTGATGAAACCACGACTGGCGCGCTTCTCAAGGAAGTGCAGTCCGATCATGGCGAGCACGGTGAGGCCCAGATAAATGAAGGCGGCGACCAGGAAGAAGGTGAACGGCTCTTTGCTCGACGTCACGGCGATTTGCGAGCGGCGCATGATCTCGTTCAGGCCGATCACCGAAACCAGCGCGGTGTCCTTCATCAGGATCATGAACAGGTTGCTCAAACCGGGCAGGGCGATGCGCCACATCTGCGGCAGGATCAGGCGCCAGAAAATCCGTGGTTTGGACAGCCCCAGGGCCTGGCCGGCTTCGCGGTGGCCTTTGGGGATGGCCAGAATGGCGCCACGAAACACTTCGGTGGCGTAGGCGCCGAAACAGATGCCGAGGGCGATGGTGCCGGCGGCGAAGGCCGAGAGTTCGAGGCTCTGCAGCCCGAGCAGGTCAGCCAGGTTGCGCATCAGGTTGACCGTGCCGAAATAGATCAGCAATACCCAGAGCAGTTCGGGGATGCCGCGCACGATGGTCGAGTAAGTACCGCCAAGCCATTGCAGCGGCTTGTACGGGGAAGTCTTGGCAAGGGCGCCGAGCAGGCCGAGCACCAGACCCAGGCTCAGCGCACTGAGCGCCAGCTTGATGGTCATCAGGGTGCCGGCGGCCAGGGCCGGGCCGAATCCGTAGAGGTCGAGAGTCATGGGGGCTCAGAAGCCTGCGCCGCCCGGGTGGGCGACGCAGAGCTGGCTGCTTAGTAGATGCTGAACGGGAAGTACTTGTCGTTGATCTTCTTGTAGGTGCCGTCGGCCACGATCTCTTGCAGCGCGGTGTTCAGCTTGTCGCGCAGAGCGTCGCCCTTGCGTACGGCGATACCGATCTTGTCGTTATCGAATACTGGGTCACCCTTGAACTCGAAGCTCTTGCCGGCATCGCTCTTCAGCCATTCCCAGTTGACGAAGGTGTCTGCCAGCACGCCATCGAGGCGGCCCGAGGACAGGTCGAGGTAGGCGTTTTCCTGGGTGTCGTAGAGCTTGATGTCGACCACGCCGTTCAGGTTGTCTTCCAGCCAGGTGCCAGCGATGGTCGCGCGCTGGGCGCCGATGACCTTGCCTTTCAAGCTGGCCTTGTCAGTCTTGAAGTCACCGCCTTTCGGGGCGATGAACTGCAGCTTGTTGGTGTAGTAGGGTTCGGTGAAGTCGACCGCCGCCTTGCGCTCTTCGGTGATCGACATCGAGGCCACCAGGAAGTCGAATTTCTTGGCGTTCAGGGCCGGGATGATGCCGTCCCAGTCGGAGGTGACCACTTCGCACTCGGCCTTCATCTTGGCGCACAGGGCCTGGGCGATTTCCACGTCGAAACCACCGACCTGGCCGCTGGCGTCGATCAGGTTGAACGGTGGGTAGGCGCCTTCGGTACCGATTTTCAGTTTGTCAGCAGCGACGGCGCTGGTGCCGAAAGCCAGGGTGGCGGCAGCGGCCAGCAGGATCTTCTTGTAGTTCTGCATGCGATGTTGCTCCGTGTTTAGCGATTGCTGGACATGAATTGTTTACAGCGTGCCGAGTTCGGGGTGTCGAACACCTGCTCGGGCGAACCCTGTTCCTCCACCAGGCCCTGATGGAGGAACACCACTTCACTGGAAACCTGACGGGCAAAGCCCATTTCGTGGGTCACCAGCAGCATGGTGCGGCCTTCCTCGGCGAGCGCGCGAATCACATTAAGCACTTCTTGTACCATCTCCGGGTCGAGTGCCGAGGTCGGCTCATCGAACAGGATCACTTTCGGCTGCATGGCCAAGGTGCGGGCAATCGCCGCGCGTTGTTGCTGGCCGCCGGACAATTGGTTCGGGTACACGTGGCGCTTGTCGGAGATGCCGACCTTGGCCAGCAGCGCCTCGGCGCGCTCGGTGGCTTCAGCCTTGCTCAGGCCGAGCACGCGGCGCGGCGCCTCGATGATGTTGTCGAGTACGCTCATGTGTGGCCACAGATTGAAATTCTGGAAGACGAAGCCCAGTTCGCTGCGCAGGCGATTGATCTGCTTGCCATCGGCGGCGACCAGGTCGCCATGCTTGCCGGGTTTGAGCTTGAGCTCTTCGCCGGCGACGATGATCTGCCCCTGATTGGGGTTTTCCAGCAGGTTGATGCAGCGCAGGAAGGTCGACTTGCCGGAGCCGGACGAGCCGAGGATGGAGATCACATCGCCATCGCGCGCGGTTAGGGAAATGCCCTTGAGCACTTCGAGGTCGCCGTAGCGTTTGTGCAGATTACGGATTTCCAGCGCGGGCGCAGCCTCGGCCATGGGGTGTCCTCTTCTTGTGCGGGTGCGCTCAGGCGTTACGTGGCCTTCCTGGCGAGCGCCAAGCTAGCATAGCGTTTCGCTGACCGCCAAGCCGTTTACTGGCCATGCAAGGCCGCGTGGCCGTGGGTGTCGCCTCGCCGCAGTTGGCTGTCGCGCCGATGCAATTTGCTTGGCCGCTCGCCCCTGTGGAATAGCCCGGTGCAGGAGCGTGAAATCGCAAGCAATAAAAAACCCCAAGGAATTATCTTCGCTTGGGGTTTTCGGTATTAGTGGTGCCCAGGGACGGAATCGAACCGCCGACACTGGTAGGTATTAGCTAAACCCAGGGTTGCCGCTGCTTTCGAGGCAGGTAAGCGGCTCGAAGTGTACCTGTTTTGCGTACCAATTGTCTCGTCAGGCTAGATCAGTGGGACGCTTGAGGGGATGCAGTGGAGCTCATAGGTAAGGTGTTTGGGGAGAGGGGCACCATGCAGATTAGTCCACTTGATTAAGGTTTCTTCCTTTAGTGATCTTGTGTAGCTAAGGCTTCCAGATATTCTGTTGAGATTAAATGTTCCGTGGTTTGAAAGTGCATGTATTTTGGTTTCGCTAACTTCTATATCTTGGAATGATGTTGTTTCTTCTGGGGTGGTAATTAAATTTTCAGAGAGGTCAATTTTCCATGTCTCTGGGGGAGTGATTGCCCAGTAGCCAACTCCACTCATGGCGAGGTCTTGAAGGTATTTATTTTGAATATTGCTTATGTCTGCTGGTGGTGGGGAGTATACCTCTAATAGATTGATTTCTGGTCTGTCCGTTAGGCTGCATTTTAAATAGATGCTATCCGCAAATAGTTGGGGTGATAGGGTTGTGAGGATTAAGAAGGGGATGTACTTGTTGTGCATTGCAATATCCTTATTATTCAAAATGGTGTCGGCCTAAATATGTCAGGCTCACTTGAGGGAGTGCCTAATGCTTAGAGGTCGAATTGCTCCCCCGCCTTCTCTGCCCATCTCTACCAGTCGCTGCCTCTTTGGCTCTTACTGCTCGTCCTTTTGGCATGGTGCTGCGGTGGAGTAGACGTGGTCAAGCAGCTGCTAGTCGGTCATTAGAGGGCAATGAGTGCTGGCATTTATCATACTGTTGACGAGCGTCTATTGTTTGATATTGTGCGGTCTACGGTTTGATAACAGCAGCTTGCGCTGCCAGGAGTAGGGCGTGAATGTTGTTGCTTACTATCGGGTATCTACGGCTCGGCAGGGAGAGTCGGGGCTTGGTCTTGATGCGCAGCGGGAGTACGTTCGGATAGCAGCTAAGCAGAACGGCTGGGATGTGATAGCTGCTTTTGAGGATAGTGAGTCTGGCGCTGTAGCTCCCGAGAGTCGGGGGCAGTGCCGAGCGGCGTTGGCAATGTGTCGGGAGGTTGGGGCCATCTTGGTCGTGGCTAAGCTAGATCGCTTGAGTCGTGATGTAGAGCATATTGCGGGGTTGCTGAAACTGGTGGATTTCAAGGTGGCCACCATGCCGAATGCAGATAAATTCCAACTCCATCTCTATGCGGCATTGGCTGAGCAAGAGAGGGAGTTTATATCCAGACGTACCAAGGATGCTCTGGCTTCCTTGAAGGCGCGCGCAGAGGCCGGTGATGCGGATGCACAAGCTAAGGTGGAGCGTCGCACAGCGGGCCGTATAGCAGCTAACAGGGCGGGTAACGGAGCCGCTGTCCAGGCGGTGAAGGCCAATGCAGATCAGTACGCGCAAGGGATGCGTAGCGAGGTCAAGGCGGCCTTGTTCGATGGGGTGAATACTTTGCAGGGGTTGGCTGACTGGCTGAATGCCGGTGGGCACAGGACTGCGCGCGGTGCAGTGTTCACGGCTACTGCTGTTAGTCGTCTGATACAGCGTTTGGGCATGTCAATTTCTGCAAGCAATTGAATTGACCCATCTACAGGAAATAGAGCATGCGTACTGCAACCGGCGATCACAGCCGACCTATACCCAGGCCTTAGTGCCAGGGGTAGGGGGTAGTTGATCCGAGGGCAGCAGGGTGAGCGAGCTGCTAAGCGAGCGATCAGCGATGTGAGTTACCAGAACAGCCCCTAGAGACGACTCTCCCATCAATCTATATTGGGGGGAGTTTGAGGGGGGATCTGTCTTAGCTACAGAATGGCTGGCACTGGGGGAAGCTTCCGCAGCTCCTCGGCTATTCGGCTGAGTGGCATGCATCCGTATTCCCTGCTGACGCTGCCGTCAGTGTGGCCGGTGATCGCGTCGTGTATGTCTTCGGGTATGCCTGCCTGTCTGCATAGCGTTTTGAATGTGTGGCGAAAGCCGTGGGCCGGGCTGGCGGTGCTGTCTAGGTTGACGGTCTTACGAAGATAGTTAGCCCAGGCCTTGCCCCAATTCACACTGTAGTAGCCACCTGGGTTGGGTTTGAGCATAGGGAATAGCTGTCCATCGGCTGCCTGGCTGCCGCTGTATTCGAGGAAGCCGAGGGTGATGAGGTCGTCATGTAATGGCACCATTCTGCGGCTGCCTTGATTCTTCACTGTGCGGCCCGCATCGGCCTCTTCCTGCGCCGCCAGGATAGAAAGGCAGGGTACCCCTGCCTCATCGGTCAAAACGTCTCTGGCGGCGAGCTGGGCAAGCTCCTCGCGCCTTGCCCCGGTGTAGTACATGAGCAAGGGGAGCCAGTAGAAGGCCTGTCCAAAATCACTGCGAGGCAGCCGCCATCCATCCTTGGTAAATGCTGGACTGCTGAATATCTTGAGTAGTTCCTTTGCTGAATAGTCTTTGCGGCGTCGAGCGCCTTTGGTGCTTGCTGCTCTTCCTGCCGCCTTGGCGATGCCGGAGGCTTCGATGGGATTCTCTTTGATCCAGTCCATGCGAACGGCATGGCCAAGAACGGCTGATATTGCGCTGAGTTTGTTGTGTACCGTTGCGGGCGATAACGTTGGTAGCTGTTCTGCTTCGGCCTTGGCTATCAGCTCCGGAGCTGTAAGGCTTCCTGCCCCCTTGGCCTTTGTCGGGAACCTGGCAAGTTTTGCCCTGTAGTCTTGAATCGTCCCTCTGTCGATCTTGTTGAGGGGGAGGTTGCCGAACAGTTCGATGAAGCGGCGAACGGTGCTTCCGAACTCGCTCAGGGTTTTGTTGGTGCTGCGGTTGTCGCCATCGTCTAGCCGCTTGGCTTCGCTATAAGCTTGGAATAGCTCAAGTAATGTTTTGCTCTTGGTTGGTGCTTGTGCGATGGATAAGGGCTCTGCATCTAAAACCTTGGGCTGGGTGATCCAGTCGCCGCTATCTCGAAGCTTTGCTATGTCGGATAGGTGAAGCAGGTGACTCCAAAATGCATCGCATAGATCTATCAGCGGGCGGCTGTCGGCGGCGGGGGTGGGTATGTTTTCTGCCTTCAGGGTGCGGAGTACATACGGTAGTGCTGTTTCGCGGGGGTCAAGATCGAAGCCTTCTTCTGTGGCGAAACGCAAGCTTTCCCAAGGCTGATGCTCTATGGCTCCGTGGGGTGTCTCGTGGCTGGTTGACGTGCCTTGTAGCAAGAAGACTTTGAAGTCCCCGGTTTGCTCCAATTGTTGTAGCTCTGATCTGAACCAGCGTGCAGCAAGTTGTTGAATATCTCGGGCGTTCAGTAGAGGGGTGCCCGATAGCTGTGCCCGTGCGAGGGAGAATGCCTCTTCGCTCTTGCACCATTCAGCGGCAAAGCGTGCCTTCGCTTCAATGGGGTCGCGTGTCTGTAGTGATCGCTTGTACTCGCGGCCAAGAGTAGCTTGCAGCCCTTCGGGGGCGCGGCGGCGAATGTAATACACGCCAGTCGTTGGGTGCTTGAAGGGTTGGGCCATGAAGGAACGGCTACGGAGTTTGGATGATCCGGTGATGATACGGCTGGAAGGGTGCATGTGTACCGCCTTTGTGTACCAGATAAGGCGGGCTTAGCTATGTCCCAGAAACAAAAAACCCCTGACTCCGTTAGGAATCAAGGGCTTAGATGTAATGGTGCCCAGGGACGGAATCGAACCGCCGACACGGGGATTTTCAATCCCCTGCTCTACCGACTGAGCTACCTGGGCAACGGGGCGCTATTAGACGGATTTGCCGGGTAGGTGTCAAGCGTGAGTTTGAGAAATATTTAATTAATACGGGCGGTTAGGTTCGGGTGCTGGGAAAAGGCCGGTGGTGCTGGGTAGCCCGGATGCAGTCCCGGGAGACTTTTCAGGTGCCGGGTTTTCCCGGATTCCATCCGGGTTACGACGGTGCTGCGGGGCGGCGGTCGTGGGAGGGGTTGGGCGGCATCCGCTTTAGCCGCGACTGTGCTTGAGGCATGTCGCCGCTAAAGCGCCTCCCACAGTACGAGCTATGCGCTGGGTGGCACGTAGCCTTCCGCTTGGGCGTATTCCTCGCCGGAGAGGAACTTGTCCATCTCGGCTTGGAGGAACTTGCGGTCTTCGGCGTTCATCATGTTCAGGCGCCGTTCGTTGATCAGCAGGGTCTGGTGTTTCTGCCACTCGTCCCAGGCTTGCTTGGAGACGTTGTTGAAGATGTCTTCGCCTTTGGCGCCTGGGTAGGGCGGGCGATCCAGGCCGGGTAGTTCCTGTTTGTGTTTGCGGCACTGTACGGTGCGGGTCATCACGGTTCTCCAGTTGCGAGTGCATCGGCCGCGCGCTTCAGCAGTTTCTTCACTGGGGCGGCGAGGCCCAGGCGCGGCGGGGTGGCGAGGTTATACCAGAGCCAGTCGGCCTCGGCCACGCTGTTGGGCGCGGCTTCGACCTCGATCAGCCAGGGTTCGATGGCCAGTTGGAAGTGGCTGAAGGTGTGGGTCAGGCCGCCCAGTTCGCGGCGGCTGCCCAGGCGCAGGGCGTGCTGGCTGGCCAGTGTTTCCAGGGCGTGCAAGTCGTCCAGCTCCGGCAGGCTCCAGAGGCCGCCCCACAGGCCGCTGGCTGGCCTGCGGTAGAGCAGGATGGCGCCGTCGCGGTTGGCCAGGAGCGGCATCAGGGTGCGTTTCTGCGGCAGCGCCTTGCGCGGCTTGGGAATCGGGTAGCGAATCTCCAGGCCGAGCATGTGCGCCTGGCAGCCGCGTTGCAGTGGGCAGAGCAGGCAGCTGGGTTTGCTGCGGGTACAGAGCGTGGCGCCGAGGTCCATCATCGCCTGGGTGTAGTGGTTCACCCGGGCGTGCGGGGTGAAGCGCTCGGCGACGTCCCATAGCTGTTTGGCGACCTTTGGTTCGCCGGGATAACCCTCTTGCGCGACGTAGCGCGCCAGCACACGCTTGACGTTGCCGTCGAGGATCGCTGCGCGCAGGCCCATGCTCAGGCTGGCGATGGCGCCGGCGGTGGAGCGGCCGATGCCAGGCAGGGCGGTGAGCGCGTCGACATCGCGGGGGAACTCGCCGGCGTGCTCGGCCATGACGATCTGCGCGGTCTTTTGCAGGTTGCGCGCGCGGGTGTAGTAACCCAGCCCGGTCCACAGGTGCAGCACTTCGTCCGCGGGCGCCGCGGCCAGGGCCTGCACCGTTGGTAGGGCCGCCATAAAGCGGTCGAAGTAACCGAGCACGGTGCTGACCTGGGTCTGTTGCAACATGATTTCCGAGACCCACACGCGGTAGGGCGTGATGCCCTGTTGCCAGGGCAGGTCCTTGCGCCCGTGGCGGTCGTACCAGTCGAGTACTGCGGCGGAGAACTGTTCCGGGCTCATCGGTTGAACAAGCCCTTGAGTGCGTCTTTCAGTTCCGGGCTGACCTTGTCGCCGAGTTTCTCTTCGAGCTTCTCGTTGAGCTTGTTGCCGGCCAGTTTGGCGGCGACCTTGCCCATGCCGTCCTGGTCCAGGCGGCAGGCTTTGGCGCCGAGCTCCAGCGGGCCACGGCAGCGCAGCGGCCATTCGATGCCGACGTAGCGCTCGTTAACCTGGCAGGCCGGGTCGGGCATGGCGCGCTGGTCGCCTTCGAGGGTGATGCCGACACGGTAGTCCAGGCCCAGCACGCGCAGGTCGAGGTCGCCGTTGCCGCTGACCGCAAGGCCAGGGATGCGCGCCTTGAGGTCGGGGTTGTTGGCCACGCCGTTGCGCAGGGTCAGGTTGCCTTGCAGGGTCTCGAATGGCGTGTCTTTGCCGCGTGGATCGCCGCTCAGGGCTTTGCGGTTGAGCGTGGCGATGCCTCGGCACAGTTGCTGCTCGAGGTTGGCGTCGACCAGCACGCCGTCGTTGAGCAGGAAGCTGGCGGTGCCGTTGAGGCCGTCGATCCAGGCTTTCTGGCTGTTACCGCTGGTGCTCAGGTTGGCTTGAAAGTCGAGCAGGCCCTTGAGTGGCGCGGGTTGCTCGTCGCTCTTGAGGAATGGCTCGACAGGGATGCGGCTCAGGCGCTTTTGCACGCTTAGCAGCGGGATAGCGGGGCGTGTGTCGATGCTCGCTTTGGCCTCGAACGAGCCGTTGCCGAGGCTGCCGCGGGCGTCTTCGAGGGTCAGCAGGCCGCCTAGGCTCTTGGCCTTGAGGCTGAAGTTGCTGATCGCCTGCTGCTTCACTGTCAGTTGGTCGAGGCCCAGGGCTACATGCAGGTCGAGCGTACGCAGTTGTTCGATCGGCAGCAGCGGTGCGGCGCTCCAGGCTTGCTGGGTCGGCGCGTTGGGCAGCGGTGTGCTGCCGTTCTGTCCGGCGCTGGCGACGCTTTGTTTGACCTCTGCGGTGCGGGCGGCGCTGGCGCTTTTGGCGTCCGGGTTTTTCCCCGGCAGATAGCGGTCGAGGTCCAGGCGGTCGCCCTTGAGCTGCACGCGCAGGGCTTGCTTGGCAAAGTCGGCGACGGCGATCTGCCCGCTGAAGCTGCTGTCGTCGAGCTGCAACTTCAGGTCTTCCAGGGTCAGGCTGTTCGCGGTGCCGTTCAGGCGGGTGACCAGTTCGAACTGGCCGAGGGTTTTATCGTCCTGCATCGGCGGCAATTTCTGGCCGATGCCGCTGAGGAACTCGCGCAGGTTGAGCGGGGCGATGGACAGGCCACCGGTCAATTTGGGGGCTTTATCGAGGTCGCGGACTTTCAGCTCGCCGAGGGCGCGCAGTTGGTTGGCCGAGAGTTTCAGGCCATTCCATTCGGCGACCTGGGCGGCCAGATCGACCAGCAATTGGCCCTGCACGGCGTAGGTCAGGGTCTGCCCGTCGAATGGTTCGCCAGAGGCTTCGCCGGAGAGTTTGGCGTCTTCCAACTGGTAGCGTTTGAGGGCGCGGTCGAAACGCAACTCGCCCTGCAACTCGCTGCGCGCGCGCATGACCGGCTGGTTGGTGCCGAAGAAGGCGCTGAGTTTGACCGGAATATTCGCCCCTTCGCGGATTGCTCCGGTGGTCAGCTGGATGCTTTCGGCGCTGAATTGCTGGCCTTTCTGCGCGTCGCGGTAGTCGATGCGTGCGCTGTTGACGATCAGGCTGTCGATATCCAGCTTGATCGGCGTGTCGCTTGCGGTCGGCTCGCCGCTGGCGCTATCGGGCGTGGCGGGCGTGCTGTCGGCGCTTGCCGTTGGGCTCGGGGCCGCCGGTTTGGCTGGGCGGCCGACGTCTTCCCAGTTGCCACGGCCTTTTTCGTCGCGCTGCAAATTGAGGTTGAGGCCGTCGATGCGGATGTCGCTCATCTGCACTTCTTTGCGCAGCAGCGGCAGCACGCGCACTGACAGGCCGAGCAGGCGCAGGTCGGCGAACGGTTGTTCGGGCGTGGTGGCGCTGGCCAGGGTGGCGTCGGTCAGTTCCAGGCCGAGCCAGGGAAACAGGCTCCAGCCGATGTCGCCGTTGAGGGTCAGTTCCAGGTTGGCCTTTTCCCGGGCCAGCTGGCGAATTTCGTCTTTGTAGTCGTTGGGATCGAACAGGTGGGTCAGGGCAAAGCCCAGGGCCACGATGATCAGCAACAGTCCGAGGAAAAACAGACCCAGGATTTTGCCGAGCGCTTTCATGGACGAATCCTTGTTTGAATGACTGGATAGAAGAGGGCACGAGTATAGCGCCGACCGTGTTTACAGATCGCTGAAAAGGGCCACGCGTTCGGCAATCGCCAGGCTGGCGGTCAGCCCAGGCGACTCGATCCCGAACAAATTGATCAGCCCTGCCAGGCCGTGCTCGGCAGAGGTTTGGATGTGGAAGTCGCTGGCCGGTTCCCCGGGGCCGGCGAGTTTTGGCCGAATGCCACTATAGCCAGGCGTTAGGCGAGCGCTGTCGAGGCCGGGGAAATAGCGGCGGATCGCCGTGGCAAATGGCTCGCGCAAGCGTTCGTCGACGCGGTAATCAATCGTCTCGAGGTAGTGCGTGTCCGGGCCGAAACGCAGTTGGCCGGCCAGGTCCAGGGTGGCGTGAATGCCCAGGCCGGCGGTGTTGGCTTCCGGCATTGGGTAGATCAGGTGTTGGAACGGCGCGCGCCCGCTGTAAGTGAAATAACGACCCTGACACAGATGAAGCGGCGGGATGTGCCTGGTCGCGAGGCCTTCGGTGCGCTGCGCCAGTTGCTGGGCGAACAGGCCGCCAGCGTTGATCACCCGCTGTGCTCTGAGCTGAAACGCCTCGCCACCGCTGATGCCGCTGACGACCCAGCCCGCGGCGCTGGGTTGCAGTCGTTCGACACGGGTGTGCAGCGCCAGTTGCGCGCCCTGGTTTTCCGCGGCGGCGAGCAGCGACTGCAGGTAGGCGTGGCTGTCGATGATTCCGCTGGTGGGCGACAGCAGTGCGGCGACGCCGCGTACGGCGGGCTCCTGCTGCTGCAATTGGTGCTGCGTCAGCGGGTGCAAATCGTTCACGCCACAGGCCGCGGCATTGCTGGCCAGGGCCTCGAGCGTGCTGCGCTCGGCCTCGCTCACCGCCACCAGCAGCTTGCCGATGCGCTTGTGCGCCACCCGGTGTTGCGCGCACCAGGCGTACAGGCGCTCGCGACCTTCCCGGCACAGTTCGGCCTTGAGCGAGCCAGGCGCATAGTAGATACCGGCGTGGATCACCTCGGAATTACGGCTGGAGGTATGGCTGCCGATCAGCGCTTCGGCCTCGACGATCAGGGTGCTCTGCTGCGCCGTGGCCAGGCGCGCGGCGCACGCCAGGCCGAGGGCGCCGGCGCCGATGATCAGGGTGTCGATAGTGTCCATGGCGTCTTCGGTGCTGGGCTTTGGCGGGTTTGGCTGGCGCACATCGCGGGTGGCAGCGTTAGGCTGCGGAGCATAACAATAACGTTAGAGGTGGCTATGAACGTCGCAGTCATGGCGTTTCCGCTGTACATCCTGCTGATGCTGCTGGAGTTGGCCTACGAGCGCCACAGTGGCCGGCACACCTACCGCCTGGCCGATGCCAGCACCAGCATCAACACGGCGGTGCTGCGTGTATTGCTGGAAGGGCCGTTGCGCTTGTTGTTGATCGTGCCATACGCCTGGCTGTACGAGCACGCCCGGCTGCTGGAGTGGGAGGCGAGCTCGCCTTGGCTCTGGCTTGGCGGATTTATCGCCGTGGATTTCTGTTTCTACTGGGCGCACCGCACGTTGCACCGTCACAACCTGTTGTGGGGCGCGCACCAACCGCATCACTCCAGCGAGGATTTCAACCTGTCCACGGCGCTGCGCAAGGGCGCCTTTCAGACCGCTTTCGACTGGCCGTTCTACCTGCCGTTGGCTGTGCTCGGTGTGCCCTTGCCGGTGTTTCTTGTGCTGTTGGGGATTCAGCTGGTCTATCAATTCTGGATTCACACCCAGCATGTCGGCCGTCTCGGCTGGCTGGAACGGGTGCTGATCACCCCGTCGCTGCACCGCGTGCACCACGGCCAGAACGACTGCTACATCGACAAGAATCATGGCGGCGTGTTCATCCTCTGGGACAAGCTGTTCGGCACCTACGCCGAGGAGCGCGAGCCGGTGCGTTATGGGGTGACCACGCCGGTGAGCACCTTCGATCCGATCCGCCTGCAATTCAGTTGGTGGCGTTTGCTCTGGGCCGATGCCGTGGCCACCCGTTCCTGGTGGGACAAGCTGCGCCTGTGGTGGATGCCCACCGGCTGGCGGCCGGCGGATGTGCGCCAGCAGCCGTGGCCGCAGATGGGGGCGGAGAAGTTTACCCGGGCCTATCCCGTCAGGCTGAAGGGCTATGCCTTTGCCCAGTTCCTGATGATCAATGCGCTGACCCTGGTTTTTCTGTTCAGCATCAAACGTGCAGCCGTGTGGGAGCCGTGGTTGCTGGTGCTGGTGATTCTCAGTGGGTGCGTCAGCCTGGGTTTGCTGTTCGAAGGCAAGCGCCAGTTGTGGCTGTTGGAAGGCGTTCGCCTGCTGGCGATGGCCGTGTTGGCGCTCAGTTGGGGGGTGTGGCTGGCGCCTGGGCAGTGGTTGTGGGGTGTGGCTTTGGCGGGGTTGTGCGCAGTTAGCCTGCTCTGGCTGGGCTGGCTGGTGGCGCGCGCGGAAACGGCGCAGCCATTCTCGGGATGAGCCTGGTCCCAGGCGGACAAGCCGGCGGCATGTCGCCTCAGCAGGCTGCCCTTAATTCGTAGCGTGGACATGGCAAAGCCTTGTCCACCAGCGGCACGTGGCGAACAGGCCTCAGAGGCTGTCCAGCGGCAGCCCCGTACGCGTGGCCAGGGCTTGGCACTCCAGGCGATCGAGCGGCGCGGCCAGGCGCAGTGGTTTGTCGGCGGCGCGAGCCAGGCGCTGGGCTTCGTCGAGCAGGCGCTGGGCGACGCCCCGTTGCCGTGTGATGGCGCGTACGCAGACATGCGACAGACGCCAGCTGTGGTCACCTTGCTCCAGCAGGGCGGCGCCGAGCAGGCGGTCGTTGAAGCGCCCGGCGATCAGCGTGCCGTTGGCCAGGGCTGAGTCGATCAGGTTCTGCGCATCGGCATAGGGCGCCAGCAGCCACGGCGGCGCGTCCTGATAAATCTTGCGCAGGTCGATGAGGTCTTGAGTGTTGCCGGCTGGCGGGTGTTCGACGATTACGGGCATTTCGCGGCGGGGCCTGTACGACTAATGGATAATGGGTTGCATCTGCGGTGCGGGCGGCGGCAATGCTACCCTCGTCGCACTTGGCTTCAATTCGCGTCCGCTATCCTGCGCGCGCTTCAGCGCCAATGTCTTGCCTGCAAACCATAACAGAGAATAATTCTATGACTGACGCCCTCGTGCTGGACGGCGCTTCAGCGACGCCTGCGTTCCTGTCCAAGGAACGTATCATCGCGACGCCCGGCTTCAACCGCTGGCTGGTTCCGCCGGCCGCCCTGGCCATCCATTTATGCATCGGCATGGCCTACGGCTTTTCGGTGTTCTGGTTACCGCTGTCCAAGGCGGTAGGTATCGACGCTCCGCTGGCCTGCGCCGCGGATATCGGTTTCTTCGAACAGATCTTCGCCAGCAACTGCGATTGGCAGATTTCCATGCTGGGCTGGATCTACACGCTGTTCTTCGTCTTCCTCGGTTGCTCGGCGGCCGTGTGGGGCGGCTGGCTGGAACATGCTGGCCCGCGCAAGGCCGGTGTGGTGTCGGCGCTGTGCTGGTGCGGCGGTCTGCTGATTTCCGCCTTGGGCATCTACAGCCATCAGATCTGGTTGCTGTGGCTGGGTTCCGGGGTGATCGGCGGTATCGGCTTGGGTCTGGGCTACATCTCGCCGGTGTCGACGCTGATCAAGTGGTTCCCGGACAAGCGCGGCATGGCCACCGGCATGGCGATCATGGGTTTCGGCGGCGGGGCGATGGTCGGTGCGCCGCTGGCGGCCGAGCTGATGAATCACTTCGCCAGCGCTGACGGCGTCGGCGTATGGCAGAGCTTCGTGGTCATGGCGGTGATCTACTTCGTCTTCATGATCGGTGGCGCGCTGGCCTACCGCGTGCCGCCAACCGGCTGGAAACCGGCGGGCTGGAAAGCCCCGCAGAGCAACGCCAGCAACGCGATGATCACCAACCGCCATGTGCATGTCAGCGTGGCCTGGAAAACCCCGCAGTTCCGCCTGATCTGGGCCGTGCTGTGCCTCAATGTGTCGGCCGGTATCGGCATCATCGGCATGGCGTCGCCGCTGTTGCAGGAAGTCTTCGCCGGCCAACTGCTGGGCAACGACCTGGCGTTCAACGAGCTGAGCGCTGCGCAACTTGGCCAGATCGCCGCGATTGCCGCCGGCTTCACCGGTTTGCTCAGTCTGTTCAACATCGGCGGGCGCTTCTTCTGGGCCTCCTGCTCGGATTTCATCGGCCGCAAAGCCACCTACTTCGTGTTCTTCGGCCTGGGCTTCGCGCTCTACTCCGCAGTGCCGTTGCTCGGCCAGCTGGGGAGCCTGGCGCTGTTCGTGCTGGCGTTCTGCGTGATCCTGTCGATGTACGGCGGTGGTTTCGCCACGGTGCCGGCCTACCTGGCCGACCTGTTCGGCACGCAAATGGTCGGCGCCATTCACGGTCGCCTGCTGACCGCCTGGGCTGCTGCCGGCGTGCTCGGGCCGGTGCTGGTCAACTACCTGCGCGAGTACCAGTTGAGCATCGGCGTCGAGCGCGCCGCGGCCTACGACATCACCCTGTACATCCTCGCCGGCCTGCTGGTGCTGGGCTTTATCTGCAACCTGCTGATACGCCCGGTAGCAGACAAGTACTTCATGACCGAAGCCGAGCTGGCCGCCGAGCGTGCGCTCAGCCATGACGCTGGGCGTGGCGAAGTCGCGGTGCTGGAGTGGTCGGCCGACCCGGCGTCCAAGCCGCTGGCCATCGCCGCCTGGCTGGTGGTTGGGC
The DNA here is from genome assembly GCA_002354655.1 of Pseudomonas sp. UBA2684. GTDB lineage: Bacteria > Pseudomonadota > Gammaproteobacteria > Pseudomonadales > Pseudomonadaceae > Aquipseudomonas. The sequence goes on from DELY01000003.1 coordinate 20,984, forward strand.
TGCCGCTGGCCTGGGGCATCTGGATCACCCTGCAAAAGACTGCGACGCTGTTCCAGTAAGCCGCGCGCTGCACCCCGAATCCCGCTGGCGCCACCGCGCGTCAGCGGGATTTTTTGTCTCTGCTCGGCTTGCTTCAAGGTTTTGCGCTTATCGGCCTATAATGACCGCCCTTTCGCACAACGATTTTGTGGAGCAGGTGATGGCCGAACGTACGGCATCCGTCGAGCGCAATACCCTGGAGACCCAGATCAAGGTCTCGATCAACCTGGATGGCACGGGCAAGGCCCGTTTCGATATCGGCGTGCCGTTCCTTGAGCACATGCTCGACCAGATCGCCCGCCACGGTCTGATCGACCTGGATATCGAGTGCAAAGGCGACCTGCATATCGACGACCATCACACCGTGGAAGACGTCGGCATCACCCTCGGCCAGGCGTTCACCAAGGCCATCGGCGACAAGAAAGGCATGACCCGTTACGGCCATTCCTATGTGCCGCTGGATGAAGCGCTGTCGCGCGTGGTGATCGATTTCTCCGGTCGTCCGGGCCTGCAGATGCACGTGCCATTCACCCGCGCGGTGGTCGGCGGCTTCGACGTCGACCTGTTCCAGGAGTTCTTCCAGGGCTTCGTCAACCACGCCCTGGTCAGCCTGCATATCGACAACCTGCGCGGCACCAACACTCACCACCAGATCGAGACGGTGTTCAAAGCCTTCGGTCGCGCCCTGCGCATGGCCACCGAGCTGGACCCGCGCATGGCCGGGCAGATGCCGTCGACCAAGGGTTGTCTGTAAATGCAGACAGTTGCAGTAATCGACTACGGCATGGGCAACCTGCACTCGGTGGCTAAGGCCCTCGAACACGTGGGGGCCGGCAAGGTGCTGGTGACCAGCGATGCCCAGGTGATTCGCGAAGCCGACCGCGTGGTATTCCCCGGGGTTGGCGCGATTCGCGATTGCATGGCTGAAATCCGTCGTCTGGGTTTCGATGAGCTGGTCCGTGAAGTCAGCCAGGATCGGCCGTTCCTCGGCATCTGCGTGGGCATGCAGGCCTTGCTTGAGCGCAGCGAAGAGAACGACGGCGTTGACTGCATTGGCCTGTTCCCCGGCCAAGTGCGCTTTTTCGGCAAGGGCATGGTCGAGGACGGCGAGCCGCTGAAAGTGCCGCACATGGGCTGGAACGAAGTCGCGCAGTCGATCAAGCATCCGCTGTGGCACGACATCCCGGATTTGGCGCGCTTCTACTTCGTGCACAGCTACTACATCGAGGCCGGCAACCCCACGCAGGTGGTCGGTCGCGGTCATTACGGCAAGGATTTCGCCGCGGCGCTGGCCGAAGGCTCGCGTTTTGCCGTGCAATTCCACCCGGAGAAGAGCCACACCCATGGCCTGCAATTGCTGCAGAACTTCGTCGCCTGGGATGGTCGCTGGTAAATGAGCCGGGCGAAGAAAGAGCCGATTTTGGCGCTCGACAGTGCCCAGGAGCAGGCTGCGTTGCAGCTGCTCAAGCGCTTTTTGGCCGAGCGTTTCGAGTTGCAGCTGGGCTCCTTCGAGGTGCAGGAAGTGCTCGACCTCTTTGCCCGCGAGATTGCTCCGTATTACTACAACAAGGCGATTCTCGATGTGCAGGCGCACCTGAAAGACAGGTTCGAAAGCATCGAAAGCGACCTCTGGGCGCTGGAAAAGAGCTGACCCACCGAATTCAAATGACTTGAGCAGGTTCAACCGATGCTGATTATCCCCGCTATCGATCTGAAGGACGGCGCTTGTGTGCGTCTGCGCCAGGGCCGCATGGACGATTCCACGGTGTTTTCCGATGACCCGGTGAGCATGGCCGCCAAGTGGGTCGAGGGCGGCTGTCGTCGGCTGCACCTGGTCGACCTGAATGGTGCCTTCGAAGGTCAGCCGGTCAATGGCGAGGTGGTCACCGCCATCGCCAAGCGTTACCCGCACCTGCCGATCCAGATCGGCGGCGGCATCCGCTCGCTGGAAACCATCGAGCATTACGTCAAAGCCGGCGTCAGCTACGTGATCATCGGCACCAAGGCGGTGAAAGATCCACAGTTCGTGACGGACGCCTGCAAGGCCTTCCCGGGCAAGGTCATCGTTGGCCTGGATGCCAAGGACGGTTTCGTCGCCACCGACGGCTGGGCCGAAGTCAGCAGCGTACAGGCGGTCGATCTGGCGCGGCGTTTCGAGGCCGACGGGGTGTCCGCCATCGTTTATACCGACATCGCCAAAGACGGCATGATGCAGGGTTGTAACGTCGAGGCCACCGTGGCCCTGGCCGCCGCCAGCCGCATCCCGGTGATCGCTTCCGGTGGCATCCACAACCTCGGCGATATCGAGAAGCTGTTGTTGGCGCGCTCGCCGGGCATCATCGGTGCGATCACCGGCCGGGCGATCTACGAAGGCACCCTGGATGTTGCCGAAGCCCAGGCCTTCTGCGATAGCTACACAGGCTAAGCCGTAGGATGGGTTAGCCGCGCAGCGGCGTAACCCATCGCCAACCACCCGATCGATGGGTATCGCTGCGCTCGCGGAGCGCCGCCCGACCCATTCTACGAGAGCACCGCCATGGCCCTTGCCAAACGCATCATCCCCTGCCTCGACGTCGACAACGGCCGCGTGGTCAAGGGCGTGCAGTTCGAGAACATCCGCGACGCCGGCGATCCGGTGGAAATCGCGCGCCGCTACAACGAGCAGGGCGCCGACGAGATTACCTTTCTCGACATCACCGCCAGCGTCGACGGCCGTGACACCACCTTGCATACCGTCGAGCGCATGGCCAGCCAGGTGTTTATCCCGCTGACCGTCGGCGGTGGCGTGCGTACCGTGCAGGACATCCGCAACCTGCTGAATGCCGGTGCGGACAAGGTCTCGATCAACACCGCCGCGGTGTTCACCCCGGAGTTTGTCGGCGAGGCGGCGTCGCGCTTCGGCTCGCAGTGCATCGTGGTCGCCATCGATGCGAAGAAGGTCTCCAAGCCCGGTGAAACCCCGCGCTGGGAAATCTTCACCCACGGCGGGCGCAAGCCGACCGGCCTGGACGCGGTGCTCTGGGCGAAGAAGATGGAAGACCTCGGTGCCGGCGAAATCCTCCTCACCAGCATGGATCAGGACGGCGTCAAAAGCGGCTACGACCTTGGCGTCACCCGCGCCATTTCCGAGGCCGTGGGCATTCCGGTGATCGCCTCCGGCGGTGTCGGCAATCTGCAACATCTGGCCGCCGGGATTCTCGAAGGCAAGGCAGCGGCGGTGTTGGCCGCGAGCATCTTCCACTTCGGCGAATACACCGTGCCGGAAGCCAAGGCCTACCTGGCCAGCCGCGGTATCGTGGTGCGCTGAGTCGTGCCGTGCGCCATCGCAGAGCGACGTAGCGCAATGATATGAACATCCGGGTTTGGTCTGTGGCCAAACCGGGCTAAGCTGAGCGCCTCCTTTGAATAAATCCTGACTCTGTAGGTTGTGGCTTATGTGGAAACGTTTGTGGCTGGCCTGTGCTGGCGCGCTGTTGCTGATGTCGGGCGCGCTGCGCGCTGAAATCGATCCGAACTACAACCTGGTGTTGCTGACGGAGAATTTCCCGCCGTACAACATGGCCATCAACGGCAAGAACTTCGCTCAGGAAGACAATATCGACGGCATCGCCGTGGATATCGTGCGCGAAATGTTCAAGCGTGCCGGGATCAAATACAGCCTGACCCTGCGCTTCCCCTGGGACCGCATCTACAAGCTGGCGCTGGAAAAGCCGGGCTATGGCGTATTCGTCACCGCGCGTCTGCCGGAGCGCGAAGAGTTGTTCAAATGGGTCGGCCCAATCGGGCCGGACGATTGGGTGCTGCTCGGCAAGAGCGACAGCCCGATCACCCTTAAAAGCCTGGAAGATGCCAAGCAATACAAGGTGGGCGCCTACAAGGGCGACGCGATTGCCGAGCACTTGCAGCAGCAGGGTCTGCAACCGCTGACCGCCCTGCGCGACCAGGAAAACGCCAAGAAGCTGATGGCCGGGCAGATCGACCTGTGGGCCACTGGCGATCCGGCGGGGCGCTACCTGGCCAAGCAGGAAGGCATTTCCGGACTGAAGACCATCCTGCGCTTCGACAGCGCCGAACTCTACCTGGCGCTGAACAAAGACGTGCCGGACGAGGTGGTACAGAAGCTGCAAGCTGAGCTGGACAAAATGCGCGGCGAAGGATTCGTCGACGACATTCTCAGCAGCTACCTGTAAGACCCAGAGGGCCGGCCACAAGCCGGCCCTCTGCCATGGATGGTTGACGCCAAGCCTCATACGTCGCCGGGCACAAGCCCGAGCAGGGAAGCCGCTAGCCATAATCACAATTCATGCGAGCGGGAAGACCTATGTTGAAAACTCTGAAGTGCAGTGTGTTGTTCGGGCTACTCCTTAGTGCCTGCGCGGCCCAGGCTGAGCTACCGGCCGACTATAAAGTGGTACTGCTGACCGAAAACTTCCCGCCGTTCAACATGGCGGTCGACGACAAGAACTTCGCCCGTGACGACGGCATCGACGGCATCAGCGCGGAAATCGTCCGCGAGATGTTCAAGCGCGCCAACATCAACTACACCCTGACCCTGCGCTTCCCTTGGGATCGGCTCTATCGCCTGACTCTGGATAAGGCGAATTACGGCCTGTTCTCCACCACGTTCACCGCAGAGCGCCAACCGCTGTTCAAGTGGGTCGGGCCGATTGCCAAGACCGGTTGGGTGCTGCTCGCCGCGCCGGGTAATAACCTCAGCGTGCCGAACCTGAAGGATGCCGGGCAATACACCGTCGGCGCCTACAAGAACGACGCCGTCAGCCAGCACCTGGAAAGCCAGGGGCTGAAGCCGGTCAACGCGCTGCGCGACCAGGAAAACGTGAAGAAACTGCTCAGCGGCAAGATCGACCTGTGGGCCACCACCGACCCGGTCGGTCGCTACCTGGCCAAGCAGGAAGGCGTCAGCGGCCTGACCACCGTGCTGCGCTTCAACGACGCCGAGTTGTACCTGGCGCTGAACAAGGACACCCCGGACGAGGTGGTGCAGCGTCTGCAAAAAGCCTTGGACGAGTTGCGCAGCGAAGGCTTCGTCGACGAGATGACCAACAGCTACCTGTAAGCAGTCCTTGTGCGCGGGCCATGCCCGCGCCCGTGAGAGCCAGATTCAAGGCGCAACTGCGATCGACACGAAAAAGCCCGGCATCTGCCGGGCTTTTTCGTGTCTGCTGCCTGAGCTTATTCGCTGCGGGTGACGTTGAGGCCCTTGAGCAGGTTGAGCGCCTGGCTCAGCTGATAATCGTCATCCTGTGGGCGGGCCGGTGCGCTGGTTTTGCCCAGGCTGGGCTTGTCCGCGCCGCCGTTGCCGTTGCCCAGGTGGCCCTGCAAGTCGGCTTCCTTGATATTTTCATCGTCCTGCTCGCGGGTGACCTTGGCGCGCGCCACTTCGATGTCGGGAATGATGCCCTGGGCCTGAATCGAGCGGCCGTTGGGGGTGAAGTACAGCGCGGTGGTGAGCTTCAGGGCGCGGTCGTTGTTCAGCGGTAGCACGGTTTGCACCGAGCCTTTGCCGAAGCTGTCGGTGCCCATCAGCACGCCGCGTTTGTGGTCCTGCAAGGCGCCGGCGACGATTTCCGAGGCCGAGGCGCTGCCGCCGTTGATCAGCACCACCAGCGGTACGCCTTCGCTGGCATCGGCCGGATCGGCGGAGAAGCGCAGCTCGGAGTTGGCGATGCGCCCTTCGGTGTAAACGATCAGGCCCTTCTTGAGGAAGTGATCGGTGACCTCGACGGCGGCTTGCAGCACGCCGCCAGGGTTGTTGCGCAGGTCCAATACCAGGCCGCTGAGTTTCTTGCCGTTGTCCTTGCGCAGCTTGACCAGGGCCTTGCCGACTTCTTCACCGCTGTTGACCTGGAACTGGGTGATGCGCAGGTAGCCGTAGCCGTTTTCGAGCAGTTGGCTCTTCACGCTCTTGACCTTGATCACTGCGCGGGTCAGCTCCACGTCGAACGGCCGGCCGCCCTCGCGCACCAGGGTCAGGAGGATCTTGCTGCCGGCCTTGCCGCGCATCTTGTCCACCGCTTCCATCATCGACAGGCCCTTGGTCGGCTGGCCGTCGATCTTGACGATCAGGTCGCCGGGCTGGATGCCGGCTTTCGAGGCCGGCGTGTCGTCGATCGGCGAGACCACTTTGACGAAGCCATCTTCCATGCCGACTTCGATACCCAGGCCGCCGAATTCGCCGCTGGTGCTTTCCTGTAGTTCGAGGAAGGCTTCCGGCTCAAGGTAGGCGGAATGTGGATCGAGGTTGCTGAGCATGCCCTTGATCGCATTCTCCAGCAGGGTCTTGTCGCTGACCGGCTCGACATAGGCGGCCTTGATGCGGTCCATCACCTCGGCGAAGGTGCGCAGGTCGTCCAGCGGCAGCGGTGCTTTGTCGTTTGTCGTGGCGGTCGCTGGCGGCGCTTCTTCGGCTTGCAGCAAAGGGGCGCCGCTGAGCAGGGCAATAGCCAGGGCCAGGGCGGTGAGGCGAGACAAATGCGGCATAGCGGACTTACTCCTAAAAAAGTGAGCGCAGCGCTTATCCTTGCGCGCGGCACCATTGTGCGGGGTCGCTGGGGCGGCCCTGCTGGCGAATCGCGAAATACAGCGCGGGCGTGTCTTGCCCGCCACTGGTGCCGACGGTAGCGATCGGCTCGCCGGCCTTGACCACATCGCCAGCGTCTTTCAGCAGGCTCTGGTTATGCCCGTACAGGCTCAAATAGCCGTTGCCATGGTCGAGAATGACCAGAAGCCCGGCGCCGCGCAACCAGTCGGCGAACACCACGCGGCCGCCATGCACGGCGCGCACCTGGCTGCCGGCCGAGGCGCCGATCAACACGCCGTCCCATTTAGTCCGAGCGTCGCCGCCGCGTGGGGTTCCGTAACGCGCCACCAGACGGCCATCCACCGGCCACGGCAATTTGCCCCGGGCCTTGGCAAACGGGCCGCCGTAGGTTGCGCCGGAACTGACCCGCGGGCCGCTGCTGACTGGGTTGGCCGGGGTGCTGAGTGGTTCTTCGCGGGCCGCCAGCAGCGCGCGCTGGCGCGCTTGTTCGGCTTCACGGGCCTGGCGGGCGAGGGTTTCTTCGATGGTTTTCAGTACGCGGGCCAGGGCGGCCTGTTCTTGCTGGCGGGCCTTGAGTTTCTGGTCGCGGGCGGAGAATTCCTTGTTCAGCTTGGCCAAGGCCAGCTGGCGCTCTTTACGCGCCTCGGCCAGTTGCTCGCGGCGGCTGTCCAGCGCGCTCTTCTGCTCCAGCAACTGCGCTTGCTGGTTGGCAATGTCCTGCTCGACGTTGGCCAGTTGGCGCAGGGTCTCGTTGAACGTGGCCAACTGCTCCATGCGCGCTTCGCTGAGGTAGTCGTAGTAGGTCAGGGTGCGCGAGAATTTTTCCGGGTTCTGCTGGTTCAGCAGCAGCTTGACGTACTCCTGGCGGCCGCTCTGGTAAGCGGCGCGGGCCTGGATGCCGATCAGGCGTTGCTGTTCAAGGCGTGCGCCCTCGAGTTTTTTTTTCTCAAGGTCGAGGCGCTGGATTTCCTCTTCGCTGTGCTTGAGCTCGTTCTGCAGGCCTTTGACCTGCTTTTCCAGCTGACCCATTTCGGTTTCGGTCTTGTGCAGGTCTTTCTGCACGCCGGATTTTTCCTGCTGCAGTTTTTCCAGGAGCTTTTTCAGCTCGATGACGTCGCTGCGCGCGGCCTCCAGTTGCTTCTGGGCGTCGGCCTTCTCGTCGGCAAAGGCCGGGGCGAGCAAGCAGGCGAGAAAAATAAGGGTGAGGGCGCGGAACATGGGGCAGGCGGCACCTGGGCGGGGGACGTGCCTAGTATGCCTAAAAAAGCAGCGGCAAGCTGCAAGATGCGCAGGCGAGCTAACGGCGTTTTTTGCCAGCACCCAGCATCGCTTTTGCTGGGTTAGGCTGTGCCTCAGCGCTGCTTGCAGACCGGGCTTAGCCCGCCGCTATAGCTGAGCGGTGGGCTGAGGCCCAGCCTACGCTGCTCAGTTCAGGTCGACGATGCTGGTGCCAGTCATTTCCGCCGGTTTCGGCAGACCCATGAGGGCCAGCAGGGTTGGCGCCACATCGGCCAGTACGCCGCCTTCGCGCAGGCTGAGGGCGCGCTTGCCGACGTAGATGAATGGCACCGGCTCGCAGGTGTGGGCGGTGTGCGCCTGGCCGGTGCACGCGTCTTCCATCTGCTCGACGTTGCCGTGGTCGGCGGTGATCAGCGCTTCGCCACCGACCTTATCCAGCGCCGCGACGATGCGCCCGACGCAGGCGTCCAGGCATTCCACGGCGGCCACGGCGGCGGCGAACACGCCGGTGTGGCCGACCATGTCGCCGTTGGCGTAGTTGACGATGATCACGTCGTAACGCTGCTGTTCGATGGCGTCGACGATGCGGTCGGTGACTTGCGGGGCGCTCATCTGCGGCTGCAAGTCGTAGGTGGCGACGTTCGGCGAGGGGATCAGGATGCGTTCTTCGCCGTCGAACGGCTCTTCGCGCCCGCCGGAGAAGAAGAAGGTGACGTGGGCGTACTTCTCGGTTTCGGCGATGCGCAGCTGGGTCTTGCCATTGTTCGCCAGGTATTCGCCGAGCACGTTGTTCAGGGCGGCCGGCTTGAACGCGCTGGGTGCCGGGATGCTCGCGGCGTATTGGGTGAGCATGATGAAGCCGGCCAGTTGCGGTACGCGGGCGCGTTGGAACTCCTGGAAGCCCGGCTCGACGAAGCAGCGAGTCAGTTCCCGAGCCCGGTCGGCGCGGAAATTCATAAACACCACGGCGTCGCCGTCTTCGACCGTGACCGGCTCGCCGAGGGTGGTGGCTTTGACGAATTCGTCGCTCTCGCCGCGCTCGTAAGCGGCTTGCAGGCCGGCAGTGGCGCTGGCGGCGTTGAACTGCCCGACGCCGTCGACGATCAGTTGGTAGGCCTGTTCGACGCGATCCCAGCGGTTGTCACGGTCCATGGCGAAATAGCGGCCGATCAGGCTGGCGATGCGGCCCTTACCGAGTTTGGCGAAGGTGGCGTCGAGCAGCTCGATGGCGCTCTGTGCGCTTTTCGGCGGGGTGTCGCGGCCGTCGAGGAAGGCGTGCAGGTAGATTTTCTCGGCGCCGCGCTGGGCGGCCAGCTCGGCCATGGCCACCAGATGATCCTGGTGGCTGTGTACGCCACCGTCGGAGAGCAGGCCGAGGATATGCACGGCCTTGCCGGCGCTGACCGCGGTGTCCACGGCGCCGCAGATCACCGGGTTGTCGAAGAACTCGCCGTCGCGGATCGCTTTGGTCACGCGGGTGAAGTCCTGGTACACCACGCGGCCCGCGCCGAGGTTCATGTGGCCGACCTCGGAGTTGCCCATCTGCCCGTCCGGCAGGCCCACGTCCATGCCGCTGCCGGAAATCAGGCCGTGCGGCTGGGTGGCGCGCAAATGATCGTAGACCGGAGTGTTGGCGGCCATGATGGCATTGGACTCGGGGCTGTCACTGTGGCCGAAGCCATCGAGGATGATCAGTACCAGGGGTTTGGGCGTGGCGCTCATAAAGCTGGTTCGCTCTGGGTCGATGGGCGGGAAACAAGGTCGGGCATTTTACGGCCAAGTGTGGAAAACGTCACCGCCGGACGGGGTTTGGTCGACTTGTGGGGCTGTGTATACTGGCCGACATTTTACCGTCCCGGAACCGCGTAATGCTTGCCAATCTGATTGAATTTGCCACGACCCATTATGTGCTGAGCGGATTGTTCGTCACCTTCCTTGCCCTGCTGATCTTCACCGAACTGCGCAAGGGCGGGCAGAGCCTGAGCAGCCGCGAGCTGACCGCGCTGATCAACAGCGAGCAAGGCGTAGTGCTGGACGTCCGTGGGCAAAAGGATTTCACCGCCGGGCATATCGCCGGCGCCCTGCACATTCCCTATGAAAAACTCACCGCGCGCATCGCCGAGCTGGAAAAACACAAGGCCAAGACGCTGATCGTGGTCGACGCCATGGGCCAGCATGCCGGCGCCGCCAGCCGTGACCTGAAGAAAGCCGGTTACACCGCGGCCAAGCTGTCTGGCGGGATCGCCAGCTGGCGTGGCGACAACCTGCCGCTGGTGAAGTGATATGTCGGCAGTCGTCATTTATTCCAGCGATTGGTGCCCCTACTGCACCCGTGCCAAGCAATTGTTGGCGAACAAAGGGGTGTCCTTCGATGAAATCAAGGTCGACGGCAAGCCCGAGCTGCGCGCCGAGATGACCCGCAAGGCGCGGCAAACCTCGGTGCCGCAAATCTGGATCGGCGCCACCCATGTGGGCGGCTGCGACGATCTGTATGCCCTGGAGCGCGCCGGCAAGCTCGACGCGCTGCTCAAGGCCTGATTCTCAAACCCTCTCGTTAGTACCCACGATAAGAAGGCTTTGCCATGACTGAACAAGCTAGCAACGGCGCCGCTCAGGGCGAACAGAACCCGCAGTTTTCCCTGCAGCGCATCTACGTGCGCGACCTGTCTTTCGAAGCGCCGAAGAGCCCGGAAATCTTCCGCCAGGAATGGACGCCGAGCGTGGCGATGGACCTCAACACCCGGCAGAAGGCGTTGGATGGTGATTTCCACGAGGTGGTGCTGACCCTCTCGGTAACCGTGAAGAACGGCGAAGAAACCGCCTTCATCGCCGAAGTGCAGCAGGCCGGGATCTTCCTGATCAAGGGCCTGGACGCCGCGTCGATGAGCCACACCCTTGGCGCGTTCTGCCCGAACATCCTCTTCCCGTATGCCCGCGAGACCCTCGATAGCTTGGTGGTGCGCGGTTCCTTCCCTGCGTTGATGCTGGCTCCGGTGAACTTCGATGCCCTCTATGCGCAGGAATTGCAGCGCATCCAGCAGGCTCAGGCGGGTGAAGCGGCAACGGCTCACTAAGCTAAGCGTTCGCGCTGCTGGATAAAAAAACGCCCTACGGGGCGTTTTTTGTGGCTGTGTCTCAAGCATGTGTTGCCAGAGTGACAGCCTGAGCCAATCTCTCCGGTAGGCGGGGTCTTGGCCGCGAGCTTTGGTTTCACCTATCTGCGCGGAGTCTCGGATAAACCCTCGCGGGCAAGCCCGCTCCTACAAAAGCGCCTACCTCGCGCAACAGGTTATGGGTACATAGTCTTTTGGCGGCACCCTTCTGCAGGCTACTGGGCGTCGGCAAAACCCTGCTGGCGCCAAGCTTCGTAGACCGCCACGGCGACGGTGTTGGACAGGTTGAGGCTGCGGCAACCGTCGCGCATCGGCAGGCGCACGCACTGTTCGGCGGGCAGGCTGTCGCGGACTTCCTGCGGCAGGCCGCGGCTTTCCGGGCCGAACAGAAAGGCGTCGCCGGGCTGGTAGCTGACGTCGTGGAACGGCTGCGAACCTTTGGTGGTAAAGGCGAACACGCGTGGCTGGCCGAGGCTCTGCAGGCAACTGGCGAGATCGACATGACGCTGCAAGGTGGCGTATTCGTGGTAATCCAGCCCGGCACGGCGCAGACGTTTGTCGTCCAGCTCGAAACCCAGTGGCTCGATCAGGTGCAGGTGGCAGCCGCTGTTGGCGCAGAGCCTGATAATGTTGCCGGTATTCGGCGGAATTTCCGGTTGAAAAAGGATGACGTGAAACATGCGCGGCTCCAGGCCTGAAGACGGCCGACATTCTACCCCCGATATCGGTTCGCGGCCGCGTCCCTGGTTGCGGGTGATCGGCTCACTGGCACTGTTCGGTTTCCTCATCGGCATGATGATCGGTCGCGTATTGCAGCCCGATCCGCTGTGGCTGAAACAAGTCGAGATCGTCGACCAGGGCTTGGTGCTGTGGTTCAACGTCGAGCCGGTGCCCCGCGAGGAACATGCCGAGGGCGCATTCATCTTGCGTTTGCAGAGCTTTGGCCGTGAGCAGGATGGTCAGTTGCGCGTGCAGGGCAAGGCCGCCAATTGGCGTTTGCAGCGTGCGCGAAAGGATTTGCTGTTGCGGGTGGTAGCAGCCCGTCCACTGCGCGGCGACTGGCGCGCTGAGGAAGTGGACGGTCGCTGGCGGCTGGTGATCAGCCTGGAGGAGCAATAAAAGAGGGGAATCCCCGGCCTGCCTGTACCAAGGTCCCCGAAACTGGGATTGCTTTAGTCTATGCAGAGGGTGTGCCAGTTTTATTACGGCAGGCTGAAATCGCGTGATTACTGCGTGCTACGGCCTTCAGGCCGTTACAGCGGCGCTGCACCGCCCGCGAAAATGTACCGGCAAAGTGCACGGCGCTGCTGTCAGGCGCCGATAAGGCGCATTTTATTGGGCTATGTCCCGCTTACGTGTTGTAGGAGAAGCCGCGCTTTTGTGGGAGCGGGTTTACCCGCGAAAAGCGTTGAAAGCTGAAGAGCTTGCGTGGGCAAAGCCGCTCGCGGTCTGCATCAACACATAACGGGGACATCGCCATGAAGAAGGCTATGTCCCCGTTATGTGCTGAACCATGCAGCCGACTGCGCGATGCCTGGAGTGCGGTAATTCGTCGGGTGGGTTACGGGGCGCACCTATTGCGCCATTGCTTTGCCAGCCGGCCTCAGCGCCACTAACCCACCCTACCGACTCTGCGTACAACATTGCCTGCGTTGCGTCAGGCGTCGTCACCATCATCGTCATCGGCGCTATCGATCTTCATGCCGAGTTCCTTGATCTTGCGGGTCAGGGTGTTGCGACCCCAGCCGAGCAACACGGCGGCGTCGCGGCGGCGGCCGGCGGTGTGCTTGAGGGCGGTCTCGATCATGATCCGCTCGAACGCCGGCACCGCGCTGTCGAGCAGGTTCGACTGGCCGCGTGCCAGAGCCTGGTCGGCCCATTGGCGCAGGGCCTGTTCCCAGTTGCTTACCGGGGCGCTGTCTTGCGGCTGGTTGAGCAGTTCCGGCGGCAGGTCGTCGACATGCACTTCGCGCCCCGACGCCATTACGGTGATCCAGCGGCAGGTGTTTTCCAGCTGGCGCACGTTGCCCGGCCACGGCAGGTGTTGCAGGTAGTCCTCGGTTTCGCTTTTTAGCAGCTTGGGCTCGACCGCCAGCTCGGTGGCGGCGCGGCTGAGGAAGTGTCGGGCCAGGGTCGGGATGTCTTCGCGGCGGTCGGACAGGCGCGGGATGTGGATGCGGATCACGTTGAGACGGTGGAACAGGTCTTCGCGGAACTTGCCGGCCTGCACCAGGCTTTCCAGGTTCTGGTGGGTCGCGGCGATGATGCGCACGTCGACCTTCACCGGCGTATGCCCGCCGACCCGATAGAATTCGCCGTCAGCCAGCACGCGCAGCAGGCGGGTCTGGGTGTCGGCCGGCATATCGCCGATTTCGTCGAGGAACAGGGTGCCGCCATCGGCCTGCTCGAAGCGTCCGCGGCGCTGGTTGGCGGCGCCGGTGAAGGCGCCTTTTTCGTGGCCGAACAGCTCGGATTCCATCAGGTCTTTCGGAATCGCCGCCATGTTCAGCGCGATAAACGGCGAAGCCGCGCGTGGGCTGTGGCGGTGCAGGGCGTGGGCGACCAGTTCTTTACCGGTGCCGGATTCGCCGTTGATCAACACGGTGATGTTGGAGTGCGAGAGGCGGCCGATGGCGCGAAACACCTCTTGCATGGCCGGCGCTTCACCGATGATTTCCGGGGTGCGCGCCAGGACGACAGGGACATGCAGGCCCTGCTGCTCCTGGGCGTGCTGGTTGGCGCGTTTGACCAGCGAGACCGCTTCGTCGACATCGAACGGTTTGGGCAGGTATTCGAAGGCACCGCCCTGGTAGGACGCCACCGCGCTGTCCAGGTCCGAGTGTGCAGTCATGATGATCACTGGCAGGCGCGGGTGCAGTTCGCGAATCCGTGCCAGCAGCTCCAGGCCACTGGCCCCCGGCATGCGGATATCCGAGATGATCACATCCGGCTGTTGCCGGCTCAGGCGGCTGAGTACGCCGTCGGCGCTGTCGAAGCTTTGCGTGGTCATGCCTTCCTGTTGCAGGGCCTTTTCCAGCACCCAGCGGATGGAACGGTCGTCGTCGACAATCCACACGGTTTCACTGCGACTCATGACGGAGTTACTCCTTGTTCCAGCGGCAGGAAGATCGAGAACACGGTATGCCCGGGATGGCTTTCGCACTCGATCAGGCCTTGGTGCTGACTGATGATGTTCTGGGTGATGGCCAGGCCGAGACCGGTGCCGTCGGCACGCCCGCTGACCATGGGGTAGAAGATGGTTTCCTGCAGTTCCGGCGGAATGCCCGGGCCGTTGTCGATGATTTCCAGCTTGGTCACCAGGCGATGGCGAATATGGCCGATGGTGAACTGGCGCAGGGTGCGCGTGCGCAAGGTAATGCGGCCCAGGCGCAGCTCGTTCTGTGCGCCAATCGCCTGCATGGCGTTGCGCACGATATTCAGCACGGCCTGGATCATCTGTTCGCGGTCGATCAGCACGTCGGGGATGCTTGGGTCGTAGTCGCGCACCAGGGTGATGCTGCCCTGGCTTTCCGCTTCGACCAGGCTGCCGACGCGTTCGAGTACCTCGTGCACGTTGGTCATCGCCAGCGACGGCAGCTTGTTCGAGCCGAGCATGCGGTCGACCAGGTTACGCAGGCGGTCGGCCTCCTCGATGATCACGTTGGTGTAATCCTTGAGGCTTTCCTCGGGCAGTTCGCGGGCCAGTAATTGCGCGGCGCCGCGGATGCCGCCGAGCGGATTCTTGATTTCGTGAGCCAGGCCGCGCACCAGCATTTTGGTGGTTTCCTGCTTGGACAGCTGCGCTTCTTCCTTGGTGATGCGCAGCAGACGGTCGCGCGGGTGTACTTCCAGCAGCAGCAAGGTCTCGCCGCGATTGAGGATCGGCGTTACCGCATAGTCGACAGTCAGCGTCTGGCCCGTCAGCGCGGTGAGTACGGCCTCGCGCTTGTTGAAGGGGTGGGCGTGTTCGACGGCTTGGCGCAGGGCGCTGAGGGCTTCCGTCGATTCGGTGAACAACTCGCTGATGAATTGTCCATGGCTGCGTTGACCGCTGACGGCCAGAAGCATCTCCGCTGCCGGGTTCATGTACTCAAGGCGCAAGTCGGCGTTGAGCAGCAGGGTGGCAGTGGTCAGGTTATCGAGCAGCAGGCGGTGCAGTGCGTCGTTGATGGTCATAGGCATGGGCTTTCCGGCAATAGGCGGGAAAATGCAAGAAGCAAACCAAAGCCCCGAAAAGACGCGCGCAACCCACGCAATCGGCAGCGCGGGCCGCTTTTCAGCGCAGGCTCAGGCGTGCGGGCGAACCAAAATGGGGAGAGTATAGAAAGTGGTGCGGGCTATGGCACCAAATTGGTGCGATGGTCGGCTGGTTAGATGAAGGGAACAAAGGGGATGTCTTTCTTTTCCACGGGTTTGTCTTTCAACGGGCATTCCGGGCGCACGCCGTATTCGTCTTTTTTGCAGGGATTGGCCGTGCGTTTCTGCGCCAGAGAAATACGCAGCATGTGCAGCGGTTGGCTGGGGGTGCGCTCGACGGTACGGCCCTGGGCATCGACGATTTCCACGGCCAGTTGGTGGGTGCCGCGATCGATGTTCTCCAGTGGAAATACCGGGCTGCGCCCGGCGTCGCCCACGGCTTGGCCGTCCAGCAGCAGGCGGTAGCCGTGCCCAGGGTGCAGTCCTGGTTCGCTGGTGGCCGTGACAATCAGGTTGCCGGCGCTATCGCGAATGGTCGCATCGGGCTGTGGAACCAGGATGCGCAGCATTTGATAGGCCAGCATTGGCGTGCTGGCGGGTGCCGCTAGCGGCGGCGGTGGTGGTGCGCTACCCGGCGCGCTCATGGCGTTGCTGGGCGCCAGTTGGATGCGCTCGGCATTGCCCTGGGTGGGCTTGTCGGTAAAGACCCGGTTACCTTCGGCGTCGATATAGGTGTAGACCTCGGCGGCCGCGGGCAGGGCGAATAGCAGAAAGCAAAGCAGCATGTTGCGCATGGTTCAGGGCGCCGGAGTCGGTTTGGGCGTGGGTGGCGGACGCAGGGCTGGGCTGCTGGTGTTGACCCGTTGCACGGTAAAGATGGTGGTGGCGCTTTGCTGGATCGACTGGTCGCCGCTCAGCACTTCGACGGCCAGGCTGTGCTCGCCGCGATCGATACTGGTCAATTGCAGGCGCGGCACGTTGCTTGGCTGGCCATAGGGTTTGCCGTCCAGCAGCAGGCGCAGGCGATGACCGGCGGCCAGTCGCGGTTCCAGCTGCACGCCGACGCTGAAGGTGCCGTTATTCGCGCGCAGGGCCTCATCGTCGGGGATGCCGGTCAGTTGCAGCAGGCGGTACGGCGCTGCCGGCGTCGCCAGTTCGCTCGGGGCGACGGGCACGCTGGGAGCCTGCATCTGCACGGTATTGGTTTTCGGCAGCTCGACGCTCTGCGTGGCGGCACCATCCGGCGGCTGGTTGGTGAAGACCGTATTGCCGTTGGCGTCGGTGTATTTGTAGATCTGTGCGCTGGCCGGTAAGGCCAGGGTCAGCAGCAGGCAGGTGAGCATCCGGCGCATGGCCAATCTCCCAGGGTATGTGGTGCTAAGACTTGCATTGGTGGGCCGGGCTGGCAAGGGTGTGGATGTTGCCGTGTGTACCGGCGCACCAAACAGGTCGCTCAAAGGTGTCTGCGGCGCGGTCCACGATCCGCGGTCGCGGTGGCCTGAAAAGGCACTGTTCCGCTGAACGTCGGGGTTTGTGGGGAGAGGCTTGATCAGGCGGCGCGCTCAATGCAAGCCAAGGCTGCTCCGGCTCAGCCAGCGCACGGCGTCTGCGTGCGGATTGATCCGCGAAACGCTGCCAAATCTGTCCATAAAAAAAGCCTCTCGGGCGGCTGCCGGAGAGGCTTTTTTCAATCACGCCACCGAGGTGGCGTGTTGCTGGTTTAGACGCTGTAGTACAGGTCGTATTCCAGCGGGTGTACGAAGGTGCGGACTTTGATTTCTTCTTCGCTCTTCAGCTCAAGGTAAGCGTCGATGAAGTCATCGGAGAACACGCCGCCCTTGGTCAGGAACGCGCGGCCTTTATCCAGCTCTTCCAGGGCTTCTTTCAGGCTGCCGCACACTTGCGGGATCAGCTTGCCTTCTTCTGGCGGCAGGTCATACAGGTTCTTGTCGGCAGCATCGCCAGGGTGGATCTTGTTCTGGATGCCGTCCAGGCCAGCCATCAGCAGTGCCGCGAAGCACAGGTACGGGTTGGCAGCCGGATCCGGGAAGCGTGCTTCGATACGGCGGGCTTTCGGGCTGGACACGTACGGAATACGGATCGAAGCCGAACGGTTACGCGCCGAGTAGGCCAGCATGACTGGCGCTTCGAAACCTGGGACCAGACGCTTGTAGGAGTTGGTCGACGGGTTGGTGAAGCCGTTCAGGGCCTTACCGTGCTTGATGATGCCGCCGATGAAGTACAGGGCGGTGTCGGACAGGCCGGCATAGCCTTCGCCAGCGAAGGTGTTCTTGCCATCTTTGGAGATGGACATGTGTACGTGCATACCCGAACCGTTGTCGCCGTACAGCGGCTTCGGCATAAAGGTCGCGGTTTTGCCGTAGGCATCGGCCACGTTGTGTACGCAGTACTTGAGGGTCTGAACTTCGTCAGCCTTGGCTACCAGGGTGTTGAACTTCACGCCGATTTCGTTCTGACCGGCAGTCGCCACTTCGTGGTGGTGAACTTCGATGACCAGGCCCATTTCTTCCATGGCATTACACATGGCAGTACGGATTTCGTGGTCGTGGTCGCACGGCGGAACGGGGAAGTAGCCACCTTTGACGGCTGGGCGGTGGCCCTTGTTGCCGCCTTCGATGTCGGCGTCGGTGTTCCAGGACGCTTGCTCGGAGAAGATCTTGAACATCGAGCCGGAGATGTCGGACTTGAACTTCACTTCGTCGAAGATGAAGAACTCAGGCTCTGGGCCGACGAATACGGTGTCACCGATACCGGTGGTTTTCAGGAACTCTTCAGCGCGCTTGGCGATCGAGCGCGGGTCACGATCGTAGCCTTGCATGGTGCTTGGCTCGATGATGTCGCAGACGATGATCAGGGTCGGCTCTTCGGTGAACGGGTCCAGTACGGCGGTTTCGTCAACCGGCAGCAGGATCATGTCGGAGGCTTCGATGCCTTTCCAGCCATGGATGGAAGAACCGTCGAACATTTTGCCGACTTCGAAGAACTCGTCGTCCAGCGCATCGCGTGCCGGCATGGTCACGTGGTGCTGTTTGCCCTTGGTGTCGGTGAAGCGCAGGTCAACCCACTTCACGTCGTGTTCTTTAATAAGTTGAATCGACTTCGACATGCTGTCCTCCAGGTGGATAAGGCTCGGAATGATGAGCCCTCAATAGTACGGTGAAGCCCGGCGGCATAGTCCGCCAGGACAACCTGCCTCACAAGGGAGCAAATTGCATGCCAGTGCCCTGGAATGGGTTGGCGGCCTGAAAGTCAGGCGTGGCGGGGGCTGCGCGCTGGCATGGCAACAATATATGCACCAATTTGGGTCGATTTAATTTCGCCATGCCTCTTAATGGTGCGTCGTAAAGCTGGTGTGGGATTTTTGGTTAAAGCTTGAGCAATTTCCGCTATAATCCGCGCCCCTGTTTTTCGGCCGCTGTGGCCCGCGCTGCTTTCATGAAACTGATCGTTAAAGTTTTCCCGGAAATCACCATTAAAAGCCCGCCGGTGCGTAAGCACTTTATCCGGCAGTTGGCGAAGAACATTCGTTCGGTGCTGCGCGACCTCGATCCGCAGCTGCTGGTCACGGGTGTGTGGGACAACCTGGAAGTGCAAACCACGCTCAGCGAGCCGAAAGTGCTGCGCGAAATGATCGAGCGCCTCAGCTGTACGCCGGGCATTACCCATTTCCTGCAAGTCGACGAATACCCGCTGGGCGACTTCGACGATGTGCTGGCCAAGTGCAAGCTGCATTTCGCCGACCTGCTGCCGGGCAAGATCTTCGCCGTGCGCTGCAAGCGTGCCGGCAAGCACAGCTTCAGCTCCATGGACATCGAGCGTTACGTCGGCAGCCAGTTGCGCCTGCAGTGCGCGGCGGCCGGTATCTCGTTGAAGAGCCCGGATGTCGAAGTGCGCATGGAGATTCGCGACCAGCGCCTGTTCGTCATCCATCACCAGCACGAAGGCCTGGGTGGTTATCCGCTTGGCTCGCTGGAGCAGACCCTGGTGCTGATGTCCGGCGGTTTCGACTCCACCGTCGCCGCCTATCAGATGATGCGCCGCGGCCTGGTCACCCACTTCTGCTTCTTCAACCTCGGCGGTCGGGCTCACGAGTTGGGCGTGATGGAGGTGGCGCATTACCTCTGGCAGAAGTTCGGCAGCTCACAGCGCGTGCTGTTTATCAGCGTGCCGTTCGAGGAAGTGCTCGGCGAGATTCTCGGCAAGGTCGACAACAGCCAGATGGGCGTGATCTTGAAGCGCATGATGCTGCGCGCTTCGACGCGCATGGCCGAGCGCCTACAGATCAATGCGCTGGTCACCGGCGAAGCGATTTCCCAGGTGTCCAGCCAGACCCTGCCCAACCTCTCGGTGATCGACTCGGCCACCGACATGCTGGTGCTGCGTCCGCTGATCGCCAGCCACAAGCAGGACATCATCGACACCGCGACGCGCATCGGCACCGCCGAGTTCGCCAAGCACATGCCGGAATACTGCGGCGTGATTTCGGTGAACCCGACCACCAAGGCCAAGCCCGAACGTATCGTTTATGAAGAGTCGCAGTTCGACATGGCGATCCTCGAGCGTGCCCTGGAGCGCGCGACGTTGCTGCCGATCGACAAAGTGATCGACGAGCTGGGCAAGGACGTGCAGGTCGAGGAAATCAGCGAAGCCTTGCCCGGGCATGTCATCATTGACATCCGCCACCCGGATAGCGCCGAGGATCAGCCGCTTGCGCTGCCCGGCATCGATGTGCAAACGCTGCCGTTCTATGCCTTGAACAGCCGCTTCAAAGAGCTGGATGCCACGCGCCAATACCTGCTGTATTGCGACAAAGGCGTGATGAGCCGTTTGCATGCCCACCATTTGCTCAGCGAGGGGCATGCCAATGTGCGCGTTTATCGTCCGACATAAAACGCCCGGGTTGAATGGCGGCAGTATCCGCCATCGCCCTCCCGACCTACAGGCGGCGTAAAAGCCACTGCGCTTTTATCCCGCCTGGCCGAGTTCGCATTTAGTTAATATCCGCCGCCTAGAATTAGCGGCACACCGAATCCTCTGATCGAGATACACACGTGATCGAAAATCTACGCAACATCGCCATCATTGCCCACGTTGACCATGGTAAGACCACCCTGGTAGACAAACTCCTGCGCCAGTCCGGCACCCTCGAGCGCAACGAGCTCAACGACGAGCGCGTGATGGACAGCAACGACCAGGAAAAAGAGCGCGGCATTACCATTCTCGCGAAGAACACCGCGATCAACTGGAACGGCTACCACATCAACATCGTCGACACCCCCGGCCACGCCGACTTCGGCGGTGAAGTTGAGCGCGTGATGTCGATGGTTGACTCCGTGCTGCTGCTGGTCGACGCCCAGGACGGCCCGATGCCGCAAACCCGTTTCGTGACCAAGAAGGCCTTCGAAGCCGGCCTGCGTCCGATCGTGGTGATCAACAAGGTTGACCGTCCAGGCGCGCGTCCTGACTGGGTTCTGGACCAGATCTTCGACCTGTTCGACAACCTCGGTGCTACCGAAGAACAGCTGGACTTCAAAGTCGTCTACGCCTCGGCCCTGAACGGTATTGCCGGTTTGGACCACACCGAGATGGCCGAAGACATGACCCCGCTGTACCAGTCCATCGTCGACAACGTGCCGTCCCCGCAGGTTGATATCGATGGTCCGTTCCAGATGCAAATCTCCGCACTGGACTACAACAGCTTCCTCGGCATTATCGGCGTTGGCCGTATCGCCCGTGGTCGCGTCAAGCCGAACACCCCGGTGGTCGCCATCGACGCCGACGGCAAGAAGCGCAACGGTCGTATCCTCAAGCTGATGGGCCACCACGGCCTGCACCGCATCGACGTTGAAGAAGCCACCGCGGGTGACATCGTCTGCGTTAGCGGCATGGACCAGCTGTTTATCTCCGACACCCTGTGCGACATCAACCACGTTGAAGCGATGAAGCCGCTGACCGTCGACGAGCCGACCGTATCCATGACCTTCCAGGTCAACGACTCGCCGTTCTGCGGTAAAGAAGGCAAGTTCGTCACCAGCCGCAACATCAAAGAGCGTCTGGACAAGGAGCTGCTGTACAACGTGGCCCTGCGTGTTGAAGAAGGCGACAGCGCCGACAAGTTCAAGGTCTCCGGCCGTGGCGAACTGCACCTCTCGGTACTGATCGAAACCATGCGTCGCGAAGGCTTCGAAATGGGTGTGGGTCGTCCGGAAGTGATCATCCGTATCGTCGACGGCGTCAAGCAAGAACCGTTCGAAAACGTCACCATCGACACCCCGGAAGAATCCCAGGGCAAGGTCATGGAAGAGATGGGTCTGCGTAAAGGCGACCTGACCAACATGGTGCCGGATGGCAAAGGCCGTGTGCGTCTGGAATACAACATCCCGGCTCGCGGTCTGATCGGTTTCCGTAACCAGTTCCTGACCCTGACCAACGGTGCAGGCATCCTGACCTCGATCTTCGATCGCTACGACACCATGAAGTCCGGCGACATGTCCGGCCGTCAGAACGGCGTACTGGTATCGGTCGAAACCGGCAAGGCGCTGACCTACTCCCTGGAAACCCTGCAGGCGCGCGGCAAGCTGTTCGTCGAACACGGTCAGGAAATCTATAACGGTCAGATCGTCGGTCTGAACAGCCGTGACAACGACATGGGCGTTAACCCAACCAAAGGCAAGAAGCTCGACAACATGCGTGCTTCCGGTAAGGACGAAACCATCGCTCTGGTTCCACCGGTGAAGTTCACCCTGGAACAGGCTCTGGAATTCATCCAGGACGACGAGCTGTGTGAAGTTACGCCGAAGTCGATCCGTCTGCGTAAGAAGATCCTCGACGAAGGCGAGCGCACCCGCGCTGCCAAGAAAGCCAAGAACTGATCCAGTTCTAGCTGACTAAAAAGCCCCCGCCGGCGAGAGCCTGCGGGGGCTTTTTATTGCGCGTTGATTACGCGTGGGCTGGGTGGTCTCGGTTCGGGTGTCTGTCGGCGGGCGGCGTCAGCTCTTCGGCTTGTAAGCGCAATAGCCCGGCCGCGGGCCGATCTTCGGGTGATTGCGGCAGGTGTCCGGGCGCTTGTCGTAGATGGTGCACAGGCGGGTCTTGCGATCGAGGTAGTAGCAGTCGTTATTGCTCATGCGGGTCAGGGTGAAGATCCCCGACTTCTGATGGAAGCGTTCGACGATGCCGTCCTTCTGCAAGCGCTTGGCGATGTTCTTCAGCGGCTCGCTGCGCTCGAACTCGTCGACCACGCCAATGCGGATCAGGTCGTTCAGGCGCGCCTCGACCGGCAGCGTGCAGCAGCTGGACATGCAGCTGTGGCACATATCGGCGGTGTACTTGGCCCAGGTTTCCAGGCGGTCGAGTTCGGCGGCGGCAATCAGGTTGTTTTTCATCGGAGTTAGGGTCTGTTTCCGTTTCGTTCGCGGCCACGCCGGAGCCAGTTTTAGCGCGAGGCAAGGCATGAGACGCGAAGTTTGGTGTTCCAAATGAGTGTCGAGAAACGCAGCATCGCGCTAAAACTGGCCCGGCCCTTTGGGTTGCGCAGCAACGTGGTTCGCGACGAAGCGGAAACAGACCCTCGCATGCATCAGTTGTGCGGCGCGCGATGATAGCGGCCTTGGCGCGTTTGTGAATGACTATCTGCCGGCTGGTCATATTTTGTGCGGTTGCGGCCACTTCTTATGGCTGCCATCCATGTCAGGCACCCTGCGGGCCGTTGCTGCGCAACCTTAGAAATTGCTCCCGGCAATTTCTTGCTGTGCTGTGATGCGGGCGGCATTCGTCTCTCTGGGTATGCACGGGGCAGGCTCCTATACTGCTGCGCAGTTCGCGCCCGGTGCGGGCAACAGGATGTCCGGATTTAGCTCAATAGGAACGCGCTGCATGCAATGGATCTTCATGCTGGTGGGGTTGGTGCTCGGGGCCTTGGCGGATGAGACGCTGACCGCCGCGCTGCTGGGCGCTCTGCTTGGCCTGGGCCTGGGTCAGGCGCTCAAGTTGCAGGGGCTGGAGCGCGAGAATGGCGCGCTAAAGGACCAGCTCAAGGCCTTCTCCCAGCGCTTCGATCAGGGCACCACGGCCCTGCATGAGCGCTTGCACACGCTGGAGCAGGCCGGCGTTATGCCGCCGCAGCCAGCGGCTCAGCCGCGCAGTGACGCGTCCCTCGCCGAACCGCCTCAGGTTGCCGCGCAGAGGGCTCAGGCCGTCGAGCCTGAACTAGAGCTGGACTGGACTCTGGATTTCCAGTTGCCCGAAGCGCCAGTTGCCGCCGCGTCTGCCGCCAGCATGGCTGCGCCCTCTGAACCGCAAATCGCCGCCAAGCCCGCCACGCTCCGCAAGCCTGCCGCACCACGCGAGCCGACGCTGATCGAACGCGGCTTCAGCGCCGCGAAAAACTGGCTGTTGGGCGGCAATACCGTGCTGCGCGTCGGCGTGGTGCTGCTGTTTCTCGGCCTGGCGTTCCTCCTGCGCTATGCCACCGAGGGCATGGTGGTGCCGGTTGAGATGCGCTACGCCAGCGTGGCCGCCAGTGCGGTGGCCTTGCTGGGTCTGGGTTGGTGGCTGCGCCTGCGCAACCCGAGCTACGCGCTGATGCTGCAAGGCACCGGGATTGCCGTGCTGTACCTGACGGTGTTCGCCGCCATGCGCCTGCATCCGCTGCTCGACGCTGGCGTGGCCCTGGGCCTGCTGGTGCTGGTCACGCTGTTTTCGGCGATTCTGGCGGTCAAGCAGAATGCCTTGGGTCTGGCTGCGGCGGCGGCCTTGGGCGGTTTTGCCGCGCCGATCCTGACCTCGACCGGCAGCGGCAACCATGTGGCGCTGTTCTCCTATTTCATCCTGCTCAACAGCGGGATCTTCGCCATTGCCTGGTTCAAGGCCTGGCGCTTGCTCAACCTGATTGGCTTTGTCGGCACCTTCGGCATCGGTTTCGCCTGGGGTATTCGCTCCTACACGCCGGAACTGCTGTGGAGCACCGAGCCGTTCCTGGTCCTGTTCTTCCTGATGTACGTGGCCATCGGCCTGCTGTTTGCCCGGCGCAAGTTGCGCGAAGCCCTAGGCGCGCCCGAGAACCGCGACGAGCTGCTGCTGTGGGCCGCACGCAAGGGTGACTATATCGACGCCACCGTGCTGTTCGGTCCGCCGCTGGTGGGCTTTGGCCTGCAGTTTGCGCTGGTGCAGCACATCGAGTTTGCCGCGGCCTTCAGCGCCCTGGCGCTGGGGCTGTTTTATATGGTGCTGGCGCGATTGCTGGTTGGTCGTACCGGCGAGCGGGCCGTGCTACTGGTGGAAACCTGCCTGGCGCTGGGCGTGGTGTTTGCCAGCCTGGCGATTCCCCTGGGCCTGGATGCGCGCTGGACCTCGGCGGCCTGGGCGGTCGAGGGCGCGGGCATCTACTGGCTCGGCTTGCGTCAGCAGCGCGGCCTGGCGCGGGCGTTTGCCCTGCTGCTGCAGTTCGGCGCGGCGCTGGCCTTTGTCAGCGGCTTGCAGGGCGGCTTTCAAACCCTGCTGGACGGTGCGCCGCTAGGCGCGCTGATGCTCGGCGCGGCTTTGTTGTTCAGCTTCTGGCAATTGCGCCAGAACGCCGCTCTGGCCAGCCGTTGGGAGGTGCGTGGCCTGCCAGTGCTGGCTTGTGGCGGCCTGGCCTTTGTCTACCTGATTGCGCCGCTGCTGTTCGACGCCCAGGGTACGGCGATCAGTTGGGCGTTGGCCGGTTTGCTGACCCTGCTGATTGGCCTGCGCCTGCAATCACGCGCCTTCCTGTTCAGCGCCTTCGCCGTGCAATTGCTCGGCGGCCTGGTGTTTATGGCGCAGATGGCCGGCGATGCGGTGACCGGTGGCGGTGGTTTTTCCGCGGGCTGGCAGGGTTTGCTGACGTCCTCGCTGATCGGTTTCGGCCTGATCGCCGGGATGTTGCTGGCGGCGCGGGATCCGCAGGTCAGCGCCGACCGCCGGCTGCTGCGCGGGCTGTCGCTGGTGCTGTTGGTCGGCCTGGTGTTTATCAACCTGGCGGTGCTGTTCGTCTTGCCGTGGGCCACGGCCAGCGCGGTGTGGGGCGGCAGTGGGCTGTTGATCATCTGGCTCAGCCTGCACCTGCAACAGCGCGCCAGCTTTGTCTTCGGTCTGTTGCTGCAGGCGCTGGCCGGTCTGGTGTTTCTCAGCGTCAGCCCGCTGTTGTTCGGCCAGCTGGACGCCGAGGGCCTGCGCCCGCTGGCCCATGTCGACTTCTGGACGCCGCTGGTGCTGGGCATTGCCGCGCTGGTCGGGGCCTGGCGCTTGCAGCAGTTGGCGCGTCGCGAAGCGCCCGGAGCGTTGGGCAATTTCAGCCTGCTCGGCCTGGCGCAATTGCTCCTGGTGTGGGGCGCGGCCTGGTGGGCGCTGGCGCTGAGCAGCGAAGTGCTGCGTTTTGTCGGCCCCGAGTTGCAGAGTGCGGCCTTGCTCGGTCTGCTCGCACTGAGCATGGCCACCGCCAGCTTCCTTGCGCCGCGCGCGCGCTGGCCGGAGCTGGCGCTGCTGTGCAGCCTGCTAATCCCGATGGCGGCGGTGGTGTTGCTGTATGCCTGGCACCTGCACTATCACCCGGCGGCGCAGTTCGGTTGGCTGGCCTGGGCGCTGCTGTTTGCCGTGCACTTCTGGTCGTTGCGCCGCCTGGCCGGGCTGCTGCCCGCCGGTGCCTTGAGCGCCGCGCATGTACTGGGCTGTTGGTTGCTGCTGGGGGTGCTGGCGCTGGAGCTGCGTTACCTGTTCTTCGCCCTGTCCGAGCATTACAACGCCTGGCGTTGGCTGGGTTGGGCGCTGCTGCCGAGCGGTTACTTGTGGCTGATGGCGTTGCCGCGGCATTGGCCTTGGCCGTTGGCCGCCTATCCACGGGAATATCGGCTGTTGGCGGCGGCTCCGCTGGCCGTGCTGATGCTCGGCTGGTTCTGGCTGGCCAACGTGATGAGCGCCGGCGACGCCGAGCCGCTGGCCTATCTGCCGCTGCTCAACCCGCTGGAACTGGGCCTGCTGTTTGCCCTGGGCGCGGTGTATGCCTGGTCGCGCGCGGCCCTGGCCGAGCAGGGCCTGAATGGCCAGCGCAGCCAGTGGCTGACTCAGGCCGTGGCTGGTGCTTCGCTGTTTGCCTTGTTGACCGCGATGGTCATGCGCACCGCGCATCATTGGGGCGGCGTGCCTTATCAGCTGGATGCGCTGCTCGATTCGATGCTGGTGCAGGCCGGCCTGTCGATCGTCTGGACGCTGATCGCTCTGCCGCTGATGGTGCTCGGCAATCGCCGTGGCCAGCGCGAACTGTGGCTGGTCGGTGCGGCTTTGATCGCCCTGGTGGTGGCCAAGCTGTTCTTCGTCGAACTGGGTAACCGTGGTGGCCTGGAGCGCATCGTGTCGTTTATTGGAGTGGGCGTGTTACTGCTGGTAGTCGGCTATTTCGCCCCGCTGCCGCCGCGCAAGGCCGAGGTGGATCAGCCGCAGGAGCAGGTATGAAGATGATGAAGTCGCGTTGTGTGGCCTGGGGCGTGCTCGCCGGCCTGTTGCTCAGCCCGCTGGCACTGGCGCAGGAGCAGCCGGGTGACTATGCGCAGCAGCTGCCGTTGACGCTCTCGGGCGAGGGGCCCTGGTATCGTCTGGATCTGCCCATGGCGCTGCATTTCGCCGCGCGCTATGGCGACTTGCGCGACCTGCGGGTGTTCAACGCCGAGGGTCAGGCGCTGGCCTACGCCCTGGTGGCGGGGCACAGCGAGGCCCGCGAGAGCCAGCAGGAGCAGGCGGTGAAGTGGTTCCCGCTGTATGCCGAAGCGGGCAACAGCGCCGGCACGCCGAGCCTGCGGGTGCAACGTAGCACCGGCGGCACCCTGATCGAGTTGCTGGACGAGCAGCCGGACGCGATGCAAAAGCCGGCGCAACTGCGTGGCTGGTTGCTCGATGCCAGTGGCATCGAGGCCGCCCTGGTGCGCTTGAATCTGGACTGGACGGGTGGCGAAGAGGGTTTTCAGCGTTTCAGCATTGAGGCCAGTGATGACCTGCAAGACTGGCAGCCCTGGGGCACCGGGCAATTGGCGCGGTTGTCGTTTGGTGGCGAGCGTATCGATCAGCAGCAGGTCGAGCTGCCGGGGCGCAAGGCGCGCTATCTGCGCCTGCTCTGGCTGAGCCCGCAACAGGCCCCACAACTGACGGCGGCCACCTTGCGCAGTCAGCGCAGCGACAGTGCGCCTGCGCCGCTGGCGTGGTCGCAGCCGCTGACGGCGGTGCGCAGCCCGGATGGCGAGTATCAGTGGCAATTGCCATTGGCCTTGCCGTTGGAACGGCTCAAGGTTGAGCTCAGTCAGGCCAACAGCCTGGCCCCGATTCGCGTCAGCGGCCGCAGCGAAGGCAAGGGGCCCTGGCAGTCGCTGGCGCAGGGGCTGCTCTATCGCCTGCCGGAGAATGGCGCGGAAATTCGTCAGGACGAGCTGCAGCTACCCGGCTGGCCGGCACAGCAGCTGCGTTTGCAGGTCGATGAGCGCGGCGGCGGTCTGGGCAGCGCTCCGCCGCAGATCCAGGTGGCGGTGCGTGCCAGTCAGCTGGTGTTCCTGCAGCGCGGCAGCCCGCCGTATCGCTTGGCAGTGGGGCGTGCCGGCGCGCAATCGGCCGCCTTGCCCTTGGCGACCCTGATTCCCGGCTACCAACCTGCGCGCCTGGCGCAACTGGGCCAGGCCGAGGTGCAGTTACCGACTGCACCGGCCGCGCCAGCCGCTGCACGGGCCGACTGGAAACGCTGGGGATTGTGGGCGGTATTGTTGCTGGGAGTTGGCTTGCTGGCGCTGATGGCGCTCAGCCTGCTGCGTCGGCCGAGTGCTGAATAGGCGCTATTGGCGGCGATCAAGCATAAATAAAGCCCAGCTGCCTGAAGACTTTTGCAGTATGGTCGGCATCTTAAATTGATTAGCGTTTGAGAACTTGTTTACGATCTGCGGCGCGCCGGCCATCCGGCGTTAAAAACAGCCTCGGATAGGCGAGCCCAGGCTAGGCGCTCCCGTCAGAATGCTCATTTACAACTCGTAAACTGCGCTTTCTCGACGGTTCTTGTCTGGCTCTAGCTCGCGAGATCGTAAACAGGTTCTAAGGTCAGGAAGGCCCTTGCGTATCCCTATTTCGCCCCGCCAGCAGGCGACTTTCGTAACATCGTCGCGCCTGCTCTGCTGGCGCGCTCAGCCTTTGCCTATTGCAGCGCACTCTCGATGAATATGTGCGGCGATTCCGGCTGGGTATTGAGCGTGCCGGTGGTGCTGACCGGCGCCGTGTGCATCGGCGTGTTGCTACTGGCACGCTGGGTCAATCGGCAGCGCTACTTCCCTGGGCGCGAGAGTTTTATCGTGCTGCACCTGGCCAGCCTCTGGTGGATGATCGCCGCCAGCCTGGAAATGTCCACGCAAGGTGCCAGTTGCAAGGTGTTCTGGGCGACCATGGCCTGGCCGGGAATTCTCTCGGTGCCGACCTTCTGGGCGGTGTTCCTCTGGCAATACGTCAACAGCGTGCGCCAGCCCTTGCCGCTGAGCAGCACCCTGGGCCTGACCGTGGTGCCGTTGCTGATCTGGCTGATGGCCTTGAGCAATCCCTGGCATGGCTTGTTCTACGGCGCAGGCACCGCGCCGCTGAGTGATGCGCCGGGGTCGCCAATTCGCTATCAGCACGGGCCGTTGTTCTACGCGGCGGCGGTGTATGTCTACCTGTTTATGGCCTTCTGCATGGGCGTGGTGCTGCGCGCGGCGCTGGTCAGCTATGGCGTGCACCGCCGGCACTACCTGGCGTTTGTCTTCGTCACCGCGGTGCCGTGGGTCGCCAATATCAGTTATGTGGTGTTCGGCTGGATGCTCTTTGGCTTCGACCCGACGCCTTTCAGCTTTACCTTCACCCTGCTCGCATTTGCCTGGCTGATTGTCGGCGTGCGTCTGTTCGACTTGCTGCCGGTAGCCCGCCATCTGCTGCTGGAAGCGTTGCTCGATCCGGTGCTGGTGGTGGACCCGCAGTTGCGGGTGATCGAGGCCAACCCCGCAGCGCTGAAACTGTCAGGTTTGCGCAGCGGCTGGCAGGGCCGCACGCTCGGCGATTGGCCAGTGTTTGGCGGCGACTTGTCGGCGTTGCTGGCCAACCAGGCGCGCGTCGAGCAGGACCAACTGCTGACCCTGACCAGTTCGGCGCGCTATTTCGAGGTGCGTATCCGTGCCATCGAGCGCATTACTCGTACCGGCACGACAGTGCTCGGGCAGATGCTCTACCTGCGCGACGTCACCCAGCGCCACCTCAGCGAGCTGAAACTGGCCGAAGCCCTGGCCGTCAGCGAGGAACGCCTGCGCACCATTTCCAGCCTGCATGAACAGCTACAGGAGCAGGCACTGTGCGACCCCTTGACCGGCCTTTTCAATCGCCGCTATTTGGATGAATTCTTTGGCCGTGAGCTGGCACGCGCCCAGCGCGAGCACTCGCCGATAGCCCTGGCGCTGATCGACCTTGACCACTTTAAGCGGCTCAACGACGAGCACGGTCATTTGGCGGGCGACGATGTCTTGAAAGGCGTTGCACAACTCCTATTGATGAACCTGCGCAGCTCGGACGCAGTGTTCCGCATCGGCGGCGAGGAGTTTCTGCTGATTTTGCCGGGCGCCGATGCGAGCGAAGCCTGTAACCGCCTGGAGCTGATTTGCAGTCGGCTGGCGGCGACGCCGGTCATCACGCGTAGTGGCGAGCAACGCGTCACTTTGTCGGCTGGCCTGGCCTTCTGGCCACGCCAGGGGCAGGTATTGGATGAGCTTCTGCAGGTTGCCGATGCGGCTCTTTACGAAGCCAAACGCAGTGGTCGTAATCGCGTGTTTGCCCAGCTCAACGAAGCATGACTGCGGATCACCCAAATGGGTGGGGCGAGGTACCGGGCTAGTGCATTCGTTCACAAAACTGTCTAGATTCGACAGTTTGGTAAGTCCTATAAAAATAATTCAAGGAGTTCCCGGTGAAACGAGTCCTGACCCCGTTGGCGGCGGCCTGCCTACTGGCCGCATTTCCCTCTCTTGGTTCTGCCTCCCCGTACAGTGGGCTGGTGGTGTTTGGCGACAGCCTGAGCGATGCCGGCCAATTCGCCGATCCGGATGGTCCGCCTGGGGCGACCCAGCGTTTTACCAACCGGGTCGGGCCGACCTATCAACCGGGCAGCGGCGAGATTTTTGGTTCGACCTCACCGATGCTACTCGGCGAGCAGTTAGGCTTGGGTCCGCAAACACCCTCAACGTCGGCAGTGTTTGCGGCCGAAGGCCGGCCTGACGGCTCCAACTGGGCCGTAGGTGGTTACCGTACCGATCAGATATTCGATTCGATTACCGCAGCCGGTGGCTCGGTAGCGGGCAGCCGCACCCGCGATGGTTACTTGGTGGATTTGGCCAACCGTGGCTTGACGCTCGATCCGAATACCCTGTTTTACGTCAATGGCGGCGGCAACGACTTCCTGCAGGGCACGATCTTTACCGATGGCCCGCAAGTCGCCGCAGGGCGTTTGGCTGCCAGCGTTGCCGCTTTGCAGGGCGCTGGTGCCCGCTATATCGTGGTTTCCATGCTGCCTGACGTAGGCAGTACGCCAGCGATTTCCGGTACCGGCCTGGCTCCGACTATCTCGGCGATAGGGCGTGATTTCAATACCGAGCTGGTGCGCCAGCTCGAAGGTATCGATGCGCAAATCATTCCGTTGAATGTGCCGCTGCTCTTTAGCGAGGTGCTTCAGAGCGCCGCGCTTTTTGGTTTCGACGCCAGCCAGAACCTGATCGGGACCTGCTTCTCCAGCTGCGCCAACGTCAACAGCACCTGGGGCATCAACAGTGCGACCCCCGATCCCAGCAAGCTGCTGTTCAACGACAGCGTGCACCCGACCACGGCGGTGCAGCAGATTTTCGCCGATTACACCTACTCGCTGCTGTCTGCGCCCTGGGAGCTGAGCCTGCTGCCGGAAATGGCGCATGGCACCTTGCGTGCGCATCAAGACCAGCTGCGCAGTGAGTTGCTGGCGGATTGGGAGGCATGGCAGCCCGTCGGCCAGTGGCGCGCTTTTGTCAATGCCGGCGGCCAGCGCCAGGATTTCGACGAGCAGGACGGCTCGGCCGGCGGCGATGGCGACGGCTATAGTCTGAACCTGGGTGGCAGCTACCGCCTGGACGATGCTTGGCGGCTAGGCGTAGCGCTCGGTTTGTTCGAGCAGGAGCTGGAGGTGGGCACCGCCGATTCCGATTACGACCTGCGCAGTTACCTGGCCACGGCTTTCGCGCAGTACCAACACAACCGTTGGTGGGCGGATGCATCGGCGAGTGTCGGTCACCTGGATTATCACGACTTACAGCGCAGTCTTAATCTCGGGGTGGTCGCGCGCAGCGAGCAAGGCGATAGCGAAGGTCAGCTGTGGGCGTTGAGTGGGCGGGCAGGCTACGACATCGCCCAGCCCGGCAGCACCTGGCACCTGAGCCCGTTTATCAGCGCCGATTACGCGCGGGTGGAGATCGATGGGTACGCCGAGCAGGGCGCAAGTTCTACGGCGTTGCGCTTCGATGACCAGGAGCGTACCTCCAAGCGCCTGGGCGTGGGCCTGCAAGGTCGTTGGGCGGTCAGTGCCAGCACCCAGGTGTTCGTGGAAATCGCGCGCGAGAAAGAGTACGAAGACGACAGCAGCGAGGTGACGATGGCCCTCAACAGCTTGCCGAGCCTCGACTTCACGCTGCAGGGCTATACCCCGGACGACCGTCTGGACCGCGCCAGTCTCGGTGTTAGCCATAAGCTGAGCAGCGACCTGGCATTGCGTGGCGCGTATAGCCTGCGCAAGGCTGAAGACGACAAGCAGCAGGGCGTTAGCCTGTCGCTGGTCTGGGACTGGTAACGAGCGACCGACGGGCGGCGGTAGGAGGCGCCGCCGCCCGTAAAGGGGTAAACTGCGCGCGATTTTTCTTCCTTCCCGGAGCCTTCCATGTCCCGCGTTACCCTGAGTCGCTATCTGATCGAGCAGACCCGTAGCCACAACACTCCCGCCGATCTGCGTTTCCTTATCGAGGTGGTGGCGCGTGCCTGCAAGGCGATCAGCCATCAGGTGTCCAAGGGCGCTCTGGGCGGCGTGCTCGGCAGCATGGAAACCGAGAACGTGCAGGGCGAAGTGCAGAAGAAGCTCGATGTGCTGTCCAACGAAATTCTCCTGGAGGCCAACGAGTGGGGCGGCCACCTGGCCGGCATGGCCTCGGAAGAGATGGACAATGCCTATCAGATTCCTGGGCGCTACCCGAAAGGCGCCTATCTGCTGGTGTTCGACCCGTTGGACGGCTCGTCCAACATCGATGTCAATGTCTCGGTCGGCACGATTTTCTCGGTGCTGCGTTGCCCTGAGCGCAATGGCGAAAATGGTGACCTGGGCGAGGACGCGTTCCTTCAGCCAGGCACTCGGCAGGTTGCCGCCGGTTACGCGATTTACGGCCCGCAGACCATGCTGATGCTGACCCTGGGCAATGGCGTCAAAGGCTTCACCCTGGACCGTGAGCTGGGCAGTTTCGTGTTGACCCACGACAATATCAAAGTGCCGGAAACCACCCAGGAATTTGCCATCAACATGTCCAACCAGCGTCACTGGGAGCCACCGGTCACGCGCTATGTCGAGGAGCTCCTGGCGGGCAAGACCGGCCCGCTGGGCAAGGACTACAACATGCGTTGGGTCGCAGCGATGGTGGCCGACGTGCACCGCATCCTCACGCGTGGCGGTTTGTTCATGTACCCGCGCGATTCCCGCGAGCCGGAAAAACCCGGCAAGCTGCGTCTGATGTACGAGGCCAACCCGATGTCCTTCATCATCGAGCAGGCTGGCGGCGCGTCAACCAATGGCGTGCAACGCATCCTCGACATCCAGCCGACCTCCCTGCACCAGCGAGTGGCGGTGTTCCTTGGCTCCAAGGAAGAAGTCGAGCGCGTCACCGCCTATCACCAGAACTGAGCCATGAGCGCCGCCTGGCAGCCGTTGCTTGACTGGTGGTTCGGTGCGGCCGGCTGCGGCCCCGCGCCAACCGCTGTCGAGGTCGCTGCGGCGCGCACCAAGCTGTGGTTCGGTAAACATGACCGCCAGGATGTCGACGCGCGCCAGCGTTTCGGCACGCTGGTCGAGCAGGCGCTGGCTGGTGAGTTGGGCGATTGGCAAGCGCATGCGCAGGGTTGGTTGGCGACACTGCTGTTGCTCGACCAACTGCCACGGATGATCTACCGCGATACCCCGCGTGCCTTCGCCGGCGATCGCCTGGCCCAGGCGCTGGTGCAGGAAGGGCTGGCGCGCAGTCTTGAGCGGCAGCTGGCGCCAATCCAGCAGGTATTCGTTTATCTGGTGCTTGAGCATGCCGAAGATCTGGCGACGCAAAACCTGGCCGTCCAGCACTTCACCGCGCTGCGCGATGCAGCGTCGAGCGCCGAGCGTGCGCTATTCGCCGATTATCTGGATTATGCCGAGCGCCACCAGCGGGTCATTGCCCGCTTTGCCCGTTTCCCCCATCGCAACAGCATTCTCGGGCGTTCTTCGCGTGCGGAAGAACTGGCGTTCCTGGAGGAACCCGGCTCGCGTTTCTGACGTCCAACCAGGCAAGCGGCGGGCTGCTGTGCCACGCTTGCCGACACCGTTCATCCAGGAGTTTGTGCCATGTCGTTGCGCTATTTCGCGGTGCTGTCGTGCTGTGTGTTGTTGGCTGCATGCAGCAAGATCAATCAGGAAAACTATTCCAAGCTCAAAGCCGGGATGAGCAAGCCCGAGGTGGAAAGCCTGCTCGGTGGCCCGGCAGAGTGTTCCGGTGCGCTGGGCATGTCGAGTTGCACCTGGGGCGATCAAGAGAGTTTTATCAGCGTGCAGTATGCCGGTGACAAGGTGCTGATGTTTTCTGGCAAGGGTTTGAAATAAGGAGGCGAAAATGCGCGTATTGGTTGGGCTATTGGCTATCGCCCTGCTCGCCGGCTGTGCCAATTCCGGTACGGGTGTGGTGCCGCCGAAAACTGTCGATAAAGTCGATTTGCAGCGTTATCAGGGGACTTGGTACGAGTTGGCACGACTGCCGATGTTTTTTCAGCGCAATTGCGCGCAGTCCGAAGCGCACTATGCCTTGCAGGATGATGGCGGGGTCGGCGTGACTAATCGCTGCCGCACCCTGGATGGCGAATGGCAGCAGGTCAGCGGCAGGGCAGTGCCGCAGGTCGAGGGCCAGACCGATAAGCTGTGGGTCCGCTTCGATAACTGGTTCAGCAACCTGCTGCCGGGCGTGGCCAAGGGCGAATACTGGGTGCTGTACCTGGACGACGATTACCAGACGGCGCTGGTCGGACACCCCAACCGCGAGTACCTCTGGTTGCTGGCGCGCAACCCGCAAGTAGCGCCGGCCATGCGTGACAAGCTGGTGGAGGTGGCACGCGGGCAGGGTTATGACACGTCTGAGCTGATCTGGCGTACGCCGGATGCGCAGATGCCAATGCAATAAGCAACGCCCCGTAAGGGGCGTTGCTTATTGTGCGGTAACGCCAGCGGCTATTCCCAATTCAGGCGCGCCAGCTTCCAGTCGCCGTCTTCCAGCCACCATTCCAGTTTTACACTGTAATGCCGCGCGCTGTCGGGGATCAGGCCTTCGGCTCCGGCCATGGCGACTTGGGCTTCGGTGTGGCCTTTTTCGCTGTAGGTCGGGTCGACCCGGCTGTCTTTGCTCAGGGCGATGACCTTGATGTTCTTGTGGCGGATAAACAGCAGCATCATGGTGCGCTGCGCCCAGTCCCGATCGAATTGCTGTTGGGCTGAGAAGGTTGGGTGCAACTGCTCGAGTACCGCACCGGTCTGCTTGGCCTCCAGGTTGTCTTGCAGTTGCTGCACGGCAGCTTCGAGTGCGGCCTGTGGGTTGTCGGCTTCCCCGCAACCGCTTAGCAGGGCGAACAACATCATGAAAGATAGGGCTAATTTCCGTGTTGGCATGCTGAACTCCTTTTTCATGGTTATGATGCGGGGCAGAGCGGAAAACGCTAGCGGCGCCAACCCGGGCGGCTTGGTCGCTGACCCAGTGGCTGGGTCGTACCGTACGCATCAATCCAGGAGTGCACCATGCAGACTTTGTATCCGGAGATCAAACCCTACGCCCGCCACGAGTTGGCCGTAGAGGCGCCGCACGTTCTGTATGTGGACGAAAGCGGCTCGCCGGATGGGTTGCCGGTGGTGTTCATTCACGGCGGCCCGGGTGCCGGTTGCGATGCCCTGAGTCGGCGCTTTTTCGACCCTAATCTGTACCGCATAGTGACGTTCGACCAGCGCGGTTGCGGGCGGTCGACGCCGCACGCCAGCCTGGACAACAACACCACCTGGGACTTGGTTGCCGACCTCGAGCAGATCCGTGAACACCTGGGCATCGACAAGTGGGTACTGTTCGGCGGCTCCTGGGGGTCGACCCTGTCGCTGGCCTATGCCCAGCGTCATCCGGAGCGGGTGCACGCGCTGATCCTGCGCGGCATCTTCCTCTGCCGGCCGCAGGATTTTCACTGGTTTTACCAGGAAGGCGCCAGCCGCATGTTCCCCGACTACTGGCAGGATTACCTGGCGCCGATCCCGCTTGAGGAGCGCGGCGAGTTGATGCAGGCGTTCTATAAGCGCCTCACCGGGCCCGATCAGATTGCCCAGATGCACGCGGCCAAGGCCTGGTCGACTTGGGAGGGGCGGACCCTGACCCTGCGGCCCAACCCGCAGGTGGTCGAGCGCTTCGCCGATACCCACCGCGCCCTGTCGATTGCGCGCATCGAGTGTCACTACTTCGTCAACAATGCGTTCCTCGAACCCAATCAGTTGATTCGCGACATGCCAAAAATCGCGCATTTGCCGGGAGTGATCGTGCACGGCCGCTATGACGTGGTCTGCCCGCTGGATAACGCCTGGGAACTGCACCAGGCCTGGCCGAACAGCGAGCTGCAGATCATTCGCGACGCCGGCCACGCCGCGTCGGAAACCGGGATTACCGATGCCCTGGTGCGGGCGGCAAACCAGATTGCCCGGCGCCTGCTCAACCTGTCGCCTGACGAAGCATGAAGGCACTGATTCAACGCGTGCGCGCTGCGCGGGTCGAAGTCGAGGGTGAGATCGTTGGGGCCATCGACCAGGGCCTGCTGGCGCTGGTTGGTGTCGAACCACAGGACACCCCGGCCAGCGTCGCCAAGTTGTTGCACAAGCTGCTCAACTACCGGGTGTTCAGCGATGCCGAGGGCAAGATGAACCTGTCGTTGGGGGATGTCGGCGGTGGCTTGCTGCTGGTCTCGCAGTTCACTTTGGCCGCCGACACCAAAAGCGGTTTGCGCCCAAGCTTTTCCAGCGCGGCCTCGCCGGCGCTCGGCGCCGAGTTGTTCGACCTGCTGGTCGAGCAGGCCCAGGCCAAGCATCCGCAGGTCGCCACCGGACGTTTCGGCGCCGACATGCAGGTGCATCTGATCAACGATGGGCCGGTGACTTTCCTTCTGGAGAGCTAGTACGGCTGTGGGAGGGGCCTTGGCCGCGAGCTGTTGTGTGCCTGGGGCCATGGAACGCTCGCGGGCAAGCCCGCTCCTACGTGTTGTGCTGGGGTTCTTTATTTCTGTAGCGCTTCGGCGACGAAGTCGAGGCGATCCTGGCCAAAGTGCAGTTGGTTGTCGACGAAGAAGCTCGGCGCGCCGAATACGCCGCGTTTGATGGCCTCCTCGGTGGTTTCCTTGAGCCGCTCTTTGACCGCCTCGTCGCTGACCAGGCGTTCGAACTCGGCCACATCCAGGCCGGCAGCAACCAGCACCTCGGCCACGACCTCGGCTTTGCCGAGGTTTTTTTGTTGCACCCACAGGGCTTCGAACATGGCCTGCACGTAGCTCGCGAACTGCGGCGTGCCGAGGTAACCGGCGGCGCCGCGCATCAGCGTCAGGGTATTGATCGGAAAGTGCGGGTTGAAGGCCAGCGGCACGCCATAGCGTGTGGCGAAGCGGGCCAGGTCTTGCAGCATGTAGCGACCCTTGGCCGGAATGCTGACCGGCGACTGGTTGCCGGTGGCCTTGAACACGCCGCCGAGCAGCATCGGCCGCCAGACGATCTCGGCGCCGGCAGCGGCGGCAATCTGCGGCAGTTGCGTCCAGGCCAGGTAGCTGGTCGGGCTGCCGAAATCGAAAAAGAACTCTACGGTTTTGTTCATGGTGTGTCCTGTGGTCGGGTTCGAGGTCAGTGACGGTTGACTTAGAGCCTTTTCAACGTCTCGCGAGCTGGAGTCCTGCAAGGCGCTACGTTAGTAACGCAGCAGACTTTGAACAGGTTCTTAGAAGGTTTCTGTCCACGGTCGCAGATCCAGCTCATGCACCCAGCAATCGCGCGGCTGGCAATGGATCTGCCAGTAGGTCTCGGCGATATGCTCGGGGTTGAGGATGCCGTCCTGTTCCTTGCGCTGATACAGCTCGGGGAAAGTCTCGCGGATGAAGGCTGTGTCGATGGCGCCATCGATGATCGGGTGGGCGACATGGATGCCCTGCGGGCCGAGTTCGCGCGCCATGCTCTGGGCCAGGGCGCGCAGGGCGAATTTGGCGCTGGCAAAGGCGGAGAAATTCGCCCGCCCACGCAGCGAGGCGGTGGCGCCGGTGAAGATGATGCTGCCACGGTTGCGCGGCAACATGACCTTCGCTGCTTCGCGACCGGTGAGAAAACCGGCCAGCGCAGCCATCTCCCAGACCTTGCGGTAGACCCGCTCGGTGGTCTCGGTGATGGAAAACTGCACGTTGGCGCCGATGTTGAAAACTACGGCTTCCAGCGGGCCGACTTCGCGTTCGATGGTGGCGAACAGCTCGATGACCTGCTCTTCGACCCGCGCATCGCAGCCGAATGCGCGTGCGCTGCCGCCTGCGGCTTCGATCTCGCTCACCAGTTGCGTCAGCTTGTCGGCATTGCGCCGCGCCATGCAGGCGACATAGCCCTCACGGGCGAAGCGTTTGGCAATTGCGCCGCCGGTGGCATCGCCGGCACCTACCACCAGAATTGCTTTGCGTTCGGTCATTGCGGTTCTCCTTCGGTTGAAATCACGTCGCGGTGCTGTCCTCGTTTTCTTCGCCCGTTGAGCGAAAGTGGCGCGTAACGCCGGAGAGAGAGCGGGCACGCTTGTTAGTTCTTATTTGGAACCTAGGTGGATAGTCGGTTCCATTTTAGAACCTGTCAAGCTATGGTGAGCCATCGATTGCAGGAGAATGACCAATGCGCTGGGAACAACTCGATCAACAACCCTGCTCACTGGCCCGCACCTTGTCGGTGGTGGGTGACCGCTGGACCCTGTTGGTGCTGCGTGAAAGCTTTATGGGTATCCGCCGTTTCGACGAGTTCGAGCGGCGTTTGGGCGTCACCCGGCATGTGCTGGCGGATCGTTTGAAGAAGCTGGTGGAGGCGGGCGTGCTGGATAAGGTCGCTTATCAGCAGCGCCCGTTACGCGAGGACTATCGCCTGACTAGCAAAGGCCGCGATCTCTACCCGGCCGTGCTGGCGCTGGTGAACTGGGGCGATCGGCATATGAGTGACGCGCAGGGCGCGCCGATTCGCCATGTACATAGCCGCTGCGGACAGCAGATGCACGGTGTGCTGGTGTGTTCGGAGTGTGGTGAAACGCTGGCGCCGCATGATGTGGCGCTGGAAGAGGCACCGGCGTTCAAGGGGCAACTGTTGCCGGTGCATTGGCAGGCCAAACAGGCGGGGGAAGGCTCGTAGAGCCTGTGCTCATGCGCTAGCGCCGCTGTGCGGCTTGTCCGCCGTGTAACACGCCGATGGTGGACAAGCTGCGCATGTCCACCCTACGTAGGGGCTTAGCCCGCATGAAATCCGAGCCTCGGCTTCCCGGCTTGCATCCGAGCTACATGCTTAAAACAGGCGCGCGAGCAGCGCGCAAACTGCAGTTTCCACCCGCAGGATGCGTTCGCCGAGTTGCACCGGTTGCAGGCCGACCGCCTGCAGTTTTTCCACCTCATAGGCAATCCAGCCGCCTTCCGGGCCGATGGCCAGCGTCACCGGTTGTTCGACTGCGCGCGGGCACGCCGGGTAAGCGCCGGGGTGGCCAATCAGGCCAAGGCTGCCGGCGGCCAGTTGGGCCAGGCGATCTTCGACGAACGGTTTGAAGCGTTTCTCGATGATCACCTCGGGCAGCACCGTATCGCGTGCCTGTTCGAGGCCGAGGAGCAATTGTTCGCGAATCGCCTCGGGCTGCAGAAAAGGCGTCTGCCAGAAACTCTTTTCGACGCGGTAGCTGTTCAGCAGGATCAGCCGCGGCACGCCCATTGCGCTTACGGTTTGCAGCACGCGGCGCAACATCTTCGGCCGCGGCAGGGCCAGCAGCAGGGTGATCGGCAGTTTGGTCGGTGGCGGTTGGCTGAGTTCGATGCGCAGCTCGGCGTGGTCAGCCGTCAGGCTCAGCAGTTGTCCGGTGCCCATCAAACCATTCAGCAGGCCGACTCGCAGGCTGTCGCCCGCCTCGGCCCGGTGCACCTCGTGCAGGTGTTTAAGGCGGCGGCCGCTGAGTATGGCCCGGTCGGCGGCCACCAGGTCGCCGGCCTCGAGGAGCAGGAGGTTCACGGCCGAGTAGCGGGCGGCTGGTCGTTGGGTTCGGATTCGGAGTCAGCGTCGTCCGGCTCATGCTCGTCGCGGCGTTTGATCATGCTGCCACACAGGATGCCGGCCTCGAACAGCAGCCACATCGGCACCGCCAGCAGGGTCTGCGAGAAGATATCGGGTGGCGTCAGCACCATGCCGACCACAAAGCAACCGACGATCACATAGGGTCGGCTTTTGCGCAGGGTGGCCACGTCGACGATGCCTACCCAGATCAGCAGGAAGGTGGCGACCGGGATCTCGAAGGCCACGCCAAAAGCGAAGAACAACGTGAGGACGAAATCCAGGTACTCGTTGATGTCGGTCATCATCGCCACGCCTTCGGGAGTCACGCTGGCGAAGAAGTGGAAAATGATCGGGAACACCAGGAAGTAGGCGAAGGCCATGCCGCCGTAGAACAGGAAGATGCTGGAGACCAGCAACGGTACGGCGATGCGCTTCTCGTGCTTGTACAGCCCAGGCGCGATAAAGCCCCAGACCTGATGCAAGATCACCGGCACGCTGAGGAACAGGGCGATCCAGGCGGTGAGCTTGAACGGGGTGAGAAACGGCGAGGCAACGCCGGTGGCGATCATCGTCGCGCCTTCCGGCAGGTAGGCGCGCAACGGTGCGGAGACGATGGTGTAGATGTCCTGGGCGAAGTAGAACAGCCCGGCGAACAGCAGGAATATCGCCACCACGCAGCGCAGCAGGCGCGAACGCAATTCGGTCAGGTGCGATACCAGGGGCATTTCCTGGTCGCTGTCCGGTAATCGACTCATGGTTGTGGGGTCTTGTCCTGGCTGGCGGCGTTGGGCGTGGCGCCGGGGCTCTCGGGCGCTGCCACGGTGGTCTCGGCAGTTTTGGTGGCGGCTGTCGGCAGCGGGGCGAGGAGATCCTGCTTCATCGCCTGCATTTCCCGCTCCAGCTCAAGGATCTGCTCGTTGTGCAGCTGCCGCCGGATTTCGTCGGCGCCGATTTCGCGCTCCACTTCCTGCTTGATCGACAGGAAGCTGCGTTTCACCCGGCCGATCCACAGGCTTGCGGTACGCACCGCACCGGGCAAGCGTTCAGGGCCGAGCACCACCAAGGCCACCAGGCCCACCAGCAGTAATTCGGTAAAGCCGATATCGAACATGGTGTGAACTCAGTCTTTACGGGCGGGTTCTTCGACTTTCTGCGCCTGTCCGTCGATGGTGTGCGGCTGGTTCAGCGGAGTGCCGGTGTGCGCTGGTTGCGCTGGGCTTTCCGCCGGTTTTGCTGGGTCTTCGTCAGTATTCATCGCCTTGCGAAAGCCCTTGATGGTCTCGCCCAGGTCTGAGCCGAGGTTCTTCAGCTTCTTGGTGCCGAACACCAAGATCACCACGATGAGAATGACTACCCAATGTTTCCAATCGAAAATGCCCATGAACGGAGGTCCTCGTGAGGTTGATTAGTTGGTGTCGGAGCGCGCGGCTTTTTCCGCGTGTCCAGATAGACCGAAACGGCGATCCAGCTCGTCGAGCACGGCCTGCGGATGCTGGCCGAGGGCGGCGAGCATGACCAGGCTATGGAACCACAGGTCGGCGGTTTCGTAGATCAGCTCGCTGCAGTCGCCACTGGCGGCCGCGTCTTTGGCGGCGAGGATGGTTTCCACCGACTCCTCGCCGACTTTTTCGAGAATCTTGTTCAGACCCTTGTGGTACAGGCTGGCGACATAGGAGCTGTCGGCAGCGGCGCCTTTGCGCGCTTCCAGCACCTCGGCCAGACGGCTCAGGGTATCAGTCATGGCGGTGTCCTGCGGCATAGATGGCATGCGGGTCTTTGCGCACGGCGTCGACGGTTTTCCAGGCGCCGTGCTCGAATACCCGGTAGAAACAGCTTTCGCGGCCGGTGTGGCAGGCGATGCCGCCGAGTTGCTCGACCTTGAGGATGATCACGTCGGCATCGCAATCCAGGCGCAGCTCATGCAGCTTCTGCACATGGCCGGACTCTTCGCCCTTGCGCCACAGCTTGCCGCGCGAGCGCGACCAGTAGATGGCACGTTGTTCGCTGGCGGTCAGCGCCAGGGCTTCGCGGTTCATCCAGGCCATCATCAGCACGCGGCCGGTCTGGTAATCCTGAGCAATCGCCGGCACCAGGCCGTCGCTGTTCCAGTTAATGTCGTCGAGCCAATCGTTCATCGCTACTTCCGCCCATCGCGGGCCAATTGGGTAGTGCCTTAGTGTGCCAGTGCGGCTCGGGTGTGGCTATCGGCGCAGCACCAGATAGAGACCACCGGCG
Organism: Pseudomonas sp. UBA2684; assembly: GCA_002354655.1. Classification (GTDB taxonomy): domain Bacteria; phylum Pseudomonadota; class Gammaproteobacteria; order Pseudomonadales; family Pseudomonadaceae; genus Aquipseudomonas. Next base: position 63,018 of record DELY01000003.1, read on the forward strand.
AGCATCGCCCAACTCGGCCAGGCCAGCAGGCTGAGAGCCAGTCCTTGGGTGGCGGCACCGCCGATCATTAAGGCGCCGAGCAAGCGTATCGGCCATTGCGGGCTGGCCCGCGGGGTGACGGGCGTGCCGATGGGCTGTTGGTTGAGGCGTTCCAGGGTGTCACGCGCCATCTGCGACAGGTGCGGCACCTGCTCGGCCTGTTGTTGCAGGTTGCGCAGCAGGTGCAATGGGCTGACCCGTTCGCGCATCCAGCGTTCGAGGAACGGCTGCGCGGTGCTCCACAGGTCGAGGTCCGGATACAGCTGACGGCCCAGGCCTTCGATATTCAGCAAGGTCTTTTGCAGCAGCACCAGCTGTGGCTGGATTTCCATATTGAAGCGGCGCGCGGTCTGGAACAGGCGCAGGAGTAACTGGCCGAAGGAAATATCCTTCAGCGGCTTCTCGAAAATCGGTTCGCAGACGGTGCGGATCGCCGCCTCGAAGTCATTGACCTTGGTCTCGGCCGGCACCCAGCCCGAGTCGATGTGCAGCTGCGCCACCCGGCGGTAGTCGCGCTTGAAGAAGGCGATCAGGTTGCGCGCCAGGTAGTCCTGATCCTCGGGGGTGAGGCTGCCGATGATGCCGCAGTCGATGGCAATGTACTGCGGGTTCCATGGCTGGCGGGTGCTGACGAAGATGTTGCCGGGGTGCATGTCGGCGTGGAAGAAGCTGTCGCGGAATACCTGGGTGAAGAAGATCTCCACGCCGCGTTCGGCGAGCAATTTCATGTCGGTGCGCTGGTCGGCGAGGGTCGCCAGATCGGTGACCTGGATGCCGTAGATACGCTCCATCACCAGCACCTTGGGTCGGCACCAATCCCAGTACACCTGCGGCACGTAGAGCAGCGGCGAGCCTTCGAAGTTGCGCTTGAGCTGGCTGGCGTTGGCCGCCTCGCGCAACAGGTCGAGCTCGTCGTAAATGGTTTTTTCGTAGTCGCTGACCACTTCCACCGGGCGCAGGCGGCGGGCTTCGGTGGAGGCGCGTTCGGCCAGTTTGGCGAGCAGGAACAGCCAGGCCAGGTCCTGCTGGATGATCGGCTTGAGGCCTGGGCGAATCACCTTGACCACCACTTCTTCGCCGCTTTTCAGTTGCGCGGCATGCACCTGCGCGACCGAGGCGGAGGCCAGTGGTTGCGCATCGAAGCGGGCGAACGCTTCGCCGACCGTGACGCCGAGCTGCTCTTCGATCAAGGCCAATGAGTGCGCCGGGTCGAACGGCGGCACCTGGTCTTGTAGTTTGGCCAATTCGTCGGCGATGTCCGGCGGCAGCAGGTCGCGGCGGGTGGACAACAGCTGGCCGAACTTGATGAAGATCGGCCCGAGTTCCTCCAGTGCCAGGCGCAGGCGTTCGCCGCGCGACAGCGTCAACGGCGTGCGCGGCAACCAGCGCCAGGGCAGGACGTAGCGCAGGGCGCGCAGCCAGAGCGGCAGGGGCAGGGCGAACAACAGGTCATCCAGTTGGTAGCGGATGACTACGCGTTGGATGCGTAACAGACGGCGAACGGCAAGCAGCTTCATGCGATGGGCTTATGGTGTTGGGCGAGGCGCTCGATGCGTGCATCGAGACGGTCGAGGGCCAGTTTGAGTCGATCCAATTCGCTGAAGCGCGCATCGGCTTCGCGCTGGCCAACCAGGCTGCGCGACTCCTCGCTGAGGTAGTCGGCCAGGTTCAGGCGCAGGCTGTCGAGGGTCTGGCTGGTCCAGTTGACGCGGCTGCGCAGGTGGCTGCCGAGCAGTTGGCTGCCAACCGGGCCGAGCCAGCGCGACAGCGCGTATTCCCAGTCCAGCTCCAGGTCCTGGAGGATGCCGGCGAGCTCCAGCAGCACGCCGCTGTCGCCGTCCAGCTCGACTTCGGGGCTGTGCAGTACCGCGGTTTTCTCGCTGCTGGTGGCCAGGCGTAACAGGCTGGCGACTGGCGCCCGTAGGCGACAGTCGACGTCACCGGCCCAATTCGCCGCCAGGCGCAGGCCTTCGCTATCCGGCAGGATGAACAGCTGGAAGGCAGGTTTCTGGCAGTCCACGGCAATCACCCGGCCAGCCAGACGCGCCAGCCGCGGTAACGCGGTGCTGTCCAGGCGCAATACCCGGTTGAGGCCGAGTTCGACGCCGGCCAACAGTCCGCTGACGATCATCAGGGCTTGATGCCGCGATGCAGGGCGACGATGCCGCCGGTCATGTTGTGGTAGGTCACGCGCTCGAAGCCGGCCTCGACCATCATCGCTTTCAGCGTGTCCTGGTCCGGGTGCATGCGAATCGACTCGGCCAGGTAGCGATAGCTCTCGGCGTCGTTGGTGATCAGCTTGCCCATCAGCGGCATGAATTTGAACGAGTAGCTGTCGTAGACCTTCGACAGCAGGCTGCTCGACGGTTTGGAGAACTCCAGCACCAGCAGGCGGCCGCCCGGCTTGAGCACGCGCAGCATGGAGCGGATGGCGTCGTCCTTGTGGGTGACGTTGCGCAGGCCGAAGGCAATGGTCACGCAGTCGAAGTGATTGTCCGGGAACGGCAGCTTCTCGGCGTCGGCCTGGACGAACTTGACGTTGCCAGCCACGCCGCGGTCGAGCAGGCGATCACGGCCGACCTTGAGCATCGAGGCGTTGATATCGGCCAGCACCACTTCGCCGCTCGGGCCAACCAGGCGGGCGAACTGTTTGGTCAGGTCGCCAGTGCCGCCGGCGATATCGAGCACCCGGTTGCCGCTGCGCACCCCGGACAGTTCGATGGTGAAACGCTTCCACAAACGGTGCATGCCGCCGGACAGCAGGTCGTTCATCAGGTCGTATTTGGCGGCCACCGAGTGGAACACTTCGGCGACTTTCTGCGCCTTCTGGCTTTCCGGCACATCCTGGAAGCCAAAGTGCGTGGTGGGTTCGCTGTCCTCGTTCTTGCGCGGATCGTTCATGTCGCCCTTACCTAAACAGAGAGGCTCAATCAAAGTGGTGGCCATTCTAAACCCGCCACGCGTCTCATGTCTTGACGTGCGCTGCGGAGGGCTCGGCGAGGCTGATATAGTCGCGCGACTTAAGCTCGCCGTCAGGAGAAGTGCCATGGCCAAGATTAACGTAGAACGCTCCCACTCCCTGGGCCGCGAGGCGGCGCGGGGAAAAGCCGAGCAGCTGGCCGAGCGCCTGGCCCGTGAATACGCTGTGCGTTATCGCTGGAACGGCGACACCTTGGAGTTCAAGCGCAGCGGCGCCGACGGCAGTATCGAGGTGGGTGAGGATCGCGTGCGCGTGCAGCTCAATCTCGGCCTGTTGCTGTCGGCCATGAGCGGCAGTATCAAGCGCGAAATCGAAGAGGTGCTGGATAAAAGTCTTCAGGCCTGAGGCATGCCGCGGCCAGCGGTTGCAGTTTTCTTGCAACTAGTATGCGGTTTCTAATTTTCCTCGATACCGTGCAACTAAGCCTGCATTCCGTGGGCGTTTCCTCAAACCACTGCGCGTGAGGTGCACCATGTCGAAAGTTGCCGTTAAGAAGAAAGTCGAAGTCGAAGAAAAAGCCACCGTGCTGACCGACGTTAAAGTCTATGCCCGCAAGATCTGGCTGGCCGGCCTGGGTGCCTACGCCAAAGCCGGTCAGGAAGGCGCCGAGTATTTCAAAGAGCTGGTCAAGTCCGGCGAAGGCGTCGAGAAGCAGGGCAAGAAGCTGGTCAACGAACAGGTCGAAGCCGCTAACAGCCAGCTCGACAGCGTGAAGAGCAGCGTTACCAGCAACGTCAGCAGCGTCAAAGGCAAAGTCGAAGTGCAACTCGATAAAATCGAGAAGGCTTTCGATACCCGTGTGGCCAGTGCCCTGAACCGTATCGGCATTCCGTCCAAGCAGGATGTTGAAGCACTCTCTGCTAAGCTGGATGAGCTGAGCGCGTTGCTCGAGCACGTCGCGCGTACCAAATAAGGAGAGCAGGATGGCTGTCAAAAAGAAAACCGAGAAACAGACCAGCTCCTGGATCGGCGAGGTTGAAAAATACTCGCGTCAGATCTGGTTGGCAGGCTTGGGCGCTTACTCCAAGGTCAGCAAGGACGGCACCAAGCTGTTCGATACGCTGGTCAAAGATGGCGAAAAGGCTGAGAAAGTCGCCAAGAGCGAAGTCGACAAGCAAGTCGGTTCGGTCAAATCCACGGTCGGTTCGACTGTCGGCAGTGCCAAGTCCAAGGTCGATGAGGTCAAGGACAAGGCGATCGGCAAATGGGGCGAGCTGGAAGAAGCCTTCGACAAGCGTTTGAACAACGCCATTTCGCGTCTCGGCGTACCGAGCCGCAACGAAGTGAAGGCGCTCAACGCCAAGGTCGAAAGCCTGACCAAGCAGATCGAGAAGCTCACCGGCGTTTCGGTGAAATCGGTCAAGCCTGCCGCTAAACCGGCTGCCAAACCTGCGGTGAAGGTTGCCGCAAAACCGGCACCGAAAGCCGCGGCCAAGCCGGCCGTCAAAGCTGCCGCTAAACCGGCCGTCAAGCCTGCTGCAAAAGCTGCCGCCAAGCCCGCCGCTAAACCTGCGGTTAAGCCGGCCGCCAAGCCCGCAGTGAAGGCTGCCGCCACACCAGCCGCCAAGCCTGCGGCGAAACCCGCGGCGAAGAAGCCGGCAGCACCCAAGCCGGCGGCTGCCAAACCTGCAGCGCCGGCTGCGCCTGTCGCTGCCGCAACGGCACCGGCGGTTGCAGCGACAACGCCAGCCACACCTGCCAGCCAGTCCTGAGGCTGACCGCAGCACTCGCAACGCCCGGCCTCGTGCCGGGCGTTTGCGTTTCTGCGCGGGCTCAGGCTTCCAGGTAGCGTTGCGCCAGATGCTCGGCGGCGAAGCGTGATTCGCTGCTCAGGTGCGGCGCGACCAGCATCATCACCTGATAGACCACCAAGCGGCTCTCGCCTTCACTGCCGATGATGCGTTGGTAGTCGAGGGAGAACAGCAGGGTCAGGGTGATCTGCTCGACCAATTGGCCCAACGATTGGGTGTCGCTGAGCAACTGGCCTTCGGCTTTCAAACGGGCGAGCAGCGATGCCAGGGTGCGTTTCAGCGCATTGAGCCAGTTGCGGATGCCGCGGGCGAGCTTGGGCAAGCGCCCGGCGAGGTTGGACAGGTCCTGGAACAGGAAGCGGTAGTGCGCCAGCTTCTCGACGATCAGGTGCAGGAATAGCCAGTAATCCTCGACATCCAGACGTACGTCGTGCGGCGGATCGAGCAGTGGCGCGAGATCGGCCTGGAAGCGCTCGAACAGGCCGAGAATCAGCGGTTCTTTGCCATGGAAGTGGTAGTACAGATTGCCTGGGCTGATGCCCAGTTCGTTGGCGATCTCCAGGGTGGAGACATTCGGTTCGCCTTGCTGGTTGAACAGCATCAGCGCGCATTCGAGGATACGCTCGCGGGTTTTCATCCGGTCTTCTTATTCTGGCCGCGGGAACAGGCACGATAACCGGCCGGAGGTCTGTCCGGCCAGCCATCAATCAATTGGCTCAGCGCACATGCACGTAAGTGCCGGGTGCCGCCTCCATCGCTGGGTAATGCGGGTTGCCGAGGCTCGTCAGCGTGTCGCGCTGCTCGCCGGAGTGCTGCTGAATCCAGTCCAGCCACTGCGGCCACCAACTGCCCTGCACATGCTGCGCATCGTAGTACCAGGCGCGCGGGTCCGAGGTCAGCTTACCGTTCTCGTAGTAGTTGGCCTTGGGGTTACCGGGGGGGTTGAGAATGCTCTGGATATGCCCGCTGTTGGACAACAGAAAGCGCCGATTGCCGCCGAGCAGCAGGGTTGAGCGGTAGACCGAATCCCAGGGCGTGATGTGGTCGTTGATACCGGCCACGCTGAAACTGTCGACCGTGACTTTTTGTAGGTCGATCGGCGTGCCGCAGATCTCCAGGCCGCCGGAACGGGTTAGCGGGTTGTGCTTGAAGAAGTCGATCAGGTCGCCGTGCAGCGCCGCCGGCAGACGGGTGTTGTCGTTATTCCAGTAGAGGATGTCGAAGGCCGGCGGTTGCTTGCCGAGCAGGTAGTTATTGACCCAGTAATTCCAGATCAGGTCGTTGGGGCGCATCCAGGCAAACACCTTGGCCATGTCGCGGCCGTCCAGCACGCCTTGCTGGTAGGAGCGGCGCTTGGCGCTTTCCAGGGTTTGCTCGTCGGCGAAGAGCATCGCCGGGCTGTCGATCTGGCTGTCGAGCATGCTGACCATGTAGGTGGCGCTGGCGACTTTACGCAGCTGGCGCTTGGCTTGCAGGTGACCTTGCAGCGCGGCGATGGTCAGGCCACCGGCGCAGGCGCCCATCAGGTTGACCTCCTTGCTGCCGGTTATCGCGCGGCACACATCCACGGCCTCTTCCAGGGCCTGCACATAACTCGACAGGCCCCACTCGCGGTGCCGCGCATCGGGGTTGCGCCAACTGACGATAAAGGTCTGCAAGCCATTCTTCAGGGCGTATTGGACGAAGCTCTTGTCGTTGGACAGGTCGAATATGTAGTACTTGTTGATCTGTGGCGGCACGATCAGCAGGGGCCTGGCGTACTGCTTTTCGCTCATCGGCTTGTACTGGATCAGCTCCAGTAAGTCGTTGCGAAACACCACCACGCCTGGTGTCGAGGCCAGGTTGCGGCCGACTTCGAAGGCCTGCTTGCTGACCTGGCTGGGCAAGCCGTCGTTGTGCAGCAGGTCGTCGACCAGTTGCCCCAGGCCTCTGAAGACACTGCTGCCACCGCTGTTGAACAGCTCCTTGAGGGCCAGCGGGTTGAGCAGGGTGTTGGAGGGCGACAATGCATCGCTGAGCAGGGTCGAGACGAAGCGCGCACGGGCGCGATCATCGGCGCTCAGATCGCTCTCGTCGATCCAGCTGTGCAGTTGCTTCTGCCACGCCAGGTAGGCTTGCAAGCTGCGCCGATAGAACGGGTTGAGTTGCCAGGTCGGATCGGCGAACCGCGCATCCTGCGGGTTGACCTTGTGTGGCGTATCGCCGAGCAGCACCCGGCCCAATTGGCCGCCCAGGGCCAAGGCATGTCGCGCACTGTGCACGGGCTGTTTGAGCCCTTGCAGCGCCAGGGTGCGCACGGTGGAAAGCAGGTCGCGGCCGCGCAGCCCGACCACTGCGTTTTGCGCGTTCATGACACTGGCAGGGGCAGGCAAAGAGCCGCTACGTGGCTTGTCTCGCATGGGGCAACACTCCGTCGTCAAACCGTTGAGACTCAAGGTTTATGGGTCAGCAGCAAGGCTTATACCAATGCGCGCCTGAGGTCCATTCCAGACAGCCGCGCGCAGGAATTCAGGTAATACAGCGAGCCCTTGAATGGGTCAAGTGTGCAGGGCGTGCACTACAATTGTGCGACCGCGCCGCGCCCGCCACCTCAGTGGCTGCGGGCGGGCATCGGGTGCGGGTGCATCACCGCGCGTTGGCGTTCCTCTTCGAGGAATTTCATGATGATCGGTGCCACCGCTTCGGCACGGGTCACCAGGAACAGGTGGCCATCGTCGATCACGTGCAGCTCGGAGTTGGGGATGCGCCAGGCCAGCAGGCGCATGTTGATCAGCGGGATCAGCGGGTCGTCGTCGCCGGCCAGGACCAGGGTCGGTTGGCTGATCTTGTGCAGCCAGTGGATGCTGGTCCAGCCCAGGCCGGCGAACAGCTGCCAGTAATAGCCCATCTTGCCGCCGGAGCGCACCTTGCTGGCATGCGCCAGGGCCAGGCCGGGATCGCGACGGAAGGCGCCGCCATAGATGTCCGGCGCTATCTGCACGCCGTAGGACGGTTGCACGTAGCGCCGCGGACTGGCCATGCGCCAGAGCACCTTGGGTTTGCCGGGCACCATCACCGCGCCGGCCGAGGTGGCCGCCAGCACCAGCTTCTTGCAGCGCTCGGGATAGTCGTGGGCGAACTGCTGCGCCAGGGCGCCGCCCCAGGACACGCCGATCGCATTGACCTGGCCGTAGTCGAGGTAGTCGAGCATGCGCGCCGCCAACTTGGCCAGGCCAGGGAAGCGGTAGGGCGTGCTCGGTGTCGAGGAGCCGCCGACACCGGGGACGTCGAAGGCGATCACCTCCAGCTCCGGGTCGAGCGCCTGGACGAAGGGCATGACCAGCTCCAGGTTGGCACCGATACCGTTGAAGATCAGCAGCGGCGCCATTTTCCCGTTACCAGGGCGAACCGCGGTACGGATGGTCTGGCCATCCAGGTCGATGGTGCGAAACACGAAAGGTAACGACATGCGCAGTAGCCCTATTAATTTAAACACTGGGGCGGACCGTCCCGGCCGTTCCCAGAACCACCAGGGCAAAACCTGGTCGCCGTTGCGGTGCCGAGCACCGTGTGGGCGAGCGGCACTTCCTAGTGCCGCGGGCAGTGCTGCGCAGGGCGCAGTCGGTTAGCGTTCGTGCACATAGGTCCCGGGGGCGGCTTCGCCGGCGGCGAAATGCTTGTTGCCCAGGCTAGTCGGTGCTTTCTTGGTTTTGCCGGAGCGTTCGGCCAGCCAGTTCTGCCAATGCAGCCACCAGGAGTCGGCGTGCTTGATCGAACCTTCTTGCCAGGCTTTTGGGTCGTGCGGCATGTCCACGTTGGTCATGTAGCGTGCCTTGGGGTTGCCCGGCGGGTTGAGAATGCTCTGGATATGTCCGCTGTTGGACAGCACGAACTCGCACTTGCCGCCGAACAGGTGCGCCGACTTGTAGCAGGAGTCCCATGGGGTGATGTGGTCGGTGGTGCCGGCGACGCAGAAGAAGTCGCAGGTGACCTGCTTGAGGTCGATCGGTGTGCCACAGACTTCCAAGGCCCCCGGACGGGTCAGCGGGTTGGTCTTGAACATTTCGATGAACTCGCCGTGCAGCGCCGCCGGCAGGCGGGTGGTGTCGTTGTTCCAGTAGAGGATGTCGAACACCGGCGGCTCGTTGCCGAGCAGGTAGTTATTGACCCAGTAGTTCCAGATCAGGTCGTTGGGACGCATCCAGGCGAACACCTTGGCCATGTCGCTGCCTTCCAGTACCCCGGATTGGTAGGAGCGGCGCTTGGCCGCCTCCAGGGTTTTCTCGTCGGCGAACAGCGCCACCTGGGTGTCCAGCTTGGTGTCCAGTACGCTGACCAGCAGGGTCAAGGCATGCACTTTCTGCTCGCCCAGCGCGGCGTAGTGGCCGAGCAGGGACGCGGTGGTCAGGCCGCCGGAGCAGGCGCCGAGCATATTCAGGTCTTTGCTACCGGTGATCGCCAGCACTGCTTCGATGGCTTCTTTAAGCGCTTCGATATAGGTCGACAGGCCCCATTCGCGCTGCGCCTTGGTCGGGTTGCGCCAGCTCACCACGAAGGTCTGCACGCCATTGCGCAACAGGAAGCGCGCCACGCTTTTTTCCGGCGACAGGTCGAAGATGTAGAACTTGTTGATCTGCGGCGGCACCACCAGCAGCGGACGCTCGTGCACTTGCTCGGTGGTCGGCCGGTATTGGATCAGTTCCAGTACATCGTTACGGAACACCACCGCGCCCTCGGTGGTGGCGAGGTTCTTGCCGACTTCGAAGGCGTCCATGTTCACTTGGCTGGGCATACCGCCGTTATTGACGATGTCCTTGGCCAGGTGCGAGAGGCCGTCGAGCAGGCTCTTACCGCCGGTCTCGAAGAAGCGTTTGACCGCCGCCGGGTTGGCCATGCTGTTGCTCGGCGCCATGGCTTCGGTCATCAGGTTGATCACGAAATGCCCGCGGCTGGCGTCCTGCTCGGACAGGTTGCTGTGCTCGACCCAGTCATGCAGTTCCTTGCGCCAAGCCAGGTAGGTTTGCAGGTAACGCTTGTACAGCGGGTTCTGGCTCCAGGCCGGATCGGCGAAGCGGCGGTCGCCGTCTTCGGGCTTCAAGGCGGACTGGCCGAAGATCACGTTCTTCAGCTCCAGGCCGAAATGCGCCACGTGCTTGGCACTGTGAAAAGGCTGTTTGATGGCTTGCGAGAGCACCATGCGCGCCGAGGTCAGCAGGTCTTTACCGCGAATGCCGATGACTGGATTAAGGCCGAGGGTGTTTTCCGAGGCCTGGCGTTTCAGGTCATCATTATTTTTATCTGTCATCTACGACGCTCCATTGTCCTGAGGCGAATACCGGCGTACGACTGTGCGCGGCGACACAGGGCTAAGGGCCTGGTATTGCTCGGGTTACCGGGGGCGGAACTACTCCGCATCTTTCTGTGCACTCAGCCTGACGACCAAATGCAGGGAACCTGCCAGTTCCTTGGTTACCCGAGTTTGTGAATTTGCGCAAGCTGGCCGCGATGGGGGCCGAATGCGCGAGGAGTATGCCGAGATGGATTAGAAAATGCGCTCTAACTGGAAAAGCCAGGCGGCCGCGAGCGGGCGAGTGCTGGGTCGATTGATTCGGCAGCCCAGCGGCAAGGCTCTGGCCCGCCGGTTGCGCAGAATTATCCGGTGTCCCGAACTACAGCAGCAGTTTGACCGGCGACTCGTTCGGGTCGCGCGATTTACCGGCGGCAGCGAGTGCGGCCAGGTAGTCGTTCCACAATTCGTCGTGATGAGTGGCCAGTTGATAGAGGTAATCCCAACTGAACAATCCGCTGTCGTGGCCATCGTCGAAGCACAGTTTTAGCGCGTAATTGCCGGCCGGTTCGATGCCACTCAGGCCAACCTGCAGTTTGCCGGTTTGCAGGATCGGTTTGCCGTGGCCCTGCACTTCCGCCGACGGCGAGTGCACCCGAAGAAACTCGGCGGGCAGGGTGTAGCACTCGTCGGCCGCGTAGTGCAGCTCCAGGGTTTTCGAGGCTTTGTGCAGTTTTATCGCGGTGGGGATGCGCATGGGCGGGTTCCGCAGGGAATGTAGGAGCGAGCGTGCTCGCGATCATGCTAAATCGCGAACTCGCTCCTACAGGCTGTTTTTAGAGGATATAGCGCGACAGGTCTTCGTCCTGCGCCAGTTCGCCGAGGTGGCTGTTGACGTAGGCCGCATCGATGACGATGGCACTGCCGTTCTGCTGGCCGGCCAGATCGCCGGCGCTGAAGGAGACCTCTTCCAGCAGGCGTTCGAGCAGGGTATGCAGGCGGCGAGCGCCGATGTTCTCGGTCTTCTCGTTGACCTGCCAGGCGATCTCGGCGAGGCGCTTGATGCCGTCCGCGGCGAACTCGATCTTCAGGCCTTCGGTGTCCAGCAGCGCAGCGTACTGCTCAGTCAGCGATGCATGCGGTTCGGTGAGGATGCGCTCGAAATCTTCCGGCGACAGCGCCTTGAGTTCGACGCGAATCGGCAGGCGGCCTTGCAGCTCCGGCACCAGGTCGCTCGGCTTGCTCAAATGGAAGGCGCCGGAGGCGATAAACAGGATGTGGTCGGTCTTGACCATGCCCAGCTTGGTGTTCACCGTGCAACCCTCGATCAGCGGCAGCAGGTCGCGCTGCACGCCCTCGCGGGACACGTCGGCGCCGCCGGTGTTGCCACGCTTGGCGACCTTGTCGATCTCGTCGATGAAGACGATGCCGTTCTGCTCCACCGCTTCCAGGGCGCGGGCTTTCAGCTCGTCTTCATTGACCAGGCGCGCGGCCTCTTCGTCGCGCACCAGTTTCAGCGCTTCCTTGACCTTGAGCTTGCGGGTCTTCTTCTTGCCCTTGCCCATGCTGGAGAACAGGCTTTGCAGCTGGTTGGTCATCTCTTCCATGCCCGGTGGGGTCATGATTTCGATGCCGGCCGGGCTGTCGGCGACTTCGATCTCGATGTCCTTGTCGTCCAGCTGGCCTTCGCGCAGGCGCTTACGGAACAGCTGGCGGGTGTTGGAGTCGCTGCTCGGCGCCGGGTCTTCGTTGAAACCGGCGCGCGGCGGCGGCAGCAGCGCGTCGAGGATGCGCTCCTCGGCGGCGTCTTCAGCGCGGTGGCGGACTTTGACGATTTCCTGCTCGCGCAGCAGCTTGATCGCCGCATCGGCGAGGTCGCGGATGATCGACTCGACGTCGCGGCCGACATAGCCGACTTCAGTGAACTTGGTTGCTTCGACTTTGAGGAACGGCGCGCCCGCCAGCTTGGCCAGGCGCCGGGCGATTTCGGTCTTGCCGACGCCGGTCGGGCCGATCATCAGGATGTTCTTCGGCGTGACTTCGGCGCGCAATTCGGCCGGCAGCTGCATGCGCCGCCAGCGGTTGCGCAGGGCGATGGCCACAGCGCGTTTGGCGTCATCCTGGCCGATGATGTGGCGGTTGAGTTCGTGAACGATCTCGCGGGGCGTCATGGACATGCGGCGATACTCCAAAGGAAGACGCGCTTATTCAGCGCAATCTTCCTCCTCAATGGTCAGGTTTTGATTGGTGAACACACAGATGGAACCGGCAATGTTCAGCGCGGTTTCGGTGATTTCACGGGCACTCAAATCGGTTTTCTGCAGCAGGGCCATGGCCGCTGCCTGGGCAAAGCCGCCGCCGGAGCCCATGGCGATCAGCCCTTGCTCGGGCTCAACCACGTCGCCGTTGCCGGTGATGATCAAGGAGGCGTCCTTGTTGGCCACCGCCAGCATGGCTTCCAGGCGGCTCAGCGAACGATCGGTACGCCAGTCTTTGGCCAGCTCGACGGCGGCGCGGACCAGATGGCCTTGATGCTTCTCCAGCTGACCTTCGAAGCGTTCGAACAGGGTGAAGGCGTCAGCGGTGGCACCGGCGAAGCCGGCCAGCACCTGGCCGTGATAGAGGCGGCGGACTTTCTTCGCGTTGCCTTTCATCACGGTGTTGCCGAGGGACACCTGGCCGTCGCCGCCCATGACGACTTTGCCGTTGCGGCGCACTGAAACGATGGTGGTCAAGGGGAGAGTCTCCACGCAGCGGGGCGGATTTGCCCGGATGGAAACTCAAATGGGGGGGCGCCAGGCGCTTTTCAACCGCGCCGGTCGATTCTCGGCCGAATGGTGTTGGCGCGCCTGTAACAGCAGATTGCCATGCTGAGCGCCTGGCGGCGTTTGCTGCGCCGCCGGGCGATTGCTCAGCGGCTTTGCCGCTGTTGCAGCAGCAGGTTGCTGAAGCCGTTGGCGGCCAGGGCTTTTTGCGATTGCGCCAGTTGTTCGCGGTTGGCGAACGGGCCGACCAGCACGCGGTGCCAGGTCTCCTCGCGCACCGTGCCGGACTCCACGCGCACACTCTGGCCGAGCAGGATGATCTGCGCGCGTACGCTTTCCGCATCGTCTTTGCGGCGGAACGAGCCCGCCTGCAAGAAGAACTGCGTGCTGAGCGGCGCTTGAGCCACCGGCGCCACGGGGGCCACTGGCGGTGCCGGTGGCGGCGTTTCACCGTTGAGCGCGGCCTGGGCGCGAGCGGCATCGATCTTCGCCGCCTCTTGCGGGGTCACCGGTTTTTGCGCGGGGGCGGGCGGCGGCAAAGCGTCCGGCGGCACGATGACTTCCGACTCGGGCAGCAGGGTGTAGAAGTCGTACTTGGGCTTGCTCGCTTCCTGCGTCGTCGGGCTGGCTTTGGGCGTGGCCTGGGTCGCGGCGCGGGTGGTCTCGGCTCTTTCGCGTTTGACCGCCTCGCTGCCGGGTTGCAGGTTCATCAGCAGCATCACGAACACCCCGACGACCAGGCCACAGGCCAGCCAGATCCAGCCGGGTACCGGCTTTTTCGCCGGTGCCTTGTAGCGGCTGGCGCCACGTTTGGCGGCAGGCTTTTTCTTCGCCGCCACTTACATGCGCTCCAGGGTTTGCAGGCCGAGCAGCTCCAGACCCTGCTTGAGCGTGCGGCCGGTCAGGGCGGCCAGGCGCAGGCGGCTCTGCTGGGTGGCTGGGTCTTCGGCGGCGAGAATCGGGCAGTGTTCGTAGAAGCTGGAGAACAGTCCGGCCAGGTCATACAGGTAGGCGCAGAGCAGGTGCGGCACGCCTTTCTCGGCGACGCCGTTGAGCACTTCGGCGAACTGCGCGAGTTTGCCGGCCAGTTCGATCTCATGGGGTGCTTGCAGGTCGAGGCTGCCGTCGACTTCAGCGAAGCTCTTGCCCAGCTTGCGGAACACGCTGGCCACACGGGTGTAGGCGTACAGCAGGTACGGCGCGGTATTGCCCTCGAAGCTCAGCATCAGCTCGAAGTTGAAGCTGTAGTCGCTGGTGCGGTGCTTGGACAGGTCGGCGTATTTCACCGCGCCGATGCCGACCGCGTGAGCGATCTGGCGCAGTTCGTCTTCGCCCAGGTCGGGGTTCTTGCCCTTGACCAGGCTGTAGGCGCGTTCTTCGGCTTCATCGAGCAGGTCGATCAGCTTGACCGTGCCACCGTCGCGGGTCTTGAACGGGCGGCCATCGGCACCGTTCATGGTGCCGAAGCCCATATGTTCGAGCTGCATACCGTCGTGCACGAAGCCGGCGCGACGCGCGACTTCGAAGGCCATCTGGAAGTGCAGGGCCTGGCGCTGGTCGACGAAATACAGGACGCGGTCGGCCTTGAGCTGCTGGCTGCGGTAACGCATGGCGGCCAGGTCGGTGGTCGAGTACAGGTAGCCGCCACCGGCCTTCTGCACGATCACCGGCAGCGGGTTGCCTTCGGCGTTCTTGAACTCGTCCATAAATACGCACTGCGCGCCGTTGCTCTCGCTAAGCAGGCCCTTGTCGCGCAGGGCGTCGATGATGCCGGGCAGCTCGGCGTTGTAGGCGCTCTCGCCCTTGACGTCGGCCGGGCTGAGCTTGACGCCCAGGCGGTCGTAGGCCTTCTGGCAGTGGCTCAGGGAGATGTCGTTGAAGCGGTGCCACAGGCGCATGCACTCGGCTTCGCCGGCTTGCAGCTGGACCACCAGCTCGCGGGCGCGCTCGGCGAACTCGGGGGAGTCGTCGAAGCACTTTTTCGCCGCGCGGTAGAAGCCTTCGAGGTCGGCCAGCTCGCTTTCGGCGGCGGCCGGGTTGGCTTCCATAAAGGCCAGCAGCATGCCGAACTGGGTGCCCCAGTCGCCGACGTGGTTCTGCCGGATCACCTCGTCGCCGAGGAACTCCAGCACCCGCGCCACGGCGTCACCGATGATGGTGGAGCGCAGGTGGCCGACGTGCATTTCCTTGGCCAGGTTCGGCGAGGACAGGTCGATCACCACCCGCTGCGCGCTGCCAGCCTTGCGCACACCGAGTTTGTCGTCGGCCAGCAGGGCATCCAGGCGCGCGGCCAGGGCCTGGGTGTTCTGGTAGAAATTAAGGAAGCCCGGGCCGGCGATCTCGACCTTGCTGATGTCGGCGTCGGCCGGCAGCGCGGCAATCAGCTTCTCGGCCAGGTCGCGCGGCTTCATGCCGGCCGGCTTCGCCAGCATCATGGCGATATTGCTGGCGAAGTCGCCGTGGGTCTTGTCCTTGGTGTTCTCCACCTGAATGGCCGGGCTCAGGCCAGCGGGGAGCACGCCGTCGGCGGTGAGGCGGGTCAGGGCTTGCTGGATCAGGTGGCGAATGCTGTCTTTCATGGTCTGCTCGGTCGGCCGTTTAGGGCGGCGGCGCCCTGGGGCGCTGGTTGAAAACTGCGCATTATCGGCGCGCTTGGTCTGTGGCTTCAAGTTTTAAGCAGCAGGGCAGGCTTCGACCCAGCGGTACGTGGCTTTTGCTGGGCTGAAGCCCACCCTACAAGGTGTAGCCCGTAGGGCGGACATGCCGCAGCGCGGCTTGTCCGCCGGTGTTCGGCGCTTTGAACGGTGGACAAGGCTGCGCCATGTCCACCCTACGCAGGTCAAAACAGGTCGATCGGGTCGACATCCAACGACCAGCGCACCGCGCGGCCGCTGGGCATCTGCTCCAGGGCCGGCAGCCAGGTGGCCAGCAGTTTGTGCAGCGGCGCGCGGGCGTTGGCTTGTACCAACAATTGCGCGCGATAGCGCCCGGCGCGACGCTCCATCGGCGCGGGCACCGGGCCAAGCAGTTCGATGCCGCTGAGTTGCAGCTCGTTCAATAACAATTCGGCTTCTGTGCAGGCGTCGTCGAGAAAACCCTCGGCCTGGCCCGGCTTGTGCGCTTCGGCGCGCAGCAGGGCGAGGTGGCAGAACGGCGGCAGGCCGGCGCCGCGACGTTCACTGAGGGCCTGTTCGGCGAAGGCGAAGTAGCCTTGCTCGGTCAGTTGCACCAGTAACGGATGGTCGGCCAGGTGGCTCTGGATAATCACCTTGCCCGGCTCTTCGGCGCGCCCGGCACGGCCGGCAACCTGGACGATCAGTTGGGCCATGCGCTCGCTGGCGCGGAAATCGGCGGAGAACAGGCCGCCATCGGCATCCAGGATCGCCACCAGGGTCACGCGCGGGAAGTGGTGACCCTTGGCGAGCATCTGCGTGCCGACCAGGATGCACGGCTCGCCGCGCTGCACGGTGTTGAACAGGCTGGTCATGGCGTCCTTGCGCGAGGTGCTGTCGCGGTCCACGCGCAGGACCGGGAACTGCGGGAAGAGTATGCCCAGGCGTTCTTCGGCGCGTTCGGTGCCCGCGCCAACCGGGCGCAGGTCGACATTTTGGCACTTCGGGCAGTTGCTCGGCTGGCGCTCGACGTGGCCGCAGTGGTGGCAACGCAGCTCACGGGCGCGCTGGTGCACGGTCATCCGCGCATCGCAGCGCGGGCATTCCGACAGCCAGCCGCAGTCGTGGCAGAGCAGGGTCGGGGCGAAACCGCGGCGGTTGAGGAACACCAGCACCTGTTGGCCGGCTTCCAACGTCTGCGCGATGGCCTGCTGCATCGGCCCGGAGATGCCGGAATCCAGCGGCCGGCTTTTTACATCCAGGCGCAGAAAGCGCGGCTGCTTGGCGCCGCCGGCACGTTCGCGCAAGTGCAGCAGGGCGTAGCGGCCGCTGTGGGCGTTGTGCAGGCTTTCCAGCGAGGGCGTGGCCGAGCCGAGCAGGATCGGGATGTTGTCCTGGTGCGCGCGTACCACGGCGAGGTCGCGGGCGTGGTAGCGCAGGCCTTCCTGCTGTTTATAGGACGCGTCGTGCTCTTCATCGATGATGATCAACCCCGGCCGCTGCATCGGGGTGAACAGCGCTGAGCGGGTGCCGATGATGATGTCGGCCTCGCCATCGCGCGCCGCCAGCCAGGCGTCCAGGCGCTCGCGATCATTCACCGCCGAATGCAGCAGGGCGATGCGTGCGTTGAAGCGCTGCTCGAAACGCGCCAGGGTCTGCGGGCCGAGGTTGATCTCCGGGATCAGCACCAGGGCCTGTTTGCCGGCCTCGAGGGTTTCGCGGATCAGTTGCAGGTAGACCTCGGTCTTGCCGCTGCCGGTGACGCCGGCCAAGAGAAAAGCATTGAAGCTGCCAAAGCCCGAGCGGATCGCCTCGGCAGCGGCGCGTTGTTCGGCATTCAGCGGCAGTTCCGGTTGGGCCAGCCAGTTGGCGTGGCGCTCGCTTGGTGCATGACGACGGACTTCGACCTTGACCAGGCCCTTTTCCAGCAGCAGGTCGAGGCTGTCCTTGTTCAGCTGCAGCTTGCTCAGCAGTGGATGAGCAACGCCGTGGGGATGCTGGGCCAGGGTTCGCAGCGCGTCGCGCTGGCGTGGCGCGCGGCTCAGGCGTGGATCATCGAGCTGCGCGCCGTCGACGACGGACCAGAAGCGCTGCTGGCGTACTTCCGCTGGCTCGCCCTGGCGCAGCAGCACCGGCAGCGCCCAGCTCAGGGTGTCGCCGAGGCTGTGCTGGTAATACTGCGCGGTCCACAGGCACAGCTTGAACAGCGCCGGTGGCAGCGGCGACTGGGCGTCGAGCAGTTGCAGGGCGGGCTTGAGTTTGTCTGCCGGCACTTCGCTGTGCGAGGTCACCTCGATCAGGATGCCGATCAGCTCGCGCCGGCCAAACGGCACGCGTAGCCGCGCGCCCGGCTGCAAGGCGCTGCGCGGCACACCGGGCGGCGCACGGTAGTCGAACAGGCGGCGCAGCGGCGAGGGCAGGGCGAGGCGCAGAATGACGTCGGGCACGCAGGGGGCTCCGGGTTGGCGAGGCGCGATCTTAGCATGTGCACAGGCGACGGCCGGCACTGCGCGTGGCTTGCATCGGGTCGATGGTCTGGTATGATCCGCGGCCTATTTCCGTGCGGTACCTGACGTTGGGTTGGGTGGCGGCACAAAATCCAGAGGAATACCCGATGAAAGCCGATATCCACCCGAACTACGTCGCCATCACCGCCACTTGCAGCTGTGGCAACGTGATCGAAACGCGCTCCACCCTGGGCAAGGCCCTGAGCCTGGACGTGTGCAACGAATGCCACCCGTTCTACACCGGCAAGCAGAAAATGCTGGATACCGGCGGCCGTGTTGATCGCTTCAAGCAGCGTTTCGGCATGTTCGGCGCCAAGCAGTAAGCTTGCGCGCAGCGACGGAGGCCCCGATGGGTTGTTCCTCGCTACTGAAAAAGGCGTCCCTGGTGGGCGCCTTTTTTGTTTCCGTGGTTTATCTGGCGCCGGTGCAGGCCTTCTGCCCGACGCCCGGCAAGTTGCCGAGTGCCAAGGTGCAGCGGGTGGTCGATGGCGACACCTTGCGCTTGCAGGATGGCCGCAGCGTGCGCCTGATTGGCCTCAACAGCCCGGAACTGGGGCGCCAAGGGCGCAGCGCCGAACCGTTTGCCGAGGCCGCGCGGCGGCGTCTGGGCGAGCTGGTGGCAGCCAATGATGGCCGCGTCAGCCTGCAACTCGGCCGTGAGGCGAAGGATCACTACGGCCGCACGTTGGCGCACGCGTACGACAGCCAGGGGCGTAACCTGGAAGCGCAGCTGCTTGCCGAAGGGCTTGGCTATCTAGTGGCCATCGCCCCCAATGTCGCACTGGTCGAGTGTCAGCAGGCCGCCGAGCGCAGCGCCCGGCAGGCGCGCGCGGGGCTGTGGCGGCAGGCGCGGGCGATTACCGTGCAGCAGCTTGAGCGTGGTGGTTTTGCGCTGATTCAGGGACGTGTCGAGCGGGTTGAGCGTAACCGCGGCGGGGTTTGGCTGGAGCTGGCGGATTCGCTGGTGTTACGCGTGGCGCCGCAGGCGCTGCACGCCTTCGATGGGCGGCAGTTGCAGGGTTTGGTCGGGCGGCGGATCGAGGCGCGCGGCTGGGTGATTGACCGCTCGCGTCGCGGCGACGTACAACCAGGGCAGGCGCGCTGGATGTTGTCATTGACCCATAGCGCGATGCTGGAGGTGTTGCCATGAAGCTAGGTCGTTGGGTGTTAGCAGGCCGTTTAAAAACCACCTACGTTGCCGATACGGCGTCAAAAACGCCTGCCTCACCTAGGTTTTTCAATGGCCTGTTAGTGCTGCTGGTGCTGGGCCAACTCGGCGGGTGTGCGGTAAATCCGGCTACCGGTCGCAGTAATTTCGTGATGATGAGCGAGCAGCAGGAGCTGGACCTCGGGCGTCGTTACAACCAGGAAATCATCAAGCAGTACCCGCGCTACGCCGACGAAAAACTGCAGGCCTACGTGCAGCAGATCGGTGAACGAGTGGCGAAGCATAGTCATCGCAGCCAGCTGAATTACCAGTTCACCGTGGTCGATAGCCCGGATATCAACGCTTTCGCCTTGCCAGGCGGTTACATCTATATCCATCGCGGGCTGCTCGCTTACCTCAATTCGGAAGCCGAACTGGCCGCCGTGCTGGGCCACGAAGTTGGCCACGTGACTGCGCGACACAGCGTGCAGCAGCAAAGCCAGTCGAGCGCCTGGGGCATTCTCGGCCAAGCCGTGGCCATCGGCACGGGAGTCGGCGCAGCGGCCGACCTGACCAATGCCCTCGGCAGTGCCTTCGTCAGCGGTTACGGCCGCGACATGGAGCTGGAGGCCGACGGCCTGGGTGCGCAGTACCTGGCGCGCAGCGGTTACGACCCGCAGGCGATGATCGAGGTGGTCAAGGTGCTGAAGAACCAGGAAGTGTTCGCCCGCGATCAGGCCGCCAAACGTGGTCAGGCGCAGCCTGCTGCCGGCTACCACGGTTTGTTCGATACTCATCCGGATAACGACCGGCGTTTGCAGGAAGTGCTGGGGCCGGCGCGAGCGCTGGCGACCGGGCAGCAGGAAGTCAATCGCGAGGTGTTTCTCAAGTACCTGGATGGCTTGCCGTTCGGCGATTCGGCCGCCAGCGGCGTACGCCGTGGCCAGCAGTTCTATCACGCCGAACTGGCTTTCACCCTCGGCTTCCCGCAGGGCTGGGGCATCGTCAATCGTCCCGACGCGCTGATCGGCCATACCGCGGATCAGCAGGCGTTTATTGCCATGACCCTGGAGAACAACGAGCAAGGGTTGAGTCCGGCGGAATTGCTGCGCAAGCGCGTGGGTAATCAGCGCTTGGTCGATGAAACCGCGTTGCAGCAATCTGCTGTGCCGGGGGCGACCGCGATTATTCCGGGTAGCGCGGCCAAGCGTGTGGCGGTCTTGCAGCATGGCAGTCGGGCTTATCTGTTTGTCGCGGCCGTGCGGGGCAGGGCTTCGCTGGACAGCCAGGACGCGCAGTTTCTCGCGGTGATCAATAGTTTCCGCCCGATAACCCGTGCCGAACGCAAGCTGGCTGAGCCGTTGCGCATGCATCTGGTGAAGGCGAAAAGCGGGCAGAACATGGCGGCGTTGGCCAAGCAAAGCAAGCTGCCAGGCGATGCCGAGGCCAGTCTGCGCCTGCTCAATAATCTCTATCCCGCAGGCGAGCCGCGCCCTGGCGACTGGCTCAAGGTCGTACGTTAGTCGCGTGCACGCAGGCTGACTGAACAGTCTTGTGTAGATGTATACAACTTGCGTATCCTCGGCCGCCTGCCTGTTTCACAGCCAAAAAAGCGGAAATGCCATTATGTCTGATCTCAAAACTGCCGCTCTCGAATACCACGCACAACCCCGTCCTGGGAAACTGAGTGTCGAGCTGACCAAACCCACCGCGACGGCCCGCGACCTGTCGCTGGCCTACAGTCCAGGTGTCGCCGAGCCGGTGCGTGAAATCGCACGCGATCCAGAGCTGGCTTACCGGTACACCGGTAAAGGCAACCTGGTGGCGGTGATTTCCGACGGCACCGCGATTCTCGGTTTGGGTGACCTCGGCCCGCTGGCCTCCAAGCCGGTGATGGAAGGCAAGGGCGTGCTGTTCAAGCGCTTCGCCGGCATCGACGTGTTCGACATCGAAGTCGAGTCCGAGAGCCCGCAGGCCTTTATCGACACCGTGCGCCGTATCTCCATCACCTTCGGCGGCATCAACCTGGAAGACATCAAGGCACCCGAGTGCTTCGAGATTGAGCGTACGCTGATCGAGCAGTGCGACATTCCAGTGTTCCATGATGATCAGCACGGCACCGCCATCGTCACCGCGGCCGGCATGCTCAACGCGCTGGAAATCGCCGGCAAGAGCTTGGAGCAGGCGAAGATCGTTTGCCTAGGGGCCGGCGCGGCAGCGATTTCCTGCATGAAGTTGCTGGTCAGCATGGGCGCCAAGGTCGAGAACATCTACATGATCGACCGCAAGGGTGTGATTCACGCCGGCCGCGACGATCTGAACCAGTACAAGGCGGTGTTCGCCACCGAAACCGACAAGCGCACCCTGTCTGACGCCCTCGAAGGTGCCGATGTGTTCGTTGGCCTCTCGGGCGCCAACCTGCTCACGGCCGATGACCTGAAGCGTATGGCGGCTAACCCGATCGTTTTCGCCTGCTCCAACCCCGATCCAGAAATTGCACCGGAACTGGCCCATGCCACCCGCAACGACGTGATCATGGCCACTGGTCGTTCGGACTACCCGAACCAGGTCAACAACGTGCTCGGTTTCCCCTTCATCTTCCGCGGTGCGCTGGACGTTCGCGCCACCCGCATCAACGAAGAAATGAAGATCGCCGCGGCGCTGGCACTGCGTGAACTGGCCAAGTTGCCGGTGCCGCAGGAAGTCTGCGACGCCTACGGTGGCATCGCGTTGTCATTCGGCCGTGAATACATCATTCCGAAGCCGATGGATGCTCGCTTGATTACCGTGATTTCCGATGCCGTGGCCAAGGCCGCAATCGAAAGTGGCGTGGCGACCCTGCCGTATCCGAAACACTATCCGCTGCAGTCGGTGGATGACGTGTTCAACGGCTGATCAGTCGGCGCACATAAAAAAACCCGCTTCGGCGGGTTTTTTTATGTCTCTGTCCTAGTGGATCGGTCACGCTTTTGTGCGGTCTTGCTTTCAAGACAGGCCAAGGCCCTTGCTATCCAGCCAGCGCCCGGCTTCAAGCCGCGTGAGGCCACGTTGTTCTAGAACAGATCGATTGGCGCTGCTTCGTCGGCCGGTAGCGGGCTGCCGGGTATGCCCAGGCCTGGGTCCAGCTCGCTCATCGGTGGCGGCGAGTCCTCACTCTTGAACAGTTCGAAATAGGCGTCCGCCGTGCCCGGCGATGCCGCGCGTCCGCTGTGCGGGTCAATGCGCAGGGTCAGCAAGCCCTCCGGCTCTGCTGGTGCGTGGCTGGGCTTGTCTTGCAGCGCAACGGCCATGTAGCTCATCCAGATAGGCAGTGCGACGGTGCCGCCATACTCGTGGCGACCGAGGCTTTCCGGCTGATCGAAGCCGGCCCAGACGGTGGTGACGTAATCGGCGTTGTAGCCCGAGAACCAGCTGTCCTTGGACTCGTTGGTAGTGCCGGTTTTGCCCGCCAAGTCGTCTCGCCCGAGCGCCATGGCGCGTCGGCCGGTACCCCGTTTGATCACGTCCTGGAGCATGCTGGTCATGATGTACGCGGTACGCTCGTCAATGATTCGCTCGGCAGCGACGGGCTCTAGGGTGGGCAGTGCAGCGCTGCTGGCCGGGACATTACTGGTCGCCACTACGGCATCTTCACTGCTGGGCTGCACAGGTGCTTGCGCGGTGCTTGGGACGGTCGGCGGGTTGGCGATGAAGAGTGTTTCGCCGTGGCGATTGTCGATGCGCTCGATCAGGTAAGGCTGAATCTTATGGCCGCCGTTGGCAAACACGCTCCAGCCATTGGCCACTTCCAGCGGTGTCAGGTTGGCGGTGCCCAGGGCCAGTGACAGGTTGCGCGGTAGCTCCTGTTTGTTGAAGCCGAAGCGGCTGACATAGTCCAGCGCATACTCGATGCCGATGGCCTGTAACAAGCGAATCGACACCAGGTTGCGCGATTTGTACAGCGCCTCGCGCAGGCGGATCGGGCCGAGGAATGTGTTGTTGTCGTTCTTCGGTCGCCAGACCTGATCGAGGTACTCGTCGACGAATACGATGGGGGCGTCGTTGACCAGGCTGGCCGCGGTGTAGCCGCTGTCCAGTGCGGCGCTGTAGACGAAGGGTTTGAAGCTCGAGCCTGGCTGGCGCTTGGCTTGTGCGGCGCGGTTGTAGTTGCTCTGCTCGAAAGAGAACCCGCCTACCAAGGCGCGAATCGCCCCGTTCTGTGGGTCCAGCGAAACCAGCGCGCTCTGGGCGGCGGGTAGCTGTACGAAGCGCAAGCTGCCATCGTCCTGATACTGCACGCGAACCAGATCACCGATTTGTGTCACATCGCTCGGCTGCTGTGGGCGAGGGCCAAGGCTGTTGGTGTTGAGGAAGGGGCGGGCCCACTTCATGCTGTCCCACGCGACGGTTTCTTCCTCGCCGCGGCGGTTAAGAACCAGGATGCCGCTCTTCTCGACTTGGGTGACGATCACGGGCTCCAGCCCGCCAAGCGAGGTTTGTTTGGCCAGTTCGCTCAGCCAGGTTTCCTTGGTCATGCCGGGTAGGCGGCTTTCTGGGCCGCGGTAGCCGTGGCGCTGATCGTAGGTGATCAATCCCTCGCGGACGGCGCTATTGGCCGCTTGCTGCAGGTTGCTGGGCACTGTCGTGATGACATTGAAGCCTTCGGTATATGCGTCGCTGCCGTAGCGCCCAACTATTTCCGCGCGCGCCATTTCGGCTACATAGGGGGCAATGACTTCCGGCGTTGGCACGTGATAGCTGGCGTTGATCGGTTCTGCGAGTGCGGCTTCATAGCGTTGCTGATCGATCCGGTCGAGCATGTGCATGCGACCCAGAATCCAGTCGCGACGTTCTTTGGCGCGTGTCGGATTGACCAGCGGATTGAAGCGCGAAGGGGCTTTCGGCAGGCCGGCAATCATCGCCATTTGTGCCAGATTGAGGTCGCGGATCGATTTGCCGTAGTACACCTGCGCGGCGGCTTCGATGCCGTAGGCGCGGTGGCCGAGGTAGATTTTGTTTACGTAAAGCTCAAGGATTTCGTCCTTGCTGAGCTCGCGCTCGATCTGCAGGGCAAGAAGTATCTCGTTGATCTTGCGCGAGAAACTTCGCTCGCTGGTGAGGAAGAAATTCTTCGCCACTTGCATGGTGATGGTGCTGCCGCCGGTTTGGATTTGCCCGCTTTTTAATATTTGCGTGGCAGCGCGCATCAGGCTGGTAAGGTCAACGCCATAATGATTTGCGAAATTATCGTCTTCCGCGGCAAGCAGAGCATGGGTGAAGTCGGCGGGGATATCGGCGAAGGCGATCGGGGAGCGACGCATTTCGCCAAATTCGGCGATCAGTTTGGCGTCGCTGCTGTAGACCCTCAGAGGGATCTGTAGCTGTATGCTGCGGAGTGCTTCGACGGATGGCAGGCTGGGGCTGAGATAGAGGAATGCGCCGCTTAAACTGAGTAGCAGCCCACAAAAAATAGCGACACAAGACCAGCAGAAGAACTTCAGCAGACGCATCAAAATTTTTGGATTTCCAGATAAAAGAACGAGTTAAGTGGAAGACAAAGCTAAAAGAGAAAAACCGTTCACATTATAAGCGTTTTTTTTCCTGGGGAGCCATTTGCGCTTCTGTCAAGACTGTTATTTAATGTGAAAAAACATAAATAGTCCGTAAGTCGCGGATGCCAATAGGAAATCGGTCGTGCTAGGGCTCTTCAATAAGAAAGCGAATACGCTGCTGGGGATCGATATCAGTTCGACCTCTGTCAAGCTCCTCGAATTGAGTCGCTCAGGAAGCCGCTACAAGGTAGAGGCCTACGCTGTCGAGCCGCTCCCGCCAAATGCGGTGGTCGAGAAAAACATCGCCGAGCTGGAAGGCGTCGGCCAGGCGCTTTCACGTGTTTTGGCCAAGTCCAAGACCGGCGTGAAAACCGTGGCTGTTGCCGTGGCAGGCTCAGCAGTGATTACCAAGACCATCGAGATGGAAGCCGGGCTTTCCGACGATGATCTTGAGAATCAGCTGAAGATCGAAGCCGACCAATACATTCCCTACCCGCTCGAGGAAGTGGCCATTGACTTCGAGGTGCAGGGTGCTTCCCCGCGCAACGCCGACCGAGTCGAGGTGCTGCTCGCTGCTTGCCGCAAAGAGAACGTGGAGGTCCGTGAGGCTGCCCTGGCTCTTGCCGGCATGACCGCTAAAGTGGTGGATGTCGAGGCTTATGCGTTGGAGCGTGCGTACGGCCTACTCACCGAGCAGCTTGGCAGTGGTCACAACGAGCTAACGGTGGCGGTCGTCGACATCGGCGCGACAATGACCACGCTCAGCGTTTTGCATAACGGCCGGACGATTTACACGCGCGAGCAGTTGTTCGGTGGTAGGCAACTCACTGAAGAAATTCAGCGGCGTTATGGCCTTTCCATGGAAGAGGCTGGTCTTGCTAAGAAGCAAGGCGGCCTTCCGGATGACTACGACAGTGAAGTATTGCAACCGTTCAAAGAAGCGGTCGTACAGCAGGTCTCTCGTTCCTTGCAGTTCTTCTTCGCCGCCGGCCAATTCAACGATGTCGATTACATCTTGCTGGCGGGTGGGACTGCCTCCATTCCTGACCTTGATCGTCTGATTCAGCAAAAAATTGGCACGCAAACCCTGGTGGCCAATCCTTTCGCTGATATGGCGCTTAGCGGCAAAGTCAATGCGGGTGCCCTGGCCAGTGATGCGCCGGCATTGATGATTGCCTGTGGTCTGGCGATGAGGAGTTTCGACTGATGGCGCGGATTAACCTTCTTCCATGGCGTGAGCAATTACGCGAGGAGCGCAAGCAGCGTTTCCTGGTCACGCTAGCTGGTGTCTTGGCGGTTGCTGCCGGTGCGGTTTTTCTAGGCGATCAATACCTGAACGGGGCGATCGAGCAGCAAAACGCGCGCAATGAGTTTGTGCGTAAAGAAATCGCTGTGCTGGATGCGCGGATTAAAGAAATTAGCGAACTGAAAACCCGCCGCCAGCAACTACTCGAGCGTATGAAGATCATTCAGGACCTGCAGGGTAATCGTCCAATTATCGGCCGAGTGTTTGACCAGTTGGTGAGGACGCTGCCGGACGGTGTTTATTTCTCGGCGCTGAAAATGACGGGGAAAAGTATTGCTGTCGTTGGTGCCGCTGAGTCGAATAATCGGGTTTCAAATTTAATGCGTAATCTGGATTCGTCCGAGTGGTTGGAGTCGCCAAACTTGACAGAAGTTAAGGCGGTGACGGCGGGCGCAGTTGATCAAGCCAACGTATTTCAGCTGACCGTTCAGCAGACGCAGCCGCAGCTTGATGCGGAGGAGGCCAAGAAATGAGCCTGAGCGAATCGCTGGATAGCTTACGTAAAATTGATATTAATGATCTTGATTTAAATAATCTGGGCTCTTGGCCAGCCGCTGTTAAGGTCGTCGCAGGCTTTCTGGTCTTGGTGCTGGTTTTAGCGCTGGGTTATAACTTTCATTTGAAAGAGCTGCAGGCGCAGTTGGACCAGCAGCGCAGCGAGGAGTCCACGCTGAAAGAGCAGTTCGCGACTAAAGCATTCCAGGCAGCCAACCTGGAGGCGTACAAGGAGCAGATGAAAGAGATGGAGGTTTCGTTTGGTGCTTTGTTGAGGCAATTACCAAGCGATACAGAGGTTCCTGGCCTGCTTGAGGATATAACCCGAACGGGTCTTGGTAGCGGTTTAGAGTTTGAAGAGATTAAGTTGCTGCCGGAGGTGGCGCAGCAATTCTATATAGAGTTGCCAATCGAGATTAAGGTGGTTGGTGCATACCATGATTTGGCAACCTTTGTAAGCGGTGTTGCTAGTCTGCCAAGAATTGTGACGCTGCATGATTTTGAGCTTTTACCTACGAGCAAAGACAGCACCTCTAAACTGAGTATGAGTATTTTAGCTAAAACCTACCGTTACAATGATAAGGGGCTGAAATGATGAAGTGCTCCCGTATCGTGTTGCTATTTCTAACGGTGGGGTTGTCTGCTTGTGGCGCAAGTGGAAACTTTGATGACTTACAGTCTTATATGGATGAGGTTCGTGCTCGGCCCAAAGGCTCTATAGAGCCGCTGCCTAAGTTTCAGCCATATGAGAGTTTTACTTACAGTGCGGCCTCGCTGCGCAGCCCATTTCAGCCGCCCGTTAAGATAGACATCGTTAACCGTCAAAAAGGTTCTCAGGAAATTAAGCCGGATGAAGCTCGGGTCAAACAGTTTCTTGAGGGTTTCAATATTGAGGTTTTCGAGATGGTTGGAACCCTCGCCAATGATGGTGGCGTTTTTGCTTTGGTGAGTGGTGCGGGTGGGGTGCATAGAATCAAGGTGGGCGATTATCTTGGTCGGAACCATGGCCGCATTCTCGCGATAGACGAATCCAAGGTCGATGTGATCGAAATCGTTCCGGATGGTGAAGGTGGCTGGCTCGAGCGGCCGCGCAGCATCTCCCTCAAGGAGCGCTCTTAGATGAGCGGAGTGAACATGAAGAAAAATAACCGGTCTGCCCAACGGAATCTGAGAATGAATAGCTCCCTTTCGCGTTTAGGTGTTTCTTTGTTGGCGGTGCTGCTATCGCCGGCGCTATTGGCGGCTAACCTGCAAGCGCTTGACGTTGCGGCTCTGCCAGGCGATCGGGTCGAACTGAAATTATCGTTCGATGAGCCGGTACTCGCTCCGCGTGGCTACACGATTGAGCAGCCGGCCCGAATTGCACTTGATTTGCCTGGTGTATCCAACCGTCTAGGTGCAAAGAATCGTGAACTCGGCGTAGGTAACGCGCGCAGCGTTACAGTCGTTGAGGCAAAAGATCGCACGCGGTTGATTATTAATCTGACCAACCTTGCGCCTTACAGTACTCGCACTGAGGGTAATAACTTATTTGTATTAGTAGGTAATGGAGCAAGTGCTTCAGCTGTTGTGCGACCTGCTGCGGTAGCGCCAGCGGTTTCTACCGTTGTTCCTACCTCCGCGAAAATTTATGCGCCCGCAGACAAAGCGATCAAAAATATTGATTTTCAGCGTGGTGAGCAAGGCGAAGGCAATGTTGTTATTACTTTGTCCGATGCGTCGGTAAGTGCGGATATTCAGGATCAGGGCGGTAAGATTCGTTTGGACTTCGCAAAGACTCAGCTGCCTGAGTCTTTGCGTGTTCGCTTGGATGTCAAGGATTTTGCTACTCCCGTTCAATTTGTAAGTGCAACCGGGGCTGCGGATAAAGCAAGTATCGTGATCGAGCCGACTGGTCTTTACGATTACTTGGCTTACCAGACTGACAATAAGCTGACGTTAAGTATCAAACCGCTTTCCCGGGACGATGTTGAGAAACGTAAGTCTGACAGCTTCGCCTACACGGGTGAAAAGCTTTCTCTGAATTTTCAGGATATCGATGTTCGCTCAGTGTTGCAGTTGATTGCTGATTTCACCGATCTAAATTTGGTGGCCAGCGATACTGTGGAAGGCAATATTACTTTGCGCCTGCAGAATGTGCCCTGGGATCAGGCGCTTGATTTGGTGTTAAAGACCAAGGGCTTGGATAAGCGGAAAGTAGGTAATGTTCTGTTGGTGGCTCCAGCCGACGAGATCGCAGCTCGCGAGCGTCAAGAGTTAGAGTCGCAGAAGCAGATCGCTGAGCTTGCTCCTTTGCGTCGTGAACTGATTCAGGTCAATTATGCCAAGGCTGCTGATATGGCTAAGCTATTTCAGTCTGTTACCAGTTCTGAGGGAGCAGCTGGCGAGCGGGGGTCGATCACGGTAGATGACCGTACTAACAGTATCATCGCTTACCAGACTCAGGAGCGGCTTGATGAGTTGCGCCGTATTGTTGCCCAATTAGACGTTGCTGTTCGCCAGGTCATGATTGAAGCGCGCATCGTTGAGGCTAATGTCGATTTTGATAAGAGTCTTGGTGTTCGCTGGGGTGGTACAAAAATCTTCAATGATAAATGGCTTGCTTACGGCAATGACGACCTCGGTGATGAGGGCGGTGATTCCGGTGAGGACTCAAGCGGTAACTTCCCATTCGTAGATCTGGGGGTTGCGGGCAGAACGTCTGGTATTGGTATCGGTTTTATCACGAACAACACGATTCTTGATTTGGAATTGTCTGCCATGGAAAAGACAGGCAACGGAGAGATCGTATCTCAGCCCAAGGTTGTAACCTCCGATAAGGAAACTGCCAAGATTCTGAAGGGCTCAGCTATTCCATATGAGGAAGCAAGTTCCAGTGGTGCCACGACCGTAACGTTCGTGGAGGCAGCGCTTTCTCTGGAGGTTACCCCGCAAATTACTCCAGATAACCGCATCATCATGGAGGTCAAGGTTAATAAAGATGAGCCTGACTTCGTCAATGATGTTAACGGCACGCCGACGATTCGAAAAAATGAAGTGAATGCCAAGGTGTTGGTCGCCGACGGTGAAACTATCGTGATTGGTGGCGTGTTCTCGAATACACAGAATGTCAGCGTTGATAAGGTTCCGTTCTTGGGTGATCTACCATTCCTGGGGCGTATGTTCCGACGGGATATCGTTCAGGATCAAAAATCTGAACTGCTAGTGTTCCTGACTCCGCGTATCATGAACACCCAAGCCGTAGCGGTGAGCCGTTGATTAAGTGCGTAATTTGATTCTTGTTGGCCCGATGGGCGCTGGTAAAAGCACCATCGGGCGTTTGCTTGCTAAAGAGTTGCGGTTGCCATTCAAAGATTCCGACAAGGAGATAGAGCAGCGCACCGGCGCTGACATTCCTTGGATTTTCGATGTTGAGGGCGAGGTAGGTTTCCGTGAGCGTGAGCAGGCGGTGATTGCCGAGCTTTGCGAGTTGGATGGCTTGGTTATGGCGACCGGCGGCGGTGCCGTGTTGCGTGCAGAAAATCGTGCGGCGCTGAGGCAGGGGGGGCGTGTGGTGTATCTGCATGCGTCGGTTGAGCAGCAGATCGATCGCACGTCGCGTGACCGTAATCGTCCTCTGCTGCGTACTGCCGATCCTGGCAAGGTGCTCAGTGATTTGCTGGCGATTCGTGATCCGCTGTATCGCGAAATCGCGGATGTCATCGTGGAAACCGATGAGCGCCCGCCGCGTTTGGTGGTGCAAGAGATATTAGAGCGCCTTGACGCGCTTCCTCCCCGTTAAAGCGCGGGCCGAACTGCGCTATCCTAGAGCCCTTTTTGAATTCGGGGGCTCCATGCAAACTCTTCAGGTCGATCTCGGCGAGCGCAGTTACCCCATTTATATTGGCGCTGATTTATTGGCTGCCCCGGCTTTGCTGGCGGCACATATCGTTGGGCGCCAGGTTGCGATTGTTACCAATGAGACGGTCGCGCCGCTGTATCTTGCTGCGCTTGAAAAGGCTCTTGCTGGGTATGCGGTGACGTCTATTGTGTTGCCGGACGGCGAGGCGTTCAAAACCTGGGAAACCTTGCAGATGATCTTCGATGGTTTGCTCGGGGCTCGGCATGACCGGCGCACCACCGTGATTGCGTTGGGGGGCGGGGTGATTGGCGATATGGCGGGGTTCGCTGCGGCGTGTTACCAGCGTGGCGTTAATTTCATCCAAATTCCGACTACTTTGCTTTCCCAAGTCGACTCCTCTGTCGGCGGCAAGACGGGAATTAATCACCCGCTCGGAAAAAACATGGTCGGTGCGTTTTATCAGCCGCAGGCTGTATTGATCGACACCATGAGTCTGGTCACCTTGCCGGCGCGTGAGTTGTCGGCGGGATTGGCAGAAGTGATCAAATACGGCTTGATCTGTGATGAGCCTTTTCTCACTTGGCTCGAGCTGAACATGCCTGCCCTGCGTGCGCTTGATCAGGTTGCGCTGACCCGTGCTATCGAGCGCTCGTGTGCTGCCAAGGCGCAGGTGGTGGGTGCCGATGAGCGGGAGTCAGGGCTGCGGGCGACCCTCAATCTTGGGCATACCTTCGGTCATGCTATCGAGACAC
Source organism: Pseudomonas sp. UBA2684 (assembly GCA_002354655.1). Lineage (GTDB taxonomy): Bacteria > Pseudomonadota > Gammaproteobacteria > Pseudomonadales > Pseudomonadaceae > Aquipseudomonas. Next base: position 94,010 of record DELY01000003.1, read on the forward strand.
ATCAGGGATATGGCGTCTGGCTGCACGGCGAGGCAGTGGCTGCAGGTACTGTCATGGCATTGGAAATGTCGATGCGCCTGGGCTGGATTTCCGCTGCTGAACGCAATCGCGCTATCCGTTTGTTTCAGGCGGCCGGTTTGCCAGTGGTGCCGCCGACAGAGATGACCCCAGAGCATTTCCTGGAGCACATGGCGGTCGATAAAAAAGTGTTGGATGGTCGCCTGCGACTGGTGCTTTTACGTCGCATTGGTGAGGCGGTCGTCACCAGTGAGTTTCCTCGCGAGATTTTGGATGCCACGCTGAGCGCAGATTACGCAGCGCTGGTGGATCAGCTTAAAAATTAATGAGTGCCCCATGACCAGTTTGCATGCCGACGAGGCGTTTCTCGATCATTACCAGTTCACCCACGATCCTTTTGCCGCGCGGGTCCCGGGTTTCAAGTTTTTTCCAGCCCAGCGCAAGCCGGTGTTGGGGCAGTTGCACCATCTGGCTCGTTACAGCCAGCTGTTGCTGGTGGTGAGTGGTCCGTTTGGTAGCGGCAAGACCTTGCTGCGTCAGGCGTTGGTCGCCAGCACCAATAAGCAGACAGTGCAGAGTGTGGTGGTTTCTGCTCAGGGCGCCGCCGATCCCGCAGGCATGCTGCGTCAGATTGCCCAGGGTTTGCAGGTGCAGCAGGCCGATCCGCGTGCAATTCTGGCGCAGGTCGGGCAGTTGGCGCTGACGGGGCAGGAAGTTTACCTGTTGGTCGACGATGCAGAGCAGTTGAGCGACGCGGCATTGACGAGTCTACTGACGCTGGCTGCGGGCAATGCGGAGGGACGTCCGCATGTGTTTTTGTTTGCCGAACCGACATTGGTTTCGCGGCTCGAGGTGCTGGCTGATGGCGAAGAGTGCTTCCATGCCATTGAATTGCAGCCTTACAGTGAGGATGAAACCCGCGAATACCTGAGCCAGCGCCTTGAGGGCGCCGCGCAAGGGCTTGAGGTGTTTTCGGATGACCAGGTTGCCACGATCTATGAGCAGTCTGAAGGCTGGCCGGGTTCGATCAATCAGCTCGCGCGTGAGACGTTGATCGAGGCGATGGCGGCGCAACGTGGTGCTGCCAAGCGTGCCGGGCTGTCCCTCAACTTGCCCAAAAAGCACTTGTTGGCATTGGCGGTGGTTGGGGTTGGGGTCTTGGCCGCGTTGCTCATGCAAGGGCAGCCGGATGGCGAGGTTGCCAGCCCGGTGGCGGCACAGTTGCCGCTCACTGAGCCTGAGCTGCCGGCGTCTGTCGATACCGCTTCAGCTTCTGCGGCCACCAATCCGGGGGCTCCGGCCATCGAGTTTGCGGGTGCGAATCAGCCGCTGCCGTTGCCGTTGGTCGGAGAGGCGCAGCCGGTTATTCGCGAGCCACTGGCTCAGGCGGCTGGTTTGAGTGGGGCTGAAGAGGCCGATGTGCCGGGTGCTGCGAGCGCTGCGGATGTGTTGGTGGATGAGCGTCCGGCTCCCGTGGTGCCGGTGCCGCCTGTTGTCGCTCCGGTGGTGCCTGCCACCCCGGCGCCTGCTGCTCCGGTGGCTAAGCCTGCGCCAGTGGCGCCGGCACCGAAGCCGCCTGCGGTGACTGCTGCGCCTGCAAAGGCTGCACCGGCGGCAGATTGGTACGGGGCGCAGGCAGGTTCCCGTTATACTTTACAGGTCTTGGGTTCGCGTGCGGAAAATGCCGCCCAAGCATTTGTGCGTCAACATGGTGCGCAGTACCACTATTTCAAGAAGCAGCATCAGGGGCAGCCACTGTATGTGGTGACCTACGGCAGCTTTGCTACCCGCGACGCGGCTCAGGCGGCGCTTAAAGACTTGCCTGCCAGTGTGCAGGCGGGTAAACCGTGGCCGCGGACGATTGCCAGCATCAGGCAAGAGATCGTGCCGGCGCGTTAATGTTCGAGTGACTGCTGTTCTCGGTGACTGATGGGTCGTTAGCACGACCTTTCGGTCTATTCCTTCGTTTTCGCGACATAAGCTTTCACTGGGTCGTCACGAAGATTTGTGACGGCTTAGGTGGATATGTACAATAACCTCCCTTTTGCCTGCGCAAAGCTGGGGCTGTGTCCTGCCTGTGCGGTAAGTTATTGAATTAGAAAGCAATTGCCTTGAAAGAGGCAGCCTGGTGAGAGTCCCTATGAAAGCAGGTTTGTACCGTCCTGATGAGTTCAAGGATAACTGCGGCTTCGGCCTGATCGCCCATATGCAGGGCGAGGCGAGCCATCACCTGCTGCAGACCGCTATTGAAGCGCTGACCTGCATGACCCACCGCGGTGGGATCAATGCCGATGGTAAGACCGGTGATGGCTGCGGCCTTTTGATTCAGAAGCCTGATGCCTTTTTACGCGCCATCGCGCAAGAAAACTTCAGCGTCGAGCTGCCCAAGCAATATGCCGTGGGTATGGTGTTTCTGAACCAGGACTCGGCGAAAGCCGAAGCCGCCCGCGAGAACATGAACCGTGAAATCCTGGCCGCTGGCTTGCAGCTTATCGGTTGGCGCAAAGTGCCGATCGATACCAGCGTGCTTGGTCGCCTGGCGCTTGAGCGCCTGCCGCAAATCGAGCAGGTGTTTGTCGGCGGCGAGGGTCTGTCCGACCAGGAGTTCGCCATCAAGCTGTTCAGCGCCCGTCGCCGCTCTTCGGTGACCAATGCTGCGGACAGCGAGCACTACATTTGCAGTTTTTCGCACAAGACCATCATCTATAAAGGCCTGATGATGCCGGCCGATCTGCAACAGTTCTACCCGGATCTGGGTGATCAGCGTTTGCAGACCGGTATTTGCGTGTTCCACCAGCGCTTTTCCACCAACACCCTGCCGAAGTGGCCGTTGGCGCAGCCGTTCCGCTTCCTCGCCCACAACGGCGAGATCAACACCATCACCGGCAACCGCAACTGGGCACAGGCGCGTCGCACCAAGTTCAGCAACGGCTTGCTTGCCGATCTGGACGAGTTGGGGCCGTTGGTCAACCGTGTGGGGTCCGACTCCTCGAGCATGGACAACATGCTTGAACTGATGGTCACCGGCGGCATCGACCTGTTCCGCGGCGTGCGCATGATCATTCCGCCGGCCTGGCAGAACGTCGAGACCATGGACGCCGACCTGCGCGCGTTCTATGAGTACAACTCCATGCACATGGAGCCGTGGGACGGCCCGGCCGGTGTGGTGCTGACCGACGGTCGTTATGCTGTCTGCCTGCTCGACCGCAATGGCCTGCGCCCGGCGCGCTGGGTCACTACCAAGAATGGCTATATCACCCTCGCCTCGGAAATCGGTGTGTGGGATTACCAGCCTGAAGATGTGATCGCCAAGGGGCGTGTCGGCCCGGGACAGATCCTCGCGGTGGATACCGAGACCGGCCAGGTGCTGAGCACCGACGACATCGACAATCGCCTGAAGTCGCGTCACCCCTACAAACAGTGGCTGCGCAAGAATGCGCTGCGCATCCAGGCGACCATGGAAGATAACGACCATGGTTCGGCGTTCTACGATGCCGATCAGCTCAAGCAATACATGAAGATGTACCAGGTCACCTTTGAGGAGCGTGATCAGGTGCTGCGCCCTTTGGCCGAGCAAGGCCAGGAAGCGGTCGGGTCGATGGGCGACGATACGCCGATGGCCGTGCTCAGCCAGCGTGTGCGTTCGCCGTTCGATTACTTCCGTCAGCAGTTCGCTCAGGTCACCAACCCGCCGATCGACCCGCTGCGCGAAGCCATCGTCATGTCGTTGGAGATTTGCCTCGGGGCCGAGCGCAATATCTTCGAAGAGTCGCCGGAGCATGCCACTCGGGTGATCCTTAGCTCGCCGGTGATTTCTCCGGCCAAGTGGCGCGCGCTGATGACCCTGGATCGTCCAGGCTTCGAGCGTCAGCTGATCGACATGAACTACGACGAGTCCATCGGGCTCGAGGCGGCCGTGCGCAATATGGCCGACCAGGCCGAGGAAGCGGTACGCGCGGGCAAAACGCTGCTGGTGCTGAGCGACCGGCATATCGCTCCGGGCAAGCTGCCGGCGCATGCGTCGCTGGTGACCGGCGCGGTGCATCATCGCCTGACCGAGAAAGGCCTGCGTTGCGATTGCAACATCCTGGTCGAGACCGCAACTGCGCGCGACCCGCATCACTATGCCGTGCTGCTTGGCTTCGGCGCGTCGGCGGTCTATCCGTTCCTCGCTTACGAAGTGCTCGGCGACCTGATCCGCACCGGCGAAGTGCTGGGCGATCTGTATGAAGTGTTCAAGTACTACCGCAAGGGCATCTCCAAGGGTTTGCTGAAGATTCTCTCGAAGATGGGTATTTCCACCGTGGCCTCGTACCGCGGTGCCCAGCTGTTCGAAGCGGTTGGCCTGGCCGACGAAGTGGTCGAACTGAGCTTCCGTGGCGTTGCCAGCCGGATCAAGGGCGCGCGCTTCGTCGACATCGAGGCCGAGCAGAAGCTGCTGGCTAATGAGGCGTGGAACAACCGCAAGTCGATCCAGCAAGGTGGCCTGCTCAAGTTCGTCTACGGCGGCGAGTACCATGCCTACAACCCGGACGTGGTCAACACCCTGCAAGCCGCCGTGCAGCAAGGCAGCTACGAGAAATACAAGGAATACAGCGCGCTGGTGGATACCCGCCCGGTGTCGATGATCCGCGATCTGCTCCAGCTGAAACTGGCCGAGCAGCCGCTGAGCCTCGACGAGATCGAGCCGCTGGATGCCATTCTCAAGCGCTTCGACTCCGCCGGCATTTCTCTCGGCGCGCTGTCGCCGGAGGCCCACGAAGCCATCGCCGAGGCGATGAACCGCCTGGGCGCGCGCTCCAACTCTGGTGAGGGCGGCGAAGATCCGGCCCGTTACGGCACCGTGCGCAGCTCGAAGATCAAGCAGGTGGCCACTGGCCGCTTTGGTGTGACCCCGGAATACCTGGTCAACGCCGAAGTGCTGCAGATCAAGGTTGCCCAGGGCGCCAAGCCCGGTGAGGGCGGCCAGTTGCCGGGTGGCAAGGTAAACGGTCTGATCGCCAAGCTGCGTTACGCCGTGCCAGGCGTGACCCTGATTTCGCCACCGCCGCACCACGACATCTACTCCATCGAAGACCTGGCGCAGCTGATCTATGACCTCAAGCAGGTCAATCCGCAGGCGCTGGTCTCGGTCAAACTGGTGGCGGAAGCCGGTGTCGGGACTATCGCCGCTGGCGTGGCCAAGGCCTATGCCGACCTGATCACCATCTCCGGCTACGACGGCGGCACCGGCGCATCGCCGCTGACCTCGATCAAGTACGCCGGTGCGCCGTGGGAACTCGGCCTGGCCGAAACCCACCAGACCCTGCGCGGTAACGACCTGCGCGGCAAAGTGCGGGTGCAGACCGACGGCGGCCTGAAAACTGGTCTCGACGTGATCAAGGCAGCCATCCTCGGCGCCGAAAGCTTCGGCTTCGGCACGGCGCCGATGATCGCCTTGGGCTGCAAATACCTGCGCATCTGTCACCTGAACAACTGCGCCACCGGCGTGGCTACGCAGAACGACAAGCTGCGTAAGGATCACTTCATCGGCACCGTCGAAATGGTGATGAACTTCTTCACCTACGTCGCCGAAGAGACTCGCGAGTGGCTGGCCAAGCTCGGCGTACGTAGCCTGGAAGAGCTGATCGGGCGTACCGATTTGCTGGACATGCTGCCCGGCGAGACGGAAAAGCAGCGGCACCTCGACCTATCGCCGCTGCTCGGCAGCGACCACATTCCGGCGGATAAGCCGCAGTTCTGTCAGGTTGAGCGCAATCCGCCGTTCGACCAAGGCCTGCTGGCCGAGAAGATGGTCGAGTTGGCCAAGTCGGCGATCGATGCCGCCAGTGGTGCCGAATTCGATCTGGAAATCTGCAACTGCGACCGTTCCATCGGTGCTCGTGTATCCGGCGAAATCGCCCGCGTGCATGGCAACCAGGGCATGGTCAAGGCGCCGATCACTTTCCGCTTCAAGGGCACTGCTGGGCAGAGCTTTGGCGTGTGGAACGCTGGCGGCCTGAATATGTACCTGGAAGGCGATGCCAACGACTACGTCGGCAAAGGCATGACCGCCGGCAAGCTGGTCATCGTGCCGCCGCAAGGCAGCCCGTTCAAAACTCAGGACAGCGCCATCATCGGCAATACCTGCCTGTACGGCGCCACCGGCGGCAAGCTGTTCGCCGCGGGCACCGCAGGCGAGCGCTTCGCCGTGCGTAACTCCGGCGCCCATGCGGTGGTGGAAGGCACGGGCGACCATTGCTGCGAATACATGACCGGCGGTTTCGTCTGCGTGCTGGGCAAGACTGGCTACAACTTCGGCTCGGGCATGACCGGCGGTTTCGCCTACGTGCTCGACCTGGACAACAGCTTCTACGACCGCGTTAACCACGAACTGGTGGAGATCCAGCGGATCAACAACGAGTCGATGGAAGCCTACCGTAGCCATCTGCAACGCGTGCTCGCCGAGTACGTTCAGGAAACTGCCAGTGAGTGGGGTCGCAACCTCCTGGAAAACCTGGACGACTACCTGCGTAAGTTCTGGCTGGTCAAACCGAAGGCGGCAAGCCTGAAGTCGCTGCTCTCCAGCACCCGTGCCAATCCACAATAATGCGCGCCTGCAGTAGTTTGATGAGGTTTTGCAATGACTGAACGTCTGAATAATGACTTCCAGTTCATCGAAGTCGGGCGCAAAGACCCGAAGAAGAAGCTGTTGCGTCAACGCAAGAAAGAGTTCGTCGAGATTTACGACAACTTCAAACCGGCCCAGGCCGCGGACCAGGCGCACCGTTGCCTGGGCTGCGGTAACCCGTATTGCGAATGGAAGTGCCCGGTGCACAACTTCATTCCCAACTGGTTGAAGCTGGTGTCCGAGGGCAATATCCTCGCCGCTGCCGAGTTGAGCCACCAGACCAACACCCTGCCGGAAGTCTGCGGCCGCGTGTGTCCGCAGGACCGTCTGTGCGAGGGTGCGTGCACCCTTAACGACGGCTTCGGCGCGGTGACCATCGGCTCGGTGGAGAAGTACATCACCGACACGGCGTTTGCCATGGGCTGGCGTCCGGATATGTCGCGCGTGGTGCCGACCGGCAAGCGCGTCGCCGTCATCGGTGCCGGTCCTGCTGGCCTGGGCTGTGCCGACGTACTGGTGCGTAACGGCGTGACCCCGGTGGTGTTCGACAAGAACCCGGAAATCGGCGGTCTGCTGACCTTCGGTATCCCCGAGTTCAAGTTGGAGAAGAGCGTGCTGAGCAATCGCCGCGAAGTCTTCACCGGCATGGGCGTCGAGTTCCGCTTGAACACCGAGATCGGCACAGACATCACCATGCAGCAGCTGCTGGATGAGTACGATGCCGTCTTCATGGGCATGGGCACCTACACCTATATGAAGGGCGGCTTCCCCGGTGAAGACCTGCCGGGCGTTACCGATGCGCTGGATTTCCTGATCGCCAACGTCAATCGCAACCTCGGTTTCGAGAAGAACGCGGCAGACTTTATCGACATGAAGGGCAAGCGCATCGTCGTCCTCGGCGGCGGCGACACCGCGATGGACTGCAACCGCACCTCGATCCGTCAGGGCGCCAAGTCGGTCACCTGCGCCTATCGCCGCGACGAAGAGAACATGCCGGGCTCGCGCAAGGAAGTGAAGAACGCCAAGGAAGAAGGGGTGAAATTCCTCTTTAACCGTCAGCCCATCGCCATCGTCGGTGAGGACAAGGTCGAGGGCGTGAAAGTGGTCGAGACCCGTCTCGGCGCACCGGATGCCCGTGGCCGTCGCAGCCCCGAGCCGATCCCCGGTTCCGAGGAAATCATTCCGGCCGAAGCCGTGCTGATCGCCTTCGGTTTCCGTCCAAGCCCGGCGTCCTGGTTCGAGCAGTTCGAAATCCAGACCGATAGCCAGGGCCGCGTGGTGGCACCGGAGCAGAGCCAGTTCAAGCACCAGACCAGCAACCCGAAGATCTTCGCCGGTGGCGACATGGTCCGTGGTTCCGACCTGGTGGTGACGGCGATCTTTGAGGGGCGGAACGCCGCCGAAGGGATTCTCGACTATCTCGGCGTCTGATCTGCCGCTGTTGGCGTAGGATGGGTTGAGCACAGCGATACCCATCGCCGCGTTGATGGGTAACGCCTTCGGCTAACCCATCCTACGGTTCTGCGGCTCTCGCAAGGCGAGGCAAATTGTCGCAATGGATAAAAGGCACGGCACTCGCCGTGCCTTTTGTTTTTTGCTTTGCGACAATGGCCCATCTTTTCACCTGTGGGCGGAGGATTACGCCGCGCTGCGGCTAATCCACCCTACAAAATGCCCGCACTTTTTCGCTGACTACTTTTCTCAGGAACTGCCATGACCGCCCTGAAGAACGATCGCTTCCTCCGCGCCCTGCTCAAGCAACCCGTCGACGTGACCCCGGTCTGGATGATGCGCCAGGCCGGGCGTTATCTGCCGGAGTACCGCGCCAGCCGGGCCAAGGCCGGCGACTTCATGGGGCTGATGATGAACCCCGAGTTCGCCTGCGAAGTCACCTTGCAGCCGCTGGACCGTTATCCGCAGCTCGACGCAGCGATCCTCTTCTCCGACATCCTGACCATTCCGCATGCCATGGGTCAGGGCCTGTACTTCGAGACCGGCGAGGGGCCGCGTTTCAAGAAGGTCATCAGCAGCGCCGCCGATATCGACGCCTTGCCGATCCCCGACCCGGAAAAAGACCTCGGTTACGTGATGGACGCCGTGCGCACCATCCGCCGTGCGTTGAATGGCCGTGTACCGCTGATCGGTTTCTCCGGCAGCCCCTGGACCCTGGCCACCTACATGGTTGAAGGCGGCTCGTCGAAGGATTTCCGCAAGTCCAAGGCCATGCTCTACGACAACCCGCAGGCCATGCACGCGTTGCTCGACAAACTGGCGCAGTCGGTCACCAGCTACCTCAACGGGCAGATCAAGGCCGGCGCCCAGGCGGTGCAGATCTTCGATACCTGGGGCGGCAACCTGTCGTCGGCGGCGTACCAGGAGTTCTCTCTGGCCTATATGCAGAAGATCGTCGATGGCCTGATCCGCGAGCATGACGGGCGCAAGGTGCCGGTGATCCTGTTCACCAAGAACGGCGGCCTGTGGCTGGAGTCCATGGCCGCAACCGGTGCCGACGCGCTGGGCCTGGATTGGACCTGCGAGATTGGCGACGCCCGCCGCCGCGTGGGCAGCCAGGTCGCCCTGCAAGGCAACATGGACCCGACCACGCTGTACGCCAAACCGGCGGCAATCCGCGCCGAAGTGGCGCGTATCCTCGCCAGCTACGGCACAGGCAGCGGCCATGTGTTCAACCTCGGCCACGGCATCACCCCGGAAGTCGACCCGGCCCACGCCGGCGCCTTCCTCGAGGCGGTGCACGAGTTGTCGGCGCAGTACCACGTGTGATGCCACAAGGGCCGCTGTTGCGGCCCTTGTGCTATCTGCCGCGGGAGAAATACTTGGCGGGACGGGTCATTGGGTGACCAAACACCTCGCCCTTGTCATGCGCTTTGCATAGAATCCAAGACCATTCGGATCAGGGAGGTGTGATATGCGGCGCGTGGTTTTCAATCAGAAGGGTGGTGTGGGCAAGTCCAGCATCGCCTGCAACCTGGCGGCGGTGAGCGCTTCTCAGGGCTATCGCACGTTGTTGGTCGATCTGGATGCACAGGCTAATTCCACGCACTACCTGACCGGCCTGACCGGCGATGAAATCCCCATGGGCATCGCCGAGTTCTTCAAGCAGACGCTGTCCAGCGGACCGTTTGCCAAGAAAGGCAAGGTGGATATCTACGAGACGCCGTTCGATAACCTGCATGTGGTCACCGCTACCGCCGAATTGGCCGATCTGCAGCCCAAACTTGAGGCTAAACACAAGATCAACAAGCTGCGCAAATTGCTTGAGGAGCTTGGCGAAGACTACGAGCGCATCTACCTCGATACGCCGCCAGCGCTGAATTTCTATACGGTTTCTGCACTGATCGCCGCTGATCGTGTGCTGATTCCCTTCGATTGCGACAGCTTTTCGCGTAATGCGTTGTATGGCCTGTTGCAGGAAATCGAGGAACTCAAGGAAGACCATAACGAAGGGCTGTCCGTGGAGGGCATCGTGGTCAACCAGTTCCAGCCGCGCGCCACCCTGCCGCAGCAGTTGCTCGATGAATTGCTCGCCGAGGGCTTGCCGGTGCTGCCGGTGAACCTGATGAGTTCGGTGCGCATGCGCGAATCGCATCAGGCCTGTACGCCGCTGATTTATCTGGATGCACGGCACAAGCTGACCCAGCAATTCGTCGAGCTGCATGATTTGCTGAATAACGCGGATTAGCTGGCCTTGCTGGTCGCCGTTGTTAGCGCTGCGGCGGGCGGGCAAAGCCTTTGCGCAGGTAGGTGGCGCGCGCATGGCGGAGAACTATCTGGGCGTAGGCATCCTGCTCGCGCAGCTGTTCCACGGCCTGCTTGAGCCGATTCAAGGTGTCGTCATCGGCGGTTTTGCGCGAATAGAACAACCAGAAGTGCTGTTCGCCCAATAGCAGCGGCTGGGAGAACTGTGCCTGGGTCAGGCCCATGCCTTCGGCCACGGTATAAATGCCCAGATCGGAACCAATCAGGCCATCCAGGCGACCGCTGACCACCATGGATAAACCCTGTTGGTAATTACTGAGCGGGTATTTGACGATTGCCGGGTCAGCGGCGAATGCGTCGTTGAAGTGGCCGCCGCGCATGACGCCGATGGTCAGGCCATGCAGGTCGTCGAATGTGCGCAGGCGCTGGCCGGCGGCGGCAAGCACGATGACCTGCAGCGGAAAAATCGGCGCCACCTTGATCGCCGCCTCGCCCAGGGCGTCATTGTCGAAACGCAGGACAAAATCCGCACGGCCATATTTCAGCTCTACCACCGTGCGTGCATAAGGCAGCAGCACATTGCGCGAGGCGAATCCGGCCTGCGCAGCGATGCGATTGCCGATTTCGTACATGATGCCGTGTAACTGGCCATCCTCGCGCTGCATGCCGAACGGCGGGATGTCGATGGTGACGATGTTCAAGGGCCGCGTCGCCGGTTCGGCCACTGCAACCATGCAAAACAAAAAACCGAGCAGGATCAGTGCTCGGTTCAAGGCCGGTGTGGTGGGCGATTGGGCGGCGATCACGCAAGAAATCCTTGAGGCTCGGGAGTGAGCTCAGTCTAGCCTGGGATCGCTTCGATACCTCAGCGCACCACAAAAATGTCGCAGGGCGCTTTGTGCAGGAAATGCTGCGCCAGGCTGCCAAGCAGCGCCTGGGACAGTGCGCTGCGGCCGTGGCTGCCGAGTACCAGCAGTTCGCTGCGGCGGACTTTCAGCTGTTCTTGCAGGCCGCGCAGGATGCCGCCTTGCTGCACCGAATGGCTGATTGTTGGGCCGCCGGCCGGGAGGTTTTGCGCTTCGTCGTGCAGCAGTTGGTCGATCAGCGCCTGCTGGATTTGCAGCTGCGCGGCCATTTGTTGCGGCGTGCCTTTGTCCGGTTCGAAGACGTGCAGCGCATGCAGTTCCGCGGCGGCGGGCAATAGACGGTAACCCTGGCCCAGGGCGCTGCAGGCGCAAAGCGAGAAGTCGATGGCCGATAGCGCGCGTTGATAGGGCTGGAAGTCGTTGCGCGCCACCAGCAGCAAGGGCACGGGGCAATTGCGCGCGATGCGATCCAGGCTGGTGCCGGAGAAGAAGTCATGGCGCTGGTGATGCGCGCCGAGTACCAGCAGGTCGCAACCGAGCTCCTGCAGTTGCTGCAAGACCACTTCCGAGGGTTTGCCGCTAAGCATGCGCAGCTCGCTGCCGGAGGGTGCGTATTGGGTCAGGCTGCGGTCGAGGGTCTGCTGCGCCTGCTCGTGTTGCTGGCTGCTTTGGTTGGGGTCGAGTACGTGCAGAAGCGTCAGTTTGGCGTTGTGCTGGCGGGCCAGCTGGGTGGCGCGGCAGAGGGCCATATCGGCGGTGTCGCGCAAATCGTGGGCAATGAGGATATGGGTGAACATGGGGGAATTCTCCAGCCGATGCAGGTCGGCGTATTTATTATCCCCACAGGATTAGCTGGTGTTTTGACCTATAGCAAGGTCAGGTGTCAGCGCACGCGCAGTTGGTAAAGACCGCGGCTTTCCGCCACGACCTCACCGGTGTCGTCGGTCAGCTGCAACTCCAGCAGGTACTCGGCTTTGCCCACGCGCGCCGCTTCGCTTTGCAGCTGTTCGATCTGCGGCGCACTGAGCCGCGCGTCGACGCGGATGTCGCCCGTGGCGGGGCGCCGGAAGCGCAGGTTCATTTCCTTGATGATCGGGTAAAACCGCTGGCTGTCGAAGCTGGTGAGAAACAGCGCGCCGCCGGGGATTTCCGCCAGGGTGAACAGGGCGCCGGCATACATGCTGCCGATGTGGTTCTGATTGCCGGCCAGTGGCATGTGCAGGCGCACATAGCCGGGTTCGAGGACTTCGGCCTTGAGGCCGCTGCGTTTGACGAAGGCGATCTGCTCTTCGGTGAGCTGGCGGACGAGTTCGACGGGCAGAGGCATGGCAATCACCGTTCTGGTTGGCTGGCAGCCAGCCTAATGGCTGGTTGGCGGCTTGCAACTGACCGTAAACGCCGCGGCGCTTGACCCTTTCGCTCAGGCGTCTTGATTGGCCAGCCAGGCCAGCAATTGCGCCAGCGGCATGGCGCCGCTTTGCCGGGCGATTTCGGCGCCGTTGCGCAGCAGGAGCAAACTCGGAATCGAGCGGATGCTCAGTTGTCCGGCTAGTTGTGGATGCGCTTCGCTGTCCAGCTTGGCCAGACGGTAGCGCCCTTGCAACTGTTTGGCGGCCTGGTTGAAGGTCGGTGCGAACGCCTGGCAGGGCCCGCACCAACTGGCCCAGACATCCACCAGCAGCGGCAGGTCGCCCTTGAGCTGGCTGGCGAAATTGGCCTGGGTCAGCTCAAACGGAGTGTCCGGGAGCACCATCGCCTTGCAGCGCCCGCAGCGCGGGGTATCGCCGAGGCGCTCGGCGGGGATGCGGTTGAGGCCGTTGCAGGCCGGGCACGGAATCAGCAGAGGGTCGTGCATGACGGGCTCCAGGTGCGCGCCAGCCACGGTGTGCGGCTGTTCGCGCGAAGATCAAGGCCATCGATCGATAGCGGCGAGACTAGCCGCACGCTATGACTCACAGCGCTACCAGCGGCCAGACCCGCGGGATCACCAGCATGGCGACGAACACCATGAGGATGTTCAGCGGTATGCCGATGCGCATGAAGTCGCTGAAACGGTAACCGCCGGCGTTGTAGACGAAGGTGTTGGTTTGATAGCCGATTGGCGTGGCGAAGCTGACGCTGGCGGCGAACATCACCGCGACGACGAACGGCCGTGGATCGAGGCCCAGGCTCTGGGCGATGCCGATGGCCACGGGCGTGATCAACACGGCGACGGCGTTATTGGAGAGGATCTCGGTGAGTACGGTGGTCAGCAGGTAGACAAAGCCGAGGATCATCAGTGGGCTGGCGTTCGGCACGGCGGCCATGCTGCGTTCGACGATCAGGTCGATCAGACCGACCTTGTCCATGGCGATGCTGATCGCCAGCATGCCGAAAATCAGGCTGAGGATTTTCCAATCGACGGCTTTATAGGCATCGTCGACTTCCAGGCAGCGGGTGGCCACCACGGTCACCGCGGCGATCAGCGCCAGGCCTTCGATCGGCATCAGCTCGAAGGCGGCCAGCAGCATCACGGCCAGGGTGGCGATAATCGCGATCGGCGCCTTGTCGCGACGGTAGGCGCGCTCTTGCACGGTGTTCAGACTGATCAGTTCGCCGTTCTCGGCAAAGCGCTTGATTTGCGCCGGCGTGCCTTCGACCAGCATCACATCGCCGAATTGCAGGTGCAGGTCGTCGAGGTTGCCCTGGATGTTTTCGTCCTGACGGTGCACGGCGAGCACGGCGATGCCATAGCGTGCGGTGAGGTCGAGGTCGCGCATCGGGCGGTGGCTGTAGCGCGAGTTACGCCCGACGATGGCTTCGGCGAGGATCACGTCGTGGCTGCTGATGGTTTCGAAGGCATCGCTGCGGTTGAAGCTCAGGTGGCCGCTTTCCCGCAACTCGACCACGTCCTTGACCTGGCCATGCAGCACCAATTGGTCGCCGGCGGCGAGCAGGGTGTCGTGGGCTGGCTCGGTGAACTCTTGCTCTTCGCGGAAGATCTTCAGTACCTGCAAGCCGCTGCCGCCGTTGAGGTTGGCTTCGTGCAGGGTCTTGCCGATTACCGGTGAGTCGTGCGGCACCAGCAGTTCGGTCATGAAGGTGCGGCCGAGGTCCGGGCGCAGTTGCTTGGACAGGGTGTCGCGATCGGGCAGCAGGCGGTTGCTGAACAGCATCAGGTAGACGAAGCCGACCCCGGCGAAGACCAGCGCCGCGGGGGTGATTTCGAACATGCCGAAGGGTTCGAGGCCGGCTTTGCGCGCCACGCCGTCGACCAGAATATTGGTCGAGGTGCCGATCATGGTCAGCATGCCGCCGAGTACGGTGGCGTAGGACAGCGGGATCAGCAGCTTCGACGGTGAGCTGTGCGCGCGCTTGGCCAGGGCGATGGCCACCGGCGTGAGAATCGCCACCACCGGGGTATTGTTGAGGAACGCGGAAATCACCAGCGCGGTGATCATCAAGCCAGCCAGTACGCGTACCGGGCTGTCGCCGACCAGGTTACCCAGCCAGTTGCCCAGGGCATCGATGCAGCCGGTGCGCTCCAGCGCGGCGGACAGGACAAACATGCAGGCGATGGTCACGGGGGCCGAATTGCTGAGCACGCCAAGCACTTCGCCGGGGCTGAGTATCTGCGTCACCAGCAAGGCGGCGACAGCAATCGCCGCCACCACATCCGGGCTCCATTTTTCGCGAACGAAGGACACCAGCAGCCAGACCAGTAGGGCGGCAACGAACAACAGCGGCAGTGAATCCCAGAACATGAACGTCCTTAGCGTGCGAATCTCGTGTGAGGTATCGGGCACGCCAGGCGGCGGCCACGCAAGGTCGCCAAGATAGTGGGCTTTGCTTAGAGAGTCTAAGAATGTTTGAGAAGGTTTATATGCCTTTTCGATTTAACTGATAAGGCTGTACCGCCCGCTCTGCGGCGCACTGTTGCTGGTCGCGGCTGGCGGGCGCGGCTAGGCTCGGGGTTTGCGTGAGGAGGGCGGCGTATGCGCCAGTTAGGCATTCTCGGTGGCATGAGTTGGGAGTCCACGGCGAGCTATTACCGCCTGCTCAATCAGGGGGTGCGCGAGCACATGGGCGGTCTGCATTCCGCGCCGCTGTTGTTGCACTCGCTGGACTTTGCCGAGGTCGCCGCGCTGCAAGCGCGCGGCGAATGGTCGGCCGCTGGCGCCTTGCTCGCCGCAGCCGCACAGCGGCTTGAGGGCGCGGGGGCAACGGCTCTGTTGCTGGCCACCAACACCATGCACAAGGTGGCACCGGCCATCGAGGTGGCCGTGGCTATTCCGCTGCTGCATATCGGTGACGCGGTCGGGCAGGCGTTGCAGCGCCAGGGCGTGCAGCGGGCGGCGCTGCTCGGTACACGGTTCACCATGCAGGAGGCGTTCTACCGCGAGCGTCTGGCCGAGCGTTACGGTATTTCGGTGATCGTGCCCACTGCCGCGCAGATGGCCGAAGTCGACCGGGTGATCTTCGCTGAGTTATGCCAGGGCGTGTTCTCGGCCGCCGCCCGGGCGTTTTATCTGGAGTGCCTGGCGCAGTTGCGCGGGCAAGGCGCCGAGGTGGCGATTCTCGGCTGCACCGAAATCGGTCTGTTGCTGGAGGGCGTGCAGGCACCGTTGCCGTTACTCGACAGCGCCGAGTTGCATGTGGCGATGGGGCTGGATTGGCTGCTGGGCACGTAGGCCGATCTATGCCGTAACGGGCAACGGCTGGACAAGGCTTAGCCATGTCCAGCCTACGACGAATAGCGTGTAGGGAGCTCGGATGACCCGACGATGGGTATCGCTACGCTCAACGCCATCCTACGTAAGCGCGGAGCGCCAGCGGTTCAGGACGAGCAGCTGATTGCCAGGTGTTTGCCCCAGTCCGGTGGGCGCTGGGCGAAGCGTTCTTGGCCCGGCTGTTCGTCGAATGGGCGGCTGAGTACCGCGTGCAGCTCGCGCACTGGCGCGTAATCGCCCTGTTCGGCGGCCTCGATGGCCTGTTGTGCCAGGTAGTTGCGCAGGATGTACTTGGGGTTGACCGCGTGCATGCGGGCTTGGCGCGCGTCCTGGTCGTCGCCGTCGCGCGCGCTGCGTGTGCGGTAGTCGGCGGCCCAGGCATCGAAACCGGCGAGGTCGCTGAAGTCCTCGCGCAAGCGTGCCAGTGCCTGCGGCGCGGTACTGGCGCCCAGTTCGCGGAAGAAGCGGGTGTAGTCCACCGCGCCGCTTTGCATCAGTTGCAGCAGGCGTTGGATCAGCGTGTCGTCGCCGTCATCGGCCGTCAGCCAGCCAAGGCGCTGGCGCATCAGGTCGCGGTAGTGCGCCTGGTACAGCGGCAGGAACAACCCGAGCAGCTCGCGCAAGACCTCGACGCTGACCAATGGCGTCAGCGCCTGGCCAAGCGCGGCGAGGTTCCACTGGGCGATGGGCACCTGATTGCTGAAGGCGTAACGACCGCTGTCATCCGAGTGGTTGCAGATGAAGTTGGCATCGAAATCGTCGAGGAAGGCATATGGGCCGTAGTCGAAGGTGATGCCGAGGATCGACATGTTGTCGCTGTTCATCACCCCGTGGCAGAAGCCATAGGCCTGCCAGTAGGCGATCAGCTGCGCGTTGCGTTCGAGCACCTCGCGGAACATCGCCTGATACGGTTCGGCCTGGGTCAGGCAGGCGGGAAAATGGCAGCTCAATACATGCTCGCCGAGCTGTTTGAGCAGCTCGTGTTGCTGGGTGTAATAGAAATACTCGAAGTGGCCGAAGCGCACATGGCTGGGGGCCAGGCGCAGCACCATCGCCGCGCTTTCCTGCTGTTCCCGCCACACCGGGGTGCTCGAACCAGTCACGCACAGGGCGCGCGAGGTGGGCATGCCGAGGGCGTGCAGGTGTTCGCTGGCGAGGAACTCGCGGATCGAGCTGCGCAGCACCGCGCGCCCGTCGCCCATGCGCGAGTATGGCGTTTGCCCGGCGCCCTTGAGGTGCAGGTCCCAGTGTTCACCGGCATCGTTAAGCACCTCGCCGAGCAGCAGGCCGCGGCCGTCGCCGAGGCGCGGGTTGTAGCTGCCGAACTGGTGCCCGGAATAGACCATGGCCCGTGGTTCCGCGTCGCTCCACAGCTTGTGCCCGCTGAACACTTCGGCGAACACCGCGCTTTCGGCTTCGCTGGGGTCGAGGTCGAGCAGGGCCATGGCTGCGCTGCTGGCGACCACCAGGCGCGGCTCGGCGATCGGCTCGGGCAGCACTTGGGTGGAAAAGCCATCGCCGAGGCGGGCAAAGCGGTTGTCGAAGATCAGGTCGGTGAGCGACTTCAAGGCAACCCTCCAGCGGGGCAAGGCGGCCGCGTGGTGTACACGCCTGCCAGGGATCGAGGTTCTGGCCAGGCACGCGGCCCTGGCCAGAACGGACGGTTTACCGCGGGTCGATGGCCGGTGTGGTTGGCGTGATCGGGTCCTGCTCGGTTTTGCTTGGCGGGGCGACAGTGGTCTGCCCGCTGCCCAGGTTGAGCTCCTGACCGTGCAGGTTTTTCACCATCACCTCGACCTGGTTGAAGGCCATCTCGACGTTGTTTTCGCGGAAGCTCATGGCGATCCGCGTGAGGATTTCGTCGGTCGCCGCGTTGCGGTCGCCCAACTCGCGCACGTGGAAGCGCAACTCGTAGTCGAAGGTGCTGGGGCTGATCGTCAGGAAGAACAGCAGCGGCTCGGGGTCGCGCAGCACCCGCGGGTTTTCCACGGCGGCCTGCATCATCAGCTTACGCGCCAGCGGCAAGTCGGTCTCGTAGGCTACGCCGACCTTGATGATCACGCGGGTGACCGTGTCGTTCAGCGACCAGTTGATCAACTGGTCGGTGACGAAGGTCTTGTTCGGCACGATGATTTCTTTGCGGTCGAAGTCGGTGATGGTGGTGGCGCGGATGCGGATCTTGCTCACCGTACCGGAGAGATTGCCGATGGTCACCACGTCGCCGATGCGCACCGGGCGCTCGAACAGAATGATCAGGCCGGAGATGAAGTTGGCGAAAATCTCCTGCAAACCAAAGCCCAGGCCGACCGAGAGTGCCGCCACCAGCCATTGCAGCTTGTCCCAGCTGACGCCGAGGGTCGACAGGGTGACCACGAAGCCGATGCCGACAATCAGGTAGGACAGCAGCGTGGTGGTGGCATAGGCGCTGCCTTGTGCCAGTTTCAGACGCGACAGCACCAGCACTTCGAGCAGGCCCGGCAGGTTGCGGCCCAGGGCCACGGTGATGCCGACGATGACCAGGGCGCCGAGTACATCGCTGAGGCTGATCGGCACCAGGCTGGCGGTTTCGCCGGTGCCCGTGCTGTATTCGTAGAGGCTGATGTTATCCAGGTAGGCGAACACCGAAATCAGGTCGGACCAGACCCAGTACAACCCGGCGATAAAGGCGCCCAGCAAGGCCAGACGGATCAGTCGCAGCGATTGCTGGTTGACCTGCTCGATGTCCAGCGTGGGTTCTTCGATAACCACTTCGGCGCCCTCGCCACTGCCTTCCTTGGCCTGCGCCAGGCGCTTGGCCGTGGCGCGCTGGTAAGCCAGGCGCCTGGCCGCGACACCCAGGCCGCGGATAAAGGCCGCCTCGACCACCAGCCAGATCATCAGCAGGTACAGCGTGTCGATCAAGCGGTCGCTGAGTTTCAGCGCGGTGTAGTAGTAGCCGAAGCCCACCGCGACGATCAGTGCCAGCGGCAACAGGCTGAACGCCAGGCCGATCAGCATGCGGAAGGCCGAGGCGTGCTCACGGGCTGGGCCGCTCAGCAGCAGTTTGTGCAGCAGCCAGGCCATCAGGCCATAGCAGGTCAGCACCACGGCAATGCCGATCACGTCTTCGGCCAGGCTGGCCGGTTGGTGCTCGGCGATGGTCACCACGCCGACCAGGGCCATGGCCACCAGGCCCAAGTAGCGAATTTGCCGGTGCAGGAAGGCCACATGCGGACGTGACCAGCGGAAGTGCAGTTCGGCCACGCCACCCGGCGAGAGAATGCGGTAGATGGTGTAGAACACCAGCCAGGCTTCGGCCATTTCAAATAGCGCCGCGCCCAGGTTGACGTTCTGCCCGCGCGCGTCCATCTGCAGGGCGAAGCCGCACAGGCCGAGGAACAGCGTGCCGGGCAATGCCAGCAGGACGTTGAGGAGAATCGCCATCGGCGTGTGCAACTGACTGTCGCGCTTAAAGTGGCCGATGTCCGTATGCAGCTCGCCGAGCTTGCGGTACAGGTAACCGCGCTTCCACAGCAACACCCCGATCAACAGCAGCAGCGGTAAGAACAGCAGCGGCCGTTCGATCAGGCCCGCGCCCAGCTCACGCAGGTTGGAGCCCCAGGGCAGGTCGGCGATCTGTCGTTCGAGCAGGCGCGGTACGGCTTGGAACCAGTCGAGGTCCAGCGGCTTGTTGCTGGGAATCCAGAACATCTGCTCGTCCAGCGTGGTGCGCACGGTCTGCGCGGTGCTGTGCAGTTGCTTCTGGTTGAGTTGCAGGGTGATCGATTCATTGAGCAGCGTGTTGAGCTCGCGGTTGAGCCGGTCGAGCAGCTCGCGGCGGGTTTGCATCAGTTCGAGCAAGGTGGCTCGCAGCTCGGGCGTGACGGCGTCCGGGGGTTGCTTGGCGAGCAGTTGCTCGACGTATTCGCTGGGGTTGCCGACGGCTTCGCGCTGCTGATTCAGCTCGAACTGATAAAGGCGGATGTCGGCGATTTCATCGGTCAGGTTGCTGTCGAGTTCCAGCGTGGGCAGTGCCTGTTTTTGCTGGTAGAGGATCTTCGACAGCAGCAGGCTGCCTTGCAGCACGCTGATCTGCTCGTCCAGGGCCTGGTCGCTCTGGTTGAGCGCGTCCAGCTGTTGCTTGGTCTGCAGGTTCTGCTGGGCCAGCTGGCTGATCCGGTCGGTGGCGCGCAGCAGGTAGTCGGAGAGCTTGAGGTTGAGCGAGCTTTCGCTGGCCAGCAGGGTATCGGAGCCAGCCTTTTCCGCTTCGCGCGATTGCTCGGCAACGGTTTGTTCGGATTGCGCGCGGCGCTTTTCATTGATCAGCGACTGCAGGTCGAGCAGTTCTTGTTCCAGGCGCTTGATGCGCTCTTCGAGCAGGTCACGCTGGCTGCTGCCGAGGTCTTGCAGCAGGCTGTTGCCGGCCAGCTCCTGGCGCCGCAGCTGGGTTTGCGCGTCGAGCTGAGCCAGCTCGGCGCCGAGCAGGTCGCGGTGTTCGGCGGTCAGCGGTTTGCCGGCGTCTTTGCCGGTTTTCAGCGCGTTGTTGATCTCTTGGCTGCGCGTCTGGTTGCGGCTGATTTCCGCCTGGGCGCGTTCCGGGCGGGTTTGCGCGGTGATGATCAGGCTGTTGGCATCGATGATCTGCTTCTGCCAGTCGCCCAGTTGGTTATTGCGTTCGCTGAGCAATTGCTCCAGCTGCGGCACCTGGCTATTGGCATAGCGCTGGGCGATTGGCGTCGGCGGGCTGGCTTTCAGGCGCGTCAGTTCGCGTTGCACTTCGCCGATCAGCCGCGGCGCCTGGTCGAGCTGCTTTTTCAGGTCGCCCAGGCGCTTGATGCTGTCGGCCTGTTCGGTCAGCAAAGCCAGGGTTTTCTCCAGGGTTTGCTTGAGCGCCAGTTGCTCGGCTTCCGCCAGTTTACGATCGGCGAGGCTGTCCAGGCTGCGCTGCACATCGGCGCTTTTCGGCGGTTCGGCCGCCTGGGTCAGCGGGGTGCTCAGGCAAAGCCCGAGCAGGGCTACGGCTAAATAGGTACGTAAAGAGGGCATGGTCGCGATCGGGCGGCTCGAGAAGAAGCTGAGTTTAGAGGAACAGGCCTGGGCCTGGGCGGGCACCTTCGGGGAATTTGACGCCGACTTTGCGGATCTTGTTCCCTTCCATCGCGGCAACCGTCCACGTCAGGCTCTGCCATTCGACCTGATCGCCGATAACCGGTTCGCCGCCAATCTCGTGGGCGATGAAGCGAGCGAGCGATTGCTGGCCGTCGACGCCGTCCAGTTTCAGGCCGTACAGCGCCGCAACGGCGCCCAGCTCGGCATCGCCTTCCAGCACGAAATCACCGAAGAAGCGCAGGTCCTGGCCACGTTTCGGCGCCTGGCTGAACAGTTTGCCGAGGGCCGGCAGGTCATGTTCGTGGCCGATCACGCAGAGCAGGTCGCCGGCCTCCAGCTTGGTACTGCCGGAGGGGTGCAGCAGCTCGCGGCTGCGAAACAGCGCGGCGATGCGCGTGCCGTCCGGCATTTTCAGCTCGCGCAGGGGCGCGCCGATGCACCACTTCTCCACGCCCAGGCGGTAGACGAACAGTTCCCACTGGCTGGTCGGGTGCACTTCCAGGCCGGCGCGCGACACCGGCGCCGGGTCCGGCGGCACGGTGACCTTCAGCAGCTTGGCGGCCCACGGCAGGCTGGTGCCTTGCAGCAGCAGCGAGACCAGCACGATAAAGAAGGCCACGTTGAAGAACAGCTGAGCATTCGGCAGCCCGGCCATCAGCGGGAACACCGCGAGGATGATCGGCACCGCGCCGCGTAGGCCGACCCAGGCGATGAAGGCTTTCTCGCGGTCGTGGAAGGCGCGGAACGGCAGCAGGCCGAGGAAGATCGACAGCGGACGGGCGAACAGGATCATCCACAGCGCCAGGCCCAGGGCCGGCAGGGCAATCGGCAGCAATTCGTGGGGGGTGACCAGCAGGCCGAGAACCAGGAACATGCCGATCTGCGCCAGCCAGGTCAGGCCGTCGAGCATGTGCAGGATGCCGTGGCGCGAGCGGATCGGCCGGTTGCCGAGCAGCAGGCCGCACAGGTAGATGGCGAGAATGCCGCTGCCGCCGACGGCGTTGGTGATGGCGAAGATCATCAGGCCGCCGCTGACCACCAGCAACGGGTACAGGCCGTTGGCCAGGCTGATGCGGTTGACCACTTGCAACAGCAGCCAGCCGCCGCCCAGGCCAAACAGGCCGCCAATACCGAACTGCTGCAGCAGGTGCAGGAGAAACACCCAGCTCAGGCCGGTTTCGCCGCTGGCGAGCATTTCGATCAGGGTGACGGTGAGAAATACCGCCATCGGGTCGTTGCTGCCGGACTCGATTTCCAGGGTGGCGCTGACCCGCTCGTTGAGGCCGCGCCCGCCGAGCAGGCTGAATACCGCGGCGGCGTCGGTCGAGCCGACGATGGCGCCGATCAGCAGGCCCTCCATCAGACTCAGGTCGAACAGCCAGGCCGCCGCGACGCCGGTCAGACCGGCGGTGATCAGTACGCCGAAGGTCGCCAGCGACAAGGAGGGCCAGAGTGCCACGCGGAAACTGGAGACGCGGGTGCGCATGCCGCCGTCGAGCAGAATGATCGCCAGTGCCAGGTTACCGACCAGGTAAGCCTGCGGATAATTGTCGAAGACGATGCCGCCGGGGCCGTCGATCCCGGCGAGCATGCCGACGCCGAGGAAAATCACCAGGATCGGGATGCCGAAGCGCGAGCCGAAGGCACTCACCAGGATGCTCATGCCTACCAGCAATGCACCGATCAAGAACAGGCTGTTGATGGTGCTGGCATCCAAAGGGGCGTACTCCTGGCTCAAGGTAAGACGAGAGCGCCCTTATGCATGGCGCGTGCCAGGGATTCTAACCCGCGCCTTCGTCACCCTGTCAAAAAAACGCCCGCGTAGGCTGGGTTAGGCGGCGCTCGATTCGCGCAGCAAGTCGAACAACCATTTTACTGCGCCGCTAAGCCGTCCGATGGCCACCCGCGCTATAAGCCTTAGAACCAGGTGTCCCGCATGTTCAGGCAGGTGTCGTCGCGGGCGTCGAGAAGCGCCAGGTCGTGGTGGCAGCTCGGCACTTCCCAGGTCAGGAAGTAGCGCGCGGCTTGCAGCTTGCCCTGGTAGAACTCGGCATCCGCCGGGTTGCCGCTCGCCAGGCCCTGTTCGGCCTTGATCGCCTGCTCCAGCCAGCGCCAGCCGATCACCAGATGGCCGAAGACCTTGAGGTACAGCGCCGAGTTGGCCAGGCCCTGGTTGACCTTGCCGGCCATCAGGTCGCCGAGCAGCGCCAGGGTCACCGTCGACAGGCGCGCCAGCAGCTGTTCCAGCGGTTGGCGCAGTGGATTCAGCGACTCGTGTTGGCTGGCGCGTTGGCAGCACTGCTGGATCAGCTTGACCAGTTGTTTGAGCGCCGCGCCGCCGTTCAGCGAGACCTTGCGCCCGAGCAGATCGAGCGACTGGATGCCGTGGGTGCCTTCGTGGATCGGGTTCAAGCGGTTGTCGCGGTAGTACTGCTCCACCGGGTAGTCGCGGGTGTAGCCGTGGCCGCCGAGAATCTGGATCGCCAGTTCGTTGGCCTTCAGGCAGAACTCCGAGGGCCAGGATTTGACGATCGGGGTGAGCAGGTCGAGCAACTCCAGGGCGGTCTTGCGCGCCTCCTCGGTGTCCAGGGTCTGGGTGTCGTCGAACAACCGCGCGGCATACAGACCGAGGTCGAAAGCGCCTTCGACGTAGGCTTTCTGGGTCAGCAGCATGCGCCGTACATCGGCGTGCTCGATGATCGCCACCTGGCTGGAGGTCGGGTCCTTGCCGTCCGGCAGACGTCCTTGCGGGCGCTGGCGGGCGTAGTCGAGCGAATACAGGTAGCCGGCGTAGCCGAGCATCACCGCGCCCATGCCGACGCCGATGCGCGCCTCGTTCATCATCTGGAACATGTAGCTCAGGCCGTGGTGCGGCTTGCCCACCAGGTAGCCGACGCACTCGCCGTTATCACCAAAATTCAGTGCGGTGGAGGTGGTGCCGCGCCAGCCCATCTTGTGGAACAGCCCGGCGAGGACCACGTCGTTGCGCGCGCCGAGGCTACCATCGTCGTTAACCAGAAACTTCGGCACGATAAACAGGCTGATGCCCTTTACCCCGGCGGGGGCATCCGGCAGCTTGGCCAGGACCATATGCACGATGTTCTCGGACAGCGGATGGTCGCCGCCGGAGATAAAGATCTTGTTGCCCTTGAGTCGGTAAGTGCCGTCGCCTGCCGGTTCGGCACGGGTGCGCAGATCCGACAGCGAGGAGCCAGCATGCGGCTCGGTGAGCGCCATGGTGCCGAAGAACCGGCCGTCGATCATCGGTTGCAGGAAGCGCTGCTTCTGCTCGGCGCTGCCGAAACTTTCGATCAGGTTGGCCGCGCCCATGGTCAGGAACGGGTAGGAGGTGGTGGCCGCGTTGGCTGCCTGGAAGTGCGCGAAACAGGCTTGCGAGAGCAGGTTGGGCAACTGCATGCCGCCGACTTCGAACTCGCGCGTGGCGTTGAGGAAACCCGCTTCGAGGAAGGCGTCTACTGCCGGCTTGACCTCGGGGATCAGCACTGCGGCGCCGTCGACATACTCCGGCTCGTGCTCGTCGCCCTTGCGGTTGTGCGGGGCGAACAGCTTCTCGGCGATGCTGCGTGCCGTGCCCACGGCCGCGTCGAACGTCTCGCGGCTGTGGTCGGCGAAGCGTTCGCGCTGGGTCAGGGCTTCGGCGTCCAGCACTTCGTACAGCTCGAAGGCCAGGTTGCGGGAGCTGAGCAGGGACTCGGACATGGGGGTACCTCCACTGTGGATGGCGCCAGTCTAGGTCGGTGAATAAACCTCGCCTAGCACCATCCATTGGCGTGATAAAGCTGCCAAACCCGAGGTGACGCTGCGCGCCGGCTAGCCCTGGGTTTTGGCCGCGGCTTCAGTGCGCCGCCGTTCGGTCACCGGAATGCCGGCGATGCCCCAATTGTCGGTGTCCACCTCGTCGATCACCACCACCGTGGTCGCCGGGTTCTTACCCAGCACATCGACCAGCAATTGCGTGGCGCCTTCGATCAGTTGGCGTTTTTGTTCGGCGGTGGCGCCTTCGCGGGTGATCTTGATATTGACGTAGGGCATTGCGACAACTCCGTTATGGCTGTGGGGTGCGAGGAACGTGGTATGACCAGGCCAGCGCCCAGAGCAGCGCGGCGGCGCCAAGGGCGAAGCTCTGGCCGAGGCTGCCGCCATGCGCCAGCCATTGTTCGGCGAACCAGGGCCCGGCGAGTTGGCTGCCGCCGTACAGGGCGATCAGCGCGGCCGACAGGCGCGGCCCCTGATGCGGGTGCAGGCTGCGCGCCAGGCGTTGGGTGAGGAATACGCTGCCGATAAAGGTGCCGCCGACCAGTACGGCGCACAACAACACGCCGACTTGTCCCGGCCACAGCAGCGGCGCGGCTACGCCAACGGCCTGGGCGGCGTAGTTGGCGAGCAGCGCGCGACGGTCGCCGAGGCGCGCACCGAGATGATTCCACAAAGCGATGGAGGCCAGGCTGGCCAGGGCCGTCCAGCGCCAGGCGCCGCTCAGCAGCGGATCGTCGGCCGGCAGTTGCTCGCGGGCCAGGGCCGGCAGAAAGGTCATCGGCAGGATGTAGCCCAGGCCGGCGCCGGCGTAGGCGAGAAACAGCGGCGTGCTGGCGCGGTCGAACAGCGCCGACGAGGGGTGCTGGGCCGCAGTCGGGTGCGGCTGCAGCGTCAGGCGCGCGAGCAGGCAGGCGCTCAGTACGGCCAGCGGCAAGGCCAGCGCGGCCACCGGCCACCAGCGCGCGGCGCCGTCGAACCATGCGGCCGGCCAGTCCGCCACGCCGCTGGAGAGCAGCAAGCCGCCGCCCAGGCCGAGGTAGATCAGGCCGCTGAGGCGCGTACGTTGCTGCTGCGCCAGCCATTCCAGAACCAGTGCGGGCGCCTGGACGAACACCACGCCGTTGCTGATGCCGTTGGCCAGGCGCAGCCAGAGCAGGCTGGAATAGTCCTCGGTAAATCCCTGGGCGAGGGTCAGTGCGGCGTTCAGCAACAGCGCCACCGGCAGCGCCACGCGCATCCGCGCCGGTGCATGCAGGGCCAGGGCGAGCAGGGCGCCGAGCAGGTAACCGATGTAATTCCAGGTCGCCAGGCGCGCCCCCTGTTCCAGGCTGAGCAGACCATCGGCGATCAGGTGCGGCAATAACGGGGTGAAGGCGAAGCGCCCGAGCCCATGCACCACCACCAGCGCACTGGCGCCGGCCAGCAGGGCGAGGAGGATATGACGGGGCTGGGCTGAGGGCATGCGGGGAGCGCCTTGGTCGAGGCTTGGCACCTTAGCGGTTGTGTTGGTGTGACTGGTAATGAAAAATACTGAGTCTGTTTTTCACTTTTAGTGATGTTGAGGGCTGCCATGTCGCCTTGGGAACGTCTCAATCCGCAGTTGTTGCGGCATTTTCTTGCGGTCAGCCGCGCCGGTTCGCTGAGCGCGGCGGCGCAGCAGCTGCATTGCGTGCCGTCGAATGTCTCGGCGCGGCTGCGCCAATTGGAAACCCAGCTGGGCGCGGTGTTGTTTCAGCGGCAAGCCCAGCGCCTGCGCCTGACGCCCGCGGGCGAGCGCCTGCTGCCGCATGCCGAACAACTCGAGCAGCTGTGCCAGGTGGCCTGGCGCTGCGTGCAGGAGGATGTCTGGGCCGGCGAGCTACGGCTGGGGTCGATGGAAACCACCGCGGCCGTGCGCTTGCCGGAGGTGCTGGCGGCCTTTCATCGGGATGCGCCGCGGGTCGATCTGAGTCTGCTCACCGGCACCAGTCGCCATCTGCTCGACGAGGTGCTCGCCGGGCGCCTGGATGCCGCGCTGATCGGCGGGCCGTTCGAGCATCCGCTGTTGCACGGCGAAGTGCTTTGGCGCGAGGAGCTGGTGCTGGTGCTGCCCGCCAGCAGCGCTGCGGAAACGCTGTTGCAGGGGCCGGTGACCCTGCTCGGGTTTCCCAATGGCTGCCATTACCGCGAGCGCCTGGAGCGCTGGAGCGAACGTCATGCGCTGCAGGTCGCGGCGCGCCAGAGCTACGGCTCGATCGACGCGATACTCGGCGGCATCGCCGCCGGGATGGGCATCGGCCTATTGCCGCGCAGCCTGTTGCAGCTGCATCCGCGTGGCCGCTTGGTCAGCGCGCGCGCCATCGAGGCCGATCTGGCGGCGGCGCCAACCTTGCTGATGCGCCGTCGCGATGCACCGCCGCATCCGGCACTGGAGCACTTGCTTGAGCTGTTGCGCGTACAGCCGTTGCAATCGGTCGCTTAAGCGCCGCGGCAACCGAGTAAACTGGCCGGCCACAGGAGCCCGCACATGAACTACCGCCACGCCTTTCATGCCGGCAACCATGCCGACGTGTTGAAACACCTGATTCTCAGCCGCCTGATTGCCCTGCTGTCGCGCAAGGAGGCGCCGTTCGCCTACCTCGACAGCCACGCTGGCGTTGGCTTGTACGACTTGGCCGGCGACCAGGCCAGCCGTACCGGCGAATGGCAGGATGGCATCGCCCGCGTGTGGCAAGCCGAGGATATCCCGGATCAGTTGCTCGATTACCTGGAGGTGATCCGGGCCATGAACCCGGATGGTGTGCTGCGCCACTATCCGGGTTCGCCAGAGCTGGCGCGCATGCTGACGCGTGAGCAGGATCGCCTGCACCTCAACGAAAAACACCCGGAAGACGGACGCCTGCTCAAGGAAAACATGACCGGCGACCGGCGTGTGGCGGTGCACCTCGGCGAAGGCTGGCATGTGCCGCGCGCCTTGCTGCCGACCCGGGAAAAGCGTGTGTTGCTGCTGATCGACCCGCCGTTCGAGAAGGCCGACGAGCTGGAGCGTTGCGCGCAATCGCTGAACGAAGCGATCAGCCGCATGCGCCAGGCGGTGGTGGCGATCTGGTACCCGATCAAGGCGCTCGACCAGCTCAGACGCTTTTACCGCGACCTGGAAAAAAGCAGTGCCCCCAAGTTGCTGCGCGTCGAGTTGTATGTGCAGGCCACCGATGACGCGACGCGCCTGAACGGCTCGGGCTTGGTGATCAGCAATCCACCCTGGGGCCTGGAAGACGAGTTGAAGCAGCTGTTGCCCTGGCTGGCCGAACACCTGGCGCAAGGCCAGGGCGGCTATCGCCTGGATTGGTTGATCGAAGAAAAAGCGCCGTAGGCTGGGTTATTGATCCGGACCTTTAAGGTCTTGATTGGCGTAGGGTGGGTGGGGCCGCCTAGGTTAGGCCGCAGGCCGTAACCCACCGACCGGTCCGCAGGGCCGGTCACAGGGATGCCTGACGACATCCATGGTGGGTTACGCCACTTCGCGGCTAACGACTGGCCTATACCCCGCCCCAGAGGCCTGCCGCTACGCCGGTAAACACACCCCGGTGCCGCCGAGCCCGCAGTAACCGCCGGGGTTTTTCGCCAGGTATTGCTGGTGGTAGCCCTCGGCATAGTAGAAGGGCGGTGCTTCGGCGATTTCCGTGGTGATGCTGCCGAGCCCGGCAGCTTTCAGCGCGGCTTGAAAGTGCGCCTGGCTGGCCAATGCGGCAGCCAACTGCTCGGCGCCGTAACAGTAAATGGCCGAGCGGTATTGGCTGCCGATGTCGTTGCCCTGGCGCATGCCCTGGGTGGGGTTGTGCGCTTCCCAGAAGACTTTCAGCAGCGCCGCGTAACTGGTCACCTGCGGATCGAATACCACCAGCACCGCTTCGGTATGCCCGGTCAGGCCCGAGCAGGCTTCCTCGTAGGTCGGATTCGGGGTGTGGCCGCCGGCATACCCCACCGCGCTGGTCCACACGCCAGGCTGTTGCCAGAAGCGCCGCTCGGCGCCCCAGAAGCATCCCAGGGCGAACACCGCCTGTTGCAGGCCGGCCGGGAACGGTGCCTGCAAGGGGTGGCCGTTGACGTAGTGGGCGGCGGGTACCGGCAAGGGCGTGGCACGGCCGGGCAGGGCTTGCTCGGCGGTGGGCAGTTCGAGTTTGTGGGCAAGAATTTGCGAGCGCAGAACCATGAGCCATTTCCTCAGCATTTAAAC
Organism: Pseudomonas sp. UBA2684; assembly: GCA_002354655.1. Taxonomy (GTDB): domain Bacteria; phylum Pseudomonadota; class Gammaproteobacteria; order Pseudomonadales; family Pseudomonadaceae; genus Aquipseudomonas. The sequence goes on from DELY01000003.1 coordinate 123,011, forward strand.
GGGTGTATCGATAGACCGCGCGCGGCGCGCGCTGTTACAGCCGATCACTGTGGCGGTCGGCAGGGGTAGCGTTTCAGGCTGTCGATCAGCTCACGCCCGGCGATGGGCCGGTCGAACAGGTAGCCCTGGCCAATATCACACTGCTGGCGGCGCAGGAAACCCAGCTGGGCGGCGGTTTCGATGCCTTCGGCGACCACTTTGAGTTTCAGGTTGTGGGCCATGGCGATCACTGCCGAGGTGATCTCCATGTCGTCCTGGTTTTCCGGGATGTCCTTGATAAAGCTGCGGTCGATCTTGATCACGTCGATGGGGAATTTCTTCAGGTAGCTGAGCGACGAGTAGCCGGTGCCGAAGTCGTCCATGGCCAAGGTCAGGCCGAGGCTTTTCAAGCGGCTGAGCTGGTGGCGGGTATCGTCGGTGGCTTCCAGCAGCAGGCTCTCCGTGAGTTCAAGCTCGAGCAGCGTGGGGGTGAGTTGCTCCTCGTGCAGAATCGCCGCGATCGAGCCGACCAGATCGGGATCGGAGAACTGCTTGGGCGACAGGTTGATCGCCACCTGCAAGGTACCCAGGCCGACCGCCGTCAGTTGTTTGCTCATGCAGCAGGCCTGGCGTACCACCCATTTGCCGATGGGGATGATCAGGCCGGTTTCTTCCGCCACGCTGATGAACTGGTCCGGGCGAATCATGCCTTTTTCCGGATGATGCCAGCGCAGCAGCGCCTCCATGCCGAGCAGCTGTCCGCTCTTCAGGCACAGCTTGGGTTGGTAGAACACTTCCAGTTCGTTCTGGGTCAAGGCGCGGCGCAGGTTGTTCTCGACGAACAGCTTGTAGTCGGCCTCGGCGTTCAGGGCTTCGGTGAATACCTGCAACTGGTGTTTGCCGTTGGCCTTGGCTTTGTGCAGCGCCAGGCCAGCGTGCTTCATCAGGGTTTGCGGGTCCGCGCCATGCTCGGGCGCACAGGCCAGGCCTACCGAGCCGGTGACGCTGATCAGTTGGTTGTCGACGAACAGCGGTTTATCCAGGGTTTGCAGCACCTGATTGGCCAGCACTTGAGCGCTGGCCAGGTCGGCGGCATCCAGCAGGATGGCGAATTCGTTACTGGCGAAACGCGCCAGAATGCCACTCGGGCTGAGGCTGTTGCGCAGGCGTCTGGCCAGGCTGCTCAGTAGCTTGTCGCCGGTCTGGTGGCCGAGGCTGTCGTTGATCCGTTTGAAGTTGTCGATATCCACCAGCAGCAGGCTGATCGGTTTGCCGTCGGCCAGGGCAAAGCGGTTTTCCAGGGCGCGGATAAAGGCATAGCGGTTGCCCAGGCCGGTGAGGTTGTCGCTGTAGGCCAGGCGCTCGATGCGTTGCTGCGCCTGCTTGCTCTCGGTGATGTCTTCGTAGATGCCGATGTAGTGGGTCAGCGCGCCGTCGTCGGCATACACCTTGGAGATCGACAACTGGCTCCAGTACGGTTCGAGGTTCTTGCGGCGGCTCTTGAATTCGCCCTGCCAGCTGTTGTGGTCGGAGAGGCCGGAACCGGAATCGAACAGCAGGTCGCTAAGGTTCTCCAGCGCCGGCAGTTCGGACAGGCGCCGGCCCTGTACTTCTTCGGCGCTGTACAGGGTGATCGCGGTGAAGCTCGGGTTGACGTACTCCACCAGCCCGTCGCGATCGAGCAGGATAAAGGCGCTGGCGCTCTGTTCGACCGCGCGCTGGAACAGGTACAGCGCATTGGTGGCGCTGCGCCGCTGCTGGTTGGTCAGCACCTGCGCATATTGGTCGGCCAGTTCGCCGGCGAAGGCGATCTCGTCGGCCTGCCAGACGCGCGGCGCACCGATGTGCTCCAGGCACAGCACGCCGACCACTTCGCCACCGACGCGAATGCTGGCATCAAGCATGGCGCTGATGCCCATCGGTTGCAGGTAGCTCTCGCGCAGCTCGCAGGTGCGCGGGTCGTGCAGGGCGTCGTGGGCATCGATTGCCCGGCCGCCTTGCAGCGCGTGCAGGTAGTCCGGGTAGTGGCTGACGTCGATGACGGTCTGTGTCTCGTGTCGATTGAGGTCGCTACGGTACAGGGCGACGAGTTCGAGGCTGCTACTGGTCAGGTTCCAGATGCCCGCGCGGGCCACCTGGTAAGCCTCGCAGGCCGCCTGGGTGATCAGCTCGGCGGCTTCGCGCAGCGGATCGTTGGCGTTGTAGCGATGGCGCGCCAGGCGCACGATCAGGCGCTGCTGCGCCTGCGAGCGGACTTGCTGCTGCTGGTGCTCTGCCTGGCCGCGCTGGTAAAGCTCCAGCGAGCTTTGCAGGCGACTATTCTGCGCTTGCAGGTCGCTGGACGAGGGCAGGTTGGCTTGGGTCGCGCTGGCGTCGGCGACCAGCAGGTAGCCGCGCAACAGGTGCCGGCCGTGCTGCTTGAACGGCTCGCCAAGTTCCATCAGGTTGAGTGCGCCGTGCGGCGTATGCAGGGTGTAGTGCACCAGGTAGTGCGGCTGTTGCGTCAGCTGCAGCTGAATGCTGTCGTGCAGGTGATAACGGGCCTCGGGCTCCATCAGGCTGGCGTAAGGCGCATCGACCAGTGCACAGAGCTCGCTGGCCGGGATGCCGAGCTGGCGCTCGCACGCCGGGTCGAGAAACAGCAGGGTCCAGCTGGCCTCATTCAGTCGCTCAAAGCGCAGCATGCCGAGCCGCGAAGGCACTGGCAACTGCGTCACAACCTCGGCCGCTAAACGGGTCGCGGCATCGGGATGGCTTTTCATTGGGCGGCTGGCTTCCAGTATGCTGACCGAGCTGAGCTCTCGGCCCACTTCACTATAGCGTCCAATAAGGGTGCATCATGCGATTGCGACTGACAAGAAAACTAATATTTGCCGTATTGCTGGGTAGCTGCCTGGTTGTAACCCCAGGGTTCGCCAGCGAGCCTGAAGCAGGCCTGAGCAGCGCCGAGCAGGCCAGTTATCTGGCCGACTTGAAGCGCTTGTACCTGACCCAGGACGAGCGCCAGGCGTTGCTCGCGCACAGCAACGATCTGCTGAAAACCTATGCCCTGCGCGCGGCCTATCAAGTCGGTCAGGCGCAGCGCCAGGATCTGCTTTACCAACTGCGCCTCGGCGCTCCGGGCGAGCTGTTGCTGCGTGAAGAAACCCGCGCTCAACAGGGCACGGCCATTGCCGTGCGCAATCGGCGTCTCGAGTTGTTTGGTGTCGATCCCTTCATTCGCTACGACTGCCCACTGAGTGGCATCAGCTGCGTGTTGCACCATCCGGCTGACGGCAGCCCATTGCTGACTATCGTGCGCGATCACCAGGGCGCCGCCGAACTGGCCAAGGCGCTGAGTTTTCTGATCCGTAATCTGCAAAAAGGCTGAGCGCCGCGCTTTGCGTAGGCACGGCTTTATCCGCGAATTTCGCGGCTGAAGCCGTTCCCGCAGGGCTGTTCTCAACACCTAATTTGGGAGCAAAAAAACGCTCTGTAGCCGTTAACTGTGGTACGTCGATTCTGTAGGGTGGTTAGGGGCGCTGAAGCCGGCTGGCAAAGCAACTGCGCCACGTAACCCACCAAACGCTAATCGGCCTATCCCCTCTGGTGGGTTACGGCGCAATGGACTATGCAGCAGCCGATAGTCCGTGGTCATGCGCCTAACCCACCCTACGAATTACCGTGCTCCAGGCATCGCCTAGCCGGCTGCACGTTTCAACACAT
>DELY01000003.1:126788-176544 GCA_002354655.1 Pseudomonas sp. UBA2684
AAAAAAACCCCCGCCAATATGGCGGGGTTGAGGGTACGAGCGTGGCGTGCTCGAAAGTTGAAGCGGGTTGTTACAGCAGCATGGTGCGGATATCCGCCAGCACGTCGCCGAGGCGCTTGGTGAAGCGTGCAGCAGCGGCACCGTTGATCACCCGGTGGTCGTAGGACAGCGACAGCGGCAGCATCAGCTTGGGCTGGAACGCCTTGCCATCCCAGACCGGCTGGATGGTCGCCTTGCTCACCCCGAGGATCGCCACTTCCGGCGCGTTGACGATCGGCGTGAAGCCGGTGCCGCCAATGTGGCCGAGGCTGGAGATGGTGAAGCAGGCGCCCTGCATATCATCGGCCGAGAGCTTCTTGGTGCGCGCCTTCTCCGCCAGTGCGGCGGCTTCGGCAGCCAGTTGCAGCAGGCTCTTCTGGTCGACGTTCTTGATCACCGGCACCAGCAGGCCGTCCGGAGTATCGACGGCGAAACCGATGTGCACGTATTTCTTACGGATGATCGCTTTGCCGCTCGGTGCCAGAGAGCTGTTGAAGTCCGGCAGTTCCTTGAGCAGGAAGGCGCAGGCTTTCAGCAGCAGCGGCAGCACGGTGAGCTTGACCCCGGCCTTTTCCGCCACGGCTTTCTGCGCCACGCGGAAGGCTTCCAGCTCGGTGATGTCGGCCGAGTCGAACTGGGTCACGTGCGGCACGTTGAGCCAGCTGCGGTGCAGGTTGGCAGCGCCGACCTGCATCAGGCGGGTCATCGCCACTTCTTCGATTTCACCGAACTTGCTGAAGTCCACCACCGGGATCGGCGGGATGCCGGCACCGCCGGTCGCGCCGGCTGGCGCTTCCTTGGCCTTCTGCATCATCGCCTTGACGTAGACCTGCACGTCTTCCTTGAGGATGCGGCCTTTCGGCCCGGTGCCAGGCACTACCGACAGTTCGACGCCGAACTCGCGGGCCAGTTGGCGTACGGCTGGGCCAGCATGCACCTTGCTGCCAGGGCGAGCAGGCGCTTCAGTGACTTTGGCCGCGGCGGCCGCCAAGGAGGCGATGGCGCTGACTTCGGCGGCAACCGCCGGATGCGCGCCGGCCGGCACCTTGTGCACGTCGCTGGCAGCAGCAGCTGGCGCAGCGGCGGGTGCTGGTGCGGCACCGGTTACTTTCAGCTTGAGAATCAGGTCGCCGGTACCGACTTCGGCGTCCAGTTTAACGTCCAGGCTTTCCACCACGCCGGCAGCCGGCGAGGGGATTTCCATGCTGGCCTTGTCCGACTCCAGAGTGATCAGCGACTGATCGGCTTCGACCGTATCGCCGACCTTGACCAGGATTTCGATGATCTTGGCTTTGCCGTCCGAGCCGATATCCGGCACATGGATGTCCTGCACGCTGCTGGTCTGCGCGGCGGGCGCAGGTGCGGCGGTCGGGGCGGCAGCGGCTGGCGCTTTGGGCGCTTCGGCGGGTGCCGCCGCCGGCGCTGCTGGTGCTGCTTCGGCGGCACCTTCGACTTCCAGTTCGAGCAGTTCGTCGCCTTCTTTCAGGCGGTCGCCCAGCTTCACTTTCAGGCTTTTCACCACGCCGGCTTTCGGCGCCGGGATTTCCATGCTGGCCTTGTCCGACTCGAGGGTCAGCAGGCTCTGATCGGCTTCGATGCGGTCGCCAACTTTGACGAACAGCTCGATCACTTCACCCTCACCGCTGCCGATGTCGGGTACGCGAATCAATTCACTCATCGTTTCGCTCCTTAGCAGTCCAGTGGGTTGAGTTTTTCCGGGTTGATGCCGAACTTGGCGATGGCCTCGGCCACCACTTTCGGTTCGATATCACCGCGGTCGGCGAGGGCTTCCAGGGCCGCCAGGACCACCCAGTTGCGGTCCACTTCGAAGAAGTGACGCAGCTTCTTGCGGCTGTCGCTACGGCCGAAGCCGTCGGTGCCGAGGACCTTGAATTCCTTGCTCGGCACCCACTGGCGAATCTGTTCGGCGAACAGCTTCATATAGTCGGTGCTGGCGATGACCGGGCCCTGACGGCCGCTCAGGCATTCTTCCACATAGGTCTGCTTGGGCTTCTGCTCCGGGTGCAGGCGGTTGTTGCGTTCCACGGCCAGGCCGTCGCGGCGTAGTTCGTTGAAGCTGGTAACGCTCCACACATCGGCACCGATGTTGTACTCGTCACGCAGGATCTTCGCCGCCTCGCGCACTTCGCGCAGGATGGTGCCGGAGCCGAGCAGTTGTACGTGGTGCGCCGCTTCGCGCTTGTCTTCCTCGAGCAGGTACATGCCCTTGATGATGCCTTCCTCGACGCCGGCCGGAATGGCCGGCTGCTGGTAGGACTCGTTCATCACGGTGATGTAGTAGAAAACGTCCTGCTGCTCTTCGGTCATCTTCTTCATGCCGTCCTGGATGATCACCGCCAGCTCGTAGCCGTAGGTCGGATCATAGGTGCGGCAGTTGGGGATGGTCGCGGCGAGCATGTGGCTGTGGCCGTCCTCGTGTTGCAGGCCTTCGCCGTTGAGCGTGGTACGCCCTGCGGTGCCACCGATCAGGAAACCACGGGTGCGGCTGTCGCCAGCAGCCCAGGCCAGGTCGCCAATGCGCTGGAAACCGAACATCGAGTAGAAGATGTAGAACGGCAGCATCGGCTGGTTATGGCTGGAGTACGAGGTGCCGGCCGCGATAAACGAGCTCATGGCGCCGGCTTCGTTGATGCCTTCTTCGAGGATCTGGCCCTTCTTGTCTTCGCGGTAGAACATCACCTGGTCTTTATCCACCGGCTCGTAGAGCTGGCCGACCGAGGAGTAGATACCGAGCTGACGGAACATGCCTTCCATGCCGAAGGTGCGCGCTTCGTCCGGGATGATCGGTACGATGCGCTGGCCGATTTCCTTGTCCTTGACCAGCTGCGCGAGGATGCGCACGAAGGCCATGGTGGTGGAAATTTCACGGTCGCCGGAGCCGTCGAGGATGGCTTTGAGGGTTTCCAGTGGCGGGGTCGGGATGCTGAAACTCTTGGCCCGACGCTGCGGCACGAAACCGCCCAGTGCGGTACGGCGCTCGCTCAGGTAACGCGCTTCGGCGCTGCCTGCTTCCGGCTTGAGGAACGGCAGGCTTTCCAGCTCGTCGTCTTTGACCGGGATGTCGAAGCGGTCGCGGAACTGCTTGAGGCTGTCGACATCGACCTTCTTGGTGTTGTGCGCGGTGTTTTTCGCTTCGCCGGCACCGGTGCCATAACCCTTGACGGTCTTGGCCAGGATCACGGTCGGCTGGTCTTTGTGGTTGACCGCCTGGTGGTAGGCCGCGAAGACCTTGTACGGGTCGTGGCCGCCACGGTTGAGCTTCCAGATCTCGTCGTCGGAGAGGTCGGCGACCATCGCCTTGAGTTCCGGCGAGTTGAAGAAGTGCTCACGGACGAACGCGCCGTCCTTGGCCTTGTAGTTCTGGTATTCGCCGTCGATGACTTCGTCCATCCGACGTTGCAGGATGCCGTCGACGTCTTTGGCCAGCAATGGGTCCCAGAAACGGCCCCAGACCACCTTGTTGACGTTCCAGCCACCGCCACGGAACACGCCTTCGAGTTCCTGGATGATCTTGCCGTTACCGCGCACCGGGCCGTCGAGGCGCTGCAGGTTGCAGTTGATGACGAAAATCAGGTTGTCGAGTTTCTCGCGGCCCGCCAGGGAGATCGCGCCGAGGGATTCCGGCTCGTCGCACTCGCCGTCGCCCATGAAGCACCAGACTTTCTGCTTGCCGGCCGGGATAAAGCCGCGCGCTTCCAGGTACTTCATGAAACGTGCCTGGTAGATCGCCTGAATCGGCCCCAGACCCATGGAAACGGTGGGGAACTGCCAGAAGTCCGGCATCAGCCAGGGGTGCGGATAGGACGACAGGCCTTGGCCATCGACTTCCTGACGGAAGTTGTTCATCTGATCTTCAGTGATGCGGCCTTCCATAAAGGCGCGGGCGTAAACGCCGGGCGAAGCATGGCCCTGGAAGAAGATCAGGTCGCCACCGTGCTCTTCGGTCGGCGCCTGGAAGAAGTAGTTGAAGCCGATGTCATACAGCGTCGCGCTGGAGGCGAAGCTGGAAATGTGACCACCCAAATCTGAATCTTTCAGGTTGGTGCGCATCACCATGGCCAGTGCGTTCCAGCGCACCAACGAGCGAATGCGGCGTTCCATAAACAGGTCGCCAGGCATGCGTGCTTCGTGGGTCACGGGGATGGTGTTGCGGTACGGCGTGGTGATGGCGTAGGGCAACTGGGAACCACTGCGGGTGGCCAGTTCGCCCATGCGGGTCATCAGGTAATGCGCGCGGTCTTCGCCTTCCTTGTCGAGAACGGACTCAAGGGCGTCCAGCCATTCCTGGGTTTCGACGGGATCGAGGTCTTGCATGGCTTGCTCCAGGGCGGAAAGGCTTCCAGAATCGGAGGCCAGGGTGCGTGGCCGGCTTTGTGGGCGGGGCACGTGAATTCTTGGATTTACCGGAGGTAGGACCGGCTTTGTGTAGTTTTACTACATATCGACGGCGATTTCAGCTCTTTGGATACATTCATTAGTAGCAAAACTACAATTTAATTAGCTGCCAGTTGCGCGCGCAGCGCTAAATCACTGGGTTTGCCAGCTTTCAGCCTGCCACTTGCAGCCCGCCAAAAAGGATAGACCATGAGCCTGCCCGTGCTGGTCTCTTTACCTGCTGCGCTCGAATCGTTGGCCGCCCGTGCCGAGCAGTCTTTGCCCGCGGCGTTCGACACGTTGGCGGATGGCCCGGCGCGTTTCGCCGCGTGGCCGGGCAAGCGTCGCGAGGTGTTGCAGCGTGTCGTGGCGGCCAGCGATTTCGTCCTTGAGCAGGCCCAGCGCGACCCGCAGATGTTCTTGAGTTTGGCTGAGTCCGGCGAGTTGGAGCGCTCGTTACAGGATGGCGAGTTGCGTGGCCAGCTGGCGAGCGCCTTGGCCGAGTGTGCGAATGAAGACGAGCTGGGGCGGCGCTTGCGGCGTTTTCGCAACCGTCAGCAAGTGCGCATCGTCTGGCGCGATATCAGCCGCCAGGCCGATCTGATCGAAACCTGTCGCGACCTTTCCGATCTGGCCGATGCCAGCATCGATCTGGCCTATCACTGGCTCTACCCGCAGCACTGCGTGCAGTTCGGCACGCCGGTCGGGCGGCGCACGGGGCAGGCGCAGCACATGGTGATTCTCGGCATGGGCAAGCTGGGCGCGCATGAGCTCAACCTGTCGTCGGATATCGACCTGATCTTCGGCTACCCGGAGGGCGGCGAGACCGAGGGGGTCAAGCGGCCGCTGGATAATCAGGAGTTTTTCATTCGCCTCGGTCAGCGGCTGATCAAGGCGCTGGACGCGATCACCGTCGAGGGTTTCGTGTTCCGCACCGACATGCGCCTGCGACCTTATGGCTCGTCCGGTTCGCTGGTGTTCAGCTTCAACGCGCTGGAGCAGTACTACCAGGATCAAGGCCGCGACTGGGAACGCTACGCGATGATCAAGGCGCGCGTGGTCGGTGGCGATCAGGTGGCCGGCGCGCAGTTGCTGGAGATGCTGCGGCCGTTTGTCTACCGGCGTTACCTGGATTTCTCGGCGATCGAAGCGCTGCGCACCATGAAGCAGCTGATCCAGCAGGAAGTGCGGCGCAAGGGCATGGCCGAGAACATCAAGCTCGGTTCCGGCGGCATTCGCGAGGTGGAGTTTATCGCCCAGGCCTTTCAGCTGATTCATGGCGGGCGCGACCTCAGCTTGCAGCAGCGCCCGCTGTTGAAGGTGTTGAAAACCCTCGAAGGTCAGGGCTATCTGCCGGCCACGGTGGTCGACGAGCTGCGCGAAGGCTACGCATTCCTGCGGTACACCGAGCACGCCTTGCAGGCGATCGGCGACCGGCAGACGCAAATGTTGCCCGACAACGAACAGGACCGCGCGCGGGTGGCGTTCATCCTCGGTTTCGACAGCTGGGAGGCTTTTCACCAGCGCCTGATGCAGTGGCGCGGGCGGGTCGATTGGCATTTCCGCCAGGTAATTGCCGATCCCGATGAGGACGCCAGTGGCGCCGCTGACGAAGTGGTCGGCTGCGAGTGGTTGCCGCTGTGGGACGATGTGCAGGACGAAGCCGCCGCCTGTCGCCAGTTGGGCGAAGCCGGCTTCGCCAAGCCGCAATCCGCCTGGCAACGCCTCGCCGGGCTGCGCAACGGCAACCAGGTGCGCGCCATGCAGCGCCTCGGTCGCGAGCGTCTGGATGCCTTTATTCCACGCCTGCTGGCGCAAGCGGTGGAGCACGACAACCCGGACCTGGTGTTGGAGCGCGTGCTGCCCTTGGTCGAGGCGGTGGCACGGCGCTCGGCCTACCTGGTGCTGCTCACCGAGAACCCCAGTGCCTTGCAGCGCCTGCTGACATTGTGCGCTGCCAGCCCCTGGATCGCCGAGCAGATCACCCGCTTTCCTTTATTGCTCGACGAACTGCTCAACGAGGGTCGTTTGTTCAAGCCGCCGCTGGCGCCGGAGCTGGCGGCTGAGTTGCGCGAACGCCTGACGCGCATCCCCGAGGATGACCTGGAGCAGCAAATGGAAGCGCTGCGTCACTTCAAACTGGCCCACGGCCTGCGTGTGGCGGCCTCGGAAATCGCCGGCAGCCTGCCGTTGATGAAGGTCAGCGATTACCTGACCTGGCTGGCCGAGGCGATTCTCGACCAGGTGCTGGCCCTGGCCTGGCGCCAGACCGTGAGCAAGTTCGGCACGCCGCGGCGCGCCGACGGCAGTCTGTGCGACCCGGACTTCATTATCGTCGGCTACGGCAAGGTCGGCGGCCTGGAGTTCGGCCATGGTTCGGACCTCGATCTGGTGTTCATCCACGACGGCGACCCGCAGGCCGAAACCGATGGCGGCAAAGCCATCGATGGCGCGCAGTTCTTTACCCGCCTGGGGCAGCGCATCATTCACCTGCTGACTACCCAGACCAACTCCGGCCAGCTCTACGAGGTCGACATGCGCTTGCGCCCGTCGGGCGCGTCAGGTCTGTTGGTCAGCTCGCTCGGCGCTTTCCAGCGTTACCAGGAGAACGAAGCCTGGACCTGGGAGCATCAGGCGCTGGTGCGTGCGCGGGTGCTGGTCGGTTGCTCGCGGGTCGGCAGGGCATTCGAAGCGGTGCGCGCGGCCGTACTTGGGCGCGAGCGGGATTTGGATAAGCTGCGCGGCGACGTCAGCGAGATGCGCGCGAAGATGCGCGGCAACCTCGGCAGCCCATCAACCGCCGCCGGCACCGCCGCCAATGCCTTCGAAGCCACGGCCCCCTTCGATCTGAAGCAGGATGCCGGTGGTATCGTCGATATTGAATTTATGGTGCAATACGCGGCCCTGGCCTGGTCGCGGCAGTACCCGGAGCTGCTCGAATTCACCGACAACATTCGCATTCTGGAAGGTCTGGAACGCGTCGGTCTGGTGCTTGGCGAAGACGCCCGGTTACTGCAAGAGGCCTACAAGGCCTACCGCTCGGCCGCCCACCGTCAGGCGTTGCAAAAGCAACCGGGGGTGGTCGGCGGCGATCAGTTCCATGCCGAACGGCGCAACGTGCTGCGCATCTGGCGGGAGCTGGGACTGAATTGAGTTTTGCTTAGGCTGGCTGGCGCACAGCGCCCCGGCGACTGGATACGAATCGAATTTGAGGAGCAGGCAACTATGTCGATGGCCGATCGTGATGGCGTGATTTGGTATGACGGCGAACTGGTGCCGTGGCGTAACGCGACCACCCACGTGCTGACCCATACCCTGCACTACGGCATGGGCGTGTTCGAAGGCGTGCGCGCCTACAACACCCCGCAAGGCACGGCGATCTTCCGCCTGGAAGCGCACACCGACCGCCTGTTCGACTCGGCCCACATCATGGGCATGAAGATTCCGTTCAGCAAAGACGAAATCAACCAAGCCACCCGCGCCGCGGTGCGCGAGAACAACCTGGAAAGCGCCTATATCCGCCCGATGGTGTTCTACGGATCTGAGGCCATGGGCCTGCGCGCCAGCGGCCTGAAAGTGCAGGTGATCGTCGCCGCGTGGAACTGGGGTGCCTATATGGGCGACGAAGCCCTGCAGGTCGGCATCAAGGTGCGCACCAGCTCCTTCACCCGCCACCACGTCAATATTTCGATGACCCGCGCCAAGGCCAACGGCAACTACATCAACTCGATGTTGGCCCTGCAGGAAGCCATCTCCGGCGGTGCCGACGAAGCCATGCTGCTGGATACCGAAGGCTATGTGGCCGAGGGTTCGGGGGAGAACATCTTCCTGGTCAAGAACGGTGTGGTGTACACCCCGGAAGTGACCTCCTGCCTCAACGGCATTACCCGTAACACCATCCTCACCCTGGCTGCCGAGCAGGGCCTTGAGGTGATCGAGAAGCGCATCACCCGCGACGAGGTGTACATCGCCGACGAGGCCTTCTTCACCGGCACCGCCGCCGAAGTCACGCCGATTCGCGAAGTCGATGGCCGGCAGATCGGTGCCGGTCGCCGCGGGCCGATTACCGAGAAGCTGCAAACCGCCTATTTCGATCTGGTGACTGGCAAGACCAGCAACCACGCCGAATGGCGCACCCTGGTTAAGTGAAGCTACTGCGCTAGGCTATGCAGCGTTGAAAACCGGCTCGGACTGCTCATTTACAATCAGTAAACTCCGCGTCCTCGCCGATTTTCGCCTTGCCTAGCCGTCGCTCGTGACGCTTCACACTAGATTGGCGTTTCGTAGGATGGGTCGGGCCGCGCAGGTTGAGCGTAGCGATACCCATCGGGTGACGCTGCTGAGTTAAGCGTTGAGCATGTCCAGGAGGCGAAAGCCTCCTTGGTCGTTTCTGGGATAGGCATGAAAATACTGATCGTAGGCCCCAGCTGGGTGGGTGACATGGTGATGGCGCAGACGCTGTTCCAGTGTCTGCAACAACGCCACCCTGGCTGTGCAATCGATGTGCTGGCCCCCGAGTGGAGCCGGCCGATTCTCGAGCGCATGCCCGAAGTGCGCCAGGCCCTGAGCTTTCCGCTCGGCCATGGTGTGCTTGAACTGGCCACCCGGCGCAAGATCGGCAAGTCCCTGGCCGGCCAGTATGACCAGGCGATTCTGCTGCCCAACTCGCTGAAGTCGGCGCTGGTGCCGTTCTTTGCCGACATCCCCAAACGCACCGGCTGGAAGGGCGAGCTGCGCTATGGCCTGCTCAACGACATTCGCAGCCTGGACAAAGAACGCTACCCACTGATGATTGAGCGCTTTATGGCGCTGGCCTTCGAGCCGGGTGGCGAGCTGCCGCAGCCTTATCCGCGTCCCAGCCTGCGCATCGAGCCTGCCAGTCGTGACGCGGCGCTTGGCAAGTTCGGCCTGAGCCTGGATCGCCCGGTGCTGGCGCTGTGTCCCGGTGCCGAGTTCGGCGAAGCCAAACGCTGGCCGAGCGAGCATTACGCCAAGGTCGCCGAGCTGAAGATCCGTGCTGGCTGGCAGGTCTGGCTGTTCGGCTCGAAAAACGATCATGCGGTCGGCGAAGAAATCCGTGCGCGGTTGATTCCCGGCTTGCGCGAGGAGGCGGTCAATCTGGCCGGCGATACCAGCCTGGCCGAAGCCATCGACCTGCTGTCCTGCGCCGGTGCCGTGGTGTCCAACGACTCCGGGCTGATGCACGTGGCGGCGGCGTTGAACCGGCCGTTGGTGGCGGTGTATGGCTCGACCTCGCCGGGCTTTACCCCGCCACTGGCCGAGCAGGTTGAGATCGTCCGCCTGGGTATCGAGTGCAGCCCCTGCTTCGACCGTACCTGCCGCTTCGGCCACTACAACTGCCTGCGCGAGCTGAGCCCGCGGCCGGTGATCGAGGCGCTGGACCGGCTGGTGGCTGATCCCATCGAGCCGATCGAGGTCGATTGATGCGGGTTCTGTTGATCAAAACTTCCTCGCTCGGCGACGTGGTGCACACCTTGCCGGCACTCACCGACGCGGCGCGGGCGATTCCCGGCATTCAGTTCGACTGGGTGGTGGAAGAGGGCTTCGCCGAGATTCCCGCCTGGCATCCAGCCGTGGCCCAAGTGATTCCGGTGGCCATTCGGCGCTGGCGCAAGCACCTCTGGCACACCCTGACAAGCGGTGAGTGGGCGCGCTTCAAGGCGCGTCTACGCGAAACCCGCTACGACCTGGTGATCGATGCTCAGGGCCTGCTGAAAAGCGCGTTCTTGACCCGTTACGTCACGGCGCCGGTGGTTGGCTTGGACCGTGAATCGGCGCGTGAGCCGGTCGCCGCGCGCTTCTATGACCGCCGCTATGCGGTGCCGCGCGAGCAGCATGCGCTGGAGCGGGTGCGCCAGCTGTTCGCCCAGGCCCTGGATTATCCATTGCCGTGCGCTATCGGCGATTACGGGCTGAATCGTGCGCAGCTGGCGGCGCCTTCGGCACAGCCGTATCTGCTGTTTCTGCATGGCACCACGTGGCCGAGCAAGCACTGGCCTGAAGCCTATTGGCGCGAGTTGGCCGAGCGTATGAACGAGCTGGGCTGGGCGATTCGTCTGCCCTGGGGCAACGAGACCGAGAGGGCGCGCGCCGAGCGCATCGCCACCGGTCTGCCGCATGCCGCAGTGCTACCCAAGCTGAACCTCGCCGGAGTGGCCAAGGTGATCGCCGGGGCCAGCGCCTGTGTGGCCGTGGACACCGGCCTTGGCCACTTGGCCGCAGCCCTGGACGTGCCGACGATTTCGCTCTACGGCCCAACCCTGCCGGGCCGTGTGGGCGCCTACGGCCGTTCGCAGGTTCACCTGTGTGCCAGCGGTCCGCATGCCGGTCTGGGCGACCGTCAGCAATCCTGCTTCGACGACCTGCTGCCCGAGCGCGTGGCCACCGAGCTGCATGCGCTGCTGTTGGCTGAGCCGGAGCGTATCTGATGCCGTTGCGATGGACTCGTAGGTTGGCGTTGCGCGCAGCAACGCCCAACGCCGCAGCCTGTGCGCGCTCTGGTTGGGCTTCGCCGGCTCAACCGCAACCTACCTGTTCGGGAACCGTCTGATGCAATTGGCTTTTATCCTCTACAAATACTTTCCGTATGGCGGTTTGCAGCGCGACTTCCTGCGTATCGCCCTGGAGTGCCAGCAGCGCGGACATTCGATCCGCGTTTACACGCCGATCTGGGACGGCGAAATTCCCGCTGGCTTCGAAGTGGTGGTGGTGCCGGTCAAGGCGCTGTTCAATCACACGCGCAATGAGAAGCTCACGGCCTGGGTCGAGGCCGACCTGGCCAGGCGCCCGGTGGATCGGGTCATCGGCTTCAACAAGATGCCGGGGCTGGACGTCTACTACGCTGCCGATGGCTGCTTCGAGGACAAGGCGCAGACCCTGCGTAACCCGCTGTACCGCAAGTGGGGGCGCTACAAGCACTTCGCCGACTACGAGCGGGCGGTGTTCGCGGCGGAGTCGAAGACCGAAATTCTGATGATCTCCGAAGTGCAGCAGCCGTTGTTCGTTAAGCATTACGCCACCCCGGCGCAGCGCTTCCACCTGCTGCCGCCAGGGATCGCCGCGGATCGCCGGGCACCGGCCAATGCCGCCGAGGTGCGCGGCGAGTTTCGCCGTGAGTTCAAGCTGAGCGACGATGACCTGTTGCTGGTGCAGATCGGCTCCGGCTTCAAGACCAAAGGTCTGGATCGCAGCCTGAAAGCCGTCGCCGCCCTGCCACGCGAGCTGCGCGCGCGCACGCGGCTGATGGTCATCGGTCAGGACGACCCGAAGCCGTTCCTGTTGCAGATCAAGGCGCTGGGGATTTCCGACAACGTGCAGATCCTCAAGGGCCGCAGCGACATTCCACGCTTCCTGCTCGGCGCCGACCTGCTGATTCACCCGGCCTACAACGAGAACACCGGCACGGTGCTGCTCGAGGCGCTGGTCGCCGGCTTGCCGGTGCTGGTCAGCGATGTCTGCGGTTACGCCCATTACATTGCCGAGGCCGATGCCGGCCGTGTGCTGCCGAGCCCCTTCGAGCAGGCGCGGCTCAACGGCTTGCTGGCCGAGATGCTCGCCGACGCCGCCCAGCGCGCGCAGTGGCAGCGCAACGGCCTGGCGTTCGCCGACACGGCGGACCTGTACTCCATGCCGCAGCGCGCGGCCGATGTGATTCTGGCGGAGCGCCCATGAAGTTGCTGCTCAGCGAACCGTTCAAGAGCCTGTGGGCCGGGCGCGATGCCTTTGCCGCGGTCGAAGCGCTGGAGGGGCAGGTATACCGCGAGCTGGAAGGTCGTCGCACACTGCGCACCGAAGTCGCCGGGCGCGGCTATTTCGTCAAGATCCACCGCGGCGTCGGCTGGCGCGAAATTGTCAAGAACCTGCTCTCGGCCCGGCTTCCGGTGCTGGGCGCGGGCCAGGAGTGGCGGGCGATCCAGCGCCTGCATGAAGTCGGTGTGCCGACCATGACGGCGGTGGCCTATGGCGAGCGCGGCAGTAACCCGGCGGCGCAGCATTCGTTCATCGTCACCGAAGAGCTGGCGCCGACCATCAGCCTGGAAGACTTCAGCCTCGACTGGCCGCAAACCCCGCCGCCACCGGCACTCAAGCGGGCGCTGATCGGCGAAGTGGCGCGGATGACCGCGGGCATGCACCGCGCCGGGATCAACCACCGCGACTGCTATATCTGCCATTTTCTGCTGCACACCGACACGCCGGTAACGGCAGCGAACTTCCGCCTGTCGGTCATCGACCTGCACCGCGCCCAATCACGCCGCGCGGTGCCACGCCGCTGGCGCAACAAGGACCTGGCCGGGCTGTATTTCTCGGCCCTGAACATCGGCCTGACGCAGCGCGACAAGCTGCGTTTTCTGCGCAGCTATTTCCAGCAACCGTTGCGCCAGATCCTCGCGGACGAAGCGGCGCTGCTGGCCTGGCTGGAGCGCCGGGCGGACAAGTTGCTGGCGCGTTATGCGCGCAAATATGCGCCCGGAGCCGGCAATGAGTGAGTGGCGCCTGAGCGAGGATGCGTCGCCGGCACTGCGGGCGGCGTTCGTCGATCTCGACGCGGTGTTCGCCTTGCAGGGCGAGCGCATTACTCAGGACCCGTTGTCCGAGGTGCTGCGCGTCGAATGCGAGGGCCTGCGTTATTACGTCAAGCGCTACCACGGCGCCGGCAAGGGGCTGCGCCGCTTTATCGGCCGGCCGCGGGTCAAGGCGGAATGGCAGAACCTCAAGTATTTCGCCAAGTGGGGCATTCCCACCGCGCCTATCGTGGCCTATGGCTTGGCGCGCAAGGCCGGTGCATTTGTACGCGGTGCACTGATCACCCGCGAGTTGCTTGGCACCGAAGACATGGCGCAGCTGGCGCAGCGTGACGCCGCGTGCCTGGGTGATCGTACCTGGGTGGCGCGGGTCAGCCAGCAACTGGCGGCGGCGACGCGCATCCTGCATGAACACCGCTTCACTCATAACGATCTGAAATGGCGCAATTTGCTGGTAAACGCCGAGGCCGAGCTGTTTCTCATCGACTGCCCAACGGGCAGCTTTTGGTGGGGCCCCTTGCTGCATTACCGGATGATCAAGGACCTGGCCTGCCTGGATAAAGTGGCCAAGTACAAGCTGTCACGCACCCAGCGCCTGCGTTTTTACCTGCAATACCGTGGACGTCAGCGTTTGCAGGCCAGCGATAAGCCGCGCATTCGACAAATCGTCAAATTCTTCGAGGGACGTGAATGAAGGATTTTATCGCCAGCGAGGAGCATGCCCTCCTTGAACGCCATGGACTGGCCAGCTATGACGCGCTGTGGGCGCTCAAACTGGAGGCGGTGGATGAGCCGAACACCGAACGAGGTGGCTGGAGCAGCGTGTATCGCCTGGATTTGGGCGAGACCGCGTTCTACCTCAAGCGGCAGAGTAATTACTTGACGCGCAGCCTCACGCGGCCGTTCGGCGAGCCGACCTTTGCTCGCGAGTTTCGCAATATCCAGCGTTACCGTGAGTTGGGCATTCCGGCCTTGCAGGCGGTGTTTTTCGCCGAACGCAAGGTGGCCGGCGAACAGCGTGCGCTGCTCCTGACTCGGGCATTGGATGGCTGGCAGGATTTACATGACTGGCTGCAGCAATGGCCGGCTCTGCCGCCAGCCAAGCAGCAGGCAATCGTTAGCGCATGCGGGTTGCTCGCGCGGCAATTGCACGCGTGTGGTCAAGTCCATGGTTGTTTCTACCCTAAACATATATTTCTCCAAGAGCGGGGCGATGGGTTTGTCGCACAGTTGATCGACCTGGAGAAAACCCGGCCGTTGTGGTTGGGCATGCGCGACCGGATCAAGGATCTGGAGCCGTTGCTGCGGCGCGCCAATGTGTGGGGCGACGCCGAGGTGCGCGGCCTGTTGGCGGCTTACTTGGATTCGCCGGTTGAGTTGGAGCAGTGGTGGCGCCGTTTGTCGCGCCGTCAGCGCGATAAAGAGGCGCGCGCATGAGGTTAAGCGATGTGCGGCAGGCGGGACGCACGCCGACCCTGCCCATGCAGGTCACTGGCCTTGCGGGCGACACCTTGCAGGTGCAGCGTTTGCTGCGGGTGTTGCCTGGGCAGCGCTATGTCGGTGTGGCCCAGTGGCAGGGCCGGCGTGTACTGGCCAAGTTGTTGGTCGGCGCCAAGGCCGAGCGGCATTTCGCCCGCGAAGTCGCAGGTGCTCGCCTGCTTGCCGAGCAGGGCTTGCGCACCCCGGCACTGCTTGAGCAGGGCTTTTCTGCAGGCGAGGGCGGTTGGCTGCTGTTCGATTTTCTTGCCGATGCCCGTAGCCTGGGCGAGGAATGGGCAGCCCAGGCCGCCGAGCCGTTACTCAGTGACACGCAGCGGGCATTGCTGGGCGAGGCCTTGGCGGTCATCGCCGCGCTGCACCTCCAGGGGCTGTGGCAGGACGACTTGCACCTGGACAACCTGCTGCGCCACGACGGCCAGTTGTTCCTCATTGACGGCGGTGGCGTGCGGGTGCAAACGCCCGGCAAACCGCTGTCGCGTGACCAGGTATTGGCCAACCTGGGGGTGTTTTTCGCCCAGTTACCGGCCAGCCTGGAGGCGTTCATCGAAGAGCTGCTGGTGCACTACCTGCTGGTCAATGGCGAACACGCCTTGCCACTGGAAGCGCTGCTCGACGAGGTGGGCAAGGTTCGCCGCTGGCGCTTGCGCGATTACCTGCGCAAGGTCGGCCGTGATTGCAGTTTGTTCAGTGTGCAGCGCAATGCGACAGCGTTACGCGTAGTGCGGCGCACGGAAGAGCAGAGTTTGGCGCCGTTGCTGAGCGACCCCGATGCCGCCCTCGCGGCTGGCCAAGCGCTCAAACTGGGCGGCTCGTCCACGGTTGCGCTGGTCGAGCACCAGGGCCGTGCCTTGGTGATCAAACGCTACAACATCAAGGGTGTGGCGCATTGGCTGAAGCGTTGCTGGCGGCCGAGTCGCGCCTGGCACAGCTGGTGCGAGGGCAACCGCCTGGATTTTCTCGGCATCGCCACGCCCAGGCCTCTGGCCATGCTGGAATTGCGCACATGCTGGCTACGTCGGCGCGCCTATCTGGTTACCGAACACGCGGCGGGTGAGGATATAATCGCCCGCTTCACGCGTTGCCCGAACGACCCGGATGCGGCCAGTTTGCCGCCTGAGGCCGAACTGGCGGCGCTGGATGAGTTATTCGCGGCATTGCTGCGTGAGCGCATCAGCCATGGTGACCTCAAAGGCACCAACCTGCTGTGGCAGGCTGGGCGCTGGGCGCTGATCGACCTGGATGCCATGCGCCAGCACCGCAGCGCCAGCAGTTTTGCCCCGGCCTACAGCCGCGACCGTGCGCGCTTCCTGCGTAACTGGCCGGCAGGCAGCGCGTTGCACCAGCTGTTGGATCGACGGTTACCCAAGGTGGATATTCACGCCGCGGTGTGAAGGTGAGTGCTGCCCATCCGTGGGCAATCAATTTAACGGAGGCCGTTGCTTGAGGCAGCGGCAGATTTGAAGAGGCTTTTTCTGTGGCACTGACGATTCTTGGCCTTTCCGGCGCCCTCAGTCACGACCCTTCCGCAGCGCTGTACATCGACGGCAAGTTGATTGCGGCTGCCGAAGAAGAGCGTTTCGTGCGCGACAAGCATGCGAAGAACCGCATGCCTTACGAGTCGGCGAAATTTTGTCTGGAACAGGCCGGGATCAAGCCTTCCGATGTCGACGTGGTGGCGATTCCGTTTGCCCCGATCAGTCTGTTCGGCAAGGCCCGCTGGCACTATGCCAAGCGCTACTGGTACGCCCCGGATCGCGCGCTTGATGCGATTTTGATGGGCAACCGCCGTTACAAGCGCTACCGCAAGAAAATCGTCTGGTGCCTGGAGCAACTCGGCTTCGACCCGAAGAAAATCAAGATCGAACCGGTCGAGCACCACCTGGCCCACGCCTCCAGCGCCTACCACTGCTCGGGCTTCACCGAGAAGACCGCGATCATGGGTATCGATGGCAAGGGTGAGTACGCCACCACCTTCTTCGGCTATGGCGAGAACGGCAAGATCCACAAGATCAAAGAGTTCTTCGACCCGGATTCGCTCGGCGGCCTGTATGGCGCGATCACCGAGTTCCTCGGCTTTGAGATGCTCGACGGTGAATTCAAGGTCATGGGCATGGCGCCCTATGGCGATGCCAGCAAATACGACTTCTCGCGTCTGGCCACCTTCGAGAACGGCGAGCTGATCATCAACACCGACTACGCCAACGTCATCGGCCTGCGTCGTTACAAAGAGAACGGCAAAGGCTTCTACTTCTCGCCTAAATTGATCGAGTGGCTGGGGCCCAAGCGCGAAGGCGACATCGCCGACGACCCGTATATCCACTATGCGGCCAGCATGCAGGCACTGTTCGAGAAGCTGGCGTTGCAGATGATGGATCACTACCTCGGCGACATTCTCAAGGAAACCGGCAAGATCGCCTTTGCCGGCGGTTGTGCGCTGAACGTCAAGCTGAACCAGAAGATCATCGCCCGCCCGGAAGTCAAAGAACTGTTCGTCCAGCCGGCCTCCGGCGATGCCGGCACCGCGGTGGGCGCTGCCGCCTACATCTCGCACAAGCGTGGCGTACCGGTGGAGAAGATGGAGCACGTCTACCTCGGCCCGGCCTACTCCAACGAGGATGTGATCGCGGCCTGCGCCAGGCACCCGAACGCCCCGCAGTGGCAGCAGATCGACGACATGCCCCAGCGCATCGCCCAGATCATGGTCGACGGCAACCCGGTGGCCTGGTTCCAGGGTCGCATGGAGTTCGGCCCGCGCGCCCTCGGCGGCCGTTCGATCATTGGCTGTCCGAGCATTCCGGGCGTGGCCGACCGGATCAACGAGCAGATCAAATTCCGCGAGCGCTGGCGCCCCTTCTGCCCGTCGATGCTCGATACCGTCGGCCCGCAGATGCTCAAGGTCGATCACCCGTCGCCCTTCATGACCTTCACTTTCGAAGTCAATGAGGAGTGGAAGACCCGCGTCAGCGAAGTGGTCCACGAAGACGGCACCTCGCGTGCCCAGGTACTCAAGCGCGAATACCACCCGCGTTACTACGACATGATGCTCGAACTGGAAAAGCTCACCGGTAACGGTGTGTCGCTGAACACCTCGCTGAACCGCCGCGGCGAGCCGATGATCTGCTCGCCGACCGATGCGCTGAACATGTTCTTCGGCTCGGATCTGCAGTACCTGATCATGGAAGACATTCTGGTGGTTAAAGAGTAGGTAGGCACGGTATGACTGCCCGAACGAATGAAGGAACATCGCAGGCGAGCGAAGGAACGCAGATCGGCCGGTTCGACTGCCACATTGCTGTCGTGCCCTCATTGGGCCTGGGCGATAGCCTGATCTACCTGATTGTGGCGAACAATCTGGCACAGGCGGGCTATCGCGTGACGATGTTGAGTAATCACCTGGCGCATTTCGCCGACTGGTTGCCTAACATCGACGTGTTGCCATTTCCCGAACCCGGGGAGACGCATGTGTTGTGCGATGTTTATGACCTGGTGTTGTCAGACTGCGGCAGTATCGTCACCAGTATCCCGCAAGATCCGGCCCAGCTGGCTCAGCGGTTTGTTTTTGTCGGGACGCTGCGGGTTAAGCCAGACTACATTCAGGATCATACTCAGCGCGTGTTGCAGCGTTTAGGGGCCGTCAAAGCCGACTTGCTGCGCTGCGTGGCCGCGTGTGCGGGCCCGATCCGCGTGATCGATGACGCCAGCCTTTCGATGGTCGATCAAGCCGTGGCGTTCTGTCGAACCAAGCTTGCGATCCAGCAGGCTGCACCGGAGGTCGGCTTCCGCGTGCCGCAGGCTTTTATTCCGCGTCGCTATGCGCGTCGGGTCATGCTGCACCCGACGTCTTACAACGTGAAAAAGAACTGGCCTCATGACAAGTACCTTCGCCTGGCTCGCCGTCTGCAGCAGCAGGGCTTCGATCCGCAGTTCGTCCTGTCGCCCAAGGAGCGGGCTGAGTGGGCGCCTCGCTTCGAAGCGGAGTTCGCCGTTCCGCAATTTGCCAATGCGCGCGAATTAGCAGCTTATCTGTATGAGTCGGGCTACGTGATTGGCAATGATTCCGGCGTCGGACACCTGGCGTCCGCGCTGGGGGTGCCGGTGTTGACCATCTACCGCAAGCGCCGAGATGGTTTTTGCTGGCGGCCAGGCTGGGGTGACAACGAAGTGGTGCGGCCGAGTCTTTCCCTGGGAGCAATAAAGCGTGCATGGATGACTTTTCTCAGCGTTTCACGTGTGCAACGGGCTTTTAACAAGCTGGTTGCCAAACATGAGGTGGCTGTTTGATGGACACCACTGGTGACACCGCAGATATTCTGATTTCAGTGGTTATCCCCGCCTACAACTACGCGAAGACCTTGCCGCGTGCGGTTGAGTCGGTGCTGACTCAGTTGGGGGCGGATGCATCGGCAGAGCTGCTGGTGATTGACGATGGCTCGACCGATAACACGCGTGAGGTTCTGGAGCGCTTGCAGGCCGAGCACATTGGGCGTTTTCGTGTCATTTACAAGGCCAATGGAGGCCCTGCTTCGGTGCGTAATCTGGGCATCGAGGAAACGCGTGGACGGTTTCTGATTTTCCTCGATGCCGATGATGAGATGGCAGCGGATGCGATATCGCTACTCGCCCAGCACATCACTAACAACCCTCATACCCGTATGGTTATAGGCGGACACTGGTCGGTATTCGCCGACGGCAAGCGGCGCCTGCACGAGGTTAAATCTCTACCTGCGGACGCTCGGTCGCTGGTGCGTGGTTACCTGTTGGACAAAAGCGTCACCCTGTCCAATGGTGCCTGCGCCATGCACCGTGATGTATTCGTCCCAGGCGGTTATCCCGAACGTTTTCGCAATACCGAGGACATTCCGGTATTCGCGCAAGTGTTGGCGCGCTTTCCATGTACGCTGCTTGATCAGCCGCTGGCGCTGATTCACAAGCACGACACCAGTCTGCGGCATAACCTGACCCATGCTCGGGCAGCAGAGCTTGAGCTGGTCGACGAGGTGTTTGCCGCACGACGTATGCCGGCCGAGTTACAGGATCTCAAGCAGGCCTACACCGCCCAGCGGTGTCTATCGCTGTTCCGGACGTTCTACAGTTCGGGAGACACGGCTGCCGCAAGTGAGTTTTATCGTCAGGCGCTACGTGCCGACTGGACAGTCATTATTCGGTGGTCCTATACGCGCAAAGCCTTGCGCATGTGGCTGAGAGGTTAGCGTTTGCGTGTTCTTGTTCTGACCAGTGCCGATCGTGCGCTGGACAATCGCAGCATGTGGTATGCCCTGCGGGAGCATTGCGCGGTCGATCTTCACTTTCTCGACAAGCAGCAGCAGCGCAACCTGCGCCGGATCTTGGCTACGTTTGATCTGGCTGTTTACGATCGCATCGTGCTGGACTTGATGTTCAAGCACATTCACAAGCAGAGCCGGGTGTTGCGCACGCTTCCCGGCCTGATCGTGTATGAAGAAGATGCTTACCTCGACATCATGCCGGGATCGCGTTGGCTGGGCGCGTTTCTCAAGCTGTATCGGCGTGTGCCGGGACTCAAGGTGATCAGCACGGGGCATAGGGTCACGCGGCATTTGTGCGACTCAGGGATCAACGCATCTTTCATTCCCAAAGGCTTTGATCAGGCCCGTTTGAACGATCGCCAATACCCGGCGCGCGACATCGAGTTGGGCTTCATTGGGCGCCTTGGCAGTGAAGCCTATTCGGCTCGTCGACTTATGCTGGAGTCTTTGGCGCAACGCGAGTCATTGCAAATCATGCGTACCAGCTCTGCCGAGGAGTACGTGGACACACTCAACCGTATCCGCTGTTTCGTCAGTGCGGATGTTGGGCTGGGCGAGTATATGGCCAAGAACTTCGAAGCTATGGCATGTGGCTGCCTGCTAATTGCCAAGCGCCAGGGACTGGGCGAGGAAGATGCCCTCGGCTTTGTCGAGGGCGGTAATGTGTTGCTCTATGACGACCTGGACTCGTTGTGCGCTCAGGTTGCCTGGATCAGAGAGCATCCAGAGCAGGCGACAGAAATCGCTCGTCAAGGCCGCGAACATGTACTGGCGCGCAATACCTACGCCTACCTGGCTGCACAGGTTGCCAAGGTGATTGCCGAGCCGTTCCTTCCCTCACCTTCTTTATCGTGGTGGCGCTGGTGGTAAATAGCCGTTCCTCTTCTTATCCGCTGGTCAGCGTAATTATTGCGTCGTATAACCACGGCCCTTATATCGAGGCGTCTATCCGTAGCGTGATGGCGCAAACCTATGCCCATATAGAGCTGCTGGTTATCGACGACGGTTCAACTGACGATAGCGTGGCGACCATCACGCGGTTGCAGAAAGAGTTGGGGTTCGACTTTCGTGTTCAGGCCAATCAAGGGTTGTCGATAACCCTGAACGAGGCCATTGCACGCTGTCAGGGCGCACTGATCGCACCTTTCGGCTCCGACGACGTCATGTTGCCCGCGCGTTTGAGCTTGCAGGTCGACTACATGCACGATAAGCCGGAAGTCGGTATTTGCGCGGGTTCGGTCCAGGAAATCGATGCCCAGGGGCAGCCCTTGGGGCGGGATAAGCCACCGTATTGGCGGCGTCTGGATTTTGAGGATGTCTTCCTCAATCGCAAACCGGGGTCGCCTGCGCCTACCCTGCTTTTTCGGCGCGAAGCCCTGGAAAGCGTCGGCGGTTTCGATCCCGAGGTGCGCCTCGAGGACTTGATGATCGAGCTGAAGATCACCCGTGCTGGTTATTTCATCGATGTGCTGGGTGAGGTGCTGGCGCTTTACCGTGTGCATGGCAGCAACACTTATAAGAACTACCCCTTCATGGTCGACAACGTATTGCGAACCTTTGCGCGCTTTAGTGACCACCCGGCGTATGAGCAGGTGTGTGCGAACTACCGCAACTCGATGTTTTTGAAGTGTGCCCGGCAGGATAAGGCGCTTGCCCGTCGATTGCTGAGCGAGCTGCCCATGAAAGCATGGGACCGCAAGACGCTCAGGGGGTTGTGGCGTTTGCTCCTGCCTGCTCAGGCACGTGAGCGTGCATAAGCAAGGAAGGCCGTTATATCGTCGCTGCAGAGCTTGTCAACGACGCGCCGGATTTCCGCTTCGGGCCATTCCCACCATGCCGTCTTGAGCAGCTCATCGCGTATCTCTTCGTCGAAGCGCCAGCGTATGCGTTGTGCAGGATTGCCGACCATGACCGCGTAGGGTTCGACATCCCGGCTAATGACCGCGCCACTGCCGATTACGGCACCATGGCCAATGGTTACTCCGGAGAGAATGGTGGTGTTTGCGCAGAGCCACACATCGCTGCCGATCACCACGTCGCCGCGGCTTCCGCCGAATTCTTCGATGTGAGCGGCTTCCGCCAGATAGGCGGGGAATGGGTAAGTGCTGACCCAGTCGACCCGGTGCTGGCCGCCCAGGAATATCTGCACGTTATCGGCGATCGAGCAGTAACTGCCGATAATCAACGTGCTGTCTTCTTGCCAGTCGTGCACAACGGGCATGCCGTAGGTGCCGATACCGATCTGGTAGGTCGGATAGCGCTCACGGAAACGTGCCTGAGGCCTTAGAAAACGTGGCAGTTCGGGAGCGCCGCGCCAGCTTTTCCAGCTCTTGCGCAGGTGCTGCTCAAGCGTTTTCAGCAGGCGCATGTGGTTTCTCCGTTCGTACGCTGCGCGATACCCAGACGGCCGCCAGCAGGGCAAGAGGAATCCAGATCAGGAACCAGTGCTCTTTGGGACGAGAGAGGAAATCACGCCCCTCCGTTAGGCCGGCGGCGAGGCCAAACACTACCAGCGCCGAGGCCATCAAGACGAGCGTATCGTGCCTGTTGCGCCATGCGTAGAGCAGGGCAACGGCATACAGTATCAACCAGAGAATCAACCCGACAATGCCGCCAGAGAGCAGTACTGCCAACTCAATATTGTGCGGATCGTTGAAGGCCAACCGGGACGGCTCGAGCTTGATCAGTAGTTGATGGTCGAAACCATAACCGAGCCACGGTTTTTCCAGGGCCAGTTCTACAGCCCCAAGCCAGATGTCTGGGCGGTAGGAAAGGCCTCTGTCGGTCAAGGCCTGCGGGTAAAACAGTAAAAGCCCCAGCGCAACACACAGCCCTGCGCCCGCTGCAATCAGGCTACGCCGGTTGAAGTGCGCTACCCCCAGCCATATCAAGGTGACCGTGAGTGCGAGTAGCGGGGTTCGGGAGCCCGTGCTAATGATCACGATGCTCAGGAGGGCCAGAGACACAAGTGGTAAAGGTGAAAGCGGGTGCCGTTTAGTGAGCCAGGTTGCCAGCCAGAACGCGGTGAAAAAACCATACAAATGCGCACTCAGCAGCGGGTTGTAGAGCGCGCCATAGCCGCTGAAGCGGCCTGGGCTAGGCAGTCCGGCGCGGCTATAGATCAGATAAGAGAGTGATAGCACGCCGCTCAGCGTGGCAATGACTGCTGCAAGTAGGAGGGTTTTGGGCAAAATTTGCGGGTGCTTGATCGCTAGCAGGCCTGCGCCGAGGAACAGCATGAGCACATAAATGGGGCGCTTGAGCATCGAGAGCATACTGCTGTCTGTGTCCGACCAGAGCAGTGTCAATGAGGTATACGCGCCGAAAATTATGAAGCCGATGATCAGCGGGTTGCGCAGTAGCTGCTTCAGCAGGGTCGGTTGCAGCACAACGGCAAGTAGGGTGGGGGTTGCCATCAGTGCATAGTAGAACTTGTGGTAGAGCGAGCGATCCCACGCCCAGAAGAGCCCGGTGAGCAGTGTCAGCCAGCCTATCGGCAGCAGGTAGCGGATCAGCCAGTCCGAGATTCGCAGGTTTAATCCAGCAGGCGATGAGATGCTGGGGGATGGCGTATCGCTATTCATCAAATCGAGGCTCTATCTCTAAATCAACTGCCGAGTCAGTTCGCTGATATTCCAGTTGAGAGACGCATGGCGCAGGTAGCTCTCAAAAAAACGGCTGTTTTTATTCTCGAGCAGCCAGTCTTGATCACGGGGGTCGCGCAGTATATGGCGGAAGTTGCGCAGACGCTTTGTTTTACCCAGGGCGCTGCGCTGGGCTTGCAGATCGGCAATATCGATCAGGCCAAGCTCACCTTCTGGGGTCAAGACGATATTGCCAAGGTGCAACGAGCGGAAATAAATGCCGCTGGCGTGTAGCTGAGCGATGAATTTGCCCAGTTGCTGACGCAGTTGCTCCTTGGCATGCGTATCGGTGATCTGGCGCAGGGTCTGTCCCGGCAGCGGCAGGTAATGCACGGCGTCGCGCTGAATCGCCGAGATCCGATAGACGTCGAGTACCTGGGGGCATGGAATGCCGCGTTGCTGGAGGGCGGTGGCGTTGTCGGCGAAACGTTGCGCATACGGATAGAGCGCGGCTGATGAGAGCAAGCGCTTACGGCGAAAGAGCTTAAGGAAGTTGCCGTTGACCAGGCGCAGAACTTTTTCGCCATAGTGATCGGCCTCGAGCAATTCTGCCTTGTCGCGCAGGAGGAGAAATTGTTCGTGGGAAAGTGGAGTCATATAAGCCAGAAGCCGCACCGGGGCTGAGTCAATGAGGGAGGCAAGCTTACCTGAAGCGGAATGCGCGGTCGGCGCCTTTCTTCACCGCATGCCCCTGTGGGTGCAGACGATTAGCTGCGTTTTCTGCGCCACTGTGTTGCTGCGTCTGGGCAATGGCGGCGCTGTGGGTAGGACTGCGCGAGCACCGTGCTAGTATTCGTTTTCTTAATCTGGATTGTCCGCCCCTGATGAGTAAAGCCTCTGTCGCCCCAGGCCATTCGCCCTCCAGCCTAAAAATCTATCTTCGTTTGCTCGGTTACGTGAGGCCTTATATTGGCTTCTTTTCGCTCAGTATCTTGGGCTACGTCATCTTCGCATCGACCCAACCGATGCTAGCCGGCATCCTCAAGTATTTTGTCGACGGGCTGTCCAACCCTGGGGTGGTGCTGTTTCCAACGGTGCCTTACCTGCGCGACTTGCAGTTGCTGCAGGCGGTGCCGCTGCTGATTGTACTGATTGCGGTTTGGCAGGGGATCGGCTCTTTCCTGGGGAATTACTTCCTGGCCAAGGTCTCGTTGGGGCTGGTGCACGATTTGCGCATCGCGCTGTTCAACAGCCTGCTGGCGCTGCCTAATCGCTACTTCGACAGTCACAGCTCGGGGCACCTGATTTCGCGGATTACCTTCAACGTCACCATGGTCACCGGCGCGGCGACCGATGCGATCAAGGTGGTGATTCGCGAGGGGTTGACCGTTGTATTCCTGTTCGCCTACTTGCTGTGGATGAACTGGAAGCTGACCTTGGTGATGCTGGCCATCCTGCCGGTGATCGCCTTGATGGTCAGCAGCGCAAGCAAGAAATTCCGCAAACAAAGCAAGAAAATCCAGGTGGCCATGGGCGATGTCACGCATGTCGCCTCCGAAACCATTCAGGGTTACCGGGTCGTGCGCAGCTTCGGTGGCGAGGGCTATGAGTCCACGCGCTTCACGGCGGCGAGCCAGGACAACACCAATAAGCAGTTGCGCATGACCAAGACCGGGGCGGTTTACACGCCGATGCTACAACTGGTGATTTACAGCGCGATGGCGGTGTTGATGTTTCTTGTGCTGCTGCTGCGCGGCGATGCCACGGCGGGCGATCTGGTGGCCTATATCACTGCGGCGGGCCTGTTACCCAAGCCGATTCGCCAATTGTCCGAAGTCAGCTCGACGATCCAGAAGGGCGTGGCCGGTGCCGAAAGCATCTTCGAGCAACTCGACGAAACCCCGGAAGTCGATCATGGCAGCGTCGAGCGTGAGCGGGTCAGCGGCAACCTCGAGGTGCGCAATCTGAGCTTCCAGTACCCCGGCAGCGAAAAGCCGGTATTGAATGACATCAGCTTCAGCGCGAAGCCCGGGCAGATGATTGCCCTGGTTGGCCGCTCCGGCAGCGGAAAGTCCACGCTGGCGAATCTGATTCCACGGTTTTACCACCATGAAACCGGGCAGATCCTGCTCGATGGCGTGGATGTCGAGGACTACCAGCTGCGCAACCTGCGCCGGCATATCGCCCTGGTGACCCAGCAGGTCACGCTGTTCAACGACAGCGTGGCCAACAACATCGCTTACGGCGACCTGGCCGCTGCGCCGCGCGAAGCGATCGAGCAGGCGGTCGAGGCGGCCTATGCCAAAGAGTTCATCGACAAGTTGCCGCATGGCCTGGACACCGAGGTCGGCGAAAACGGCGTGCTGTTGTCGGGTGGTCAGCGCCAGCGTCTGGCGATTGCCCGGGCGTTGCTGAAAGATGCGCCGATTCTGGTGCTGGACGAGGCGACCTCGGCGCTCGATACCGAATCCGAACGGCACATCCAGGCGGCCTTGGATCGGGTGATGAAAGGCCGTACCACGCTGGTCATCGCCCACCGTCTGTCGACCATCGAAAAAGCCGACCTGATTCTGGTGATGGACCAGGGGCGAATCGTCGAGCGCGGCACGCATGCCGATTTGCTGGCACAGAATGGTTTTTATGCGCGCTTGCATGCGTTGGGATTGGATGAAGGCGCGCCGGTAGATATCGCCTGATAAACTACGCGCCCGCCACTTTAAGGCTTCGGAGTTCACATGAAGTTGTCCATGCCCCGTTTCGATCAAGCCCCCGTTCTGGTGGTGGGCGATGTCATGCTCGACCGTTATTGGCATGGCGGTACCTCGCGGATTTCCCCGGAAGCGCCGGTGCCGGTGGTCAAGGTCGAGCAGATCGAAGACCGTCCCGGCGGCGCCGCCAACGTGGCGTTGAACATTGCCGCCTTGGGCGCACCGGCGGTACTGGTCGGTGTGACCGGTGAAGATGAAGCGGCCGACAGCCTGAGCAATAGCCTGGAAGCCGTGGGGGTGAAAACCCACTTCCAGCGTATCGACGACCAGCCGACCATCGTCAAGCTACGGGTGATGAGCCGTCACCAGCAACTGCTGCGCATGGATTTCGAAGAACTGTTCAATACCGATGCAGCGGCACTGGCCGCGCAAGTCGAACAGTTGCTGGGCGGCGTCAAGGTGCTGGTGCTCTCCGATTACGGCAAGGGCGCGCTGAAAAACCATCAGGTGTTGATCCAGGCGGCGCGGGCCAAGGGCATTCCGGTGCTGGCCGACCCGAAGGGCAAGGATTTTTCCATCTACCGTGGCGCCAGCCTGATCACGCCGAACCTCCACGAATTCGAAAGCATTGTCGGCGGTTGTGTCGACGAGGCTGAATTGGTGAGCAAGGGCGCCAAGCTGATGCGTGAGCTGGACCTGGGCGCGTTATTGGTGACCCGCGGCGAGCACGGCATGACCCTGCTGCGCCCGGAACACGCACCGTTGCACCTGCCTGCCCGCGCCCGCGAAGTATTCGACGTCACCGGCGCCGGCGACACGGTGATCTCCACCCTGGCCGCCGCTCTGGCGGCTGGCGAAGCGTTGCCGCAGGCGGTGGCCTTGGCCAATCTGGCGGCCGGCATCGTGGTCGGCAAGCTGGGCACCGCAGTCATCAGCGCACCTGAGCTGCGCCGTGCGGTGCAGCGCGAGGAGGGCTCGGAGCGCGGTGTGCTGAGCCTGGATCAACTGCTGATCGCCATGGAAGACGCCCGCGCCCATGGCGAGAAAATCGTCTTTACCAACGGCTGTTTCGACATCCTCCACGCCGGTCACGTGACCTATCTGGAGCAGGCGCGGGCCCAAGGCGACCGGCTGGTTCTGGCGGTCAACGACGACGCGTCGGTCAGCCGTCTGAAAGGCCCTGGTCGGCCGATCAACTCGGTGGATCGACGCATGGCCGTGCTCGCTGGCCTCGGCGCGGTGGATTGGGTGGTGAGCTTCAGTGAAGACACCCCCGAGCGCCTGCTCAAGCAGGTGCAGCCGGATGTGCTGGTCAAGGGTGGCGATTACGCCATCGATCAGGTGGTCGGCGCCGACATCGTTAGTGCCTATGGCGGCGAAGTGCGCGTGCTCGGCTTGGTCGAAAACAGCTCAACCACCGCGATTGTCGAAAAAATCCGCAAGCAGTAAACCTCGTCACGCCGCCTGTTTCATGGTGTTGCCGGTTGTCCGCCGTTTTGCTGACGGTGGGCACGGCCCCGGCATGCCCAGCCTACAGCGGTGCTCAGCTCGCGCGTGCTCCCTGCGACTGGCTTAGCTGCCAGTCGCCCGCGTCGATGCGGTCATAGGCGCCTATTGCCTGCGCGCGCATCATTCTTGGCATCCTCACCCCGCGTGGAGCGAGATGCCATGACCTCCGATGTACAGGGCCGTGCCCTGGCTGTATTGAACCGAGTCGCGCAGGCCGATTGGCCGGATCGGCTGAAGCTGCGTAAATCCTTCGAAAAACTTATCTACCGAGGCAGCCGGGCGAGCTTTCGCCTGGCCGCACAGCGGGCCGATAAGCCTCCACGCCAGGTCGACCCGGATGCGCTGTTCGATCTGTCCCTGACCGACGAGCAGCAGATGCTGGTGGACATGCTGGAAAGCTTCGCCGGCGAAGTGCTGCGCCCGCTGGCCCATGATGCCGATACCCAGGCAGCACTGCCGGCGGCGTTGCTCAATCAGGCGCAGGAGCTGGGCCTGAGCCACTATGGCGTCGGCGAGGTGCACGGCGGCATGGCTGGCGAGCGCACCGTACTCAGTAACGCGCTGATTGCCAAGGCGTTGGCCAAGGGCGATTTATCGCTGGCGGCGGCGCTGCTGGTGCCGTTGTCGGCGGCCAACTGCATTCGTCGTTGGGGCTCGCCCGAGCAACAGGCGCACTGGCTGCCGCGCTTCGTTGGCGAAGACCGCGCGCCGGTGATGGCGATTGCGGTGAACGAGCCAACGCCGTTGTTCGATGCACAGCGCTTGGCCACGCGTGCCAAGCGCAGCGGTAAATATTACCGCTTGTCCGGCGAGAAGTGCCTGGTGTTGCGTGGGCTGGATGCCAGCCAGCTGATCGTCGCGGCGCAGGCCGAGGACGGTCCGGGACTGTTTGTCGTCGAGGCGGGCGCTAAAGGTCTGCAGCGTCGGCCCGAGCCGGCCATGGGCCTCAAGGCGACGAGTACTGCGCGGGTGCAGCTGAACGGCGTCAAGGTGCCGCTCGAGGCACGCCTGGCGGCCCAGCACTTCAGCTATCAAGGCTTCCTCGATCACGCTGCGCTGGCCTGGTGTGCCCTGGCGGTGGGGACCGCCCAGGCGGCGCTGGATTATGTGGTGCCCTACTGCAACGAACGCTTGGCATTCGGCGAACCGATCAGCCACCGCCAAGGGGTGGCCTTTATGGTCGCGGACATCGCCGTGGAGGTGGATGCCATGCGTTTGCTGGTCTGGCGTGCCTGCGCGCGCGCCGAACAGGGGTTGCCGTTCCAGCGCGAGGCCTACCTGGCGCGTCTGCTGTGCGCGGAGAAAGCCATGCAGATCGCTACCGATGCCGTGCAGTTACTCGGCGGCCATGGTTTCACCAAAGAACATCCGGCCGAGCGCTGGTACCGCGACCTGCGCGCCGTAGCCCTGATGGCTGGCGGCCTGCACCTGTAGAAGGCGCTGCACATGAACTTAGAAACCCCGAAGAAATTCCGTGGCCTGGTCAAGCAGGCCCACCAGGTGGCGGAAAACTATTTCCGGCCGATCTCGCGCAAATACGACAAGGCCGAGCATGCCTATCCCAAGGAGCTCGATCTGCTCGCGGCGTTGCTCGACGGCATGAACGCTGGCTCGCCGGATGCCATTGGCGCGACCTCGGCGAGCAAGCGTGGCGCCGCCAAGGAGCAGCAGGATGGGATCAAGAACGGCGGCAACCTGGCGGCGCTGCTCGGGGTGATGGAGCTGTGCTGGGGCGATGTCGGCCTGCTACTGGCCATGCCGCGCCAGGGCCTCGGTAATGCAGCGATTGCCGCGGTGGCCAATGACGAGCAGCTCAAACGCTTTGGCGGCACCTGGGCGGCCATGGCCATCACCGAGCCGGGTTGTGGCTCCGACTCGGCGGCGATCCGCACCACGGCGGTGAAGGACGGCGAGCATTACGTGCTCAACGGCGAGAAAATCTTCGTCACCTCTGGCGAGCGCGCCGATGCGGTGGTGGTCTGGGCCACCCTGGACAAGAACCTTGGCCGCGCAGCGATCAAGTCCTTCGTGGTCGAGCACGGCACGCCGGGTATGAGCGTCACGCGCCTGGAGAAGAAGCTCGGGATCAAGGCCTCGGATACCGCCTCGATCAGTTTCAGCGATTGCCGGGTGCCGGCGGCCAATCTGCTGGGCAACCCGGAAATCGATGTGCAGAAGGGCTTTGCCGGGGTCATGGAAACCTTCGACAACACCCGACCGCTGGTCGCCGGCATGGCGGTCGGGGTGGCCAAAGCCTCGCTGGACCGCACCCGTGAGCTGCTGAAAAAGGTCTGCACGCTGGATTACCGCAAGCCACTGCTTAGCGTCAGCCATGCCGAGGCGACCCTGTATCGCCTGGAAGCCGAGTGGGAGGCCGCGCGCCTGCTGACCCTGAAAGCTGCCTGGATGGCCGACAACAAGCTGCCCAACTCCAAGGAGGCCTCCATCGCCAAGGCCAAGGCCGGGCGGGTGGCCAACGAGGTGACGCTGAAATGCGTCGAGCTGGCCGGCGCCTTGGGTTATGGCGAGGATGAGCTGCTGGAGAAATGGGCGCGCGACTCGAAGATTCTCGACATCTTCGAAGGCACCCAGCAGATTCAACTGCTGATCGTCGCCCGTCGCCTACTCGGCAAGAGCTCCAGCGAACTGAAATAACGCGGTTCGTAGGTGGTGTGGCCAAGGCCACTTGGCGGGGCGGTGTAGGGCGGTTCTTCGTGGGAGCGGCTTCAGCCGCGCATATCTTCGCCGCACCGCCAACGCTTCGCGGCTAAAGCCGCTCCCACAGGTTCCGGGCGCTTGGGCGCTGTTCAACCTTGCTGGGCCGCTTTCAGCTTGGTGTGCACAGTCCCTTATTGCCTCGCTTTGGCGGGGCTTTTTTTCGGCCGGACGTCGAGGTTTTGCTGGTTCAGCCAGTCTTTCCAGCGGATGCGTTCGTCGCGCACCAGCCAGCCGTCCTGTGCGGCAAAACTTTCCGCCAGCCAAAGGCCGCGGGTACTGGCCGTGCTCAGCAGCCCCTTGCGCAGGGTGAGTAGCTCGGCGGTCGGGCGCCCCTGTTGCAGTGGGATCAGGTACAGGTCTGGCCGTTCGCGGTCGAGACGCGCCACCAGTTTGCCGTCTTCCAGGCGTTCGTCGACGTGAAACAGGCTGAGCTGCTTGATGTCCTTTGGCAGCTCCAGGGACATGTCATAGACCAGTTGCAGCGAGGCGGTCGGCAGGTGCACGTAGGCGCGCGGCCGCTCCAGCAAGGTCAGGTTGCCACACTGCACCGGGCGCGCGGCGCCGGACAGCGGGCTAAGGCGGAAATGCGTGGCTTCACGGTAGCGCAGCGGGCCTTGATAGGGCGTTGGCAGCCAGGTGTCGCCGAAGCGTCCGGCCAGCCAGCCTTCGGGGGTTTCCAGCAGGCATTCTTCGGCCACCTCCTGGATGGCGGTGAGCAGCGGCAGGTTCAGTTCGTGGGCGGGCACGTAGCCGGAAATCAGCTTGAGCACCACGTCGCCGCGGTCCAGCCGGCGTTGCCGCACCAGTATCCAGTAGTCGCGGCCCTGCCAGCTCAGGGTCAGGCGCACCGAGACGCCGAGGTTGGCCAGTTCCACGGCGAAACGCTGGGAGCTGCTGACGTCGACGGGTTTGCGGCGCTCGAGCATTTCGCTGAAGTTCAGCGGTCGGCCCAGGCTCTGGTAGCTCAGGCTGTCCGGGCCAGCTTCGACAAACAGCGGCAGGGTCTTGAAGGTACTGGGGTCTTTGCGGATCAGCGTGCGCGGCATGTCGGCTCCTTCTTGCGTTGGGGTCGGCCGCGATTGCGGCGTCAGCAGGCCTTTGAGCGGCGAGCCTGAGCTTCGCACATTGGGTTTCTCAGCAATGGCTCACGCAATATCCTGAATTACAGCCGCAGCGGTTGCCACGTTGTCGGCCAGGTGCTGCGCATTGATGGTGCCGATGATCGCGCTGCTCACCGCCGGGTGGGCGAAGATCAGCTCGAAGCTGGCGCGTACCGGGTCTTCCCCGGGTTGCAGGCAAGCATGGCCGCTGGCCAGGGCTTTCTTGATCAGAATGCCTTTGCCGTGCTGCTCAGCGTAGTCGAGCACCGGCAACTCGCTCTGTTCGTTGAGGTTGTAGGTGACCATCGCGCAGTCGCCGCGTTCGAGGGCCAGCAGGCCGCCTGCGATGGTCTTGCCGGAGAGACCGAAGCCGCGAATCTTGCCTTCGCGCTTGAGCTCGGCGAGGGTTTCGTAGATGCCGCTTTCGCGCAGGATCGCGACATCGTTGCCGTCGGAATGCACCAGCAGCAGGTCGATGAAATCGGTTTCCAGGCGCTGCAGGCTGCGTTCCACGGAGAGCCGCGTGTGCGCCGGGGAGAAGTCGAAGCGCGAGTGGCCGGCCTCGAACTCCTCGCCGACCTTGCTGACGATCACCCAGTGCTGGCGCTGGCCGCGCAGCAGCGGGCCGAGGCGGGTTTCGCTGTTGCCGTAGGCGGGTGCGGTGTCGATCAGGTTGATACCCAGGTCATGGGCCTGGGCGAGCAGGTCGCGGGCGGCGGCGTCGCCGGGGATGGTGAAGCCGTTGGGGTACTTGACGCCCTGGTCGCGGCCCAGCTTGACCGTACCGAGGCCCAGCGGCGAGACCAGCAGCTCGGTGGCGCCGAGCGGGCGATGCAGATTGTGCAGGCTGTGCAGGGCGTGCATCAGAACAGTTCCTCCCAGGCGGGGCGGGCCACGGCCGGACGTGGCAGGTCGGGCAGCGCGGCATGGGCGGCGGGCTGGATGCCGTCGCGGTCGAGCGCCGCCAGCACGCGGTCGGCGAAGTCCGGCGCTAATGCCAGTTTAGTCGGCCAGCCGACCAGCAGCCGCTGTTGTTCGGCGAGAAAGGCATTGTCCGGGCGTACCAGGCCGGATTGCGCCGGCTCGGCGCGCTCCACGCGCAGGGTGGCCCAGCGCGTGCTCGACTGGTCGATCCAGGGCAGCAGGTCGGCGACTTCCTTCTGCGCGGCTTTGATCTGCGCCGTTTCGTCGCGGGCCACGCCGTCGGCCTCGGCCAGGTCGCCGCCGAGGTACCAGACCCATTCGCCATCGGCCGCCGGGTGGGTGGTGACGGTGACGCGCGGTTTCGCTCCGCCACCCAGGCAGTGGGCATACAGCGGCTTCAGGGTCGGCCCCTTGGCCAGCACCATGTGCAGCGGGCGCAGTTGCTGGGCCGGCTGGTCGAAGCCGAGGGCGGCGAGCAGTTCGGCATTGCCGCGGCCGGCGCTCAGGACGATGCGCTGCGCGCGAATCTCGCGGCCATCGACCCGCAGGCCGACCAGTTCGCCCTGTTCCCGCAGTGGTTCGATGCGCTCGGCGGCCAGCAGGCCATCGCCAGCCAGCTCACTCAGGCGCGCGATCAGGCTCGGCACATCCAGCACCAGTTCGGCCAGGCGATAGACCTTGCCTTTGAATTGCGGGTGTTGCAGGGCTGGCGGCAGTTGCTCGCCCTTGACCTGGTCGACCCGGCCGCGCACCGCCTTGCTGGCAAAGAAACTGGTGATGTTGCCGGCCAGGCTGCCGGGCGACCACAGGTAATGGGCGTCGGAGAGCAGGCGCACGCCGGTCAGGTCGAGTTCGCCATTGCCGGCCAGGGCTTCGCGCCAGCGTCGCGGCATGTCGGCGATGGCTTCCGAGGCGCCGCTCAGGGCGCCGTGCAGGGCGTACTTGGCGCCGCCGTGGATGATGCCTTGCGACTTGACGCTCTGTCCGCCGCCGAGGCTGGCGTTTTCCACCAGCACGCTGGCGAAACCCTGGCGGCGCAGGCGCGCATTCAGCCAGAGGCCGGCGATACCGCCGCCGACGATCAGAACGTCAGTGCTCAGAGCTTGGGACATGCGCGCGCCTCGAAGGGAAAACGGGCGCGCAGTATAGCGCGAGCGGCTTGCACCGCTCGTCCGATCAGTGGCTGACGGTCTGCGAGAACAACTGGATCACCACCACGCCGGCGACGATCAGGCCCATGCCGAGCATGGCTGGCAGGTCCAGGCGCTGCTGATAGAGGAAGATCGCCGCGATGCTTACCAAGACGATGCCGAGGCCGGCCCACACCGCGTAGGCGATGCCGACCGGAATGGTTTTTACCACCAGGCTGAGCATCCAGAAGGAAATTCCGTAGCCGACCACCACTAGCAGCAAGGGCAGCGGTTTGTTGAAGCCGTCGAGCGCCTTCATCGAGGTGGTGGCGATCACTTCGGCGGTGATGGCGACTGCAAGGTAGAGATAGCCGGACATGATGAACCTCCTGGTTGAACTGTCGGCCATTCTAGGTATTCAGCCGATGGGATAAAGTCATTACCTATCTGTAAAGGAGATGGGTTATGCAGTGGAACCTGGAACAAATTCGCTTGTTCGTCAGCGTCGCCGAAGGGCAGTCTTTTTCCGCCGTGGCGCGGCAGATGAATCGGGTGCAGTCGGCGGTGAGCACGGCGATCGCCCTGCTCGAAGCCGATCTCGGCGTGTTGCTGTTCGAGCGCAGCAGTGGCCGGCAACCGCGGCTGACGGCGGCCGGGGCCTCCTTGCTGGAGGAGGCGCGCGAGGTGCTGCGCCAGTGCGAGCGTCTCGACGGGCGGGCGTTGGGCCTGGTGCGCGGCGAAGAGGTGCGACTGCGCTTGGCCCAGGACGAAGCCATGCCCTACCAGCCGGTGTTGGACAGTCTCGAGGCGTTGGCCCAGGCCTTTCCGCTGCTGGAGGTGCAACTGGCCAGCGGTGCCCAGGGCGATGTCGCGCGCAAGCTGCTGGAGCGCCGCGCCGATCTCGGCCTGTTGTTCCACCACGAGCAGATGCCCGAAGCGCTGGAGCGTCAGCGCCTGGGCACCATCGAGATGGTCACCGTCTGCGGTGCCGGGCATCCGCTGGCGAACGCCGGGCATGTCGACCGTCGCGAGCTGGCCCGCCACCGGCAATTACTGATGGCGCCGCAAGACAGCCATTATCCTGGCGGCGAGCAGATCAGCCCCGCGGTCTGGCGCACCGACAGTTTCTACGCCATGGCCGAGTTGTTGATGCGCAACCTCGGCTGGGCTTGGTTGCCGCGCCATGTGGTGCAGTACCCGACTTACCAGAGCCAGTTGGTCGAGCTGAGCAGCGACTGGACGCCGCCGCCGCTGGTGGTCGAGTTGGTCTGCCGTCGCGATGAAGCGCTGGGGCCGGCGGCGCTGTGGCTGGCCGATTGCTTTGCCAGGCACCTGCAGGCCATCGGCTGATCGAAAAGTGCCTGCGCGTCGGTGCTGCTGCGTTAAAAAGTAGTTCGGCCTGCTCATGTACTACTCGTACACTGCGCGTCTTCACCTGCTTGACTCGCTATGCGCGCCCTGCGGGCCAGCCTTCGGCTGTTACTCCGCTTCGCTGCATTGCGCCTTGCCTGACCTTTGCTCGACGACTTTTCCTAAAGTGCCTAAGCTGCGCGCCCATGAATAGAGCCCTGTACAGCCTGTTGTTGCACCTCGGTCTGCCGATTATCGCTGGGCGTCTGGCCTGGCGAGCGCGGCAGGCGCCGGCCTACGCCAAACGCATCGGCGAGCGCTTTGCACTCGGTCTGCCGCCGCTCAAGCCCGGCGGCATCTGGCTGCATGCGGTGTCGGTGGGCGAGAGCATCGCCGCGGCGCCGCTGATCCGCGAGTTGCTGGCGCGTTACCCGCACATGCCGATCACCATCACCTGCATGACGCCCACCGGCTCCGAGCGCATTCAGGCGATGTTCGCCGCGCCGGAGTATGCCGGGCGCGTGCAGCACTGTTATCTGCCCTACGACCTGCCTTGGGCCGCGGCGCGTTTTCTGGATCGTGTGCAGCCCAGGCTGGCGGTGATCATGGAAACCGAGCTGTGGCCGAACCATATTCACCAGTGCGCCCAGCGCGGCATCCCCGTGGCGCTGGCCAATGCGCGGCTGTCGGCCCGTTCGGCGCGCGGCTATGCGCGCTTTGCCAAACTGACCGCGCCGATGCTCGGCGAAATGAACCTGATTGCCGTGCAGACCGCCGCCGAGGCCGAGCGTTTTCGCCGCCTGGGCGCGCGGTCTGAGTGCGTCGAGGTGACCGGCTCGATCAAGTTCGACCTGACCATCGACCCCGAGCTGCCGCGCCGCGCGTGTGCATTACGCGAGCAGTGGGGCGCCAGCCAGCGGCCGGTATGGATCGCCGCCAGCACCCACACGGGCGAGGACGAGGCGGTTCTGGCGGCGCACCGCGAGCTGCTCAAGCAATGGCCCGAGGCGTTGTTAATCCTGGTGCCGCGCCATCCCGAGCGCTTCAACGCGGTGTTCGAGCTGTGCCAGCGCCAAGGTTTCAGCACCCGCCGCCGCTCGACCGGCGAAGCGCCATTGGCCGGCGACCAGGTGATGCTCGGCGACACCATGGGCGAGCTGCTGTTTCTCTATGCCCTGGCCGACACGGCGTTCGTCGGCGGCAGCCTGGTGGCCAATGGCGGGCACAATTTGCTGGAGCCGGCCGCGCTGGGCAAACCGGTACTCAGCGGCCCGCACCTGTTCAACTTTCTGGAGATCGCTGCGCAGTTGCGCGAGGCTGGCGCTTTGCTCGAAGTGGGCGATGCCACCGCACTGGCCGCGCGGGTGGCCGAGCTGTGGCAAGAGCCTGCGCGTGCCGCGCAGATGCGCGAGGCCGGGTTGGCGGTGATGCAGGCCAATCAGGGCGCATTGGCGCGCTTATTGGCCGGGCTGGGGCGTTTGCTCGGTCAGGTGTGAACCGGGTGACAGCGTAGGGCGGACATGCCGCCGCGCGGTTTGCCCGCTTTAAAGGCCGGTGGACAAGGCTGCGCCATGTCCACCCTACAGACGAGCCTGATCGCGACCATAAAAAACCCGACTCGCGTCGGGTTTTTTATGCAAGCAACTCTATGCGAGCCACTCTATGCGAGCCACTCAGTAGTCCGGGTTGCCCTGTAGCTGGGCTTCGGCGGCCTTGGCCAGGTCTGGCGGCAGGAAATCCTTGTCCGGGTTGTAGTCCGGCTTGAGGAAGTTGCCGAGGGCTTCCAGGTCGCCCGGGCTGAGCGTGCCGGCGGCCTGCTTGAGGCGCAGGTTGTTGAGGATGTAGTCGTAACGGGCGTCGTTATAGTTGCGCACCGAGCTGTACAGCTGACGCTGCGCATCGAGCACGTCGACGATGTTGCGGGTGCCGACCTGGTAGCCGATTTCGGTGGCTTCCAGGGCGCTCTGGTTGGAGATGATCGACTGTTTGCGCGCCTGCACGGTTTCCACATCGGTGTTCACCGCGCGGTGCAGGTTGCGGGTGTTCTGCACGATTTGCCGGCGCAGGCTTTCGCGCAGTTGTTCGGTCTGGTTCAAGCGCTGGTAGGCCTCGCGCACTTGCGAGCTGGTCAGGCCGCCGCTGTACAGTGGGATATTCAGTTGCAGGCCAATGCTGCGTTGCTCGACATCGCCGCTGAACCGGGGCTGGGTTGTCCCAGGTGTGCTGGTGTTGCTGAAACCGAGGCTGTCGTTATCGCCTTTCTGGTAGCTGGCCACCGCGTCCAGGGTCGGCGCATGGCCGGACTTGCGCTGGCGCAGGGTTTCTTCGGCGGCGTCCACCGCGTAGTTGCTGGCTTGCAGGTTGAGGTTCTGCGCGGCCGCGGTGTCGACCCAGGCTTTCGCGTCGTTCGGCGTTGGCGCAAGAATCGGCAGGCTGTGCTGGATGCCTTCAATGGCCGCGTAGTCGCGGTTGGTCAGGGTGATCAGCGCTTGAAAGGCGTCGTCCACCTGGCGCTCGGCGATGATCCGGTTGGCCCGCGCGGTGTCGAAGCCGGCCTGGGCTTCGAGTACGTCGGTCTTGTCCGACAGGCCGACGTCGAAGCGTTCGTTGGCTTGGTCGAGCTGGCGCTTGAAGGCGGCTTCTTCGGCCTTGGTCGAGGCCAGGGTGTCTTGGGCGCGGAGCACGGCGAAGTAGGTTTCCGCGCTCTGCAGAATCAGGTTTTGCTCGGTGGCGGACAGCTCCAGCGCGGCCTGTTCGCTGGTGGCTTCGGCCGCCTGCAATTGGAACCAGCGGTCGGCGCGGAACAGTGGCTGGCTGAGGTTGGCCTGGTACACCGTGCCGCTGCGCGAACTGGTGTTGGCGGGCGAATCGATTGCGGTGCGGGTGTCACTCAAGTTGGCACCGGCCGAGAGGTTGGGCAGCAAGCCGGAGCGCGCCTGCGGTACGACTTCGCGGCGTGCCTGGTAATCCGCACGCGCAGCCGCCAAATCGGCATTGTTGTTGGCGGCTTCCTGATACACCGTGACCAGGTCTGTTTTGGTGGACAGCGGGGCTTGTTCAGCCCAGGCCAATCCGGCGGAAGCGGAGGCCACGGCAAGAGCCAGGGAAAGTCTGCGCAACATTAGGGCAATCCTAGATTTGGCGGTAATCGGCAAGGCTAAGCGGCGCCGCCAGGAGGGTCAAGTGCGCCCATAGCGGCGTGAGTGTAGTTTGCAACAAGCTATGTTGCCTGCGTGCAACAATCCGGGAGCAGGGCGTAGTGGCGTCACTATCCGACGCATGGGTCAGGAGTTTTTGACTCGTGGGTTGGTTTTATCGCGGTGTCTTGATTAGACTGGCCGGGTTCTTGTCGGGGTGCCCCACTTGCGGGGCTGAGATTGGCAGCTGCCGGATCCCGTTGAACCTGATCAGGTTAAGGCCTGCGTAGGGAACAAGATGTGCTCGCCCGTCCTCCGGCGAGCCTCTGGCACCGCCCCAGGTGCACCTTTCGCCCTTAGAACCTGTTTACGATCTCGCGAGCTAGAGCCATGCAAGGCGAAAGCAGGCGAGGAAGCGGAGTTTACTTTTGTAAATGAGCATTCCGAGCCGGTTTTTAACGCAGCAGGGCCGACGCGCAGCAGATCGTAGATAGGTTCGTCATCCGTCCAGGTTCGCTC
This sequence comes from Pseudomonas sp. UBA2684, assembly GCA_002354655.1. GTDB lineage: Bacteria > Pseudomonadota > Gammaproteobacteria > Pseudomonadales > Pseudomonadaceae > Aquipseudomonas. The sequence continues at coordinate 165,230 of DELY01000003.1, forward strand.
CGACATATAGCCCTGGAGAGCCGCCGATGAGCACACAAGAAAAAAACCTCAATCCGATTCTGAGTGAGTCAGCCCAGGTCGACCAACAGTCGATCCAACCGTTCACCCGTTCGCAAAAAGTCTATGTGCAGGGTTCGCGCCCGGACATTCTGGTGCCGATGCGGGAAATCAGCCTGGATGTCACGCCCACCGACTTCGGCGGCGAGATCAACGCACCCGTGGTGGTCTACGACACCTCCGGCCCGTACACCGACCCCAACGTCATCATCGACGTGCGCAAGGGCCTGGCCGATGTGCGCTCGCCGTGGATCGAAGCGCGTGGCGACACCGAACGCCTGCCTGGGCTGAGCTCCAACTTCGGCCAGCAGCGCCTCGCCGATGCCGAGCTGACCAAGCTGCGTTTTGCCCACGTCAACAACCCACGCCGCGCCAAGGCCGGGGCCAACGTCAGCCAGATGCACTACGCGCGCCAAGGCATCATCACCGCCGAGATGGAATACGTTGCCATCCGCGAGAACATGAAGCTGGAAGTGGCGCGCGCCGCCGGCCTGCTCGATCAGCAACACGCCGGCCACAGCTTCGGCGCCAGCGTGCCGAAGATCATCACCCCGGAATTCGTTCGTGACGAGATCGCCCGCGGTCGCGCGATTATCCCGGCCAACATCAACCACACCGAACTGGAACCGATGATCATCGGCCGTAACTTCCTGGTGAAGATCAACGGCAACATCGGCAACTCGGCGCTGGGTTCTTCGATTGAAGAAGAAGTGGCCAAGCTGACCTGGGGCATTCGCTGGGGGTCGGACACGGTCATGGACCTGTCGACCGGCAAGCACATTCACGAAACCCGCGAGTGGATCATCCGCAACTCGCCGGTGCCAATCGGCACCGTACCGATTTACCAGGCCCTGGAGAAAGTCGGCGGTGCAGCCGAAGAGCTGACCTGGGAACTGTTCCGCGACACCCTGATCGAGCAGGCCGAGCAGGGCGTGGACTACTTCACCATCCACGCCGGCGTATTGCTGCGCTATGTGCCGATGACCGCCAAGCGCGTCACCGGCATCGTTTCGCGCGGCGGCTCGATCATGGCCAAGTGGTGCCTGGCGCACCATAAAGAGAACTTCCTCTACACCCATTTCGAAGACATCTGCGAAATCATGAAGGCCTACGACGTCAGCTTCTCGCTGGGCGATGGCCTACGTCCGGGGTCGATTGCCGACGCCAACGACGAAGCGCAGTTCGGCGAGCTGGAAACCCTCGGCGAGCTGACCAAGATTGCCTGGAAACACGACGTGCAAACCATGATCGAAGGCCCCGGCCATGTGCCGATGCAGCTGATCAAGGAGAACATGGACAAGCAGCTGGAGTGCTGCGACGAGGCGCCGTTCTACACCCTCGGCCCGCTGACCACCGATATCGCACCGGGCTACGACCACATCACCTCGGGCATCGGCGCGGCGATGATCGGCTGGTTCGGCTGCGCCATGCTCTGCTACGTCACGCCCAAGGAACACCTGGGCCTGCCGAACAAGGATGACGTGAAGACCGGGATCATCACCTACAAGATCGCCGCCCACGCCGCCGACCTGGCCAAGGGCCATCCGGGCGCGCAGATCCGCGACAACGCTTTGAGCAAGGCGCGCTTCGAGTTCCGCTGGGAAGACCAGTTCAACCTTGGTCTCGACCCGGACACCGCGCGCAGTTATCACGACGAAACGCTGCCCAAGGACTCGGCCAAGGTGGCACACTTCTGCTCCATGTGCGGGCCGAAGTTCTGCTCGATGAAGATCACCCAGGAAGTTCGCGTCTATGCTGAAGAGCAGCGCATCGCCGCACTCGACCTGGATGCCGAGGCGGGTATGCAAGCCAAGGCTGAGGAGTTTAAGGCGCAGGGCGCGCAGCTCTACCACAAGGTGTGATGGGGCTTCTGCTAGGCAAATTTGCGTAGCAGTATGAGTGTAACCAGGACGGGCCTTCGGGCCCGTTCCTGTTAACAGGGGGTCGCTATGCAACGAGAAGATGTCGAAGTGATCGAGCGCGAGGCCTGCTTTAGCGGCTTCTACAAGCTCGACCGGCTGCGTCTGCGCCATCGCCAGTTTGCTGGCGGCATGGGGCCGGCGCTCAGCCGCGAGTTGTTTGTGCGCCATGATGCGGTGTGCGTGCTGCCCTATGATCCGCAGCGCGATACGGTGGTGCTGATCGAGCAGTTCCGCGTCGGCGCCTTGGAGAAAAGCGCCAATCCGTGGTTGCTGGAACTGGTTGCCGGGTTGATCGACAAGGATGAGGTGCCGGAAGAGGTGGCGCGCCGCGAGGCGATTGAGGAAGCCAACCTGACCTTGACCGCGTTGTGGCCGATCACGCAGTACTATCCGTCGCCCGGTGGCTCGGACGAGCGCGTGCACTTGTATGTTGGCCGCTGCGACAGTGAGGGCGCGGGCGGCGTGCATGGCCTGGCGGACGAGGGCGAGGACATTCGCGTGCACGTCTGGGCGCTGGAGGATGCCTTGGCGGCGGTCAAGGACGGGCGCATCGACAACGCGGCGAGCATCATCGCCTTGCAATGGCTGGCGCTGAACCGCGCCGAAGTGCGGGGGTTATGGTCGTGAGCCTGTTGCGTGATCGCTACCGCGTCGATCTGGTCGAGCTGCAAGCGGCTTGCGAGGCCAACTACGCGCGGTTGATGTGCCTGTTGCCGGCAATGCGCGAAGTGTCGAGCGCGCGGCGCGTGGCCCTGAGCCAAGGCGAGCACCTGCTGGGGGTATTGGCCTTGGAGGTGCTGGAAACCTGCCCCTATACCTCGACCGTGCAAGTACGCCAGGAGCACAGCCTGCCTTGGCTGCCGGTGCCGAAGCTGGAAGTGCGCGTGTACCACGATGCGCGCATGGCCGAAGTCATCAGTGCACAAAGCGCCCGGCGCTTTCGCAGCATCTACCCGTACCCGAATGCGGCGATGCACCAGCCGGATGAAAAGACTCAGCTCAACCTGTTTCTCGGCGAGTGGCTGAGCCATTGTCTGGCCTGTGGCCATGAGCTGGAGCCGGTTGTGTGAGTGCTGTTGTCGGTTAAGCGAGTCCTGCGCCGGGTTTACAGCTAACTTTCTGTGATGCATGCCCGCTTCGCGGGTTTACCGTTGACCGAACTACCCACCATAATTCACGTATTCCGCTCTAGGAGACGGCCTTGCCGAGCGCGCCCCCTTCCGTTGCTGATTCCTCGGTCCTGCTGGTGCAGTTGTCCGACAGCCATCTATTTGCCGAGGCGGCCGGTAAACTGCTGGGCATGGATACCCAGGACAGCCTGCAGCGGGTGATCGAGCGGGTTATGCAGGAGCAGCCGCAGATCGACCTGATGCTCGCCAGCGGCGACCTGTCGCAAGATGGCAGCCAGGCGTCCTACGAGCGTTTCCGTCAGATGACCGCGGCGATTCCTGCCCCCGGACGCTGGTTCCCCGGCAATCACGACGATGTGCCGGCGATGCAGGCCGCCTGCGTGGGCAGCGATCTGCTGGAGCCGGTGATCGACCTGGGTAACTGGCGGGTCATCCTGCTCGATTCGTCGATTCCCGGCGCGGTGCCCGGTTACCTGGCCGATCGGCAACTGGCGCTGCTGGAGCGTGCGCTCAGCGAGGCGCCCGAACGTCACCACCTGATTTGCCTGCACCACCATCCGGTGTCCATCGGTTGTCGCTGGATGGAGCCCATCGGCCTACGCAACCCGGAGGCGCTGTTTGCCGTGCTGGAGCGCTTCAAGCAGGTGCGTGCGCTGTTGTGGGGGCATATTCACCAGGAGCTGGATCAGCAGCGCGACGGCATCCGCCTGCTGGCGTCGCCGTCGACCTGCGTGCAATTCGCCCCCGGCAGCGAGGAGTTCCAGGTCGATACCACGGCGCCTGGCTATCGCTGGCTGCGCTTGCATGCCGATGGTCGGCTGGAAACCGGCGTGTCGCGCGTCACCGGTATCGCCTTCGAAGTGGATTACAGCGTCAAGGGCTATTGAGCCGTCATCCACGCTGGAGGGCATGAGGCGAAAGCTGCTACCGTTCGGCTTTCCGTTTTATCTGTCAGCGCCGTTCCCATGCCTACGTCCAGCCCCTGCATCCTCTATATCCACGGCCTCAACAGCTCGCCGGCTTCACTGAAGGCCAGCCTGCTGTCGCGTGCGATGGCGCGTCTGGGCCTAGCGGCGCAGTTGCGGGTGCCGGCGTTGCACCACCACCCACGGCAGGCCATCGCCCAGCTCGAAACGTTGATCGCCGAGCTCGGCCGGCCCGTGCTAGTCGGCAGCTCCCTGGGCGGCTACTATGCGACCCACTTGGCCGAGCGGTACGCGTTGCCGGCGTTGTTGATCAACCCCGCGGTGCGCCCGCATCTGCGCTTCGACGGCTACCTGGGCCCGCAGCAGAATTACTACAGCGATGAAACCTGGGAACTGACCGCCGATCACCTGGCAGCCCTGGCCGAGCTGGATGTGCCGCCACCGCAAGACCCCGCGCGTTACCAGGTATGGCTGCAGACCGCCGATGAAACCCTCGATTACCGCGATGCCCAGGCCTATTACCGGGCCTGCGCGCTGCGTATCCAGGCCGGCGGTGATCACGGTTTCCAGGGCTTTGCCGAGCGTCTGCCGATGCTTTTCGCTTTCGCCGGTATTCCCCGCCATCTGTGGCAGGATATCGACTTTTCCGCTCTCAATTGACGACAAGAGACCCCATGGCCCAGCAAGGTTCTAGCTCTTACAACGCCGATGCCATCGAAGTCCTTTCCGGCCTCGACCCGGTGCGCAAGCGCCCGGGCATGTACACCGACACCTCGCGGCCTAACCATCTGGCCCAGGAAGTGATCGATAACAGTGTCGACGAAGCGCTGGCCGGGCACGCCAAATCGATCCAGGTGATCCTGCACGAGGACAACTCCCTGGAAGTGCTCGACGACGGTCGCGGCATGCCGGTGGATATTCACCCGGAAGAGGGCGTGCCAGGGGTCGAGCTGATCCTCACCAAGCTGCATGCCGGCGGCAAGTTCAGCAACAAGAACTACCAGTTCTCCGGCGGCCTGCACGGCGTGGGCATCTCGGTGGTCAACGCGCTGTCGACCAGCGTGATCGTCACGGTCAAGCGCGACGGCAGCGAATACCAGATGAGTTTCGCCGACGGCTACAAGGCCAGCGACCTGGCTGTGGTCGGCACGGTGGGCAAGCGCAACACCGGCACCAGCGTGCACTTCTGGCCGGACGCCAAGTATTTCGACTCCTTCAAGTTCTCGGTCAGCCGCCTTAAACACGTACTGAAAGCCAAGGCCGTGCTGTGCCCGGGTCTTGCGGTCAGCTTCGAGGACAAGGCCAGCGGCGAGAAAGTCGAGTGGCTGTACGAAGACGGTCTGCGCTCCTACCTGGTGGATGCGGTCAGCGAATTTGAACGGCTACCCAATGAACCCTTCTGCGGCAGCCTGGCGGGCAATAAAGAAGCAGTAGATTGGGCGCTGCTGTGGCTGCCGGAAGGCGGCGATGCGGTGCAGGAGAGCTACGTCAACCTGATTCCCACCGCTCAGGGTGGCACCCACGTCAATGGTCTGCGTCAGGGCCTGCTGGATGCCATGCGCGAGTTCTGCGAGTTCCGCAGCCTGTTGCCGCGCGGGGTCAAGCTGGCCCCGGAAGATATCTGGGAGCGCATCGCCTTCGTTCTGTCGATGAAGATGCAGGACGCGCAGTTCTCCGGGCAGACCAAGGAGCGTCTGTCGTCGCGTGAGGCCGCCGCATTCGTTTCCGGCGTGGTTAAAGATGCCTTCAGTTTGTGGCTTAACGGCCACCCGGAACTCGGCCAGCAGCTCGCCGAACTGGCGATCAGCAACGCCAACCGCCGCCTCAAGGCCGGCAAGAAGGTCGAGCGCAAACGCATCACCCAGGGCCCGGCGCTGCCTGGCAAGCTGGCCGACTGTGCCGGCCAAGACCCGATGCGTTCAGAACTGTTTCTGGTGGAAGGTGATTCCGCCGGCGGTTCGGCCAAGCAGGCGCGCGACAAAGAGTTCCAGGCGATTCTGCCGCTGCGCGGGAAGATTCTGAACACTTGGGAAGTCGATGGCAGCGAAGTGCTGGCCAGCCAGGAAGTGCACAATATCGCCGTGGCCGTCGGCCTCGATCCCGGTTCCAGCGACCTCTCGCAGTTGCGTTACGGCAAGATCTGCATCCTCGCCGACGCCGACTCCGACGGCCTGCATATCGCCACCTTGCTCTGCGCGCTGTTCGTCCAGCATTTCCGCCCGCTGGTGGATGCCGGCCATGTGTATGTGGCCATGCCGCCGCTGTACCGCATCGACCTGGGCAAGGAGATTTTCTACGCCCTGGATGAGGCCGAGCGCGATGGCATCCTCGACCGCCTGGTGGCCGAGAAGCGCCGCGGCAAGCCGCAGGTCACCCGCTTTAAAGGCCTGGGTGAGATGAACCCGCCGCAACTGCGCGAAACCACCATGGACCCCAATACCCGGCGCCTGGTGCAGCTGACCCTGGACGATTACCCCGGCACCCAGGAAATGATGGACATGCTGCTGGCGAAAAAACGCGCCGGCGACCGTAAATCCTGGCTGGAGTCCAAGGGCAACCTGGCCGAGGTGTTGCTCTGATGCGGCATTTGTTTGCCGCGTTGCTGCTGCTTGCCACGCCGGCATTGGCCGAGCCCCCGGTGTTGGACGAGCTGAAACTGCTCAGCGAGCACCCGATCGAAGGGATCGCCAGGGGCAACCTGTCGGGCCTGGCCTGGTGTGGCGATGCGCTGTGGGCGGTGTCGGACCGCGAGGACGATCGCTTGTATCGCCTGGATGCCAGCCAGACGGTGTGGCAGGCCGAAGCCGAGCTGTTCGTCGCACCGCCAGTACCGGTCACGCCGCTGCCCTGGGGCCTGCGCATGCGCAGTTGGGCCGCTAGCCTGGTACGCGGCGGCGACCTGGATTTTGAGGGGCTGTCTTGCGACGCGTTGGGCAATCGCTACGTGGTCAGCGAGGCGCACGCCGCGGTGCTGCAGATTCCGCCGGCTGCGGCGGCGCAATGGTTGGCGCTGCCGAGCGGGCTGGTGCGTCAGGCGCGCGCCAGCGGCATGTTGTTGCACTTCAATGCGCTTTTCGAAGGTATCGCCGTCGATCCGGCCGGCGAGCGCTTGTGGCTGGCGGCCGAGCGTCAGCGCCGCGGTCTGCTGGTGCTGCACAAGCAGCGCTCGACCTGGCGCTGCACCGGTGGCTGCGTGCTGCTCAGCGAGGGCGGCAGCGATTTCGCTCCGCCCCAGCTGGACAGCCAGCTACAGCCGCGGGATTTTTCCGGGCTGGCGTACCACAACGATAAGCTCTTCACCCTCGAACGGCAGGCACACCGCATCTGTCGGCGTCAGTTGGGCAACGCCGAGGTCGAGCGTTGCTGGTCGTTTGCCGCCGAAGCACTCACCGATGCCCGCCGTTATGCGCCGTCCTACGGCTTGGCCGAGGCTTTGTGGGTCGACACTGACGGCGCCTGGATCGGCGTCGACAGTGGCCGTATGACCCGCGCCGATGGCGAGGCACGGCCGATTGTCTGGCGCTTCGCCGCGCCGGCAGGCGGCTGGGGGAGTACCCGGTGAGCACGCCGCAGGCTCCCGGTCGGCGTGCCGGGCGGGTGATGCTGGTGCTGGCGTGGGGCGCCGGCTTGCTGCTGGCCACGCACTTCTTCGGCGATTGGGAAGACGCCCAGCGCAACCCCAATCGCAGTCCCGAGTCGCGGCATGGCAGCGGCTACGTGGAGGTGCACCTGGCCAGCAGCAGTCAGGGCCATTACCTGGCCGACGGGCAGATCAACGGTGCGCCGGTGACTTTCTTGCTCGATACCGGCGCCACCCAGGTCGCCGTACCGACCGAGGTGGCCAGGCGGCTGGGCTTGCAGGCCGGTGCGCCGATTGTCATCAGCACCGCCAATGGCCGTGCCACGGCCCACCGCACGCAGCTCGACAGTCTGCAGTTGGGCGATATCGTCCTGCACGATGTTGCCGCCCTGATCGCCCCCGGTATGGGTGGCGAAGACGTGCTGCTGGGCATGAGCGCCCTGAAACAACTCGAATTTACCCAGCGCGACGGCACCTTGATGCTGCGCCAATCCACTTTGCAATGAGGCACGCATGAGCGAATCCCTCGATTTGAGCCTGGACGGTGTTGAACGCCGTTCCCTCGCCGATTTCACTGAGCAGGCTTATCTCAATTACTCGATGTACGTGATCATGGACCGCGCCTTGCCGCATATCGGCGATGGCTTGAAGCCGGTGCAGCGGCGCATCGTCTACGCCATGAGCGAACTGGGCCTGGACGCCGACTCCAAGCACAAGAAGTCGGCGCGTACCGTCGGCGACGTGCTCGGCAAGTTCCACCCGCACGGCGACAGCGCCTGCTATGAAGCCATGGTGCTGATGGCCCAACCCTTCAGTTACCGCTACACCCTGGTCGACGGCCAGGGCAACTGGGGTGCGCCGGACGACCCGAAGTCCTTCGCCGCCATGCGCTACACCGAGGCGCGTCTGTCGCGCTACTCGGAAGTGCTGCTCACCGAACTGGGCCAGGGCACCGTGGACTGGGTGCCGAACTTCGACGGCACCCTGAACGAGCCGGCGACCCTGCCAGCCCGCCTGCCGAATATCCTGCTCAACGGCACCACCGGTATCGCCGTGGGCATGGCTACCGATGTTCCGCCGCATAACCTGCGCGAAGTCGCGGCGGCCTGCGTGCGCTTGCTGGATCAGCCGGATGCCACGGTCGCGCAGCTGTGCGAACACGTGCTCGGTCCGGATTACCCGACCGAAGCCGAAGTCATCACCCCGCGTGCCGATCTGCTGAAGATCTACGAAACCGGCAAGGGCTCGGTGCGCATGCGCGCCGTGTACCGCGTCGAGGACGGCGATATCGTGGTCACCGCGTTGCCGCATCAGGTCTCCGGGGCCAAGGTGCTGGAGCAGATCGCCGCGCAGATGCAGGCGAAGAAGCTGCCGATGGTCGCCGACCTGCGCGACGAGTCGGACCACGAACACCCCTGCCGCATCGTCATCATTCCGCGCTCCAACCGGGTGGATGCCGATGAGCTGATGCAGCACCTGTTCGCCACCACCGAGCTGGAGTCCAGCTACCGGGTCAACACCAACGTCATCGGCCTCGATGGCAAACCGTCGGTGAAAGACCTGCGCACCCTGCTGACCGAGTGGCTGGTGTACCGCGTCAACACCGTGCGCCGCCGTCTGCAGTTCCGCCTGGACAAGGTCGAGAAACGCCTGCACCTGTTGGAAGGCTTGCTCACTGCGTTCCTCAACCTGGATGAAGTGATCCACATCATCCGCACCGAGGATCAGCCCAAACCGGTGCTGATGGAGCGTTTCGGCCTCACCGACATTCAGGCCGATTACATCCTCGACACCCGCCTGCGTCAGCTCGCCCGCCTGGAAGAGATGAAGATCCGCGGCGAACAGGACGAGCTGGCCAAGGAGCGCGCCAAGCTGCTGGCCCTGCTCGGCAGCGAAGCCAAGCTGAAGAAGCTGGTGCGTGATGAGCTCATCAAGGATGCGCAAACCTATGGCGACGACCGTCGCTCGCCGATTGTCGCCCGCGCCGAAGCCAAGGCGTTGAGCGAAACCGAGCTGATGCCGACCGAGCCGGTCACCGTGGTGATCTCCGAGAAGGGCTGGGTGCGCTGCGCCAAGGGCCATGACATCGACGCCACCGGCCTGTCGTACAAGGCCGGCGACGGCTTCAAAACGTCTGCGCCGGGCCGCTCCAACCAGTTCGCCGTGTTTATCGACTCGACCGGGCGCAGCTATTCGCTGGCCGCTCACAGCCTGCCATCCGCGCGGGGTCAGGGCGAGCCGCTCACAGGACGTCTAACCCCGCCGCCGGGCGCGACCTTCGAGTGCGTGCTGTTGCCCGACGACAGTGCGCTGTATGTGATCGCCTCCGACGCCGGCTACGGTTTTGTGGTCAAGGGTGAAGACCTGCAAGCCAAGAACAAGGCTGGTAAGGCGCTGTTGAGCTTGCCGACCGGCGCGCTGGTGGTGCCGCCCAAGCCACTGGCCAACCGCGAAGAAGACTGGCTGGCCGCGGTGACCACCGAAGGTCGCCTGCTGCTGTTCCCGGTGCGCGATTTGCCGCAACTGGGCAAAGGCAAGGGCAACAAGATCATCGGTATTCCCGGCGAGCGTGTCGCCAGTCGCGAAGAGTACCTTACTGACTTGGCAGTTTTGCCAGTCGGTGCGACTCTGGTGCTGCAGGCTGGTAAGCGCACGTTGTCGCTCAAGGCAGACGACCTGGAGCACTACAAAGGCGAGCGCGGGCGGCGCGGCAATAAGCTGCCACGCGGCTTTCAGCGGGTCGATAACTTGCTGGTCGAACCGCTGGCATAAGGCCAGGCGTGCGCTTTAGCGTGCGCAAGGCTGGAGTCGGGCGGCGGTTTAAAGGATGATACGCGGCCGCGAGATACCCCGGCATGGCTGGGCGTATCGGCTAAACACATGTTTGACTGCTGGCTGTCATGCCGGCCGGATGAGAGTAATGACTGTAGTTCGTCTTCCCTTGGTTCTGCTGCTGGCTGGCCTGCTTGGCTTGGTCGGCTGCACGCGCTACCAGCCCGTGCCGCTCTACCAATTGGACGGTGGCAATGCCGCGATGCCTGCCGATAAGGGCGGCATCGCGGTATTGCTGGGGCCGGTGTCGATTGCCGATTACCTGCAACGCGAGGCGCTGTTGCAGCGCCAGGCCGACGGCAGCCTGACCGCGGCGACCGATGCGCGTTGGGCCGGCAGCCTGGCGGCGGACATCGATCGGCAACTGCTGCGTCAGTTGGCCGCGCGGTTGAACAGCCAGCGCCTGGTTTTGGCGCCGGCGACGCCAGGGTTTACCCCCAGCGTGCAGGTGCTGCTGTCGATTTCCCGTCTGGATTCCGGGCCGCAGCGACCTGCGGTGCTGGAGGCGCAGTGGCGTTTGCTGGGGAAGGATGGGCAACTGCTGAATGGGCGCCTGGTGCGCCTGGAAGAGCCACACCAAGGCTCGGTTGCCGATCAGGTGCGCGCCCAAAGCCTGCTGATGCAACAGCTGGTCGAACAGCTGGGAGGCGCGGTGCAGGAGTACGGCAACGCCACTCCGGTGGTGGCCGAGGAGCCGCGCAAGAAGGCCCCGGCAGCGCCAGCCGCCAAGCCGGAAGGGCCGAAAATTCCGGTGGCCGAGCCAATCCGCATCGATGCCGAAGTGTTCCGCTTCTGAGTGAATGCCTGTGTATGAAAAAGCCCGCTAACCGCGGGCTTTTTCTTGTCTCTGTACCCGTTAACTGTTGAT
>DELY01000003.1:176634-350021 GCA_002354655.1 Pseudomonas sp. UBA2684
AGATCTTCAGTTTTCAAAGATTTTCGCGGATAAATCCGCTCCCACAACAGCGCGGCTTCTCCTGCAACACGTAACTGGGACATAGCCTTTTTTATGGCTATGTCCCAGTTATGGGTTGAAACGTGCAGCCGGCTAGACGATGCCTGGAGCGTAGTAATTCGTAGGGTGGGTTAGGCGCATGACCACGGACTATCGGCTGCCGCATAGTCAGTTGCGCCGTAACCCACCAGAGGGGCTAGGCCGATTAACGCTTGGTGGGTTATGTGGCGCATCCATTGCGCAGTTGCTTTGCCAGCCCGCCTCAGCGCCACTAACCCACCCTACAGAATCGACGTACAACAGTTAACAGGTACATCGTCTTGTATGGTCGGCGCTGTGCTCTCGTGGCCGCCAAGTGCGCCGATCAGCGTATATAACGCAGCAAACGGCCATGATTGACTAAGGCCGCGATGCCGATCGCGGGTAGCGGTAGGGGGTGGCTAAGCAGAGTGGCTATAGCGTCTGATCAGTGCGGGCGACTCTCGTGCATTCGCGCCAGCTGCCGCTCCAGCAGCGATGGGTAGGGCTCCAGCAGGCGCTCCACGCAGCACGCGCCTTCCGGGCTGGCGATGGCACGAATGCGCGCTCGCTGACGTACCAGTGGGTCATCGCCGACCCGCCGTTCGAGCAACAGCAGATTGCGACTGTGCTGCGACAGCGCCAGGGCGTCCTGGGCGGTTTCGCTGAGTAGCAGATCGCCCTGGCTCATGCCCAGCAGATCCTCGCCTTGGGTCAGGCCCAGCTGCAATTGCAAGGTGATGCCGCTGTCCGCGACCTCGATTTGCAGGGCATGGCCGAGTGCGCGCATCAGCTCGCCGCAGCACATGGCGTGGGTCAGGTAGTCTTCGCCGCTGTCTTGGCGGTGGAACAGCATCAGGCTGCTGCCGTCGTTCAGGGTGTGCAGTTCGCCCTGATACAGCGCTGACGCCTGATTCAGGCAATCGCGGTAGCGTTGCAGCAGGTCCAGCAGGCGCATGCGCGGCAGTCGGCGCAATTGTTCCTGGGCACCCAGTTGGATCGCCAGGACTGCGCTTTGCTGCGGTTCATGCGGGGCTGGCGCGGCAACGGGCATTAGCGCAGTGCTGTCGTCGCGCAGATCGGCGAATGGGTCGTGCTCTTGCGGGTCGCTGAAATGGCTCTGGCGTTGCGTCGTTTGCTCGTCTTCGCCCAGGTCGTCGAAACGCTCGTCATGCAGGTCGCGCATCTCGAAGGTCGGTTCGTCGTCCGCCAGCGTGTGCGGGTAGTCCGTCTCGTCCTGCTCGTCGTAGGCGTCTTCGGTTTCTGGTTCGGGCTCAGGTTTTTGTGGAACCAGGCGCGCTTGCAGTTGGCGCGCCAGGTCGCCGATTTCGTCCTGGCGGCCAGCGCCGGGCGCCGGGTCATCCGGGTCGCGCAACCAGACGCGCAGTTGCAGCAGCGGCGTGGAGATGTGCCGGCCCAGGCGCATGCTCAGCGACAAGGCCAGGGCCAACAGGATCAAACTGAGAATGCCCATGCTTTGCAGGCTGATGGTCATCGGCTGCTGAAACTGACGCATGTCCAGGCTGATGCGCAGTTGCCCGGCGATCACTTCCTGGAAGGTGATCGGCGTCGAGTACAGCCCCTCGGTTTCGCCGAGCATGCTTTTGCTCGGGCGTGAGCCCGCCTCGGCGAGGATGCGGTTGTCCACGCTATAGATGGCCGCATGGGCCACCAGCGGGTTTTTCACCAGATTGTTGAGCAGCACGTTGAGGCTGAGGATGTCGTTGGACACCAGCAACTCGGTTGCCGACGAGGCTGTTTGAGTAATCAGGCTGGTGCCCAGGGCTTCGGCCTGCTGCTCCATGGCCTGCTTGAACTGCATGCCGATCACCCAGGCGTAAATCACCAGGGCCAGCGCCACCAGCAACAAACTGTGGCTGGCGATGCGCAAGGCCAGCGGCACGCGGCGTTGGCGCAGGGCTTGAAACAGCAGGAGGAAGAAATTATCGGGCTTAACGGGGGCGGGCCGGTTCACAGAGCTCGGCTCTTGTCGACTGTAGTTGCCGCGCAGTATAGCGAGCGGCCCGCACAGGGCAAAGCGCCGCGCGTGCCCGTATGGCGGCGAAAATGGGTAGAATGTGCGCCTTTTCTCCGGCTTGCCGACTGTTCGGCAGGCCGCCAGCAACTAATCGAGCCCCGGAGGGTGCGCCTTGCGCGAAATCGTCCTGATCAACATCACCGGCGAAGATCGTCCCGGTCTGACTGCCGCCATCACCGGCGTGCTGGCCCAGGGCGGGGTGAATATCCTCGACATCGGCCAGGCGGTAATCCACGACACCTTGTCGTTCGGCATTCTGGTAGAAATTCCGGATACCGAGCGGGCCTCGTCGGTGCTCAAGGATGTGCTGTTCACGGCCTACAAACTTGACCAGCAGGTGCGCTTCACGCCGGTGTCCGAAGCGGATTACCAGCAGTGGGTTGGCGGTCAGGGCAAGGCGCGGCATATCGTTACCCTGCTGACGCGCAAGGTGACGGCCGAGCAATTGCAGCGCGTCAGCGCAATCACCGCCAAATACGGCTTGAACATTGACCATATCGACCGTCTGTCCGGGCGCATGCCGCTGGACATGCCGGCCGAGCAGGGCAAGGGCTGCATCGAGTTTTCCGTGCGCGGCGAACCGGCCGATCCGGTGGCGCTGCGTGCCGAGTTTCTCAGCGTGGCGCAGGAGCTGAACGTCGACATCGCCTTCCAGCGCGATTCGCTGTTTCGCCGTAACCGCCGTTTGGCGGTATTCGACATGGACTCGACGCTGATCGAGGCCGAGGTGATCGACGAGTTGGCCAAGGCCGCGGGTGTGGGTGAGCAGGTTTCCGCCATCACCGAGCGGGCGATGCGCGGCGAGCTGGATTTTGCCGCCAGTTTCAGGGAGCGTCTGGCGCTGCTCAAGGGCCTGCCGGAAAGCGTGCTGGCCGAGATCGGTGCTTCGCTACGCCTGACCGAGGGCGCCGAAACGCTGTTCAGCGAGCTGCGCCGTCTCGGCTACAAAACCGCGATCCTCTCCGGTGGCTTCACCTATTTTGCCAAGCAGTTGCAAGCCAAGCTGGGCATCGATTATGTGTTCGCCAACGAGTTGCAGATTGTCGATGGCCTGGTCACCGGCGTGGCGGTCGAGCCAATCGTCGATGCCCAGCGCAAGGCCGACCTGCTGCGCGAGCTGGCGCACAAGGAAGGGTTGCGTCTGGAGCAGAGCATCGCGGTCGGCGATGGTGCCAATGACCTGCCGATGCTGGCGATAGCGGGCTTGGGGGTGGCGTTTCGCGCCAAACCGCTGGTCAAACAGTCGGCCAAGCAGGCAATTTCGACCTTGGGCCTGGACGGTATCCTGTATTTGCTCGGCTTCCGTGATCGCGACGGCCTGGATTAAACCGCCACGCACGCACAGCAAAAAGCCGCCCTCAGGCGGCTTTTTTGTACGTGCGTGGGTTACTCGTCGCCGGCGGAGAAGTCGTAATTCATCGACTGGCTGGGGCCTTGCAGGTAGTAACCCTGGATGTAATTGACCCCGGCCTGCCAGAGTGTGGCCAGTACGCTGGCGCTCTCGACGAAGGGCACGATGGTCAGTTTGGCCTGGGCGTGCAGGCTGGCCAGTAAGGTTTTCAGGGCTTCCTGATGCTCCGCTTTGCTCAGGTCTTGGGAGAACGAGCCGTCGATCTTGACGAAGTCGATATTCAGGTGTTTGAGCGTATTGAACGGGTTCAATGCGCAACCGAACTGGCTGAGTGCGACTTTGCAGTGCAGCTCGCTCAAACCCTGGGTCAGGAGTTTGGCCTGTTTAAGGTAGGCGATGGCATCCGGCTCGCTGAACTGGAAGACCAGCGAGTCGGAGGGCAGGCGAGCGGCTTTCAACGCCACGCTGAGCCAGGGCAGCAGCGTTTGGTCCTGCAAACTGACGCTCGACAGGTGCACGAACAGGCGAGTGTTGTGGCCCTTGCTGCGGTGATCGGCCAGCAGCTTGATCGAGTTGAGGATGACCCAGCGGTCGATCTTCTCGCCCAGCCCGGCCTCTTTCGCCGCGTTGAGGAAGTCCAGTGGCGGAACTTCATCGCCTTGCGGGTTAAGCAGACGCAGCAGCACTTCGTAATGCTCGTAGCTGTCGCCGCGCAGGCTGATGATCGGCTGAAACAGCAGGCGGAAGCTGTTGTGTTCGAGGGCCTGCTGGACCATGGCGACGATGCTGCCACGGTTGGCGGCGGCGGCCAGTTCGTCGGCCGGGTTGTAGAGTTTCAGGGCATTGCCATCGCTCAGCTCGTCGGCGCAGCGGTGCGCACGGTCGACCACTTCCTGGGCTTTCGCGGTTTTTTCGTTGAGACCGGCGACACCAATCGACAAGGTGGTTTGTGCGGTGCGGCCGCTGACGTCAAACAGGTGGCCTTCGAGTTTTTTCAGTAAAGCCGCCAGGCTCGCTTCGGATTGCTCCGGCGTTTGCCCCGGTTGCAGTACCGCGAAGACATCGTCGCCGAAGCGCGCCAGCTGTGCTTCGCCGGCGAAGTGCGCGCGCAGCAGATTGGCCAGGTCGGTGAGCAGCAGGTCGATGCCGGCCAGGCCGACTTCGGCGAGCAAGGGGGCGTAGCGGTCGACGCGGATGTAGGCCAGGCTGGCCGGTTGTCCGGCATTGATGGCGCGTTCGGCGGCAGCGTCCATCAATTCGAGGAAGTAGGTGCGGTTGTACAGGCCGGTGACCAAGTCTTGGCTGCTGATCTCGCGCAGTTTTTCTTCCAGCTCGGCATTGTCGCTTTCCGCGCGGATCACCACCTGAATGCATGGCTCGCTATCGTAGGTGGCCGGGGAAAAACTCATGCGTGCCTGGAACGTCTGGCCATCGGCCTTGACGCCCGTGCAGGCCAGTTCGGCGCTGCCTTCGGCGCTTTGGTAGTTCTTCAGGAAGTCCTTGAAGTTGGCCTGGTCGGCGGCGCCGATCAAATCAATCATCGGCATGCCTTCGAGCTCATCGGCGTCTTCGTAGTCGAAGAGTTCGAGGTACGCACGGTTGGCGTAAATATGCATGCCGTCGTGCACATAGGTGATGGCATCGACGGAGCTGTCGAGCAGCAACTGGCAGCGTTTTTCCGCTTCGCGCAGGGCCACTTCGGCGGCGCGGCGGGCGCGGCGTTCTTCGAGGTTGGCCAGTTCGCGTTTGGCCACCAGCACCAGGCGCTCGTCCTCGCCTTGCGGCAGCGCATCCTGGGCGCCCAGGGTCAGCGCTTCGGTGATGCTGTCGGAGTCATTGTTGGCGAGTAGCTGGATCACCGGGATGTCTTTGGCTTGCCGGCGGATGGCGTTGATCGCCTCGCTGGGATCGAGTTGCTCGCTGCTGGGTGCGGCGATCAACAAATCCCAGCTTTGTTGCAGGGCTTCGGCGAGGTCGTCGCTTGAGGTCAGGCGATGCACGCGGGTCGCGCGGCCGGCATTGCGGAACAGGCTAACCAGGCGTTCAGCCTCGTTCTGCGAGTCTTCGAGAATCAGTAGCCGAATAGTTTTTTTTTCGATGGCCATGGCGAGAGTCAAATCTGCGCCAAACGGGCGCGAAAAGGCGACAAAAGGTGGTGTGTCGGCAATCTACAGCGACTTCCAGAGTGAGTCAAAGTCTTCCTCCCCACCTGCGCTGCGGGTTCCCGGGGCTGTGACGGGCTTCCCGAGAGCGGTAGGAACCTGTTCGACGCTACGGTATTCGAACTGGCTGAAGCTGCCGCTGCTGGTTTGCCGGCGGCTGAGTACAGCGCGGCGCTCGGTGCCGCTGAGGTTGATCAGCACCTTGTTGCCTTCCTGGAAGGGCAGGCGCGGAGTGATCAGGGTGGCGGGACGGGAAATCGCACTGATTTCCGGCAGCAGCAGGGCGCGCAGGTATTGGCTGTTCTGCTCGGCTTTGCGCACCAATTGCAGGCCGCAGGATTGCGCGTGCGGGGCGATCAGCTCGATGCCCATTTGCGTACCGCCGCCGCGGACTTGGCGAATCCAGCGTACCACTGCCACGCTCCAGCCTTGTTCGGGGGAATCCTGCACGCCTAGCAATTCACCGGCTTGCAGTTGGCTGGGGACGTCTTTTGGCCAGGACAGGCAATAGCCGCCTGGGCTGTGATTGACGATGGGCAGTTCGAATGCCGGGTAGCTCTCGCTGCCGCTGGCTTCAACGTGCACGTCTGGCGATGGCGGCTTGCTGTACTGGATTTCCTCGAACGGCATGCCGTTTTCCCAGTTATTGCTTTTGTGCGCATCGAAGGCGCTGGACCAGATATCCGGGGTGCCGGTGTCGGCTTTGAAGACCGCCGCGCTGGTTTCGGCCGGCAGTTGCAGCACTTCGTTGAATGACCGTTGGTTGGCCATGAAGAAGTGCAGGGCGCTCATGCCAATGCACAGGGTCATGCTGCCCTGGCCCTGAGTGCGCTGGAAGGTGCGCTCGGAAATATCGCCCCACGCGGCGCCGAGGTGTTGCAGCATGTCCAGGCTGAACCCGTCGGGGACGAACAGGCGTGACTGCGCGAGGTTTTCCGCCGGTAGCAGCAGGTGTTCTTTGATCGCGTCGACCAGTGGGTGTGGGTCGATGCCCAGTGCGTTGTGCAGTTCGTTGTCCTGGAACAGCGAGGTGTAGCGTGGCGGTCCATCCAGCTGGGGGGCGACGGCGAACAGACTCGACGGGATGTCGCCGGCCTGCAGATTGACCAGTGCGCTCCAGGGCTCCAGCACCTCTGCCAGGCGGGCGATAGCGTTTTGGCGCATTTGGTTGCAGCGCGCGCAGCCGAGCAGCAGGGCGACCAGGTAGCTTTGTTCCGTGCTCAAGCCAGGGGTGTGGCGTGCCAGCGGGTCGCGGATCACCATCTTTTGCAGGTCGCGGTCACGGGCGATCTGGTAGAGCTGGTGCAGCTCCAGCCACAGGCCTTCCGGGACCGGGCAATACAGTTGGCTGGCGCGTATCAACGGGGCGCACAAGCTGTGCGTGGCACGCTGCAGGGCGATCGCCAGCAGTTGATTGCGTTCGCGATTATCCTGCGGCGCCACGCGGGCGATGATCAGTTTGTAGCCTACGGCCAAGTGGTTTTGCAGGGCTTGGCAGAGGTTGGCGACCTTGCGCGGGCGCTCATCGAGGACGATGGCTTGGCTGAGGAAGTGCCGCTCGAGGTGTTTGCAGACGAAATACACCTCCGGCCGCAGCTGCTCCAGCAGTTGCAGGCGGTTATCCGAGGGGGTCAGCAGTTGGTTGAGTTCAACCAGGGCTTGGTACAGCTGGCGGGCGGTTTCACCAATATTGGCTTTCGGTAAGCCGGCGATCCAGCGTTTCAGGTCGCGCGGCGTAGCATCGCAGAAAGACAGGCTCTGCTTGTTTGGTGTGGGGACGCGGAGCAGCAGGTGGGGACTCTGTTTATCCATCTAACTCGGATACTCCAACGCCAGCAGGTAAGGCGAGTCGTTCTAGTAATAGTGCCCGAACTCTAGCAGCATCTGCTGGCTATCGCAGCCCTATAAAGGTCTAGCGGCTGTGCGTTGAGCAGCGGCGGTGAGAGGGGGCGAGTGGTACTGGGTTGGACTCATGGAAAGCACTAAGTGTTCAATGCGCTGCGGTGTTGGCCGCATGGTCGGTCGAGTTGCAGGGCCAAGCGGCGGCTTGGCCCGCGCAACGTTTGGTATTAATTGCTCAGGCGTTGGCCCATGCGTACGCCGCTGTTGGCGCCCAGCGCTTCGGCCCACTGCACTTGCTCCGGGCCGAACAGCACTATGGCCGTCGAGCCCAGTTTGAAACGACCGAGTTCGGCGCCTTTTTCCAGGCTGATCGGTGCGCGTGCGGCTTCATCGTAACGCACGCTTTTCAGGGTGCGCTTGGGGGGCGTGACCAGGCCGGCCCAGACCGTTTCGATCGAGGCGACGATCATCGCGCCGACCAGCACCACTGCCATCGGCCCGCGCTCGGTGTCGAACAGGCAGACCACGCGCTCGTTACGGGCAAACAGTTCGGGCACATTTTCCGCAGTGGTTTGGTTGACCGAAAACAGCCGGCCCGGCACGTAGACCATCTCGCGCAGGGTGCCGGCCAGCGGCATGTGCACGCGGTGGTAATCCTTCGGCGAGAGGTACACGGTGGCGAAGTCGCCACCCATGAACGGGCTGGCGCGCTGGCTGTCGCCACCGAGCAGCTCGACCACGCTGAAGCTGTGGCCCTTGGCCTGGAACACCCGGCCATGCTCGATTTTGCCGAGTTGGCTGATGGCGCCGTCGGCCGGGCAGAGCACCGCGCCTGGGGTGGTGTCGAGCGGGCGAGCGCCGTCTTTCAGGGCGCGGGTGAAGAAGGCGTTGAAGTGCTCGAAGGCCGTCGGGTCTTCGATCTGCGCTTCGCTCATGTCAACCTGGTATTGCTTGGCGAACCAGCCGATCAGGCGGTTCTTGAACCAGCCGGCACGGCATTCGGCCGCGCAGCCGATCAGGCGCGACAGCAGGTGATGCGGCAGCAGGTACTGGCTGAAGATAAACAGACGTTGTTTCATCGGGATTCCTTAAGAGGCCTGGAGGGCGTGCGGTCGATCAGCGATCAACCGGTGTGTCCGGATGGTTGCCCCATTCGCCCCAAGAGCCGGCATAGGCTTTGACACGTGGGTAACCGAGCGCTTTGGCCACCAAGTAGGTGAAGCCGGAGCGGTGGTGGGTTTGGCAGTGGGTGATGATTTCTTTGTCTGCGGTGATGCCGAGGTCGGCGAGGATCGCCGGCATGTCCTGGCGGATGCGCAGGGCGCGGGCTTGATCCATGCCGGCGGTCCACTCGAAATTGACGGCGCCAGGGATGTGCCCGGCTTTCGCCGCGAGGACTTTTTCGCCGCGGTATTCGGCTGGCGTGCGTGCATCCCAGATCGCCAGGTCGGCGGCGCCCAGACGGCTTTGCAGGTATTCGCGGGTGGCCGTTGGCGCATCGTGCAGGTTCAGCTTCAACGTGCCGGTCTGTGCTGCGCGTGGTTCGCTGCTAAGCGGGCGAGCCTCGGCCAGCCAGGCATGCAGGCCGCCATCGAGGTAGTGGTAGCGGTGGTGGCCGATCACGTCGAGCAGCCAGATGAAGCGGCCGGCCCAGCCGCCGCCTTCGTCGTCGTAGACCACGTAGACCGCATCGGGGCGATGTCCCAGTTCGGCGAATAACTGCTCAAGTTGCGCCGGCTCCGGTAGCAGACCCGGCGCTGGCGGTTGGCCCAGCTGGGTGCGTTTGGGGTCGACGAAATACGCCCCGGGGATGTGTCCGCTGGCATAGCGCGCGGCGCTGGTCAGGTCGACCAGGATCAAGTCCGGCGCACCCAGGCGGCTGGCCAGCTCGGCCGGCTCAATAACCAATGGCAACTCAGCGAAGGCAGTCATGCTGGGCCTCGTCAGTAAGGGAAGGGGGCGAAGTGTAGCGGAAAGCCTAGCGCCCGCGGTTGGCAAAGCTGCCGAGGGCGCGTTCGATGCATTGCGCGGTTTTACTGAAGGCTTGCAGGCTGGTGTCGCTGAACGCGGTGCCGGCCTGGTCGGCGACGACGAGCATCACCACTCGCCCGTTGCTGACCAGCGAGCGAAGCAACAGGTGTTCGCTGGGGAACAGGGCCTTCAGCGCGCCGGGTAGCAGGGCGGAGAATTGTGCGATGTTGGTCGGCGTCAGGCGCAGTTGCCCGGGCTCACGCAGCAAGCGGCGCAGCACCTGGCTGTGCTGCGGGTCGAGGGATAATCCGGCGCTGGCCGGGTCAAGGCCAATCGACTGCTGGGCGAGCAGGCGCGTGTGCGTGCGGTCGGCCAGCAGCAGCAACACGCGGCGCATGCCGCAGGCCTGCAAGGCTTGGCTGGCGCAGGCACTGAGTTGCAGCACATTGCTGAACGCACTGGGCTGCGCCAGCAGTTGTGCGCAGTGCTGGCGCCAGTCATGGACGGCGCTGGGGGCGAGAGCGGCGGGCCGGGCTTGCCAGCGCCGGGCATCCCAAGGCCACAGCAGAGCTTCGGCCGGGTGCCAGAGCTCGGCCGTGTTTTGCTGGCGTGCGCTGTGGGCGGCGTGTTGGTGAATCTGTTGCTGCAGTTCATCCAGCGGCAGTTGCAGGTATAGCCCGGTCAGGCGTTGCCAGCGCAAGCTGTGCGGGCCGTTCCAGGCGTGGTGCGCGGAGATGGCCAGGCCGTTGGCCAGCAGGATGCTGTTAGCCGGCTGGGTCAGCCAGCGGCGTAGGCCGCTGTCGGCGTCGAGGTGTTGCTGTTGTTGCAGCGGATGCTGGTTGTTCCTGGCGATGTGCAGGGCCTTGGCCAGCATGCGTCGGTCGTTTACCAGCAGGCGATAACCCGCGATGATCCACTCCGGCAGGCGCCATTGCTCAGCCAACGCCAGGCAAAGCTTGAGCAGTGGAACACCGAGGACCTCGCGTTCGACCTTGGCGGCCGGCTCGCCCTTGACCAGTACCCGCTGCTGCCAGACTTCGAGTAGCTCGGGGTGGGCGGCGAGCAGCGACCAGAGTGGTGCGAGAAACAACAGGCTGCCCCAGTGGATTTCCTGCCAGAGCCGCGCCAGGCGGCCGGCGAACAAGCCATTGGCCTGCTGCGTGGCATGTTGGCTGATCAGCTGGATTTGTCGCAAAGCATGTGGGATTTCGTTGGCCGGCAAGGCGGGTTGACGCTCAAGCAGTTCCTCGGTGCGTTTCAATCCCAGTCGGCTGAGTGCGCTCTCCAGGCTTTCCGCCGGCTCATTGAGGGTGGTGCTTTTGCGGTTGGCTTCGCGCATCACGCTCAGCGCCAGGGCCGGGCTGCTTTGCATCAGGTCGGCGATGTCGCGCAGCGAGCGGCGGCTATCGGCCAGGGCACGGCGCACCTGTTGATGGCTCTCGATCGGCACCGGCAATAGTTGCCCGTCCAGCAGCTTGAGCCAGGTATCGAGAGTGCGCGGTAGCGGTCGTGACGTGGGCATGAGTGTTGAGCCAAGCTGGCTTTTAGCCTTAACTGGCTATAGTCTCGCGCACAACTTCCGATAAATAGAAGGGTTGTTTTGCAAAACCCTTACTACTGGCTCTGGCAAGTTCCTTTCTATGGCAAAAATCATCGGCATCATTGTTGTATTCGCCAGCGTGCTCGGCGGGTTCATGCTTTCTGGCGGCCAGTTTATGGCGCTGGTGCACCCGTTCGAAGTGTTGATCATTGGCGGCGCGGCGCTGGGTGCCTTTTTACAGGCCAACCCGGGCAGCATGTTCATGCATGTCTTCAAGAAGTCCTTGAAGATGTTCAGCACGCGGTTCACCCACACCTACTACCTGGAAGTGCTGCGCCTGCTCTACGAGATTCTCAACAAGAGTCGGCGCGAGGGCATGATGGCCATCGAGGCTGACCTCGAAGACCCAGCCGCCAGCCCGATTTTCAGCAAGTACCCGGCGATCCTCAAAGACGAGCGGATGACCGCTTACATTTGTGATTACCTGCGCATCATGTCGTCCGGCAACATGGCGCCGCATGAGCTGGAAGGCCTGTTCGACATGGAGTTGGCGGGGATCAAGGAAGACCTCGATCACCCCGCGCACGCCGTGGCCAAGGTTGCCGACGGTATGCCGGCGATGGGGATCGTGGCTGCGGTGCTGGGGATCGTGATCACCATGTCGATCCTCGCCGAGGCGGATAACGCCGAGATCGGTCAGAAGGTTGGTACAGCCCTGGTAGGGACCTTCCTCGGGATTCTTGCCTCCTACGGTTTCTTTGGGCCGCTGGCCGGTGCGTTGGAGCACGATGCCAAGGAAGAGCTGAATATCTACGAGGCAATCAAGGCCGGCTTGGTCGCCTCGGCGTCCGGCATGCCGCCGTCGCTGGCCGTGGAGTTCGCGCGCAAGGCACTCTATCCGGCGCACCGCCCCAGCTTTATCGAGCTGGAACAGGCGATGCGCGGGAGCTGACGGCTGAGCCATGGAGAATAATCAGCCGATTATCGTCAAGCGGGTCAAGAAGGTTGCCGGCGGCCACCACGGTGGTGCCTGGAAAATCGCCTTTGCTGACTTCGCCACGGCGATGATGGCGTTCTTTTTGGTGATGTGGCTGATGTCCTCGGCCACGCCTGAGCAGAAGAAACTGATTTCCGGTTATTTCAAAGACCCGATCGGCTTTTCCGAAAGCGCCAGCCCTTATGTGATCGACTTGGGCGGTTCGCCAACGCCTGCGCCGGATCGCACACTGAACCCCGAGGCGCAGGACCAGGCGGACAGCGAACAGCAGGAGATCGAGCCGGAGCAGGTCGAAAGCCTGGCCGAAGAACTGGAGCGCGAGCGGCTGGAATTGCTGCTGCAAGAGCTGCAGAACAAAGTCGAAGAAGACCCGCAGTTGCAACGGTTCAAGGATCAGATCCTCTTCGAAATCACCCAGGATGGCCTGCGCATCCAGATCATGGATGCCGAGAACCGGCCGATGTTCGACCTCGGCAGTGCGCGCTTGCAGCCCTATTTCGAAGACATCCTGCTGGCCATGGTCGACACCATCAAGGCGGTGCCGAACAAGATCAGCATCAGCGGCCATACCGATGCCAAGCCGTTTGCCGGCTCGGGCGACTTCGGTAACTGGGAGCTTTCGGCCAACCGTGCCAACGCCGCGCGGCGCGTGCTGGTGGCCGGTGGCTACGACGAAGAGCAGGTGGCGCGGGTGGTCGGTTATGCCTCGTCGGCGCTGTTCGACCGGCAAAATCCGCTCAATCCGGTCAATCGGCGTATCGACATCACTGTGTTGACGAAAAAAGCCCAGCGCGCCATCGAAGGCGAGCAGGACGCTGGCGAAACCCCTGAAACCCCGGCTTCTGATGCCGATGGCGGTGCGTCGCTGCCTGGCACTGCTGCGCCGGGCACTGCGCCTGCGGCTGAGCCGATTGCCCCGGACGTGCTGCGCGAGCGCTTGAATATCTTCGAAGATGGCGTGCTGCAATTCGATCAGCCGAGCGAATGATGCGTCTGCTGTAATGCCCAAGGCCGCGAGTGATCGCGGCCTTGTCGTATCAGTAGTCGCTTTCCGGCAGGCTGGCGAGAATGTGCCGGTAGCTAGCCATCCGTTGCGGTTGGATGCGTCCGTCTTCCAGGGCCTTGAGCAGGGCGCAGCCGGGCTCGCGGTCATGCTTGCAGTCGCGGAAGCGGCAATGCCCGAGCAGCTCGTGAAACTCGATGAAGCCGGCCTCGACATCGTCGCGGCTGACGTGCACCAGGCCAAACTCGCGAATGCCGGGGGAGTCGATCAGCTCGCCGCCGCCGGGGAAGTGGAACAGCCGCGCGGTGGTGGTGGTGTGCGTGCCTTTGCCGGTCAACTCCGACAACGGCCCGACGCGGGTGTCGACACCGGGCAGCAGGCTGTTGACCAGCGAGGACTTGCCCACGCCCGACTGGCCGACGAATACGCTGACGTGGCCGTCCAGCTGCTGCTTGAGCTGCTCCATGCCGTCGCCTGCATGGGCCGACACCTCCAGCAGCGGATAACCCAGTTGGCGGTAGACGCCGAGCAGGGCATTCAGCGCCACGGCATTCTGCGCGTCGATCAGGTCGGCTTTGTTCAGCAGCAGCAGCGGGCGAATGCCGGCGTGCTCGGCGGCCACCAGGTAGCGGTCGATCAGGTTGGCGTGCGGTTCCGGCAGGGGCGCGAAGACGATCACGATCAGGTCGACGTTGGCGGCTACCGGCTTCAGCTGGCCGCGCGTGTCCGGGCGGCACAGCTCGGTGTGGCGCGGCAATTGCGCGACGATCACGCCGATGCCCTGATTGCCGGCGCGCCATACCACGCGGTCGCCGGTGACCATGGTCGGCAGGTTGGCGCGCAGGTGGCAGCGGAATACCTGGCCGGCCAGTTCGCCATCCAGCGCCTCAACCTCGATTTGCACGCCGAAGTGGGCAATCACCAAGCCGAGCTGTTCCGGGCCGAGATCGCCGCCTTCCAAGGTTTGCACCGCCTGCGACTCGCGTTTGGCGGCGCGGGCGGCGCGTTCGCCCTGGATTTTTTCGATGCGCCAGTTTTGCCGGCGGTTGAGTTGGCGTTTGGCCATGGGGATTCCGGAGGTGAGTTGCAGTGAAAAGCGGTCGCGAGTCTAGCACGCGCTGCGTATCGACTCGTGCTGCGGCTACACTGCGCGGCAATCTATAGCGGCTGGGTGGCACGTACATGGCGGTGATGCAGGGGCAGTGGTTCGCGCGATACCCAGTGTTGCTGGCGCTGTTGGCGCAGCTCGCGGCGGTCGTGTTGCTCGGTGTGCTGATCTACGCGGCGGCGCAGTTATCCAGCTGGCGCCCCAGCGGGTTGGTCGCCGGCCTGCTGCAAGGTTTGCTGGCGGCCAGCTTCGGCCGCTGGCTGGGGCTGTCGCGCTGGTGGTGGTGGCTGAACCTGGGGTTTGTCCCAGCCGTGCTGCTGGTCAGTGGCGCGGCGTTGCCCTCCTGGGTATTTCTCCTGGGCTTTTTCCTGGTGCTGCTGCTCAACTGGAACAGCGTGGGCGAGCGGGTGCCGCTGTACCTGACGGGCGCGCGCAGCCGGCGTGAACTGGCGGCGCTGCTGGCCCGCCGGCAGCCGGTGTTTCGCTTCATCGACCTCGGCTGCGGGCCGGCGGGCACCTTGCTGTGGCTGGCGCGGCAGTTTCCGCAGGCGCAGTTCGTCGGCGTGGAGACGGCGCCGCTGTCCTTCGCCATCGCCTGGTTGCGCAGTCTGCCGCGGCAGAACTGCCAGGTGCGCTACGAGAACCTGTGGCGCAGCGACCTGTCCAGCTTCGATGTGGCCTACAGCTTTCTCTCGCCCGCGCCGATGGCGGCAGTGTGGGCGAAGGTGTGCGCGGAGCTGCCGACGGGTGCCTGGTTGATCAGCAATAGCTTCGAGGTGCCTGGTGTAGCGGCGGATGAAGTGGTCGAGCTGAAGGATTGGCGGCATTCGCGCCTGCTGCTGTGGCGCGTCCCCGGCTGATTTATTCGCTAAACTGGCGACTCAAGCCGAGGAGCGCAGCATGCAAAACCCACAGAATCTGATCTGGATCGACCTGGAAATGACCGGTCTGGACCCCGAGCAAGACGTCATCATCGAGATGGCCACCATTGTCACCGACAGCGACCTGAACATCCTTGCCGAGGGGCCGGTGATTGCCGTGCACCAGAGCGATGCGCTGCTCGCCGGCATGGACGAGTGGAACACCCGCACCCACGGCGAAAGCGGCCTGACCCAGCGGGTGCGCGCGAGCACGATCAGCCAGGCCGAAGCCGAGGCGCAGACCATCGCCTTTCTGGAGCAATGGGTGCCCAAGGGCAAGTCGCCGATCTGTGGTAACAGCATCGGTCAGGATCGGCGTTTTCTCTACCGCTACATGCCCGACCTGGAAGCGTTTTTCCACTACCGCTACCTGGATGTCTCGACCCTGAAGATTCTCGCCGACCGCTGGGCGCCGACGATCAAGGAAGGCTTCCAGAAGAAGGGCACGCACCAGGCGCTGGACGATATCCGCGAGTCCATCGCCGAGCTGCAGTACTACCGCGAGCACTTCCTCAAGGTTTGAGAGCTTGTGAAAAACTCTCGCCTACTGCGACCGCCTCCAAACGCCCGCTGCGGTGTTGCGCTACCTGAAAAGCAGGGTCATTTAGCTCACTAAACTCCCCTACTTTCCGTGTAGCGCGCCTTGCCGCGGACGCTTGGAGACGGTCTCGCTACGGCGTTCGATATTTTCACAATATCTGAGTGAGGCGAGGGTAGATGACGTTCTGTTCCGGCTAAAGCGCCATCCGCTCCTAGCGGCGCGCATGTTGCGCCAGCGCCCACTCGACATGCTCGCGTACCAGCGCCGAGGGGTGCTCGCGGCGCGCCTGCAAGGCCTCCAGCACCGGAATGCTCGACGGCGCATTGCCCAGGCCAACCGCCAGGTTGCGCAGCCAGCGTTCGTAGCCGGCGCGGCGCAGTGGCGAGCCTTCGGTGCGGCTGAGAAATTCCTCTTCGCTCCAGCGAAACAGCTCGGCTAGTTCGGCGTTGTCCAGTTGGTGGCGCGGCTGGAAGTCGCTCTGCTCGGTGGGGCGGGCGAAACGGTTCCACGGGCAGACCATCTGGCAGTCGTCGCAGCCGAACACCCGGTTGCCGATGGGCGCGCGCAGCTCGACCGGGATCGGGCCTTTCAGTTCGATGGTCAGGTAGGAGATGCAGCGCCGCGCATCCAGCACATAGGGGCCAACGAAGGCGGCGGTCGGGCAGATGTCCATGCAGGCCGTGCAACGCCCGCAATGCTCCGTGGCATGTGGCGCATCCACTGGCAGCGGCAGGTCGACGAACAGCTCGCCGAGAAAGAAGTAGCTGCCTGCCTTGCGGTTGAGTACCAGGGTGTTCTTGCCGATCCAGCCCAGTCCCGCCTGCTCGGCGATGGCTTTCTCCAGCACCGGCGCACTGTCGACAAAGGCGCGGTAACCGAACGGGCCAATCTGCTGCTGAATGCGCTCAGCCAGTTGCTGCAGGCGTTTGCGAATCAGCTTGTGGTAGTCGCGGCCCAGGGCGTAGCGCGACACGTAGGCTTTTTCCGGCTGGCCGAGGCGCTGCGCCATCTGCGTGTCGCCGGGCAGGTAATCCATACGCAACGACACCACGCGCAGCGTGCCGGTCACCAGTTGCTCCGGGTGCGAGCGCTTGCTGCCGTGGGCCGCCATATAGTCCATCTCGCCCTGGTAGCCGGCGTCCAGCCAGCGCTGCAGGTGCGCTTCATGTTCGCCGAGATCGAGGCCGGCGATGCCCACCTGCTGGAAACCCAGCTCGCGGCCCCAGTCCTTGATCGACTGGGCGAGGGCGGCAAGATCGAGGGTGTCGGCGTTCATCTAAGGCAGGTAACCGGGGCGGAGGTGGGTATAATTCTGCCAGACATCGGAGCCGACGCATGCCGCATTCTCCAGACAATCTTCCGCTTGCCCTGTATACCGCCGCGCAGGTGCGCGAACTCGATGCACGGCTGATCGCCGCCGGTACGCCGGGATTCACGCTGATGAGCCGCGCCGCGCATGCCATCTGGCGCGCGTTGCGCCGACGCTGGCCGGATGTCGGCGTGCTGACCGTGTTGGCTGGGCGCGGCAACAACGCCGGTGATGGTTATCTGCTGGCGGCCCTGGCCCTGCGTGCCGGATGGCGCGTGCAGGTGCTGGCAGTGGGCGATTCGGCCGCGCTGCTCGGCGCTGCCGCACAGGCGCGCGACGAAGCGTTGGCGGCTGGCGTTGTGGTGCAGCCTTGGAGCGAGTGCGCGCCGCTCGACGGTGTAGTGGTCGATGCGTTGCTCGGCACCGGCCTCAGCGGCGCGGTACGCGAGCCCTATGCCCAGGCGATCCGTCTGCTGAATGCCAGCGGCCTGCCGGTGCTGGCGGTGGATATTCCCTCCGGCCTGTGCAGCGACACCGGGCAGGTGCTGGGCGTGGCGGTGCGCTCGCAGCTGACGGTGACACTGATCGGCCTGAAGCTCGGGCTGTTCACCGGCGAGGCGGCGCAGTGGGTTGGCGAGTTGGTATTCGACGATGTGCAGGCCGATGCGCTGATCGTGGCCGCGCAGGCCAGCGCCGCGCAGCGTCTGGCGGGCAGCAACCTGCCGCGTCTGCCGGCGCGGCTAGCGGGGGTGCACAAGGGCCAGTTGGGGCATGTGTTGGTGGTGGGGGGCGATCGCGGTTTTGCCGGCGCCGCGTTGCTGGCGGCGCAGAGTGCCTTGCGCAGCGGCGCGGGCCTGGTCTCGCTGGCCACGCGCGCGGAGCACCTGGCGGCGGCCCAGGCGCGTTTGCCCGAGGTAATGGCCGCGGCGATGGCCTCGGCCAATCAGTTACGCTCGCTCGGCGCAGCCGCCTCGGTCTGGGTGGTCGGGCCTGGTTTGGGTCAGGGCGCCTGGGGTCGCAGTCTGCTGTCGGCGGCGCAGGTCAGCGCGGCGGCGCAGGTCTGGGATGCCGATGCGCTCAACCTGTTGGCGGCGGGCGCGGTCACGCTGCCGGCGGATTGCCTGCTCACCCCGCATCCAGGCGAGGCGGCGCGCCTGCTGGCGATTAGCACGGCCGCGGTGCAGGCGGATCGCCCGGCTGCCGCGCGGGCGCTGGCCCGTCGCTACGGAGTGGTGTGTGTGTTGAAAGGCGCCGGCACGCTGATCGCCGAGCCGTCCGGGCACGTGTGGTTATGTGACCGCGGCCACCCGGCGATGGCCGGTGCCGGTCTGGGTGATGTCCTCGCCGGTTTGATTGGTGCGCTGCGCGCCCAGGGCTTGCCCGCCACGGCGGCGGCCTGTCTGGGGGTGTGGGCGCATGCGCTGGCCGGTGAGCGGCAGGCGCTAGAGGGGTGTGGGTTGGCGGCGAGCGACTTGTGCGCCGCCATTCGTCAGGTATTGCAGGAGCATGCTGGGTGTCCGAACTAGAGCTGTATGTCGCCGATGAAGAGGCGATGCTGGTGCTGGGGGCGCGTGTTGCCCAACTGACCGCCGGTCGCGGGGTGATTTATCTGCACGGCGACCTCGGGGCCGGCAAAACCACGCTGTCACGCGGGATCATTCGCGGGCTGGGCCATGTTGGGGCGGTGAAAAGTCCGACCTTTACCCTCGTTGAGCCCTATGAGATAGGCGACATCCGGGCGTTCCACTTCGACCTCTATCGGTTGCTCGATCCGGAAGAGTTGGAGTTTCTCGGCATTCGCGACTATTTCGAGGGCGATGCCCTGTGTCTGGTGGAGTGGCCGCAACGCGGTCTTGGCGTTTTGCCAAAGCCCGACCTGGACATTACCATTACCGCACAAGCGGCCGGCCGCTCGCTGCAGCTGCTGGCTCAAAGCCCGCGCGGCGAAACCTGGTGTGCCGCGTTGGCCATCGGAGCATGAGCAAAACAAAATGGGGTTGGGTATGCGCATAGGCGCGCGTTTCATCGCGGTTGGGGTGGTAATGGCGGCATTCGCCGTTGAGGTGCTTGCCGCTTCGGATGTGCGCAGCGTGCGGCTGTGGCGGGCGCCGGATAACACCCGCCTGGTCTTCGACCTGTCCGGGCCGGTGCAGCACAGTGTGTTCACCCTGAGTGCGCCGAATCGCATCGTGATCGATGTCAACGGCGCCAAGCTCGCGACTCAATTGAACCAGCTGTCGCTGAGCAATACGCCGATTACCGGGGTGCGCTCGGCGCAGCGTACGCCGCAAGACCTGCGCGTGGTCATCGATCTGTCCGCTGCCGTGACGCCGAAGAGCTTCACCCTGGCGCCCAATCAGCAATACGGCCATCGCCTGGTGGTCGACTTGTTCGATCAAGAGTCGGGGGCAGCCCCCAGCTTGCCCGACACGGCCGTGGCCAGTGCGCCGCAAGTGCCGGTATCACCGACTCAGGCGCCGCCGAAGCTGACGCCAGTGCCCAACGGCAAGCGCGATATCGTGATTGCCATCGACGCCGGGCATGGTGGCGAAGACCCGGGTGCGCTGTCACCGGTCAAAGGACAGTTCGAGAAACACGTGACCCTGGCGATTTCCAAAGAGTTGCAGCGCCAGATCAATGCCGAGCGCGGTTTCCGTGGTGAACTGGTGCGCACCGGTGACTACTTCATCCCGTTGCGCAAACGTACCGAAATTGCCCGCAAAAAAGGCGCCGATTTGTTCGTCTCGATTCACGCCGACGCGGCACCGCGCGCGGCGGCGTTTGGTGCCTCGGTGTACGCCTTGTCCGACCGCGGCGCCACCTCGGAAACCGCGCGTTGGCTGGCCGACTCGGAAAACCAGTCCGACCTGATTGGCGGTGCCGGGAATGTCAGCCTGGACGACAAGGACCGCATGCTCGCCGGGGTATTGCTGGACTTGTCGATGACGGCTTCGCTGTCGTCCAGTTTGAACGTCGGCAACAAGGTGTTGAGCAATATGGGGCGGATCACCCCGCTGCATAAGCGCCGGGTCGAGCAGGCCGGGTTCATGGTGCTGAAGTCGCCGGATATCCCGTCGATCCTGGTGGAAACCGGGTTTATTTCCAACCCCAACGAGGCCAGAAAACTGGCCAGCGCCAGCCATCAGCAAGCGCTGTCGCGCTCCATCGTGACCGGCGTACGGCAATTCTTTCAGCAGAACCCGCCGCCGGGTACTTACATTGCCTGGATGCGCGACAACGGCAAAATCCCTCAGGGGCCGCGCGAGCACCTGGTCAGCTCCGGCGAAAGCCTGGCGCTGATTGCCCAGCGTTACCAGGTCAGCCTCGGCGCCCTGCGCAGTGCCAACGCCTTGCGCAGCGATGTGATCAAGGTCGGCCAGACCCTGCAGATTCCGGCGACCGCGCTGGCGGCGCAGCCATGAGCGACTTCGCGCGTATCCAGCTGCTCAGCCCGCGGCTGGCCAACCAGATTGCCGCCGGTGAGGTGGTCGAACGGCCGGCCTCGGTGATCAAGGAACTGTTGGAAAACAGCCTGGACTCCGGCGCCAAGCGTATTGATGTGGATGTCGAACAGGGCGGGGTCAAGTTGCTGCGCGTGCGCGACGACGGCAGCGGCATCCCGCCGGACGACCTGCCGCTGGCACTGGCGCGCCACGCCACCAGCAAGATTCGCGAGCTGGAAGACCTTGAGCAGGTGATGAGCCTGGGCTTTCGCGGTGAGGCCCTGGCCTCGATCAGCTCGGTCGCGCGCCTAACCCTGACCTCGCGTACCGCCGAGGCCGAGCAGGCCTGGCAGGTGGAAACCGAAGGTCGCGATATGCAGCCGCGGGTGCAGCCAGCGGCGCATCCGGTCGGCACCTCGGTGGAAGTGCGCGACCTGTTCTTCAATACCCCGGCGCGGCGCAAGTTCCTCAAGGCCGAGAAAACCGAATTCGACCACTTGCAGGAAGTGATCAAGCGCCTGGCCTTGGCCCGCTTCGATGTGGCCTTCCATCTGCGCCACAACGGTAAAACCGTGCTGTCGTTACACGAAGCGCCCGACGAAGTCAGTCGCGCGCGGCGCGTCGCCTCGGTCTGTGGCCCGGCGTTCCTTGAGCAGGCACTGCCCATCGAAATCGAGCGTAATGGCTTGCATCTGTGGGGCTGGGTGGGTTTGCCGACGTTCTCGCGCAGCCAGGCGGATTTGCAGTATTTCTACGTCAATGGGCGCATGGTGCGCGACAAGCTGGTGGCCCACGCGGTACGTCAGGCGTATCGCGACGTACTGTTCAATGGCCGCCATCCGACCTTTGTGTTGTTCCTGGAAATCGAGCCGTCGGTGGTCGACGTCAACGTCCACCCGACCAAGCACGAAGTACGTTTCCGTGACGGTCGCATGGTCCATGACTTCCTCTACGGCACGCTGCATCGTGCGCTAGGCGAAGTGCGCCCGGAGGATCAGGTGGCCGCGCCTGCCGCCGTGAGCGGCATGTTGCGTACGACGGGCCAGAGTGCCGGCGAGTTCGGCCCGCAAGGCGAGATCGGTTTGGCGGCCAGCTTGCTGGAGCGCCCGGCGACGGACTCGACCTGGCGCTCGCCGGGGGCGGGTTATCAGGGCGCGCGTGCAGAGAGCGGATTGCCAGCGGCTGAAGCGCAGGGCGCGTACCGTGAATTTTTCTCACCGCTAGCGGCCGCGCCTGCGGTGCTGCCCGAGGCGCAGGGCGACGTGCCGCCGCTCGGTTATGCCATCGCTCAGCTGAAGGGCGTGTATATCCTGGCGGAGAATGTGCAGGGGCTGGTATTGGTCGACATGCACGCGGCTCACGAGCGGATTACCTATGAGCGCCTGAAACTCGCCATGGCCAGCGAGGGGCTGCGCGGCCAGCCATTGTTGGTGCCTGAGTCGCTTGCCGTCAGCCAGCGCGAGGCCGATTGCGCCGAAGAGCATGGCAGTTGGTTCCAGCGCCTGGGGTTCGAGTTGCAGCGCCTGGGCCCGGAAAGCCTGGCGATTCGCCAGATTCCCGCCTTACTCAAGCAGGCCGAGGCCACTCAGTTGGTGCGCGATGTGCTGGCCGACTTGCTCGAGTACGGCACCAGCGACCGAATTCAAGCGCACCTCAATGAGCTGCTCGGCACCATGGCGTGTCACGGTGCCGTGCGGGCCAATCGCCGCCTGACCCTGCCGGAAATGAATGGCCTGCTGCGCGATATGGAACACACCGAGCGCAGTGGTCAATGCAACCATGGTCGTCCAACCTGGACGCAGCTTGGCATGGATGATTTGGATAAGCTGTTCCTGCGCGGCCGTTAAACCGGCTGCGTAACCCGCAGTTCGCGACATATAAATAGAGAACGAGTGACGATGTCTGAGCGTCTGCCGCCGGCGATTTTCCTGATGGGTCCGACAGCGGCCGGCAAGACCGATCTGGCGCTGGAGTTGGCGCGGGCGCTGCCTTGCGAGCTGATCAGCGTCGACTCGGCGCTGATCTACCGCGGCATGGATATTGGAACTGCCAAGCCTGACAAGGCGGTTTTGGCTGAATTCCCCCACCGTTTGATCGATATTCGCGACCCGGTCGAGAGCTATTCGGCCGCCGAGTTTCGCGCCGACGCGTTGCAGGCAATGGCCGAAATTACTGGTCGTGGACGCATTCCGCTGCTGGTGGGCGGCACCATGCTGTATTACAAGGCGTTGCTGGAAGGGCTGGCCGATATGCCGGGCGCCGATCCGCAGGTGCGTCGTGAGCTGGAGGCGCGTGCCGAGGTCGAGGGCTGGCAGGCCTTGCACCGTGAGTTGCAAGCGCTTGATCCGCAATCTGCCGCACGTATCCACCCGAATGACCCGCAACGCCTGATCCGTGCGTTGGAGGTCTACCGCGTCAGTGGCTTGACGATGACCGCCCTGCGTCAGCGCCAGGCAGTGGAAAATCTCGGCGCCGGTGCGCCGGGCACGGGGCAACTCCCCTATAATGTGGCGCATCTGGCTATTGCGCCGGCGCAGCGCCAACTGCTGCATGCGCGAATTGCGCAACGATTTCAGCGGATGGTGGAACAGGGCTTTATCGACGAGGTCGAACGCCTGCGCCAGAGAAGTGACTTGCACGCGGGGTTGCCGTCTATACGGGCGGTAGGTTATCGCCAAGTGTGGGATTACCTGGAGGGCAACCAGAGCAAGGCGCAGATGCAGGAACGCGGCATCATCGCCACGCGCCAGCTCGCCAAGCGACAGTTCACCTGGTTGCGCAGTTGGGCTGATTTACATTGGCTGGACAGCCTGGACTGCGACAATCTGCCGCGTGCCTTGAAATACCTGGTGTCGGTCTCCATATTGAACTGAGACCTTGCCGTTGGCCGTCTATCCTTGGGGGTAAGGCGGCCTTAAGCCGTTTGTTGGTTTACTAAAACTACTGATTATTATTGATTCTTAAAGGAGTGCGGCACATGTCAAAAGGGCATTCGCTACAAGACCCTTACCTCAATACCCTGCGTAAGGAACGCGTCCCGGTTTCCATCTATTTGGTTAACGGCATCAAGCTGCAAGGCCAGATCGAGTCTTTCGACCAGTTCGTGATTTTGCTGAAGAACACTGTCAGCCAGATGGTCTACAAGCACGCTATCTCCACTGTGGTTCCGAGCCGTCCGGTACGTCTGCCGAGCGCTTCCGAGACCGAGCAGGCCGAAGCCGAACCGGGTAACGCCTGATCTAGGAGGCTGCATTGTTCTTCGAGCGTCATGAAGGCGGTGAACGGGCCATCCTGGTTCATCTGGACGGTCAAGACGCCGAGGCGCGCGAAGATCCGCAAGAGTTTCAGGAGCTGGCTTTGTCGGCCGGCGCTGAAACGGTGGCCTTCCTCAGTGTGCCGAGCAATCGGCTGACCGCGAAATACTTGATTGGCAGCGGCAAGGTCGAAGAGTTACGCGACCATGTAAAGACTGCCGAAGCCGATCTGGTCATCTTCAATCATACCCTCACGCCCAGTCAGGAGCGCAACCTCGAGCGCGTTTTCGAGTGTCGCGTGCTGGATCGTACCGGGCTGATTCTCGATATCTTTGCCCAGCGCGCACGTACTCACGAAGGCAAGTTGCAGGTTGAGCTGGCCCAGTTGGAGCACATGAGCACCCGCTTGGTGCGCGGCTGGACGCACTTGGAGCGGCAGAAGGGCGGTATCGGTCTGCGCGGTCCGGGCGAAACGCAGCTGGAAACCGACCGGCGCCTGTTGCGTGTGCGCATTCGTCAGATCAAGCAGAAACTGGAAAAGGTGCGCAGTCAGCGCGAACAGGCAAGGCGCGGGCGCAAGCGCGCGGATATCCCGTCCGTGTCTTTGGTGGGGTATACCAACGCCGGCAAATCCACCTTGTTCAATGCGCTGACCGAGTCGGATGTTTACGCGGCCGACCAGTTGTTCGCTACCCTCGATCCAACCTTGCGGCGCCTGGAGCTGGATGACCTCGGGCCGATTGTGCTGGCCGATACGGTGGGGTTTATCCGCCATTTGCCGCACAAGTTGGTCGAGGCGTTTCGCGCGACCCTCGAAGAGTCGAGCAACTCCGATTTGCTGTTGCACGTGATCGATGCCCATGAGCCTGAGCGCATGGCGCAGATTGAGCAGGTAATGGCGGTGCTGGTGGAGATCGGTGCGCAAGAACTGCCGATTCTTGAGGTGTATAACAAGCTGGATTTGTTGGAAGGTGTCGAGCCGCAGATTCAGCGTAACGCCGAAGGTAAGCCGCAGCGCGTTTGGTTGTCGGCGCACGATGGGCGCGGTTTACCGTTACTCAAGCAGGCGATTGCCGAGCTATTGGGTGATGACTTGTTTGTCGGTACCCTGCACTTGCCGCAGAACCTGGCACGGTTGCGGGCACAGTTTTTCGCCTTGGGTGCCGTGCAAAACGAAGGGCATGCCGATGACGGTAGCAGTTTGCTGGCGGTGCGTTTGCCGCGGGTTGAGTTGAATCGGTTGGTCAGTCGTGAAGGGCTGCAGCCGCTGGAGTTCATCGAGCAACACACTTTGCAATAAAGCCTGCGGCAGTGATTTTGCCGCTGGTGGCGGGCATTCGGTAGCATTGGTGGGCGCGCCGTGGGCGCGTCTTTGCTTTATCAGTATGGAGAGCGCTATGGCTTGGAATGAGCCGGGTGGCAACTCGAACAATCAGGATCCTTGGGGTGGACGCAAGGGCGGCGACCGCAAGGGGCCACCGGATCTCGATGAGGCCTTCCGCAAGCTGCAGGAAAGCCTCAATGGGCTGTTCGGCGGCGGTAAGAAACGTGGCAGTGACGATGGCGCCAGTAAGGGCGGTGGTTTCGGTCTGTTGTTCATTGGCCTGGGGTTGCTTGCGGCCGTTTGGTTGTACAGCGCGATTTATGTCGTCGACGAGCAGGAGCAGGCCGTGGTGCTGCGCTTCGGCAAGTACTACGAAACCGTAGGGCCGGGTCTGAACATCTATTTCCCGCCGATCGACCGCAAGTTCCAGGAGAACGTCACCCGCGAGCGTGCTTACAGCAAGCAAGGGCAGATGCTCACCGAAGACGAGAACATCATCGAAGTGCCGCTGACCGTGCAGTACAAGATCAGCAATTTGCAGGATTTCGTGCTCAACGTCGATCAGCCTGAGGTCAGCCTGCAGCATGCCACCGACAGTGCGGTGCGGCATGTGGTCGGCTCCACCGAAATGGATCAGGTGCTGACCGAAGGTCGCGAACTGATGGCCAGCGAAGTGAAGGATCGCTTGCAGCGGTTCCTCGACACCTATCGCACCGGGATCACCGTGACTCAGGTGAACGTGCAGAGTGCGGCAGCGCCGCGTGAAGTGCAGGAAGCCTTCGATGACGTGATTCGTGCCCGTGAAGACGAGCAGCGCGAGAAGAACCAGGCAGAAACCTATGCCAATGGCGTGGTGCCTGAGGCGCGTGGTCAGGCTCAGCGCTTGATCGAGGACGCCAGCGGTTATCGCGACGAAGTGGTTTCGCGTGCCCAGGGTGAGGCGGATCGCTTCTCTGCGCTGGTTGCCGAGTACCGCAAGGCGCCGGAAGTGACGCGCGAGCGTTTGTACCTGGACACCATGCAAGAGCTGATGAGTAACACCAGCAAGGTGTTGGTAACCGGTGACAAGGGGCAGAACAACCTGCTCTACCTGCCGCTGGATAAAATGATCGACGGTCGCGGCAGCTCCACGCCTAACGCCATCTCAAGTAGTGCCGCCAGCGACCTGGGTGCGCGGGTGGGCAATGACCTGCGCCAACCTGAGCTGCGTACAAGGGAGAGTCGTTGATGAGCAATAAATCGCTGATCGCCCTTATTGGTGGCGTAGTGCTGGCGCTGGTCGCCTGGAATAGCTTCTATATCGTGGCGCAAACCGAGCGTGCGGTGCTGCTGCAGTTCGGTCGTATCGTGCAGCCGGATGTACAGCCTGGCCTGCATGTGAAGATCCCGTACGTTAACCAGGTACGCAAGTTCGATGCACGTTTGCTGACGCTCGATTCGACCAGTTCGCGCTTCCTGACCCTGGAGAAGAAAGCGCTGATGGTCGATGCGTTCGCCAAGTGGCGCGTGCTCGATGCCGAGCGGTACTACACCGCGACGTCTGGTATCAAGCAGATTGCCGACGAACGTCTGGCGCGTCGTCTCGAAGCATCGCTGCGCGACCAATTCGGTAAGCGCACGCTGCACGAGTCGGTTTCCGGCGAGCGTGATGCATTGATGGCTGACGTGACGGCTTCGTTGAACCGTGCTGCGCAGCGTGAGCTGGGTATCGAGGTAGTGGATGTGCGGGTCAAGGCCATCGACCTGCCGAAGGAGGTCAATCGCAGCGTGTTCGATCGCATGAGTTCCGAGCGTGAGCGTGAGGCTCGCGAGCATCGTGCCAAAGGTAAGGAGCTGGCTGAAGGTATTCGTGCCGATGCCGATCGCCAGCGCCGCGTGTTGCTGGCTGAGGCCTACCGCCAGGCTGAAGAGCTGCGCGGTGAGGGGGATGCACAGGCAGCGGCTATCTATTCTGATGCTTATGGTCAGGATCAGGAGTTCTACTCGTTCTATCGCAGCCTGAGGGCTTACCGCGAAAGCTTCGCGGACAAGCGTGATGTGTTGGTGTTGGACCCGAGCAGCGACTTCTTCCGTTACCTGGAGAAATCCAAGCCTTGACCTTCACCCCGGCGGGCGCCAGCCGTCCGCCGGGGTGACCGTTGTGGAAAACGTGGTATCATGCGGCAGCCGGGAAAATCCCGGCTTTTTTGCGTCTGTGGGAAGCATGTGGCAGGAACTGGGCATCGCATTGTGTCTATTGCTGGTGCTGGAAGGCATCCTGCCCTTCCTGTGTCCGCGTCATTGGCGTGGCGCGCTTTTACAATTGACCCGGCTGTCTGATCGACAGCTGCGTCTGATCGGGTTGGCCAGCATGCTGCTGGGAACAACTGTCCTTTATTGGCTTCACTGAAGGCTTGTGCCGCCCGGTCCAAGAGGGGAATGGCGAAATGGCAACGGTAGACCGCTGGCTGCTGCCAGATGGCATCGAAGAAGTACTGCCACCGTACGCGGGGCGTATTGAAGTGGCGCGCCGCCAGGTGCTGGATCTGTTCCAGCGCTGGGGCTATGAATTCGTGGTAACGCCGCATATCGAATATCTGGAGTCGCTGCTGACCGGCGCGGGCCAGGACCTGGATCTGCGCACCTTCAAAGTGACCGACCCGCTGTCCGGTCGGCAGATGGGCTTTCGTGCCGACATTACGCCGCAGGTGGCGCGCATCGATGCGCACACCCTGCGCCGTGAAGGGCCGAGCCGCCTGTGCTACGCCGGCAGCGTGGTGCATGCCCAGCCGCGGGCGCTGACCACCTCGCGCAGCCCGATCCAGTTGGGTGCCGAGCTGTATGGCGACGCCAGCCCGGCCAGCGACGTGGAAGTGATCAGCCTGCTGGTCAATACCCTCGAGTTGGCTGCGGTGCCGGATGTGCACATGGACCTTGGCCATGTCGGTATCTACCGCGGCCTGGCGCGTGCTGCCGAGCTGTCTGGCGAGGTCGAGCAGCAGCTGTTCGACGCGCTGCAGCGCAAGGCGATGGATGAAGTTGCCGAGCTGACTGAAAGCTTGCCCGATGAGCTGCGCAAGATGTTGCGCGCGCTCAGCGAGTTGTGCGGCGGTCGTGAGGTGTTGGATCTGGCGCAGGCTTGTCTGGTTGATGCCCCGGATGACGTGCATGCGGCATTGGATGATCTGATGGCAATTGCCGATGCGCTGAGCTTGCGCTACCCGGAATTACCGCTGTACTTCGATCTGGGTGAGCTTCGCGGTTACCACTACCACACCGGTGTGGTGTTCGCGGCCTTTGTGCCGGGTGTGGGGTATGCAATTGCCCAGGGCGGCCGGTATGACGATATCGGTGCCGACTTCGGTCGCGCCCGTCCGGCGACAGGTTTCTCCACCGATTTGAAGACCTTGGTCAGTCTGGGGCAGATGCAGTTGGGTGAAGAGCCTGCCGGCGTCTGGGCCCCGGATAACCATGATGTGTTTTTGTGGCAGGCGATTGTGCGCTTGCGCCAGGACGGTCAGCGCGTGGTGCAGGCATTGCCTGGCCAGGCTGCGGCTGATGCCGAGGCGGCAGGCTGTGATCGTCAGTTGCTGTTGCGTGATGGCCGTTGGCAGTTGGCTGCATTGGCATCCTGAGCGGCGTCCTGAAATGTTTCCGTCGGCTGCGGCCGGCATCAAGTTTGCGCGAAGAGGGTTAGTGTTATGGGTAAGAATGTCGTAGTCCTGGGCACCCAGTGGGGCGATGAAGGCAAGGGCAAGATCGTCGACCTGCTGACCGAACAGGCTGCAGCTGTTGTGCGTTATCAGGGCGGCCACAACGCCGGCCACACCCTGGTGATCGACGGCGAAAAGACCGTTCTGCACCTGATCCCTTCGGGCATCCTGCGTGAAAACGTGCAGTGTCTGATCGGCAACGGCGTAGTGGTTGCCCCCGATGCGCTGATGCGCGAAATCATCAAGCTGGAAGAGAAGGGCGTGCCGGTGCGCGAGCGCCTGCGCATCAGCCCGTCCTGCCCGCTGATTCTGCCGTACCACGTGGCCCTCGATCAGGCGCGTGAGAAAGCCCGCGGCGATGCCAAGATCGGCACCACTGGCCGTGGTATTGGCCCGGCTTACGAAGACAAGGTGGCGCGCCGCGGTCTGCGCATTGGCGACTTGTTCCACCGTGAGCGTTTTGCCGCCAAGCTTGGCGAGTTGCTGGATTACCACAACTTCGTGCTGGTCAATTACTACAAAGAGCCGGCCATCGACTTCCAGAAGACGCTCGACGAGTGCATGGAATACGCCGAGCTGCTCAAACCGATGATGAGCGACGTGACCGCCGTGCTGCACGACATGCGTCGTGAGGGTAAGGACATCATGTTCGAAGGCGCGCAGGGTTCGCTGCTGGATATCGACCACGGCACCTACCCCTACGTGACCAGCTCCAATACCACCGCGGGCGGCATTGCCACGGGTTCGGGCTTCGGTCCGATGTATCTGGATTACATCCTCGGCATCACCAAGGCCTACACCACTCGCGTCGGTTCGGGTCCGTTCCCGACTGAGCTGTTCGACGAAACCGGTGCGTTCCTCGCCAAGCGTGGCCATGAGTTCGGTTCGACCACCGGCCGCGCGCGTCGCTGCGGTTGGTTCGATGCGGTGATCCTGCGTCGCGCCATCGAAATCAACAGCATCTCCGGCCTGTGCCTGACCAAGCTCGACGTGCTCGACGGTCTGGACACCATCCGTATCTGTGTCGGTTACAAGGATCAGAACGGTGACGTGCTGGTCGATGCGCCGACCGATGCCGACAGCTACCTGGGCCTGCAGCCGGTCTACGAAGAAATGCCCGGCTGGAGCGAGTCGACCCTGGGTGCCAAGACCCTGGAAGAACTGCCAGCGGCGGCGCGTGCCTACATCAAGCGTGTGGAAGAGTTGGTCGGTGCACCGATCGATATCGTCTCCACCGGCCCGGACCGTAACGAGACTATTGTGTTGCGTCATCCGTTTGCTTGATTGGCGTGTGCTGTGCAGGAAGGGGTCGCCATGTGCGGCCCTTTGTCGTTTTTGCCGGTGCGCTGGAATTAAGTACGGGTGCGGGGCTTTATAAAACGGCGCGTCCGCCGTTATAGCCAATACGGTCGTTAGGAGTATTTGCGGTGTCCGCCATTCTGTCGTTATTGCGCAGTCGCTTGTTGCGTCCAGTATTTCTGGCCTTGGGCGTTGCCTTGTTGGCGCAGGTGCTGGTGGCCGTGGCGTTGACGCGCGGCACGGTGGCAACCCTGGTGGCTGATTTGAGCGCAGGTTTGCAGGCGGATACCCAGCGCCTGGCGGGCGAGCTGGAGTTGGCGGGACAGGAAGTGCAGGGCGGGCTGGAAAGCCTTTCCGGGCGCACGCAAAGCCAGTTGGCTGCTGGGCTTTCGGCGCGCCTGGCACAAGAGCAGGAGCAACTCCGTGGGGTGCTGGAAAGCAACCTCAAGCGCTCGGCGGATGACTTGGCGCAGTTGCTTGCGGCCGTTGCGCCTAAGGCGATCTGGGATAACGACGTGCCGGCGCTGACCGAGTTGGCGCGGGTTGCCCAGCGCAACCCGGCGGTGCTGTTCGTGGTGTATTCCGATGCCCAGGGCGAACGATTGACTCGCCACCTGAACAGGCAGGACCTGCGCGTGAAGGCGCTGCTGGATAAGGGTGAGGGGCGCGGTGCGCTGGATAAAGTGCTGCAGGCGGCGCGTAACGATACGGGGGTCTATCTCGCCGAGGCCTCGATCAGTCCGATGGGGTCGGAGATCGGCAAGGTGCTGCTGGGTGTATCTACCGTGGCGGTCGACGAAGAGCTGGCGGCGCTGGATCAGCGCTTTGTTGCGTTGATCGACAGCAGTGGTCGCTTGGTCTCCGATAGCCTCAGTGGTGCGGCGGCCGATAGCAGTGCGGCGTTGGCTGCGCGCTTGGATACCGCACGTGAGGCGGCCTCTGGCATGGCGTATAGCAGTGGTGCGGTGGTGGAGCGAGCGGCCGCGAGCTTGCGTTGGAATATCAGCCTGGGCTTGGCCCTGGTCGGGCTGGGCATTTTGCTGGTTCTGGCGTTGGTGCTGGGGCGGCGCGTGGTCAGCAAGCTGCATACGCTGATTGCGGTATTGAATGACTGGGCGGCCGGCGAGGGCGACCTGACCCGGCGGGTCGAGCTGGACAGTCGCGATGAAATTGGCGACATGGCGGCGGCGGTCAACCGTTTTGTCGCCAAGCTGCAGCCCATTGTGCGTGAGGCGGGCGAAGTGGCGGTGCGTACCGGTCAGGAAATCGCCAGTCTGGCCACCCGCAGTGCTGCGGCAGAGGCGGCGGCCGAGCGTCAGCGCGATGAGGTGGCGGGCAGTCTACAGGCTCTGGCGTTGATGGCGGGCGAGGCGCAGGCGGAAAGCCGGGCGATGCAGGAGGCGCAGCAGCGTGTGGCGGCGATCCGTCAGGCGGCGCACGAGAATGCTGCGATTGCGGCGCGGGTTGGCGGCTCGATTGACGAGCTAGTGTTGCGTGTCGAAAGCGGTGCGGCGGTCATTGAGCGCCTGGCCAAGCAAAGCGAGCAGATCGAGGTGGTGCTCACGGTGATTCGCTCGATTGCCGAGCAGACCAACCTGCTGGCCCTGAATGCGGCGATCGAGGCGGCGCGTGCGGGGGAAAGCGGTCGCGGCTTTGCCGTGGTGGCCGACGAAGTGCGCGCGCTGGCAAGCAAGACGCAGCAGTCGACCGGCGACATCCAGGCGCACATCGGTGCCTTGCAGAAGGGCGCGCAGGAGGCCGTCGGCGCCATAGCTCAGGCTGGGCAGCAGGCTAATCAGGGCTTGGCGGCGTTGCGAGAAAGTGCGCGGGTTCAGCAGTCGGTGCAGGCGGCGGTCGA
Source organism: Pseudomonas sp. UBA2684 (assembly GCA_002354655.1). Classification (GTDB taxonomy): domain Bacteria; phylum Pseudomonadota; class Gammaproteobacteria; order Pseudomonadales; family Pseudomonadaceae; genus Aquipseudomonas. The sequence goes on from DELY01000003.1 coordinate 208,344, forward strand.
CGAAGTGCATGGCGCGATCAATGCTGCTACTCAGGCAGCGGCCCATCAGGCGCAGGGTGCCGATGCGGTGCGCGGACGGGTCGAGGTGATTCATGCCGAGGCGCAGCGTGCGGCAGAAGCGGTGGCGGCCACTGCCAAGAGTGGTCGGGTGCTGGATGGGCTGGCGGCGCAGTTGAAGGCCAGTCTGGGGCAGTTTCGGGTTTAGTGTGAAGGTCGTATGGCGGCGCTCGCGCTGCGTCCTTCTCCGTCGGGGGAGGGCGTGGGGCGCCGGAGGCAGGGTTGCTTCGCCGCAGGTGAAAGGCTAGGAAAGAAAATGCAGGCAATAAAAAACCGAGCGCTTGGCTCGGTTTTTTGAATTGGTGCCCAGGAGAAGACTCGAACTTCCACGACCGTAAGGTCACCAGCACCTGAAGCTGGCGTGTCTACCAATTTCACCACCTGGGCGTCGATTGCAATGATCGCTCATTTACTATCAACTACAACCACGTTTGCCGTCGTTGTGGCGCGCATAATACGGACCGACTTTTTACTTGTAAACCCCTGTTGTTAAAAAATTTTATTGCGTGTGCCGGGCTGACCCGGGCAGTGGTTTCGCGCTTCAATAGGCACATGGCAAACCGACTTTATATAGAAAAGGTGAACTCTCTCTAATGGCCGATTGGCAATCCCTCGATCCCGAGGCCGCCCGCGAAGCGGAAAAATACGAAAATCCTATCCCCAGTCGCGAGCTGATTTTGCAGCACCTCGCCGAGCGCGGCTCACCGGCGAATCGCGAGCAGCTACTCGAAGAATTTGGCCTCAGCACCGAAGAGCAGATCGAAGCCTTGCGTCGCCGCCTGCGCGCCATGGAGCGTGACGGGCAACTGATCTACACCCGTCGTGGCACGTATGCGCCGGTCGACAAGCTGGATTTGATTCTTGGGCGCATCAGCGGTCATCGCGATGGTTTCGGTTTCTTGATTCCGGACGATGGCAGCGACGACCTGTTCTTGAGCCCGGCGCAGATGCGCCTGGTGTTCGATGGCGACCGTGCATTGGCGCGCGTCACCGGCCTCGATCGCCGTGGTCGGCGCGAAGGTGGCGTGGTCGAGGTGATTTCCCGTGCCCATGAAACCATCGTTGGCCGCTACTACGAAGAAAGCGGTATTGGTTTCGTGGTCGCCGATAACCCGAAGATTCAGCAGGAAGTGCTGGTCACTCCGGGGCGGAATGCCGGCGCCAAGCAGGGGCAGTTCGTCGAGGTGAAGATCACCCACTGGCCGACCCCGCGCTTCCAGCCCCAGGGCGATGTACTCGAAGTGGTCGGCAACTACATGGCGCCGGGCATGGAAATCGACGTGGCGCTGCGCAGCTACGACATCCCGCACGTCTGGCCCGAGGCCGTGGTCAAGGAGGCGCGCAAGCTCAAGCCGGAAGTCGAGGAGAAGGACAAGGAAAAACGCATCGATTTGCGTCATCTGCCGTTCGTCACCATCGACGGCGAAGATGCCCGCGACTTCGACGACGCGGTGTATTGCGAGAAAAATGGTAGCAACTGGCGACTGTTCTCCGGCGGCTGGAAGCTCTATGTGGCCATCGCTGACGTGTCGCATTACGTCAAGGTCGACTCGGCGCTGGATGCCGAGGCGCAGGTGCGCGGCAACTCGGTGTATTTCCCTGAGCGGGTGATTCCGATGCTGCCGGAGGAGTTGTCCAACGGCCTCTGCTCGTTGAATCCGCAGGTAGATCGTCTGGCCATGGTCTGCGAGATGAGCATCTCGAAAACCGGCAAGATGACCGACTACCAGTTCTACGAGGCGGTGATCCACTCGCACGCGCGGCTGACGTACAACAAGGTCAGCGCCATGCTCGAGCAGCCGAAAAGCAGTGAAGGCAAGGCGTTGCGCGGTGAGTACAAGGAAGTGTTGCCGCACCTCAATCAGCTCTATTCGCTGTACCAGGTGTTGTTGGCGGCACGCCATGAGCGCGGTGCCATCGACTTCGAGACCCAGGAAACGCGGATCATCTTCGGCGCCGGGCGCAAGATCGCCGAGATTCGCCCGACCCAGCGCAACGATGCGCACAAGTTGATCGAAGAATGCATGCTGGCGGCCAACGTGGCGACCGCCGCGTTTATGCAGAAGCATGAAATTCCGGCGCTGTACCGGGTGCACGATGGTCCGCCGCCGGAGCGTTTGGAGAAGCTCAAGGCGTTTCTCACCGAGCTGGGCTTGTCCCTGCACCGTGGCAAGGCCAAAGAAGGCCCGTCGCCCAAGGATTACCAGGCCTTGCTGGAAAGTATCCGCGGGCGCCCGGACTATCATCTGATTCAGACCGTGATGCTGCGTTCGCTGAGCCAGGCGGTGTACAGCGCCGACAATCATGGCCACTTCGGTCTGAATTACGAGGCGTATGCGCACTTCACTTCGCCGATCCGCCGCTACCCGGATCTGTTGATCCATCGGGCGATTCGCAGTGTGATCCGCTCCAAGCTCGACACCCCGCACGTCAAGCGCGCCGGTGCCATAAGCGTACCCAAGGCACGTATCTATCCCTACGACGAGGCGGCCCTGGAGCAGCTTGGCGAACAATGCTCGATGTCCGAGCGGCGCGCCGACGAAGCGACCCGCGATGTGGTGAACTGGCTGAAATGCGAGTTTATGAAAGACCGCGTCGGCGAGATTTTCCCCGGCGTCATTACCGCCGTGACCGGCTTTGGCTTGTTCGTCGAGTTGACCGATATCTATGTCGAAGGTCTGGTGCACGTCACCGCACTGCCGGCGGATTACTACCACTTCGACCCGGTGCATCACCGGTTGGCCGGCGAGCGCAGCGGGCGTAACTTCCGCTTGGGCGACAGCGTCGAGGTGAAGGTCATGCGCGTCGATCTGGACGAGCGCAAGATCGACTTCGAAATGGCGCAGAGCGTTACCGAGGCGCCAGTTGGGCGTAAGCGTCGCGGTGCTGGCGATGTGCCGGCGGACAAGGCCGGGCGTGGCACGAAAAGCACCACCGCTGCCGATCGCAGCGCTGCCGGTCCGGGCAATACCAATGTGCAGAAGAGCCGCGAGCTGAAGCAGGCGTTGCTGGCCGAGTCGAAAAGCAAGTCGGGCAAGGGGCGCGGCGGCAAAGCCGAGGCGCCTGCCGCGACGGGCAAAGGCGCGAAGTCCGGCACGCACCGCAAGGGTCCGCCGAAGAGCGGGGCGGCGCCGGCTGCCAGTGGCGGGCCGCGCAAACGTAAGGCGAAATCATGAGTCAGTTGGAAAAAATCTACGGTGTGCATGCCGTGGAGGCGTTGTTGCACCATCACCCGAAACGCGTCAAGCAGGTGTGGCTGGCCGAGGGCCGCAGTGATCCGCGGGTGCAGCCGTTGCTCGAGTTGGCGGCGCAGGCGCGGGTTGCGGTAGGGCAGTGCGAACGGCGGGAGATGGATGCCTGGGTCGAGGGCGTGCACCAGGGAGTGGTGGCGGATGTCAGCCCGAGTCAGGTGTGGGGCGAGGCCATGCTTGAAGAGTTGCTTGATCGTGCCGAAGGCCCGCCGCTGTTGCTGGTGCTCGATGGCGTGACCGATCCGCACAACCTTGGCGCGTGTTTGCGCACGGCCGATGCGGCTGGCGCGCTGGCGGTGATTGTGCCGAAAGACAAGTCCGCCACGCTCACGGCGACCGTGCGCAAGGTCGCGTGTGGCGCCGCCGAAGTGATTCCGCTGGTGGCGGTGACCAACCTAGCGCGCAGCCTGGAAAAGCTCCAGCAGCGCGGCTTGTGGATCGTCGGCACTGCCGGCGAGGCCGAGCAGGAGCTGTACCAGCATGACCTGACCGGGCCAACCGTGCTGATCATGGGCGCTGAAGGCAAGGGCATGCGCCGGTTGACCCGCGAGCATTGCGATTATCTGGTCAAGCTGCCGATGGCTGGCAGCGTCAGCAGCCTGAATGTCTCGGTGGCCACCGGCGTCTGCCTGTTCGAAGCGCTGCGGCAGCGCAGTGCTGCCCGCAAGGCGTAGGGCGTAGGTTGGGTTGAGCTGGCGAAGCCCAACGCGGCTGTCGAGGTCGTCGAGCGGAGCACCTCGCGCGCACTGTTGGGCTTCGTCGCTGCGCCCCGCCCCAACTTCCGCGCTGTTCAAATAATCACCAGTTCGCCTTGCGTGTGGCGGGGGGCTTCTCTAGAATGTCGCCCCTTGCCGCGACGGCAGGTGCGTTTGTGCCTTTCTGTCGTAGCAAGACAAACAAGTGAAATTCACTCCTTGCCTGACCGCATTTGGCGGCAGGCTACAACCCGTAAGGAGCATTTATGCGTCATTACGAAATCATCTTTCTGGTTCACCCGGATCAGAGCGAGCAAGTCGGCGGCATGGTTGAGCGTTACACCAAGCTGATCGAAGAAGACGGCGGCAAAATCCACCGTCTGGAAGATTGGGGCCGTCGTCAGCTGGCTTACGCCATCAACAACGTCCACAAAGCCCACTACGTGATGCTCAACGTTGAGTGCACCGGCAAAGCCTTGGCTGAGCTGGAAGACAACTTCCGTTACAACGATGCCGTGATCCGTAACCTGGTCATCCGTCGCGACGAGGCCGTTATCGACCAGTCCGAGATGCTCAAGGCTGAAGAAAACCGCAGTGAGCGCCGTGAGCGTCGCGACCGTCCTGAGCACGCCGATTCCGCCGATGGCGATGACAGCGACAACAGTGACAACAGCGACAACGCTGACGAGTAATCCACGGATCTATTGAGGAGCCACTCTCATGGCACGTTTCTTCCGTCGTCGTAAATTCTGCCGTTTCACCGCTGAAGACGTGAAAGAGATCGATTTCAAAGATCTCAACACCCTGAAAGCCTACATCTCGGAAACCGGCAAAATCGTTCCTAGCCGTATCACCGGTACCAAGGCTCGTTATCAGCGTCAGCTGGCTACCGCTATCAAGCGCGCCCGCTTCCTGGCCCTGCTGCCCTACACCGACAGCCACGGCCGCTGAAACCGGATGTTCGACAAAAAGTAAGGGATAAATCGCATGCGCGCCTTAGCTGAATTCATTATGCGCGGCCGTATGCAGGCCACTCTCGTGGTGGTCGTTTCTGCGGCATTGCCGCTGCTGTTCTGGTTGAGTGCTGCCGCCGGGAGCCTGGTGCTTCTGCGGCGTGGTTGGAGCGATGCCGTCGGCATCCTCGCCTGGGCCCTGCTGCCGGCCATTGGCTGGTGGTATTTCGGTGAGCCGCGCACCCTGTTGGTGTTGCTCGGTGCACTGAGTTTGGCGTTGTTGTTGCGCGCCAATCTGTCCTGGAACCGCGTGCTGCTGTGCAGCGTGGCGTTGGGCCTGGTGTACGGGCTGATTTTGGGTGCGGTGTTCCGCGAACCCATCGAGGCGATGGCAGGTGAGCTGAACAAGCTTCTGCCGCAAATGCTCGAGGGGGTTCACCAACAGATGTCGGTGGACGAGCGAGCGCGCCTGGAGAGCCTGATTGCACCGGTGCTGACCGGTTTATTGGCGGCTTTGTTGCAGATCGTCAGCCTGCTGAGCCTGATGCTGGGGCGTTATTGGCAGGCGCTGTTGTACAACCCGGGTGGTTTCGGGCACGAATTTCGTGCCCTGCGACTGCCTCCGTCGCTGGCGATGTTGCTGCTGGTCGGCATGCTGTTAGGTCCCAATCTGGGGCCGCAAATGGCCATGCTGACACCGCTGTGCAGTGTCCCGCTGGTGTTTGCGGCCATCGCCCTGTTGCATGGGCTGGTGGCGCAAGGGCGATTGGCGAAGTTCTGGCTGGTCGGGCTGTACATCACGCTGCTGTTGTTCATGCAGCTGACTTATCCGTTACTGGTGGTTTTGGCCATTGTCGACAGTCTGTTTGATTTTCGTGGTCGCTTTGAGCGCAAGCACGGCTCAAGTCCCACGAACGGTGAAGGTTAAAAGTTAAGAGGTAAGACCCAAATGGAAGTCATCCTGCTGGAAAAAATCGCCAACCTGGGCAACCTGGGCGATAAAGTGAACGTCAAGGCTGGTTACGGTCGTAACTTCCTGCTGCCGTTCGGTAAAGCCACCGCTGCTACCGCTGCGAACGTTGCTGCATTCGAAGCACGTCGCGCCGAGCTGGAAAAACTGGCTGCCGAGAAGAAAGCTTCTGCTGAAACTCGCGCTGCTCAGCTGGCTGAACTGGAAGTCACCATCACCGCTACCGCGGGCGATGAAGGCAAACTGTTCGGTTCCATCGGTACGCACGACATCGCTGATGCCCTGACCGCCTCTGGCGTTGAAGTGGCTAAAGCTGAAGTGCGTCTGCCGAACGGCACCATTCGCCAAGTGGGCGAATACGACGTGGCCGTGCACCTGCACAGCGACGTTGAAGCGACCGTCAAGGTGGTAGTAGTAGCTGCCTAAGAACCTATCTACGATCTGCTGCGCGTCGGCCCTGCTGCGTTAAAAACAGGCTCGGAATGCTGATTTACAGCTCGTAAACTCCGCTTCCTCGCCTGTTTTTGCCTTGCATGGCTCTAGCTCGCGAGATCGTAGAAAGGTGCTACGGTCGCCTGCTAAGCGGGCCTTGCACTTAGGTGCAGGCCCGCTAACATCGGGCACGGCATTGCGAAAGCGATGCCGTGCCCTTTGTTTTTCTACACCAGAATTCTGCCCAGAGCCTTATGAACGACATCAGCCTGCCCGAACAGTACGACCTGCAAACCTCCGCCCTGAAGGTGCCGCCGCACTCGATCGAGGCCGAGCAAGCCGTGTTGGGTGGCCTGATGCTCGACAACAATGCCTGGGAGCGCGTGCTCGATCAGGTCTCCGATGGCGACTTTTACCGGCATGACCATCGCCTGATCTTCCGCGCCATCTTCAAGCTGGCCGAGCGCAATCACCCGTTCGATGTGGTGACCCTGTCCGAGCAGCTGGATAAAGAAGGCCAATTGCCTCAGGTCGGCGGTCTGGCCTATCTCGGCGAGCTGGCGAAGAACACCCCGTCAGTGGCCAACATCAAGGCCTATGCGCAGATCATTCGTGAGCGCGCCACCCTGCGCCAGTTGATCGGTATCAGTGCGGAAATCGCCGACAGCGCCTATGCGCCGCAGGGCCGCACCGGTGGCGAGATTCTCGACGAGGCCGAGCGGCTGATCTTCCAGATTGCCGAAGCGCGGCCGAAGACCGGCGGCCCGGTGGGGATCAACGACATCCTGGTCAAGGCCATCGACCGTATCGATACCCTGTTCAACTCCGGCGATGCAATCACCGGTCTGTCCACCGGCTTTACCGACCTGGACAACCTGACCAGCGGCTTGCAGCCGGCGGACCTGATTATCGTCGCCGGTCGCCCATCCATGGGTAAGACCACCTTTGCCATGAACCTGGTGGAAAACGCGCTGATGCGCAGCGACAAGGTGGTGATGGTGTACTCGCTGGAGATGCCTTCCGACTCCATCGTCATGCGTATGCTGGCGTCCCTGGGGCGCATCGATCAGACCAAGGTGCGTGCCGGTCGCCTGGATGATGACGATTGGCCGCGGCTGACCTCTGCGGTCAACCTGCTCAACGACCGCAAGCTGTTTATCGACGATACCGCCGGTATCTCGCCCTCGGAAATGCGCGCACGTACCCGCCGTTTGGCCCGTGAGCACGGCGAGATCGGCCTGATCATGGTCGACTACCTGCAGCTGATGCAGATTCCCGGCTCCAGTGGCGACAGCCGAGTCAACGAAATTTCCGAAATCTCCCGCTCGTTGAAGGCCCTGGCGAAAGAGTTCAATTGCCCGGTGATCGCCCTGTCGCAGCTCAACCGCGGCCTCGAACAGCGCCCGAACAAACGCCCGATCAACTCCGACTTACGTGAGTCCGGGGCGATCGAGCAGGACGCCGACATCATCATGTTCGTCTACCGCGACGAGGTGTATCACCCCGAGACCGAGTACAAGGGCGTGGCCGAGATCATCATCGGCAAGCAGCGTAACGGCCCGCTGGGCACTACCCGCCTGGCCTTTCTCGGCAAGTATTCGCGTTTCGAAAACCTCGCCCCAGGCAGCTATCAGTTCGACGAGGATTGATCCGGCAGCGCCGAAAAACTGTGCTCTTCAGCCAGTCAGATCAATAAAAACGGGCGCCCAGTGGTTAAACTGAGCGCCCGTTTTGTTTTAAGGACGTCTTCGCATGCGCCCACTTGTCGCCAGCATCGACTTGGCCGCCATTCGCCATAACTACGCCGTGGCCAAACGCTGTGCGCCGGGCCGCTCGGCGTTTGCCGTGGTCAAGGCGAATGCCTATGGGCATGGCGTGCGTGAAGTGGTCACGGCTTTGCACGATCTGGCCGATGGCTTTGCCGTGGCATGCTTGGAGGAGGCGGCCGAGGTGCGCGCATTGCATGCCGATGCCCGTCTTCTGCTGCTCGAGGGCTGTTTCGAGGCGGCCGAATATCAGTTGGCCGCGCAACTGGGCCTGGATGTGGTGGTGCACACTGAGCCGCAGGCGGTGCAGCTGCTCGCGGCCTCGCTGAGGCGGCCCTTGAATACCTGGCTGAAACTGGACAGCGGCATGCACCGCCTGGGTTTCAGTGCGGCGGCTGTGCGCGACTGGCACGCGCGGCTGCAGGGTGCAGAGCAGGTTGCCGAGCTGAACCTGCTCAGCCACTTCGCCTGCGCCGACGAGCGTGGTCACGCCCTGACCGAGCAGCAGTTGGAAGGCTTTCTCGATCTGCTCGACCTGGACTTCGCCCAGCGCTCATTGGCCAACTCGGCGGCGATTCTGACGATTCCGGCGGCCCACATGGACTGGCTGCGGCCGGGCATCATGCTCTACGGTGCCACGCCATTTAGCGAGCTCAGTGCCGGTGAATTGGGCCTTCAGCCAGTCATGACCCTGAGCGCGCAATTGCTGGCGATTCGTCAGGTGGCCGTGGGGGAGAGCGTCGGTTACGGTGCCAGTTGGACTGCCGCGCGCGCCTCGCGTATCGGGACGGTGAGCTGTGGTTACGCCGATGGTTACCCGCGTCATGCGCCATCCGGTACGCCGCTGCTGATACGCGGTCAGCGCTTGCCGCTGGTGGGGCGCGTGTCGATGGATATGTTAGCTGTGGACCTTACCGACCTGCCGGCCGCGCAGCTCGGCGATGAGGTGCAGTTGTGGGGCGCGCAGTTGCCGGTGGACGAAGTGGCACATGCGGCGGGCACCATCGGCTATGAGTTGCTGAGCAAGGTTACTCGGCGTGTACCGCGGCGCTACCACAACGCGTGAGTGCCGGCGCCATGCGCGTGCTCGCCCCCGCCGTTGCGCGTTCAACGGCTAGCGGGTGGATGACCGGTCAAAGGCCGCTGGTGACCTTGATTACGTCCAGGTGCAGGCGCGCGCTGCTGCTCAATTCGCCATCCTCACCGCTTATCGACGAGCCTGAGCGGCCGCGGGCCTTGACCTTGTACAGCGCCTCGTCGGCGGACTTGTAGAGGCCGGCGAACTGCTGGGCATGCTGAGGGTAGAGCGCCACCCCGATGCTGATGGTGACGATGAGCCGCTCGGCGCCATACAGCACCGGCTGCGCCAGTTCGGCAAGCAGGCGTTCGGCAATCTCGCGCGAATGCTGTTCGGCATCGGCGCCGCAGATCAGTACGGCGAACTCGTCGCCGCCCAGGCGGGCCACCGTGTCGCCGCTGCGCACATGCACGCGCAGGCGCTTGGCGATCGCCTGCAGCATCAGGTCGCCGGCATCGTGGCCGAAGCGGTCGTTGATCGGTTTGAAGTGATCGAGGTCGATCAGCATCAAGGCCACGCTTTCGTTGTGGCGGGCGGCGTTGCCCAGCGCCGACTCGCAGCGCTCGACCAGGTAGCGGCGGTTGGGCAGTTCGGTCAGTGAGTCGTGAAAGGCCGCATGCTCCAGCTCCTGCTCGCGTTGCTGCAAGCGAGTATTGGCGGCCGCCAGCTCGGCGGTGCGCTGCGCCACCGCCCCCTGCAATTCATCGGCATTGGCCTGAAACAGCGCCAGGCGCGCGGTTTTCTCACGATCGGCTTGCTGCAAGGCTTCGGCTTTCTCCAGCTTGAGCATTTGAATGCGATAGGCCAGGGCGAAGGAGAAGAGGATGGTTTCCGCAGCGACCGACAAGGGAAACAGGTAGGCGGTGAAATTGCTCGGCTCGATCAAGCCGGCGGCACGCATCACCAACACCACGGTGCTGGCCAGCACAGCGCCGTAGCCGAGCAGGTAGAAGCGTGCGGGAATAAAACCCTGATAGCAGCGCACGCCGGCGCTGAACAGCGCGGTCGGTACGGTGACGATCGGTGTGACGGCAATCATCAGGGCGCCCTCGGCGCGGTAGCCGAAGGCATTGATCACGATGGCGATGACATACAGCACGCAGCCGGCATTCAGCAGGCGGTGCGGCCAGATCAGGCCGCGCCTGGTATACAGCAGCTCTTGGGTGAAGCGCATGACGAAGATGCCCCACAGCGAGGGCAGGGTGATGCGGTCGAGCCAGAAGGGCACGGCGCTGTCTGGCCACAGGTACTGGAAGCCATGGCCGGTCATGCTGAGGATGAAGATCAGCACGCAGGCGGTGGCCATTACGTACCAGAAATAGGCTTTGTCGCGCAGGGCGATGAGGATGAACAGGTTGTACAGCAGCAGGGCGAGGATCACGCCATAGATCAGGCCGAAGCCGATGTTCTCGTTGCTCGCGTGCTGCTCGAGGTCGCCGAGTTGCCAGATCTTCAGTGGAAAGGAGTTGCCGGCGGGGTCGAGGCTGCGGAAATACAGGGTCAGCGGTTCGTTGCTCAGCTCCGGTAGTTTGAACAGCATGCGCCGGTAAGCGTGATCGCGCCCTTCAAGGTAGGGCACCGCATCGCCGGTTTCGCGAAGCTGCCAGCCGCCCTGGCCGTCGGGCAGGTAGAGCTGCAGGTTGAAAATGGTGATGCCGGCATTTTCCAGCCACCACTGGCGCGGTGCGTCTGCGCTACGTTGCAGGGTCACTTTGACCCACCAGGGATTGCGGCTTTGGCCCACGGTGGCGCGCCCGGCCGCCGGTTGAAAGCGCGCTTGCACGGCGGGGTCGGCCATGTCGGCGATGCTCAGTTGCGCCCCGACGTCTTCCAGCAGCTCGATGTGCTCATTCAGCGAAGCGCCGCTGCTGTCATTGCTCAGCAATAACGGGGCGCCGCTGGCCGCTGCGGATAGGCCGGCCAGACTCAACAGCAGGATGATCGAGGAGACTAACTGCGGCACTGCACACTCCTTGTCCCGGCTAGTTATTACCGATGTCGTTATTGAGCCGAGTATAGCCATAAGTGGCAGGTGTGATCACAAATTGCCTTGCGCATTGCGTGCCTGCGCATGCCCGCTAAACCTAGCGCTGTCGTCGGATTTGGTCAATTTTTGTGCTATATTTCGCGGCCGTTCAAATCGCAGAAACTTCGGTCATCCTCATGCAAGCAGCCAAGCCGTTATTCGACTATCCAAAATACTGGGCCGAGTGTTTCGGGCCAGCGCCTTTCCTGCCGATGAGCCGGGAAGAAATGGATCAGCTTGGCTGGGACAGCTGCGACATCATCATCGTCACCGGCGATGCCTATGTCGACCATCCGTCGTTCGGTATGGCGATCATCGGCCGGCTGCTGGAGTCGCAAGGCTTTCGCGTCGGCATCATCGCCCAGCCGAACTGGCAGTCGAAAGACGACTTTATGAAGCTCGGCGAGCCGAACCTGTTCTTCGGCGTCGCGGCCGGCAACATGGATTCGATGATCAACCGCTACACCGCCGACAAGAAAATCCGCTCGGACGATGCCTACACCCCCGGCGGCATGGCCGGCAAGCGCCCGGACCGCGCCAGCCTGGTGTACAGCCAGCGCTGCAAGGAAGCCTACAAGCACGTGCCGATCGTGCTCGGCGGTATCGAGGCCTCGCTGCGCCGCATCGCCCATTACGATTATTGGCAGGACAAAGTACGCAACTCGATTCTGATCGACGCCAGCGCCGACATCCTGCTGTACGGCAACGCCGAGCGCGCCATCGTCGAAGTGGCTCAGCGCCTGTCCTACGGCCACAAGATCGAAGACATCACCGACGTGCGCGGCACCGCGTTTATCCGTCGTGATACGCCGCAAGGCTGGTACGAGGTCGACTCGACCCGTATCGACCGGCCGGGCAAGGTCGACAAGATCATCAACCCGTACGTCAACACCCAGGACACCCAGGCCTGCGCCATCGAGCAAGAGAAAGGCCCGGTTGAGGACCCCAACGAAGCCAAGGTGGTGCAGATCCTCGCCAGCCCGCGGATGACCCGCGACAAGACCGTGATCCGCCTGCCGTCGATGGAGAAGGTGCGCAACGACCCGGTGCTGTACGCCCACGCCAACCGCGTGCTGCACCTGGAAACCAATCCGGGCAACGCCCGCGCGCTGGTACAGAAGCATGGTGAGGTGGACGTGTGGTTCAACCCGCCGCCCATCCCGATGACCACCGAAGAGATGGATTACGTGTTCGGCATGCCTTACGCGCGCATTCCGCACCCGGCGTACGGCAAGGAGAAGATCCCGGCCTACGACATGATCCGTTTCTCGGTGAACATCATGCGTGGCTGCTTCGGCGGATGCACCTTCTGCTCGATCACCGAACACGAAGGGCGGATCATCCAGAACCGCTCGGAAGAATCGATCATCCGCGAGATCGAAGAGATCCGCGACAAGGTGCCGGGGTTTACTGGGGTTATCTCGGATTTGGGTGGCCCTACGGCCAATATGTACCGCATCGCCTGCAAGAGCCCGGAGATCGAGTCCGCGTGCCGCAAGCCGTCGTGCGTGTTCCCTGGCATCTGCCCGAACCTGAATACCGACCACAGCTCGCTGATCCAGCTGTACCGTAGCGCCCGTGCGCTGCCGGGGGTGAAGAAGATCCTCATCGCCTCGGGCCTGCGTTACGACCTGGCGGTCGAGTCGCCGGAATATGTGAAGGAGCTGGTGACCCACCACGTCGGTGGCTACCTGAAGATCGCCCCGGAACACACCGAGGAAGGCCCGTTGAATCAGATGATGAAGCCGGGTATTGGCAGCTATGACAAGTTCAAGCGCATGTTTGAGAAGTACTCGAAAGAGGCGGGCAAAGAGCAGTACCTGATCCCGTACTTTATCGCCGCGCACCCGGGCACCACCGACGAAGACATGATGAACCTGGCTCTGTGGCTCAAGGGCAACGGCTTCCGCGCCGACCAGGTGCAGGCGTTCTACCCCTCGCCGATGGCCACCGCCACGGCCATGTACCACTCGGGCAAGAACCCGCTGCGCAAGGTCAGCTACAAGAGCGACGGCGTGACCATCGTCAAGAGCGAGGAGCAGCGCCGTTTGCACAAGGCCTTCCTGCGTTATCACGACCCGAAAGGCTGGCCGATGCTGCGCGAAGCGCTGACCCGCATGGGCCGCGCCGACCTGATCGGCCCGGGCAAGAACCAACTGATCCCGCTGCACCAGCCGGCTACCGACAGCTACCAGAGCGCGCGCCGCAAGAACTCGACGCCGGCTGGCAGCCACAAGGTGGCCAAGGAAACCACCAAGAGCAAGCCGCTGCTCACCCAGCACACCGGCTTGCCGCCGCGTGATACCGGCGCAGCAGGCGGTAACCCCTGGGACAAGCGTGAGCAGGCCAAGGCGGCCGCACAGGCGCGCAACCAGCAGGCGGCCAAGGAGCGTGCCGACGCGGCCAAGGGCAAAGGCAAGAAGCCGCCGAAGAAGCCGGTTGTACCGCGCTGATTCTGCAGTAATAAAAAACGCCAGCTTCGAGCTGGCGTTTTTTATGCTGGTGTTTGCGGTTTTGTCGCGGCTAAAGCCCCTCCCACAAAACGCATCGGGTCCAGTGGGAGGGGCTTTAGCCGCGAGCTATTGCAGTGTTTAGCCGTAGCGCTTTTTCGCTTCGATGGCCAGGCCGCTGCCGATGCTGCCGAAGGTGTTGCCTTCGACATGGCGGGCGTTGGGCAGCATCGCCGCGACGCTCTGGCGCAGTGCCGGAATGCCGCTGGAACCGCCGGTAAAGAACACCGTATCGACCTGGGCAACGCTGACCCCGGCATCACTCAGCAACTGGCTGACGCTGGCACGCACGCGTTCCAGCAGCGGCTCGATGGCGCCTTCAAACAGCTCGCGGGTCAGCTCGGCGACCAGGCCGTCTTCCAGGCGGCTGAGGTCGATGGGGCGGGCATCCTGCTCGGTCAGGGCTATCTTGCTGTCTTCCACTTGCATCGCCAGCCAGTGGCCGTCACGCCGTTCGATCAGCTGGAACAGGCGGTCGATGCCAGTCGGGTCGACGATGTCGTAGCGCATGCTTTGCAGTTGGCGCTGCGACTGCGCCGAGTACACCGCGTTGATGGTGTGCCAGGTGGCTAGGTTCAGGTGGGTACTGGTGGGCATCGGCGCGTCGCTCTTCATCCGGCTGCCGTAGCCGAACAGCGGCATCACGCCGGCCAGCGAGAGCTGCTTGTCGAAGTCGGTACCGCCGATATGCACGCCGCCGGTGGCCAGGATATCGTCCTGCCGGTCGGCCACGCTGCGCCGCTCGGGGGCCAGGCGCACCAGGGAAAAGTCCGAGGTACCACCGCCGATATCGACGATCAGTACCAGTTCTTCGCGGCTGATGCCCGACTCGTAATCGAAGGCCGCGGCAATTGGTTCGTACTGGAACGACACGTCCTTGAAACCGAGCTTGTGCGCCACCGCCACCAGGGTGTTCTGCGCTTCCAGGTCGGCCACCGGATCGTCGTCGACGAAGAACACCGGGCGGCCCAGCACCACTTCTTCGAACGGCCGGCCGGCGGTGTTTTCCGCGCGGGTTTTCAGCTCGCCGATAAAGAAGCCGAGCAGGTCCTTGAACGGCAGGGCGCTGCCCAGCACGGTGGTTTCGCTCTTCAGCAGCTTGCTGCCCAGCAGGCTCTTCAGCGAGCGCATCAGGCGGCCTTCGTAGCCTTCCAGGTATTCCTGCAGGGCCAGGCGGCCGTAGACCGGGCGGCGTTCTTCGAGGTTGAAGAACACCACCGAGGGCAGGGTGATCTTGCCGTCCTCCAGTTCGATCAGCGTCTCGGTGCCTGGGCGCAGCCAGCCGACGGTGGAGTTGGAGGTGCCGAAGTCGATGCCGCAGGCGCGGGCGGGAGTGGTGAAAGGCATGCGGCGCGCTGTTCCTGAAAAATGACCGGGAGAAATTTTTGACGTCGCCTGCTGGCCTGTATGGCTAGTTCAAGGAGTCAATTTCGGCGTCTGAGACCCTGATACTGCGTCGCAGTGCCTTGCCTCAGAACCTCAGTTAACCCACTAGCCACACAGGCCACTGCGACGGCCCGGAGGGTGGCCGCCATGGATGGCATGGCCACAAAAACGGCCGCGCATTCTATGCGAGTGCGCCGCGCAATGCTGCCCCCGGTGGTCAGGGCAGCGGCGGGTTGTTGGCGGCGTCTCGGCGATCCTTCCACTGCGTCCACTCGAAGCCCAGCACGACCAGCAGCGACAGGGCGAATGGCAGCAGCAGGTAGAAACCGCGGAACACGATCAGCGCGGCCAGTACGTCTGAGGCAGGCAGCTCGGGCATGGCCGCGAGGAATGTCACCTCGAGCACGCCAAGGCCGCCCGGTGCATGGGACAGCAGGGCCAGGGAAAAGGACGCGAGGAATACCCCGAGCACGACCAGAAAGCCCGGGTTGTTTTCGGCCGGCAGGGCGAAGTAGATGATCGCCGCGGCGCACACCAGTTCCAGCGGGCTGGCCAGCAACTGGCGGGCGACGATGCCCAGGCGCGGGTATTCGATATGCAGCTTGCCGAGGTGCCAGGGTTTGAAGTGGCGCCAGGAGCCGAGCACATACAACCCGACCAACAGCAGCAGGAGCGCGCCGATGGCCACGGAAAACAGTGGCGTGACCTTGGCCACCCGATGGATCAGCTCCGGTTGCAAGATCAGCACGCAACCGCTGGCCAGCAGGGTGCCAAGCACGAAGGTGAAGGAGCAGAAGACGATCAGGATGCCGATTTCGTGGGGCGTCAGCCCCTTGGTGCGGTAGGCGCGGTAACGCACCAGTGCCCCGGAAAACATCGATGCGCCAATGTTGTGGGCCAGGGCGTAGGTGGTGAACGAGCACAGGGTGATGAAGCGCCAGGAAATCTTCTTGCCGAGGTGGGCGATGGCAATCCGGTCGTACCAGGCCAGGGCGCTGTACGCCCCCAGAGTCGCGCCCGCGGCCAGCAGCCAGTTCAGCTGTGGAATCGCCCGCAGGCTGTCGGCAATCTCCTCGAAGGAGATGTTGCGCACCTCGTGGTAGAGCAGGAAGCCAGACAGCAGAACGGCGCCAAGACCTATCAGCGTCCAGATGAGATCAGCCCTTTTCATCGGTGATGGAGTTCCTTCGACGTGCGGCTACAGTCGCGGGTTGGCTGGCTTTATGCCGCAGACCACGGGATTGAGTGGGCTCAATGAGGTGCTCACGCCTGGTTGCCGCAGCCGTCTGATACGGCCATTACGGGCGTTTTGCCAACGAACAGGTGACGCAGTATCCCGGAGGCGGGCCTGATCCTCAACCTTCCTCGTCGCCGCGCCGGCTGCGCTCAGCTCCAGCCCAGGGTCAGTGCGGCCAGCACGGCATAGCGCGCCGTCTTGGCCAGGCCGACGATCAGCAGGAAGCGCCAGAGCGACTCGCGCATCACCCCGGCGATCAGGGTCAGGGGGTCGCCAATGATCGGCAGCCAGCTGAGCAGCAGCGACCAGCGGCCATAGCGTGCATACCAGCCCTGTGCCTGTTCCAGCCGGCGCGCGCTGAGCGGAAACCAGCGGCGCTGGCGAAAGTGTTCGAGGTAGCGGCCGAGCAGCCAGTTGACCAGCGCGCCGAGCACGTTGCCGATGCTGGCCAGCGCCAGCAAGATCCACAGCGAATAGGCGTCGCTCAGCAGCAGCGCCACCAGCAATGCCTCGGATTGCAGCGGCAACACGGTCGCGGCGCCGAATGCCGAGAGGAACAAACCTAGGTAAGCGGACAGCGTTAGCACGTAGGATCAGGCCTTACCGGTACGTGGCGCATCAGCGGCCTGATGCGCCGTCAGGGCAGTAATCAGGACTGCCGTTCGTGCTCGGCATTGGCCATGATTTCTTCCAGCTTGAGGCCGGTCAGGCCGTGGATGGTGCGCCACAGGTAATAGAAGATCGCCATCAGCATGAGCATCGACGGGATGGCGATCATCGGATAGCTGAGCAGGGTCAGGCGACCCAGCTCGGCATTGAACGCCTCGCTGCCCGCCGGGCTGGTGACGATCCATTTGGCCAGCACGTAGTTCATTGCCGAGGAGAAGAAGAACGTGCCGCTCAGCCAGTATGTGGCTTTTAGCAGGCGCGCTTCGAAGCGCTCGGTGTTGCCGCCTTGCTCAAGGCGCGCATGGATCTTGTCGACATTGAGGACCGACTTGTTGAACAGCATGGTGCGGATCAGCGGGTAGCGGGTGCGGGTCGACACCAGCACCGCGATGCCGATCAGTCCGGGAATCGCCGCTTCCTTGATCGCCAGCCACTGGTTGTCCAGTTGCAGCAGGCCGATACCGCCGGTGAGCAGCACGCTGACCAGGCCGAGCAGGGCAATGAAATTGAATTTGCGGTACTTGATCAGTTCGAATGCACCCCAGCCGAGGGGGAAGGCCAGCGCCAAGATCAATGCGCCGTCGGCGCCGAGGTTGGCTTCGCCGCTGAGCTTCATCAGCACCACCGAGGGAATCAGGATGCTGATCAATAAATCCATCAGCGGGCGAGGCTTATGTGTGGCGGGGGAGTTTTGCGTGGTATCGGTCATGTCATTCAAAACGCAGGAAAGAACCGCGATGATCACCTGCCTGAGCGTCGGCGGCTAGCCCGACTGTCGGTTGGACTGTGACAAAGTTGTGCGGTCGTATTGTCGGCAAGCGTCTAGGACGCTGTAGTGAAGGCTATGTTGCGGCGGCTGGCGGGATTTTGGCTGTTTTCTCTGCTGGCTTTATCGGCGCTGCTAAAGAGCTGATGCTAAATTGATATTACTCAGCGTGTAGCGGTTATCTGACCGCAGGAGTCTGTTGATGCAACCCGTCACCGTTGTTCGCTGGCGCCGCCTGGTGTTTGCTGCGTTTGCCTTGTTGGCTGGCCCGTCGTGGGCCAAGGAGTGCATCGGTGTGGTGCCGGCCAGTGCCCATGCGTTTTGGACGCAGGTGGAAGCCGGTGCGTTACAGGCGGCCACTGAAACCGGGGTCGACATCTATTTTCGCGGGCCAAGCCGCGAGGGCAGTATCGACGCGCAGTTGCAGCTGATCGACAAGATTGTCGAACGAGGCTGCAAGGCGTTGATCATTGCCCCGAGCGGCATCGAGATCATCGCCAAGGTGCGCGAACTCAAGGCGCGCGGCATCCTCACCTTCTACATCGACCGTGATGTGGGCGGCGCCGATGTACAGGCGGTGATCGCCACCAACAATTACAAGGCCGGGCAGTTGGCGGGCCAACACCTGGGGCAGGTTATGGGCGGCAAGGGGCGGGTCGGGGTGATTCGCATGAGCCCGCCGGTAACCTCCACCAGCGAGCGTCAGCGCGGGTTTGCTCAGGCGGCGAAAGACGCGGGCCTGAGCATCGTGTTCGATCGGGCGCTCGGCGATGACCCTGAGCTGACCTTCGATGCCCTGCGCGATCAACTGCCGCACCTCGATGCCTTGTTTACCCCGAATGGTTCCACCACCCGTGAAACCCATGCGGCGTTGTTGCGCCTGAACGCGGCGGGGCAGTTGCGTCATATTGGCTTCGATGGTGGCCAATTGCTGGTGGATGCGCTCAAGGCCGGCCAGTTGGACGCGCTGATTCTCCAGCAGCCGTATGCCATGGGTTACCAGAGCGTGCGCCTGGCGCAGCGTGCCCTGCGCGATAAACGCACGGAGCCGCAACGCCGCCAGGTCGAGCTGGATGTGCTGCTGTTGACCCGCGAGAACCTCCACAAGCCTGAGGTTAAAGAGTTGCTGGCGTTGCCCAAACGTCCTTGAGATTGGGCCGGCCGCCCTGGCAGCCTAGCGAGCAGGCGCGGCGTAAGGCTTTCAACCATGGGGCTAGGCAGTGCAAAACAGGAGTGAAGCCTGATGGGTTGTATGCGACACCGGGTGCTGGGCATCCTGCTGCTGGGCTTGTTAGCCGGGCCGGCCGCGGCAGAGTTGCAGCTATTCACTGAAGAAGCGCCGCCGATGGGCTTCAGCCTGGACGGCGAGCCGCACGGCATGTCGGTGGAGATCGTCCAGGCATTGATCAAACGTACCGGGCATGCCGCGCAGATTCAGGTGTTGCCCTGGACGCGCGCCTATCACCTTGCCCAGCGCCAGGCCGATACGGCGATCTTCTCCACCGTGCGCACCCCGGAGCGCGAGGACAAGTTCCAGTGGGTTGGGCCGATCATGCTTGGCACCACCAGTTTCTACTCGCTGAAATCGCGCAACCTGCATATCGACAGCCTGGCCGATGCCGCCGCCAGCGGCCCATTGGCCCTGCCCAAGCAGTGGTACAGCTACGAAACCCTGGCTGGGCTGGGCTTCACCAATCTGTATGGCGTGCCCACGCCCAGGCACATGGTGACGATGCTCAAGCACGGCCGGGTCAAGCTGATCGCCACCGATGACGCGACCCTCGCCGACGTGCTCGCCACGGGCGAACTGACTCCGGATCAGGTGCAGGCCCATGTGCCGTTCATGCACACGGCCTACTACATTGCCTTCTCTCGGCAAACCGACCCAGCGGTGGTCGCCGCCTGGCAGCGTGAACTGGCGGGAATGCGCCAGGACGGCAGCTATGAGGCGATTTTCCGCCATTGGCTGCCCGCGGGACGTGACTGAGCCGCGCCTGACCGGCTTGCTGGTGGTCACCTCGTCGCGGCCATCAACCGCTACCCTGTCGAGTCCCCCCAGGCGCGATCGCTTTCGCGAGCAACTGGCGGTGAGCTTGCCGCGCCTGGTCTATGCCGCGCTGTTGCTCTGGATGGCCGCAGGCGGCGCCGAGTTGGCGGGAATATTGCTGCGCGCTCATTACCTGCCTGGCCTACGTGTCCGATTTACGTGTCGTTGCGTCCGTTCTTCGGTGTGCCAGCAGTGCGGGCGCAGCCGAGGCGGTAGACTGCTGTAGCCGATTCAACTGTCGTTTTGGAAAATGCCTTATGCCGATCATGCAACGTGCCTCTCACCATGAACTGCGCAGCGCCTTCCGTGCGCTGCTGTCCTCCGATGCCTGCTATCACACCGCTTCGGTATTCGATCCGATGTCGGCGCGGATTGCTGGCGACCTGGGTTTCGAAGTGGGCATCCTGGGTGGCTCGGTCGCGTCCTTGCAGGTTCTGGCCGCGCCGGACTTTGCCCTTATTACGCTGAGCGAGTTCGTCGAACAGGCCAGCCGCATTGGCCGGGTCAGCCGCTTGCCGGTGATCGCCGATGCCGACCACGGCTACGGCAACGCGCTCAACGTGATGCGCACGGTGGTTGAGCTGGAGCGCGCCGGGATCGCCGCGCTGACCATCGAGGACACCCTGTTGCCGGCGCAGTTCGGACGCAAATCCACGGACCTGATCAGCGTCGAGGAGGGCGTCGGCAAGATCCGCGCGGCGCTGGAGGCGCGGGTCGATCCAGACCTGGCGATCATCGCCCGTACCCATGCCGGCGTGCTGGCCGTGGACGAAGTGATCCGCCGCACCGTGGCCTATCAAGCCGCTGGTGCCGATGGCATCTGCATCGTCGGCATCGAAGACTTCGAGCACCTGGAAAAAATCGCCGAACACCTGAGCATCCCGTTGATGCTGGTCACCTACGGCAACCCCAAGCTGCGTGACAACGCGCGGCTGGCCAAGCTCGGCGTGCGCATCGTGGTCAACGGTCACGCAGCCTACTTCGCGGCGATCAAGGCCACCTACGACTGCCTGCGCGAACAGCGCGGCGTGGATGCCAGCGACCTCAGCGCCTCCGAATTGGCGCACAAATACACCTTGCCCGAGGAGTACATCGTTTGGGCCGAGGAGTTTATGGACGTCAAGGAATAGCCGCGCCGATGACCTGCACTTGTAAAGCCGTTCGCCGGCGCTCATATCTGTTGCAGATGGGCAAATTGGGCAGGAGGGCGTCATGGCCGGTGGCTGGACAAACGATGGGGCGGTGCAGGAACAGATCGACAGCAGCATCGAGGACGCCATCCAGCGTGCCCGCAGCCAGCTGCCGAGCGGCGAGAGCCTGAGCCACTGCGAGGAATGCGCGGCGGCCATTCCCGAGGCGCGGCGCAAGGCCATCGTCGGCGTGCGCCTGTGTGTGGCCTGCCAGACCGCACACGACCAGGAGCAGGCCCGGTTCAGCGGTTATAACCGCCGCGGTAGCAAGGACAGCCAGCTGCGTTGATGGTGCGCGTCGTCTTCGCCGCTGCGCGGCTCAAGCTAACCGACGACTACTCGGCAGGAGAAGTCGTCGGTTGTGGTTGAGCGCAGCGAAGCCCAACACCCGCCGGCTGCTCAGAACAGGAAATAACGCTGTGCCATCGGCAGCACCTCGGCCGGTTCGCACCAGAGCAACTGGCCGTCGGCCTTGACCTGATAGTTCTGCGGGTCGACGTCGATAGTCGGCAGGTAGTCGTTGTGGATCAGGTCGGTCTTCTGCACCTCGCGGCAGCCTTTGACCACGCCGATTTTTTTCTTCAAGCCAAGCTGTGCGGGCACCCCGGCGTCGAATGCCGCCTGGCTGATAAAGGTGATGCTGGTGGCATGCCGGCTGCCGGCGTAGCTGGCGAACATCGGTCGGTAGTGCACCGGCTGCGGCGTCGGGATTGAAGCATTGGCGTCGCCCATCAGGCTGGCGGCAATCGCGCCGCCCTTGAGGATCAGCGTCGGTTTGACCCCGAAAAACGCCGGCCGCCAGAGCACCAGGTCAGCCCATTTGCCCACTTCGATGGAGCCCACTTCATGGCTGATGCCGTGGGTGATCGCCGGGTTGATGGTGTATTTGGCGATATAGCGTTTGACCCGGAAGTTGCTGTTGCCTGCCCCGTCGCCTGGCAGCGGGCCGCGCTGCTTGTGCATCTTGTCGGCGGTCTGCCAGGTGCGGGTGATCACCTCGCCCACGCGGCCCATGGCCTGGCTGTCGGAGCTGATCATGCTGAACGCGCCGAGGTCATGCAGGATATCTTCGGCGGCGATGGTCTCGCGGCGAATGCGGCTTTCGGCGAAGGCCACGTCCTCGGCGATGCTCGGGTCGAGGTGGTGGCAGACCATCAGCATGTCCAGGTGTTCGTCGATGGTGTTCTTGGTGAACGGCCGGGTCGGGTTGGTCGAGCTGGGCAGCACGTTGGGGAAGCCGCAGGCCTTGATGATGTCCGGCGCATGGCCGCCGCCGGCACCCTCGGTGTGATAGGTGTGGATGGTGCGGCCCTTGAACGCACCCAGCGTGGTTTCGACAAAGCCGGACTCGTTGAGGGTGTCGGTATGGATCGCCACCTGCACATCGTACTGGTCGGCGACGCTCAGGCAATTGTCGATCGCCGCCGGGGTGGTGCCCCAGTCCTCGTGCAGCTTGAGGCCAATGGCTCCGGCCTTGACCTGCTCGATTAACGGCTCGGGCAGGCTGGCATTACCCTTGCCGGTAAAGCCCAGGTTCATCGGGAAGGCGTCGGCGGCCTGCAGCATGCGCGCCATATGCCAGGGCCCGGAGGTGCAGGTGGTGGCGTTGGTGCCGGTTGCAGGCCCGGTGCCGCCGCCGATCATGGTGGTGACGCCGCTCATCAGCGCCTCTTCGATCTGCTGCGGGCAGATAAAGTGGATATGGGTGTCGATACCACCCGCCGTGAGGATCATGCCCTCGCCGGCAATTACTTCGGTGCCTGCGCCGATGGCGATGGTCACATCGGGCTGGATATCCGGGTTGCCGGCCTTGCCGATGGCGGCGATACGGCCGTCCTTCAAGCCGACGTCGGCCTTGACGATGCCCCAGTGGTCGATGATCAGCGCATTGGTGATCAGCGTATCGACCACATCCTTGGCGCAGAGCTGGCCCTGCCCCATGCCGTCGCGGATCACCTTTCCGCCGCCGAACTTCACTTCCTCGCCGTAGGTGGTGAAGTCTTTCTCCACCTCGATCCACAGCTCGGTATCGGCCAGGCGCACCTTGTCGCCGACGGTGGGGCCGAACATATCGGCGTAGGCTTGGCGGGAGATTTTCATGGGTTCGCCTTCAGATTCAATTGGGTTTGCAACCGTTCGCTGCGCTCACTATCGCGGGCAAGCCCGCTCCTACAGAGAAATGCGATCACATGTAGGAGCGGCGATGCGGCGATCCGACTTGCCCGCGATACGGCCATAGCAGATGCCTCGAAATTTACAGATCGCCCATCACCCGCCCGGCAAAGCCGAATACGCGGCGGTGGCCGGCGAGATCGACCAGTTCGACCTCGCGGCTCTGCCCTGGCTCGAAGCGCACGGCGGTGCCGGCCGGGATATTCAGGCGCATGCCTCGCGTCGCGCTGCGCTCAAAGGTCAGCGCGTCGTTGGTTTCGAAGAAGTGGTAGTGCGAGCCGACCTGAATCGGCCGGTCGCCGCTATTGGCCACGGTCACGTGCAGGGTGCGGCGGCCGGCGTTGAGTTCGATCTCGCCGTCCTGGATCTGGTATTCGCCGGGGATCATGGCGCGCTCCTCTCGGGGCTAAGGGTCAGTTGCATAAAGGTCAGGTCGAGCCAGCGACCGAACTTGCGCCCTACCTGGGGCATTTGCCCGGTGGTGACGAAACCGAAGCGCTGGTGCAGGCCGATGGAGGCGAGGTTGCCGCTCTCGATGGCGGCGACCATCACATGCTTGCCGCCGGCCCTGCCGCGCTCGATCAGCGCGCCGAGCAGCAGCACGCCGAGGCCACGGCCGCGCTGGTCGGCGCGTACGTACAGGGAGTTCTCCACGGTGTTGCAGAAGCCATCGAAGGGCCGCCAGTCGCCGTAGGCGGCGTAGCCGAGCACGCTGTCGTCGGCGTCTACCGCCACCAGCACCGGGTAGCCCTGCTGGCGGCGCGCGGCCAGCCAGGCCTGGCGGTTGGCCAGGTCGACGGTGGCGTCCATCCAGATTGCTGTGGTGTTGAGTACCGCGTCGTTGAAGATCTCGCGGATGGCTTCCAGGTCGTCGTCGCGGGCATCGCGAATAATCATTCTTCAGAGTCTCCAGGAAGTCGTTCAAGGTCGTAGCGAGCGCAGCTCAGGCAAGGCGCAAGTCGGCGAGGATGCGGAGTTGACGCCTGTCAATGAGCAATCCGAGCCGGCTTGCAACGCAGCATGGGTAAGCGCAGTAGACATTGGACGATTTCCTCAGGCTATCGGTTGGTGGACGGTCACCAACTTGGTGCCGTCCGGGAAGGTGGCTTCGACCTGGATCTCCGGGATCATTTCCGCGATGCCTTCCATCACCTGATCGCGGCTCAGCAGGGTGGTGCCGAAATGCATCAGCTCGGCCACGGTCTGGCCGTCTCGCGCGCCTTCGAGCAGGGCGGCGCTGATATAGGCCATGGCTTCCGGGTAGTTGAGCTTTACCCCACGGGCCAGGCGCCGTTCGGCCACCAGGCCGGCGGTGAAGATCAGCAGCTTGTCTTTTTCTCTCGGGGTCAGGTCCATCAGGTACTCCAGATACGTGGGGGCACGGCGGCGCGGCCGAGCAGGGCCGGGCGCAGCAGGTGCCAGAGTTCGATCAGCCAGGCGCGGGCGTGCAGGGCCTCGCTGGCCAGGCAGCGGGCCACCAGCAGGCCGGGTAATTGAGTGAGGTCGCCGCGCACCGCCCCGGAGATGGGATGAGGCAGGTTGCGGCAGCGTTCGAGCAGTTCGCTGTGGATTTCGCCGCTGATCAGCAGAGTGGCGAAGACCGGTTTGCCGTCCAGGCCGATGGGCGAGTCGAGCAGGCCATCGCCGCCGACCACGCGCTGGCGTTCGTGCCAGAGCAGTTGGCCGTCGCGGCGGATAT
The DNA here is from genome assembly GCA_002354655.1 of Pseudomonas sp. UBA2684. Lineage (GTDB taxonomy): Bacteria > Pseudomonadota > Gammaproteobacteria > Pseudomonadales > Pseudomonadaceae > Aquipseudomonas. Next base: position 233,248 of record DELY01000003.1, read on the forward strand.
TCAGCTGCGCTTGAAAGTGCCCGGCGTCGAAACGTTCGCCACTGGCAGGGCGGCCGAGGGCGACGATGTCCCAGTAGAGCAGCCTGGCATCGCCGAGCAGCTCGATATCGGTGGTTAGCTCGGCCTGGGCGGCGGCATAGACGATGGTTTCCTGCGGCAGCCATTCCAGGGTGGCACCGGCTTCGACGCGCAGCTTGAGGCTCTGGTAGGCCGGGCCGGCGGCGCGGTACCACTTGGCGGCACCGGGGCTGGTCAGCTGCGCCCAGGCGTTGCTGCCGACCGTGGCCGAGATATCCAGACGATCACCGCCAGCGATGCCGCCCGGGGGATGGACGATGATGTGCTGACACACCTGTGGGCCTTCGCCGTACAGGTGCTTTTGCACCCGCAGCGGGCCCTTATGCCGACGCAGGGTCGGCCGCGTGCAGTCGCCATCGCGGCCATAGCCCAGCTCCAGCTCGGCGTGCCAGCTGGGGGTAAACAGGGCGGTGGGGGCAGGTGCGTTCATGGTTATCTTTGTCGGGGGATGGGGTCTTATTGTTCTGTAGGAGCGAGCTTGCTCACGAATCGTAATCGCGAGCAAGCTCGCTCCTACAGGTTGCTTCAAATCGCCACCAGTCCGCGCACGCCATCGGCCTGCATGGTTTCGCCACGGCCCTGCTGAACGATCTCGCCACGGCTCATCACCAGGTACTGATCGGCCAGCTCGGCGGCAAAATCATAGAACTGCTCGACCAGCAGGATGGCCATATCGCCGCGCTCGGCGAGCTTCTTGATCACCACTCCAATCTCCTTGATCACCGAAGGCTGAATGCCTTCGGTGGGTTCGTCGAGGATCAGCAGGCGCGGCTTGCTGGCCAGCGCGCGGCCGATGGCCAGCTGTTGTTGCTGGCCGCCGGAAAGGTCACCGCCACGGCGTTGCTTCATCTCGCGCAGTACCGGGAACAGCTCGTAGATAAACTCCGGCACCAGCTTGGCTTCGCTGCCGGGGAAGCGTGACAGGCCCATCAGCAGGTTTTCTTCCACGGTCAGGCGGCCGAAGATTTCCCGGCCCTGGGGCACGTAGGCGATGCCGGCGTGCACGCGCTGGTGCGGTTTGAAGGCGGTGATCGGCTGACCTTCCCACTGCACGGCGCCTTGCTTGGCCGGGATCAGGCCCATCAGGCATTTCAGCAAGGTGGTCTTGCCCACGCCGTTACGGCCGAGCAGGCAGGTGACCTCGCCGACCTTGGCCTCGAACGACAGACCACGGAGGATATGGCTGCCGCCGTAATACTGATGCAGTTGTTGGACTTGCAGCATGTCGATGTCCTTGTTTGTGCGTAGGGTGGATCGGGGCGCGTAGCTCGCGTTTTATCCATCCACCGTGCGATGTCATTAGTGGATGAAAACGGCGTCATCCACCCTACGTTCTAGCGACCGAGATAAACCTCAATCACCCGCTCATCGTTCTGCACCTGCTCCAGCGAGCCTTCGGCCAGCACGCTGCCCTGGTGCAACACGGTGACGTGGTCGGCGATTGAGCCGACAAAACCCATATCGTGCTCGACCACCATCAGCGAGTGCTTGCGTGCCAGGGACTTGAACAGCTCGGCGGTGAACTCGGTTTCGGCGTCGGTCATGCCCGCCACCGGCTCATCGAGCAGCAACAGTTGTGGGTCCTGCACCAGCAGCATGCCGATCTCCAGAAACTGCTTCTGCCCGTGGGACAACAGCCCGGCCGGGCGATTGCGCGAGGCGTCGAGCTTGATCGTCTGCAGCACGTCATCGATGCGGTCTTTCTGCTCGCCGCTGAGTGTGGCGCGCAGGCTGGCCCACACCGACTTGTTGGTTTTCTGCGCCAGCTCGAGGTTTTCGAACACGCTGAGTGCCTCGAACACCGTGGGTTTCTGGAACTTGCGGCCGATGCCGGACTGGGCGATCTCGACTTCACTCATCTGGGTCAGGTCGAGGGTTTCGCCGAAGTAGGCGACGCCGTTGTCCGGTCGGGTCTTGCCGGTGATCACGTCCATCATGGTGGTCTTGCCGGCCCCGTTGGGGCCGATGATGCAGCGCAGTTCACCGACGCCGATATACAGGGTCAGGTTGGTCAGCGCCTTGAAGCCATCGAAGCTGACGTTGATGTCTTCCAGGGTCAGGATGGTGCCGTGACGGACGTTCAGGCCCTTGGTCGCCGCGGTGCTGGTCCCGATGGGGTCGCGGCCGCTGCCCGCCGGATCGAAGGCCGGCTCGAGCATCAGTTCGGGAATCGGCAGGGTTTTCATTGTTCGCCCCTCTTGCGCAGCAGGCCGATCACGCCCTTCGGTAGGAACAGCGTCACGACGATAAACAGAAAGCCCAGGGCGAACAGCCAGTATTCGGGGAAGGCCACGGTAAACCAGCTCTTCATGCCATTCACCAGGCCGGCGCCGAGCAGCGGGCCGATCAGCGTGCCGCGCCCGCCGAGGGCGACCCACACGGCGGCCTCGATGGAGTTGGTCGGCGACATCTCGCTGGGGTTGATGATGCCCACCTGCGGCACATACAGCGCGCCGGCCAAACCGCAGAGCACCGCGCTGAGTACCCAGATAAACAGCTTGTAGCCGCGCGGGTCGTAGCCGCAGAACATCAGCCGGTTTTCCGCATCGCGCAGCGCCGTCAGCACCCGGCCGAACTTGCTGCGCGCCAGCGTCCAGCCCAGATACAGGCTGGCTACGAGCAAGACCACTGTGGCGAGAAACAGCACCGCGCGGGTGTGTGCCGCGGTGATATCGAAGCCCAGAATCGTTTTGAAGTTGGTAAAGCCGTTGTTGCCGCCAAAACCGGTTTCATTGCGAAAGAACAGCAGCATGCCGGCGAAGGTCAGGGCCTGGGTCATGATCGAGAAGTACACGCCCTTGATCCGCGAACGGAAGGCGAAGAAGCCGAACACCAGGGCCAGCAAGCCGGGGGCCAGCACCACCAGGCACAGCGCCCAGAGGAAGTTGCTGGTGCCGTACCAATACCAGGGCAGCTCGGTCCAGGCGAGGAAACTCATAAAGGCCGGCAGGCCGTCGCCGGCCGCTTCGCGCATCAGGTACATGCCCATGGCGTAGCCGCCGAGGGCGAAAAACAGGCCATGGCCAAGCGACAGCAGGCCGGCGTACCCCCAGACCAGATCGAGCGCCAGGGCGACGATGCAGTAGCAGAGGATCTTGCCGACCAGGGTCAGGGTATAAGCCGAGACATGCAGGGCGTTGTCCGCCGGCAGCAGGTGCAGCAACGGCATGGCCAGCAGCACGGCGAGTACCAGCAGGCCGATGGCGATGGATACCTGCGGGCCGAGCTTGGCGCTGGCGCGCGCCAATAGCGTTTGATTGAGTGGCATGGTCATCAGTCGATCACCCGTCCCTTGAGAGCGAAGAGGCCTTGCGGGCGTTTCTGAATAAACAGAATGATCAGCGCGAGGATAAGGATCTTGCCGAGCACGGCACCGATCTGCGGTTCGAGAATCTTGTTGGCGATGCCCAGACCAAAGGCCGCCATCACGCTACCGGCGAGTTGGCCGACGCCGCCGAGCACCACCACCAGAAACGAGTCGATGATATAGCTCTGGCCGAGGTCCGGGCCGACGTTGCCGATCTGGCTCAGGGCCACGCCGCCGAGGCCGGCGATACCGGAGCCGAGGCCAAAGGCGAGCATATCCACGCGACCGGTTGGCACGCCGCAGCAGGCGGCCATATTGCGGTTCTGGGTGACGGCACGGACGTTGAGTCCCAGGCGGGTCTTGTTCAGCAGTAGCCAGGTCAGCACCACCACAAACAGGGCGAAGCCGATGATCACGATGCGGTTGTACGGCAGCACCAGGTTGGGCAGCACCTGGATGCCGCCGGACAACCAGTAGGGGTTGGCCACCTCGACGTTCTGCGCGCCGAAGATCACCCGCACCAGCTGGATTAGGATCAGGCTGATGCCCCAGGTCGCCAGCAGGGTTTCCAGCGGGCGACCGTAGAGGTGACGAATCACTGTGCGCTCCAGGGCCATGCCGATAGCCGCGGTGACGAAGAACGCCACCGGCAGTGCCACCAGTGGGTAGAGCGCCAGGGCTTCCGGGGCGAAGCGCTGGAACAGCACCTGCACCATATAGGTGGAGTAGGCGCCGAGCATCAGCATCTCGCCGTGGGCCATGTTGATCACGCCGAGTAGGCCGAAGGTGATGGCCAGGCCCAGCGCCGCCAGCAGCAGAATCGAGCCCAGTGACAGGCCGCTAAAGGCCTGGCCGAGCAGTTCGCCGATCAGCAGTTTGCGTTTGACCTGGGCCAGGCTGGTTTCCGCGGCGGTGCGTACCGTGGCGTCGCTTTCCACGGCCGGGTCGAGCAGCGCTTCCAGGCGGGTACGCGCCAGCGGGTCGCCGGTCTCACCGAGCAGGCGTACAGCGGCCAGGCGTACGGCCGGGTCAGTGTCGACCAGTTGCAGGTTGGCCAGGGCCAGGGTCAGGGCATCGCGCACGCCCTCATCGGTTTCGCTGGCGACCTGGGCATTCAGTAATTGCAGCTGCGCCGGCTTGGCGCTCTTCTGCAATTGCTGGGCGGCGGCCAGGCGCAGTGCCGGGTCTTCAGCCAGCAGCTGGTGGCTGGCCATGGCGGTACCGATCAAGCCGCGCAGGCGGTTATTCAGGCGCAGTTTGCGCGGTGGTTCACTGGGCGCAGCGGCGCCTTCGGCGGGCTGGTAAGTGCCATTGACTTCGATAAAGGCGGTTTTGCTGCTATCGGCGGCGACGCGGCCTTGTTGCAGGGCTTCGAGCAGCGGCAGACGCGCGCTATCGGGGGCGGCGGACCAGCGTTCCAGCAGGCTTGCCTGCTTGGCCGGGTTGGCGGCGACAAAGTCCTGGGCGTCACCGGCGTGCGCGGCCAGGGGCAGCAGCAACAGCAGGCTGAGCAGAATTCGGGTAAGGGCAGTGGGCATGGGGCAGTCCTTTGGGAGTGCCGCCCGCAGCGCTGGCGCTGCGGATGGCAAGCCTTGGCCCGGATGCGATCCGGGCAGGGCGTTCCCGGATAACATCCGGGCTACGAAGTGCGCTTTTGTAGGGAGGACATGCCGAAGGCTTGTCCACCGCTGGCGTCTAGACGGTGGACAAGCCTTCGGCATGTCCACCCTACGAGATTGCAGGCCTTGCATCTCAACTAGGATCTTTGCAGGCGCTTAATTCGACTTCACCGCGTAATCCGGCTTCTTGTCGTTGCCTTCGATGTACGGGCTCCATGGCTGGGCGCGGACCGGGCTGCTGGTTTCCCAGACCACCGAGAACTGACCGTCTTCCTGGATTTCACCGATCATCACCGGCTTGTGCAGGTGGTGGTTGGTCTTGTCCATGGTCAGGGTGTAGCCGCTCGGCGCGGCGAAGGTCTGGCCGTAGAGCGCGCTGCGCACTTTATCGACGTCGGTGGTGCCGGCTTTTTCCACCGCCTGGGCCCACATATGGATGCCGACGTAGGTGGCTTCCATCGGGTCGTTGGTCACGGCTTTGTCCGCGCCCGGCAGGTTCTTGGCCTTGGCGTAGGCCTTCCACTTGGCGACGAACTCGGTGTTGACCGGGTTTTCCACCGACTGGAAGTAGTTCCACGCGGCGAGGTGGCCGACCAGCGGCTTGGTGTCGATGCCGCGCAGTTCTTCTTCACCCACGGAGAAGGCCACGACCGGTACGTCGGTGGCTTCCAGGCCCTGGTTGGCCAGTTCCTTGTAGAACGGCACGTTGGAGTCGCCGTTGACGGTGGAGATCACGGCGGTTTTGCCGCCGGCGGAGAACTTCTTGATGTTGGCGACGATGGTTTGATAGTCGCTATGACCGAACGGGGTGTAGACCTCTTCGATGTCTTTTTCGGCCACGCCCTTGCTGATCAGGAAGGCGCGCAGGATCTTGTTGGTGGTGCGCGGGTAGACGTAGTCGGTGCCGAGCAGGAAGTAGCGCTTGGCGGCGCCGCCGTCTTCGCTCATCAGGTACTCGACCGCCGGGATGGCCTGCTGGTTTGGCGCAGCGCCGGTGTAGAAGACGTTCGGCGACAGCTCTTCGCCTTCGTATTGCACCGGGTAGAACAGCAGGCCGTTGAGCTCTTCATAGACCGGCAGCACGGATTTGCGCGACACGCTGGTCCAGCAGCCGAAGGTCACGTCGACCTTGTCCTGGGTCAGCAACTGGCGACCGCGTTCGGCGAACAGCGGCCAGTTCGAGGCCGGGTCGACCACCACTGGCTCCAGCTGCTTGCCGAGTACGCCGCCCTTGGCGTTGATTTCGTCGATGGTCATCAACGCCATGTCCTTCAGCGAAGTTTCCGAGATGGCCATGGTGCCGGACAGCGAGTGCAGGATGCCGACCTTGATGGTCTCGGCGGCTTGCAGCGTGTAAGGGAACAGACCGCTGAGCAGCAATGCGCTGGCGGCAATTGTCGACTTCAGAAAAGGACGGCGTTTCATTGTTATGGCTCCATGCGCAACGGTTGGAAGAGACCTGAGGGTCGTCAGTCCAATGGCAGCATCCGTGCCAAGCGTGGCAAAGCCTTGTTTTAGAAGGCTTGCGCCTTTGTTGACTGGTTGTGCAGGTAGTGCGGCTGCGCCGCTTTGGTGCGCGGCCGCTGTGGCTGCGCCGCTTTAGAGCGACAGGTAGTTCTTCACCCCGGTGAAGATGATCTGCGCGGCCAGGGCGCAGACGAACAACCCCATCAGACGGCTGACGATTTGCAGGCCCTGGTCGCCGAGCAGGCGCTCGAACTGGTTGGACAAATACAGCACCACGCCGACGGTGAGGCTGGCCAGGGCGATGGCCAGCACCGCCAGCAGCTTGTCGTTCCAGTGCGGTTGGCTGGCGCCCATCAACAGCAGCGCGCCGATGGTGCCGGGGCCGACGGTCAGTGGAATGGTCAGCGGCACGATGGTTACATCCTGCTGCACGGTTTCGCTTTGCACCGCCGACTTGCCCTGGGCCATGCCCAGCGCCGAGATGAACAGCACACTGCCGGCACCGATGCGGAAGGCGTCGATGGTGATGCCGAACAGAGTGAAGATGTGCTTGCCGAACAGGTACAGCAGCACGCTGGCGATCAGCACGCCGGTGGCGACCTTCCAGGCCAGCTTCTTGCGTTCCTTGACCGTGTAACCGCGGCTCAGGCCAATGAAGCAGGAGAGGACGAAGAACGGGCTGTAGAGCACCAATAACTTCAGATACAGACTGAACAGCTCGGACGACATGGCGTGGACTCGTCTCTTCGGCAGGGCGGTGGGCTGAGTGTAGAAGCAAGCCGACCTTGTGCCGTGCCGCTGCTCCTTCGTGGGGCAGTATGATCCGGGATTGGCGGCACGATCTCCAGTGCCTGACGCGGCAAATTCGCCGGTGCGCGGCGCCGACCGTTTGGCGTGTCGGCGCAACCGTGCGCAGTGGATCGGCTATACCTGTTGCGCGAGTGTTGGTTTGCCGCACGGAGCCGCCCATGGCGCGCATCAGCTTTACCCCCAACCTGCAGCGTCACCTCGACGTGGCCACGCATGCGGTCAGCGGCCGCACGGTCGCTGCCGCACTAGCCGAGGTCTTCGCCGCCAACCCCCGGCTGCGCAGTTACCTGCTGGATGATCAGGGCCGCGTGCGCCAGCATGTGGCGATTTTCGTCGATGCCGAGCCGATCGGCGACCGTCGACAGTTGAGCGACCAAGTCGGCGCCAGCAGCGAGATCTATGTGGTGCAGGCGCTGTCCGGTGGCTGAATAGTCAGGAGACCATTATGTCGGATGAGCTTTTCGTGGCCACGCGCAAGGGCCTGCTCACCTTTCTGCGCAGCGGCGGGCAGTGGCGCCTCGCCCGCCGCGCGTTTCTCGGCGAGCCGGTGAGCATGCTGTTGCTCGACCGGCGCGACGGCGGCCTGTATGCGGCCCTGCACCTTGGCCATTTCGGCCCCAAACTGTGGCGCTCGCTGGACTCCGGGCAGAGCTGGCAAGAACTCGCCGCGCCGGCGTTCCCCGTCTCGAGCGAGGCCGATGGGCCATCGGTGGCGATGATTTGGTCGCTGGAAAGCGGCGGTGCGGATCAACCCGCAACGCTGTGGGCCGGCACCATTCCAGGGGCATTGTTCCGTTCGAGCGATCGGGGCGAGTCCTGGCAGTTGAACGAGGCGCTGTGGCAACGCCCAGAGCGGGCGCAGTGGTTCGGCGGCGGCTACGACCAGCCGGGCATTCACTCGATTTGTGTCGACCCGCGTGACAGCGCGCGGCTCCGGGTAGCGGTGTCCTGTGGCGGTGTCTGGTGCAGCGAGGACGCCGGCGCAAGCTGGGCCTGCCGTACCCAGGGCATGCGCGCGGCCTATATGCCGGAGGAACTGGCGCAAACCCCGGAGATTCAGGACCCGCATCGCATGGTCGCGTGCCCGGCCGCTCCGGATAGCCTGTGGGTGCAGCACCACAACGGGATTTTCCACAGCACCGACGGCGCCGCGCATTGGCAGGAAATCCGCGAGGCCGGGCCATCGACCTTCGGCTTCGCGGTGGCCGTGCACCCGCATGATCCGGCGACGGCCTGGTTTGTGCCGGCGGTCAAGGACGAATGCCGGGTACCGGTGGAGCAGCGCCTGGTGGTCACCCGCACCCGCGATGCGGGGCACAGTTTCGAGGTGTTGAGTACGGGGTTACCGCAGGCGGATTGCTTCGATCTGGTCTATCGCCATGGTCTGCAGGTCGATGCCAGCGGCCGCTGCCTGGCGCTGGGCTCGACCACCGGGCATCTGTGGCTGTCGGACGATCAGGGCGACAGCTGGCAGGCGCTGGCCGGCAACCTGCCGCCTATCTATGCCCTGTGCTTTGCCTGAAATACCTACCGGTCAGGACGGCAGAGCGTCGCGTTGGCGGCGGTTTTCCCGTTCGGCGATCCAGTACTCGACCAGTTCGCGCAGCTGCGACAGCTCCACCGGCTTGGCCATGTGGCCATCCATGCCGACCTGCTTGGCGCGCTCCTTGTGTTCGCTGAGGATGTGCGCGGTCAAGGCCACCACTGGCGTGCGGTCGCGCTGCTCGGCCGCTTCCCAGGCGCGCAGTTGTTCGGTGGCGGAGAACCCGTCGAGCACCGGCATTTCGCAGTCCATCAACACCAGGTCGTAGTGCTGCGCTTTCATCGCGTTGAGCGCTTCTTCGCCGTTGCTGGCAGTGTCCGGTTGCAGGTTGAGCTTGCCGAGCATGCCGCGGATCACCTTGGTCGAGATGCTGTTGTCTTCGGCCACCAGGATGCGGAAATCGCTGGGCGCGCTCAGCGGTGCGCTGACGGTGGGGCTGAACAGCGTCGAGTGACCGTTGCCGCGCTGCGCCAGTTCGTCGGCCAGGGTGGCTTTGAGGGTATAGCCGGCCACCGGTTTGGCGAGGATGCGCTTGATCCCGGCATTGCGCGCGATGATCTTACTCGGCGCATTGCTGATGCCGGTGAGCATGACCAGCAGAATGTCATGGTTGAGACTCGGGTCTTCCTTGATCTTCGCCGCCAGCTGCATGCCGGTCATCCCCGGCATGTCCTGATCGAGCAGCACCACATCGAAGTATTCACGCAGGTGCGCCTTGGTGCGCAGCAGGGCCAGCGCTTCCTTGCCGGACGGCACGGCGCTGACGTTCAGGCCCCAGGCGCTGCATTGCTGCACCAGCACCTTGCGGCAGGTGTCGTTGTCGTCGACCACCAGCAGACGCGCGCCTTGTAGCGGTCCATCGAGGTCGGCGGTCGGATGTTGCAGGCGTTCGCTGTCCAGCGGCAGGGTCAGCCACAGGGTCGAACCCTGGTTGCCGCCGCTCTGGATGCCGAACTCGCCGTCCATCAAGCGCACCAGTTGGCGGGCGATGATCAGGCCGAGACGGCCGCCGAGTTTGGTCGCGGCGAGGAAATCCTTGCTGTGCAGTTCGGCGTTGAGCAGGGCATCGCGTTCGCTGGCTTTCAGCGGCCGGCCGCTGTCCTGCACGGCGATCCGCAGGCGCGGTGTGTCGCTGCTGCTGTCGAGCGCCACCACCAGCAGGATTTCACCCTCGTCGGTCTGCTTGAAGGCGTTATCGAGCAGGCTCAGCAGGGTCTGGCGCAGGCGCGTGGGGTCGCCGCTGATCACCCGTGGCACTTGCGGCTGCATAAAGCTGATCAGCTCGACCTTCTGCTGTTCGGCCTTGGCGCGGAAGATGTCCAGGCAGTCTTCGATCAGCGCGTTGAGGTCGAACTGCACATCGTCCAGTTCGATCTGCCCGGACTCCAGCTTGGAAATGTCGAGAATTTCGTTGATCAGGGTCAGCAGCTCGTTGCCCGAGCTGTGGATGGTCTGCACGTAGTCGCGCTGTTTGGCCGACAGCGGGGTGCCGAGCAGCAGTTCAGTCATGCCCAGCACGCCGTTCATCGGCGTGCGGATTTCGTGGCTGATCTTGGCGAGGAATTCGGCTTTGGCTTTCAGTTCGGCAGAGCTGGCGGCGAGGGCGCGGCTGGTGCTGAATTCGTCCTGGACGATGCGCCGCTGGCGTTCGCTCAGCGCCATGCTGAGGATAAAACCGCTGAACACGGTGCTGGCCAGCAAGCCGTAGGCCAGCCAGTCGGTTTGCACCGACCAGTAGCCGAACAAGACCGGCAGCGCGCCGATGAAGGCCGCGCAAAAAATCAGCAGGGCGGCGCTGAACAGCCGCGCCGGTAAATAACCATGCTGCCAGTGATACAGGGCCACCAGCAGAATGCTCAGGCCGGTAATCGCTGCGAGCAGGTACACCAGTTGGTTGAACTGTAGGTTGGTGGCGATCAGCAGCACCACGCAGACCCCGCTAATCAGGATGATTTCGCCAATCAGCAGACGCGACAGCGGTGTGCTCGGGCAGACCCTGCGGAAGAAGCTGGCGGTGAACGCCAGGGCGCAGAGCATGGTCAGCAGCATCGACAGGTTGGCGATCTGCGGTTGCAGGGTTTGCCAGTCGCCGAGCCATGGCGTGCTGATGCCCAGCAGGTTGAGTGCCGCGGCCAGCAGGCCGGCTTGTGTCGCCGCCAGCCACAGGCCGCTGGGCGCGCGGGTGTAGGCGAAACGTACGAGGTTATACGCCACCAGCATGCCGAGGCCGCCAAACAGCAGGCCGAACAGCAAGGGTCGCTTGTCGTCGGCGGCCATGGCGCTGGCGCTTTGCAGGCTGATGGTCGGGCGCAGGGCGTGTTCGGAAGCCAGGCGCAGGTAGAGGTCCAATGGCGCGTCGGTCTGTGGCAGCGGCAGGAGGAAATCGCGGCTGGCCAGCGGGCGGCTGGAGAAGGGCAGCTTGCTGCCGGTGCGGGTGTGGGTGAGCAGCTCGTCGCCGTTCAGCAGGTAAAGGTCGAGGTAGGCCAGGTACGGGGCAAATACGCGCAGCAGTTGGGATTCGGTGTTGGCCGGTAAGCGGTAATGCAGCCACAGGGCGGTTTCGTTGCCGGAGGTGTAGAGCCGGGTCAGGTCGGTCGGCACGAACTGTCCGCGGTAGCGCGGCGAACGGATGTCAGCCAGTTGCAGTGCGGCGTCGGTTTCGCTCAAGGCGGACCACCCGGCAGCCTGGGCAGCCTGTGCGGGCAAGAGCAGTAGCGCCGTCAGCGCAAGGCCGAAAAACAATCCAGTGGCAATCCTGAGCCGGCGCACGGTGAATTCCCTTCGAAGGTGAGTGGCCGGATTATAGCCAAGCCGATGTGTAGCGGAATATGACAAAGGCGGCCATCAGGCCGCCTTTGTCGAGTTTTACCGCTTATTTAGCGTCAATCTTCTCCGCGTTCGCGGGCAATGGCGCGATAACCGATGTCATTGCGGTAGAAACAGCCGTTCCAGCGGATTTTCTCCGCCAGGCGGTAGGCCTGCTGCTGGGCTTCCTCGACCGTACGACCGATGGCGGTGGCGCACAGTACACGGCCGCCTGCGGTGACCACCTGGCCTGCCGCATTCAGCGCGGTACCGGCGTGGAACACCTTGCCGTCGAGTTGCGCGGCGGCGTCCAGGCCTTCGATCACGTCACCCTTGGCGTAGTCGGCCGGGTAGCCGCCGGCGGCGATCACCACGCCCACCGTCGGGCGCGGGTCCCAGGTCGCTTCGACCTTGTCCAGCGCCTTGGCCAGGGCGGCTTCGACCAGCAGCACCAGGGAGCTTTCGAGACGCACCATGATCGGCTGGGTTTCCGGGTCGCCGAAGCGGCAGTTGAACTCGATGACTTTCGGCTTGCCGGCCTTGTCGATCATCAGTCCGGCGTAGAGGAAACCGGTGTAGACGTTGCCTTCGGCAGCCATGCCGCGCACGGTCGGGTAGATCACTTCGTCCATCACCCGCTTGTGCACGTCGGCGGTGACCACCGGGGCTGGCGAATAAGCGCCCATGCCGCCGGTGTTCGGGCCGGTATCGGCATCGCCGACGCGCTTGTGGTCCTGGCTGGTGGCCATCGGCAGCACGTTCTCGCCGTCGACCATGACGATAAAGCTGGCTTCTTCGCCGTCGAGGAATTCTTCGATCACCACGCGCGAGCCCGCTTCGCCAAAGGCATTGCCGGCGAGCATATCGCGCACGGCGTCTTCGGCCTCAACCAGGGTCATGGCGACGATCACGCCTTTACCGGCGGCCAGGCCGTCAGCCTTGATCACGATCGGCGCGCCGACCTTTTGCAGGTAGGCCAGGGCCGGTTCGACTTCGGTGAAGTTCTGGTAGTCGGCGGTGGGGATGTTCTGGCGGGCGAGGAAGTCCTTGGTAAAGGCCTTGGAGCCTTCCAACTGGGCGGCGGCGGCGGTAGGACCGAAGATGTCCAGCTTGCGGGTGCGGAACAGGTCGACCACACCTTTAACCAGCGGCGCTTCCGGGCCGACGATGGTCAGTTGCACGTTCTGCTCGGCGAAATCGGCCAACTGCTCGATGGCCAGTACGTCGATGGCGACGTTCTCGCACTTGGGCTCAACGGCGGTGCCGGCGTTGCCCGGGGCGACGAAGACTTTCTCGACGCGCTTGTCCTGCGCCACTTTCCAGGCCAGGGCGTGTTCACGACCGCCGCTACCGATGATCAATACGTTCATGTTTCTCTCCCAATGGAGGCCGGCGTATGGCCGTTTGGTGGATAAGCGAAGCGTTATCCACCCTACAAATTTCGAGGTCGCGATCGGGCTGGTAGATGCAAGGCGTCCGGCCCTTCACCCAGCGGAGTTGCCTTCTGGCAATGAGCATGGGGGAGGGCCGGACAACGCCGCAGATGCCTGTCCGAGTGCGGCCGATTTTAGTGCCTAAAGTGACGCATGCCGGTGAACACCATGGCAATGCCCGCTTCGTCGGCGGCGGCGATCACTTCGGCGTCGCGCATCGAACCGCCCGGCTGGATCACCGCGGTGATGCCGTTGGCGGCGGCGTTGTCCAGGCCATCGCGGAACGGGAAGAAGGCGTCGGAGGCCATCACCGAGCCGGCGACTTGCAGGCCGGCGTGCTCGGCTTTGATCGCGGCGATCCGGGCGGAGTTGACGCGGCTCATCTGGCCGGCACCGACGCCGATGGTCTGGCGGCCCTTGGCGTAGACGATGGCGTTGGATTTGACGAACTTGGCCACTTTCCAGGCGAAGATCAGGTCATGGATTTCCTGCTCGCTCGGCGCGCGTTTAGTCACGATCTTCAGGTCTTCGGCGGTGATCATGCCGATGTCGCGGCTCTGTACCAGCAGGCCACCGTTGACCCGCTTGAAGTCCCAACCGGCGCTGCGCTCGGCCGGCCATTCGCCGCACTCGAGCAGGCGTACGTTGGCTTTGGCAGCGACCACAGCGCGGGCTTCGGCGCTGATTTTCGGCGCGATGATCACTTCGACGAACTGGCGCTCGACGATGGCTTGGGCGGTGGCACCGTCCAGTTCGCGGTTGAAGGCGATAATGCCGCCAAACGCGGATTCGGTGTCGGTGGCGTAGGCCAGCTCGTAGGCCTGACGGATGCCGCCTTCGCTGTCCAGAGCCACGGCCACGCCGCATGGGTTGGCGTGCTTGACGATGACGCAGGCCGGTTTGACGAAGCTCTTCACGCATTCCAGCGCGGCGTCGGTGTCTGCCACGTTGTTGAACGACAGCTCCTTGCCTTGCAGCTGGATGGCAGTGGCGACGCTGGCCTCGCCCTTCTGCGCTTCCACGTAGAACGCCGCACTCTGGTGCGGGTTCTCGCCGTAGCGCATTTCCTGGGCCTTGATGAACTGGCTGTTGAAGGTGCGCGGGAAGGCGCCGCGCTCTTCGGTGCTCAGGGTGTCGCGCGCCTGGTCGATGGTGCCCAGGTAGTTGGCGATCATGCCGTCGTAGGCGGCGGTGTGCTCGAAGGCTTTCAGCGCCAGGTCGAAGCGCTGGGCGTAGCTCAGGCCGCCGGCTTTCAGCGACTCGACGATGCCGGCGTAGTCGGAGGCAGAGACCACGATGGCCACGTCTTTGTGGTTCTTCGCGGCGCTGCGGACCATGGTCGGGCCGCCGATATCGATGTTCTCGATGGCGTCGGCCAGGTCACAGCCGGGCTTGGCCACGGTGGCGGCGAAGGGGTAGAGGTTGACCGCGACCAGGTCGATCGGCTTGATGCCGTGCTGCTCCATCACCGCGCCGTCGAGGGCGCGACGGCCGAGGATGCCGCCGTGGATCTTCGGGTGCAGGGTCTTCACCCGACCGTCCATCATCTCCGGGAAGCCGGTGTAGTCGGCCACTTCCACAGCGGCGATGCCGTTGTCCTTGAGCAGCTTGTAAGTGCCGCCGGTGGAGAGAATTTCCACATTCAGGGCGACGAGCTCGCGGGCAAACTCGAGGATGCCGGTCTTGTCGGAAACACTGATCAAGGCGCGGCGAACGGGAAGGCGGGTGGTCTGGTCGGTCATTTCAGAATCCATCAGAGCAGGGTATTAGCAAAAAAGGGCGGCTCGTCGGAGCCGCCCTTTTCGAGAATGCAGGGTCAGAGCAAATCGTACTGTTTGAGCTTCTTGCGCAGAGTGCCGCGGTTCAGGCCGAGCAGTTCGGAGGCCTTGGTCTGGTTACCCTTGACGTAGTTCATCACGGTTTCCAACAAGGGTGCTTCCACTTCGGTGAGCACCAGATTGTAGACATCGGTGACGTCCGCGCCCTCTAGGTGGGCGAAATAGTTATGCAGCGCTTTCTCGACACTGCCGCGCAGGGTTTGCCCTTCTTCGCTCGGCGTATTGAGATGCTGTTTCAAACTGGTGTTGTCACTCACGGGTGCAATTCCACTTCCTAAAGTCTCGGTCAACATCGTCATGCGGCCACCCCTTCTCCATCGTTATGCCGTTCGCTGAAAAACTCGCGAACGTTGGCGCACTGCGCGTCCGTACTGTCTAGACGATTGAATTGGGCGCGAAACTCCCTGGCGCCCGGCAGGGTTGCGAGATACCAGCCGACATGCTTGCGGGCGATGCGTACGCCCATCACGTCGCCATAGAAGACGTGCAGCTCGGCCAGGTGCTCTAGCAGAATACGTTCCACCTCGAACAGGCTCGGCCCCGGCAGTGTTGTCCCGGTGCGCAAGTAATGCTCGATTTCGCGAAAAATCCACGGCCGCCCTTGCGCCGCCCGGCCAATCAACAGCCCATCGACGCCGGTGGCGGCGAGTACCGCCTTGGCTTTCTCCGGCGAGTCGATGTCGCCATTGGCCAGCACCGGGATTGACACCGCCTGCTTGATCGCGGCGATGGTGTCGTACTCGGCGTCGCCGGTGTACAGGTCGGCGCGGGTACGACCGTGCACCGCCAGCGCGACGATCCCGGTATCTTCGGCGATCTTCGCCACATCGAGGCCGTTCTTGTTCTGTCGATCCCAGCCGGTGCGGATTTTCAGGGTCACCGGCACATCCACGGCGGCGACCACAGCCTGCAAAATCTCGCGGACCAGGCGTTCGTCCTTCAGCAGCGCAGAACCGGCGGCCTTGTTGCAGACCTTCTTGGCCGGACAGCCCATGTTGATGTCGATGATCTGCGCGCCCAGGTCCACGTTGCGCCGCGCCGCTTCGGCGAGCATCTCGGGGTCGCCGCCAGCGATCTGCACCGAGCGGGGCTCGGGATCGCCCTCGTGCATCAAGCGCAGGCTCGACTTACGGGTGTTCCACAAGCGCACATCGCTGGTGACCATTTCCGATACCACCAGGCCGGCGCCCAAACGGCGACACAGCTGGCGAAACGGCCGGTCGGTGACTCCGGCCATGGGCGCGAGAATCAGCTGATTTGGCAGTGTGTAGGGGCCGATGCATAGCGTCGACATAGGGCTTCCCTGCTCAAGAGACGTGCTGTTGAGGCGAATAGGAGAGTGCGAAAAAGGGTGAGAATCATACCCGCTCTGGATGACCGGATAAAGGCTGTTTTGAACAAATTCTGAACAGCTATGGGCTTATCGCCAAGGGTTTGGTTGTGCCTAGTGCCGGTTATTCGGGCGAGTGAAAACTGAGGCTGTAATTCACCGCCTGGGTGCCGGGGTCGAGGATGTCCAGGGAGATGTGGATCGGCGTCTGTGGCGGCATTTCCGCCTGTCCGGCCAGTTCGCCGGCGAGGTATTCGCTGGGCTTGAAGCGTCGGCTGGCGAGCAGTTGGCCGTTGATGTCGGCAAAGCGCATTTCCAGCAAGGGGAACGGCTGGGCGAACGGCGCGCGGTTGTAGAGGATTGCATCGACCACCAGGGCGCCGCTGAACTGCGGATGGCTGCGCACCACCAGGTTGCTGCTCTTGATTTGGGCGATGTCGACCTTGGAGGGCAGGGTGCAGCCGATGGTTGGGCAGAGCTGCTCGAACCAGGGGCGGTATTGATCCTGGCGCGCCAACTCGTCGAAGTGGTAGTGGATGTATTGACCGGCCAGGGCGGCGGCGCCGATCAGGTTCAGCAGCCCCCAGCCCAGCCAGCGGCCCCAGGGTTTTTGCGGCGTTTGCCAGTCCAGTTGCAGCGGCTCTTCGTCCAGGTCGAACAGGTGCTCGTCACGCAGGCCGGGTTCGCTGCGCTCGTGGGGCGTCAGTTGCAGCGTTTCTGGCCTGTCGTCGCCTTCGCGCGGCTCTGGCTCTGGCGCCGCGTCGTCGCGCTCGGCGCTCAGCGTCAGGCCGGGCTCATCGGGCTCGGCATCGTGCAGGTCGAACGTCGGCTCGCTGCGGGGGCTTTGGCTCGTCGTGGCCGTTGTTACGGGCAGCGGGTTGCTGGGCGCTGTGGGCGCCGCCGGTGTTTCGCGAGGAGTGACCGGGCTGAGGCTCAGCGGCGCTGCCGGCGCCTCGTCGCGCAGCAGGGCTTCGGCCCATTGTTCGTCGTGCGCGGAGTGTTCGGTTTGCGGGGTGGCCCGGAAGTCCTCGGCATACTTGGGTGCCCGTTCAAGGGCGAGGAACTGCTGCGACAGCTGTTGTTCCTGCTGTTCCAGTTTGGCCAGCTCTTCGTCGAGGTCGAGGCCGTCGAGGTCCAGATCGTCGTGAATCCATAACGTATCGCTGGGATTCTTGCCGGGCGGCGTGCTCTGCGCGAGGGCCGATTTGGCCGGTTGTGCGGCGACTTGGCCGCTGTCGGGTCGCGCCGTGACGGGCGGCGTGGGCGTTGGCAGGGGCGTCGCGCGCGCCGCTGCGGTCAGGGTTTGTCCCTGTTCGAGCAGTTGCTGCGCCGCATTGAACACGTGCAAGCAGGCCCCGCAGCGCACGGCGCCATGAGCCGCGCCGAGTTGCGCGCGGTTCACGCGAAAGCTGGTGCGGCAATGGGGGCACTGGGTGACGAAACTTTCGGTCATGCGGCAATCCGGCGGCCGGCGATCCGGCGAAACAAGGCGATTAGTCTAACGCAAGTGCTGCGCGGGCGGCGTTAGCGCCGCACGCCGCTGATGCGCACCCAGCCGTCTTTGACGGCCGTCGGGTCGAGTGCGAAGGCGTCCTGATACGCCGCGCGTACCTCGTCGGCCTGCTCGGCGAGGACACCCGACAGCGCCAGGCGTCCGCCCAGGTTGACCAGGCTAGTGATCTGCGGTGCCAGGGCGACCAGCGGGCCAGCGAGGATATTGGCGACCACCACGTCGGCCGGTTGCGGCGGCAGGTCAGCGGGCAGGTAGATCGGGAAGCGTGCCGGGTCGATGCCGTTGCGCCCGGCATTGTCGCGCGAGGCTTCCAGGGCTTGCGGGTCGATGTCGGTACCGACTGCTTGCGGGGCGCCGAGCAGCAGGGCGGCGATGGCCAGGATGCCCGAGCCGCAGCCGAAATCCAGCACGCTGGAATTGGTCAGGTCTTGGCCGTCGAGCCACTCCAGGCACAGCGCGGTGGTCGGGTGGGTGCCGGTACCAAAGGCCAGACCCGGGTCGAGCAGCAGGTTGACCGCATCCGGCTCCGGGGCGGCGTGCCAGCTCGGCACGATCCACAGACGCTGGCCGAAGCGCATGGGTTCGAAGCCATCCATCCAGCTGCGTTCCCAATCCTGGTCGGCGATCACTTCGGCGTGGTGCTCCGGCAGTTTGGTTCCGGTCAGTAAGTGCAGGTGGGCGAACACCGCCTCGGCCTGGGTGTCGGCCTCGAACAGGGCCAGCAGGTGGGTATGCGACCACAGCGGCGTGGTGCCCAGGTCCGGCTCGAAAATCGGCTGGTCTTCGGCGTCCATGAAGGTCACCGACACCGCACCGACTTCCAGTAGGGCGTCTTCGTAGGTTTCCGCCTGCTCCGGGGTGATGGCGAGACGGACTTGTAACCAGGGCATGGGAAACCTCGTAAACACTGTGGCGGGACGCTGCAAATTGGCGCGCAGCTTACTTGAAGCGGTGGTGCCGCTGCCACCGCTTGCGGTCGGCAGAAACGACAAGGGCCGCCGAATGGCAGCCCTTGTTGAGCATTTCAGTCATGACCTCGCGAGCTAGAGCGAGACAAGGCGAAAACGGTCAAGGAAGCGGAGTTTACGTCTGTAAATGAGCATTCCGAGGCCGCTTTTAACGCCCCCTTTCTTTTATCGAGAGGGGCCGACGCGCAGCAGGTCATGGGGCTTAGTGCTTATCCATACCCAGTTTTTTCTCCAGGTAATGGATATTCACGCCGCCTTTGCAGAAGCCTTTGTCACGAACCAGCATGCGGTGCAGCGGCACGTTGGTCTTGATGCCGTCGACCACGATCTCGTCCAGGGCGTTGCGCATACGGGCCATGGCCTCGTCGCGGGTGGCACCGTAGGTGATGATCTTGCCGATCAGCGAGTCGTAGTGCGGTGGCACGCTGTAGCCGCTGTACAGGTGGGAATCCATCCGTACGCCGTTGCCGCCCGGGGCGTGGAAGTGTTTGACCTTGCCGGGGCAGGGCATGAAGTTGTCCGGGTCTTCGGCGTTGATCCGGCATTCCAGCGAATGGCCGCGAATCACCACGTCACTCTGCTTGAACGACAGCTTGTTGCCAGCGGCGATGCTGAGCATCTCCTTGACGATGTCGATGCCAGTGACCATTTCCGATACCGGATGCTCCACCTGCACGCGGGTGTTCATCTCGATAAAGTAGAAGCGACCGTCTTCGTAGAGGAACTCGAAGGTGCCGGCACCGCGGTAGCCGATCTCGATGCAGGCATCGACGCAGCGTTGCAGCACTTCGGCGCGGGCTTTTTCATCGATGCCCGGGGCTGGCGCTTCTTCTAGGACCTTTTGGTGGCGGCGTTGCAGCGAGCAGTCGCGGTCACCCAGGTGGATGGCGTTGCCCTGGCCGTCGGAGATGACCTGGACTTCCACGTGGCGTGGATTGCCGAGGAACTTCTCCAGGTAGACCATCGGGTTGCCGAACACCGAACCGGCTTCGCTGCGGGTCAGCTTGGCCGATTTGATCAGGTCTTCTTCCTTGTACACCACGCGCATGCCGCGACCACCGCCGCCGCCAGCGGCCTTGATGATCACTGGGTAGCCAACGTCGCGAGCAATCTGCAGGGCGGTCTCTTCGTCTTCCGGCAGCGGGCCGTCGGAGCCAGGTACTACCGGTACGCCGGCGCGCTTCATGGCGTCCTTGGCCGACACCTTGTCGCCCATCAGGCGGATGGTCTCGGCTTTCGGGCCGATAAAGGCGAAGCCGGAGTTTTCCACCTGCTCGGCGAAGTCGGCGTTTTCCGCAAGGAAGCCGTAGCCGGGGTGAATCGCGGTGGCGCCGGTGACTTCAGCGGCGCTGATGATCGCCGGAATATTCAGGTAGGACAGCGCGCCAGAGGCCGGGCCAATGCACACCGACTCGTCGGCCAGGCCCAGGTGCATCAACTCGCGGTCGGCGGTGGAATGCACCGCGACGGTCTTGATGCCCAGCTCTTTACAGGCGCGCAAGACGCGCAGGGCGATCTCGCCGCGGTTGGCGATCAGAACTTTTTCCAACATCGCAGGCTCTCCGCGGGTCAAACGATGGTGAAAAGAGGTTGATCGTATTCCACCGGCTGGCCGTTCTCGCCCAGGATGGATTCGATCACGCCGCTGGTCTCGGCCTCGATGTGGTTCATCATCTTCATCGCTTCGACGATGCAGAGGATGTCGCCTTTCTTGACGGCGGTCCCCACTTCAACGAAGTTGCTCGAAGTTGGGCCGGAAGCGCGGTAGAAGGTGCCGACCATCGGCGAACGCACCACGGTGCCGTTCAGCTTGGCGGCAGCCGGGGCGGATGCCTCAGCGGTGACCGGTGCAGCGGCCACCGGAGCGGCGGCTGGCGCAGGAGCCGGCGCATACATCGGCTGTTGCATAAAGGCCGGCTGTTTGCTGTGGCGGCTGATGCGTACGGATTCTTCGCCTTCGCGAATTTCCAGTTCGTCGATGCCGGACTCTTCCAGCAACTCGATCAGTTTTTTGACTTTACGAATATCCATAGGTGTTCAACTCCCAGTGAGGTCAGGGCCGTTCAAGTTGTTCGAGTGCAGCCTCCAGGGCCAGCCGATAACCGCTGGCGCCAAGGCCGCAGATCACCCCTACCGCAACATCGGAAAAGTAGGAGTGATGGCGGAAAGCTTCGCGCTTGTGCACGTTGGACAGGTGCACTTCGATGAATGGGATGCTCACCGCCAGCAATGCGTCACGTAATGCGACGCTGGTGTGGGTAAATGCGGCGGGATTGATCAGGATAAAGTCGACACCTTCGCCTTTTGCGGCGTGAATGCGCTCGATCAATTCGTACTCGGCATTGCTCTGTAGATAGAGCAGATGATGGCCGGCGTCACGGGCGCGGCGCTCCAAATCGAGATTGATCTGTTCCAGGGTGGTGGCGCCATAGACGCCCGGTTCACGGGTGCCCAGCAGATTGAGGTTGGGGCCGTGCAGCACCAGTAAAGTGGCCATGATCCGGTATTCCTTGTTTTTTGCGCTGTGCAGGACTATGCCGGATACGGCTAAAGACTGTCCAGTTGTCGGCAATAGTCGACACGATGCCAGCTGTTTGCGGCAAATATATGAAAAAGAATCAAACGACTGACTGAAAATCGTGCGCGTGAAAGCGCGCGCCGAGCGCTCAGAAACGCTCGCGTGCCTGGCTCAGACGATGCGCAAAGGTTGCTGCATCGACCTCACCTACGACACGCAAATCCCGCCATTCGTCACCCTTTTTATCGAACAACAGGATCGCCGGCGGGCCGAACAGTTGGTAGCGGTCGAGCAGTGCGCGCTGGGCGGCGTTGCTGTCGGTCATGTCGAAGCGCACCAACTGATAGTCGCCCAGCTGGCTAACGACTTCGGCGGCGCTGAGCACTTCGCGTTCGATCACTTTGCAACTGATGCACCAGTCGGCGTACCAGTCGAGCAGCAGCGGTTGGCCATTGCGTTGCGCCGCGGCGAACGCGCTGTGCAATTCGGCGGAGGTGCTGATGGTCTGCCAACTGCCCGGCGCGACCTGACTGCTTGCCGTGCCGGCCAGTGGCAGGCGACCGAGTGGGCGCAATGGGTCGTCCTGGCCCTGCAAGGCGCCGGTCCAGGCGGCCAGGGCATACACCAGCAGCGCCAGGCCGGCGAGCTGGGCGAGTTTTTCCTTCGATGTTTTGCTGCCGAACTCCAGGGCGCCGAGGAACAGCGCCACGCCGGCGGCCAGCAAGCCCCACAACGCCAGGGCCAGAGTCCCCGGCAGCACGCGCTCGAGCAGCCAGATCGAGACCGCCAAGAGCATCACGCCGAAGGCATTGCGCACCGCGACCATCCAGTCGCCGGACTTGGGCAGCAGCGCGCCGCCGCCGGCACCAAAAATCACCAGAGGCGTGCCCATGCCCAGGCCCAGGGCGAACAGTTGCAGACCGCCGCCGAGGGCGTCGCCGGTGCTGCTGATGTACAGCAGCAGGGCGGTCAGCGGTGCGGTGACGCACGGCGAGACGATCAGGCTGGAAAGCACGCCGAGACTCGCTGCGCCAGCAATCGAGCCGCCCTGGGTGTGGCTGGCCTTGCGGTCGAGGCGCTCGCGGATGAAGGCCGGTAGGCGCAGCTCGAAGGCGCCGAACATGGCCAGGGCAAACAGACTGAAGAACAGTGCGAAGGGCACCAGCACCCAGGGCGATTGCAGCATCGCTTGCAGGTTCAGGCTGGCGCCGAACAGACCCATCAGCGCGCCGAGGGCGGCGTAGCAGGCCGCCATTGGCAGCACATAGGCCAGCGACAGCACCAGGCCACGTTTATTGCTGGGACGGCCACGCAGCACCACGCCGGAGAGGATCGGCAGCATCGGCAAGACGCACGGGGTGAAGGTCAGGCCCAGGCCGGCGAGGAAGAACAAGGCCAGGTCGCCCCAGCTCCAACTGGCGGCCGCGGCGCCGGCAGCGCTGGCGTTGCTCGCCGCGCCGCCGCCGATCTTCAGCTGTTCGGTTTCCGGCGGGTAGCACAGGCCCTTGTCGGCGCAGCCCTGGTAGGTGACGTTCAAATTGAACGGACGGTTGTCTGGGTTGTTCAGCGGTAGCTCGACATCCAGTACGCCGTAATACACTTCGACATCGCCGAAGTACTCATCCGTCTTCGCCTCGCCAGGCGGTAGCTTGGCGGCGCCGAGGCCGATATCCGCCGGTTCGCTGCTGAATGTGAAGCGGTGCTGGTACAGGTAATACCCCGGCGCGGCGACAAAGCGCAGGGTGATCGAGTCCGCTGTGCTGGCCAGCAGATTCAGCTTGAAGGCTTCGCGCACCGGCAAGAAATCGGCGCTGTTGTTCAGTGCGGCGCCCAATGGCGCGGCAGTGGGGCGGCTGTCGAACAGGCCGGCGCTGGCGGGCAGGGCGAGCAGCAGCAGGATCAGGCTGATTAAACGGCGCATGGGCGTCTCGTGCGGCGGGAATGCCGGCATCATAGCGGAGCGGTGGGGCTCAACGCATGGGCGAGGCTGTAAGCGGTTTTGTCGCGCCGCCGAACGGCGGCGCGGCCTGCCGCCGAGTGCGGCATAACGCCGCGCGGTCGGGCGTGGCGGTTACAGGCGGAAGGCCTGCACCGCGGTGTGCAACTGGCCGCCCAGGTGCAGCAGTTGTTCACCCTGGTGGCGGCCCTCGCCGATGCGCACCAGGTTGTCGCCGCCCAGTTGGTGGATGCGCTCGCTATGGCCGCGAATTTCACTGACCGCGCCACTCTGCTGGGCCGTGGCCTCGGCGATGCGTTCGGCGACACTGGCGATGGTGCGGATCGCCGCGACGATTTCGTCGAGCGCGCCGTCGGCGGCTTCGGCCTGGCTGGCGGTGGTTTCGGCGTGTTCGACCTGGGCGCGCATGGCACTCACCGATTGCCGTGCGGCGAGCTGCAAGCGCCCGATCAGCTCTTGAATCTCGGCGGTGGCGCCGCTGGTGCGTTGCGATAAAGAGCGCACTTCGTCGGCGACCACGGCAAAGCCACGGCCCATCTCGCCCGCGCGCGCGGCCTCGATGGCGGCGTTGAGGGCCAGCAGGTTGGTTTGCTCGGCGATCCCGCGGATCACCGTTAGCACATTGCCGATGGTGGTGGTTTCCTCGGCCAGGCGCTCGATGGCCTGGGCGTTGCCTTGTACCTCGTCGACCAGGGCGTGCAGCCCGGTCAGGCTTTGCCCGATCACGTGCTGGCCCTGCTCCAGGGCGCGGTCGGCGTCGCGGCTGGCATCGGCGGCATGGCTGGCGTCGCCGGCGACCTGCTGGATAGTGGCTTCCAGTTCGCCAAGCGCATCGCGGATCTGCGCGGTATCGCCGGCCTGGCGTTCGGCGCCGGCATGCAGGCCGCCGCTGAGGTCGGCGAGGGTGCGGCTGGAGCCGGCGACCTGTTCGGCATGCAGGCGAATGGTGCCGACCAGGTCGACCAGGTAAGCGCGTAGGCGGTTCAGCGAGTCTTCGATATCGCGCAGCTCGCGGGTGCGTGAGCCGAGCCGGACATCGTCGCCGAAGTCGCCGGCGGCCCAGGCCGACAAGGCCGGCACCAGATGGTTGAGAACGCGGGTCAGGCGCCGTTGCAGGGTGTCGATGATCAGCGCGATCAGCAGGATCAGGCCGATCATCAGGCCTTGCAGCAGCCGCACTTCGCCTTGAATCCGTCCGTGTTCGCTGCGCACCGCCGGCTCCAGTGCGGCCAGCGCCTGGTGCACGCGCTCGACCTGCGCTGCGGTGGCCTGAGCCAGTTCGCTGCGCTGTTCGATCAGCGCGCGTGTACGTGCCAGTTCCGCCGGGTAGCGGCTGACCAGGCTGGCGAAGTCGCGCTTGAGGGCGATGCCGCGGTCTTCTGCCTGGGTGCTGGCGCTGTCGCTGTCCAGGCCCAGCATTGAGGCGAACGCAGCGCTGCCAGAGTTGCTCTGCGTTTCCACGCCCAGCAGCGGCAGAGCACCCAGCGCCTGCGCCTGGCGCTCAATCGCGAGCAGCTCGCGCTCGACGTCGGCGGCCAATTCGCTGCGGCCGCTGCTGACCAGTTTGTCGCGTGCATGGGCCAGGCGGATCAGGTGCTGCGCGGCGTTGAACAGCGGCTGGCGGTAGTCGGTCGCGGCGGGCGTGGTGGCGCTGTCGGCGTATTGCGCGAGTTGCTCCAGCGCGTCGGCCATTTCCCGTTCGGCCTGTAGCAGCAAACCCTGTGGATCGCCCGCCAGTTTGCCGGCAGCGAGCAGCTGGTTGGTGCTGAACGCATGCAGTTCGGCGAGGCTGGGGCGCAGGTTGTCGGCCAGTGTCGGGGGCAGTTCGGCGAGTGCCAGTTCCAGGCTGGCGAGGGCCTGCATGGCGGCGCTGTGGCGCAATGCGTCGCCGCTGCCCAGGTAGCCCTGGATATTGCGGGCGACGTCCTGCTGAAACTGCTGCGACAGGCTCATGTAACGCTCCATCAGCAGATAGGGGCGCTCCAGGGCGCGTTGCGACCACCACAGCGTAGCGCCCAGGGCGATGCACACGGTGACCAGGAGCAGGGTGTTGAGGTTGGTAAGTGACTTCAGGCGCATAGGGCTCGACCGACGACGGAACGCTGCCGACTGCGCCCGGCAATGCCCGGACACAATCGCTATGTCGCTGAAGTTATTGCGTTTTCATGACAGGGTTATGACGACGTGCGCGGTGTCACAGTTTTTCGTGGGCGATGTCCCCGTTATGTGTTGAACCGTGGGGGCGGCTAGGCGGTGCCTGGAGCTCGGTAATGCGTAGGGTGGGTTAGGCGCATGACCACGGACTAGCGGCGGCTGCATTGTCCATTGCGCCGTAACCCAGCAGAGGGGGCGATTAGCGCTGGGTGGGTTACGTGGCGCCCCCATTGCGCAGTCGCTTTGCCAGCCCGCCTCAGCGCCACTAAGCCACCCTACAGAATCTGCGCAACCGTTAACGGGTACATAGCTTTTCGTGGGTCAACCACGGAGGGGTTTGGGCGTCATTCGCTGCGGAACAGCTCGACCCGGTTGCGGCCGCCATGTTTGGCTGCGTACAGCGCTTCGTCGGCGTGCTTGGACAGGGTTTTGCTGTCCATGTCGCCGTGCAACTGGGCGATGCCGCCGCTGAAGGTGCAGGACAGGTCCTGCGGTTGCGCGGGGTAGTGGATTTCGGCGAAGCGCCGGCGAATTTCGTCGAGCACCTGGTAGGCCGCTTCGGCGTTGGTGTTGGGCAGCACCACGGCGAACTCCTCGCCGCCATAACGACCAATGTGATCGCTCTTGCGCAGGCGCTGTTTGAGGAACAGCGCCAGGCTCTTGATCACCCGGTCGCCCATGGGGTGGCCGTAGTTGTCGTTGACCTTCTTGAAGAAGTCGATATCGAGCATGGCGAAGCTCAACGGCTGGCCGTCGCGCTGGGCACGGTAGTGCGCATCATCGAGCAATTGCAGGGTATGGGTGTGGTTGTACAGGCCGGTCAGGCTGTCGCGCACCATGCGCGCCTTGAGGTTGCGCGCGCGGGCGGCGCGGTTGCGCACGGTGGCGATCAGGTGACGTGGCTTGATCGGCTTGGTGAGGAAGTCGTCACCGCCTTCGCTCATGGCGTCGAGTTGCTTGTCGAGGTCGTCTTCGGCGGACAGGTAGATGATCGGCACGCTGACATAGCGGTCGTTGTGGCGGATCACCTTGGCCAATTCGGTGCCGTTGCAGTCCGGCATGTACATGTCGAGGATGATCAGGTCGGGCTGGAACTCGGCCAGCTCGGCCATCGCCTGGATCGGCTCGATCAGCATGCGGGTGACGATCCCGGCGCTGTTGAGCACGCGCTCGGTGTGTGTGGCCTGGGCCCGCGAGTCGTCGACAATCAGCACTTTATAAGGCTCGTACTGCGCCACGTGGGTCAGTACTTCGATGCGTTCGAGCAGGCTGGAGGCATCCAGCGTGCCGGTGAAAAACTCTTGGCCGCCAGCGCGTACCGCCGCCAGACGGGTGGGGGTGTCGGTGTCGTCGTGACTGAAGAACAGCAGCGGGATTTTTTCTTCCAAGCCTTGCTGCACTGCTTCGGCCAACTGCAGGCCACAGCCGGGGCCGGAGAAGTCCACTTCCATGAGAATCGCCGCTGGATGGCGTTCGAGCATCGCCGCGCGAAAGGCGTTGGCGGTGTCCAGCGGTTGCGCGGTCATGCCGAAGAATTCCAGCTGTTGCGCCAGGCGCTCGGCGCGTTCGAGGTGTTGCAGGGCCAGGTACACCGGCTTGCGCAGTGGCGGCAGCACGGTCTGTTCGAAGCGATCGCCGTGGCGCAGGCCGGTGCGCGACAGGCGCTGCATCAGCAGGTTGAGTTCGCTGATCAGCTCGCTGTTGAGGCGGCCGCGATTTTCGGCCACGGCCTGTAGGCAATTGCCGATGCTCTGCGCCAACTGGCTGTGCTCGTCTTGCTCGAAGCGCTCGGCATAGCGTTGCAGCAGCAGCGCGGCATCACGCAGCTCATGCATACCGCTGTCGTTCCATTCGTTGCGCTGCAGCCGTTGCCAGACCTCCAGCACTTGCCGCGCCTGGTGGATCACCCGCTGGGCAAAGTGTTGCTTGAGTCGGTCGTGGCTGTGATCTTCGTGCTCGGTCATGGCCTGGATTCGGTGTGGGGTGGCGGAGAGAGCGGCCTGGGTGGTGGCTCTATGCTACCACCGGCGAATCGGTACGCCAGTACCGCCGATCCATTGGCGTCGGCCTTCTGTCTATCGCCAGGCGCCGCGCCGACAGTTAGTTTGCCCGCCGGCGCTGCGCATCGGCCCGCGCTTCACTTATAGTGCAAGACCGTTGCGCAACCCTGGTTCAGGGTTGTGGTCGAACAACCGAATGCCACAAGTGAAGGACATTGCCATGCTGGATTGGAAGAATCGCGCTACTGGCGTGCGCGACAGCGTCGATGATTCAGTCGACAACGTGCGCAGCTATATGGGGGGCGGTTGGGTCAGCCGGGTTATCGGCGGCCTGCTGGGTATCTACTTGCTGCTGGCGCTGGTGGTTGGCTGGTACTGGAGCCAGGAGCCGGAGCTGTTCTCGGTGCAGCAGCGTGCCGAAGCCTCGGCGCAAAGCGCCCAGCGCAAGCTGGTCAATGGTTACACCACGGTGGAAACCCTCAAGCAGGTGGCCGGCACCCTGATGGACAAGCCGGGCGGTTACCTGTCCAACGACCTCGCCCCGCCGGGGCTGTGGCTGGACAACATGCCGAGCTGGGAATACGGCGTGCTGGTGCAGGTCCGCGACTTGTCGCGCGCCCTGCGCAAGGATTTCGCCCGTTCGCAGTCGCAGTCCACCGAAGACGCCGATCTGGCCAAGGCCGAGCCGCGCTTCAACTTCGACAACAAGAGCTGGGCGTTGCCGGCATCCGAAGCGGAATACCGCGAAGGCATCAAGTCGCTCGACCGTTACCTGGCGCGCTTGGCCGACCCGAGCCAGCCGAATGCGCAGTTCTACACCCGCGCCGACAACCTGAATAACTGGTTTGGCGATGTCGCCACCCGCTTGGGTTCGCTGTCGCAGCGGCTGTCTGCAAGTGTTGGTCAGGTGCGCCTGAACAACGAGGTGAAAGACCCGGCGCTGCTGGCGGACGGCGAAGTGCCGGACGTCATTGAAGGCAGTTACGAGACGCCATGGATGCAGATCGACAACGTGTTCTACGAAGCCCGTGGTCAGGCGTGGGCGTTGTCGCATTTGTTGCGTGCCATCGAAGTGGATTTCGCCGACGTGCTGGCGAAGAAGAACGCCACGATCAGCGTGCGCCAGATCATTCGTGAGCTGGAGGCTGCCCAGGAAACCCTGTGGAGCCCGATGATTCTCAATGGCAGCGGCTATGGCCTGTTGGCCAACCACTCGCTGGTGATGGCCAACTACATTTCGCGGGCCAACGCGGCGGTCATCGATCTGCGCACCCTGCTATCGCAAGGTTGATCGGTGGCCTGGTCTGAGGCCGAGGTGGCGCACCGCGCCGCCTCCGATGCTGAGCGTATCGCCTGGGTCGATGAACAGGATCGACCCCTGGGCGGCATTACGCGCAGCGAGTTGCGCGAGCGCCGGCTGCTTGGGCGCGGCACTTATATCCTGCTGTTCAACAGCGCCGGCCTGCTCTGCGTGCATCGCCGTACGCTAAGTAAGGCGCTGTATCCCGGTTATTGGGACGTGGCCGCCGGCGGCATGGTGCTGGACGGCGAGAGCTACGCCGAGTCCGCCGCCCGCGAACTGGCCGAAGAACTGGGGATCGAGGATGCGCCGCTGATCGAGCATGCGCATTTTCTCTACGACGCGCCGGAAAGCCGCCTGTGGTGCATGGCCTACTCGGCGGTGTCCGATGCGCCGCTGCGCTTGCAGCCGGAGGAAGTGCTGGAAGCGCGCTTTATCTCTATCGATGAGGCGCTGGCCGAGACCCAGCATCTGCCGTATTGCCCCGACTCGTTGGCAGCCTTGCAGCGTTATCTGGCGGCCAGAGCGTAGGATGGGTGGAGCGTAGCGATACCCATGCAGTTTTGACGTTTTCTGAAACGCTGAGTTGATGGGTTGCGCCTGCGGCTAACCCATCCTACGCCTCGCCGTTACTGGCTTTGTGCAGGATAGTTGGACGTTTTGTTCGGCATCCCGCATAGCGTCGCCAATCCGCCGATTAATGGCGCATTTTTACACTTAGCAGCTGCGGTTTTTGCCGTTACACTGCGCCGCCTTCAAGCCCGGCGTTACATCGTTCGGGTGCGCTGCCCCTGCCAGAGTGGGGCTTCGCGGTCGATACCATAAACGGTGCTCAGTCGACCAGTCGCTATCCTGACCCCTTCGAGGACCAACCGGTGGTCAAGAAAGCTTCCTCATTTGCCGCGCTCAGCGGCCTGGTGTATTCCACCGACAGCGGCCGGCATTGTCCGGACTGCAGTCAGCCGGTGGACGCCTGCATCTGCAAACAGACCCAGATCCCCGAAGGTGATGGCATCGCCCGCGTGCGCCGTGAGACCAAAGGTCGCGGCGGCAAGACGGTGACCAGCATCAGCGGCGTGCCCCTGGCCGAAGAGCCCCTGAAAGACCTCGCCAGCGTGCTGAAAAAACGCTGTGGCTGCGGTGGCTCGCTCAAGGACGGGGTGATCGAGATCCAGGGCGATCACGTCGAGTTGCTGATTGCCGAGCTGATCAGGCACGGCTTCAAAGCCAAGAAGTCCGGCGGCTGATCCAGCCTTTTCTAAACTTACTCGGCTAAGGGGGCTGCTGTCGTTTCATCGCGACCGCGCCGGAGCCTGTTTTAGCGCGAGGCCAGGCACGAGACACGAAGTTTGGTATTCCAAATGAGTGTCGAGAAACGCAGTATCGCGCTAAAACAGGCCCGGCCCTGCGGGTTGCGCGGAAACGGCAGCAGCCCCCTGGGGGTCACAGCTGAGCAATCGTCATTTCCAGACTTTAATCTGTATCTGCCTTGGCATTGCCAGGGCCTCTATCGCCAGCAAGGGAGACATCGATGTCTGCACGACGCACACGCAAAGATGACGGCAGCCAGTGGACAGTGGCCGACAGCCGTAGCGTCTACGGGATTCGCCATTGGGGCGCGGGTTACTTCGCGATCAGTGACAGCGGCCGTGTCGAGGTGCGCCCGAACGGCCCGCAGAGCAAGCCGATCGATCTCTACGCCCAGGTCGAAGAGTTGCGTTCCAGCGGCCTCAGCCTGCCGCTGCTGGTGCGTTTCCCGGACATCCTGCAAGACCGCGTGCGTCAGCTCACCGGAGCCTTCGATGCGAATATCGCCCGGCTCGAATACCAGAGTAAGTACACCGCGCTGTACCCGATCAAGGTCAACCAGCAGGAAGCGGTGGTGGAAAACATCATCGCCACGCAGAACGTCTCCATCGGCCTGGAAGCCGGCTCCAAGCCGGAGCTGATGGCCGTGCTGGCGCTGGCGCCGAAGGGCGGCACCATCGTCTGCAACGGCTATAAAGACCGCGAATTTATCAAGCTGGCGCTGATGGGGCAGAAGCTCGGTCACAACGTGTTTATCGTGATCGAGAAGGAATCCGAGGTGCAGCTGGTGATCGAGGAGGCGGCCGAACTCAAGGTCGCCCCGCAGATCGGCCTGCGCGTGCGCCTGTCGTCCCTGGCCTCGAGCAAGTGGGCCGACACCGGCGGCGAGAAGTCCAAGTTCGGCCTGTCGGCGGCGCAGCTGCTGTCGGTGGTCGAGCGTTTCCGCGCGGCCAAGCTGGACCAGGGCATCCGCCTGCTGCACTTCCATATGGGCTCGCAGATCGCCAACCTGTCCGACTACCAGCACGGCTTCAAGGAAGCCATCCGCTATTACGGCGAGCTGCGTGGACTCGGCCTGCCGGTCGACCATATTGACGTCGGCGGCGGCCTGGGGGTGGACTACGACGGTACCCACTCGCGCAACGCCAGCTCGATCAACTACGACATGGACGACTACGCCGGCGTGGTAGTCGGCATGCTCAAAGAGTTCTGCGATGCCCAGGAGCTGCCGCACCCGCACATCTTCTCGGAAAGCGGCCGCTCGCTGACCGCGCACCACGCCATGCTGGTGGTGCAGGTCACCGATGTGGAGAAACACAACGACGAAATCCCGCCGATCGAGGACGTCACCAGCCTGCCGGAAACCGTGCGCTACCTGGTCGAGCTGCTCGGCCCGACCGATATCGAGATGGTCACCGAGACTTACTGGCGCGCCACCCACTATATGAGCGACGTGGCTACTCAGTACGCTGATGGCAAACTTAGCCTGACCGAGAAGGCCCTGGCCGAGCAGTGCTACTTCGCCGTGTGCCGGCGCCTGCACAACTCGCTCAAAGCCCGTCAGCGCTCGCACCGTCAGGTGCTGGATGAGCTCAACGACAAGCTGGCCGACAAGTACATCTGCAACTTCTCGGTGTTCCAGAGCCTGCCGGACACCTGGGCCATCGGCCAGGTGCTGCCGATTCTGCCGCTCAACCGCCTCGATGAAGAGCCGCTGCGCCGTGCTGTACTGCAGGATCTGACCTGTGACTCCGACGGCAAGATCCGCCAGTACGTCGACGAGCAGAGCATCGAGACCAGCCTGCCGGTGCACGAAGTGCGCGAGGGTGAGGACTACCTGCTGGGGATCTTCCTGGTCGGTGCCTACCAGGAAATTCTCGGCGACATGCACAACCTGTTCGGTGACACCGACTCGGTGAACATCTACCAGAACGCCGACGGCAGCGTGTACCACGCCGGTATCGAGACCCACGACACCATCGAGGACATGCTGCGCTACGTGCACCTGTCGCCGGAGGAGTTGATGAACCACTACCGCGACAAGGTCGCCAGCGCCAAGATCAGCCCGCGCGAACGCACCCAGTTCCTCGACGCGCTGCGTCTGGGTCTGACTCGCTCGTCGTACCTGTCGTCCTGATCGAGCAGGTGCTGTGGGAGCGACCTTGGCCGCGAAGCGGGTATGCCTGATCGCGGGCAAGCCCGCTCCTACAACATGGCTGCGTAGTCCGTAGCGCGGATTAACGCCGCGCGCGGCCGTGAAGTTCTCGGCGTGGCGATTGCGCCGGCCTTCGTTGCGCTCTTCTAGGGTCGCCCCAGGGCATCGATTCATTCGGACGGCGCCAATCGCCGCGGGTAAAGGAGGCTTGCATGCGTACGACATGGCGACTGGCGTTGCTGCTGGTGTTGTCAGGTGCGTTGCTGGCCTGTTCGCCAGTGGGCATCCTCAATGCACTGACTCCCGAAAGTGCTTACCGCAAAACGGCCGATGTGGTGTTTGGCGACGATCCCCGCCAGCGCCTCGATGTCTATACCCCGCGTGACCTGCAAACGGCCGCGCCGGTGGTGGTGTTCTTCTATGGCGGCAGTTGGAACAGCGGCGCCCGTGCGGATTATCAGTTCGTCGGCGAGGCCCTGGCCTCGAAAGGCTTGGTTGCGGTCATCGCCGATTACCGCCTGTACCCACAGGTGCGTTACCCGGCGTTCCTTCAGGATGGCGCCCAGGCCGTGGCTTGGACCACGCGTGAGATTCGGCGCTATGGCGGTGATCCGGCGCAGCTGTTCGTCATGGGCCACAGCGCCGGTGCTTACAATGCCGCGATGCTCGCCCTCGATCCGCGTCTGCTGGGCGCTGTCGCGTTGAGCCCGCAGGCCTTGCGCGGGTGGATTGGCCTGGCGGGCCCTTATGACTTCCTGCCGATCGTCAACCCAAGCGTCCGTCCGGTGTTTTTCTACCCGAATTCACCGGCCGATTCGCAGCCGATCAACCATGTCAGCGCCGCCGCGCCACCGGCGTTATTGCTGGCCGCCGAGGACGACGACCTGGTCAACCCGCAACGCAACAGCGGCGGGCTGGCGAACAAGCTGCGCGCCGTCGGTGTGTCGGTCGAGGAACACTACTACGGGCGCACCAATCACCTGACCCTGGTTGCCAGCCTGGCGCGCCCGCTGCGTGGCTTGGCGCCAGTGCTCGATGAGGTCGAGCGGTTCGTGCGTTCGGATGGCGGACGCACGCCATGGCGAGCGCCCGGCGATCGCTAGCCGCGCTTGAGCGGCCGTTGCAAATCTACCTAGGTTGCCGATTTGGCGTTAAACACGGCCGGTTAACTGCTCACGCCAAACCCGCGGGCCATC
This sequence comes from Pseudomonas sp. UBA2684, assembly GCA_002354655.1. Taxonomy (GTDB): domain Bacteria; phylum Pseudomonadota; class Gammaproteobacteria; order Pseudomonadales; family Pseudomonadaceae; genus Aquipseudomonas. The sequence continues at coordinate 266,547 of DELY01000003.1, forward strand.
AGGGCCGCCAGTAAGGGTATGAGCAGCAGCAACAGCAGCTCCAGGCGGATGATCATGATCACCAACTGGCCCTGGCGTGCGCTGATCTGCGGCGCGTGGCCGGCGTTCAGGGTATTGCGCCAGTTGAGGAACACCACGGTTGGCAGGATCGACAGCAGGCCAACCAGGACGAACAGCCCGAGCTTGGCGTGGAACAGGCTGTTGTGCAGGTAGTACGTCAGCCCTTTACCGAACCAGATCACCCGTGTGGCGCCGCTGAACAGCACCAGGCCGGCGCTCAGGCCGTAGGCGATGTCGATACGGATCAGGCTGCGTGCGCGGTCCAGGTCCAGCGGCAACTTGAACAGGCGATGTTCCAGGCTGAGCAGGGCGAACAGCAGGAAGATCGACAGGTAATGCAGGTACGCGGCAATCGCTTCGGCCATGGGGCTGCCTTTCTGGGTCTAGTTATCCGCCTGCTCGCGGGCGTACTCCACGCGGTTGCGGCCGCCGCGTTTGGCTTGGTACAGCGCCTGATCGGCACGCTCCAGGGCGGCCTCCAGATCCTCATCGGCCTCAGCAATGGCGCAACCGATGCTGATGGTCAGGTTGAGGTGCATGTCGCCGATAGCCATCGGCGTACTGCCGATGGCCGCCCGGATGCGTTCGGCAATCTGTATCAGCTCCTGGCGGTCATGCACTTGCGTGAGCACGACGAATTCCTCGCCGCCGCTGCGCGTCACCACATCCTGCGGGCGCACCGCTGCGGCAATACGCCGGGCGCTTTCCCAGAGCGCCTGGTCGCCGGCGCCATGGCCGTGGGTGTCGTTCACTGGCTTGAAGTGATCGAGGTCGCAGAACAGCAAGCCCAGGTGGCGGCTCTGTTCGCGCGCCAGGCGTTGCTCGCGTGGCAGGAAGTGATTGAGGCCGGCGCGATTCCATAATTGGGTCAGCGGGTCGAGCATGGTTTTACGCTGTTCGCGGCTGAGGGCGGCGCGCAGTTGTTCGGTCTGCTGGCTGACTTGACGCAGTTTGAGGTAGCCCTCGACCAGCGTGGCCATGTCCTTCAGCTGGCGCACTTGTACGGCGCTCAGGCGTTTGGGCTCGGGGTGCAGCAGGCACAGGGTGCCGAGTGCTTGGCCGTCCTGGGCAAATAGCGGTTGCCCGGCGTAGAAACGCAGAAAGGGATTGTTGATCACCACCGGGTTGTTGCAGAAGCGCAGGTCGGCATGGGTGTCTTCGACGATAAACATTTCGCTGCCGAGGATCGCGTGGCCGCAGAACGACACCGAACGCGGCGTCTCCGCGATTTCCAGCCCCAGGCGGGCCTTGAACCATTGACGGTCGCGGTCGATCAGGCTGACCAACACGGTCTTTACCTCGAACAGCTCGCGCACCACCCGTACCAGAGTATCCAGATACGGGTCGGCTGGCGTGTCGAGTAACTCCTGGTCATCCAGCACCTGTTGGCGCAGTACTTCGTTGCCGGGTAACTCGGGGCTAAGCATGCGCGGCTCCTTGGGTGGGGGCGCCGAACCACCGGTCGTGGCGGGTCAGGCAGTAAGCATAGACGGCCAAACTGAGGCCTCGCAGCAACATGAACGCGAGAAAGGCCAGCCACAGGCCGTGGTTGCCAAACTCCCGCAGCCAGAGGGCTAGCGGCAAGCTCAAGGCCACCGCCAGGAGCATGGCGTTGCGCATCTCGCGGGCGCGGGTGGCGCCGATAAACAGGCCGTCGAGCAGGTAGCTGCAGACCGCGACCAGCGGTAGCAGTGCCAGGTACGGCAGGTAATCGAGCGCCGTGGCCCGGACGCTGGCGATGTTGGTTTGCAGCTGGATGAACCAGTGCCCGGCAAGCAGGAAGAACAGCGCGAAGCCGAGGCTGGCGAGCAGCGACCAGCCACCGGCGACGATCAAGCTGCGCCGCAAGGCATTGCGGTCCCGCGCGCCGAGGGCGTGGCCGCACAACGCTTCGACCGCATGGGCGAGGCCATCGAGGGCGTAGGCGGTGAGCAGCAGGCCGTTGAGCAGCAAGGCATTGGCCGCCACCGTGGCATCGCCCAGGCGTGTGCCCTGCACGGTGATCAGGAAGAACACCAGTTGTAGCGCCAGGGTGCGGATAAAGATGTCGCGGTTCACCGCCAGCAGCGGTCGCCAGTTCAGCCAGCGGCGCAGCGCCGGCCAGTCGAGCTGGCCGGCATAACCGCGCAACGCCCGGCGTGCCAGCCACAGGCCGAGCAGCGCGCCGCTCCATTCGGCGATCACCGAGGCCCAGGCGGCGCCGGCCACGCCCCAGTGCAGGCCGAAGACGAAGAGCACATCGAGCAGCACATTCAGCAGGTTGGTGGTCAGCAGTATTGCCAGCGGCCCGCGGGCGTTCTGCGTGCCGAGCAACCAGCCGATCAACGCATAGCTGGTGAGTACCGCCGGCAGGCCGAACAGGCGGATCTGAAAGTAGCTGCGGGCCAGGGCGTCGAGTTCGGCCGAGGGTTGCATCAGGCGCAATGCCGCGGCGCTGAACGGTAGCGCCAAGCACATCAAGGCGCCCGCCAGCAGCCCGCCGAGCAACAGGCCTTGCAGCAATACCTGGCGCAAGGCGCCGCCATCCTCGCGCCCGGCTGCCTGGGCGGCGAACCCGGTGGTGCCCATGCGCAGAAAGCCCACGGCCCAGGTCAGCAGGGTATATAGGCTGCCGCCGACCGCCACCGCCGCCAACTGGTGAGCGTGCGGCAGATGGCCGACCACTGCGCTGTCGACCAGCGCCACCAAGGGCACCGACAGGTTGGACAGAATCATCGGCGCAGCCAGTGCCCATACCCGCTTGTGGGTGGGCGCGTGCTGCCAGGCATCGAGCAGTGCGGGCATGGGGCCTCCGGGAAAGCGCCGATTATAGGCGTCGCGCGGCGACGATAGTGCATTTACGACTATGCCGGGCGCGCCATAGCAGCAAGGGTTTCTGCGCTGCACCCTCGGCGGCATGGCGCGCTGACTAAACTGTACGCAGGGGCCGCGTGGTGTGCGGTCGAGGAGGTGGATCATGCGTATGGCACAAACTCTGGAGCGCAGCCTGCAACGGGCGCACAGTCAATTCACCCTGGTCGAGCATGCGCCATCGGCGACCAGCCTGGAGTCGGCGCGCAAGGCCGGCATCGCCGCCTCGCGCATGGCCAAGTCGGTGATCCTCGACGACCGCCGCGGACACTACTTGATGGCCGTGTTGCCGGCCAACCGCCAGTTGGACCTGAGCAAGGTGCGCAAAGGCCCGTGGCGCTGGCAATTGAGCAGCGAACAGAGCCTGGTCGGTCTGTTCAAGGACTGCGAGCGCGGCGCGGTGCCGGCACTCGGCGAAGTGTACGGCCTGCCCATGCTGATCGACCCGATGCTGGCCCGTCAGCAGGACATTTACCTGGAGGCCGGCGATCACGAAAACCTGCTGCACATGCAGGTCGACGAGTTTTTCCGCCTGGCGCCGAATGCCGAAGTCTGTGAGCTCTGCCACTGAGTCGAAAAGCGCTGAGCGCTGCGTGTGGCGCGCCTGACGAACAGGGTGTTCAGGGGTGTGCGCTGCTCGCGGCTTTTGCCGTGCCGTGCTCGTCGTTAGCAGGTCGCTCAACTATAGTGTCTGGCTTGTGCACCGCCATTTTTGGAGCCCGCAATGCCGAACAAAGGACTGCTTCTGGCACTTGCCCTGAGCCTGCTCAGCGCCTGTGATTCCTCCAACGAGCCGGCACAGGTGACGAGCACACCGTCGGCTCCGCTCGCCACGCCGCAGGCACCGAAACCGCAGGTCGACCGGGCTGCTTTGGTCGAGCGTTATGCCGGGCGTGAACTGAGTGTGGTGGATGTCTCCGAGGTGCAACTGGAGGGTGCCAGTAGCCTGTCCGTGAGTCTGTCCGTACCGCTGGACCCGGAGCAGAATTTCGCCGAGCGCCTGCACCTGGTCGACAGTAAAAGCGGCAAGGTCGACGGCGCCTGGGAGCTGGCCGACAACCTGATGGAGCTGCGCCTGCGCCACCTGGAGCCACGGCGCAAGTTGGTGCTGACCGTGGATGCCGGGTTGCAAGCGCTAAGCGGCACGCGCCTGGCCGCCGAGCACGTCACGCGCGTGGAAACCCGCGACCTGCAAGCCAGCGTCGGCTTCGCCAGCCGTGGCTCGCTGTTGCCGACGCGGCTGGCCGAAGGCCTGCCGGTGATCGCGCTGAACGTCGATCGTGTCAACGTCGAGTTCTTCCGCATCAAACCGCAGGCGCTGCCGAGTTTTCTCAGCCAGTGGGGGCGCAGCAGCAACCTGGATACCTGGGAAGCGCAGTCGCTGTTGCCGATGGCCGAACTGGTCTACGGCGGCCGTTTCGACCTCAACCCGGCGCGCAACACGCGGGAAACCCTGCTGCTGCCGATTGCCGGCCTGGATCCGTTCAAGCAGCCCGGCGTGTACCTGGCGGTGATGCGCGCCGCCGGCAGCTATAGCTATTCGCAGCCGGCGACGCTGTTCACCCTCAGCGACATCGGCTTGTCCGCGCACCGTTACCAGAATCGCCTGGACGTGTTCACCCAGGCCCTGGCCGGCGGCAAGGCGCTGGCCGAGGTCGAGTTGGAGCTGCTGGACGACAAGGGGCAACTGTTGGCCGAGGGCCGGACCGACGCTGCCGGGCATGCCGAGTTGCCGCTGCCGGCCAAGGCCGAGGTGCTGCTGGCGCGTCAGGGCGAGCAGACCAGCGTGTTGCGCCTGGGCGGGCCGGCGCTGGACCTGGCCGAGTTCGACATCGCCGGGCCGCAGGTGCACCCCCTGCAATTCTTCGTGTTCGGCCCGCGCGACCTCTATCGCCCAGGCGAAACCGTGTTGCTCAACGCGCTGCTGCGCGATACCGACGGCCGCGCGGTGAAGGCGCAGCCGGTGAACGTCGAAGTGCGCCGGCCGGACGAGCAGGTCAGCCGCAAGTTCGTCTGGCAGGCCGATGCTTCCGGCCTCTACCAGTATCAGCTGCAACTGGCCGAGGAGGCACCGACCGGGCGTTGGCAGTTGCTCTTCGACCTCGGCGACGGCAAGCCGCAGCTCTACGAATTCTCCGTCGAGGACTTCCTGCCCGAGCGTCTGGCGCTGGAGTTGAAAGGCCGCGACACACCGTTCAAGCCCAGCGAAGACCCGCGCTTCGAGGTGACGGGGCGTTACCTGTATGGCGCGCCGGCCGCTGGCAACCGCCTCAGCGGTCAGCTGTATGTGCGGCCGCTACGCGAAGCGGTGGCGAGTTTGCCGGGGTATCAATTCGGCTCGGTCACCGAGGAGGAACTGGAGCAGGACATCGAGCTGGATGAAACCAGCCTGGATGCCGAAGGCAAAACCACCCTGGCCATCGACAGCCGCTGGGCCGAGGTCAAGTCGCCGTTGCGCCTGATAGTGCAAGCTAGCTTGCAGGAATCCGGCGGCCGGCCGATCACCCGGCGCATCGTCCAGCCGGTGTGGCCGGCCGAGCGCCTGCCGGGCGTGCGCGGGCTGTTCGAGGGTGAGGAGGTCGATGCCGACAGCCTGGCCGAGTTCGAGGTGCTGGTGGCCGATGCCGCCGGCAACAAGCTGGCCGCCGAGCAATTGAGCGTGCGCCTGATTCGCGAGCGCCGCGACTACTACTGGAACTTCTCCGAGAGCGATGGCTGGAGCCACAACTACAACGAGAAATACCTGACCCTCAGCGAGCAGACCCTCAGCGTCGCCAGCGGCGGCACGGCGAAGGTCAGCTTCCCGGTGGAGTGGGGGCCGTACCGCGTCGAGGTGATCGATGCGCAGACCGGGCTGCTCAGCAGCCTGCGTTTCTGGGCCGGTTACCGCTGGCAGGACAACGCCGACGGCGGTGCGGTGCGCCCGGACCAGGTCAAGCTGGCGCTGGACAAACCGGCCTACGCCGATGGCGACACGGCCAAAGTCACGGTCACCCCGCCGGCGGCCGGCAACGGTTATCTGCTGGTGGAGTCCAGCGAGGGCCCGCTGTGGTGGCAGGAGATCGCGGTGCCGGCTGCGGGTAAGACCTTCGACATCCCGATTGCCAAGGACTGGGCGCGGCATGACCTGTATATCAGCGCCCTGGTGATTCGTCCCGGCGAGCGCAAGAGCAATGCCACGCCCAAACGAGCGGTGGGCCTGCTGCATCTGCCGCTGGAACGTGCGCCGCGCAAGCTAGCGCTGACCCTGACCGCTGCGGAAAAGATGCGCCCCAAGCAGCCACTCAAGGTCAAGGTGCAGGCGCGCCATGCCGATGGCAGCGTGCCGCGGCAGGTCCAGGTGCTGGTCGCTGCGGTGGATGTCGGTATCCTCAATATCACCGAGTACGCCACGCCGAACCCCTTCGCTAACTTCTTCGGACGCAAGGCCTACGGCGCCGACCACCTGGATATCTACGGCCAGTTGATCGAAGCCGGCCAGGGCCGTGTGGCCAAGCTGGTCTTCGGTGGCGATGCCGCGTTGGCGGCCGGCGGCAAGCGCCCGGACACCAGCGTGTTGATCGTCGCGCTGCAAAGCCAGCCGCTGGCGCTGAACGAGCAGGGCGAGGGCGAAGTCAGCCTGGACATTCCCGACTTCAACGGCGAGCTGCGCCTGATGGCGCAGGCCTGGACCGATGAGCGTTACGGCATGGCCGAGGGCAAGACGGTCGTCGCCGCGCCGCTCATCGCCGAGTTGTCGGCGCCGCGCTTTTTGGCCGGCGGCGATGAAACCACCTTGGCCCTGGACCTGAGCAACCTCTCCGGTGCCGCGCAGACGCTGGAGGTGCAACTGCGCGCCGAGGGGCAACTCAGCCTGACGCAAAATACCGACGCGGCGCTGGCGCCGATCAGTCTGGCCGCTGGCGAGCGCCGCATTCTGCGCATTCCGGTGCGTGCCCTCGGCGGTTATGGCCAGGGGCGCATCAGCGTTACCGTTGGCGGTCTGCAGCTGCCCGGCGAGACGCTGCCGCCGTTCAGCCGCGAATGGACGCTGGGCATTCGTCCGGCTTATCCGGCGCAGTTGCAGCATTTCCGCGCGGTACTCAAAGGCGACACCTGGAGCCTGCCGGACGGCGCCTTGCAGGCCTTCGAGCCGGCCGGGCTGGAAGCGCGCCTGGCGATCTCCAGCCGGCCGCCGCTGAACCTCGGCGAGCAGGTGCGGGCGCTCAAGGCCTATCCCTATGGCTGCCTGGAGCAAACCACCAGCGGCCTCTATCCATCCCTGTATACCGATGCTGCCGCGCTGAAGAAGCTTGGGCTGCAAGGCGAGCCGGACGAGCAGCGCAAGCGCGCCATCGAACTGGGCATCGAACGCCTGCTGAGCATGCAGCGCTACAACGGCGGCTTCGGCCTGTGGGGCGCCGACAGCGATGAGGAATACTGGTTGACCGCCTACGTCAGCGACTTCCTTCTGCGTGCCCGCGAGCAGGGCTTCGGGGTGCCGGCCGAGGCGCTGAAAAAGGCCAATGAGCGGCTGATGCGCTACCTGCAAGAGCGCAACCTGATCGAGGTCAACTACAGCAACAACGCCAACCACAGCCGCTTCGCCGTGCAGGCCTATGCCGGTTACGTGCTGGCGCGCAGCCAACAGGCACCGCTCGGCGCCCTGCGCAGCCTGTACGAACGGCGTGGCGATGCCTTGTCCGGTCTGCCGCTGGTGCACCTGGCGGTGGCTCTGGCGCAGATGGGCGACCAGCCGCGCGCCGACGAGGCCCTGGCCGCCGGCCTGGCGCGCAGTCGCGATGCAGAGCAGTGGCTGGCCGACTACGGCAGCCCGTTGCGCGATCAGGCGCTGATCCTGGCCTTGCTTGAGGAGCACGATCTGGCCGCCGGCAGCCGCGAAGAGCGCCTGTTCGCCTTGGCCGATGAAGTCGCGAGCCAGCAGTGGCTGTCGACCCAGGAGCGCAATTCGTTGTACCTGGCCGGGCGCACCCTGTTGACCAAACCCGAGCCGGATTGGAACGCGGCGCTGCGCAGCGGCAGCTTCGCTTTCACGCTGAGCAACGCCCAGTCCGGCCTCAAGTTGCAAGGCGCCGAACTGGCCGCACCGTTAACGTTGAGCAACGCTGGCGAGGCGCCGCTGTACCAGCAACTGACCCTCTCCGGTTATCCGGCCAAGGCGCCAGCGGCCGGCGGCGAGAACCTGAGCATCTACCGCGAATACCTGGGGATGGACGGCAAGCCGCTGGACCTCGCTGCGCTGACCAGCGGCGAGCTGGTGCTGGTGCACCTGGCCGTGGCGGCCAAGCAGCGGGTGCCGGATGCTCTGGTGGTCGACCTGCTGCCGGCTGGCCTGGAGCTGGAAAACCAGAACCTCGCGCAGAGCGCCGCCAGCCTGGACGACGCCAGCAGTACGGTGAAGGAGTGGCGCCAATCGATGCAGAACGCGGCCATCAAGCACCAGGAATTCCGTGGCGATCGTTACGTCGCGGCGCTGGATGTCAATGGCTACGACACCACCCACCTGCTGTACCTGGCCCGCGCCGTCACCCCCGGCAGCTACCGCGTGCCGCCGCCGCAAGTGGAATCGATGTACCGGCCGAACTGGCAGGCATTGGGCGAAACGCCGGGACGGCTGGTGGTCAAGGAGCGTTAAGCGTGGAGGGGCGCAGCGCTCGCGGCTAAAGACTGAGCGCCTGGCCATCGAGCGGTGATCCTCGCCCCAGGTGGGCGGGGCTCAGCCGCGCGTTGTTACAGCCCGATTGCCGGTAAACCTTTCCTGCACGCAGGCGCAGGCACTTGCTAAGCGAGCGGTGATCCAGGTTCCAAGTAGGAGGGGCTTTAGCCGCGAGCGTCTTGGTCCTGAGCCCCGGGTTTTAGCCGCGAGCCCACAGCTCAAGAATGCGCGCCCGGTCACCGGCACTCAGCGGATCAGCGCGCTGAGCAACCACAGGCCGAGCAGCAGCCAGATGATTCCGCCGATAATCGAGCCGCGCAAAAAGGCGCGTAGCGCGGCATACAACAACATCAGGCCCACGATCACCACGGCGATGGTCAGCAGCGAGGGCGTGACCCCGAGGGCACTGGCCATGCCGTCGATAAAGCTGCCGATGGCGTTGCCGAGCAGGCCGAAAAAGCCGTCCAGCGCCTCGACGATGAAGCGGATAAACGCACCGAATGCTTGGCCGAGGGATTCGAAAAAGCCTTCTACAGACATAGTCAGGGTTCCTGGTGGGATATGGCGCAGGCCATGTGCGGTGGATACTGGCACATTGGGCTGTCGGCGACGAACGGAGTTCCGTTGCTCGGCGCCCGTATCCAGGCTACAAAGTCGGCAATCCGCGCGGTGGCCGACTAGCAGGCCGTTGAAAAACTACCTGCGTTGGCAATACTGCGTTAAAAGCGGCCTCGGAATGCGAGCCCAGGCTAGGCGCCCCCGTCAGAATGCTCATTTACAGCTCGTAAACTGCGCTTCCTCGGCCGTTTTTGCCTTGTCTTGCCTGCCCGCCTACGTTTTCAACGGCCTGCTAGGCCACTGCGCACTGAACCAGGGGCAAGGAGTTTCATGTGGTCGAGGCGCGAGGATACGGGCGGCGCATGCTGCAAGCACTGCGTCGACCCTGGCTGGGTATGCCGTTGCTTGTGCTGCTGGCGTTGCTCGCGGCCGACCGCCTGTTTCCGCTGCCGTTGCCCGAAGACGACCTGGCCCGCGTGGTGCTGGCCGAGGACGGTACGCCACTGTGGCGTTTCGCCGACCGCGACGGTGTGTGGCGTTACCCGGTCAGCCCCGCGCAGGTTTCGCCCTATTACCTGGACGCGCTGCTGACCTACGAAGACCGCTGGTTCTATCGCCATCCGGGGATCAACCCCCTGGCGCTGGGGCGTGCCGCCTGGCAGAACCTCACGGGCGGGCGGGTGGTCTCCGGCGGCAGCACCCTGTCGATGCAGGTGGCACGGCTGCTCGATCCGCATGCGCGCAGTTACGGCGGCAAACTCAAGCAACTGTGGCGCACGCTGCAATTGGAGTGGCACCTGTCCAAGGAGGAAATCCTCGGCCTGTACCTCAACCGCGCGCCCTTCGGCGGCACCTTGCAGGGCGTCGCCGCGGCCAGTTGGGCCTACCTGGGCAAACCGCCCAGCCAACTGACCCGCGCCGAAGCCGCCTTGCTCGCGGTGTTGCCGCAAGCGCCCAGCCGCCTGCGCCCTGACCGGCACCCCGCCCGCGCGCAGGCGGCGCGCGACAAAGTGCTCAAGCGTCTGGCCAGCTTCGCGGTGTGGCCGCAGCCGGCAATCGACGATGCGCTGGAAGAGCCGGTGCTGCTGGCGCCGCGTCAGGAACCACGTCTGGCGCCCTTGCTGGCGCGGCGTTTGAATGTGCCGGGTAGCCCGCCGCTGATCCGCACCACCCTCGACGCCACCTTGCAACGCCGCCTGGAAGACCTGCTGCTGGGCTGGCGTGCGCGCCTGCCCGAGCGCACCTCTGCGGCGATTCTGGTGGTCGAGCAGCCGAGCATGGCGGTGCGCGCCTACCTCGGTTCGGTGGATATCGGCGATGCCAGACGCTTCGGGCATGTCGACATGGTCAGCGCCCAGCGCTCGCCCGGCTCGACCCTCAAACCCTTCCTCTATGGCATGGCCCTGGATGCCGGCTTGATCCACTCCGAATCGCTGTTGCAGGACGTGCCGCGGCGTTACGGCGACTACCGTCCCGGCAACTTCGCCGCCGGTTTCAGCGGCGCGGTGTCGGCCAGCGAAGCCCTGGCGCGCTCCCTCAACCTGCCGGCGGTGCAACTGCTGGAGGCGTACGGACCGAAGCGGTTTGCCGGTGAATTACGCAGCGTCGGCGTACCCCTGGCGCTGCCGCCGTTGGCCGAGCCGAACCTGGCGCTGATTCTCGGTGGCGCCGGCAGCCGCCTGGAGGAACTGGTCAGCGGTTACAGCGCCTTCGCCCGCGGCGGCAAGGCCGCGCGTCTGCGTTTGCAGCCGCAGGATGCGCTGTATGAGCGGCGCCTGTTGTCGCCCGGCGCCGCCTGGATCGTGCGGCGCATCCTCAGCGGCCAGGCGCGCCCGGACCGCGATCCGCGCGCGCAGCTGGTACAGCGGCCGAGCCTGGCCTGGAAGACCGGCACCAGCTACGGCTTTCGCGATGCCTGGGCGATTGGCGTGGCGCCGCGTTACATCCTCGGCGTGTGGATCGGCCGCCCGGACGGCACCCCGGTGCCCGGCCAGTTCGGCCTGGCCTCGGCGGCGCCGCTGCTGCTGCAAGTGCACGATCTGCTGATCAACCGCGACAGCCAGCGCGGCCTGAGCCTGCCCGCCGACCCGCAACCGGCCGAGGTCGGCGTGGCGGCGATCTGCTGGCCGCTCGGCCAGCCACTGGCCAGCCGCGACCCGAACTGTAGGCGCCAGCGCTTCGCCTGGACCCTGGACGGCACCACGCCGCCGACCTTGCAGGCACTGGATCAACCGCTGGGCTTGGGCTTGCAGGAAACGCTCTGGCTTAACCCGGCAGGCCAGCGCGTCGACGCCCGCTGTGTCGGCGCCCAGGCGCAGACCGTCGCCTGGTGGCCCGCGCCACTGGAGCCCTGGCTGCCGCGCCGCGAGCGGCGCAGTGCGCGCCTGCCAACCGTCGATCCAACCTGCCCGCCGCAGGGTGAGCCGCTGGCGGCGCCGCTGTCGATCGTCGGCGTGCGCCACGGCGACCGCCTGCGCCGTCCTGCCGGCAGCGCCGAACCGCTGCGCCTGCGCCTCTCCGCCTTGGGCGGCAGCGGTCGGCGTTGGTGGTTTGTCGATGGCCAGCCGGTCGCCGAAACTGCTGCCGAGGCGATGTTCAACCAGGCTTTCGGCCGCAACGGCCAGTACCAGCTCAGTGTGTTGGACGAGAGCGGGCAGACCGCTCGTCTCGAATTCACGGTGAATGACTAGGTTTGTGACCGAGGTCACGGGGGGATGCCGTGATGGCTAGGTGCCATATGTTTTAATGCGAGCCGGATTTTTGCTGCTGTTATCGCTATTCAAAGGACTGAAGGCATGTCTCTTCGTATTAGCCCTTTGGCCATTTGGCTGATGTGCGCCCTCGTTTCCACCGCTGCCCACGCCCAGACACCGGGCGACCAGGACCTGATCCGCGAACGCCAGCAGCGCCTGTTGCAAGAGCAGCAACAGCGCCTGGAAGAACTGCGCCAGCTTCCCGGCGAGGCTGCGCAACTGCCCGCCGAGGCACCAGTCGAGGAGACGCGGTGTTTCAATATCGAGCAGATCAATCTGAGCGGCGCGTCATTGCTCAGTGCGGCCGATAAAGCCGCGATTCTGCAACCGTTTGCCGGGCAATGCCTGGGCATTGGCCAGCTCAATAACGTACTCAAGGCCATCACCAATCATTACGTGGGGCGTGGCTATGTGACCTCGCGCGCGTACCTGCCGCAGCAGGACCTGTCCGGCGGCACGCTGAACGTGATCGTGGTCGAAGGCCGGCTTGAGGGGCTGGACAGCTCGGCGCTGGCCAGCGAGCGCGAGTTGGCCATGAGCTTTCCCGGGCAGACGACGCGTGTGCTGAACCTGCGTGAATTGGAGCAACTGGTCGAGCAACTCAACCGCATGCCTTCGCGGCAGGCGCAGCTTGAACTGGTGCCGGGCGAGCAGGTCGGCGGTAGCCGCGTACAACTCCAAGGTCAGCGCAGCAAACCCTGGCGCGTCAGCCTGGCGCGACACAACGATGGCCAACAGAGCACTGGCGAGCAGCAGTGGGGGCTGGGCCTGGACTGGGACAGCCCGTTGGGCCTGGCGGATCAGTTGAACCTGCGTGCCGGGCGCGACGCCGTTAGCGACAGCCAGCGCCATTCGCATAACCAGAGCTTCAACTACAACCTGCCCTACGGCTGGTGGAGCTTTAACTACAGCTACAGCCAGAGTTATTACCGGACACAGAACGAGGCCAATGGCTTCGCCTTCGACCTGGATGGCGACAGCAAAACTCACCAGTTGCGCGCCGAGCGTGTGCTGCACCGCGACAGCCTGAGCAAAACGGCAGTCAACGGCGGAGTCAGCCATCTGCGTACCCGTAATTTCATCCTCGGCAACCTGATCGACGTCTCCAGCCAGCGATTGTCCGAGGCGCAATTGGGCTTCAACCATGGCCGGCGCATCGGCAATGCCTTTGTCAACGCCGACCTCGGCTGGCAACAGGGCATCGGCAATTTCGACGCCCAGCGCAGTGGCGAGACTCAGGGCGGCCAACCGGTCGCGCGTTACCACAAATACAGCCTGACCTTGAGCTACTTGCAGCCGCTGCCGCTGTGGGGCGAGTCCTTCAGCTTCGACAGCCTGATCAACGCGCAGCACAGCGAAGACGTGCTGTTCAGCCCGCAGCGCATCAGCATTGGCGGCCTCAACTCGGTGCGCGGTTTCAAGGAGCAGTCGCTTTCCGGCGACAGTGGCGGTTACTGGCGCAACCAGGTGCGCTGGCGCCGTGCCGTGACCTGGCAGCCTTTGCAGCCCTTCGTGCAGGAATACGGCGTGGCGTTCGCCTACGACCTCGGCGTCATCCACGGCGGGCGCTACAACCCGGAGCAGCGCGGCCGACTGTCCGGCAATGCCCTTGAGCTGAGCGCCCGTGGCCAGCACCTGGCTGCATCGGTGACCTTCGCCCGCTCCCTCGAGCGGCCCGACGCAATCGCGCAACAAGAGCATCCGCTGTATTTGCGCGTCGATCTCTTCTTCTGATTTTTTCTGATTTATAGCCGTACCGGTTGGAGTTTTTTACATGGACGTTCGTAGCCCGCTGTTCCACAACATTGCCTGTGTGTTGATCGGCATTATGTTTCTCGACCCGATCGTCGCCACGGCCGCGCAGTTGGCCGTGGACGGCCAGGCCGGCGGCAATACCCGTCTGGACCGCGCCGGCAACGGTGTGCCCATCGTCAATATCGCCACGCCCAACGGCAGCGGCCTGTCGCATAACACGTTCATTGACTACAACGTCGGTCAGCAGGGGCTGATCCTCAACAACGCCACGGCCCGCACCCAGGGCACGCAGCTTGGCGGCATCATCGTCGGCAACCCCAACCTGCAAGGCCGCGCCGCCGGCATGATTCTCAACGAGGTCACCGGGGCCAATGCCAGTCAGCTCAAGGGTTACACCGAAGTAGCCGGTCAGGCGGCGCGCGTGATCGTCGCCAACCCCCACGGCATCACCTGCAACGGTTGCGGCTTTATCAACACCCCGCGGGCCACGCTGACCACCGGTAAAGCCATCGTCGAGGGCGGCCGCCTGGATCGTTTCGACGTCGACGGCGGGCAAATCACCCTGGAAGGCCAAGGCCTCAACGCCAGCAACCTCGACCAGTTCGACCTGATCACCCGCAGTGCCAAGCTCAATGCCGAGTTGCACGCGAACCAGCTCAACATCGTAACCGGGCGCAACCAGGTCAAGGCGGACAGCCTGGCGACCACCGCCAAGGCTGCTCGCCCTGGCGATGCGCCGGCCCTGGCCATCGACAGCTCGGCTTTGGGCGGCATGTACGCCGGGGCGATTCGTCTGGTCGGCACCGAAGCCGGGGTTGGCGTCAAACTGGCCGGCAATCTGGCTGCCAGCGCTGGCGATATTCAGATCGACGCCAACGGCCAACTGAGCCTGGCGCAGACCGCCGCCAGCGGTAATGTGCGGATTGCCGCGCAGAGTGCCGAGCTGACCGGCAAGACCTACGCCGCAGGCAGCATCAGTGCGCAAACCAGCGCCGCGTTGGCCAACCGCCAGAGCCTGGCCGCGGCCGGCAGCATCGCCTTGAGCGGCGGGCAAGTCATCAACAGCGGGCTGATCGAAGCCGGGGTGAATCCGGACAATAGCCGCAACCAACAGGGCGACGTTGCCATCAGTGGTCAGTCGTTACGCAACAGCGGTAGCGTGATCGCCAATCGGCAAGTGACCGTGCAAGTTGCTCAAGCATTGGACAACCAAGGCGGAACCCTCAGCGGCAAGACCCTGGCTCAGGTCAAGGCCGGGCAACTGGATAACCGTTTGGGGCGCGTGCTCGCCGAGGGCACATTGGTGATTGATGCCAACGCGCTCGACAATCGAAATGCTGGCCTGATCCAAAGCCAGGGCGATGCCGGCGTCAAGGTGGCGGGGGTGTTGCACAACCAGCAAGGCCAGTTTGTCAGCAACGCCAAGCTGAGCGTGCAGGCCACGCAGTTGAATAATCAGAGCGGGACGCTCGGCAGCCATGGCGCTATGGATCTGAGTGCTCAAACGGTCGACAACAGCGCACAAGGGCGGATCAATTCGGCTGGCCGCCTGCAGGTGCGCGCCACTGATCTGTATGCCGATAACGGCGGTGAGTTGAGCGCCAAGGGTGCGGTGGACGTCGAGTTGCAAGGTCGTTTGAATCTGCGTTCGGGCGGGCGCTTGATTGCTGGCGAGACCCTGCGCCTGGAGGCGCAGAGCATCGATAGCGGCGTCGCCGGGGTCATCTCGGCGAAGTCCGGGGCGCAGCTCAAGGCGCAAAGCCTGAGCAATGATCAAGGTGGGGAAATCAGTTCCGGTGCGGCCCTCGGCCTCGTCGTGAGTCAGCTCGACAACAGCCAGGGCGGTGTGATCGCCAGCAGCGGCGCCCTGACGTTGCAAGCAGACTCGCTCGTCAACCGCGACCAGGGCCGCATTGGCAGCGGCCAGGCCCTGAACCTGAGCGCCGTGCGCCTCGACAATAGCGGAGGCGGGGCGATATCCAGCAACGCCAGCCTGCTGTTGCAGGCCACCGAGCTGAATAACGCCCAGGCCGGCAAGGTCATCGCAGATGGTGCGCTGCAACTGCTGGTGGCGCGGCTGCTCAACAACGCCAAGGGTGTCTTGTCCGCGGGGGCGGGCCTGAGTGTGCAAGGTCGCAGTCTGGATAACAGCGGTGCTGGCCAGGTGCTGGGCGGTACGGGGCTGAGTCTCGCCTTGAGCGGCGATCTGCACAATCAGGGGCAAGGCACGATCCTCAGCCAGGGCGGCCTGACGCTCCGGGCTGCGCAGGCCGTCAATAGCGGGCAAGGCCGTATCGCCAGCAAGGGCGCCTTGACTGCCACCCTGACAGGGCTGGACCAGCATGGCGGTGGGCGGCTGCTCAGCGAAACGGCGCTGACCCTCGATCTGGCTGGCGGACGGCTGAACAACAGTCGCCAGGGGCTGCTCGCCACGTCCGGCAGTTTGTTGCTGAACAACGTCGTCGCCATCGATAACAGCCAGGGCGGCGAGATCTCCAGCGACCGCGCCTTCAGCCTGGTCACCGGCGAGCTGAACAACAGCGCCGGCAAGCTGCTCAGCGGCGAGGCATTGGAGCTGCGTATCACCCGCACGCTGCTGAATAACCTGGGTGGCGTGCTCTCGTCGGCCAGGCAACTGACCCTGAGTGCGGGCAGCCTGGATAACAGTGGCGCCGGCCGGATGGGCAGCGGCGGCGCGATGAGCCTGACGGTCGCCGGCGAGCTGAACAACCGCCAGATGGGCTCCATTACCAGCGACAGCAGGCTGACGGTGAAGGCGGCGAGTCTGAACAACGCCCAAGGCGGCAAAGTCAGCAGCCAGGGCGCTCTTCAGCTCGACGCCGACAGCATCGACAATCGCGGTGCCGGGGAGATTTCCAGTACCGCAGCGTTGCTGCTCAACACCGGCAGCCTGAACAACCAGGGCGGGCTGGTGGCGACCGAGGGTCAACTCGCCATCGAATCCCGTGGTTTGCTGGACAACAGCAAACAAGGCGTGCTGGCCGCCGAACAGGCGTTCACCCTCAAAGCCGGTAGCCTGAGCAACCGCGAGCAGGGCCTGGTGCAAGGTCAGGACAGCGTGAACGCGACCATTCAAGGCGCTTTCGATAATGCCGGTGGCCGTGTGCTGAGTGGCAAGGACTTGCAGCTGATCAGCGGCGCCGTGGATAACCGTGAGGGCAGTGTGGTTAGCGCCGGCAAGCTGACACTGAACAGCGCTGAACTGAACAATGCCAACGGTGCTCTGGTGGGCGCTGGCGATACGCAACTGCACAGCACCACGTTGAACAATAACGCCGGCAAGCTCAGCAGCCAGGGCGACTTGCGACTGACCACCGGCACGGCCAGCAGCCGTGGCGGTTCAATCCTCAGTGCCGGGCAACTGGTGTTGCAAGCCGACAGCCTGGACGCTGGCGGCGCAGGTCGCTTGCGGGCTAATGGCGCGGCAGAGGTGCGGATTGCCGGCCAGCTCAGTCTGCAGGGCGGTGGACAACTGCTCAGTGGCGGCACGTTGGCGCTGCACACACAGTCGCTCGACAACGCCAATCAGGGGCTTATTTCCGCCCAAGGCGATGCCTCGGTCAAAGCGGTCAGCATCGACAACCGTAACGCTGGGGAAATCTCCAGCAGTCGCAACCTGCAGTTGCGCGCCGCACAGCTGGACAACAGCACCCACGGTCGTCTGATCGCCGAGGCTGCGCTGAAACTGGTCGCCGACCATGTGCTCAACCGAGCCTTGGGTGTGCTCAGTGCTGGCGGAGCACTGACGCTGGAAACCCAGCTGCTGGACAACAGCTTCGCTGGTCGCGTCTTGAGTGGCGCCCTGCTGACGCTCAACGCCGCTCAGTTGAGCAACAGCAATAACGGCCTACTCAGCGCGGGAGGCGATCTACTCCTGACTGCGCAGACCATCGATAACCGCCAGGGCGGTGAAATCTCCAGCAAGCGCGGCCTGAGCGTCACGGCCGGCACTGTCGACAACAGCGATGGTGGACGGGTCATCGGCGAAGCGGGGCTGCACGCCACGCTGGAGCACCTGAACAATAGCCAGCAAGGCCTGCTGGCCAGCAATACCGACCTGCTACTGAGTGCCGCGACGATCGACAACAGCGCGGCCGGCACGCTCAGCGGGGCTCGGCTGCTCACCCTGACGAGCGCAACTTTGGACAATCGCGATGCCGGCCGTGTGCTCAGTGGCGGTGATCTGCAACTGACGCTCGACCACTTAAACAATACCGGCGCCGGGCTGCTCAGCAGCCGTGGCGACCTGCTGTTGCGCGGCGACGCGCTGGATAATCGCGGCGGTGCTCTTATCGTCGATGGCCGGGCCACTGTCGAAGCCGACAGCCTGGACTCCAGCGAAGGCGGACAGCTGTCCAGTCAGGGCGATATGCGTATCGACCTGGCAACGCTGAACCAGCGCAACGGCGGCGAATTGCTGAGCAATGGCCGCCTCGTGCTGAACGCGAATACGCTCGACAACCGCGCTGGCGGCCTGATCGCCGGCCGTCAGGGGCTGACCATCGCGGCGGACACGCTGAGCAACCAGGGCGGCGAAATCTCCAGTGCGGTAAACCTCGATATCCAGGCCGAACACTTGGATAACAGTGCGGCCGGCAAGATACTCGCCGGTAGCACCTTGACCCTGGTCGTGGCGCAATTGCTCAACCGGATCAAGGGCATCGTCTCCGGCCAGCAGGCGCTGAGCCTGAGCGGCGGCATGCTGGATAACAGCCAGGAGGGCACGTTCGTCAGTCAGGGTGATATCACCCTTGAGCTTTCGGGGGCGCTGAACAACCAGGCCGACGGTGCGGTAATCGCCCAAGGGCCGTTGAAGCTCACGCTCGATAGCCTCGCTAACCAGGGCGGCATAGTGTCGAGCAAGCAATGGCTGGAACTCGACGGCAAGCAGTTGCACAACCAGGGCGGTATGTTGGTCGCCGATGGCGCGCTGAATATTAATGCCACGACGTTGGATAACAGCCAGTCGGGCCTGTTGAACAGCAAAGCCGACATGAGCCTCGTTGCGGGCCATATCGATAACGCCAGCGGTGGCGCTATCGTCAGCGACGGTACGCTCGATCTCAAGGCCGAGCGACTGGATAACGGCGCTCTGGGCCAAGTGGCCAGCACGGGCGACCTGAACCTTGAGGTGGACGAACTCACCCAGCAGGGCGGCGAACTGCTCAGTCAGGGTCAATTGCGCTTGCAGGCTACGACGCTGGATAACAGCCACGGCGGTCTGATCGCCGCCACTCAAGGCATCGACCTCGACACCACGGACCTGGACAACAGCGCAGGCGGGGAGATTTCCAGCCGTGCCAGCGTGAGGGTGAGCGCCAGCGAGCTGAACAACAGCGACGCCGGCCTGATCATCGGCGATGCGGGTCTGACGCTGACTGTGCAGCGCCTGCTCAATCAGCTCA
This sequence comes from Pseudomonas sp. UBA2684, assembly GCA_002354655.1. Lineage (GTDB taxonomy): Bacteria > Pseudomonadota > Gammaproteobacteria > Pseudomonadales > Pseudomonadaceae > Aquipseudomonas. The sequence goes on from DELY01000003.1 coordinate 285,605, forward strand.
AGGGCGTACTTTCCGGGCGCGACGGCCTGGTGCTGCGAACCGCCAGCCTGGATAACAGCCGGGGTGGCACCCTGACCAGCCAGCGCCTGCTCGACATTAGCTCGAGTGGCGCGCTGGACAACTCCGCTGAAGGCGCACTGATCAGCGAGGGCGCGATGACGGTACGCTCTGCCGCGCTGAATAACGCCGCAGGCATCCTGTCCAGTGCCGGAAAACTGGACATCGCCAGCGGCGCACTGAACAACCGCGGGGGCATGCTGGTCACCGATGACGCGCTGATCCTCTCCAGTAGCGCGCTGGACAACAGCCAGGGCGGGCGCATCAGCGCCAAGGGCGATCTTGAGCTCAGCACTGCCGCGTTGGTCAATCGGCAGCAGGGCAGCATCACCAGCAGCGCTCGTGTGCAACTGAGCGCTGGCCAGGTAGATAACAGCGCTCAGGGGCGGATCGCCAGCAAAGGCGCGCTGAGCGCCAATCTGCAAGGCCTCGATCAGCATGACCGGGGTGAGCTGATCAGCGAAACTGCGCTCAGCCTGAACCTCAATGGCGGTCGTCTGGATAACCGCGACCACGGCCTGATCGCCACGCCTGGTAGCCTGCTGATACGCCAGGTCGCCAGCGTCGATAACAGCCAGGGCGGCGAAATTTCCAGTGCTGACGCTTTCACCTTGGTAACCGAAGAGCTGAACAACAGCGCCGGGCGCATCATCAGCGGCGATGCGCTGCAACTGCATATTACCCGCACCCTGTTGAACAACCTCAACGGCGCACTCTCTGCCGCCAAAGGCTTGCAGATCACTGCGGGCAGCCTGGACAACAGCGCTGGCGGCACCTTGGCCAGCGCCGCGGATATCGAGTTAACCCTTCAGGGCGAGCTGGATAACCACGACGACGGCGCGCTGGTGGCCGGTGGCAGCATCACCGTGCAGTCCACGGCGTTGAACAACAGTGAGAACGGGCTGATTTCCAGTTCGACTGGTCTCAACCTCGATACCGGGGCGTTGAATAACCGCGCCGCCGGCCTGATCGTCAGCGCCGGCAGCTTGCACCTGAACAGTGGCGACCTGGACAACAGCCAGGGCGGTACCCTGAGCGGCAAGCAGGGGCTGATGCTAAGCGCCGGTGCGCTGGATAACCGCCAGGACGGCCTGATCATTAGCAATGGCGTGCTCGACCTGCGCGCCACCAATCTGGACTCCAGCCAGGGCGGCGAAATCTCCGCCAAGGGCAACTTGAGCCTGACGCTTGCACGGCTGATCCAGCAGCAGGGCCGGTTAATCGGCGAGGCGAGCGTGAGTCTGAACCTCAACGGTGGCGACCTGGATAACCGTGGCGGTCTGATCTCCGCGTTTGGCCCGCTAAGTTTCGACAACCTGAGCGCGCTGGACAACCGCCAGGGCGGTGAAATCTCCAGCTCGCAAGCGTTCTCCGTGTCGGCGGCGAGTATCGACAACGGCGACCTGGGGCGCATCATCAGCGGTCGGCAACTGAGCGTACAGGCGCATAGCCTGCGTAATGCCAGCGGTGGCCTGTTATCCGGCTGGGCAGGGCTCGATGTGGCGGGCGGCAGCCTGGACAACTCAGCGAGCGGCACCTTGTCGAGCCGCGAAGGCGATCTTTCCGTCGACCTCAGCGGTGCATTGGACAACCATGATCAGGGCGCGCTGGTCAGCAAGGGCATCCAGCAGCTCAAGGCCGCCAGCCTGAACAATGCCAAGGGCATTCTCTCGGCCGAAGGCGACCTCACGGCGACCATCGGCGGCGTGCTGGACAACCACGATGCAGGCGTGATCAATAGTGCCGGCAACCTGGCCATCACCGCCCAGAGCCTGAATAACCGTTCCGGTCAGCTCAGTGCCCAGCAATCCCTTCGCCTGAACAGCGCCGGTGCGCTGGACAACCGTGGTGGCACGTTGTCCAGCAATGGCGCCATGACCCTGACCCTGCTCGGTGCCCTGAGTAATAGCCAGCAGGCCACGCTGGCCAGCGGCGGAGCGCTGCTGCTCAAGGCTGCCAGCGTGGATAACCGCGGCGGCAAACTGGCCAGCCAGGGGCTGCTCGAACTGATCACTGGCAGCCTGAACAACTCGGCTTCCGGCACGCTCGCCAGCCGCAACGACCTATCCATCAACCTCGGCGGCGCCCTGAACAATAGTCAGGACGGCCTGATTTACAGCCAGTTGGGCAGCGTGGCCGTGAGCGCGCAACGCCTCGACAACCAGGGCGGCGCCCTGCAAAGCCAAGGTGCCACGAGCCTGACGTTGAATACTGCGCTGGACAACCGGGGCGGGCGTATCGTCGCCCAGGCCGGCAGCCTCGATGTGCGGGCTGGCAGTCTCGATAACAGTGCAGATGGCATGCTCAGCAGTGTTTCCAGTTGGCTGAAGCTGCTCACCGCGGGATTTTTCGACAACGCCAATGGCGGGATTACCCAGGCGCAAGCCCTGGATATCCAGGCCGACCAGGGCATCGACAACCGCTCCGGGCACCTCTCGGCGCTCAGTGGCGAGAACCGCATTGTGACTGCCGGTTTCGACAACCAAGGCGGCGGTCTATATGCCGGCACCTTGCTCAGTGTCAGCGGCACACAGCTGCTTAACCAAGGCATGGCGTTGGGACAAGGCGGCAAAGTGGCCGCCGGGCAGATCGACTTCAGCCTGAGTGGTGCGCTGAATAACCAGTTCGGCCAGATCGAAAGCGACAGCGCGCTCGACCTAAGTGCCAGTAGCATCAATAACGTCGTTGGCAGCCTGCGTGCCCTCGGCCGCACGGGTAGCACGCGGATCGTCAGCAGCAGCCTGAACAACGGTTTCGGCGTGATAGAAAGCGCTAACCAAGACCTCGACCTGCACGTGGCGAGCTTGAGTAACGGCGCTGGACGCATCCTGCACACCGGCAGCGGCAACTTCGGTCTGTCTAGCGCCAACGTCACTCAGGCCGGCGGCACTCTGGTCAGCAACGGCGCCCTGACTCTCAACGCCGCCAGTTGGAGCAACAGCAGCGTGCTGCAGGCCGGGCGGCTGACCTTGAATATCGGCAACTTCACCCAGACCGCCACAGGTCAGTTACTGGCCAGTCAGTCCCTTATCGGCACAGGCGGTAGCTGGGTCAACCACGGATTGCTGGCCAGCGACGGCACGCTGTCGCTTTCATTGAGCGGCGGTTACAGCGGTAACGGCCGTCTGAGTAGCTTGGGCGGCCTGAGCCTCAGCGCTGCCAGCATCGATCTGCCCAGCAGCGCCCGGATTACCGGCGGCGGGCTGACCACCGTCACCAGCAGCGGCCTGCTCAGCAACCGCGGCACGCTGACCTCGGCAAGCGCTTTGACCGTGCGCGCTGGCACCCTGAATAACTACGGCAGCCTGGGCAGCGGCGAAATGTTGCGGCTGTACGCCCCAACGTTACTTAACCAAAACGGCCTGATCTTCAGCGGCGACGACATGGCGCTGCGGGTGGATAACTTCACCAACCGTTATGCGGATGTGTACAGCTTGGGGGCTATCGACCTGGCCAAGAATGACCTGGGTCACTCCGCCAGCCGCCTGGATAACCTGTCCGGAACTCTGGAGGCCAGCGGTGACTTCAGCCTCAAGGCTGCAGTGATCAAGAACGCGCGCGATGTACTGCAGATTAATGATGCCGGCCTCTACACCGCGAAAATCGAAGAGGCTATCTGCGTCGAGGCGGGGGTGGATTGTTCGGGCAAGAGCAATACCTGGTTCAAAGTCACCAGCCGCGACAAGCTTGAGGTGGTTGCAGCGAGTGCGCTGGCGGCTATTCATGCCGGTGGCAACCTGAACATTACAGGCAGCACACTCAACAACCAGTCCAGCTTGATCAGTGCCGGCGGCAACATCGTCCTGAACCTGACCAATCTGAACAACCAGGGTTTGGAGATTGGCGAGGTGGAAAGCAGTCGGGTATTCCGGCTGACACGTATGGATCGCAAATACCAACTTGTCTATGTCCAGCAGGCGGCGGACTTCAGCGCTAAATATTGGCTTGAGAGCCCGGGTTATGATCCGGATAACATCGGCGACTTGTCCCAGTCCCTCGCCAGGTTCCTTGCTCAGGAATTCGATCTGGAGTTGGTTCACCTGGCAACGCGTACTGAGCTCAGCAGGGGCGATCAAAGCTACGCGGCGATCATCCAGGCCGGCGGTAACGTCAGCGTCAATGCCAGCAACCGGATCGACAATGGCGTTATCCGCCCTTACTTCACCTATGTAAGCGGTGGACAAAAAGTCGGCAGTACTGCGACCGATGCGACGGGTGTCAGCACCCTCGTCAGCCTGAATTCGCAACTTCCCCCCGACCTGCAACAGCAACAGGTCAACCCCCTGACCCTGCCCGGTTTCAGCCTGCCGCAAAGCCAGAACGGCCTGTTCCGTCTGAGCGGCCAAGCCGCTCAAAGTGGCGTCGCGAGCACCGCGCTGACCAGCGTGGGCAATCGCACCCTATCTGGCCGCAGCATTACGCTGGGACAGCAAGAGCAGAGCCTGGGGTATGCCGATATCCAGGCTCGCGCGTTTGTCATCGCCAGCCAAGGGGGTATAGCGGCCGATCAGGTCGCGGGTAGTGCCTGGAGCCTGTCTGGCAGTGGTGGGGGCGTGCAGGCCAGCGGCACGTCGGGCGCCGGTGGTGGGCCTGCCGCGCCGGTGTCCACCGCGCTGCACGGCGAAGCCTTGCCGCCCGTGCTGCCGATACCAGGAGCCGTGCAGCAGGTACAACTCGGTTCCGGGAACGTGCCCAGCGGCGGTGTGCCCACTGCGCAATCTGTCGTCCTGGGTAGCGCGTCAAGCCTGCCCGGCACGCTTCAGCCAGGCGTCCCCAGCGCCAACCAGGTGCAGTCCGGTCCCGCACCGGTTGTGCTACAGACCGTGAACCAGGTACAGGGTCTGCCGACCAGCAGCGCCCCGCTCAACAGTCACAACTACCTGATCGAAACCAACCCCGAGCTGACCAACCTCAAGCAGTTCCTCAGCACCGATTACCTGCTCGGCAACCTTGGCGTCACCCCGGACACGGCGCAGAAACGCCTGGGCGACGGCTTCTACGAGCAACGGCTGATCCGCGAAGCCATCGTCGCGCGCACTGGCCAGCGCTTTATTGACGGGTTGACCAGCGACGAGGCGATGTTCCGCTACCTGATGGACAACGCCATCGCCAGCAAGAACGCACTAAACCTGGCGGTGGGCATCAGCCTGAGCGCCGAGCAAGTGGCGGCGCTGACCCACGATATCGTCTGGCTGGAAGAGCACGAAGTGCTCGGTGAGCAGGTCCTGGTGCCGGTGCTGTACCTGGCCCAGGCCGAAGGCCGCCTGGCGGCCAATGGCGCGCTGATCCAGGGGCAGGACGTTTCGCTGATCGCCGGCGGCGACTTGACTAACGCCGGCACCTTGCGCGCCAGCAACAACCTTAGCGCCGTGGCCGGCAATGACCTGATCAACAGCGGTCTGATCGAGGCCGGCAACCGCCTCGACCTGCTGGCGGCCGACAGCATCCGCAATGCCCAGGGCGGCATTATCGCTGGGCGCGATGTCAGCCTGACGGCGCTGACCGGCGATGTACTCAACGAGCGCACGGTCACCCGTCATGCCAGCGTCGCCGGTAACAGCCACTGGGAAAGCAGCTTCGCCGACAGCGCCGCCCGCATCGAGGCGGCCAGCAGCCTGAGCATCAGTGCCGGGCGCGATGTGGCCAACCTCGGCGGCGTATTGGACAGCCGGGGCGACCTCAGCATTAGCGCCGGGCGTGACGTCACCATTGCCTCGGTGGAAGAGCGCCATCTGCACGCGCGCGGCACACATTATCGGGATGAGCGGGTCAGTCAGCTGGGCGCCGAGGTGACGGCTGGGCGCGACATCGACATCAGCGCCGGTCGTGACCTGGCGGCGATCGCCAGCCGCATTGAGGCGGGGCGCGATATTGACCTGGCAGCGGGCAACGACGTGCTGATCGCCTCGGCAGCCGACGAAAGCCACTACTTGTCCAAGAGCAAGAAGGTCATCCTTCAGAAAGACCATGTCGAGCAGCAGTCCAGCGAGATCCTGGCCGGCGGCGATGTGGTGATTAGCGCGTCGAACAACTTGCTGCTTTCCGCCAGCCAGGTGCAGGCGGATGGAGAGGCTTATCTGGTGGCGGGTGAGAACTTGGCCCTGCTCAGCGCCGAGGATTACGACTACTACCTCTATCAGAAAAAGAAAAAGGGTAGCTTCGGCAGCAAGAGCTTTCGGCGCGACGAAGTCACCCAGGTCAGCCATATCGGCAGCGAAGTCAGCGCTGGCGGCGACGTCACTCTGCTCAGCGGCAGCGACCAGCTCTATCAGGCGGCGAAACTGGAAAGCGGCGGCGACCTGACTCTGGCCAGCGGCGGCGCGATCACCTTCGACGGGGTGAAAGACCTCAAACAGGAGAGCCACGAGAAGAGCAAAAGTAGCTTTACCTGGCAGTCGGCCAAGGGTAAGGGGACCACCGACGAGACACTGCGCCAGAGCCAGTTGATTGCCCAGGGCGACATCGTCATCAAGGCGGTGGAAGGTCTCAATATCGATGTCAAGCACATCGACCAGAAGACGGTGAGCCAGAGCATCGACGCCATGGTCAAGGCCGACCCGAACCTGGTCTGGCTGAATGAGATGGAACAGCGCGGGGATGTGGACTGGCGGCGGGTGAAGGAGGTGCATGACTCCTTCAAGTACAGCAGCTCGGGGTTGGGCGGCGGAGCGGCAATAGTAATTGCCATCGTGGTGGCGTACTTCACGGCGGGGGCGGCGAGCGCCGCAATCGGAAATGTCGCAGGGGCAGCCGCGGGATCGGGAGGCACGATGGCTGCTGCGGGTACAGCCACCGCTTCTGCAGTGGCGAACGGTGCCGCGATAGGTTCTACGGTCGCTGCCGGCTGGGGCAACGTGGCCCTGACTGCTGTCGCTACTGGAGCCGCCAGCAATACGGCCATCAGCACCATCAACAACCGGGGCGACCTCGGAGCGATACTCAAGGACGTGACCTCGGAGGATGCGCTGCGTGGTTATGTGGTAGCGGGCGCCACCGCAGGCCTGACCAACGGACTGTATAACGGCTGGACCGGCACCGAGACCGGCGCCAGCGGCGCCTTGGTCAACAGCGGCAAAGTCATTACTGAAGGCGGGCTGAACACCTGGAGTGGTATCGGTCAGTTTGCCGGCAACCAATTGCTGCAAAACGGCACCTCCGCCGTCCTTGACCGTGCCCTGGGCGGCGATAGCTCGCTTAGCGATGCCCTGCGCAGCAGTCTGGCCAATACCTTTGCGGCGGCGGGGTTCAACCTGATCGGTGATCAGACAGCCCCCGGTAAATGGGATATCAAGGATGGCAGCCTGGCCAAGATCGGCCTGCACGCGGTGATGGGCGGCCTGGCGGCAGAAGCGGCTGGCGGGGACTTCAGGACTGGTGCGCTGGCGGCTGGCGTGAACGAAGCCCTCGTCGATAGCTTGGCAGGCTGGTACGGGCAGATGGACCCGGAGCAGAAGAAGAGCCTGCTGGTGATGAACTCGCAGGTGATCGGGGTTCTGGCGGCTGGGGCGCAGGGAGGTGATGAGAAGGCTTTGCAGACTGGGGCTTGGGTGGCGGGGAGTGCGACTCTATATAACCGTCAGCTTCATGAGAGTGAAAAAGCTCTTGCCAAGGAACTGGCAGAGAAAAGTGGCGGTAGATTTACTGAGGGGGAAGTTGAGGATGTCTTGCGGGTGTCGAGCAGGGCGGATGAGGGTATTTTTCCGGGGACTGATATGGTGGTGCCGCAGGATGGAGTCTATGACACAGGTGGGCGCTGGGTTAAGTATGGCGACACTTATGTTCAGTTGCTTCCTGTCGATATTGATCCTGATGTTGCTAAGTATGTATTGAGTAACGCGGAGGGTTACTCATTTCATGACTCAACATTGGGGCTAGCTCCTAATCAGAATATAGGAGGTTCTAGCCAGAATCCCCGTGATAGGCTTACGGGATATGCGTTGGGTGACAGTGGCGGTTATGTAGTGCCGGTAGTAATTGACGGTAAATATTATCAGCCTCGATTTTGGCCTTGTGGTAATGCGGAATGTATTGCGGTGGGAGCGAACATTGACTTTGGGAATGCTGATACTCTGCGTTGGTTAAGGGCTGCAGATGCGAAGGCGTTGGATGATTTTAGTAAAGTAATGACTGCTGGCGCAGTAATTGGGAGTGGTGGTACGGTGGTGGGATTGGGTCATATATCAACTGGAGCCTCTTTGCTTTCTGGTTATCTGAATGATGCTATACTTACAAAGCTTACTGAGGGAGCTGTAAGTACAGGCTTCGAGTCATACGCGGCCTCTAGAGGAGTTCCTCTTGAGGTCGCTAGAAAAATTACCAATGCGTTGTCACTGTCTGGTGCATGGTCAGGCATAGTTGAAAATGGTAAGGATTTGCTAGGTGAGTGACTTTACTTTGTTTTCCAGAAAGAGTGCTCTTGTGGTTTTGGTTTTAGTGATGTTGGGTTTTATGATTTTGAATTTGGTTAGATTTTATGGTGTATGGAGGGATTTTTTTACGGTAATGTTTGGGCAGGCATGGTTTGGGTATTCCTTTTACGCGTTCGTTAGTGGGAGGTACATCCCGTTTTCCGGCGGGGCCACAGTCGGTAAGGATGAAAATTTGTGGCTCAGAGCATTCTCTGGTGGGTTAGGGCTTTTAATATATTTTTGTTTTTTCTTTTATAAGGTCTAGTTGTTGTGACAAACATTCCCGCCAGCCTCAACTATCCCCTGAGGCGCAAACCCGACCCTATACCCACTGTCCCGTCCAACTGTCCAATCGACTTCCCTCGCCTTGCCAACGGGGGATTTTTCTATTTCAAGCTGTCCGGTTTCGAGTTTCGGCCCGCCGTCGGTCGGTTTTCGACCTGGACCGGATGGCGGTTTCCCCTGAGATTTCCCCTTTTTCCGCCAACGAGGCGAGTTTTGTCGTCCCGCCCGTGGACAGGTGCCGCGCCATCGCTAACCGCAGAATCGGCCGGTTGCGCTAAAACCGTAAATGGTAACCCTGCAATAAGCCGTCCCAAGCCTCGAACCATTCCTCCCGTCTCGGCGGTCGCCGATAAGGGTCGATCCCCTGCCACGCCTCCAGCGGCGTCCGGCCACCCAGGTTCTGGTGCGGACGCACGGCGTTGTACCAGAAGGCGAACTGGCTCAGCGCGCTGTACAGCTGGGCGCGGTCGAGCAGCCGCCAGCGATCCAGCTTGCCTTTCAAGGTGCCGAACAGACGCTCGATCCGGCTGTTCTGCCAGGGGCAGCCAGGATCGCTGAGCTGCTGGCGAATCCCGGCCAGGCGCAGCACTGTGCTGAACAGCCTACCGGTAAACACCCGCTCGTTATCGCTGCGCAACGCCTGGGGTTTGCCGAAGCGGCCAATGGCCAGAAACAGGTAGCCGAGCAGCGTCCAGGCGGACTTGTTGGGCACGGCGGTGAGGGTCAGCAGCTGGCGGCTGCCGTGATCGATCAGGCCGAGGATGGGATGTTGCTGGCCGTGGACATCCTGTTTACCGGTCAAATCCAGCCCCCACACCTTGTTCGATTCGCCAAGCCCCGGTCGGTACTGGCGAATCTTGCGGCGCAGACATTCGATTTCGTAGCGCCGCCCTCGCAAGGTATAGGCTACATAGGACTTGCTGACGGTCAGCTGTTTCTTCGCCGCGAAGCGCCGGTTGAAGGTGTCGGCGACTCGCCGACAGCCCGCTTGCGGCATCAGCGCCTTGAGTCGAACCAACTCATCGACCATCCAGGTGGGTTTGCGCGGTTGGCGCATCGGTTGGTCGGGGTGCGTTCGCTTCCAGCCATGCCGACTGGGGCGCGGACGCCGGCTGGGGAACAGCCAGCGCAGCAGCATCCGGCACAGCTGCAGAATCCATTGCGGCATGGTTTTGCTCGGTGTTTATCGGGGCGGGCATTCTTGCCTCCCGCTCGCGGTAAAGACGGGCTGCCCTCGGCCCCCGTTCTGCGGAGCCGAGGTGCGTTCATGCATGACGTTTGCGCGAGTCTCGGATCATGGGTGTCGTTGCGACTCCATATACAGGCGCAACAGTTTGTTGATGCGGGTCTGATAGCCCTGGCCTTGCCCTTTGAACCACTCCAGCACATCGGCGTCGAGGCGCAGTGTCACCGGTTGCTTAACGACCTGACGTAACTCGGCACGGGCAAAGAACTCGTCGCCCAGCTCCGGAATGTCGCTGGTGTCGATCTCGTCGTCGGTCAGACTTTCCAGCCGTTTCCAGTCAGTTTTCGTTTTAGCCGATACGTTGCTCATAGTGTTGTACCTCGCGTCGGGTCGCTTTTCGGGCGCTGATGATGCGGATCACATCGCCCCTTCGTTCCGTATAAACCACCACGCCCAGCAGTGCTGTTATCCAGCCCAGGGCGATCCAGCGCTCTTCGCCGTAACCTTCGCGCTCATCCGGCAAGGCCAGTAGAGGGTGGTTGAAAATGTCCACGGCATCGTTGAAGTCGATGCCATGCTTCTGGATGTTGATACGGTTTTTAGCCTCATCCCACTCAAAGCGCATGCTGCATCCCGTATTTACATATGTACGTACATTGTGCGCCAGTGGCTACAGCCTCATCCACCTTTTCCCTCACCCGCGAGGGATTTTTGTCTGCGCCAGAGTGTGATGCTTCTCTCGTTGTGTCGCGAGGGTTGGCATTGGGCTCTGTGGTTTAATCCGTGTCTGCGCCGCTGCGTTTCTCCTTTCCCCTTGGTTTTTGATTGCGCTCACATGGACGTTCGCAGCCCGTTTTTCCAGAACATCGCCACGGTGCTGATCGGTATTTTGTTCCTCAACCCGATCGTCACCGCCACCGCTGAGCTAGCGGCGAGTTCGGCCGGCCGCAGCATCGCCCTCAGTGCAGCGGGTGACGTGGTGCTGGCCTCGGCGGCCAACGAGGATCACTTCTACGCCAAGAGCAAGAAGGTCACCCGCCAGCAAGATCGTATCGACCAGCAGGCCAGCGAAATTCGGGCCGGTGGCGATGTATTGATCGGCGCCGACCACAACCTGGCGCTGATCGCCAGCCAGGTCGAGGCGGGCGGCGAAGCCTACCTGGTGGCGGGCGAGCAACTGGCCCTGCTCAGCGCCGAGGATTACGACTACAGCCTTTACGAGAAGAAGAGCAAGGGCAGTTGGGGCCGCAAGAGCTTCAAGCGTGACGAAACCACCCAAGTCACTAACGTCGGCAGCCAAATCACCACGGGCGGCGACCTGACCCTGCTCAGCGGCGGCGACCAAACCTACCAGGCGGCCAAGCTGGACAGCGGCGCCGATCTGACCTTGGAGAGCGGCGGCGCGATCGCCTTCGAAGCGGTCAAGGACCTCGAACAGGAGAGTCACGAGAAGAGTAAGAACAGCTGGGCCTGGAACTCGATGAGTGGCAAGGGCCACACCGACGAGACCGTCGTCCAGAGCCAGCTGATCGCCCAGGGCGAGCTCGCCATCAAGGCCGCCGAAGGCCTGCAGATCGATATCAAGCAGATCGACCAGAAGTCAGTCAGTCAGACCATCGATGCGATGGTCCAGGCCGACCCGCAGTTGGCTTGGTTGAAACAGGCCGAGCAGCGCGGCGATGTCGATTGGCGGCGGGTGCAGGAGGTGCATGAGTCGTTCAAGTACAGCCATTCCAGCCTTGGGCCGGCGGCGCAGCTGATCATTGCCATTGCCTTATCGATGGTCATGGGGCCGGTGATGATGGGCATGAACTCAGTGGGCCAAGCAGTGACTGTTAGTGTGGCCACCAACGCGACCGTCAGTACCATCAACAATCGCGGCGATTTGGGGGCGGTAGTCAAGGACGTCACCTCCTCGGATGCCATCAAGGGCTACGTGGTGGCCGCCGCAACGGCGGGGGTTGGTGACTCGCTCGGCTACAAACCGACAGAGCTCGGTTTTAACGCTGAGAGCATAAAAACTGTCGCGGTTAAAACAGTGGCTGACTCGCTGATAGAAACCGCCGTGTACGGCGGCAGTTTCAAAGACAACCTGGCCGATGCAGCGGTGGGTAATGCCGTGAGTATCGGCGGGGCGCTCGGAGCCAACGAGATCGGCAATCAGTTCACAAATAGCAGCCTGCCGAAGATTGCCATGCACGCCGCGCTGGGTGGCCTGCTGGCCGAGGCGATGGGCGGCGACTTCCGCACCGGCGCCTTGGCCGTCGGGGCCAACGAAGCCCTGGTGGAGTTGCTCGGCGACAAGCTATTGCCGGCAGGTAAGGACCAGAACAGCCCGGAATATAAGCAGGGCGCAAAGAACCTACTGGCGGCCTCGCAAATCATTGGTGTGCTGGCGGCGGTGGTGGCTGAGGGCGATGCCGAAGCAGGCGCGGCGGTTGCGGCGAATGCGACGGCGAATAACTACTTGTTGCATCGCGAAGAGACCGCGGCAGCGGTAGATCAGGTAATGGAGCGGTGTCAGCTAAGTCCGGCTTGTACGGAGCAATTCTCGAAGCTGGATTCGCAAGAGGTGATGAACGCTTTCGAGGTGATAGCGGCTAAGGACGGGAAGGCGCTGGCGGAGATAAACCCAGATGCACGGCTGTTTGCTGCGCAGATGTTGGATGAGGATGTATCGCTGGCAGGGCGAATTTTTATTCCGGAAACGGGCACGGAGAAGGCGCTAGACGCGGCCAAGACTACAGCAGAGTGGGCGGGTACTCTGGCGGGACTTGGTGGAGCCGCTGTCGCCGTAAAGAGTGGAATAAAGGCGTTCGCTGGGGTGTTTGCGCGAAGTAGTGTAAAAGAAATAGATAATTCGGTTATAGGGAAGCCGAGAGTCGGGAGCGCAAATAAACTCCCTGATGGTCAGCATGGATTCAATAACATCATTGATAACTATGCAGGTGATGCCGCTAAATTTGAAATACCAACCAAGGGTGCTGGCGGCAAGGTCGTTAGGGTATCCGAATTAAGACAAATAGAGGGCAGCAATAACGGAGTTGATGGGGTTTTTGAGTGGATTATTGATCAAGGAGATGTAACTCATCGGCGTTTTATCCCTGATGGTAAAGTCACTGGATTGCCTAACCAAATTCCGAAGAAGTAGGGGGGAAGATAATGTCTCCGTTTAAGATATTGATTGATTTAGGTTTGATGTGCTGGTCGGTCATTTTTCTGGGCTTTAGAAAGGGCTGGGTAAAACGCAAGGATGTCTTTGAATATGCTGTCAGTCTCCTTGTGAGCGGTAACGAAAGTGAGGATGTTGCTGTTATTGCGGGAGGGGAATATCTAAGTGATGATGAACTTCTTAGTCTTGTATCAAAACAGATAGAAAAGTCAGATTATGTCGCTGATCTGGATAAGTGGCGTTTAGCTTTTCTCCTTTGTATTGATGGGTCCGATGACTGCGAGCAAGATAAAATAAATAGACTTCAGGAAGTTTACGCGGACTTCGGCTATCCAGAAGATATGGTTTCATGTAGCGTATATTCTCAAGATGATGTTTGTCCGCTTGTGGCTATGAAGCAAGTTGTGAAGGAGTTGCAGGGAAAGTTTTTGCTTCGGTAGTTAAATGGTGCAAAATAGACAGTAACTGTTGCAAGTGAGGCGACAAGTCTTAATGCCCAAGCCGCTCTGAGGGTTAAGCTCTCTGGTTTGCAAAAAGCTCAGCAAACCGCGGCTGTTACAAAAGCTTTACCAGATGGACGTGTGCGTTATTACACGCAGGAAGTACCAGCTCGAACTGAGGGGGGTACGCGCAGCGCATCATTTGTGACAGAGCATAACCCTCAAACCGGCCAAACCAGGCAGTGGATGGAAAGTTATGGCCAGTCTGGGAGTGTGATTCGTGTTCACCCGAAAAATATTAATGGGCAGCCAGTGAGCGCTCAGCATTACCCTCCAACTGGGGCAGAATTGGAGAGCTGGAAATGACGTATTCGGCGAAAGATATGGCTGCGGAACTCGAGAGAGAAACTGTTGGCGGCTATGATATTTCTAAAATATCAAGAGCTGCCTTCAGGATTTATCAAGATCATGGTCTTGAGATATCTGAAAATATGGATCGTAAACTGCTGGCTCTGATGGCAATGGACGAGGGGGCTGAGTTTGAAATGACTGAGGCTGAATTTGTAGAAATTATTGCTGAAATTAAAGCTATGTAGCACGTAGGATGGGTTGAGCTTGCAATACCCATCAATATGAGAAAGCACAAGCACAAGAACGTGGATTTAATTAGCCCCCTCCTCTCTTTAAAAATATAGACCTTGAATGTCGGCAACTTCACTGTCCCGTCCAACTGTCCAATAAGCCTTCCCCGCTTTCTCGGCGGGGAATTTTCCTCTTCCAAACCTGCCAGATTTCGAGTTTCAGCCCACCGTCGGCCGGTTTCCGAGCTGGACCGGATGGCGGTTTCCCCTGAAATTTCCCCTTTTTCCGCCAACGAGGCGAGTTTTGTCGTTCCGCCCGTGGACAGGTGCCTCGCCATCGCTAACCCCAGAATCGGCCGGTTGCGCTAAAACCGTAAATGGTAACCCTGCAATAAGCCGTCCCAGGCCTCGAACCATTCCTCCCGCTTCGGCGCTTGCCGGTAAGGGTCAATTCCCTGCCAGGCTTCCAGCGGCGTCCGGCCACCCAGGTTCTGGTGCGGGCGCACGGCGTTGAATGGCCTGCGGCTTACCGTAACGGCCGATGGCCAGAAACAGGTAGCCGAGCAGCGTCCAGGCGGACTTGTTGGGCACGGCGGTGAGCGCCAGTAGCCGGCGGCTGCCGTGGTCGATGATGCCGAGGATGGCGTGCTGCTGGCCGTGGACATCCTGTTTACCGGTCAAGTCCAGCGCCCAAGTGTGGTTGGCCGGACCCGCCGTAGCTTTACGTCGTCTGATGCACCGCCGTGCTTCACTGCCGCTGGCGCAAGGTGTAAACCACATAGGATTTGCTCACGCTGACCTGGCGTTTTGCGGCGAAGCGCCGGTTGAAGCAGTCAGCGACCAGGCGGCAACCGGCCTGCGGCATCAGCGCCTTGAGGCGGATCAGTTCGTCGACCACCCGGAGTGGTTTTCGGGCCTGGCGAACCGGCGAGGCAGGACGGGTGCGCTGCCATCCCTGTGTGCTGGAGCGCGGATAGGGGGATGGCAATAGCCAGCGCAGCAACCACCAATACAACAGTATCCACCACGACATGCACGTTTAGGGTTACCCGCCGCGGATAGCCTGCGCCTTATGCGCGGATCGCTGTAGCTAAGGGTATTCCTGGCGGGCGTGTAGGACGCGCAGCACGTCGATGCTGATAAATCACCAGATAGTTGGGATGCACGACACATTCGCGGGAGCCTGGCACGCGACCCGGCCGGAACAAGTAGGGGCAGATGTAAGACCCTCGACAGTCCTCAATATGGCGGCATGTAGCGCCTCGGCCGCGAGAGGGTTGCGCTGCTCGATGTAGTCGATGATTTCCACCAAGTCGGTGGTGGCCTCGTCAGTCCAGCGAACGGTTTGCGCGAACCTTCCTGCGTTCTTCCAAGGCGGCCTGTACCTTCGCCATTGCTTCGTCGTGGGGGAGGCGGGGTTTGTTGCTGTTCATGGCTTCCAGCACTTTGGCACGGAACCAGCGGTCATAGCTGGCTGCTTGTTCTTCGGTCTCGAACTCAGAAACGATGGGGGGAAGCTGAGCGCTCATGGCTGGCCTCCGGTTGGGATGTGGGTGGGTTTAACTCTTCCTAACGGTAGCGGCGAAGAGTCTGGTCTGAAAGGACAGGCCAGAAAGAGACCCTAAAAAACTGCCTCCCCGGCGCTCCCCAACCGACCGGACTCGCAACTTACGACGCGTGCTCTGCGCGTGGCCTTTGAGTCCCGTGGTTGCCCGCAGCAGCTGATGTTTCACTCTGACCAAGGCAGCCATTACACCAGCATCGAGTTCCGCCAAATGCTGTGGCGCTACCGGATCAAGCAGGGCATGAGCCGTCGTGGCAACTGCTGGGATAACGCACCGATGGAGCGCTGTTCAGAAGCCTGAAAACGGAGTGGATGTCGGAACATGGCTATGCCAACCAAGGTCAGGCTGAGGCGGACGTGTTGCGTGTCCCCTGGTTCTTCTTTTGCGCTTATCTAGAGACGGCCGCGCTCTGGCAAGCGCGCCGTTTTTTCGGTGGAGGGTTCTGCGTTATCAGCGGGTCGCCAGGTTCGCTTGTCGCTGCTCCGACAAGCGCGGACCGCCGAGGATGCCGTTAGGCTGCCCGGCGGTGAGCAGGCGCCGGCTGGTGATGCCTGCAACATCGTGTCCCCGGTCGTTGAGGGTGTTGATGATTTGGTTGACTGCGGCGGTGACCAGCATGCCAATAAGCCCGCCGCCGTGGTTCTGGTTTTCCGCTGTACTAGCTACCGCACTACCCTGCCAAAGGAGTTGACCGCTACGCAGGTCGACCAGTTTGGCTGTGGCCTCTACCGCGACTTCGCTGTTGATCACGGTGTAGCTGCTGCCGTATCGGGTGACATCAATGTAGAGGGCGGCATCCGCACCGAAGATTTCGCGCAGTTTAGCCGGAGGGGCCATGTGCATCTCGTCTGCATTGGTCAAGCCATTCTGCTTGAACGTCTCGTCAACCAGAGCCACAGGCAGCACATAGTAGCCCGCTTCGGCTAGGGGGTAAGTCACCTGCGAGAGCATGCTGTAGGTTGCCTTGATATCCGGTGATTTGTTTACCGGCGGTAGCACCAGGATGGAGTTCGGTTTGTTTTGCTCAAATGCGGTGTAGTCGTAGGGCGTTGGGGTTGCACAGCCTGAAAGTAGGCCAATAAGCAGGAGTGGTAGCAGGGTCTTGATGGATATGTGGTGCATTGCAGTCTCCTATTTTTCAGCGTTGCGGATCAGGAAGTCCATGTATGGCGCGGACTCAGGGAATAGGGCCTTTTCGGTTTCGAATTGCTGGCGAACCTGATCTGCTTTGCCGATCTCGGCATACAGCATGCCGAGGTGGGCATGAAAGCCCGGAGCGGGAGTTTCGTCCCTGGCTCTTGCCTCTTGCAGGCTGGCCTCGAGCGCCGCGATCTGCTGTTCGGGACCGCTCTCTTTTTTGAAGTGTTCGTAGACCTGCTCTTGGTAGCCCGACCAGTGGTAAAGCGGTTTGGGTTGGCTAACGCAGCCACCGAGCAGCGCCGCCATGGCCAGGGTGAGTGGCGCGGAATATCGTTGAAAAATGTGGATCATTTGGGTTCTTCCTTGAACGTTATTGCGCAGGGCGCCAGGCGCCGGTGTCTATGCCGTTGACCAAGTCGTTGACCGCTTCGCGTACGGCTAGATCCAGGACTTTGCCATTGAGGGTCGAGTCATAACTGGCGGTGCCGCCGAAGCCGATGATTTCTCGATTGGACAGGCTGTACTCACCTGCGCCCTGTGCCGAGAACACCACTTCAGAGGTGCGTACGTTGACGATATTGAGGTTGACCTTGGCGTAGGCAATTTGCGATTTGCCGCGGCCTAGAATGCCAAACAGCTGATGATCGCCAACTTCTTTGCGCCCGAACTCGGTGACATCGCCGGTAACGACGAAATCGGCACCGCGAAGCTGCTGGCTCTTTTGCGCGAGGGTGCTTTCTTGCTTGATCTCCGCGAGATTGTCGCGGTCGAGTACGTTAAAGCGATTTGACTGCTGTAAATGGGTAATCAGGATGGTCTTGGCCTGTCCGCCAAGGCGATCCACACCATCGGAAAACAAGCCACGCATATAGCTGGAGCGGTTATCGAACTTGCCAACCGCTATCGGGTTGCGAGCGCCCTGATAGGCGTGATGGGCAGTCGCCACTTTGGCGACTTCAAGTGTGCGTGATTGCTCGGTGGCACAGCCGGCTAACAGGCCGACCAGGCCTACGGCGAGTACTGTCTGTTTCATGAGGGTGCTCTTGTTGAGTGGGGAAGGCGAGGTTAGGCGCGGCACAGGTGGTACCTGTTGCCGGGCTATGGGTAGGCCCGCTTTTTAGCCAGGTCAGTGGGCATGCGTTGGCAGGGTGGTCTTCTGCCGGCAAGGATGTGCCGCGTCGTGCCAGGTCTGTCGAGAGGCATACAGCCTGAAGGGCTGCGCACGTTGTGTGGGGGTGTTGGTTCATCCATGACCATCGGTTCCTGAATTAAATGCCTGAACCGGCGTCGAGGCGGTCAGGTTTGCGGGTGTGCTCGGGTGTGGCGACGATGGCCGCGACATAGCAGTGATATCACGAAGCCAGCAGTGGGAGTCTACGAAGAAGCTGCCGAGCATGCTAGCCATGCGTGCGCAAACAGTGGCGTGCGTCTAATTCGGAGCGGTTTAACGTTGTATTTCTCTCTCTGAACTGATCGCTGCGCCTCACCTCGGGGCTGCGGCCAGCCGGTCGCCGAAACCGCTGCCGAGGCGATGTTCAACCAGGCTTTCGGCCGCAACGGCCAGTGCTAGCTCAGTGTGTTGGACGAGAGCGGGCAGACCGCTCGTCTGGAATTTTCGCTCAGCGATTAGGTCAGCCGGCGCCGCGCCTGAGCGGCGCTAGGCGTTGCTTAAACTCCCGCGGCAAGTGGTCGATAACAGGCTATGGCTGTCACAGCTCGGTAATTTGTGCACAATGTTGTATCCAATACTTCTGGCACTGTCTCGACAATAACAATAGGAGAGCCGCCATGCGCCTCTGGCAACGCAGTATTCAGTGGCAACTGATCCTCAGCATGGGCGCGGCGCTGCTGGCCAGCATCCTGATCGTGGTCGGGGTTTACTCGGCGGTGGTCAATCGCCTGACCGAGCGTTACTTGGTCGAGGAGGCCTTGCCGGCGCGGGTGTTATCGATCCGCAACGACCTGGAGCGGGTGTTGGCTGCGCCGATCACCGCGAATGCCGGGATCGCCGAGAACAGCCTGGTGCAGGATTGGCTGGTCGCTGGTGAAGACCCGGCGCGGCGCGAGGCGTTCGCCCGTTATCTGGAGGGCGTGCGCGCTCAGCAGAATGCCCTGACCACGTCGATTGCCGTGCTGGACAGCGGCAACTACACCACCGGCGAGGGCCTGGTGCGCACGCTCAACCGTAACCAGCCGGAGAACCAGTGGTTCTACACGCTGGTCGACAGCAACCGCGACCGCGTGCTGGAAATTGACATCGACAAGGGCACACGCCTGCCGACGCTGTTCATCAACCAGCGGATCAAACGCGATGGCAAGACCCTCGGTGTGTCGGGTCTTGGCTTCAGCCTCAAGGCCATGTCGGAAATGATTCGCAATTTTCGGTTTGGCGAAAACGGTCAAGTTTTCCTGATCGACGCCCAGGGCGAGATCAAGGTGCATCCGCAGGCCGAGTTGAATGGCAGCGGGCGCTTGCGCGAGTTGTTCGGCGAGGCCTCCGCGAGTGCGTTGCTCGGCAGCGGCGGCAAGGCGGTGCGCTTCGAGCGCGATGGCGAAACCTACCTGGCGGTGGCGCAAAAACTCGACAGCCTGGACTGGTTGCTGGTCAGCGAGGTGCCCGAGGCGGAGATTTATGCCGAAGCACGGCAGGCGTTGTGGATGACCAGCCTGATCGGCATCGGCGTGGCCTTGGTGTTTCTCGGCCTGGTGGTGCTGTTGGCCCGTGGGCTGGTGCGGCCGATTCGCCAGGTCACGGCGGCTTTGGTGGAGATCGGTGGCGGTGGCGGCGACCTGACGCGCCGGCTGGACGAGTCGCGGGCCGATGAGCTGGGCGATCTGTCGCGCGGGTTCAACCGCTTTATCAACAGCCAGCGTGTCTTGATCAGCGCTGTGCTGGCTACCAGCGAGCGCTTGCGCAGCGCGGTCGGCCAGGTGGCCCAGGTGGTGGAGAACACCGCAGGACGCTCCAGCCAGCAACAGGAAATGACCGATATGGTCGCCACTGCGGTGCATGAGATGGGCCTTACCGTGCAGGAAATCGCGCGCAATGCGAGCAGCGCTGCGCAGGCCTCGCACAGTGCCCGCGACGAGGCGCAGCAGGCGCGCCAGGTCGTCGGTCAGTCGATTGGCCATATCGAGAAGATGTCCGCGGAGATCGGCGGGGCGGCCACGGCAGTCAGTGAGTTGGCGCAGCAGGTGGCTTCGATCGATCAGGTCTTGGCGGTGATCCGTGGGATTTCCGAGCAGACCAATCTGCTGGCACTCAACGCCGCCATCGAAGCGGCGCGGGCCGGGGAAATGGGCCGGGGGTTTGCCGTGGTGGCGGACGAGGTGCGTACCCTGGCCAGTCGCACGCAAAGTTCCACCGATGAAATCCAGCAGATGATCCAGCGCTTGAAGCATGGCGCGGAAACCGCGGTCAGCTCGATGCATGCCGGGCAGGCGGCGACCGGCACCGGCGTCGAGGCCAGCCAGCGCACCGGGCAGTCGCTGGGTGCGATTACCGAGCAGGTGGAGAAGATCAGCGACATGAACACCCAGGTGGCGGCGGCGACCGAGGAGCAGTCGTCGGTGACCGAGGAAATCAATCGCAACGTCCAGGGCATCGCCGACTTGGCGCATGCCACCGCTGGTGAAGTGCGCAATTGTCGCGAGGATTGCCAGACCTTGCGTGGCCTGGCCAATGACCTGGCCACGCAGATGGGCAGCTTCCGGTTGTAGCGCGTGCCTGGAGTGCCGCCCGACCCAGCCTACGGTACGGGCGATATCATGCGCTTACCTCAGCGGCATCACGCCAGTTTGAAGCGGTTGACCAGGGTTTGCAGCTCGCCGCCCAGGCGTGCCAGGTCGGTACTGGCGGCCGAGGTCTCTTCGGTGGCCGCCGCCGATTGATCGGCCACGTCGCGAATATTCAGCACGCTGCGATTGATCTCCTCGGCCACCGAGCTTTGTTGCTCGGCCGCGGTGGCGATCTGCTGGTTCATCTGCTGGATGCTCGACACGGCCGTGTTGATCGCCTCCAGCGCCTGTCCGGCTTGTTGGGCTGCCGCCACGGTATCGCTGGCCTGGGCGCAGCTCTTGCCCATCATCGCCACGGCGCCCTCGGCACCCCCTTGCAGCGTGGCGACCAGCCCCTCGATTTCGCGGGTGGATTCCTGGGTGCGCTTGGCCAGCGCGCGGACTTCGTCGGCGACTACGGCAAACCCGCGCCCGGCCTCGCCGGCCCGCGCCGCCTCGATGGCGGCGTTGAGTGCCAGCAGGTTGGTCTGCTCGGCGATGCTTTTGATCACGTCGAGCACGCTGCCGATGTTGGTGCTGTCGTGTTTGAGCCGTTCGATGGATTCGGCGGAAAGTTCGATCGACTGGGCCAGGCCCTCGATGCGTTCGATGGCCTGTTGCACAGTCTGACTGCCCTGTTGCGCCTGTCGGTCGGCGTCCTGCGCCGAGCCGGCGGCGGACTCGGCGTTGCGCGCGACATCCTGCACGGTGGCGGTCATTTCATTCATCGCGGTGGCCACCTGCTCGGTCTCCATCTTCTGCTGCGCCACGCCGGCGCTGGTTTGTTCGGTGACCGCGGACATTTCCTCGGCGGCGGTGGCCAGTTGCTCGATGCCGCTGCTCAAGCGTGAGAGCAGGTCGCGCAGGCTTTCGGTCATGCCTTGCATGGCGTGCATCAGCATGCCCAGCTCGTCCTTGCGCTCGCTGTGGATATTCTCCGAGAGATCGCCTTGGGCGACTTTGCGCGCCAGGCCGACGACCCGTTGCAGCGGGCCGACGATCATCTGGGTGATCAGCACCGCGGCGCACAAGCCGATGATGAACGCCACCAGCGTCGAGGCCAGGAGGATCGTTTCGATCTGCGCCTGCTCGTGTTCGAGCACTTGTACCTGGCGTTTATAGGCCTCTTCGGACGCTTCCATCACCAAGCGCGCGCGCTCGGTCATATCGCGTTCGGTGCTGCTGCTGGCCGTCAGGGTGGTGCGGTAGGCCTCGAAATCCTGGCGGTACTGGTCGATCTGCGTTTGCGCCGCTTGCAGGTCGTCGCGGGTGGCCGCGTCGTTCAGGTTGCTATTAATGCGCTGGCCGATCTGCTGCATCGTGTCCAACTGTTTGAGCAACTGGTCGGCATAGTCCTGTTGGCCGCTGATGATAAAGTTCTTCTCGCTACGCCGCGCATGCAGCACTTCCCGAGCCAGGCTGCCGGCCTGGTTGGCCAGTTCAAGGCTGCGAATGCTGTTGTCGTCGCCCGTCAGGCGAATCTGCGCGACGGCCGCCGCGTTGAGCTTGCTCTGCAGTTCGTCGATCTGGGTGATGGCCTCGCGTGCGGCCAACTCCATGCCCTGTTGGGCGTGCTGGCTTTGCTGGGCCATTTGCTGCAAGGCCTGTAGGTCTTGCTGGTAGCCGCTGGCATCGCGGTTGATCTGCTCCATCAAGGCGATGTCGGCCGGATCGATCAGCAGGCTTTTCGCTTCATCGGCGATGCCGATGGTCTGTTGGATGGCCTCTTGCGCCTCTTGGATGTAGCTGTCTTCGTTGCGGATGATGAAGTTCTTTTCACCTTGGCGCGCCTGGTAGACCAGGGTGTTGATGCTGGCGACCTGGTTGAGTTTGGCAAAGCGTTCGAGCAGGGCGCCCAGGGCGCTGTAACTGATGGCGGCGATACCCAGGGTGATCAGCAGGACGATGCTGAAGCCGCTGAGCAGCTTTTTGCGCACGCTCAGGTTGAGCAGGAAGGTGGATAGGAATCTAGGCATAAGACAAGTCCCTTCGTATTAACTGGCGATGGAAGGGAAAGCCTAGCGGGTTGATGGCGCTTGGCCATCAATTTATTGACGTCAATCTTTACAAGATAAGGCGGCTCACGCCAGCACCAGGCGGTTGCGTCCGGCGCTTTTGGCCAGGTAGAGCGCATCGTCGACGCGCTTGAAAAAGGCTTCGGCGCTGTCGTCACGGTGCCGGTCGAAGCAGCCGACGCCAAGGCTGGCGGTCAGCGGCAGGTGGTGTTCCTTGACCTTGAAGCCATGCGTGGCCAGTTCCTCGCGGAAGCTTTCCGCCAGCAGGCGGGCTTGATCCAGTGGGGTGTTGGGCATCAGCACGCCGAATTCTTCACCGCCCAGGCGCAGCAGGGCATCGCTGTCGCGGCGGAAAACCTGGCGCATGCGCTCGGCGAAAGCGCTCAGGCAGGCGTCGCCGCAGGCATGGCCATGTTCGTCGTTGACCCGCTTGAAGAAGTCGATATCCAGCAGCACCAACGACAGCGGATCGCTCTGTCGCTGGGCGTTGGCGATCATCACCGGAAACAGGCTGTTGAATTGGTAGCGGTTGCCCAGCTGGGTCAGGCTGTCGGTGCGGCTCAGCACTTCAAGGCTTTCCTGTTGTTCGAGCAGTTTGAGTTCCAGGGCCAGGGTGTTGCGGTACTCGCGGTGGCTGCGGTTGAGCGCGAGGATCAGGTAGCTCAGGTAGAACGCCAGGGTGATCAGAGTGGCGCGCTGTTCCTCCCAGTGCAGCGCCAGGGCGGCCAGGCCGGGCAGGTAGAGCAGCAGCAGGGCGACGATGGCGCGGCCCTTGCGCATGGAAAAATTGAAGGCCAACGCGGTGCTGAAGGCGATGGTGCTGAGGGTGGCGATAATCCAGGAGCTGGCATATGCCGGGTTGTTCAGGGTGTGGGCGTGGGTCATGCCCCAGGCCAGGGCGGTCAGCAGAATCAAGATCCAGTGCCGATCGAGCCATACGCGCAAGGCTTGCGGCGTATCGTCGCTGGGCAGGCGATGGCGCAGGCGCAGCAGCAACAGCAGGGCGAAAAGGACGCAGCCGGCGAGGCCGAGGTGCAGTTGGGTGCTGGGCGCAACGCTGAACAGCCAGGTCAGCAGCCAGGCCAGCAGGTAGTAGATGCCGCCCAGGCGCGTGCGCATGCGTGTGTCTTGGGCTTCACGCCAGAGTTCGAAGGCTTGCGGCTGGCGGGGCGGGTCGATTCGGCTCATGGGCTGTGATCA
Organism: Pseudomonas sp. UBA2684; assembly: GCA_002354655.1. GTDB lineage: Bacteria > Pseudomonadota > Gammaproteobacteria > Pseudomonadales > Pseudomonadaceae > Aquipseudomonas. Next base: position 309,431 of record DELY01000003.1, read on the forward strand.
CAAAACGGATCGTTAAAGCATAGCGCGTTGCCTGGTCGATGGCTGCACTGGCGAAGCGGCCAGGCGCCGCTGGCGCGGTTGAGGGCGGTGATGGCCCGCAGGTGCGCGCGGCAGCGGCTGCTCTCGATCCAGGCAAAAGGCGACTCACTTAACGCGGTGAGCATGCTGTGCGTGCTCGCCACGGATTCCTTGGAACTAAGTCCATCGCGGTCGGTCTAAACCGCGCGCCGACTGGCGCGGGCTTTCTGGTTTTGTGCATTGCTGCGCCGAACACCCGGATTGCAACAATCCCTGGGCAGACTGCTCTTTTCCCGACAGCACGCGAGAATGACTATTCATGATGTCCGCTGCGAAAGGGGTGCTAGGACGGCTACCTGTGCTAAGCCCATGGAAATGGGCACTGTTGTTGAGCGTACTGCTCCTGGCGTATCAAGTGCGTGCGTTGCACCTGGATGACCGGCTGTACTTCTGGATCAAAACCTCCTGGCATGAAACCGAGTGGGAGAACCGCAGCCTGTGGCTGCCGGAATACCGCGTGCAGATCGATGCCAAGGCCGTGCCCGGGGTTAGCGATAACCTCTCCGGGCTGACCTACGACGAGCGCCGCGACCAGCTCTGGGCGGTGCTCAATAACCCCGAAGAGCTGCTGGCCATGAGCAAGGACGGCGAGGTGTTGGCGCGTTATCCGCTCAGCGGTTTCAGCGATGTGGAAGGCATTACCTACCTGGGCGATGACCTGTTGCTGCTAACCGAAGAACGCAACCAGGCGCTGGTGGTGGTCAAGGTGCCCGCACAGGCCGGTGCGCTGTTTCGTGAGGATTACCAGGCGTTGACCTTGGGCATCGACCTGGGCGGCAACCAGGGCTTCGAGGGGGCGGGCTATGACCGGGCCGGCGACCGTTTGTTCGTGGTCAAGGAGCACTCGCCGCGCAAGCTGTATGAAATTCGCGGGCTGAAATCGAGCCTGCAAGGCGCCTTCAACCTCGAAGTGATCGACCGCGACGAGTGGATTCAGAGCAAGGTCTTCGCCACGGATTTGTCCTCGGTGCATTACGACGAACAGACCGGTCACCTGGCTTTGCTCAGCGATGAATCCAAGCTGCTGATGGAGCTGGATGGCGACGGTAAACTGATCAGCTTTCGCTCCTTGTTGGGCGGTTTCGCCGGCCTGGAAGACAGCGTGCCGCAGGGCGAGGGCTTGACCTTCGACGATCGCGACAACCTCTACCTGGTCAGCGAACCGAACCTGTTTTACCGCTTCGAACGCGATGAATAACGCGGCCTCAGTCGCCTAGGGTCTGTTGCTGTTTCATCGCGAGGCGCGTTGCTGGCGTTAGCCGCGGCGAATCAGCCAGATGCCGGCAACGATCAGCAGCAGGCCGCCGATCTTGCCGAGACTGATGGGGGCTTCGCGAAAGCCGGCCCAGCCGAAATGGTCGAGAGTCAGGGCCATGCTCAGTTGCCCGGCGATCACCAGCACCATAAACAGCAGTGCGCCGACGCGCGGCCCGGCGAAGGCCGCGGTGGCGATAAAGATCACCCCGAGCAGGCCGCCGCTCCAGTGCCACCAGGTCAATCCTTTGAGGGCGCCCAGGCTGGGCATTTCGCGCTGCGCCAGAACCACGATCAACAAGGCCAAGGTGCCCACGCCGAAGGAGATCAGCGAGGCGGACAGCACGCTGGACACCTGTTTGGCCAACTGGCCATTGATACCGGCCTGCAAGGGCAGGCAGGCGCCGGCAATAAAAGGCAAAGCGAGTAACCACCAGATCGGGGCGGGCATGAGCGGGGTTCTCCAGGGCGTGGGGCGCGCAATTATGCCGCAAAAGCGGCCCGCGCCGGCACGGCTGAAACGCCGCCTGGGGGCTTTACAGCGGCTTGCCGAATTGGATCAGCGCGACCCGTGCGCCGTGCGGGTCGCGTCGTTCGACCACGCCTTCAAGTCGATAGCCGAGTTTGGGGTAGAGCAGCAACCCGGCGCTGTTGGCGTTGAAGCACGACACCCGCATGCGCGGGGCCTTGTAGTGGTCGCGCACCAGTTGCTCCATCACCGCCACCAGGTAATGCGCCACGCCCTGGCCGCGCGCCCACGGCGCGACCATCAGGTTGCCGAGGGCGCAGAACTCGCCATGCTGCCATTGGTAGAAATTGGCGAAGCCGGCGACCCGGCCATCCAGCAGCACCACGGTGCTGTCGCGGCGCTCGGCCATGGCCGCGGCCAACTGGCCGACGCTCAGCGGCCAGTTGGCTTTCGGGTAGGCGAAAAACAGCTCCTGGGCGCTTTGCGCAAACGCCACGATGGCCGTCAGGTCGGCGGCGTCGGCCGGGCGGTGGGTCAGGGCAGAGGGTTGCGTCATTGAATGTCCTCGAACTACCTACGTTGCCGATACGGCGTTAAAAACGGCTTGCTAGCGCGGCGGGTATTGGCTGAGCACCTTGGCGACGGTTTCGCGTACCGCTGCGCTGCGCTCGTTCGGGCTCGGTTGCGGGTTGCGCAGGATTTGCTCGGCACTGCCGCGCCACACCAGTTTGCCGTCCTGGCCATCGAGCAGGTCGATTTGCAGGGTGCCGACTTGGTAGTCCACGGTGCGCGTTTCGATATAGGTCGGCCCGCCCCAGAAACCGCCCCAGCGCCCGCTCAAGTCGCCGCCGTAACCGGTGCTGACTTGCTGCTGGCGGTTGTCGACGATCAGCCAGGCCTGCACCCGCAGGTCAGCGGGAGTGCCGTTAGGCGCCGGGCGCAGGCCGCGCTGGTCGAGTTGCTCGCCAACCGCGGCGCGGATGCGCTGCTCGGTGAGGTCGCTCTTGATGCGTGGGTCGTCGGGACGGTATTGCAGTGCCGGCTCCTGCCAACTCCAGCTGCGGTAGGCGGCGAAATCGCGATTGGGGTCGAAGTCGCGGCTGAGCTGTGCGGTTTGGCAGGCGCTGAGCAGCAGCAACGCGGGTATCAGTAACACATGCAGGCGCATGATCGATTCTCCTGAGCCCCGGTCACGATGCCGGACGAGGGCGGCTGATAAGCGGTGTATCAGGCTGGCGGGTAATTCTCCAGCGCGCGTTGCAGGGCGGCGCGCAAGGCATCGGCGCGTTCGGCCTGGCTGCCGTCGCTGAGCACTTCGGCACTGCCGCTCCACACCGGCTGGCCGTCCTGGCCGTCGAACAGGTCGATGCGGACCACCACCACTTCTTCTTCGTAGGTGCGCACCAGCGGAGCGCTGCCCCATAGGCCGAAGTCGTCGCTGTAATGGTTATGCCCGTAGTAGCTGCCATAGCGGTCGACGACCTGCCGCACGCGGCGCTCCAGGCGTAGCTCGGCGCTGACCTTGAGGTCGGCGGCAGTGCCTTGCGCCGGGCGCAGGCCACGCTGGTCGAGGGCGTTGCTCAGCGCTTCTTGCACCAGGGCCGAGCTGGCCCAGGCGCTGGCCGCTGGCTGCCGACCGTCCAGCCAGCTCCAGTTGCGGTAGCGCGCGTAATCGCGCGCGGGCGCCGGGTAAGCGCTGAGATCCAGATGATTGGCCGCCTGCGCGGGCGCCGGCGGCAGTGGGTTGGACTGCTGCGTGTAAGGGTTGGGGCTCTGGCAGGCCGCCAGCAGCGGCAACAAGAGTAAAAACGCCACGGCTCTCATGATGCTCGGTTCAACCTCCATTGACTGTCTCAATCCTATGCCTGCGGGCGGGCGCTGCGAAGTCGTTGAGTGGCGGATTGGACCGGGCGAGGCCCGTTCGAGCATCCGCCGCGGGTCTTCAACGTGGCCGACAGAGCCAATGCAGGTAGCGACCCAAACCCGCAAAGCTGGGGTGCCGCCGATACGCCAGTTCCATTTCCAGCAGGTCGATCAGTTCGGCCTTGGCCTGGAACTCCTGCGGCATGTAGTCGTGAAAAACCCGCACGCCACTGGAGTTTTCGACCTGCCAATGCTCGGCAAGTTGCGCCGCCAGCTCGCGTGGGTCAAGCGGTCGCTGCGGCGTCAGGCTCTGCTTTTCGCCGGCGAATTCGGCTTTGCGCAACTTGCGGAAATGCCCCTTGAGCAGGTTGCGGTAGATCAGCGCGTCCTTGTTGTAGAACGCCAGCGACAGCCAGCCGCCGGGCGCGGTGAGCTGGTGCAGCACCGGCAGGATGGCATGTGGCTCGGCCAGCCATTCCAGCACCGCGTGGCAGATCACCAGGTCATAGGGTTGGTTGAGCTGGCCAAGCAGTTCCTGCCAGGGCGCCTGGATAAAGGTCGCCGGTTGCCCGGCCGCGGCAAAGCGCTCGCGGGCGCCGTTGAGCATCGGTTCGGCAGGTTCGGCGAGGGTTACCCGATGGCCACGTTCGGCCAGCCACAGCGCCATATGGCCGAGGCCCGCGCCGATATCCAGGACCCGCAACGGGCGCTCCGGCAGGGCTTCGGCGAGGTCGGCCTGGAGCACCGCCAGGCGGATCGCGCCCTTGGCGCCGCCGTAGATCTTCTCGGCGAAGCGCGTCGCCAGTTCATCGAAGTGCCGGTCCGTCATGGGCAGAACCGCCGCTCGCTGTCGGCCAGTTTGGCGCTTACCGCCTGCTCCAGGTCGATGCCCAGCTCGCTGCACAACAGCAACAGGTAGAGCACGATATCGCCGACTTCCTGGCCGGCGTGGGCCAGCTGTGCGGGGGCGAGCTGGCGCGACTGTGCTTCGCTGAGCCATTGGAAGATTTCCACCAGCTCGGCCATTTCCACGCTGGCGGCCATGGCCAGGTTTTTCGGGCTGTGGAATTGCCGCCAGTCGTTGCGGTCGCGGATGGCGTGCAGGCGGGCGGTGAGTTCGGTGAGGTTCATGCGGCTCCGCGAGGTTCCGGTCGGATGGAGCCGCATTGTTTCACGGGGTCAGATCACCTGCCAGCGTCCCGCCATATGCGGCAGGTCGTCCGTGCCGGTGAGGCTGAACTGGCCGTGGGCCGCCGGCGCGCTGGCGTGCAGGGTGACCTGGGCCGGCAGCAGTACGGGTTTCTGGAAGCGCACGTCCACCGCGTAGCCGGCGGCGGGCAAGTGTTCGCTCAGCGCCGCCAGGCTGCGTGCCTTGTTCCACAGGCCATGGGCGATGGCGCGCGGAAAGCCGAACAGCTTGGCGCTGAGTGCGCTGAGGTGGATCGGGTTGTAATCGCCGGCGATGCGCGCGTAGGCGCGGCCGATATTGGCGGGCGCTGGCCAACGGTCGAGCTCATGCAGCGGCAGGGCTGGCTCCTCGGCGCGTTCGAGCATGGGCCCCGTCAGCGTCAGGCCGCGGCAGAGAATGCGGCTGTCGCCTTCCCAAAGCAGACCGAGTTGGTCTTCCAGGCGGGTGATGATGCTGAACACCGCGCCTTTTTCGTGGGGCGCGAGGTTGTTGACTGCCACGCTGACGATAAACGGGCCCAGGCCGCCCAGTTGGCGAAGCACGCGGATGCGGTTTTCCAGGTGCACCAGGCCGAGCAGCGGGAAGGGGAATACCTTGTCGGTGAGCAACTGCATCTGTAGCGGGAAGGCCAGGATGTGTGGGTAGGTGGCGGGCAAGCGGCCGTCGTCGGCAAAGCCGCAGACCTGGCGATAACGCGCCAAATGCCCAGGTTCGACAGTGACGGCGCAGCGCAGCCCGAGGTTGGGCAGGGTCTTGCCGGTGATGCCACGGCGCAGGGCCGCACGCGCGAAGAGGCCGGGCAGTGCCGGTGCGGTGGGCAGGTCGAGCCAGTCTGTAGCCATTGCGCGCTCCTTGTCTAAAGATGGGCAAGCTTAGTCCGCCCAGTGATTAGGACATTGGCCGCACCGCCTTTGTCCCCGGCAAGTGCAGTCAATCGGTCTGCACTGCCGATTCGCGCCTTGAGCCGGAACGCTAAAGCTGCATAAGATGGCCGCGCCTCGCGGATAACAAGAAACCTAAAAATATGCGTGACCTGACCGATGACGTGGCGCTGATGCGCCCGGTGATCGATGCCTTGCGTGCCAGTGGAGCCGATCCCGATCGAGTCCTGGCGCGCGTCGGCCTACCGCCCGCAGGCTTGCCTGCCGGACGCTTCCCCCATGCCGCGCAAGCGTTGTTCTGGAAAGCCGCCAGCGAGGAATGCGGCGAAGAGCACGTGGGCCTGTTTCTGGCCCAGCACCTGCCGGCGTTCCACGGCTTGCTGCTGGAATACCTGTTCCTCTCCAGCGAGACCTTTGGCGAAGGTCTGCGCCATGCGTTGCGCTACGTGCGCCTGCTCTCCGACACGCTGAATGCCACGCTCGATGTGCAAGGCGAGCGCGCGCTGCTGACCCTCGGCCTGATTCCCGGCACGCCCCGGCACTTCCCGGAAATGCTCGCCGGAGCGGTGATCCGCCTGTTCGATGCCTTGACCGAGGGGGATTTCGTCCCGCGCGAGGTGCAGTTCATGCATGCCGAGGGTGCGCCCGCCGAGCGTTATTTGCAGGTGTACGGCTGCCCGGTGCAGCTCGGCGGTCAGCGCTATGCCCTGGTGTTCGACGCCAAGGTGCTGGACAAGGCCTCGCGCCACGCCGCGCCGGAGTTGCTGCGCATGCACGAATCGCTGGCGCGCCGGCAGTTGGCGGAGGTTGAGCGGTTGGACCTGGTGCGCAAGGTGCGCGAGCTGATCGGCGAATTGCTGGTCGACAGCGGCGCCACCCTGGAGCAGGTCGCCGCGCGCCTGAACATGCCGGCGCGGCGTCTGCGCGAGCGCCTGGCCATGGCCGGGGTGCGCTTCAACGACCTGGTCACCGACTACCGTTGCCGGCTGGCCAAGGAGCTGCTGTTGAAGACCGACGAGCGCATCGAAGTGATTGTCGAGCGCACCGGCTTCTCCGAGCCGAGCACCTTCTACCGCGCCTTCAAGCGCTGGGTCGGCGAGACCCCGGTGGAGTTCAGAAAGCGCGGTAAGACGTGAGGCGCGCCAGGCCGACTCCCGATTGTGGGAGGCGCTTCAGCGGCGAGCCTTCGGCGATTCCTGCCGCAGCTAAAGCCCCTCCCACAGGCCTTACCTGTCGCCCAGCGTAAGCCGGGAGATGGGTGGGCAGAGCTGCGCATGGCGCGTTGTCAGGCCCCCAGCAAGCTTTGCCCGCACACCCGCAGAACCTGAGCGGTGAGGGCGCCGGAACTGGGCTGGGCGAACCAGGCCACGGCTTCGGCCACGTCCTGCGGCAAACCGCCCTGGCCCATGGAGTTCATCCGCCGCCCGGCTTCGCGGATGGTCAGCGGAATCGCCGCGGTCATCTGCGTTTCGATAAAGCCCGGCGCCACCGCGTTGATGGTGATGCCGCGTTTGCCCAGCGCGGGTGCCCAGGCCTGGGCCAGGCCGATCACCCCGGCCTTGCTGGTGGCGTAGTTGGTCTGACCCAGATTGCCGGCGATGCCGCTGATCGAGGCGATCAGCACCACGCGGCCATTGTCGCGCAGCGTGCCGGCGTCGAGCAGGGCTTGGGTCAACACCTGCGGGGCATTCAGGTTGACGTCGATCACCGAGTTCCAGAACGCGTCGCTCATCTTCGCCAGGGTCTTGTCGCGGGTGATGCCGGCGTTGTGCACGACGATGTCGATACCGTCCGGCAGCGCCTCGATCAGTTGTGCGGCGGCATCGCTGGCGCAGATGTCCAGGGCTACGCCACGTCCGCCCAGGCGCGCGGCCAGGGCGTTGAGGGCATCCTTGGCCGGCGGCACGTCCAGCAACACCACCTCGGCGCCGTCACGCGCCAGGGTCTCGGCGATGGCCGCGCCGATGCCGCGCGAGGCGCCGGTGACCAGGGCCTTCTTGCCGGCCAGCGGACGCGTCCAGTCCTTGACCTCGACAGGGCAGGCGCTGAGGCGCAGCACCTGGCCGGAGACATAGGCGCTTTTCGGCGAGAGGAAGAAGCGCAGCGCGCCTTCCAACTGATTCTCCGCACCCTTGCCGACGTAGATCAGCTGCACGTTGCCGCCGCGGCGGATTTCCTTGCCCAGGGAGCGACTGAAGCCTTCCAGCGAGCGCTGCACGCTGGCCGCCACCGGGTCTTTCAACGATTCCGGGGCGCGGCCCAGGATCACTACGCGCGGGCATTGCGCCAGGCCTTTGAAGGCCGGCTGGAAGAAGTTGCGCAGCTCGATCAACTGCTCGAAGCGGCTCAGGCCGCTGGCATCGAACACCAGCGCCTTGAGCTTGGGGCCGTGCTCGGCGGTCCAGCGCGGCAGCTCCAGCTGGCCCTCGGCAGCCGCGAACAGCTGATCGGTGAGTTTGTTGGCAAACGGCAGCACGGCAGCCCCCAGGCTGCCGGCGCCGCCAATCAGCAGGGCGCCGTCCACCGGCCGGCTGCGTCCTGCCAGCCAGCGCTCCAGGCGCAGTGGCGCGGGCAGGCCGAGGGCGCCGACCAGGCGGCGACCGGCGGTGGAGTTGGCGAAGGCGAGGTAACGATCGGACATGGGACAGGCTCCTGCTGGTGCATCAAAAAGTTGCGCTCACTCTACGCAGACCGCAGAAATGCGCAATTGACCGCGCCGCCCGCTGTGCCGGCAAGGCGGCCAATGCGACACTCCCAGCAGGCGCTAGCCTGTGCGCCATTCACTTCACGCAAGGAGTCACCCATGACCCAGCTGCGCCGCGTCGCCATCGTTGGCGGCAACCGTATCCCTTTCGCCCGTTCGAATACGGTCTACGCCACGGCGAGTAACCAGGAGATGCTCACCAGCGCCCTGGAAGGTTTGATCGAGCGCTTCAACCTGCATGGCGAGCGCCTGGGCGAAGTGGTCGCCGGTGCGGTGCTCAAGCATTCGCGCGACTTCAACCTGACCCGTGAATGCGTGCTCGGCTCGCGCCTGGCCCCGGAAACCCCGGCCTACGACCTGCAACAGGCCTGCGGCACCGGTCTGGAAGCGGCGTTGCTGGTGGCCAACAAGATCGCCCTGGGGCAGATCGAGAGCGGCATCGCCGGCGGCGTCGACACCACCTCGGACGCGCCGATTGGGGTCAACGAGGGGCTGCGGCAGATTCTCCTGCAAGCCAATCGCGGCAAGAGCACCGGCGACAAGCTGAAGAGCCTGTTGCAGATTCGCCCGCGCCATCTGGCTCCGGCCATTCCGCGCAACGGCGAGCCGCGCACCGGGCTGTCGATGGGTGAGCATTGCGAATTGATGGCGCAGACCTGGGCGATTGCGCGCGACGAGCAGGACCAACTGGCCGTCGCCAGCCACCAGAAGCTCGCCGCCGCCTATGCCGAGGGCTGGCACGATGACCTGCTGACGCCGTTCCTCGGCCTGACCCGCGACCAGAACCTGCGCGCCGATATCAGCCTGGAAAAGCTCGCCACCCTCAAACCCTGCTTCGAGCGCGGCCCGCGCGGCACCCTGACCGCCGCCAACTCGACGCCGCTGACCGATGGTGCGTCCCTGGTGCTGCTGGCCAGCGAAGACTGGGCCAAGGCCCGCGGTCTGCCGATCCTGGCTTACTGGAGGGACGGCGAAGCGGCGGCGGTGGATTTCGTCGGTGGCCAGGAAGGTCTGCTGATGGCGCCGGCCTACGCGGTGCCGCGCCTGCTGGCGCGCAACAAACTGACGTTGCAGGACTTCGACTACTACGAAATTCACGAAGCCTTCGCCGCCCAGGTGCTCTGTACCCTCAAGGCCTGGGAAGACGCCGACTACTGCAAGACCCGCCTGGGCCTGGCTGCGCCGTTGGGCGCCATCGACCGCAGCAAGATGAACGTCAAGGGCAGCTCGCTGGCCGCCGGCCACCCGTTCGCCGCCACTGGCGGACGGATCGTCGCCAACCTGGCCAAGTTGCTTGCGGTGGCGCAAGAGGGGCGCGGTTTGATCTCGATTTGCGCCGCTGGCGGCCAAGGTGTGACCGCGATCCTGGAAAAGTAATCCAACAGCAGATCGTTGAAAAACGTAGCGAGCGAAGGCTAGGCAAGGCGCAATCAGCCGAGGAAGCGGACGACTGTATGGATGCAGGCGGTAAGGCGAAGCAGGAAGCCCGAGCCGAGTGTACGAGTTGTACATGAGCATCCGAGGTTGATGGCAACGCGGCATAGCCGAGCGCAGTAGTTTTTCGGTGGTCTGCTGGCCGTGAGCGCAATTCAGCGCGGTCGCGAGCAGTATGCAACTCCGTGATTTAGGGCGGCCCGCCATGGCGGTGCCGCCCTTTTTTTGCCTGTGCGAATGGCGTTATCAGCCCACGCGCCTATTCCGTGGTGGCGCTTGCCTCGGCCTCGCGCTTCAGCAGCGTGGCCTTGCGCGCCAGCCCCCAGCGGTAGCCGCTCAACGCGCCATTGGCGCCGATCACCCGGTGACAGGGCACCAGCAGCCCCAGTGGATTGCTGGCGCAGGCCCGCGCCACCGCGCGCGGATGGCTGTCGAGGCTGCTGGCCAGTTCGCCATAGCTGCGGGTCTGGCCGAGTGGGATGTGTTGCAGTGCGCGCCACACCTGTTGCTGAAACGCCGTGCCGCGCAGGTCCAGCGGCAGGTGCGCGGCGCGTTGCGGTGCTTCGAGTTGGCCGATGACTTGCCCCAGCCAGTCCCCCAGGCCACGGTCGTCAGGCACTAGTTGGGCGGCGGCAAAGCGTTGCTGTAATTGTTTTTCCAGTTCTTCTGCGCTGTCGCCGAATAGCAGCGCACACGCGCCGCGTGTGCTGGCCGCCAGCAGCAGTTGGCCCAACGGGCAGGCGGCGATGCTGTAACGCAGGGTTTCCCCCGCACCTTGTTTGCGCCGTTGGGTCGGGCTGAGGGCGTCTGCATGCTCGTACAGCGCGCGGGTGCCGGAATAACCGGCGGCCAGCGCCGCATCGAGCACCGAGCCGGCCTGCGGTAAACCGGCTTCCAGTTGGGCGCGCCGCTGGGCGCTGGCCCAGGCTTTCGGGGTCAGCCCGGTGCGTGCCTTGAAGGCGCGCGCCAGATGCGAGGGCGATAGGCCGATGCGGGCGGCGAGTTGCTCGAGAGTCGGGGTTTGCGCCGGCTCGCTGAGCAGGCGGCAGGCGGCGGCAACCAGCGCGTCGAGTTGTTCGGCGGGGCTGGCGGCCTGTGGCGAGCACCGTTTGCACGGACGAAAGCCTGCCGCTGCGGCGCTTGCTGGTGTCGCGTGGAAGCTGACGTTGTGACGCAACGGGCGCCTTGCGGGGCAGCTCGGCCGGCAATAGATGCCGGTGGAGCGCACGGCGAAAACGAATTGGCCGTCGTGTGCGGCATCGCGGGCGCACACGGCTTGCCAGCAGCGGTCGAGGTCGAGCATGGCGCGGCTCCAGTGGACGATAAGCCGATTGTCGGCGTTGGAGCCGCGAACGCCAATCCGAATCGCGCTTTCAAATGCCTGAAACGCCCGGCCAACATCGCGGCAATCGGTCAATCGAAGCGCCGCGCCAAGATTTTATTGGCCTGTTAATGGATGCATGGCTCTGCATAGGCTGGGCTCTGCGGGAGGATTGCCGTATAACGGGCGGCAGACGCGAATTGGGCAACACAGGACCCCTGATTAAAGCTGATGAAGACGCCAAAACGCATAGAACCCCTGGTCGAGGCTGGCCTAGTCGACGAAGTGATACGCCCGCTGATGAGTGGTAAAGAGGCCGCGGTATACGTGGTGCGCTGCGGTGACGAGCTGCGCTGTGCCAAGGTCTATAAAGAGGCGAACAAGCGCAGCTTCCGCCAGGCCGCGCAGTATCAGGAGGGCCGTAAGGTCCGTAATAGCCGCGATGCCCGCGCCATGGCCAAGGGTTCGAAGTACGGCCGTAAAGGCCAGGAAGACGCCTGGCAGAACGCCGAGGTGGGGGCGTTATTCCGCCTGGCCAGTGCCGGAGTGCGCGTGCCCAAGCCCTACGACTTCCTCGAAGGCGTACTGCTGATGGAGTTGGTCGATGACGGCGAAGGCGATGTCGCGCCGCGCTTGAACGATGTCGACCTGCACCCGGACGATGCCCGTGAGTTCCACGCCTTCATGGTCCATGAAGTGGTGAAGATGCTCTGCGCCGGCCTGGTGCATGGCGATTTGTCCGAGTTCAACGTGCTGCTGGGCCCCGAAGGCCCGGTGATCATCGACCTGCCGCAGGCGGTGGATGCGGCCGGCAACAACCATGCCTTCAAGATGCTTGAACGCGATGTCGGCAACATGGCCGCCTACTTCGGTCAGTTCGCCCCCGAGTTGAAGTTCACCAAGTACGCCAAGGAAATGTGGGCGCTCTACGAAGCCGGCGAGCTGACCCCGGACAGCCCGCTGACCGGCGAGTTCGACGACCCTGAAGATGCCGCCGACATCGACGCGGTGATGCGTGAGATCAAGGCCACCCTGGCCGAGGAAGCCCGGCGCCAGGCGTTGCTGAATGCCGAGGACGAGCCCCGGGGCGAAGAACCACCACCGCCCTGGATGCAATAACCAGGGGCGTACAGGCCGAGCTGTTGGCTTGCTCGGTTGATGGATTACGCTCAAAGGCTTGCCGCTCAAGGGCTCCCAAGCGAAAAACCCTCGGAAGATAATCTCTCCGAGGGTTTTTCGTTTCTAAGCTCCGCGCTAGCCGGCTTGGCTAACCAGGCTTCAACAGATGAAGTGAACGCCTCGCGTACAGACCCCGGTGGGCGCTTACAGGCGAGCGGTTGTGAACGTATCGCAGCGCCCGACATTGCCGTGTTCGAAACCCATCTTGAACCAGCGCACGCGCTGCGCCGAGGTGCCGTGGGTGAAGGAATCCGGGACCACCTGACCGCGTGCCTGTTTTTGCAGGCGATCATCGCCAATCGCGTTGGCGGCGGTCAGCGCTTCTTCCAGATCTCCCGGCTCCAGCCAGTCGAGGCGGCGTTGGGCGTGGTGGGCCCAAATGCCGGCCAGGCAATCAGCCTGCAACTCCTGGCGCACCAGTAAACCGTTATCGCCCGCCACGCGTTCGCCGCGTTGCCGCGCGGCATTGACCTTGGCGGAGACGCCGAGCAGCGTTTGCACGTGGTGACCCACTTCATGGGCGATTACGTAGGCCTGGGCGAAGTCGCCCGCCGCGGCGAAGCGCTGCTCCAGTTCGCGGAAGAACTCCAGATCGAGGTAGACCCGCTGATCGCCGGGGCAGTAGAACGGCCCGACGGCCGAGTCGGCGAAGCCGCAGGCGGAATTGACTCCGCCGCGAAACAGCACCAGGGTCGGGTCGCGGTACTGCCGGTTGGCACTTTGAAAGATTTCACGCCAGGTGTCTTCGGTGTCGCCGAGCACGGCGCGAACGAACTCCGATTGCTCGTCGTTGTTCGCCGGCTGCGCGCTTTGCGGCAGGCCGAGCGAGCTGCTCTGTGTGGCCTGGCCGGCCAGTTGGCCAAGGATCTGCACTGGGTCCTGGCCCATCAGCAAGCCGATGATCACCACCGCGGCGATGCCGCCCAGGCTCAAGCCTTTGCCGCCGCCGAAGCGCATCCCGCCGCCACCACCGCGCGCATCCACTACGTTGTCACTGCGTCGTGCCCGTTTCCAGCGCATCACCTGGTTCCCTGTGCCATTGCTGGGGTTGAGTGTTGTCGTAGTGGCGGGCGCGCGCCAGTCCGGTCGTCAGGCCAGGGCCGCGATCAGTTGCCGGGGTATTCGCTGATCACCCGTTCGTTACCTTGCTTGCTCAGGCCGATGACTTGGTAGGCATCGCGCACATCGCCATATTCCATGCCGGGCGAGCCGGTCGGCATGCCCGGTACGGCGGCGCCGAGCAGATCGGGCTGTTGACGCAGCTTGAGGATGTCGGCGGCCGGCACATGGCCTTCGACAAACTGGCCGTCGATCACCCCGGTGTGGCAGGAGGCCAGGCGTGGCGGCACGCCGAGGCGTTGTTTGACCGCGCTCATGTTGCTTTCGACATGGTCGTTGACGGTAAAGCCGTTGGCTTGCAGATGGCTGATCCAGGCTTTGCAGCAGCCGCAGTTGGGATCACGGTGCACGTCGATGGTGAGCGGCTCGGCCGCATTGGCGAGGCTGCTGAACAGGGCGAGGGCAAGTAGCGAGCGGCGCATGGCGGAACTCCGATAGGGCTGAGGGCCAAGCATAGCGCCCTGCCTACGGTGTGCCCATCGGCCGGTTGTTGCCAGCGGTAAACGGAAGTGGTTCCGGGCGCAGGACGGCCCGGAACCGGGGTTGTGGTTATTCCAGTTCCATCAGCCCTGGGTCGCGTTGGACCGGTTGAACGTGCTGCTGTTTCACGCCGCTCTTGAGCATCAGCTTCAGTTGATCGGCTTTCTGGCAGGCGTTGTGGCCGTCGACGAAGACGCCGTCCTGATTGCACTTCCAGTCATAGAAGTTGGCCAGGCCACCGGCCAGTTGCAGGCTGTAATCGCTGCTCTTGGTGCCGGCACTGAATGGCTGGCCGGCAGGGATGTTCTGGAACCAGCGCATCCACTCGGCTGAGCCCACCGCTGGCGGGTTCGCCTGGAAGGTCGGGTTCATGATCGCCAGTTGCGGGTATTCGCCGGTCATGTGGCAGCTCAGGCACGAGCTGTTGGGGTTATCCACCGGGCCATTCAACCGGCCATTCCAGCCCAGGTGGGTGGGCGGCAGTTCGCTGGTTTTGGCGTTGATGGCGGTTTGTTTGAGGTTGGGATTGATCTTGGTCTGGGTCGGCTGCGGATTGGTGAAATCGTTACCGGTCTCCTGTGGATCGTTGCCCCACATGATGCCCACCGGCACCAGGTTGTCCCAGCTCGCTTTGCCGGTGATGGCGCCGTTGTACTGGAAGGTGCCGAAGATCCAGCCGGTGTCGCTGGCGCGAGTGTCGCGTACGGCGATGTCCATCTGGATCAGGGCGACGTTCTTCACCTCGCGGTCAGCCGAGTCGAAGGTCTTGGTGATGTAGCCTTGCCAGAGCACCGGGTTCTGCAAGAAGGGCACTTCGCTGAGGTTGACGTCGGCGAACAGTGCCTTACAGACCACGGTGCCGTTGGCGAAGCTGTTGGGGCTGGAGGTGAAGTCCGGGTTGGGGTTATGCGGGTCCTTCCAGACTTCACCGATGGTGTACGCGCCAATGTCGTTGTAGATGCCGACGGCATAGGTCTGGCCGGTGGTCACCTGGGTTGGGGCGAGTTGTTTCGCCTGGATCTGCGCTTCCTTGGTCAACCCGTGGATGCCTTCGCGACCCAGCGGGCCGTAGTGCTGCCAGGGCATGTGGAACCACTGGCGCAGCGAGTTCTTCTGCACGTCCCAGTTCGCTGCCACGTTGCCTTCCAGGCAGTAATCCTTGACCGCCGACATGTAGGCGCGCCAGGTTTCGAAATCGTTGCTCATCGGGCTGGGCAATTGCTCGAAGAACGCCGGCAAGGACGTCGCCGGTGGTGCTGTACTGGGGTACGACTGGCTGAGTTGGAACAGCGGGCCGGCGTATTGGCTGCTCGGTGGCTGGTAGCCGAAGTCGGGATAGGTGCCGGCGTTCGCTGCGGCAGCGAACAACGGGGCGGCGATAGCGAGTGCCCGGGCGATATGTCCATGGGGCTTGTGCATTGATTCTCTCCTTGATGTGGATAACGCCTGCCATTGGCTGAATAAAGCGGTTCGCAGTCGAACCTGCAGGGTTTCCGTTATGGGTTATCAGGCCGGCGTCCGCGGGGGATTAGGCCGTGTCACGGTTTATCGGGTGGTGGGTGGTTACCTCCTGGGTGGGTTGTGAATGGATGTGCCTAAAGGCACCCGGCTGGCGCAGCGGCCGGGCGTTCATGGCGTTGGGGAGGGGGATGCGAAACATGTCGACCTCCTTGTCGATCAGCTGCGTGAATGGCGTTTCTGTGCCAGTAGTTGTAGAACATCTCGCGGAAGGCGCCATGGGTTTTTCCAAAAAACGCCGAACAGTCCTTGTTCGCCTTGCGATCACCGGCGGCTCAGGGTATTCGCTTCAGGTGCGCAGACGTATCCTCGCCGTCCCCTTCTTCGCGGAGTTCAGCCATGCTGTTTGCAAGAATCTTGCTGCTGGTTCAAGTTTTGGCCCTGGCCGGCCTGGGCTTGGCGTATTTCACTCATCCGCATGAGATGAGCAACCTCAGCGGCATGCTGCTGATGGCGCCCGCCGCGGCAACCGATGTGCGCGCCTATTACGGCGGCATGCAGATTGGCCTGGCGGCGTTTCTGCTGCTGGCGCTCAGCCGCCTCGAACTGGTTCGCGCAGCGCTGACCCTGCTGGTGCTGCTCTACAGCTCGCTGGCACTGGCGCGTATTGGCGGCTTGTGGCTGGACGGCGGCGCCCAGCAGACCTTCAACCTGATCGCCCTGCTGATCGAGGTAGTCTCGGCAGGGCTGGCATTCTGGGCCTTGCGTGGGCTGAACAAGGCCTGAAGCCTGTTGCTCAGCGACGCTCCAGCAGTACGCCCGATTCCATGTGGTGGGTGTAGGGAAATTGGTCGAACAGCGCGCAGCGGGTGATTTTGTGCGTGTCGCTGAGCTGGGCGATGTTGGCGGCCAGGGTCTCCGGGTTGCAGGAGATATACAGGATGCGCGCGAAGCGCCGGGTCAGCTCGCAGGTGTCCGGGTCCATGCCGGCGCGCGGCGGGTCGACGAACACGCTGCCGAAGTCGTAGCCCTTCAGGTCGATGCCGGCCAGGCGGCGGAACGGCCGCACCTCGTTGAGCGCTTCGGTCAGTTCCTCGGCGGACAGGCGCACCAGGGTCACGTTATCCACGCCATTGTCTTGCAGGTTGGCCAGGGCGGCATTCACCGAGGACTTGCTGATCTCGGTGGCCAGCACCTTGCGCACACGGGTGGCCAGCGGCAGGGTGAAATTGCCGTTGCCGCAATACAGCTCCAGCAGATCGTCCTCACGCTCGCCCAGCACCTCATAGGCCCAGCCGAGCATCTTCTGGTTCACCTCGCCGTTGGGCTGGGTGAACGCGCCTTCCGGTTGGCGGTAACTGAAGGTGCGGCCAGCGACCTGCAGTTGTTCCTCGACATAGTCCCTGCCGATGACGCTGCGCTTGCCCTTGGAGCGGCCAATGATGCTGACCTGCAAGTCGGCGGCGAGCTTTTCGGCCTCGGCCTGCCAGGCCGCATCCAGCGGGCGGTGGTAGCACAGGGTGATCAGCCCGTCGCCGGCCAGGGTGGTGAGGAATTCGACCTGAAACAGTTTGAAGCTCAGGGCGCTACTGGCTTGCCAGGCAGCCTTTAGTCGCGGCATCAGGGCGTTGATCTGCGCGCTGGCGATGGGGAAGTCTTCGAAGAAGATCGGCGTGAATTTGTCGCCGGCCTCGAACATCGCGTAGTGGCGATCTTCGCCCTCGCGCCACAGGCGGAATTCGGCGCGCAGGCGGTAGTGTTCGCGCGGCGACTCGAACAGCTCGGGGGCCGGGGCATCGAACGGTGCCAACAGCTCAATCAGGCGCTGTTTCTTTACCGCAAGCTGGTCGGCGTAGGTGGTGGGATCGAACGGTGCACGGCTCATGGACGACTCGGTAATCTAGGGTTTGCAGCATCCGCAGGCGCACGCGCCTGCGCTATTGACGGGTGGCCTCAGGAGAACAGACCCAGCTTGATCACGCAGAACACCGCGAGGATCACCAGCATGGCGTTCAGCTCGCGCCAGCGCCCGGACAGGGTCTTGGCCGCGACCCAGGCGATAAAGCCGAAGGCGATGCCCGAGGCAATCGAGAAGGTCAGCGGCATGGCCAGGGCAGTGATCAGTACCGGCGCGGCGACGGTGATGTCGCTCCAGTCGATCTCGGCCAGGCCGGCGGTCATCAACACCGCGACGAACATCAGTGCCGGCGCGGTGGCGAAGGCGGGTACGCTGCCGGCCAGCGGGGCGAAGAACAGCGCCAGGAGGAACAACACCGCCACCACGCAGGCGGTCAGGCCGGTGCGTCCGCCCTCGGACACGCCGGCGGCCGATTCGATGTAGCTGGTGGTGGTCGAGGTGCCCAGCAGCGAGCCGGTCATCGCGGCGGTACTGTCGGCGATCAGCGCGCGGCCCATCTTCGGCATGTAACCGTCCTTGCGCATCAGGCCGGCCTTCTTGGCCACGGCGATGAGGGTGCCGGAGTTGTCGAACAGGTCGACGAAGAGGAAGGCGAAGACCACGCTGACCAGGCCGATATCCAGCGCGCCCATGATGTCCAGCTGCATAAAGGTCGGCGCCAGCGAAGGTGGCATCGACAGCACACCGCCGAACTCGGAAATGCCCAGGGCGATGCTCAATACGGTCACCACCAGAATGCCGATCAGCACCGCGCCTGTGACCTTGCGTGCCTCCAGGCCGATGATCAGGAAGAAACCGAGGATCGCCAGCAGCGCCGAGGGCTTGCTGAGATCGCCCATGCCCACCAGGGTGGCCGGGTTATCGACGACGATGCCCGCACTTTGCAGGGCGATCAGCGCGAGGAACAGGCCGATACCGGCGGCAATCGCCGAACGCAGCTCCAGCGGGATGCTGTTGATGATCCACTCGCGGATCTTGAAGATCGACAGCAGAAAGAACAGGCACGCGGAGAGGAACACCGCGCCGAGCGCCACCTGCCAGGTGTGGCCCATGCCGAGCACCACGGTGTAGGTAAAGAAGGCGTTGAGGCCCATGCCGGGGGCCAGGGCGATCGGGTAGTTGGCGATCAGGCCCATCACCGCCGAGCCGATGGCGGCGGCCAGACAGGTGGCGACGAAGATCGCGCCTTTATCCATGCCGGTTTCGCCGAGGATGCTCGGGTTGACGAAGAGGATGTAAGCCATGGTCAGAAAGGTGGTGAGACCGGCGAGGATCTCGGTGCGCACCGTGGTGTTGTGCGCTTTGAGTTGGAACAGTCTTTCCAGCATGCTGGCTCCCCGTGGCGCCAATCGCGCCGTGAATGTGCAGATCGAAAGCAAAGCACATCCTCGAGCGAGTGCATGATTGTGCTGGCGATCTGGAAAAAGGCGCGCATCATAACAGCATGCCTGTGGCCGGTGAATTTATGACCGGGCAGACAGTTAACGTTCTGTTTTTCGAGGAGACGAACATGACCTCACGTGCCGTAATCACTGTTGCCGATGGCGTCGAAGACCTCGAGTGCGTGACCTTGATCGACGTGCTGCGGCGTGCCGAAATCGAGGTGGTGGTGGCCAGTATCGAGGGCCGGCGGATGATCACCTGCGCTCGCGGTACGCGGCTGACCGCCGATGCCATGTTGGTCGACGTGCTGGCCCAGGAATTCGACCTGGTGGTGTTGCCCGGCGGCATGCCGGGTGCCCAGCGCCTGGCCGAGCACGAACCGCTGGCCGAGCGGGTGCGCCAGCAGGCCAAGGCCGGCAAGTTGTTCGCCGCGATCTGCGCGGCACCCGCGCTGGCGTTGCAGCAGTTCGGCGTACTCAAGCAGCGTCGGATGACCTGCTACCCGGCGTTCAGCGATCGCCTCAGCGGTTGCACCTTCGTCGATCAGCCGGTGGTGGTCGACGGTAACTGCATCACCAGTCAGGGCCCGGGTACGGCGCTGGAGTTCGCCCTGACCCTGGTCGAACAGCTGCGCGGCAAGGGCACGCGCAAGCAGGTGGCCGAGGCGATGCTGGTCGGTTGAGCGGCGCTTCAGTCGGCCGCGCGAGGCGCTGGCCCATGCAGGTGATCGCGCTTGGCCAGTTCCGGGAACAGGCGCATCCACAGGCCGGTGACCACTAGCGCGCCGACACCACCGATCAGCACTGCCGGCACCGTGCCGAACCAGGCGGCGCTGACCCCGGCGCGGAAATCCCCCAGTTGGTTCGACGCGCCGATAAACAGGCCGTTGACCGCGCCGACGCGGCCGCGCATCTCGTCGGGGGTTTGCAACTGCACGAAGGCGCCGCGAATGACCATGCTGATCATGTCCGCCGCGCCCAGCAGCACCAGGGTCGCCAGGCTGAACCACAGTGAAGTGGAGAGGCCGAAACCGATGGTCGCCACGCCGAAAATCGCCACCGCCGTGAATATCACCGGGCCGACCCGCCGTTCGATCGGGAAGCGGGCCAGCCAGATGGACATCAACAGCGCGCCCACCGCCGGCGCCGAACGCAGCAGGCCGAGGCCCCAGGGACCGGTGAGCAGGATGTCCTTGGCGAACACCGGCAGCAACGCCGTGGCGCCACCGAGCAGCACGGCGACCATGTCCATCGACACCGCGCCGAACACCGCGGGCCGGCTGCGGATAAAGCGGAAGCCGGCGAGCAGCGATTGCAGCGAGACCTTTTGTTTCAGCGGCTTCTGTTGCGCCGGCAGGCTGAGCATCAGGCTCAGGGCGATGCCATAGAGCACCGCGCCAGGCCCATAGACCCAGCCCGCATCGACCGCGTAGAGCAGGCCGCCGACCGCCGGGGCGACGATGGTCGCGGTTTGCATTGCCGACGCGGACGCGGCAACCGCTGCGGGAAACAGCCCTGGCGGCACGATGTTCGGCAGCAAGGCTTGGGTGGTCGGCATCTCGAAGGCCCGCGCGGTGCCGAGCAGGAAGGCGATGAGGAAAATACTTTCACGGCTGATGCCCTCGACCGTGCTGCCGAGCAGCAGCGCCAGGGCGATCAGGCCCTGCGCGCTCTGGCACAACGCGGCAACCTTGCGCCGGTCGAAGCGGTCGGCGACGTGCCCGGTCAGCAGGATAAACAGCACCCGCGGCAGGAACTCGACCAGACCGACCAGGCCCAGGTCGAGCACGTTGCCGGTGAGCGTGTACATCTGCCAGCCAATGGCCACGGTGAGCATCTGGAAGCCGCTGGCGGTAGATACCCGCGCCAGCCAGAAGGCGATGAACGGACGGTGGTGACGCAGGAGCAGTTTGCCGTGGACTGACATGGGCGCTTGGCTTTTGACTGGGTAACGGTGGCGGGCGTGACGTCGACAACGCCAGCCCATGGCTGCGGGGTGGCCCGCGATGTTGTGGCCGTGGAGCCGGCCATGCCGTGCCCCACTGGAGGCCAGATAGATACTTAGGTAGCTAAAGGTATGCCAGCCTAGCACGCTCAATTCGCCGCGCAAGCGGGCTGCTCGCGGCGGTTCTGCGCGACAAATAACCACAGCAGCAAGCCGGTAATCCGGAGTTACTCTTTAGTCGTTGCTTGATCCAGGTCAATACCCACCTTGGGCTTGCCTGAGGAGCTGCTTGGCTCCACCTGCCGCGTGATCCCCGCATGACAAGAACAATTGCGCCGCATTGCGCTCCAGCGTCTGGAGCCCACACACAGCTATGCCCCGAGTAACCTGACTGAGGAAGTTCTATGTTCGGCTTAGAGGCGCTCGATCTCGCCCGAATCCAGTTTGCTTTCACCATCTCGTTCCACATCATCTTCCCGGCCATCACCATCGGCCTGGCCAGTTACCTGGCGGTGCTCGAAGGCCTGTGGCTGAAGACCGGTGAGACGGTGTACCGCGATCTGTACCACTTCTGGTCGAAGATCTTTGCGGTCAACTTCGGCATGGGCGTGGTCTCCGGCCTGGTCATGGCCTACCAGTTCGGCACCAACTGGAGCGCGTTTTCCGACTTCGCCGGAGCGGTCACCGGACCGCTGCTGACTTATGAAGTGCTCACCGCATTCTTCCTCGAGGCGGGCTTCCTCGGCGTCATGCTGTTCGGCTGGAACCGCGTCGGCCCGGGCCTGCACTTCTTCTCCACGGTGATGGTGGCGGTCGGCACGCTGATTTCGACCTTCTGGATTCTCGCCTCCAACAGCTGGATGCACACCCCCCAGGGCTTCGAAATCATCGACGGCCGGGTGATCCCGGTGGACTGGTTCGCCGTGGTGTTCAACCCCTCGTTCCCTTATCGCCTGGCGCATATGGCCACCGCGGCGTTCCTCGCCACGGCGTTCTTTGTCGGCGCGTCGGCGGCCTGGCACCTGCTGCGCGGCCGCGACAACCCGGCGATTCGCAAGATGCTGTCGATGGCCATGTGGATGGCGCTGATCGTGGCGCCGATCCAGGCGGTGATCGGTGACTTCCACGGCCTGAATACCCTCAAGTACCAGCCGGCGAAGATCGCCGCGATCGAAGGTCACTGGGAAAACCACGGTGACGAGCCGACCCCGCTGATTCTGTTCGGCTGGCCGGATATGCAGCGCGAGGAAACCCGCTTCAAGATCGAGATTCCCGCGCTCGGCAGCCTGATCCTGACCCACAGCCTGGACAAGCAGGTGCCGGCACTCAAAGAGTTCGCCAAGGAAGACCGGCCCAACTCGACCATCGTGTTCTGGACCTTCCGGGTGATGGTCGGCATCGGCATGCTGATGATCCTTACCGGCCTCTGGGGCCTGTGGCTGCGTTCGCGCGGCACGCTGTTCCAGAGCCGACCGTTCCTCCATCTGGCGGTGTGGATGGGCCCGTCGGGGATCATCGCCATCCTCGCCGGCTGGTACACCACGGAGATCGGTCGTCAGCCGTGGATCATCCAGGGCCTGATGCGCACTGCCGATGCCTCGTCCGGGCACAGCTTTGCGCAGATGAGCCTGACTCTGGTGCTGTTCGTGGTGGTGTATTTCGCCCTGTTCGGCGCGGGTATCAGCTACATGTTGCGCCTGGTGCGCAAAGGTCCGATCACCGACGAAGGCAAGGAGCCCGTCGAGGGCGGACCGGGCCAGCAACGTACGCCGTCGCGTCCGCTGTCCGCGCCCGAAGAGGGCCTGGAAGACGGCGACACTGACTCCCTGAGCGAAAGGAGCTGAATATGGGCATTGATCTCTCGTTGATCTGGGCCGTGATCATCGCCTTCGGGGTGATGATGTATGTGGTGATGGACGGCTTCGACCTGGGCATCGGCATCCTCTTTCCCTTCGTCAAAAGCGAAGGCGAGCGCGATGTGATGATGAACACCGTGGCACCGGTCTGGGACGGCAACGAAACCTGGCTGGTGCTCGGTGGTGCGGCGCTGTTCGGCGCCTTTCCGCTGGCCTATGCGGTGGTGCTCAGTGCGCTGTACCTGCCGCTGATCTTTATGCTGCTGGGGCTGATCTTCCGTGGCGTGGCCTTCGAGTTCCGCTTCAAAGCCAAGGCGCGCAAACGGCACATCTGGGACAAGGCGTTTATCGGCGGCTCGCTGACCGCGACCTTCTTCCAGGGCGTGGCGCTGGGCGCGTATATCGAGGGTTTCGAGGTGGTCGACCGGGTGTATGTCGGCGGCGCGTTGGACTGGCTGACGCCGTTCTCGCTGTTCTGCGGCCTGGCGCTGATCGCCGCCTATGCCTTGCTCGGCTGTACCTGGCTGATCATGAAGACCGAGGGCCGTTTGCAGCAGCAGATGCACGATATGGCGCGGCCGCTGGTGTTCGTGCTGCTCGGCGTTACCGGTATCGTCAGCTTGTGGACGCCGCTGGCGCATGCCGATATCGCCCAACGCTGGTTCAGTCTGCCGAATATCTTCTGGTTTATGCCGGTGCCACTGCTGGTGCTGCTGTGCACCTGGGCGCTGCTGCGCGCGGTGGCCAACAATGCCCACTACTCGCCGTTCCTGCTGACCCTGACGCTGATCTTTCTCGGCTACAGCGGCCTGGGCATCAGCCTGTGGCCCAATATCATCCCGCCGTCGATCAGCATCTGGGAAGCCGCCGCACCGCCGCAGAGCCAGGGCTTTATCCTGGTCGGGGCGCTGTTCATCATCCCCTTTATCCTGATGTACACCGCCTGGAGCTATTACGTGTTCCGCGGCAAGGTCACCGAAGAAGATGGCTACCACTGAGGTCCTAGTTCGGTCTGCTGCGCGTCGGCCCTGCTGCGTTAAAAACAGGCTCGGAAAGCCGCTTGCGGCTAACGCGCTTTAGCGCGACCCGAAGGGCGAGTGAAACGAGTAATGCTCATGTACAAAAGTACACTCCGCTTGATTCGCTGCGCTCACCCTGCGGGCCAGCCTGCGGCTGTTACTCCGCTACGCTACGTTTCTCGCCGCTTTGACCAGCCGGAGGCTGTTACTAACGTAGCGCCTTGCATGGCTCTAGCTCGCGAGACCTCGAATAGGTTCTGAGGGCGCAAGATGAACGACATAGACGAGAAAAAGCCGCTGTGGCAACGCCTCGGCTGGCTGGTACTGATCTGGGCCGGCAGCGTGCTGGCCTTGGGCACGGTGTCCTATCTGCTGCGCCTATTTATGCAGGCGGCGGGGATGGGCACGCCGTAAAGACGGACGTTTGTGTAGGGTGGATGACGCCTTTTTCATCCACCGTGCCGACGCCATGGTGGATCGGTGAAGCGTGATCCACCCTACACTCGTTATTGCTACTTGGTCGCCTTAAGCACCACAAACTTTGGCGTCGCCACCACCTGCTCGACACCCCGGAACAAGCGGCCCAGCTTGGCGTGGTAGCCCAGGTGGCGGTTGCCGACTATCCACAGCTCGCCGCCTTTGACCAAGGCCGCGCGGGCTTGCTGGAACATACGCCAGGCGAGGAAGTCGCCAACCACCTGCTGCTGATGGAACGGCGGGTTGCACAGCACCAGATCCAGCGAATCCTCCGCCTGCTCGGCCAGGCCATCGCCCGCACGAATCTCCACCGGCCGCTCGCCCAGCGCCGCACGCCAGTTCTCTTGCGCCGATTGCACCGCCATATACGACTCATCGACCAGGGTCAGCTCGGCCTGCGGGCTGCCCAGCGCATAGGCGATACCCAGCACGCCATTGCCGCAGCCGAGATCGGCGACGCGCACGCGGCCGAGGTGTTTGGGCAGGTGCGGTAGAAACGCGCGGGTGCCGATATCCAGGTCTTCACGGCAGAACACATTGGCGTGGTTAAGCAGCTCGATGGCCGGTTTTTCCAGGCGATAACACGTCGGGTAGGGCGATAGTGGGGCCGGTTTGGCCTCTGGGGTGGCAAACAGCAGGCGGGCCTTTTTCACCGCCAGCGAGGCCTGTACCGGACCGATATATTTCTCCAGCAGATCACCGGCGGCGCGCGGCAGGTGCTTGACCATCGCCGCGGCAATCACCTGTGCGCCGGGGGCGAGTTGGCCGTGCAGGCGAATCAGCTGTTCTTCCAGCAGCGCCAGGGTCTTGGGTACGCGAATCAGCACCCGATCGAAGGGGCCCTGAGCGGCTTCGCTGGTCGGTACAAAGTGCACGGCCGCGGCCGGCAGCTGGTTGCGCCGCAGGTTGATCTGCAAGCCCAGCTGGGCCAAATGCGAATCGCCGCTGCTACTGACTTCGGCTCGGCCTGCCAGGCTGGCAGCGAGGGCGCCGAAGCTGTCGTTGAGTACCAGCACCCGCGCGTCCGGCGTCAGACCCTGCGTGTGCACGTGGCCGAGCAGGTACTCGTCGGCGGCGTCGAAGGCTTGCAGCGGCTCGGCCTGCTGTTCGGGTTGGCGGATCAGGTCGAGCTGGGCGAAAGGCGTAACGAATATAGGCATATAAGCTGCTGGTGTTTGTCCGGGGCGGTTTGCGGGACACTGTGGGCGATGTGAGCGCAAAAGGGTGTGAAGTATGACCGTCAGCGAAGACAAGTTCACCCGGCAGATCCTGAGCGAGGTGCGGGTCTGGTCGCCGAGCCTGTTCAGCCTGCGCTGTTCGCGCGACCCGGGGTTCCGTTTTCGCGCCGGACAGTTCGCCCGCCTGGGGGTGCAGAAAGCCGACGGCACGCTGGTCTGGCGCGCCTATTCGATGGTCTCGGCGCCGCACGATGAGTTCCTCGAGTTTTTCTCGATTGTCGTGCCCGGCGGCGAGTTCACCGGCGAACTGAGCCGGCTCAAGGCCGGCGACAGCCTGTTGGTGGACAAGCAGGCCTTCGGCTTTCTCACTCTCGATCGCTTCGCCGATGGCCGCGATCTCTGGCTGCTGGCCAGCGGCACCGGCTTGGCGCCGTTCCTCTCGTTGTTGCAGGACTTCGAGGCCTGGCAGCGTTTCGAGCGCATCGTCCTGGTTTACAGCGCGCGCACCGCCAGCGAGTTGGCCTATCAGCCGCTGATTCACGGGCTCGCGCGCCTGGAACATCTGTCCGGCTATGCCGACAAGTTGACCTACCTGCCGCTGGTCACCCGCGAGCAGGCGCCAGGCTGCCTGCATGGGCGCATCACCACGTTGCTGAGCACTGGCGAACTGGAGCGGGCTGCGGGTCTGGCGCTGAGCCCCGAGCATTCGCGGCTGATGCTCTGTGGCAATCCGCAGATGATCGACGACACCCGCACCCTGCTGAATCGGCGCGATTTGCAGCTCAGCCTGGCGCGCCGACCAGGTCAGGTAGCGGTGGAAAATTACTGGTAGACGTTCGCCGGTAAAAATCTCGTAACGTTTTGTCGCTTAGTCTTTGCCGGCAAATTCCCTAATATCGTGCCCCTCTTTGATTCCTTCCTGGATTGTATGGACAGTGACAGGTGTAAGCCGCCCTCGCCACAAAGCGCGAGGGCGGCGCTGACTTCCGGCGACGCAGCCCTGCGTTCGCGTGTTCTGCAGCAACCCGCTGCACGATTTCCCCTTCAGCCGTTTGCTAGTGCCGCACTTTCCTGCGCGCTGGTCGTATTCGGCTGTGCCCGTTTTTTAGCCAAGAGAGCTGCACACTAAATGGAATGGATCGCTGATCCCACGGCCTGGTTAGGCCTGCTGACCCTGATCGTCCTGGAAATTGTCCTGGGCATCGACAACCTGGTGTTTATTGCCATCCTCGCCGACAAGCTGCCGCCCGAGCAGCGCGACCGTGCCCGACTGATCGGCCTGAGCCTGGCGATGATCATGCGCCTGGGCCTGCTGGCCAGCATCGCCTGGCTGGTGACCCTGACCGAGCCGCTGATCGAGGTGTTCGGCAAGAGCTTCTCCGGACGAGACCTGATCATGCTGTTCGGTGGTGTGTTCCTGTTGTTCAAGGCCACCATGGAGTTGCACGAGCGTCTTGAAGGGCATACCCATCAGGCGTCTGGCAGTAAGGTCTACGCGCGCTTCTGGCCGGTGGTGGCGCAGATCATCGTGCTCGATGCGGTGTTCTCCCTGGACGCGGTGATCACCGCGGTCGGCATGGTCGAACACCTGCAAGTGATGATGATCGCCGTGGTGATTTCCATGGGTTTGATGATCGTCGCGAGCAAGCCGCTGACCGCCTTCGTCAACGCACGGCCGACGGTGATCATGCTGTGTCTGGGCTTTTTGATGATGATCGGCTTCAGCCTGACCGCCGAAGGCCTGGGTTTCCATATTCCGAAAGGTTATCTGTACGCGGCGATTGGCTTCTCGATCCTCATCGAGCTGTTCAACCAGTTGGCCCGTTCGCGGCGCAAGCGCAACCTGCAAGGCGAGCGCGGCCTGCGTGAGCGCACCGCCCATGCGGTGATGCGCATGCTCGGCGGCAAGGTGCAGGCCGACGAGGTGGGCGAGGACATCGCCGATATGCTCGAAGGCGGCGCCGGCGAAGCCGTGCTGTTCGACCGTCGCGAGCGGGTGATGATCAGCGGCGTGCTGAGCTTGGCTGGGCAGTCGATCCAGAAAGTCATGACCGACCGCATGCAGGTCGACCGGATCAACCTCGATGACTCGTTGGAGAGCATCCACCAGGCGCTGCTGGAGTCGCCGCACTCGCGCCTGCTGGTGTCGCGTGGCGATGCCGCGGATGAGCCGCTGGGCTATATCCACAAGAAGGAGTTGTTCAAGGAGCTGCTCAAGGGCCAGCAACCGGACATCGAAAGCCTGGTGCGTGCGCCGCTCAACCTGCCGGACAGCGCCTCGGTGCTCAGCGCCCTGGAGCAGATGCGCCAGGCCTCGACCCACGTAGCTTTCGTGGTCAACGAGTTCGGTGGTTTCGAAGGCTTGCTGACCCTCACCGACATCCTTGAGGCGATTGCCGGCGAGCTACCGGATGCCAGTGAAGTGGACGGCCCGGATATCGAGGCCGTGGAGGGCGGTTATCGCGTCAGCGGTGCACTGAACCTGGCGGTGTTGCGCGAACGTCTGGATTTCAAGGCCAAGCCGACCGACGACTACCAGACCCTCGCCGGGCTGGCGATGAGCCTGCTGGATCGTTTGCCGCTGATCGGTGATCAGGTCGAGTATGCCGACTGGCAGCTGACGGTGATCGAGGTCAAGGACCGACGGGTGGCTAAGTTGTTGCTCACGCCGCAGCACGCATAACCAGCAGTCATAAAAAATGGCGCCTTCGGGCGCCATTTTTCGTTGTCCGACTGGGCGCTATTCCTTGTTCTGCTGGGCTTTCAGCAGGTCGCGGATTTCGCTGAGCAAGGTTTCTTCCGGGCTCGGCGTCGGCGGCAGGCTAGGAGCCACGGCTTCCTCGCGCTTGAGCCGGTTGATGGCTTTGACGCCCATGAAAATGGCGAAGGCAACGATGATGAAGTCGAGGATGGTCTGGATGAACTTGCCGTAGCTGAGGACCACCGCCGGCAGCTCGCCTTCGGCGGCCTTGAGGGTGATCGCCAAGTCGGTGAAGTCGACGCCGCCGATCAACAAGCCAATGGGCGGCATGATCACGTCACCGACGAAGGACGAGACGATTTTGCCGAATGCCGCGCCGATGATGATCCCGACGGCCATGTCGACCACGTTGCCTTTGACCGCGAAGGCCTTGAACTCGCTGACGATGCTCATGTGTCGCTCCCTGAAGAATGGTGTGCGCTGAGTGTAATCCAGCGCCGCGCGCTTGCCAGCGGGGTGTTCTAGGGAAAGTGCAGGGTGGGCAGCGTCTCGAAACCCGGTTTGGCGAACAGGTAACCCTGGAACAGCTCCACGCCCATCGCGCTCAGGGTCTGCAACTCAGCGCTGGTTTCGATGCCTTCGGCAATCACCTGGATCTTCAGCTTGCGGCACATCTGCAGGGTTGCCTCCACCAGAATTTGCCGCACGCTGTCCTGGTCGATGCCGCGGATCAACTCCATGTCCAGCTTGATCAGGTCTGGCTGGAAGTCGGCGAGCAGATTGAGGCCGGCATAACCCGAGCCGAAGTCATCGATGGCAGTCATGAAGCCTTGCTTGCGATAGGCCTTGAGGATGCCGCTCAGGTGGTCGATATCCAGCACCTGTTCCTGTTCGGTGACCTCGAAGATGATCCGTTCAAGCGGAAAGTTGAAGCGCTGCGCCGCCTCCAGGGTGGCGCGGATGCAAGTCTCCGCGCGGTACACGGCATTCGGCATGAAATTGATCGAGACCATGCCCGGCACTTGCAATTTGGCCGCCCATTCGAGGGCTTTAATCCGGCAGCTCTGGTCGAAGGCGTAGCGGTTTTCGGCATTTATCTGCGCCAGTACGTGGCCGGCGGATTCGCCATTGCTGCCGCGCACCAAGGCCTCATGGGCAAAAATCTGCCGGGTGTCGAGGTTGACGATTGGCTGAAAGGCCATGCTGATGGGGAACTCCAGTCCTTTGCCGTCACGGCAGTCGGAACAACCTGGGGTGGCACGCATAATGCGTTCTCTCTATTCGTGGGGGCGGATCAAGTTAAGCAAAAAACAGCCGGCCTGGCATGTTCGAGGTCTTCTGTGGAAAGCCACAAGCTGAGCTAGTCTCATAGTAACCAAGCCTTAGAGGGTGCTGCCATGCCATTGGAACATCATCCCCTGCGTCGCGACTTCCCCGAGTTCGAGACGCAATTGAGCGATTTGCTTCAGGCCGACGGTCACTTCGTTCGGCTGGCTCAGGAGTATGAAGCACTGGATAAACGTATCTATGAGGTGGAGGACGGCCGCGTGGCCATGGATGAGATGACCTTGCTCGGCTTGAAGATGCAGCGCGTCAGCCTCAAGGACGAAGTTGCCACGTTACTGAGCAACGGCGCCGGTGGCTGACGGGCGCGTTGATCGCGCTCAAGCGGCGAACTGCTGATCGCTTACCGCGCACTTCCGCGAATGGCCCGCGGGGGGAGGCCGGTATGGATTTCGCGGGCTTGCTCCGCGGATTCGACACGCGGAATACGCTTTTTTTCACCTCGACAGCGCTGTCGAGTCAGTGTCTGCCAAGTGTTGGTCCGGCATAGCGCAGCCGCTTAGAACGACCCTTATTCCCCCTGGCTACGCACCTCGCTCCCGAGAAGAGAGCCGACCTGCGCTTGCGCGCTCGGCTTCAGCTGACACGAACCCGCCCCGCCGGCCATGCGCTTGCCGTTCAGACGCGGGGACGGGCTATCATGCGCTCTTTGTCTGACGGAGCCCGTTGATGGCCAAGGCCAAACGCATGTATGGCTGCACCGAGTGCGGTGCAACATTCCCCAAATGGGCAGGCCAGTGCGGCGAATGCGGCGCCTGGAACACCCTGGTGGAAACCTTGCTGGAGGCCAATGCCTTGACGCCGAGCGGGCGCACCAGTTGGGCGGGCCAGCAAGCGCAGCTCAAGACGCTCGCCGAAGTCAGCGTCGAGGAAATGCCGCGGTTTTCCACGGCTTCCGGGGAGCTGGATCGGGTACTCGGTGGTGGCCTGGTGGATGGCTCGGTGGTGCTGATCGGCGGTGATCCGGGGATCGGCAAGTCGACCATCCTGTTGCAGACCCTGTGCAATATCGCCACGCGCTTCCCGGCGCTGTATGTCACCGGCGAGGAATCGCAGCAGCAGGTGGCCATGCGTGCGCGGCGCCTGGGGTTGCCGGAAGACAAACTCAAGGTGATGACCGAAACCAACATCGAAACCATCATCGCCACCGCGCGGGTGGAGAAACCCAAGGTGATGGTGATCGACTCGATCCAGACCATCTTCACCGAGCAACTGCAATCGGCGCCCGGCGGCGTGGCCCAGGTGCGCGAGAGCGCGGCGCTGCTGGTGCGCTTCGCCAAACAGAGCGGCACGGCGATCTTCCTGGTCGGCCACGTGACCAAGGAAGGCGCGCTGGCCGGCCCGCGCGTGCTGGAACACATGGTCGACACCGTGCTGTATTTCGAGGGCGAGTCCGATGGCCGTCTGCGCCTGTTGCGCGCGGTGAAGAACCGTTTCGGCGCGATCAACGAACTGGGCGTGTTCGGCATGACCGACAAGGGCTTGAAGGAGGTCACCAACCCGTCGGCGATCTTCCTCACCCGCGCCCAGGAGGAAGTGCCGGGCAGTGTGGTCATGGCCACCTGGGAAGGCACCCGGCCGATGCTGGTAGAGGTGCAGGCGCTGGTCGACACCAGCCATATGGGCAACCCGCGCCGCGTCACCTTGGGCCTGGATCAGAATCGCTTGGCCATGTTGCTGGCCGTGCTACACCGCCACGGCGGGATTCCGACCTATGACCAGGATGTGTTCCTCAACGTGGTCGGCGGGGTCAAGGTGCTGGAAACCGCGTCTGACCTGGCCTTGATGGCCGCGGTGATTTCCAGCCTGCGCAACAAGCCGTTGTCGCATGACCTGCTGGTGTTTGGCGAGGTTGGCCTGTCCGGCGAAATTCGCCCGGTGCCGAGTGGTCAGGAGCGGCTCAAGGAAGCCGCCAAACACGGCTTCAAGCGCGCCATCGTGCCCAAAGGCAATGCGCCGAAAGAGGCGCCGGCCGGTTTGCAGGTGGTTGCGGTAACACGCCTGGAGCAGGCACTGGATGCGCTATTCGAATAGCGGCGTTTGTCGGGTGGACATGGCGAAGCCTTGTCCACCGATGGAGCCCGATGGCGGACCAGCCTTTGTACGGTTCCAAGGTCATTTGGATCAGCATAGGAGCTGCGATTCGCTCGTCGCCTATTCTTGTTCGCCGAGTGCCGCCAGTTCGCGTTCCAGCAGGTGTTCGTCACCCAGGTTCAACTCCACCAGACGCCGCAGGTGGCTGATTGAGTCGAGGTCGATATGGCGGCAGACGAAGCCCAGCAGATCATCCTGGGTGCGCGTCAACACCACTTCCATGCGCACATGGGTATCAATGCCGAGTTCGATGCTGGCCTCAAAGGGTTGGTGTGGATCGCCGTTCCAGTCGGGTGGGCATTTGACCAGCAACCCCTTGAAGGACACGTCATGCAACTCGACTGCCCAGCGCCGTGTGCCCTGCATGATTTCGGTGGGCGCGTCGAAGGCGATGCGCTGGAAGCGCCGACGCTCGTTGGCTGTTTCGCTCATGCAAAAAACTCCGGGGCAGTTTTATCCACTATAGCTAAGGCTGCCGCCTCTGGCGCGGTTTACCTGGGGCGGCGCATCGCCAGAGTAGCGGCCTTGTGCCATGCGTGGCGGGCCATTTGGGGGACTGGATGGTTTCTTGCAGCAGCGGTTTGACAGTTCGGTCAGTGTCGCCAAAGCTGCTAGAGCGGATTTATTACCAATTATTTGCGGAGCACCAAAAAAATGGATAAGCGACTGCTGAGCAAAGGGCTGATTTTTGGTTTGTTGAGTGCAGCCAGTCTGGCTGCCCAGGCTGACCAGGCCGGTGGCGGAGGCTGCGGCTGGGGCAATATGTTGTTCGAAGGTCAACGTGGTCTGGTTCCTCATCTGTTGGCGACTACCACCAACGGCACGTCGGGTAACGCCACCTTCGGCCTGACCTCCGGCACCAACGGCTGCGACTCCGGGGTCAAGCTGGGCTACGGTGGCCGCTCGTTGCTGGCGATGAACGGCATGCTCGATTCGATTGCCGAAGACATGGCCCAGGGCCAGGGCGAGGCGCTGGATGCCTATGCCACGCTGTTGGGCATCGAAGCCGCTGACCGTGCACATTTCGCCAAGGTCACCCATGAGAATTTCGGCAGTATCTTCAGCGCCGCAGACGTGACCAGCGAGCATGTGCTGGCCGCGACCCTGGACGTGATGAGCCGTGATGCGCAACTGGCGCGTTACGCGAAAACCCCGGCGTAAAACCAGGCACACAGAAAAAAGCCCGCCAATTGGCGGGCTTTTGCGTTTCGCGGTGTGGGCTTACTGGCCGTAGACCGGGAAGCTGGCACACAGCGCTTTGACTTGCTCGCGCACGCGCGCTTCTACCGACGCGTCGCCCAGGTTGGCGAGGATCTCGCAGATCCAGCCCGCCAGTTGGCGGCACTCGCCTTCCTTGAAGCCGCGGGTGGTCACGGCCGGGGTGCCGATGCGCAGGCCCGAGGTGACGAACGGCGAACGCGGGTCGTTCGGTACGCTGTTCTTGTTCACGGTGATGAATGCGCGACCCAGGGCGGCGTCGGCGTCTTTACCGGTGATGTCCTGCTTGATCAGCGACAGCAGGAACAGGTGGTTTTCAGTACCACCGGAGACCACGTCGTAGCCGTTCTCGATGAACACGCTGGCCATGGTCTGGGCGTTCTTGATCACTTGCTGCTGGTAAGCCTTGAATTCCGGCTGCAGGGCTTCCTTGAAGCACACGGCCTTGGCGGCGATCACGTGCTCCAGCGGGCCGCCTTGGCCGCCTGGGAATACCGCGGAGTTGAATTTCTTCTCCAGCGCTTCGTTGGCACGCGCGAGGATCAGGCCGCCGCGCGGGCCGCGCAGGGTTTTGTGGGTGGTGGTGGTGACCACGTCGGCGAACGGCACCGGGTTCGGGTACACGCCTGCGGCAACCAGGCCGGCGACGTGGGCCATGTCGACGAACAGGTAAGCGCCGACTTTGTCGGCAA
Source organism: Pseudomonas sp. UBA2684 (assembly GCA_002354655.1). Taxonomy (GTDB): domain Bacteria; phylum Pseudomonadota; class Gammaproteobacteria; order Pseudomonadales; family Pseudomonadaceae; genus Aquipseudomonas. Next base: position 342,684 of record DELY01000003.1, read on the forward strand.
TGGCGCGGAAGCGTGGGAAGTCCAGAACCTGCGAGTAGGCGCTGAAGCCGGCGATGATCATCTTCGGCTGGTGTTCGACGGCCAGGCGCTCGACTTCGTCGTAGTCGATCAGGCCGGTGACGTTGTCGATACCGTACTGCACGGCGTTGTACAGCTTGCCGGAGAAGCTGACGCTGGCGCCGTGAGTCAGGTGGCCACCGTGGGCCAGGCTCATGCCCAGCACGGTGTCGCCGGCTTCCAGCAGGGCCATATACACGGCGCTATTGGCCTGGCTGCCGGAGTGCGGCTGGACGTTGGCGTAGTCGGCGCCGAACAGCTGTTTGGCGCGGTCGATGGCCAACTGCTCGACGATGTCGACGTATTCGCAGCCGCCGTAGTAGCGCTTGCCCGGATAGCCTTCGGCGTACTTGTTGGTCAGTACCGAGCCCTGGGCTTCCATCACCGCCGGGCTGGTGTAGTTTTCCGAGGCGATCAGCTCGATGTGATGTTCCTGGCGCTGGGCTTCTTGCTCCATCGCAGCAAACAAATCGGCGTCAAAACGGGCAAGATTCAAATCACGGCTGAACATGGCAATCCCCTGAGAAAATCAGCTGGGCGGTGGAAAGAGGGGGCGGATTCTAGCGCATCCGCCGCAAACAGGCATATGAAGGTTGGTCATATGGCAGACAAGTGGGCTTCATCGCTGGCGGCATGGTTCGCGCCCCATGCGCTTGCTGTCGGCGCGCGAACGCACTCTACGAGCCTGGCTTGCCGCGCCCAGTTCGTAGATTGGGTTAGCGGCGGATGCCCTATTCAGCAAGCCATCGGTTTCAGCCGCCGCGTAACCCAACACGGTGTCAGTGTCAGCGGGTGCGTCGTTAATGATGGGTTACGCCGCGCAGAAAGGGCGGTTTACCGAGCATCGTCTAGGCGGCTAACCCATCCTACAGTTCTTGCCGGTTGCGCTCTCAACTGAGCATAAACAGTGCGGTGCCGCTGAATTGTGCGGCGAACTGGTGGGCGGGCATCGGTCGGCCGAGCAAGTAACCCTGTACTTCGTCGCAGTCGTGCATGCGCAGGAAGTCCAGCTGCGCTTGGGTTTCCACGCCTTCGGCAATCACCGCGAGGTTCAGGCTGTGCGCCATGGCGATGATGGCGCGGGCGATCTGCCCGTCCTGCTCGCCTTGCGGCAGGCCGTCGACGAAGCTGCGGTCGATCTTCAGCACATCGATGGGGAACTGCTTGAGGTAGTTCAGCGACGAATAGCCGGTGCCGAAGTCATCGATGGCGATGCACAGGCCCAGGCGTTTGAGGTCGGCGAGGGTTTGCAGGGCGCTGGCGACGTCCTGCATCAGAATGCTTTCGGTCAGCTCCAGCTCCAGACAGGCCGGTGGCGTGCGATTCTCCGCGAGAATCTTGGCGATGCGTTGATCCAGCGCGCCTTCGGCAAATTGCCGGGCCGAGAGGTTGACCGAGATCTTCGGCACGCGGATTTTCGCTGCGTGCCAGCTGTTCAACTGCCGGCAGGCTTCCGCCAGTACCCAGTCGCCGACCTGCACCACCAGGCCCAGCTCTTCCAGTACCGGAATAAAGTCGTTCGGCGGCACCAGGCCGCGCTGTGGGTGTTGCCAGCGCAACAGCGCTTCCACGCCGGTCAGGCGTTTGCCGTCTCCGGAGAACTGCGGCTGGTAATACAGCACGAATTCGCCTTGTTCGAGGGCATGGCGCAAGTCGCTTTCCAGCTCCAGGCGCTCCAGGGCGCTGGCGTTCATCGCCGCCTGGTAAAACTGGAAGTTGTTCTTGCCGCGCTCTTTGGCGTGGTACATCGCCGTGTCGGCGTTTTTCATCAGTTGGCTCAGTTCGTTGCCGTCCTGCGGGCTCAGGGCGATGCCGATACTGGCGGTGACGAAAAACTCGCGGCCTTCGAGGACGAACGGCCGGGCCAGGCTGGAGAGGATCTGTTCGGCGACGTGGATGGCCCGGTTCAGCGCGCCCTGGCGGCTGCTGCGCGATTGCAGGAGCAGGGTGAATTCGTCGCCGCCCATGCGCGCCACGGTGTCGTCGCCATCGACGCAGGCGGCCAGGCGGATCGCCACGTCCTTGAGCATGCGGTCGCCGGCGGCGTGGCCGAGCGAGTCGTTGATCGGCTTGAAGCGGTCGAGGTCGAGGAACATCAGCACCACCCATTCCTGATGCCGTTCGGCATGCTGCAGGGCGGTGTGCAGGCGATCCTGGAACAAGGTGCGGTTGGGCAGTTGAGTCAGGGCGTCGTAGTAGGCCAGGCGGTGGATGCGCTGTTCGCTGGCCTTGCGTTCGCTGATATCGCTGAAGAAGCACACATAACTGACCAAGTCGCCTTCTTCGTCCTGCACTGCGGTGATCCCGACCCAGGCCGGGAAGCTCTCGCCGTCGCGGCGTTTCAGCCACACCTCACCCTCCCAACTGCCGCGCTGGTTGAGCTGGCCCAGGATGTAGTGCAGGTGACTGGCCTGCTGGCGGTCGGCGGTGAGCATGCCGGGCAACTGGTCGAGCACCTGCGCCGAGCTATAGCCGCTGACCCGGCTGAACGCCTTGTTGACCTGGACGATGTAACCGGCCGGGTCGGTAACCAGAATCGCTGCGGTGGAGTGCTCGAATACCGTGGCGGCCATGCGCAGGTCTTTTTCCGCCCGGCGTTGCTGGCCGATGTCGCGGCCAACGCCGAGCAGGCCTTCGAAGCGGCCGTTTTCGTCCCACATCGGCACCAGGCGCAGCTCCACCGGAATCTTCCGGCCGTCGGCGCGCAGGCAGTCGAAGACGAACAGCTGTGGCTGGAATTGGCTGCGCAGTTCGCTCATCCGCTGTGGGTCGCCCAGCGCGCTGCGCACCCGCTCCAGCAGCACATAAAGGCCGGCCAGCTGCTGCGGGTTGGTGGCCAGGCTGGTAAAGCTGTTGGCCAGCACCCATTCCGCTTCGTAGCCGAGTACCGGCGTCACCGAGGGGCTGACGTAGTTGAGTCGGAGGGTGTCGTTGGTCGAGAAGATCACGTCGCTGATGCTTTCTGCGAGCAAGCGGTAACGCTGCTCGCTGTCGCGCAAAGATTCGCTGCGGGCAATTTGTTCGGTGATGTCCTTGGCCACGCCGATCAGCCGGCTGACGCGGCCATTGTGGTCGCGCGCCAGGGCCTGTTCGCGAATGCTGAACGAGCGCCAGGTGCCGTCGCGTTGCCGCCAGCGCAGTACCGATTCGAGCAGCAGGCCGTCGCCGACCACCTTCTGCAGGTTGCGGATGCGCCAGTAGTAGTCGCTGTCGTCCGGGTGCAGGATGCGCTCCCAGAAATGCTCGCCCATGTCCTTCAGCTCGGCCGCGCTGTAACCCAGCTGCAGGCCCAGGTGGTGGTTGCTGAACAGCACGCGCTGGTTGCTCAGGTCGTGCACATACAGGGTGTCGGGTACGGCGCGCACCACATCCGACCAGAAGCGCTCGCGCTCGATCAGCGAGAGTTCGATGCGTTTGCGGCTGGTGATGTCGCTGATGCTCAGGGTCACCGCGTTCAGGTCTTGCGGGCTGTCCGGCAGGCGCAATACCAGCCACAGGTGACGCTCTTGACCTTGTGGTGTGCTGATCTGGCTTTCCAGTTCGAGCTGGCCGCCGCCCTCCAGCAGTGCGCCGAGCAACTGCACGCGGAAGCCGCCGGGGCGCAGCGGGCCGCTGTCGATCAGGTGCTGCCAGGCCTGCTCGGTAGAGTCGACACCGAGCAGGCGCAGGGCCACCTGGTTGGTTTCGGTGAACCGCAGCCGCTGCAGCAGCTCGTCGTGCCGCTGCGGGTGCTCGTGCAGCCAACGCGTCAGGCTGGCGCTGTCGCGCAGCTGTTGGGCTTGCAGGTACTGGTGCAGGCCGGCCAGGTCGAGCACGCAGAGCGCCGTGCCGGTGCCCTCGAAGATGTCCTGATAGCGCCGCCGGGTTTCCTGCAAGACGCGGGTGGCGTGCTGTTCCTCGGTGACATCGCGCAGCACCCAGACGAACCCTAGGCGTTTCGACTCGTCGCCCAGCTCGCTGCGGGTGATGTCGAACAGCCGGGTCATGCCGTCCTGCTGGATTTCCACCAGGTCCGGGCCAAGGTCGCTGTGGAAGGTGGTGCCGTGCAGCAACAGCGGGTCGAGGCGCGGCAACAGCTCCAGCAGGTGCCAGTTCGGCGCGTCATTGCTGCGCAGGCCAAACAGCTCTTCGGCCTGCGGGTTGAGGTAGCGCAATTGGCCGTTGTTGTCGGTGACCAGCACCCGTTCTTCGATGGCGCCCAACGCACTGGCGGCCTGGTGCAGCGAGCGGCGCGAAGCGGCATTCAGTTCATGCAGGGTGCTCTGCTCGCGCAGCAACCGATACAGGGCGAATAAGGTGAGCAGGGTGCACAGGGTGAACAGCAGGAACTTGCCAGCCAGCTCCGGAAGGAGTTGGGCGCGCACTTTGCGTTCGTTGAACAGCGCGCGCAGTTGCCAGTCACTGCCACGCAGCGGGGTGAGCAGAATGCTCTGCGCCAGCTCTTCGGCGGTAACGGGCGGGAAGATCGGGCTCGGTGTGCCCCGCTGATCCTGCTGGCTGGCGATCACCCGCTGCGCCAGGCGGTCTTCCAGCAGCCACTGGTGCGTGCTCTGGTGGTGCTCTTGCAGCCAGCTGCGCAGGGCTTGGGTGGTCAGGCGTAACGCCCAGTAACCACTCGCGCCGCTGCCCTCGGTGTGCCGCAGCAACAGGTAGATCTGCCCGCCATCGCGGGCGCTGAAGGCATAACGATAGGCTTCGCCATGACTGCGCTGAAACAGGCTGGCCAGGTACAGCGCATCATCCCCTCGCTCTTCGCTGTCGGCGACGATGCCGCCGCGCGGGCCCAGCCAGGCCAGGCTGCGCAGGGTGGGGAAGACCGCACGCAGGTTGTGCAGTTGCTCCGCACTGGGGGTTGCCGACGGCTGTGCGGCGCTCTGCCGGAGCATCGCCAGCCCGGCGCGGGCTTTGAGCTCCATGCTCAGGCTCAGGTGATTGGCCAGTTGCGCGTTGAATTCGTGATTGAGCTGGCGCTGGTTGTCCTGCAACTGGCGCGATTCCAGCTGTAATTGCCAGAGCAATAGCACCAGCATGCCCAGCACCAGCGCGACCAGGGCGCCTTTGATCGAGCCGCGTAAAGGCGCGGCCAGCGGTTCGCCGGGAGCGCGCGGTAACGAGGACGGTGTGGGTGTTGGCACTGATGAAAATCCTGCAGCTACGGCTTAGGAAAAGCAGGCGGCGCGATGCGTATGTCTGGGGCGGGCATACGCGGGGCGGCTAGCATGCCATAACTGTGGCGAAGTGCCAGTGCAGCCGACGAGCGTCGTTTGCCCTGCACCGCGCATTCCGGTAGCTTTGCCGCACGCGCGCGGAAGCTGTCTGTGCTTTCAGCCAGCGGGCGTCTGCTGTTGCGGCGTTCGTGCGCCTGGCAGGCACCGTCAGCCCAGCTCGGGTTTGCAGCACGAGAGCCTCCAGCCATTTCCAGTTCCCTGTCATAGAACCAAGGTTATCCATGGCTCAATACGTCTACACCATGCATCGGCTGGGCAAAGTAGTGCCGCCGAAGCGGGAAATCCTCAAGAACATCTCCCTGTCGTTCTTCCCCGGCGCCAAGATCGGCGTGCTCGGCCTGAACGGCTCGGGTAAATCCACGCTGCTGAAAATCATGGCCGGCGTCGATACCGAGTTCAACGGCGAGGCACGGCCGATGCCTGAGCTGAATATCGGTTACCTGCCGCAAGAGCCGCAGCTGGACCCGGAAAAGACCGTACGCGAAGTGGTCGAAGAGGCCGTCAGCGTGATCAAGAACGCCCAGGCGCGCCTGGACGAGGTCTACGCCGCCTACGCCGAACCGGACGCCGACTTCGATGCGCTGGCCGCCGAGCAAGGCAAGCTGGAAGCCATCCTGCAAGCGGCCGACGGCCACAACCTCGAGCGCCAGCTGGAAGTCGCCGCCGATGCGCTGCGTCTGCCGGCCTGGGATGCCAAGGTATCCGTGCTCTCCGGTGGTGAAAAACGCCGCGTGGCGCTGTGCCGCCTGCTGCTGTCGGCGCCGGATATGCTCCTGCTCGACGAACCGACCAACCACCTGGACGCCGACTCGGTGGCCTGGCTGGAGCACTTCCTCCACGATTTCCCCGGCACCGTGGTGGCGATCACCCACGACCGTTACTTCCTCGACAACGTCGCCGGCTGGATTCTCGAACTCGACCGCGGCGCCGGCATTCCTTATGAGGGCAATTACTCCGGCTGGCTGGAAGCGAAATCCAACCGCCTGGCGCAAGAGTCCAAGCAGCAGTCGGCCCACGAAAAGGCCATGAAGGAAGAGCTGGAGTGGGTGCGCAAAGGCGCCAAGGCCCGCCAGTCGAAGTCCAAAGCCCGCTTGCAGCGCTTCGAGGAAATGCAGTCACAGGAATTCCAAAAGCGCAGCGAGACCAACGAGATCTATATCCCGGTGGGGCCGCGTCTGGGCGACAAGGTCATCGAGTTCAATAACGTCAGCAAGGGCTATGGCGAGCGCATGCTGATCGACAACCTGTCGTTCAGCATGCCCAAGGGCGCCATCGTCGGTGTGATCGGCGGTAACGGTGCCGGTAAGTCGACCCTGTTCCGCATGCTGATGGGCAAGGAACAGCCGGACTCGGGCAGCATCGACGTCGGCGACACCGTGCAACTGGCCTGCGTCGATCAGAGCCGCGACGACCTCGACGGCAGCAAGAGCGTGTGGGAAGCCGTATCCGGTGGCTCCGACATGATCAAGATCGGCAACTATGAGGTGCCGTCGCGCACCTACGTCGGTCGCTTCAACTTCAAGGGTGGCGACCAGCAGAAGTTCGTCAAGGACCTCTCCGGCGGTGAGCGCGGCCGTCTGCACCTGGCGTTGACCCTGAAAGAGGGCGCCAACGTACTGCTGCTCGACGAACCGTCCAACGACCTCGACGTGGAAACCCTGCGTTCATTGGAGGAAGCGCTGCTCGACTTCCCTGGCGCGGCCATTGTCATCTCTCACGATCGTTGGTTCCTCGATCGCGTGGCCACGCACATCCTGGCGTACGAAGACGACTCGCACATCGAGTTCTTCGAGGGCAACTACACCGAGTACGAAGCCGACCGCAAGAAACGCCTCGGCGACGCCGCTTCCCAACCGCACCGCGTGCGGCACAAGAAGCTGGCGTAGGCTGGGTAGCGCGAAGCGCAACCCGGCAATGAAAAAGGCTATGTCCCAGTTACGTGTTGCAGGAGAAACCGCGCTTTTGTGGGAGCGGATTTATCCGCAAAAATCTTTGAAAACTGAAGATCTTTCGCGGCTAAAGCCGCTCCCACGTGACGGCGCTCTGCATCAAC
>DELY01000047.1 GCA_002354655.1 Pseudomonas sp. UBA2684
GAGTGCCAGCAGGCGTTCGACCAAGGCCTTGCCTGTGCCAATACCTGGCTGAGCGACGATGCCACGGGCTGGCTGTGGGCCAACCTGATTGTCGAGCGCGATGCCCTGCCCGTCGGGGCGCAACGCCGCGCCTTCGAGATCGCCTTTCTCAGTCGGGTGCACCAGCGTCTGTGCTCGCCGCTGGGCGGCAATCACCAGGCCACGCTCACCTGCTTGCAGCTCTGAAACCACAGCACCAAGCGACTGCGCAAACACTTGCGCAGTCGCTGCTGTAGCTGTGGAGAACCGCATAAGTCAGGACTTTTTCGGTTGCGCCGAGCGAAACGCTTGCGGCAAGGTTTGCCCCGGGATGCTTCACGCTGGACGCATAGGCATAAACAAGGAATCAAGGAATGAGTGGAAAAAGCGATTGGGAAAAAGCGTGTGATCACGTAATGCCGAATGTGTGCCGGCAGGCCAACCCGAATCCCCCTCTTGAAAAGCCTGAAGCGAGGCTAAGAAATGGATATAACCCACCCGCCGTGGATATCCATAAAGAACGCTGGGCCGAATATGAAAAGTACGGAAAAGAGCCGGCACCGCCCCCCGAAAAAGTGCGTGTGTCCTTGCGTATCGGCGTGTTCTTCGACGGCACCGGCAACAACGCCGGCAACACTGCCGCAGGGCTGCTCTGTGGTGCACAGCATGCAGTCAAACCGGAAGACCTCGATGCGAGTTGCAAGCCGTATATGAGCGACCCGGACAGCAGTTACGGCAACGATGTCACCAATGTTAAAAAACTGAGCGATCTTTACTATGCCCCTCGAAAAGCTGAGGGGGAGGATCAGCAAAAGCGCGCATCTCGTGCGGTGTATATCGAGGGGATAGGCACTCAGGCGGGTAAGCAGGACAGTCTGCTAGGGGCGGGAACCGGACGCGGCGATACCGGAGTGGCTGGGCGAGTGCAACAAGCGTTCGTCAGCATACGAACTGAAATCCAGAGTTTTCAGCAGGATAACCCCGACTGCGAAATCACCTTACTAACCTTCGATGCCTTCGGCTTCAGTCGAGGTGCAGCGGCGGCACGGCACTTCGCCAATGAGGTCGTACGGGGTAAACAAGGGCCGTTGGGCGATGTACTGCGTAGCAATGCAAAAGCCTTTTCTCGCCTCTTTCACGACCAGTACCAGCGCGATATCCATATGGGCTTTATCGGCCTGTTCGATACGGTGGCATCGATTGCCGGGCTGGCCAACCTGGGCAATGTCGGCAGCCCGGTCGCGCCCGGTATCAAGCTGCACCTCTCGCGCAAATACTTCAATAACGTGCTGCACCTGGTGGCTCGTGACGAATACCGCGGCAACTTCCCGTTGAGCCGGGTCAAGCCCGACCATCCGGAAATCACCTTGCCCGGCGCGCATTCGGACATTGGCGGCGGCTACCGCGCAGAGGCCGAGGAATGTGTGCTGATCAGTCCGATGCAGGCACTGGATGTGTCATGGAATACCGATGTGACCACCACCTCAATCTACCGCGACGCCCTGCAAGCCAAGGCGCAATGGCTCGCCAAAGGTTGGCCCACTGAGATGCTGGAGATCGTGACACCCGCCGCCACACGACTGCCTGCCGACCCGCAGGACCGTGCGGCGCCTCGGCGACAGCGCGTTTATGCCGGCCTGCAACTCAAACGGCAGGTACGTGGCGAATTATCGCGGGTGTACCTGCGGGTGATGCATCAGCTAGCCAAGCAAAAGGGGGTGCGTTTCATAGACATTCCTGAAGAGCCGCAATACCTCCTTCCCCTGGAACTCCAACCACTTTGTGACAAATTTGTCGCTGGCGACTACAGCACCACACCAGCCGATGAGTCACTGCTCAAGTTGCGCTATATCCACACCTCGGCCCACTGGAACCATCCGTTGGGCAAAAGCGGCAATCGCGGAATCAAAGTGGTTTATATCAACGCCCCCACGGCAGACGCCGTGCGTGCGCAGCACCCGCATGTAGCGGATTGGGAGTGACTGTGATGCGAGTATTGAGTGCCCTATTGGGCTTATTGCTATTGAGTGGCTGCCAAGCCATTGACCTTTTATCTGCGGAGCAAGATCCGCGCTCACCTTGGTGGAACCTCGGTTTCACTGAGCCCAATTACATGAAGGTATGGGTTGAAGACAGTGCCGTCATTGACATCAATGGCAGGTTATTCCCACAAACGGGCGGGGGGACTGCGGCAGGAGGAGAGCCCGAAGATGGCACCGATTCCGCAAAAGGCTGGGATGGTATTGGCGGTGCAGGTAAAGCTGTTGTCGGCGCCGAACTTCCCGCAAAAATCTTTGTGCGTTGGCAGTCGATTGTAGAGCCACAAACTTACAGAGCTTGGGTGGATATACCAGAGGAGGCTCGGCATATCATGCGTTCCGCTACCTCACGACGCTGTCCAGAAAACCCTAGCAGCCCGGCAGCATATTACGCCTCGTTAAAGCTCGGCCTTGCCCCCGGCGGCATCGTGCAGGTGTGGGTGCGTGATGAATGCCATCGCCCCGTCAAAGTCGCCCGAGCACAGGCTGAGGTAGAGCCGCTGGGACCGTCTCAAGGTCTTACGGAGGGGCGTTACGCTTATAAGATCAGCGAAAAATCCAAGCGCTATATCGAGCGCTTCGGCATCCCCTATGGGAGTTGGTAAGTAGCGTTTAGCAACGCCCCTCAGCAATAGGCTCATCGCCGGCGACTACAGCACCACACCGACCGATGAGTCACTGCTCAAGTTGCGCTACATCCACACCTCGGCCCACTGGAACCATCCGTTGGGCAAAAGCGGCAATTGCGGAATCAAAGTGGTTTATATCAACGCCCCCACGGCAGACGCCGTGCGTGCGCAGCACCCGCATGTAGCGGATTGGGAGTTAATGTGATGCGGCTGTTTGGAGTCCTGCTGGGCGTGCTGCTGGTAAATGGTTGCCAAGCCGTCGATCCGTTGTCGGGAGAACAAGACCCGAAAGACCCTTGGTGGGAGCTGGGTTTTACCGAACCCGACTACATGAAGGTCTGGGTCGAAGACAGTGCCGTGGAGGATATCAACGGGAAGTGGTTTCCACGAACCGGCGGCGGCACTGCTGCCGGCGGTGAACCCGAGGACGGCACTGAGTCAGCACGAGGCTGGGATGGGGTCGGTGGGAATGGCAAGGCCGTAGTCGGTGCAGATCTGCCCAAGCGTATTTTTGTGCGCTGGCAATCCATTATAGAGTCGCAGACTTATCGGGCCTGGGTGGATATCCCGGAAGAGGCTCGACAAATCATGCGCACATCAACCAACCGGCGCTGCCCAAAAGAACCGGAGAGGGCGGCTCGTTACATGGCCTCGGTTTATCTAGGCCTAGCCCCCGGCGGCATCGTGCAGGTGTGGGTGCGTGATGAATGCCATCGCCCCGTCAAAGTCGCCCGAGCACAGGCTGAGGTAGAGCCGCTGGGACCGTCTCAAGGTCTTACGGAGGGGCGTTACGCTTATAAGATCAGCGAAAAATCCAAGCGCTATATCGAGCGCTTCGGCATCCCCTATGGGAGTTGGTAAGTAGCGCTTAGCAACGCCCCTCAGCAATAGGCTCATCGCCGGCGACTACAGCACCACACCAGCCGATGAGTCACTGCTCAAGCTGCGCTACATCCGCACCTCGGCTCATTATCCACTGGGGCAAAAGCGGCAAGCGCGGCAACAAAACTACCGTCACCGCCGATGAGATGTGCGCTCGCTTATATACTGGAATGGAAGTTTCTTATGCGTAATAGCTTTTAGTCGGCAAGCTTCCATACCCTTCACTATGCTTCCAGGGCCCGCAGCGCAATCCATGGAGTGACGCGCTATGCCCAGCACCCTTAGGCCCCGCGACCGCCGTTTCCCCCTGCATGTGCACATCAGCGTTCTATTCACCTTGCTATTGTTGCTGACGGGTGTGGTGCTGGGGCTGTTCAACTACAAACAGACCACCCAGATCATCTTCTCCAGCAGCGCCAAGCTGTTCGAACGTATTCAGCAGGATGTGCGCAAAGACCTGCAGTACACCTACCAACCGATTCGCCACCTGCTCAGCTTGCTGGCCCTGAACGACGCCACCCAAGCCACGCAGCTGGATACACGCCTGGCGCTGCTCAAACCGCTGGTGCAGGCATTACGCGACAACCCCAAATTGGCCTCGCTGTACCTTGGCTATGACGATGGCGACTTCTTTATGGTGCGGCCGCTGCGCAGCGATGCCCTCAAGCAACGCTTCGATGCGCCGGAGAATGCCGCGTACCAGGTCTGGTCGATCGAGCGTAGCGATGCCAGCCTGGACGCCAACTACCTGTTCTTCGACGGCTCGCTGAACCTGATCAGCCGGCGCCAGCGGCTCAAGGAAGACTACGACCCGCGCACCCGCGACTGGTACAAGAGCGCGCGCGCCGATGGCGGGCAGATCACCACGGCGCCTTACGTGTTTTTCTCCACCGCCGAAGTCGGCACCACCCTTGCCAGGCGAGCCGGCCTGACCACCGTGCTGGCCGCCGACCTGACCCTCGTCGATATTTCCGCCACGCTGGCCAAGCACAGGGTCACGCCCAACAGCGAGGTGATTCTCTTCGACCCCGCAGGCAACGCCGTTGCTTATCCCGACAGCACGCGCCTGGTCACCCATGACGGTGCCCCTCAATTGACCCCCGCGCGCACCCTCAGTCCGCCACTCGAGGCCCTACTCGGCGCCGGCCTGGATGGCCAGCAGCAAGGCGTGATGAAGCTCGACACACGACGCTGGGTGGTATCGCGCAGCCATCTACAGGAAGGCGGCCCGCAGGGCCTGCACCTGGCGCTGCTGGTGCCGGAAGACGAGTTACTGGCCGACGCTTACCGCATTCGCTGGCAAGGGGCGCTGGTTACCCTGACCACCTTGCTGCTGTGCCTGCCGCTGGGCTGGCTGACCTCACGACTGATCGTCAAACCCCTGCGCGCCCTGGTTCTGGAGGCTGACGCGATCCGCCGTTTCGACTTCAAATACCCCGCCAGCGGCCGCTCGCCAGTGCTGGAAGTCGATCAACTGGCCGTGTCGATGACGCGCATGAAAGAAACCATCGCCAGCTTCCTGGAAATCGCCGCCAGCCTGTCCGCGGAAACACGCTTCGACGCCCTGCTCAAGCGCGTGCTGGAAGAAACCGTGGGCATCGGCGCCGCCCACGGCGGCCTGATCTACCTGATCGACGCCGACAGCGGGCGCCTCGAACCCCACGGGCTGTTTCTCAACGGCGCGCAGCACAGCCTCGGCAAACATGGCATCCCTGGCTACGACAAAGCCGGCAGCCAGCAGCCCGCCTGGCTGCAACAGCCGGCCAGCGGCGGCAAAAGCACAGTGACCTCGTTCGGCTTCGATCAGGCCGGCGACTACAAAAGCCTGCTGCAAACCCTCGACAGCCCGCGCGTGCATCTGGTCGCGACCGGCCTGCACAACCGCCAGGGCGACACCGTCGGTGTGCTGGTGCTGCTGCACTGCGACCGGGGCGAGGAAGCCGACCTGGCCATGCAAAGCCCCGAACGCGTGGCGTTTATCGAGGCAATTTCCGGCGTCGCCGCGCTGTGCATCGAAAGCCAGCGCCTGCTGGAGCGGCAGAGACAACTGCTGGATGCCTTTATCCAATTGATTGCCGGCGCCATCGACGCGAAGAGCCCGTATACCGGCGGACACTGCCAGCGCGTACCAGAAGTGACCCTGATGCTCGCCCGCGCCGCAGCGGACAGCGACGAACCGGCGTTTCGCGACTACCGACCCAGCGAGGAGGAATGGGAGGCCTTGCACATTGCCGCCTGGCTACACGATTGCGGCAAGGTCACTACCCCGGAATACGTGGTGGACAAGGCCACCAAGCTGGAAACCCTGTACGACCGCATACATGAAGTGCGCACCCGCTTTGAGGTGCTCAAGCGCGATGCCTGGATCGCCTACTGGCAAGGCTGCGCGCAGGGCGGCGAGCCCGCGCAACTGGCAACCCTACGCTGCGGATTCCACGCCATTCGG
>DELY01000029.1:0-15121 GCA_002354655.1 Pseudomonas sp. UBA2684
CCGAATGGCGTGGAATCCGCACCATACAAAAATAAGGAGGAGGGCGCTCGTGAGCGAATGTCCTATGCAAGGCTCCCATCGCCTATTCGCAGGCGTAAACCCAACGATGGCCATCTCATCCCTGGCGATGGTGCTGGTCTTCGTGCTGTTCACGGTGATCTACGGTGAGCTAGCCAATGACCTTTACACCGGCATCAAGCAATGGATCGAGAGCTCCCTGGGCTGGTACTACGTTGCTGTAGTCAGCACCGTGTTGTTCTTCACCTTTTGGGTCGGCCTGAGTCGTTTTGGCAATTTGCGCCTGGGGCGCGACGATGAGCGCCCGGAGTTCAGCAATTTTTCCTGGTTCGCCATGCTGTTCAGCGCCGCGGTTGGCACCGGGCTGCTGTTCTGGAGTATTGCCGAGCCGCTGATGCACATGCAGGGCAACCCCTTCATGGAGATGGCCGGCGTCGCCGCCAACACCCCGGAAGCAGCGCAGATTGCCCTGCGCGTGACCCTGTTTCACTGGGGGCTGCACGGCTGGTGCATCTACATCATCGTCGGCCTGATCCTCGCCTACTTCACCTACAGGCGCGGCCTGCCGCTGACCGTCCGCTCGGCGCTGTATCCACTGATCGGTGAGCGCATCTACGGCCCGATCGGCCATGCGGTCGACCTGCTGGCGATCTTCAGCACGCTGTTCGGCACCGCGACCACCCTGGGGCTGGGCGTCGCGCAAATGAATGCCGGGCTGAACTACATGTTTGGCCTCGAGATATCCACCACTAACCAGTTGATCCTGATCTCTGCAACCGCAGTGGTCGCAACCCTTTCGGCGGTCTCCGGGGTGCGCAAGGGCATTCTCTGGCTCAGCGAGTGGAATATCCGCCTGAGCAGCATCCTCTTTCTGTTTCTCCTGCTAGCTGGGCCGACCGTGTTTCTCCTCGGTCTCTACGCGACCAGCCTGGGCGATTACCTGGCCAATTTCATCCCCATGGGCATGTGGACCGACTCCAATCCCGAGCGGCAGTGGCAGGGCTGGTGGACCATCTTCTATTGGGGCTGGTGGTTGTCCTGGGGCCCGTTTGTCGGCATGTTCATCGCGCGTATCTCGCGTGGCCGCACCGTGCGTCAAGTGGTGCTGGGCGGCATGCTCGCCTCAACGCTGGGGGCCTTTCTGTGGATCGTGATCATGGGTGGTACCGGTATGCACCTGCAGTTATCCGGTGCCATCGACCTGAACGCAGTGGCCAACACTGACGTGACCATGGTGCTGTACAAGACCATCGAAGGCCTTAATGTGTCCTGGGCAACCATGGCCATGGCCAGTCTAGCGACCCTGATGATCGTCAGCTGGTTCGTCACCTCGGCGGACTCGGCAACCCTGGTGATCTGCACCATCCTGTCCATGGGCGATCAGAACCCGCCGCAGCGTTTCCGCATCATCTGGGGCCTGGGTTTGGGCGCGTTGGCTGGCGTACTGCTGCTCGCCGGTGGCCTGAAAAGCCTACAAGCGGCCACTATTGCCGCAGCGCTGCCATTCTCTGTAGTCCTGCTGGTGATGTGCTACAGCCTGGTGCGGGCTCTGCATCAGGAGGAGGGCGAAGCACTCTCTGTTCGCGCTGTTCAAGAAGCCTGAGTGATCTCGATGTGATCTGCCGATAGGTTGCGTATCTGAGATGCGCAACCTATCGACATACTCCTGGCGAACGCCCGATAGTTGTAGGTGCGCTCAGCGACAAGTGAGCACGCAGGGCGTGCTCGGCCAAAAACGAAGAGCAAGCTTTGAAAAGCTTTAGGTTTAGAAGCAGGGCGATGAATTGGATAACCGAGAGCCTAGAATGCAACACTATTGAAACGGCATTCGTTTAACATAATATACATTATGCGAATTACAATGTATCACCAAGGGTGGCCTGGGTGGCTTGCCAGAAAGCACATGAACGAAGAAAACCTGTCTTGCCCTGAGAACGCGCTCAACTGAGTTCCTGGCGTTTTTCCTTGCGAGACCAAATCCTGTACAGCAGACCGCTATTTCAAAACCCCTAGCAGCGACCAAACACGGCGCGCCTCAGAGTCTGCGCTGATCAGCTCCGTAAGCAGTTCATTCAACGGTTTGTTGCCCCATTCCACTGCGCGTTTGATCAGGTAAGGAACCGGGCTGTGTGGTTCGGTTTTCGCCAGATAATCGGCTATCAATACCAGTTGACGATAAGCGTCCTCGCGGCTGTTCAAACTCAGGCTTTGGGCATCTGCGTTCATCTTCACCGTGGCGTCCTCCTCAGCGGCATCGTCAGCGTGTGCTGGCGCGGCGAGCATTGTTTCCATCGGCATCGGGCGCTGTGGGTGCATGGCAATGAACTCCTGCAGGAGCGCAGTCATGGAAAGCATGACGTCGCGTAGCGGACTGTAAGTGGGTGCGAGATCAGCCAGGCATGCGTCGCTCCATTGTTCCAAGCGCGCGAGATTCTGGCCGCCCGACTCCAGGTGAGTTTTACAGCGCAGCCAAAAAGTAATCGGGGTATCGCGAATCAATTCATTCAGTTTTTGTTGCGTCAGACGAGCGGCCTCGGCAGCTGCTTTTGCTGCCTTGCTGTCGGCTGCAGCGACTTGGCGAGCCTGCAACTGTTGCCACTCATAGAGGGTAAACGTACTGAATTCGCCGCTGGATGCCGCAAATAGCGGTATACGCGTATGCAGAACCTCCGCGTAGCGCCTGGCCAGCCAATCCAGTGGGGTCACCCGCCAGGATTGGTCGCCCTCCTCGGCTAGCGGATGAAGTTCCTCCGGATAACGCTCACACAAGCCAACGATCAACGACAGGGCCTGAGACAACCCTTCCAGCGCGTTGCGCTGTAACCAGGCTTCTCCCAGCCAGGCCGCGACCATCAAATCCTTGCTGCGACTCCGCAGAATATCGCTGGCAAGCTTTTCCAGTGCCGACCAGTCGCCTCGCTTGACCTCTGCCTTCCATACCCCGGTAGGCAGAGTGGCATCGTCCTCTCGCCGCAACTCACGCAGCCGATCGAAGTCGGCGTCGTAACGCAGGCTTTGCCCGCAAGGTGACGTAGCCGAAATCGGCGCTAATAGCTCGGCCACCACATCCGAGTCAGGTTGCATGGGGAGTGTCATGGCGCCTCCTGTGAACTGACCAGCGACACCGGTAGGTCTGCTACGGCATAGGGCGATTGCGGCGCCCGAACCGGTAACGGCTGTATCGACAGGGGCAACTTGCCGCCTTGTGACAGCAACGACAGTCGCATGAACATCTGAGCCCGGCTATCTGGCGTATAGGGTGCGTAGACCGGTAACTGCAAGGTCAGGGGGAACTGGGTGTAATCGATATTCGGTTGGCGCTGTACGGAAACATGCGCGCGCATCAACCTGAGGAGTGCCCAGGGGCCTGTGTATTCCCAGCCAGCCTCGAGATCAGCCACGGCCAAGCTTGGCTGCAGGGGATCGCTCGCCGGGCGCTGCGAACCATTTTTCGCCCAGCGCAACATCAGTTTGATGGGTTTGCCGATGGTCCAATGCAGGCGTTGCGGGTCATTTGTTGGATAAATAATTGACTGATTACCGGCGTGCAGGCTCCAGGCGATTACCTGGTCGGCACCCTGCTCGTCCTCCCGATCGGTACGCCAGCGGATGTCCATGTCGAGGCCCATTACGCCATCTTTATCCCGCACAAACAGTGGTCCAAGCCAGGTACGGGCTTGCATCAGGCGAGTGAGGAAATCCTGGGCTGCGAGTTTATCCAGCGACTGGCTGAGTGCGAGCCCTGCTTGTGCTTGGGTCAGGTTGCCATCAATCAACTGCACCATGTAGCGAACCCGCTCTGGATCGGCATCCGCAGCCTGTATGTCGTAGGAAAAAGGGAACCGCCCAGCCAAGTACTGGTTGAAATAGTCGGCCAGATGGTTCCAGGCGGTTGCCGCAAGTTGCTGCTGAAGAACATTACAGCGGTGTTGGGCTTGATCCCATAGCGCGCGGGCGGTTCGCGAGAGGTCATCGAGGCCTTGCAGCATATTGACCGACTGCAGGATCGTGGCGCAGGAACTGGCGTCCATGTCGACAAAGTCACGACTGACCAACTGCTCGAACAACGCCGGTGAGCTGGCTGGGTTCTGAGCTTTGTACTTGAGCATTTCCTCATACAAGGCGCTCAGCCGGGCCACTTTGTCATAGTCGGCAGCGGCGAGATTTTGTTGCTGGACCTTCAGCCACTCCATTGCCGGCACATGGGCTTCGGTCGTGTTCTGCATGATCGCGAACTGCTGCGACAGGCTCTTCTTGAGGTCTTGTGTATCGGTTGAGCGAAATAGCTGCAAGCCCATGTTTTTCGAACCGTCCCAGACGCTGATGTCGAACCGCTGGCGGAAAATGGGCAACGCCTCGACCTCATTCAATGCGCGAAGCACGTCTGCCATGGCGCGTCGATTCAAAGTACTTTGCAAGGTCGAAGCGAGGTCCGGACGTTTGAGTTCGATAAAGGCTTTCTGCAACAACAAGGCTTGGTCGGCGGGCACATTAAAGGTTTGCTCAGCGCTCAAACGTGGCAGGTTGGCTCTTGTCTCGAGGCTGTACCACATTGCCGTAGCGGCCGCATTTTCTGCGGCACCAAGCAACGCGGAGCGGTATGGCGGCGGGATTTGTGGCAGTTCCCGGCTGGCATAGTTCTTATAGCTGTCGTAGTAATTCAGCGCGACATTCAGACCATCACTGTCGACCGATTGGGTGCGGTCATCGCTGGTGGCGCCCTCCCCGCGCCTCAACGCGATCGCCACAAAATCATGCTTTAACAAGCTGTCGATGGCTTTATCCAAACCGATCAGGTGCTCCTGAAGCTCTAGAGAACCACCGCCTTGTTGCACCAGGAGGTTGTCGCGAGACCCCGCTTGGGCAATCCATTGGTCGCGGAAGCTCTTCTGCAAACGTGCAGCCTGGCTGTCGATTGCCTGCTCAACCGACGGTCCTAGCAGCATGCTTTTTCCAACACTATCAAGCAGGTTGCGATACCCCGGCACCAAGTCACGACCGTTGCTGCGGCTCCACGCGGAGTTGGTCAGGGCAATCACGTCTTGCAGGTTATCGATCAGGCCACTCACCTCCTCCAGCTCTCTCAACGAGTTGCCATAGCCCGCCTGTAGTTTTTCCGTATGGGCTTTCAGATAACCCGCCGGACGAACAAAGTTATCGGCCAGGGAGTATTGAACCAACCACAGTTGCATCAGACGCTGGAACTGTTCGGCGATCTGCTCGCGATACTCCTGTAAGTCCAGCGGTTGCAGCGAAGGCGGCGGCGCCGTACGCAGTACGTGGTTATAGAATGCCGCATGCCGCAAGGTTCCAACATTCAGGTTGATGGCAAAGGTGCTGTTGCTCATCTGCACCAAATCATCGAGTGGACCTTGGGGATTATTAAGAGCCTGGGCAAACCATTGGTTCTGCTGTTCGACGCGCACCACGCCACTGGCAAGCGATTTGGCTTTGACGTAGTTCTGCCAGAGTTCGGGATCATCACCCTCCTGGCTGGAGCGGCGCCCGATGGGCTGGATGTCCGTCAGCGCATTGAAATCAGCCGCCAACACGTCATGTAGTGGCTGGAACAACTGACTCAGTGCGGTGCGCCGCAAGAGCTCATCGAGTTGGCCATCCAATGCTGAAAACCAGGAGGTTGGAAATGCCAGCGAGGCGAAGTGCCAACGCGGAGCCTGCTCCAGCACCGTCCAGAAGGTCTGCACATTCTGCTTGGTCAACTCTTTGCGGCGCGTTTCATCGTTAACCGTCACGTAGCGGCTTTGAGCATGCTGCAATACGCTGGAAAGCCTATCGGCGTCGGCCACAGCATCGCGCCAGACCCAAGCCATACAAGCCAGCCAAACGACCGCAAAGGCCAGCGCACTGACACCTACAATCTGCTGCCAGCGCTTACGCAGGCGCAAAATGCGCGGAACCGCCTGAGCCAATCCGTGCTCAGCGATAATGCGCTTATGCCAAAGCTGGCGAGAAAACAGGCTTTGACGTGCAGGGGGCTCGCCACGTGCGGCGGCCCAATCGGCGTCTTCATCGACCAGGGTTTGGCTGGCGGTGAAATATAAACCGCGAAAGCGCGGCGCCTCACCCAGTGCATTGCCCTGAAACACCGGCTCCAGTAAACCTTGCAGGTTGCCATGCAGGGCTTCGA
Organism: Pseudomonas sp. UBA2684; assembly: GCA_002354655.1. Lineage (GTDB taxonomy): Bacteria > Pseudomonadota > Gammaproteobacteria > Pseudomonadales > Pseudomonadaceae > Aquipseudomonas. The sequence goes on from DELY01000029.1 coordinate 6,167, forward strand.
ATTGCTGTGGTAATCGATACAGGTCATCGCTCAGTTGGCCGGATAAGGTGCCCAACTGGATAACCGCCTCGGACAGAGAGCGGGTTACTTGCGCAAGCGCGATATCACTCCACTGCGATTGCCAAACGGCCTCCGGCGCGTAGGGTGAGGTCCAACCGATTGCACGCTCGCGGGCATCTTCAGGTAGAGCGCCCACCAACTCTTGAAAACCGGGAATTTCCTCCATGCCGGTTATCACGACATAAACCGGCAAACTCAGGCCCAACCGTTGCAACAGGTCGATAAATTTACGGCGCGCCGCGAGTCCATGCACCAAGGCCTGCTCGGCATCCCACAAGCGAGCAGCCGGAACGCTCCAGATCACACCATCCAACGGACGCCTGGAACGTAGACGCAAAAGCAACCCCAGCAGCCGCCACCAGGCGCCAAGCTGAGCGGTCAAGCTCTCCTCTGGCATAAACAGGGCTTCCGGCACAACCAATACAGCACCATCCGGATCCGCCCACCAGCGGCCAAACCAGGCGGGCTGAGCCATCGCGCTCAGCTGCCAGCTCGCGCAAAGCTGCGCGCCCTGCTTCTCGTTGCCGAGCATCAACAGCCAGGGCATCTCATAGCGGTCATGCACCGCCAAATCATGTTCAAGCTGCCGCAAGGTCGAATAAAAGCTGCGAATTGCCGAGCCTGACTGCGTACGCAACCACCAGACCAGCAGCACCAGCACCACGAGAAAAACCATGATGCCCAACAGCATCAGCGCTATCTCAGGCACGCTCACGAGCCCTGCTCCAGCTGCACGGGTGCGGCGAGGTGGAGCACAGGTTCCAGTTCCTGAACGATATCGCGCCAGAACATATGACCGATGGCCGACAGCAGCAGCACGCCCAGCATGATCGCCAAACCCAGACGAAAGCCATCGGGAAGCGAGCGGCGTGTCGGCAGACGTTGCGGCGCTGCCGTTGTCGGTAATTCCAGCGTTGCGCCAACATCGTCATAAGACGGATCGCGCTGCCAGGCCAAGGCGAACAACGCATGCCGCCACTTTTCATGGATTGCCTGCCCGCGCTGCCCACGCAAGCGGCCATGAAAACCGAGGATCAGACATTGCAGGTAGACATTCGCCAGGTCTCGACTGGCGGGAGCACGCTCATCCACCAGTTTCTTGATCGCGACCGGCAAGCGCTCGCCGGCATTGCGACTGCCGTACAGGCGCGACTCCAATGGTTTATCTTGCCAAGCGCCCTGCCCCGCCCACGGGGTGAACAGCAAGGTTTCATCGAGCAGAGCAACAAAGGCATAAACCATCGCCTTTACCTGCTGACTCGACGACTCACCCACGCTGGCAAAGGCGCTACGCCATAGCCGACGCGTGATGTGCGTCGCCACCTCGGTGGTCCGAGGCACCAGTTGCGCATCGCTGTCGTCAGTCTTTTCCAACTCAGCCCAAGCACTCAACCAGTCCTGCCAGGCCTGTCGGAAAGCCGTACTCAGTGGTGACTCATGCAACCCCTGTAAGCGCAGACCAATACTCCCTTCAGGCATACGGCATCCCTTACTGATCTATGCAGCTTCACTCGCGTTGGTGATAAACAGAACCACTTGCCAGGGACTGCTGCCCTGGGCGTGGCTGGGTGACACGATGTGCAATGCCTGAGCGGGGTCGAACCACTCCCCAGAGGCCTGCACGATAAAGATCCGCGTATCATCGCCAACGCTGTAGGCCACCTGTTCTTGACGGCTCATTGCCTGATGGAGCAACCCGCTCATGCGTTGTCGGGCCAACGTGGCAATGTGCGGCTCGGACGCAATGATGGCGCGCGCCAGCCACTCCGAGGCTGCCTGCTCATGGCTGCCGGCGGGCATGCGCAAACCGATCACCAGGCGCTGGCGCCGTTGCGCGCTATCCGGCAACTGAATGGCAAAGCCCGAACTCGCCTGTTCGAACGGCACGCTGCGGTAACCCGCGCGGATCAACTCGAGGGTCGCACCGAGCCAGTCCAACACGTCGTCGTAACCTTTTTGCAGGTCGAGAAAGTCCAAGGCTGGAAAGGCGGGCACACCAGCCACGGGATCTAACACACACCACGCCCCGGCCATCCCGGTGAGTAACCCGTAGAGTGCAGAAGGCGAGGCTATGCGGCTGTTCAGGGCAGCCTCTATTTCGGGCAAACGTAGCCACAAAGCCCCTAGCTGACGGCGAATCTCGTCGATATCGTCGTCGTTACCGGCTTGCTGCGCATGCCGCAAACGTCCGGCGAGGAACACGCATTTCTCACGAGCGCGTGTGCACAGCGCCAGCACTTTGCGCCCCAGCACCGATTCGGGCAGAACCCGCGGCGTCGGAGCCACATATGGCAACTGAATGTAACCACCACCCTCTTTACCGATTTTGAGCACCGGAATGCATACGGCATCGGCTTTATGCGCCTCGGTAATCAAACGCAGGTGCGGTCGCCAAACGACGATGGGCTCTGGGTTCTCGCCACTGGCCAAATCAGGTAGCGCAGCACCAACCACGGACTGCATTCGCCCCTTCAGCGGCAACAACTGCCCGGCACGCCACAGGGGGTTGATCGCGAGAAATACCGTGACCATGGAATTGCTAGAGCCGCTGACGGCTTCGGTGATATCCAGCTCAAGCGGTGCATCCACGCCTGGCGTCAGCATTGCCGGTAAGCCGTCGGGCAGAATCGCCTGGATGGCAAGCATGCGCACCACACCAGCACAAAGCGCTACAGGGTCCAGATCCAGGTTGGCAACGCCCCAGAACCAGGGGTTGCCGGCGTGGGCAAGGTGGGCGGTCAGGGCCTCGGCGCGGAGTCCTTGCAACTGAAAATGCTGGGGCAGCAACTGCATGCCCTCATGCCAGCAAACCGCGTCAGGTAGAACACTCATACAACTCCCCTTCGACGTCCGTTGTTGTCTTTCGGGTATGGCTATTGGCAATAGCCCCGCACTTGCTGTCAGCGTTGGTCGTCGCCCAACAAGCGCATATCCCTGCTTTCGAATTTCAACCAGACCTTGCGCTGTTCATCCAAGCGCAGCCTGTGAGCCCCGGGTGTGTTATAGCCGGCGAAGACCAAAAGTCCAGCGGCAGCCTCGCCGCCAAGTGGGAAGCCCGTCGACTCCATAAACTGGCCCGGCACCAACTCGAGGCTCCATACAGACACCAGCGCGCGGTAATCGCGCTGGTATTGCTCACGCTCGGCAAACCATTGTTTGGCCGGTATGCCGGAAAGCAGCTTGAGCAGCTCTGCGTCCTTCACCGCAATGAAATCCACCGCGATGGGTGTGTCGTTATTTGCACGAGGCGCTACATCGAGCGTCAGGCTATCCAACTCGACTTTAGGCTCGCGCCACGAGCAGGCACTCAACGTCAAAACAATGAGCACAGCGAACACGCGTCCAAGAAAAACTAATCGTCCCTGCTTCATGAGAGTCCAGAAAATTCGGTTTGCATTTTTATAGACCTGTTCTAGCGTCTTGGGTAGTTCGTCAGGCCGGAACCACATCGGCGAGATGAACCAGAAGGATCGCCTGCGACAGAGCCGTGTGTTTCCCACGCCGTCAATTTTGTGATCCAGCAAGGGAGTGCGATGACAGGGAAACCGATGCATTGCACTCGAATCAGTGCATCGGAGTCGACCAACATGGCTGAGAGTACGCAGCACAAACTAGACAGAATTCGCCCACCCCGCGTCCAGATTACCTACGACGTCGAAATCGGCGATGCCATCGAAAAAAAGGAGCTGCCGCTGGTTGTCGGCATCCTGGCCGATCTTTCGGGTAAACCAGATAGCCCACTGCCCAAAGTGGCCGAACGGCGCTTCATCGAAATAGATCGTGACAACTTCAACAATGTCCTTGCCTCTATCGCCCCCCGAGCAGCACTTCAGGTCGACAACACCATCAGCGGTGACGACAGCAAGCTGAACGTCGAGCTGCACTTCAATCATATCGACGACTTCGATCCGGTCAGCATCGTCACCCAGGTCACGCCCCTGCGCCGCCTGTTCGAGGCCCGCCAGCGGCTACGCGACCTGCTGACCAAGCTCGATGGCAACGATGACCTGGATAAGCTTCTGCAAGATGTGGTGGCCAACACCGAAGGCTTGCAAGAAATCAAGTCGGCGCGCCCAGACACCGAGCCGCTAACGGCTGAAACGGCCACTCAGGGCAACGCCGAGGGCACCGCCGACAGCGAGCCGCCAGCAGAACCGCAAGCCTGATAGCCACCCTTTTCCAAGGAGGATTCGCCGTGCCCAAGTCATCCACCAGTGAGAGTCAAGCCAGCGAAAGCACCACCCAGACCCTGTCGCTACTTGACCGCATCATCGCCGAAGGCCGCATGGCCCACGATGACAGCCAGCAGGATTATGCCCGCGACATGCTCGCAGAGTTCGCCACCCAGGTTCTCGACGAAGGCATGGCTGTCGACAAAGACACCGTGGCAATGATCAACGACCGTATCAGTCAGATCGACGTACTGATCAGCGATCAACTCAACCAGATACTTCACCATCCCGATCTGCAAAAGCTGGAAGCGTCCTGGCGCGGCCTGCACATGTTGGTGCAAAACACCGAAACCAGCACACGGCTGAAACTGCGGTTGCTCAACGTCACCCAGAAAGAGCTGCAGACCGACCTGGAAAAAGCCGTCGAATTCGACCAGAGCGCACTCTTCAAGAAGATTTACGAAGAAGAGTACGGCACCTTTGGCGGGCATCCCTTCAGCCTGTTGGTCGGCGATTACACATTCAGCCGCCACCCCCAGGATGTGGGGCTGCTGGAAAAACTGTCCAACGTCGCCGCCGCCGCGCATGCCCCTTTCATCGCCGCCGCCAGCCCACGCTTGTTCGACATGAACAGCTTCACCGAACTGGCCGTTCCGCGTGATCTGTCGAAGGTGTTCGAGAGTCAGGAACTGATCAAATGGCGTTCCTTCCGCGAAAGCGAAGATTCACGCTATGTCTCCCTGGTCCTCCCGCACTTTCTCCTGCGCCTGCCCTATGGCCCCGATACCAGTCCGGTGGAAGGCATCAACTACGTCGAGGATGTGAACGGCACCGATCACAGCAAATACCTCTGGGGCAATGCGGCCTGGGCGCTGACTCAACGCATCACCGAGGCATTCGCGCGCTATGGCTGGTGTGCCGCGATTCGTGGCGCAGAAGGTGGCGGTGCCGTCGAGGGACTGCCGGCGCATACCTTTCGCACCAGTTCAGGCGATATTTCGCTGAAGTGCCCGACTGAAGTGGCAATCACCGACCGCCGTGAGAAAGAACTCAACGATCTCGGATTCATCGCCCTGTGCCACAAGAAAAATACCGACGTTGCGGTGTTCTTCGGTGGCCAAACCGCCAACAAGGCCAAGCTCTACAACACCAACGAGGCAAATGCCAACGCGCGTATTTCAGCGATGTTGCCTTACGTGCTGGCCGCCTCGCGCTTTGCTCACTACCTCAAGGTAATCATGCGCGACAAGGTTGGTAGCTTCATGACCCGCGATAACGTGCAGACCTACCTGAATAACTGGATCGCCGATTACGTGCTGATCAACGACAACGCCCCACAGGAAATCAAGGCGCAGTATCCGCTGCGCGAAGCACGGGTGGATGTGTCGGAAGTCGCAGGCAAACCTGGCGCCTACCGTGCCACGGTGTTTCTCCGCCCGCATTTCCAACTGGAGGAATTGACCGCCTCGATTCGGCTGGTCGCCACCTTGCCGCCACCCGTGGCCGCGTAGCCTTAACTCCCGCTGGCTTGCCCAGCGGGAACCTTCTTCCTTCCCGCTACATGCCTAACTCCAGGAGCTTCACGCGATGGATGCGATCATTCTCGACCTCGGCGACGACATCAAAGGCGACAGTCTGCTCGAAGGCTTTACCGACAAAATTGAATTGATGTCCTACAGCCACAACGTGGCTATGCAAGTCACCAACGATGTCAGCAACTCGGAGCGCACGTCCGGCAAACCCCACATCGGCGAATTCACCGTTACCAAGTTCATCGACACCTCAACGCCAACGCTCAACGAGTACTGCTGCTCAGGTAAAGCAATTGCGGAGGCCAAGATCACCGTCGGACGCAACGCCGCCGAGGGCGACGGCAAGATAATGCCGTTTATCGTCTACACCCTGAACAACGTGGTGTTTTCCAATGTCAGCGTCAGTGGTGGTGCCGGCGGTAAGCCGGTTGAAACCCTGTCACTGAACTTCACCAAGATCAAATGGGAGCTAACGGCGCAGAAAGACGACGGCACCAAGGAAGGCACGGCAGCCTCGACTTGGGATTTGGCTGCCAACAAGCTCGTCAAGTAACCGGTCGTACTCGGCATGCGCGCACCCGGCACAGGAATGCATCCCCCGTTATTCGAGCGTTTGGCCTCTTCGGATGACAGCACCCCAACGATGGATTTCGACCGGGCCGCGCTCGCCAACTCTGTGCGGGTAGAGTTACTGCGTCTACTCAATACTCGGCGGGCAGCACGCCCGCACACATCGCAGCTGAGCATTATCGATTACGGCATTGCCGACTGGACGGCTCTGCAGGGGCAACGCCTTGACGACCGCAGACAACTGGCGCGGGAAATCCGTACTGCGATTCAGTATTTCGAGCCGCGGTTGCAACTGAGTGAGGTCGAAGTGCTGCCGATAGCAGGTCAACAACAGCGTCTGAGCATTCGCTTGAGCGGTGTGTTGCGCAACGGTCGGCAGCACTGGCCGGCCCTGTTCGTGATCGAGGATGCCGGTGGCGCTATCGAGGTAAGCCATGAGCGACTCGATTGATCAAGAGTTACTCGATTACTACCAGCGCGAACTGACCTGGTTGCGGCATGCCGGCGCCAGTTTTGCCGAGCGCTACCCGAAAGTGGCACGGCGCCTGGAGCTTTCGCCGGGGGAATGCCCTGACCCTCATGTCGAGAGGCTGCTGGAAGGGTTTTCCCTGCTCGCGGCGCGCTTGCAACGACGACTCGACGACGACTACGCCGAGTTCAGCGACGCCTTGCTGGAACAGCTGTATCCGCTAGCCCTGCGGCCCTTGCCCTCCTGCGCGATTGTCCAGTTCGAGCCGGACCCAACCAAGGGTAACCTCGCCGAGGGTTATCAACTGCCGCGCGACACCCCACTCTTCGTCACCACGGCCAGTGGTGACACCATTCACTTTCGCAGCACCGCCGACGTCACGCTTTGGCCGTTGGCGATCACCGAGGCGGTCATGCTCGACGGTGACGAAGCGCAGGCATTGACCGGCGTGCCGATGGCCCGATCAGCATTACGCCTGAACCTGCGTTGCCTGGGTGAAACGCAGTGGCATGAATTACCCATTGATTGCCTGCGGGTGCACTTGGCCGCCTCGCCGGTCACCAATGCCAGTCTTTACGATCTGCTGTGCGCTCACTCAACGCAGGTGCTCTGTGGCCCACCCGGCAGCCAACCGCAGCAGCTGCCCGGCCTGCCGGAAACCGTCGGGTTCGCCAGCCGGGACGCCATGCTGCCGGACGAGAACGGGCTGCACCCTGGCCTGCGACTGCTCGCCGAGTACTTTGCCTTTCCGGACAAGTTCGCGTTCTTCGATATCCCCTTGCAGGCTCCGACAACAGCCACCGAGGACATGTACCTTTATATCGTTTTTGACCGCGCGCCCCCTGCGCGCATCCATTTGCAAGCCACGGATATTGCGCTGGGCTGCGCACCGGTCATCAATCTGTTCCCACGTACCTCGGAGCCGTTGCGCCCGGATGGTACGCACAGCGAATACCGTCTCATTGCCGATAGTCATCGAGAAAACAGTGTCGAGGTGCACAGCATCCGTGGCATGCGTGCAAGCTCGACCCGCGGCGTACAGCGCGTGCCGGCGTATTACGGTTATCAGCATGTGTTGGGTGAAAGTCGCCTCTACTGGCACGCTCGGCGCGTCGTCGGGCTCTCGCCCAATCGCTTGGGCAGCGACCTGCTGTTGAGCCTGGTCGACACTCAGTTCGATCCGCTCCTGGAAGCCCCCGAGTACAGCCTGACCGCAGAGTTACTCTGTACCAACCGACACCTCGCGGAGTCGCTCAGCGCCGGGACTCGCCTGGCCTTCGAGCGGCCGGGCCCGGTAGCCCGCGCGCAGTTACGCAACCCACCCACACCGCAAAGCCTGCCCAAATTGGACGGTGAGTCGCGCTGGCGGTTGGTCTCGCAGCTGACACTCAACCACCTTTCCTTGGTGGAAGGCCCTCAAGCGCTGCAAGCCCTCAAGGAAATGCTCAATCTGCACAACCTGCGCGAGGAAGCCAGTGCACACCGGCAAGTAGAGGGACTCATCGGTCTCGACTGTACGCGCGTCGTTGCCCAGGTTGGCGAAGATGCCTGGCGCGGTTGGCGCAATGGCTTGGAAGTGCATATTCGTCTGGACTCGCAGCATTTCGTTGGCTCCAGCGCGGTGTTGTTTTCCGGTGTGCTGGCGCAGTTTTTCTCGCTCTATGCAAACGCCAACCGCTTCGTAAGCATGGTACTGATTCAAGCCGACAAGGAGATCAAGACGTGGCAACCACAGGCCGGCATGCCTCTCTCACTCTAAGCGAACGTTTGCGGCGTGAGCCGCAGGCTTTCGAGTTGTTGCAGGCGCTATTGCTGCTCGAACGGGAACACCCGCAAGCCGTTTCGCTTGGCTGTGGAACCTCGCCACACGCCGAAGCCGTTCGCCTGCGCGGGCCATTGACGCCCTTGTTTGCGGCCAGCCAGGTAGCGAGTTTGCGGGAAGAACAGGGTCACCAACCCGTACTCACCACGCCGGTATTTGGCCTCGGCGGCCCAGACGGGCCATTGCCTTATGCCTACCAGGAGTGGTTACAGCAACGTGCCCGGCTGAAAGATCATGCGCCCGCAGAGTTTCTCGATCTGTTCCAGCACCGTCTGCTCAGCCTGCTTTACCGTGTGTTGCGTAAACATCGGCTTGCTCTCGGCTTCGCGG
>DELY01000029.1:15212-61114 GCA_002354655.1 Pseudomonas sp. UBA2684
GCGGTTCCCGCCGTTAGTCCGGTTCAAGCCCAGCTGCGGGCGCTTACCGGATTGTTACCGAAAGCGCTGCAGGAGCGCCAGACGCTGCCGGATGCTGCCATTCTTGCCCGTACGGCCCTGTTCTCGGGCGGACGCCGCTCCCTGGCCGGCTTTGCCGCCATCGTTCGCCAGCACTTTGGCCTGCCGATGCAGATTTCAGCCTATGAAGGGGCTTGGCGCAGCATCCCGCCTGCCAGTCGCAGTTGCCTGGGACGCGCTGGCCGCAACCTGAAACTGGGCCGCAACGCGATCGCTGGAACGCGGGTATGGGATGAGCATGCTGGCATTCGGCTGACCCTCGGCCCTCTTGACCCCCGACAAGCCGAACGCTTCTTGCCCGATGGTGAAGCCCACCCGCAGCTCGCCAGTCTTGCAGCGTTCTACTTCGGCCCGGATATGGACTGCGCGCTGAGCCTGCTGGTCAACGGTTCAGGCCCCATCACGCTCAAACACAAGGTTGCAACGAAGCTCGGCTGGGGCGGCACACTGCACCGGCAGCTCTCGAATCGTGTGCAGCGCATTGATACTCGGCTGCGCCAGCCGGAGATGGCCTGATTATGGAACTGGGTAATCTCATCGGACGCCTCAACACCGATTGCCGACGTGCCATGGAGCGGGCAGCTCAACGCTGTATGCAGCGCACCCACCACTACGTAGAAATCGAACACCTATTGCTGGAGTTACTGGAGATCGAGGGTGGCGATCTTGCCTGTCTGCTTCCACGTTTTGCCCTGGAGCGCGATGCGCTCAGCGCCGAGATCAATAAAGCATTGGAATTGTTCAAGTCCGGTTGTACCCGCACGCCGGCACTCTCAACCCAGGCTGTTGGCTTGCTCGAAGATGCAGTGGTGCACGCCAGTGTCCTGGGGCAGGAAACGATCCGCTCCGGGCTGTTATTACTGGCCCTGCTTGATCGCGAAGAGCGGCGCAGCTTGCTGTTGAACAGCGCCTCGTCACTGCTACGTATCCCGCGAGAAGCCTTACGCAACAACCTCGACGAGTGGACCCAGGCATCCCGTGAGCGCCCTGCCGGAGCAGTCCGGGCACAGCCCGGGAAAGCCGGTAAAGAGTCCCCCGCTCCACCAATTCTCGATCAGTACACCCAGGACCTGACCGCCGACGCGTACAACGGGCGAATCGATCCTATCGTCGGGCGCGATGCTGAAATTCGCCAGACCATCGATATTCTCCTGCGCCGTCGGCAGAACAATCCGATCCTGGTCGGCGCGCCGGGGGTCGGTAAAACCGCCGTGGTCGAAGGCCTGGCTTTACGCATCGCCGCCGGCGACGTGCCGCCGCCGCTGAAAGAGGTCAGCGTCCGCGTCCTCGACCTCGGTCTGTTGCAGGCCGGCGCCGGGGTAAAAGGCGAGTTCGAGCAACGCTTGAAGGGCGTGATCGATGCGGTACGCAGCGCCGAGAAACCGATCATCCTATTCATCGACGAGGCCCACACCATGATTGGCGCGGGGGCCGCCGAAGGCCAGAGCGACGCCGCCAACCTGCTTAAACCGGCCCTGGCGCGTGGCGAACTGCGCACCATCGCCGCCACCACCTGGCTGGAATACAAGAAGTACTTCGAAAAAGACCCGGCCCTGGCTCGGCGCTTCCAGCTGGTACAAGTCGAAGAACCGGACCAAGCCACTGCCGTGGACATGCTGCGAGGCGTGGCCGCCAAGCTGGAGCAGCATCATGGCGTGCAGGTGCTGGATGCCGCCATTCACGACGCGGTGAAACTGTCCCACCGCTACATTTCCGGCCGGCAACTGCCGGATAAAGCCATCAGCGTGCTGGACACCGCCTGTGCTCGCGTCGCCCTCGCCCAGCACGATGTGCCGCCACCGCTGGAAAGCCTGCGCCATCGCCAACACGCCTTGCAGGAAGAGCTGGAGCGCTTGCGCCGTGAACAGGCCACTGGCCTGGAACACAGCGAACGGATTACCGCGCTGGAAGACGAATCGATCGCCAATGCTATTGCGATTCGTGAGTTGGACAGTCGCTGGGCCGATGAGCGCAAGGCCGTGAGTGAATTGCTGGAGACACGGCATGAGTTGCTCGCGCTCAGCGAAAGCGTCGATCCGGCCAAGCCCGATGAAGAACTCGATGGCCGTATCGATCACCTGGCAGCCGAACTGGCGCGCCTGGAAAGCGGCCTGGAGGCGATCCGCCAAGACGACCCACTGGTGCCGGAACAAGTCGACTCGAAAACGGTAGCCGCGGTTATCGCCGGCTGGACCGGTATCCCAGTCGGCAAGATGCTCGCCGACGAAGCCCATGCCATTCGCACCCTTGGGCAGCGCATGGGGCAACGCGTGATGGGGCAGAATATTGCGCTCAATACGATAGCCCAACGCCTCCAAGCCTACCGCGCCGGGCTAACCGATCCGCAGAAGCCGGTTGGCGTCTTCCTCCTGCTCGGACCAACAGGCGTTGGCAAGACCGAGACCGCCTATGCCCTTGCCGACGCGCTGTATGGCGGCGAACGCAACCTGATCAGCATCAACCTCTCCGAATACCAGGAAGCCCACACCGTCAGCCAACTTAAAGGCGCGCCACCCGGCTACGTCGGTTTCGGCAGCGGCGGCGTGCTCACTGAAGCCGTGCGGCGCAAGCCTTATAGCGTGGTGCTGCTCGACGAGATCGAAAAGGCCCACCCGGATGTACTGGAGGCCTTCTACAACGTGTTCGACAAGGGCGTGATGGAAGATGGCACCGGCCTGGTGGTGGACTTCAAGAACACCGTGATGCTCGCTACCAGCAACGTCGGCGCCGAACTGATCCTCGACACCCCGAGCGCCCAACTGGGCAGCGACACCTTCAATGCCAACCTGCACAACGTCCTGCTACACGCCTTCCGCCCCGCCTTCCTCGCCCGCATGACCGTGGTGCCCTACCACCCATTGGACGCAGCAACCCTGGAAAGCATCGTCCTGGCCAAGCTGGAGAAACTGCGTGAACGATACAAAACGGCAACCGGCAAACAATTCGAGTTCGATGCAGGGATCGTCAAGGCCGTACTGGCCAAGTGCAGCTTTGCCGGGGCGCGGGATATCGAGAATGTATTGATGACGCAAGTAACGGGAAAGTTGGCGGAGTGGGTACTGGAATGAACATCAGCTAGCGACATTAGTACGTAGACAATTCAACGCAGTAAGTCTGAAGGATCGCCGTATGCCGTGGGTTCAATGCAGCAAATGCCAATACATTCGCGAGGCTAAATTTCCAGCTTACCACCTGAATACCATACCCATTCACCCTGGCAGCAAAGTGCTACCAGAATATTCAATGTGCACGAACTGCGGCGAGCAAAAAAAATGGACTGAACATACCGGGCTTATTGCACAAACAATACTAAGCAATGAGCGCCTGGCGTACGAGCTGGCTTACAATCTGCTCACCCAGAAAAGAAAATCCATCAGCGATATTCGCATACTGATAAAAACCAAAGAAAAATCGTACGCGGAGCAGTTTAAAGAAAAATTCAAGGAATCAACATTCAAGTACAACCCCAATGATAGCTTTCATCTCCATACAGAAATCCAACTGTGCATAGATACCCTAGTGTCGTTAATGGAGGAGGAGGCTATTCTGAATAAAAAATTATCACAGATGACAGACCCTGACATTATCGAGCGCGACGCCACTACCGTAAATAAAAAAGCATTCGATGCCAGCCCCAAAGGGCTGATTCTAGGCAGCAGACAATTCGTTTCAATGAAGGCACCAATAACCCAGATTCTTGACGCCGCCAACTGGTCATGGGGCCTGAATGTTTCATGGGTCGAAGGGGGCATAACGGGAAAAACAATATTTGAACTTCTCGTTGAAAGCAGCAACCCTTACCATAATATTCCGAACGATATACTAGTCACGCTCCAGCAAACACCAAACATCCAATCCGACGTATTTCTTTCTCTCTGCGAAACCCATGGAGCTGGATCGTTACTCTGGTACAACCAGGGCGGGGAAAACAGACCGACGTGGACAGCGCTGGAAATCGCCACCCTATTAAGGATGAATTACAATTTTCTGTTTCAAAACAATAAAATCTATCTTAAGAAATAGCAGCTCATCGTGCGTTTTGCCGGCACACAGCGCTCAAACCTGCGGGAAGCATAAAGTTTCGGGCACATTGTTAAATTAATTAGTTAATCCGCACATAGAAAACCAGGGAAGTGGACACATAGATTTTCAACCAATCTGACGGGCGTAGAAAACACCACCCAATTTCGACTACAACCCTTACCGGCCTCGACAACCATGCCAGATTTAAGAATATTGACCTGGAACAGCACAGGTGAAGACGCGGCAAAAGCCCTAGAGCTGGACAACGAATGCCAGGCAATTGCTGCGGCATACCCACTGCAACCGGATGTTGATGTATTTCTTATCCAAGAAGCACAGCAGGCCCCTGGCGGCGCCATAAGTGCCTATTTGAATGGCCTGGCTGGCTATACCGTTCATCATATTCAGGAAAATTTGGGGGGTGGCGGCAAGGGCTATATTTGCGCCACACGCAATGCCGTCGTGACGGTCAATAACCCCATTCAATTATGGGATTATGCTGCCGATCCAGAATTCACGCTTTCAGCGGCGCGGAATGTTATTACGCCAGGCTGCTGGACCCCGCCGGCCAGAACCCCCGCCTACACCGTTATCACGGTCGGGGGCGCCTCCATATTACTGTTCACATGGCACGCGCCGCTTGGCGCCTCAATGCTTAATATTATTGTCGGCGCCATGAAGGGCGGCGGCTTGATTGATGCCTATATTGCCTTCGAAAATAGTCAGATATTGAACAACCCTCAGAACTTCCTTGGCTTCATACCGCAGTTCATCATCATTGCCGGCGACATGAATGCAACATCCGCTGCACTGGCCAAAAATTATTACAACTACACGCCCCTTGACGACTTCCTTGGTGTGTCCAACCATCTGGATCACATCATGGCGTACTCGCCCCATCACACCGCTTTTAACGTCGATCAAGATAGAGCCGCCGCAACAACTAGCATCCACGACACGCTGTGCGCCCGAATGCATTGGTAAGGAGCACGCCAAGCAAGCCGACGAACACATCGCAGTTCTTGTCCTGCATCAGCACTAGAGGGTCATATGCCCCGCCCCACCGACACCACCACCAGTCTCTCGCTCAGCGCCTCGGCACTGAGCGACCTCTACCCGGAAAACTTCGCCGGCGAGGAAGCCTTGAATGTCCTCGGCAGCCTGACGCTGCATGGCTATAGCGCCACGGCACTGAGCATGAGCGATGCGGTGGCCTCGCACCTGACCGCAACCCTGCACAACGACGACCAGCAGCGCCCGCTCGATGCGCTCTGTGCGCAGATTGGTCAACTGCCGGGAGACGCCAGCGTCGAGCGCTACCAACTGATCCTCCGCCCCTGGCTCTGGTGGCTGACCCTGGCCAGCAACAACCGGGTGTTCCAGAACAAGAGCACCAGCGACATCGTCACCAGTATTTTCGACACACACGGTTTCAGCGATTACCAACTCAAGCTCACCGGCAGCTACACCCCGCGCGAATACTGCGTGCAGTACACCGAGACGGATTTTGCTTTCGTCTCGCGTTTGCTGGAGGAGGAAGGGATCTTCTGGTTTTTCACCCACGCCGACGGCCAACATACCCTGGTGCTGGCGGACAGTAACGATGCGTTTCCAGCCTGCCCCAACGTCACAACCATCGCCTATTTAGGCCAGGAGATTGGCGTTCGCGAGTTGCATGGCATCCGCGCCGGGCAGTTATGCGTGCAGGCGGTGTCCGGGGTTTATCGCGCCACCGATTACGCGTTCACTACGCCGAGCACGTCGCTCTATGGTCAAGCCGAAGCAGTGGCCGGGCCGTTGTCGGTGTACGAACACCCCGGCGGTTATAGCGCCAAGGCCCGCGGCGATGCGCTGGGCAAATTACGGGTGGACGCGTTACGCACCCAAGAGAAGCGTTTCGTCGGCGAAAGCGATTGCCGTTGGTTGGTGCCGGGGCATTGGTTCACCTTGAGCGGCCACGATGACGCAGCGCTGAATATCGATTGGGTCATCACCACGGTGACCCACGAGGCCAGCCACGCACAGTATCGCAACCGCTTCGTGGCGATCCCCAAGAGCACCCGCTACCGGCCGCCACGGATTACCCCCAAACCGCGCATGCACACACAAACGGCCATCGTCGTCGGCAAGGCAGGCGAGGAAATCTGGACCGACGAATACGGTCGGATCAAAATCCAGTTCCCCTGGGACCGAGACGGCCAGAACGACGAAACCAGCTCCTGCTGGGTGCGCGTGGTATTGCCCTGGAGCGGCAAAGGCTTTGGCATGCAGTTCGTCCCACGCATCGGCCAGGAAGTGATCGTCACTTTTATCGACGGCGACCCGGATCGCCCACTGGTCAGCGGGTGCGTGTACAACGGCGATAACGCCCTGCCCTATGCGCTACCCGCCAACCAGACGCAGTCGGGGATCAAGACCAACTCATCGAAAGGCGGTGTCGGCTTTAACGAGTTGCGTTTCGAGGACAAGAAGGACAGCGAGGAAGTGTTCCTACAGGCGCAGAAAGACCTGAATATCAATGTGCTCAACGACACCACAGCCACCGTTGGCCACGATGAAACCCTCACCGTGCAGAACGCCCGCACCCGCACGGTAAAGGACGGCGACGAAAGCATCACCCTGGAACAGGGCAAACGCAGCGTCACCATCCAAACCGGTAGCGACAGCCTGGACGTCAAAGATACCCGCACAGTGACGGTCGGCAGTGACCAGACCCACAGCACGGGCGGCAATTACACGCACAAGGTCAGTGGCAACTACAGCCTGACCGTGGACGGTAACCTGACCATCAAGGTCAGTGGCACCCTGACGTTACAAAGCGACGGCGACTTCACCAGTAAAAGCGCCGCCTCGATGACGGCCCAGGCCGGCACCTCGATTACCCAGAAAGCCGGCACATCGCTGACCAACCAGGCCGGCACCTCGCTGGACAATAAAGCCGGCACCACCCTCACCAACGATGCGGGCATCAGCTTGACCAACAAGGCTAGCGCCGAGCAAACCGTCGATGGTGGCGGCATGCTGACCCTCAAGGGCGGCCTGGTGAAGGTTAACTGAGGGAGTTGCAGTGGCGCATACAGGCAAAATCGAACTGACTCGCCGAGACACCCAGCTCTCCGGCCGTCTACAGGACGGCCAGCTGGATGGCCCGCTGCGCATCGAAGATTCGGGCCGACCCCAAGCCAGTTTGAGTTACAGCCAAGGCCTCTTGCAGGGCCCCATGGTGCTGTATCACCCCAACGGCAAGGTTGCCGCGCACATGCCCTACCACCAGGACAAAGCCCATGGCGTGGCCAGCTTCTACGCCGCCGAAGGCTGGCTGCAACGCAAGGCTACATACCGCCATGGCCTCCTGCATGGCGAGGCCAGCAGCTACTTTGCGGACGGCACCCAAGCTGAACTGGAACACTATCGCGACGGTGTACGCGAGGGGCCGTATCGGCGCTTTCACCCCAACGGCAAAGTGGCGCTGAGCACGCACTACTTACAGGGGCAAATGCTCGAGCCCAGCCGGATGTTCGCCAACGATGGCAGGCCCTTGGATGCGCAAGGCAAACCGATGTCGAGAATTCGCTGGTGGTGGTTGCGAGGGTCAGACCCGCACGATGCCTGATCGGCTCAGGGAATCAGCATTTGCACTTGGCCGGGCACGAGAATCTTGATCACCCCGCCCCAGCTGCACATCAGCATGCTGTTGGCATCCAGCGACGGCATGTTGCCCAATAACATCGTCGGCGCCCCTCCGGGA
Organism: Pseudomonas sp. UBA2684; assembly: GCA_002354655.1. Lineage (GTDB taxonomy): Bacteria > Pseudomonadota > Gammaproteobacteria > Pseudomonadales > Pseudomonadaceae > Aquipseudomonas. The sequence goes on from DELY01000029.1 coordinate 23,062, forward strand.
ATCCACGGCGCAGCGGTCACGGGTATGCATGGCATCGGCGTTAGCACACCCAATGCCGCCGCCGTTGCTGCCGCCACCATGGGGTTGGCCGGGCTCTGACACATGCCGAAGGTGGCAATATTGACCAACGGAATATGATCCATGATGTTCGCCGCCGGCATACCACTGGTCAGGGTTCGGTTGATTGGCAGGACATTCAATACAGTCGGCGCAACGCCGAAGCTGCATTGCAGCGTCGCGCCACTGCACACTTGTGGGCAAGCCATCCGCGCTCCTGTATTCGTCTAGCCGGCGTGAGTGCTTCAGGGCAGTTCGAGCACCACCCGACCACGGCTCGGACAGGTTTCCATATAGCGATGTGACGCGACGAAGTCGTCGAAGGCGAACACCTTGTCGATGGTCGGCTGCAACAAGCGATCAGCCGTCAGCTGATTGATGTGCTGCAAGGCACGCTGCACCGCCTCCTGATTCTGCTCGATGCCCAACTCCGAGTGCCCGGTGAAATCCAGCACGCAGTGGCGGAAAAACTGCAGGTGTTTCTTGAACGCGGCGCAGGCTGGAAAGGCCGTATCGTTGCCGCCGTTGACGCCGTACAAAATCAGTTTGCCGCGCGGCGCGGCAACATCGCCGAGCAATTTCATCTGCGGGCCGGCGCATTGATCGAGAATGATCTCGACGCCTTTGCCCTCGGTGTAGCGCTCGATTTCCAGGACCAGGTCCTGCTCTTCGGTGACCACGATCTTGTCGGCCCCCAAGCCACGCAGAAACTCACGGTTCGCCGCCTCGCTGGTGGACGCGATGACCTTGGCCCCTAGTGCCTTGGCCATCTGTACGGTCTGCGGCGCCAGACAATGGCTGGCCTCGGTGATCAGCACATGCTGACCGGGTTTCAGCTTGGCCAGATCGACCAAAGCAAAGTAGGCAAACAGCAAGGCGGTGTAGTGCACGCTGGCTTCCAGCGGCGACAGCACATCCGGGTAGCGGGTCAGTGCATAACGCGGCATCAGCACCAGATCGCCCCAGGTCGGGTAGCGATTGGGCGTGCTGGCCGGGAAGCTGGCGACCGGCGTACCGAGTTCAAGGTCGTCAACGCCCTCGCCCACGGCCTCGATGCTGCCGGACAGTTCGAAGCCCACGCCTGCGGGCAGTTGCGCCTGTTCGGCGGCCAGGTTCTGGCGCCACAACACATCTTTCCAGCCCAGGCCGACTGCCTGAACGCGCACCAGCACTTCGCCGGGGCCGGGAATGGGGGTTGGCAACTCTTCGCACTGGAGCACGTCAGCGTCGCCGAATTTATGGAAGCGGATCATGCGGGACATCGTTAACCTCAGGCTCTGATCACGGATTAACACTTCATTGACTGTGGACTCTATCCGCTGATGGACATCAACACCACCGGCCACTATTGATAGTTGTTATGCCTGGCAGTGATTCAAGGCTGGCGCAGCTGCTGAGGTTTCGCCGCGAGCCGCGTTGCTGCGCAACACAGCGTGCAGCGCGCGTCTTTCCTTATCGACCTGACTGCTCGTACTATTGGCCAGCCAAGGCTCTCATCGCACGACGGTGATGACAAGTGCACCGCGTCAAGGCCCGCTCAACTCGAATGGTAATCGGATGAACCGTAACGACCTGCGCCGCCTCGACCTGAACCTGTTGATCGTATTCGAGACCTTGATGCATGAGCGCAGCGTGACGCGCGCGGCAGAAAAACTGTTTCTCGGTCAGCCAGCGATCAGCGCCGCCCTCGCCCGGTTACGCAGCCTGTTCGACGACCCACTGTTCGTGCGTACGGGCCGCAGCATGGAGCCGACCGCCCGCGCGCAAGAGATTTTCGCCCTGCTCTCGCCGGCACTCGATTCGATTTCCACCGCGGTCAGCCGCGCCGCCGACTTCGACCCCGCCACCAGTAATGCGATATTTCGCGTCGGCCTGTCCGACGACGTCGAATTCGCCCTGCTCCCCGCCTTGCTGCGCCGCTTGCGCGCCGAAGCGCCCGGCGTGGTGCTGGTGGTGCGGCGTGCCAACTACTTATTGATGCCCAACCTGCTGGCCTCCGGCGAAATCTCGGTGGGCGTCAGCTACACCGAAGAGCTGCCGGCCAATGCCAAGCGCAAAACCTTGCGCCGCAGCAAAGCCAAACTGTTACGCGCCGACTCGGTACCGGGCGCCTTGAGCCTGGATGACTATTGCGCCCGCCCACATGCGTTGGTGTCGTTTGCCGGCGACCTCAACGGCTTCGTCGACGACGAGTTGGCCAAGATCAACCGCACGCGCAAAGTGGTGCTGGCGGTTCCGCAATTCAATGGTTTGGGCGCGCTGTTGGCCGGCACCGATCTGCTCTCGGTGGTACCCGACTATACCGCGGCGGTTCTGACTGCCGCGGGCGGGTTGCGCGCCGAAGAGCTGCCCTTCGAAACTAATAGCTTTGAGATGTCCATGGCCTGGCGCGGCGCCCAGGACAACGACCCGGCTGAGCGCTGGCTGCGTTCACGCATTCAGATGTTCTGTGGCGACCCGGACAGCCTGGCGTAGCGGCCCTGGGCTTCACCCAAAATCGGCGCTACCCAACCCCATCGCTGCGTCGCCAAGCCTTGCCGATGGCCGCGCGCAAGTGCTCTAACTCGGTGCATCCAGCACCGCTATAGCGCATTATCGATATAACTCGCGCTGCCATCATTGCTGATGATAGTCATCTTCATGGCATTCGATTCGTGCGCCACACAGACCCGCAGCAAACTCCGCCGATCCACAAAACCGGCTGGCGGAAGCAACCATGCAACAGTCCAACAAAAACACCTGGCAGTTCCCTTTGGCCCTGGCGGCCCTCTTGCTGCTCAGTGCCTGCGGCAAGGCGCCAGAAGCCACGCAACAGATGCCGGCCGCCAAGGTCAGCGTGGCTGAAGTAATCGAACAACCGATCAACGAATGGGATGAATTCACCGGCCGCCTGGAAGCACCCGAGTCGGTGGAGATCCGCCCGCGTGTTTCCGGCTTCATCGACCAGGTGAGCTTCGTCGAAGGCAGCCTGGTGAACAAAGGCGACCTGCTGTTCCAGATCGATCCACGGCCGTTCCAGGCCGAGGTCAAACGCCTTGAAGCCCAGCTGCAACAAGCCCGCGCCGGCCAAGCTCGCGCGCAAAGCGAAGCCAATCGCGGTGAGCGTCTGCGCCAGAGCAACGCCATCTCCGCCGAACTGGCCGATGCCCGCGCCAGCGCCGCAGCAGAAGCCAAGGCGGCGGTTGCCGGCATCCAGGCGGAACTGGATAACGCCCGCCTCAACCTGAGTTTTACCCGGGTCAGCGCGCCGATCGATGGGCGCGTCAGCCGGGCGGAAATCACCGAAGGCAATCTGGTCAATGCCGGGCAGAGCCTGCTGACCACCCTGGTCAGCACCGACAAGGTCTACGCCTATTTCGATGCCGATGAGCGGGTGTTCCTCAAATACGTCGAGCTGGCGCGCCAGGCCGGCGGCCAGACCCGCGATGCCAGCCCGGTGTACCTGGGTCTGTCCAGCGAAGACGGTCACCCGCACCTGGGCCAGCTGGATTTTCTCGACAACCAGGTCAACCCGCAGACCGGCACCATCCGTGGCCGCGCGGTGTTCGACAACCGTGACGGGCGCTTCACCCCTGGCCTCTACGCCCGCCTCAAGCTGGTCGGCAGCGGCCAATACGCCGCGGCGTTGATCAAGGACGAAGCGGTCGGCACCGATCTGGGCAAGAAGTACGTCCTGGTGCTCGACAAGGACAACGCCGTGCAGTACCGCGCCATCGAGCTGGGGCCAAAGCTGGAAGGCCTGCGCATCGTGCGTAGCGGCCTGGCCAAGGGCGAGAGGATCGTGGTCAACGGCCTGCAGCGCGCCTTCCCCGGCTCCACGGTGGATCCGCAAAGCGTGCCCATGGCCGATGAAAAGACCCAAGCGCTGCTGGCCGAGCAACGCCAGGCCATCGAACGCCAGAACAGCCGCCGGGTCGCTGTGGAAAACAGCCCCGCCAGCACTGCGCCACGCGGCTAATTAGGTAGAAGACGATGAACTTCTCGCAATTCTTTATTCAGCGGCCGATCTTCGCCGCCGTGCTGTCACTGCTGATCCTGATCGGCGGTGCCATCTCGCTGTTCCAGTTACCGATCAGCGAATACCCGGAAGTGGTACCGCCGACCGTGGTGGTCCGCGCCACCTTCCCCGGCGCCAACCCCAAGGTGATCGGCGAAACCGTCGCCTCGCCGCTGGAACAGGCGATTACCGGGGTGGAAGGCATGCTCTATATGTCGTCCCAGGGCACTGCCGACGGCAAGATGACCCTGACCCTGACCTTCGCCCTCGGCACCGATCTGGACAAAGCCCAGGTGCAGGTGCAGAACCGCGTGACGCGGACCATGCCGACGCTGCCCACCGAAGTGCAGCGCCTCGGCGTAACGGTGGACAAGGCCTCGCCCGACCTGACCATGGTCGTGCACTTGACCTCGCCGGACGACCGCTACGACATGCTCTATCTGTCCAACTACGCCGCGCTGAATATCAAGGATGAGCTCGCGCGCCTGGACGGCATCGGCGATGTGCAACTGTTCGGCCTCGGCAACTACTCACTGCGCGTGTGGCTCGATCCGAACAAGGTGGCCTCGCGCAACCTCACGGCCTCGGATGTGGTCAACGCCATTCGCGAACAGAACCGTCAGGTCGCTGCCGGTTCGCTCGGTGCGCCGCCCTCGGATGCGGGCAACAGCTTCCAGCTGTCGATCAACACCCAGGGCCGTCTGGTCACTGAGGAAGAGTTCGAAAACATCATCATCCGCGCCGGTGAAAACGGCGAAATCACTCGCCTGAAAGACATCGCGCGGATCGAGCTGGGCTCCAGCCAATACGCCCTGCGCTCCTTGCTGAACAACAAACCCGCAGTCGCCATCCCGGTATTCCAGCGCCCCGGCTCCAACGCCATCGAGATTTCCGATGCGGTGCGTGAGCGCATGGCCGAGCTGAAGCAGAGCTTCCCCCAGGGTGTGGACTACGAAATCGTCTATGACCCGACCATCTTCGTGCGGGGCTCCATCGAGGCCGTGGTGCACACCCTGCTCGAAGCCATCATTTTGGTGGTGCTGGTGGTGATTCTGTTCCTGCAAACCTGGCGCGCCTCGATCATTCCGCTGGCCGCCGTGCCGGTCTCCCTGATCGGCACCTTCGCCGTGATGCATATGTTCGGCTTCTCGCTCAACGCGCTGTCGCTGTTCGGCCTGGTGCTGGCCATCGGCATCGTGGTGGACGACGCCATCGTCGTGGTGGAAAACGTCGAACGTAATATCAGCCTGGGCAAAACCCCGGTGGAAGCCACCAAGCAGGCGATGAAGGAAGTCACTGGCCCCATCGTCGCCACGGCCCTGGTGCTGTGCGCGGTGTTTATCCCCACGGCCTTTATCTCCGGGCTTACCGGGCAGTTCTACCAGCAGTTCGCGCTGACCATCGCCATCTCCACGGTGATCTCGGCGATCAACTCGCTGACCCTGTCTCCGGCCCTGGCCGCCGTGTTGCTGAAAAGCCATGACGCGCCGAAGGACCGCTTCTCCAAGCTGCTCGACAAGCTGTTCGGTGGCTGGTTGTTCAAGCCGTTCAACCGCGCGTTCGACCGCGCCAGCCATGGCTATGTCGGCACCGTGAAGCGCGTACTGCGCGGCAGCGGCATCGCCCTGTTCGTCTATGCCGGGCTGATGGGTCTGACTTACCTGGGCTTTGCCACGACGCCCACCGGTTTCGTGCCGGCGCAGGACAAGCAGTACCTGGTGGCCTTCGCCCAACTGCCGGACGCCGCGACTCTGGATCGCACCGAAGCGGTGATGAAACAAATGTCGGAAATCGCCGGCAAGCACCCAGGCGTGGCCAACACCATCGCCTTCCCGGGTCTGTCGATCAACGGTTTCACCAACAGCCCGAACAGCGGCATCGTCTTCGTCGCCCTGAAAGATTTCGATCAGCGCCAGGACGAAAGCATGTCCGCTGGGGCGATTGCCGCTGAGCTTAACGGCCAGTTCGCGGGTATTCAGGAAGCCTATCTGGCGATCTTCCCGCCACCTCCGGTACAAGGCCTCGGCACCATCGGCGGCTTCCGCTTGCAGGTGCAGGATCGCGGCAACCTGGGCTACGACGAGCTCTACGTGCAAACCCAGAACATCATCGCCAAGGCGCGCCAATTGCCGGAGCTGGACCCGATGTCGGTGTTCACCAGCTATCAGGTCAACGTGCCGCAGATCGATGCCGCCATCGACCGCGAAAAGGCCAAGACCCATGGCGTGGCGATCAGCGACATCTTCGACACCATGCAGATCTACCTGGGCTCGCTGTACGCCAACGACTTCAACCGTTTTGGCCGTACCTATCAGGTCAACGTGCAGGCCGAGCAGCAGTTCCGCCTGGAGCCGGAGCAGATCGGTCAGCTCAAGGTGCGCAACAACCGTGGCGAAATGGTCCCGCTGTCAGCCTTCCTCAAGGTCAGCGCCAGCTCAGGTCCGGATCGGGTGATGCACTACAACGGCTTCCTCACCGCCGAAATCAACGGCGCGGCCGCCCCCGGCTACAGCTCCGGCCAGGCCGAGGCGGCGATCGCCAAGCTGCTCAAGGACGAGTTGCCCAACGGCATGAGCTTCGAGTGGACCGACCTGACCTACCAGCAGATCCTCGCCGGTAACAGCGCGATCTTCGTCTTCCCGCTCTGCGTGCTGCTGGCCTTCCTGGTGCTGGCCGCCCAGTACGAGAGCTGGAGCCTGCCGCTGGCGGTGATCCTGATCGTGCCGATGACCCTGCTGTCGGCCATCACCGGGGTAATCCTGGCCGGTGGCGACAACAACATCTTCACCCAGATCGGCCTGATCGTCCTGGTGGGATTGGCCTGTAAGAACGCCATCCTGATTGTCGAGTTCGCCAAGGAGAAACAGGAAGAAGGCATGGACCGTTTAAGCGCGGTGCTGGAAGCCTGCCGCCTGCGTCTGCGGCCGATTCTGATGACCAGCTTCGCCTTCATCATGGGCGTGGTACCGTTGGTGTTGTCCTCCGGTGCCGGCGCAGAAATGCGCCATGCCATGGGCGTCGCGGTGTTCAGCGGCATGCTCGGCGTGACCTTCTTCGGCCTGCTGCTGACCCCAGTGTTCTATGTGCTGATCCGCGCCTTCGTGGAGAAACGCGAAGCGCAGAAAGCCGCACGTTTGCTGGAGGTGCAGGCATGAAAACCCTCAACGCCAAGCCTCTGGCCATCAGCCTGCTAACCCTGGCGCTGACAGCCTGCGCCGTCGGCCCGGACTACCAGGCCCCGTCGACCGAAGCAGCCAAGCTGAGCAGTGCTGAAACCACGCACTACGACCGCACTCGTTTCGAGGCGCTCTGGTGGCAGCAGTTCGATGACCCGACACTGAACCAGTTGGTGCAGCAGTCGCTCGACGGCAACCGCGAGCTGCGTGTGGCCTTCGCCCGCCTGCGCGCGGCGCGGGCGATCCGCGACGACGTGGCCAACGACCAGTTGCCGACCATTACCAGCCGCGCCAGCAGTGAAATCGGCAAGGCCCAGCAACCCGGCGTCACCGAGCGGCGAGTGAATGCCGAGCGCTACGACCTGGGCCTGGACATGGCCTGGGAGCTCGACCTGTTCGGCCGCATCCAGCGTCAACTGGAAGCCAGCGACGCGCAGATCGAAGTCGCCGAAGCCGACTACTACCAGGTGCAGGTCAGCCTGATCGCCGAGCTGGTGGATGCCTACGGCAACCTGCGCGGTGCACAACTGCGCGAACGTATCGCCCGGGAAAACCTGGCGAACCAGCAGGAGTCGCGGGCCATCACCGAGCAACTGCGCGATGCTGGGCTCGGCAGCGAACTGGATGTATTGCGCGCCGACGCGCGTCTGGCCGCTACCGAAGCCAGCCTGCCGCAACTGCAAGCCGAACAGGTGCGTGCGCAGAACCGCATCGCCACCCTCCTCGGCCAGCATCCGCAACAACTCGGCGTCGACCTCTCCGCGCAAGCGTTGCCAGCCATCGCCAAGGCCCTGCCGATTGGCGACCCGGCCGAACTGCTGCGCCGCCGCCCGGATATCCGCGCCGCCGAACGGCAACTGGCAGCGGCGACTGCCACTATCGGCGTGGCCACCGCCGACCTGTTCCCGCGGGTCAGCCTCAGCGGCTTCCTCGGTTTTACCGCCGGGCGCGGCTCGCAGCTGGGTTCATCGGCGGCGCGCGCCTGGGGCGTAGCGCCGACTATCAGCTGGGCGGCCTTCGACCTGGGCAGCGTGCGCGCCCGTTTACGCGGTGCCGAAGCCGATGCTGACGGCGCCCTGGCGCAGTACGAGCAACAAGTGCTGCTGGCCCTGGAGGAGTCGGCGAACGCCTTCAGCGACTACGCTAAACGTCAGCAGCGCCTACTCGCCTTGGTGCGTCAGTCGCAAGCCAGCCGCGCCGCAGCCGAACAAGCGGCGGTGCGCTACCGCGAAGGCAGCGTGGACTTCCTCGTGCTGCTGGATGCCGAGCGTGAGCGCCTGGCTGCCGAAGACAGCCAGGCCGTCGGTGAAATCGAGCTGTATCGCGGCATCGTCGCCATCTACAAAGCCTTGGGCGGAGGTTGGCAGCCCAACGCCTGACCCGCCTGCCCGACTCTCCTGGGTTGGATACTCCAACCACTTCCAGCCCCACGGTTTTGCTCCTTGCCGTGGGGCTTTTTTTGCGCGCGCGTTTATCGCCAGCGGCGGACAAGGCTGCGCCATGTCCGCCCTACGGAGGTGCAAGAGGTAACGCCGAGCAGCGCACATCGCGGTGGTAGGGCGGACATGCCGAAGGCTTGTCCGCCAAGGTCACGCGCGGTGGACATGCCGGGCGCTATAATCGCCGCCCTTTCGCCTGATCAGCGCGGCGTTGCATGAAGAAAATCCTGGTTATCGGTTACGTCTGGCCTGAGCCGTGCTCTTCGGCGGCGGGCAGTCGCATGCATGAGCTGCTGGTGCTGTTCCGCGCCCAGGGCTGGCAGGTGACCTTCGCCAGCGCGGCGGCGTTGTCGGAACACCGCGCCGATTTGCGCGCGCTGGAGATCCCCGAGGTCGCCATCACCCTCAACTGCGACAGCTTCGATGCCATGGTCGCCGCGTTGCAGCCGGATCTGGTGCTGTTCGACCGTTTCTTCACCGAAGAGCAATTCGCCTGGCGCGTCGAGCGCGCCTGGCCGAATGCACTGCGCGTGCTCGACACCAGCGACCTGCACAGCCTGCGCGAAGCCCGCCAGCAACTGCTGAAAAACACGCAGCAGGCCTGCGCCAACGAGGCGGATAAGCAGCAAGTCGGCGCCGTCGAGGCCAACGCCGAGGCGCTGTACGCCGCCATGGCCGGCAGCGATACGGCGCAGCGCGAGATCGCCGCGATCTACCGCAGCGACCTGACATTGATGATTTCCTCGTTCGAAATGCAGCTGCTGCAAATCCAGTTCGGCGTACCCGCCGCGCAATTGCAGCACTGCACCTTGATGCTGATGCCCAGCGACACCGCCCAGCCGGGCTTCGCCGAGCGCGAGCATTTCATCAGCATCGGCAATTTCCGCCATGCGCCGAACTGGGATTCGGTGCTGTGGCTCAAACATGCGCTGTGGCCGTTGATCCGCCAGCGCTTGCCGCAGGCGCAACTGCACGTCTACGGCGCCTACCCGCCGCCCAAGGCCACGGCGCTGCACAATGCCCGGCAGGGCTTTCATGTACTCGGCTGGGCCGACGATGCGCATCGGGTGATGAGCCAGGCGCGGGTGTGCCTGGCGCCGCTACGCTTTGGCGCGGGAATCAAGGGCAAACTGGCCGATGCCATGGCCTGCGGCACGCCCAGCGTGACCACCGCCATCGGCAGCGAAGGCATGCACGGCGAGTTGCCCTGGGGCGGCGCGCGGGTTGCCACGGCCGCGGCCTTCGCCGACGCGGCCGTGGCGCTGTATGACGATGCCAGCCACTGGCAGCGGGCCCAGCAACGCGGTTCAGCGATCCTCGCCGCGCACTTCGACCGCGATGCCCAGGGCACCCTGTTGATCGAGCGCCTGCACCGGCTGTTCGAGCAGCGCGACGAACTGCGGCGGCAGAATTTCGTCGGCGCCATGCTGCGTCATCACCTGCATAAGAGCAGCCAATACATGTCGCAGTGGATTGCCGCGAAAAACCGCTGAAGCCAGGCTCAGACGATTCCGCCATTGACCCGCAACGTCTGCCCGTTGATCCAACCGCCCTCTTCGCTGACCAGGAAGGCCACCACATTGGCGATGTCCTGCGGCGTACCCAGGCGCTCCATCGGTGGCTGTTTGGCCAGCTCGTCGATCATCTGCGCGGTTTTACCGCTGACAAATAGCTCGGTCGCCGTTGGCCCGGGAGCAATCGCGTTGACGCTGATATTCCGCCCACGCAGCTCCTTGGCGAAGATGCCGGTCAGGCTTTCCACCGCGGCCTTGGACGCCGCGTACACCGAGTAGCCCGGCAACGCCAGGGCAACCACGCAACTGGACAAGTTGACGATGCGGCCGCCATCGCGCAGCCGCCTGGCAGCCAGGCGCAGGGTATTGAAGGTGCCTTTGGTGTTGATCGCGAAGATGCGTTGATACAGCGCATCGTCGGTGTCGGCAAGGTTGACCATATCGGGTTGGATGATGCCCGCGTTGTTGATCAGAATATCGATCCCGCCATACGCCAGCTCGACCTGGTCGAACAAGGCTTCGACCGCCACCGAATCGCTGATATCGGCCAGCACGGCATAGGCCCTGCCGCCGGCAGCGGTGATATCGCGCACCACCTGCTCGGCATCCGCCGGCCGCGAGGCGTAGTTGACCACCACGCTGATGCCATCGGCACCTAGGCGTTTGGCAATGGCGGCGCCAATACCGCGTGAGGCGCCAGTGACTATGGCTACTTTGGACATGACGACTCCTGCACGTGAGGCCAAGGACAAGGCGACCGCCCACGTACGTGTTGCCTGAACAGTTACGCGGTTGTGGGTGCCCTACAAGTCCGTAATCAGTGGTATAGCCGCCCTGGGGCAAGTGCGTTCGACCGATTGTCTAGCCGGCCGTGGCAAACGCCTGCGCGACTCGCCGCCTGGATCGGGGTGCGCGCTGGCGGCTAAGCAGCCTCATGGATAAGCGGAATACCGCTGATATTCCGGCGACGGGTGGCGGCATCTCGCCACCCGATGCGAACTGGGTCACGCCAATCGACTGACGAATCAAGGCCTCGACAGTCGCCAGGTTTTTGGCACAGGCATTGCCATATACAGCGGGCGTTGAGCTGGCACGACCCGGCGGCACAACAGCCGTGAACACCTGCCAAGCGCAGGCCACAGCGGCAATAAGGATGACGGTTCAGCGCGTACGCGCACCGTCCAGATAAGACCGATAACAATAAAAGGACACCGCATGTTCAAGTCGATCGTCGTCATGGCCGCCTGCGCCCTGACGTTAGCCTCTGCCGGCGCCCACAGTGCGCAAGAGCAAGGCCCCATCCTGATCAAGTTCGCCCATGTCGTCGCCGACAGCACGCCCAAAGGCCAGGGCGCCCTGCTGTTCAAGCAGTTGGTCGAAGAGCGCCTGGCGGGCAAGGTCAAGGTTGAGGTTTACCCCAACTCCTCGCTCTACGGCGATGCCGACGAACTGGAAGCCTTGCGCAACAACGAGGTGCAACTGCTGGCGCCTTCACTGGCCAAGTTCGAGAAATACACCAAACAACTGCAAGTCTTCGATCTGCCCTTCCTGTTCGACGACCTGGAAGCCGTCAACCGTTTCCAGAAGCGCGCCAAAGGCCGTCAACTGCTGCGCTCGATGGAGGACCACAACATCGTTGGCCTGGCTTACTGGCATAACGGCATGAAGCAATTGTCGGCGACCAAGGCCCTGCAAATGCCCACCGATGCTGCGGGTTTGCGCTTTCGCATCCAGCCGTCTGGGGTCCTCGAGGCGCAGTTCAACCAGCTGGGTGCGGTGCCGCAGAAACTGCCGTTCGCCGAAGTCTTCACGGCCCTGCAAAGTGGCCAGGTACAAGGCGCGGAAAACCCCTGGTCGAATATCTACAGCCAGAAACTGCACAGCGTGCAGCCCTATATCACCGAGACCAACCATGGCGTGCTCGACTACATGCTGGTGAGCAACCCACGCTTCTGGTACGGCATTCCGCACCAGGTGCGCATGCAGTTGGAGGGCATCATCGACGAAGTCACCTACGCGGTGAACCGCCAGGCCGAAGCCGCTAACCAGCAAGATCGCCAGCGCATCGAAGCCTCCGGCAGCAGCCAGGTAATCGCCCTCACAGCCGAACAGCGCGAAGCCTGGCGCAGCGCGATGCGCCCCGTATGGCAGCAGTTCGAACCGGCGATCGGTGCCGACGTGATGAAGGCCGCGCAGACCGTCAACCGCAAACAGCGCAACTGACGCCGAGCGACTGTCTGCCAGCTACCGACGTCGCCAATGGCCTCGAATGCGAGGCCAAAATGCTCGTTTACCAGCAGTGGGAGGGGCCTTGGCCGCGAGCTCTTTGGGCTGCCTTGAGCGCGCGGCCTGAACCGCTCGCGGTCAAGACCGCGCCCACAAAAGCCTGACTGCTCATGCAACACGTCATGGGCACATGGCCTTTGCAACGGCCTGTTAGTGGCTACTGCGTTGGCGCTGATTGCTAAAAATGCGCCAATAGCTGGACGGACTGAAGCGCCACGTCACCCCGAGCATCACCACGTTGCACGCCAGCATCAGCTGCCAGGTGGCATGGAAGCCACCGCTGCGCTCAAGCAACCAGCCGCTGACCGAAGGCGCCAGGGCGTTAATCAGAAAACCGAAACCCTGGACGAAAGCGGCCAACTGCCCAGCCGCGCGCGGATCGTGCACGTGATCGAGACTGAGGATCAGGCTCAGGGCGAAACAGGCGCCCAGGCCGAAGCCGATCAACGCGACCCACAGCAGCGGCGCACTGTGCGGCTGGAACAGCAAGCCGGCAAAGCCGAGCAATTGTGCGACCAGGCTGATACTCAACAACCCCCGGCGTTCGCGCATGCGCTGCGCCAGCGCCGGCATACCCAGGGCGGCAAACACCTGAAACACGGTCATCAGCGCCAGCAACGAACCGCTGTCCTGGCTGCTCCAGCCCAGTTGCTGGTAATAGGCTGGCAGCCAGGCCACCACCGTCATGTAACCGCAATTGCTGAACCCGAAATACAACGCCAGCAGCCAGGCCCGGCGGTTGCGCATAAAGGTTTGCACGGTGTGCCCGGCAGGCTGCGCCGGGGACATGCGCCAGGGCGCGCGCCACCACAGCAACAGGGCCAATAACGCCGGCACTATCCACACGGCCAACCCCGCTTGCCAGTTGCCCAGCTGGCTGGCCAGGCGCGGGCTAAGCCAGGCGGCCAACCCGCCGCCGCCCATCAACGCCGCCGAATAGATGCCCATGGCCAGCGCCACCCGACCGACGAACTGGCGCTTGACCAAGCCAGGCACCAGCACCTGAATCAAGGCGATGCCGATACCACCGAGCAACGCCGTGCCCAGCAGCAAGGTGCCATCGGCGATGACGCCGCGCGCCGCACAGGCCAGCAAAATACACAGCAGCCCCAGGGCGATGCCCCGGCCCTCGCCCAAGCGCGTCTCGACCGCAGCACTGAGCAGCGCCACCAGGCCCATGCACACCACCGGCAAAGTGGTCAGCAACGCCGCGGCCTGCACACTCAGTTGGGCGCTCAGGCGAATATCGTTAAGCAACGGACTGACCGACGTGAGGATCGGTCGCAGGTTCAGGCCCAAGGCAATCAGCAATAACGTCCAGCCAAGCATGCGCAAACGCTCGCTGGGTAACGCACAAACGCTCATTTCAATCCTTAATGGTGGCGGCCACCTGGGCCTCGGTGATCGCTTGCATGAATTGCTCGGCCGGCAAAGGATGACCAAGCAGGAAGCCTTGCAGCGAGTTGCACCCCAGCGCGGTGAGGAAATCCTGCTGCCTGAGGGTTTCCACGCCCTCGGCCACGATGCGCAAGTTGAGGGCCTGGCCGAGGGCGACGATGGCGGAAATGATCGCCGCATCATCGCTGTCGTGCTCCAGGTCGCGCACGAAGCCACGGTCGATCTTCAGCTCGTTGGCGGGCAAACGCTTGAGGTAAAGCAGGCTGGAATACCCGGTACCGAAATCGTCGATAGACAGGTCGACGCCCATCTCGGCCAATTGTTTGAGCACATGCATGCTGGCATCGGCATCGCTCATCGCCGTGGTTTCGGTGATTTCCAGGGTCAGGCAATTGGCTGGCAACTGATTCAGCGCCAGGGCCTGCGCCACACTCTCGACCAGACCGGCATGGCAGAACTGCAACGCCGAGAGGTTCACCGCCACGCGCCACTCGCGGTAGCCCTGCACGTACCACTGGCGCATCTGCCCGCAGGCCTGCTGCAACACCCAGTCGCCGATGGCGATGATCAGGCCGGTTCTTTCCGCCAACCCGATGAAGTCATCCGGCGCCAGCAGGCCGCGTTCGGGGTGCTGCCAACGCAGCAAGGCTTCAGCACCGATCGGCTGGCCGTTGGCGGCGTCGAACTTGGGCTGGTAATGCAGGCAGAACTCTTCGCGTTCGAGTGCCGAACGCAAATCATGCAGCAGCTGCAACTGGTTGCGGGCATTGGTATTCATCGAGGTTTCGAAGAAGCTGTAGCCGTTCTTGCCGGCGCCCTTGGCGTGGTACATCGCGGCATCGGCATTCATCAGCAGGGTTTGCCGATCGTCGCCATCGCCGGGGTACAAGACGATTCCCACACTGGTGGACACGCGCAACTGGTGCTCGCCAACCTGAAACGGCTGGCTGACCAACGTCACCATTTGCCCGGCGACGTTGACCGCGTCGTTCGGCTCGCTGAGTTCGGCGAGCAAGACGAACTCATCGCCGCCCACCCGCGCCAGGGTGTCCTGGGCGCGCAGATTTTCGCGCAGGCGCTGGCCCACCTCACGCAGCAACAGATCGCCGACGTGGTGGCCAAAGGCATCGTTGATCGGCTTGAAACCATCCAGGTCCATAAACATCAACGCGAAGTGGCCGCCATTGCGCGTGACCTTGAGCATGCTCTGCTCGATGCGGTCTTCCAGCAGCAGGCGGTTGGGCAGCTTGGTCAGGTTGTCGTGCAGCGCCAGTTGCGTCAGCTCCCGGTTGGCCTCGGCCAGCGAACTGCTCAAGGCCGTGGTGCGCGCTTCCATCCGCGCATCGAGCACCGAGGTGAGCAAGGCGATGGCCAATACCGCCAGGGTGACGATGACGATCAGGCTGGCCAGCCAGCCGCCATCCAGGCCCTTGCCGGCCGCGGCGCAGAAACTGCCGACGGGGAAGTTCGCCGCGGCCATGCCGGTGTAGTGCATGCCGACGATGGCCAGGCCCATGATCAGCGCCGCGCCGCCACGGGCTACTCTGACGAATGGCGTATGCCGGCGCAGACGAAAAGCGATCCACAAAGCGGCTGCCGAGGCGGCAACGGCGATCAGCAACGACAACCCGACCAGCAGCGAGTCGTAGTCGATGCCCGGCTGCATCAGCAGCGCATGCATGCCGATGTAGTGCATCGAGCTGATCCCGGCACCCATCGCCAGGGCACCGAGCAGCCAGTGCCACAGCGGCATCTGCGGCTGGCTCACCAGCCACAGGGCAAAGCCCGAGGCGAGTATGGCGATCGCCAGGGACAGCAAGGTAATGGCCAGGTCGTAGCCCAGGGGGATCGGCAAGCTGAAGGCCAGCATGCCGATAAAGTGCATCGACCAGATGCCGATGCCCATGGCCACCGCGCCACCCGCGATCCACAGCGGTACGGCGGCGTCTTTCGCGGTGGCGATGCGCCCAGCCAGATCCAGTGCCGTGTAGGACGCCAGAATCGCCACGCAGAGGGAAATCAGAACCAGGGAAAAATCGTAGCTACCAATCAGCATCGCAACTCTCAAGACGCAGCTGAGCAGCCTGTGTGGATGACCGGGGCAGGCCATTGCGCCTGCCGCCCGCTGCCTACATCCGTATTAGCGACCACTTATGTTCCGTGCAGACCACTTGCAGCCGCGTAACAACGGCAAGTGCTGGCGATTTTAGCGAAAAGCCCTGTGAACTGTTACTCAAAACACGCATTGATTGCTCAGTCGGCTGGGCTATTCGCTGAACCCCCGTACGTTTCGTGGAGTTGCTCGACCTGCCAGCCGCCGCCCAGCGCGGCAATCAGTTGCACGCTGGCCGTCAGGCGGCTGCCGAGTAATGTCAGGGTGCTGCGCTCGTTATTCAGGGCCGTCGCCTGCACGTTGACCACACTGTTGAAGTCGACGGTGCCGGCCTGGTACTGGTTTTCGATCAAGCGCAACGACTCACGCGCGGCGTCCAGCGCCTGCTGCTGCACCACGGCTTCCTGCTCCAGCACGCGCAGTTGCACCAGGTAGTCTTCCACCTCACGGAAGCTGTCGAGCACCGCCTGGCGGTATTGCGCCACCGTCTGGTCGTAGAACGCTTCGCTACGTTCCAGCTCGGCACTGCGGGCGCCGCCGTCGAACAGGGTCATGGCCAGGTCCGGGCCCAGCGACCAGAAACGATTGGGCAGGTTGATCCAGTCGGCGAAGCTGCTGCCGCGATAGCCGCCGCTGGCCGAGATCGTCAGGTCCGGGTACCACGCTGCTTCTGCGACGCCGATCTGCGCGTTGGCGGCAATCACCCGCCGTTCGGCGGCGGCCACGTCCGGGCGCCGTTCGAGCAGTTGCGAAGGCAACGCCACGGGAATCTGCGGCAAGGCCGGCAATTGTTCGCGGGTGGCGATGCTCAGCTCGCTCGGCGGCACGCCGATCAGCACGGCAAGCGCATGCTCCAGTTGCGCGCGCTGCCACGTCAGGTCGATGGCTTGCGCCTCGGTGCTGCGCAGCTGGGTCAGCGCCTGGGTCACGTCGGATTTCGGCACGATGCCGGCGTTGTACTGGTTCTCGGTGAGTTTCAGCGAACGCGCATAGGCGGCGACCGTGGCGTCCAGCAGGCGTTGCTGATCGTCCAGCACGCGCAGTTGCAGGTAGGTTTGCGCCAACTCGGCCTGCAAGCTCAGCTTCACCGCTGCCAGGTCGGCGGCGCTGGCCTCGAAGTCGGCGCGACTGGATTCCAGCGAGCGGCGCAATTTGCCCCAGATATCCAGCTCCCAGGCGGCATTCAGGCTGAGGTCGTAGCTTTTCGAGATGCTCGCGGCGTTCGAGCCGCCGACACTGAAACCGTCCGAGGTGCGCAACGTGCTGTCGCCACCGCCCTGCCCGGCCCGTGTCACCCCGGCGCTGGTGGACAGCGTCGGGTAGAACGTCGCGCGCGCGCCACGCACCAAGGCGCGCGCCTGGCGGTACTGCGCTTCGCTGGCGGCGAGGTTTTGGTTGGAGACGTTGAGTCGGCCGACCAGGGCATTCAGCTCGCCATCGCCATACAACTCCCACCAGGCGCCGCGTGCCAAGGCATCACTGGGCACCGCGACGGTCCAACCCTCGATCTGTTTGAACTGCGCTGGCGTGGCCAGCTGCGGGCGCTGGTAGTCCGGGCCGATGGCGCAGGCACTGAGGGCCAGGCTCAAGGCGATCAGGGAGAAAACGCGTCCGACAACAGGTGTATGGCTCATAACGGGGTTTCCAAGGCGGCATCGGTGCGCACGCCGCGCCAGCGGTTGACCCGGTGGCGCAGGCGGTCGAAATAGAGGTAGACCACCGGGGTGGTGTAGAGCGTCAGCAACTGGCTGAGAATCAGCCCGCCGACGATGGTGATGCCCAGCGGCTGGCGCATTTCCGAGCCCTCGGCGCTGCCGAGCATCAGCGGCAAGGCGCCGAGAATCGCCGCCAGGGTGGTCATCATGATCGGCCGGAAACGCAGCAGGCAGGCGCGGCGGATCGACTCCTCGGGGCTCAGGTGCTGCTGGCGCTCCAACTGCAACGCCAGGTCAATCATCAGAATGGCGTTCTTCTTGACGATGCCGATCAGCAGGAACAGCCCGAGCAGCGAGATCAGGCTGAACTCGGTGTTCAGCAGTTGCAGGGCGAGCAAGGCGCCGACGCCGGCCGAAGGCAAAGTCGAGAGGATGGTCAGCGGGTGAATGTAACTCTCGTAGAGAATCCCCAGGACGATGTACACCACCACCAACGCCATCAGAATCATCCAGGGCTGGTTGTCCTGGGTTTGCTGGAAGGCCGCGCCGGTGCCACCCAGCATACCCTGCACCTCGGTCGGCAGGTTGAGCAGCGCGACAGCCCGCTCGATCGCCACGGTGGCCTGCTCAAGGCTGACCCCTTCGGCCAGGGAAAAGCCGATGTTCTCGGACGCGAACTGGCCCTGGTGGTTGACGCGATCCTCTTCGAGGCTGCGCTCCCAGCGGGCGAAGGTCGACAACGGCACGCGCGCGCCCTCGGCGGTAATCAGCTGAATCTGATCCAGCGCCTCCGGGTGCTGGGCGTACTGCGGGTTGATCTCCATCACCACGCTGTACTGGTTGAGGCTGTCGTAGATGGTCGACACCTGGCGCTGGCTGAACGCGTTGTTCAGCACCCCGGTGATCATGCTCATGTCCACGCCCAGGCGCTTGGCCGTGTCGCGGTCGACCACCAGACGGATCTGCTGCGCGCCCTCGGCTTCCTTGGCGTCGATGTCGGTCAGTTCAGGCAAGGCGCGCAAGGCTTCACGCACGCTCGGCAGCCACTTGCGCAACTCATCGAGGTCGCCGGAGAGCAGCATGTATTCGTTCTCCGAGCTGCGCCCTTCGCGCCCGCCGATCTGCAAATCCTGATCGGGCATGAGGAACATCCGCCCGCCGGCGACTTTCGGCACGCTGCGGCGCAGGCGGTTGATCACCTCTTGCGCAGAGACGTCGCGTTCGGCAATCGGCTTCAGGCGCACGATCATAAAGGCGTTGTTGATGCCGCCGCCGCCGCCGATAAACCCTGCCACACTCTCCACCGCCGGGTCTTCGAGGACCGCGCGGCGGTAGATTTCCATTTTCGGCTGCATGACCTGGAACGACAGGCCGTCGTCGCCACGGATCATGCCGATCAACTGACCGGTGTCCTGCTGCGGCAGGAAGGTTTTCGGCACGCTGACGAACAGAAAAACGTTGAGCGCGATGGTCGCCAGCAGGCTGAACAGCATCAGCAACGAATGCCGTAGCGCCCAATCCAGGCTGCGCTGGTAAAAACCCAGCACGCGTTCTTGCAGGCGACTGCCGAAGCGCTCCAAGGCGTTCGGCTGCCGCTCAGGCTCCTCGGCCTTGAGCCAGCGCGCACAGAGCATCGGCGTGAGGGTCAGCGAGACCAGCAAGGAAACCACGATGGCCACGGCCAGGGTGATGGAAAACTCGCGGAACAGCCGTTCGACGATGCCGCCCATAAACAAGATCGAGAGGAACACCGCGACCAGCGAGAGGTTCATCGAGAGCAAGGTGAAGCCCACTTCGCGGGTGCCTTTGAAGGCCGCGTTCATCGGCGTTTCACCGGCCTCGATATGCCGCGAGATGTTCTCCAGCACGACGATGGCATCGTCCACCACCAACCCGGTGGCGATGATCAACGCCATCAGCGACAGGTTGTTCAGGGAAAAGCCCAGCAGGTACATCACCGCAAAGGTGCCGACCAGCGACACCGGCACCGCCAGTGCCGGAATCAGCGCCGCGCGCCAACGCCCAAGAAAGGCGAACACCACCAGAATCACCAGGGCCACGGCGATCAGCAAGGTGTGCTCGGCTTCCAGCAGGGTGGCGCGGATCACCGGCGAGCGGTCCATCGCCACTTCCAGGTCGACACTCGCCGGAATCACCGCGCGCAACGCCGGCAACTGCTCGCGAATGCTGGCGATGGTCTCGATGATATTGGCCCCGGTCTGCCGGTTGATCACCAGCAGCACGGCGTCTTCGTCGTTGTAGAAACCGCTGTTGTAACGGTCTTCCACCGCATCGCTGACCGTCGCCACATCGCCCAGGCGGACGGCGGCGCCGTCCTGGTAGCGGATGATCATCGGTTCGTAGTCGGCGGCTTTCTCCAGTTGGTCGCTGGCCTGCACCTGCCAATGCCGCTCGGCGTCTTCCACCGCGCCTTTGGGGCGCTTGGCGTTGGCCTCGGTAATCGCCTGGCGCACCTCGTCCAGGGCGATGCCGTACTGGTCGAGCAAGCGCGGCTCCAGCGCCACGCGCACCGCCGGCAGCGAGCTGCCGCCGATCTGCACTTCACCGACGCCGGTCACTTGCGAGAGTTTCTGCGCCAGGATGGTCGAGGCCACGTCGTACAACTGGCCCTTCTCGAGAATCTCGGAGGTCAGCGACAGCACCATGATCGGTGCCTGCGACGGGTTGACCTTACGGTAGGTCGGCATGCTGCGCATGCCGCTGGGCAGCAACTCGCGCGCGGCGTTGATCGCGGCCTGCACCTCGCGCGCGGCGGCGTTGATGTCGCGATCCAGGTCGAACTGGATCATGATCCGCGTGTTGCCTTGGCTGCTGCGGCTGTTCATCTGGGTGATGCCGGCAATCGTGCCGAGCGAACGCTCCAGCGGCGTGGCCACGCTGGAGGCCATGATCTGCGGGCTGGCGCCGGGCAGGCTGGCCTGCACGGTGATGGTCGGAAAATCCATCTGTGGCAACGGCGCCACCGGCAACAGGCCGAAGCTGACACCACCGAGCAGGAGAATCGCCAGGCTCAGCAGCAGGGTCGCCACCGGCCGGCGGATAAAGGGCGCGGACAGGTTCATGGCCAGCGGAGTCCTTGGCCCCGTGGGAGCGGCTTCAGCCGCGATACCGCGACGCCGCTGAATTCGCGGCTGAAGCCGCTCCCACAGATGGCAGGCAGCACAGGGGTCATACCGCCAACCCCGCTGCGCTGCGCCCGCTCATGCGCCGCGCCAGACGATCGAAGTACAGGTAGATCACCGGCGTGGTGAACAGCGTCAGTACCTGGCTGAGCAGCAGACCGCCGACCATCACCAGGCCCAGCGGCTGGCGCAACTCGGCGCCGGAGCCGGAGGCCAGCATCAGCGGTATGGCGCCGAACAGCGCCGCCAGGGTGGTCATCAGGATCGGGCGGAAGCGCAAGAGCGCAGCGCGGTAGATCGCCTCTTCCGGCGCCATGCCTTGGTTGCGTTCGGCCTCCAGGGCGAAGTCGATCATCATGATCGCGTTCTTCTTGACGATGCCGATCAGCAGGATGATGCCGATGATCGCGATCAGGCCCAGGTCGTTACCCGTCAGCAACAACGCGAGCAAGGCGCCAACGCCCGCCGAGGGCAAGGTCGAGAGGATGGTGATCGGGTGGATGTAGCTCTCGTAGAGCACCCCCAGCACGATGTACATGGTGACGATGGCGGCGAGGATCAGCAGCAAGGTGCTCGACAACGACGCGCGGAAGGCCTCGGCGGCGCCCTGGAACTGGGTCTGCACGCCGGCCGGCAGGCCGATGTCCTGCTGCACCTGCTCGATCACCGCCACGGCGTCGCCAAGCGCCACGCCTTCGGCCAGGTTGAACGACAGGGTCGCCGCCGGAAACTGGCCGATGTGGTTGATCAACAGACTCGCCGCGCGCTCCTCGATACGCGCCAGCGACGACAGCGGCACCTGGGTGCCGGCGGCGGTGGCCACGTGAATCTGCCGTAGCGCGGCCGGGCCGATGCTGCCGGCGTTCTCGCTCTCCAGCACCACGCGGTATTGGCTGGCCTGGGTGTAGATGGTGGAAATCTGCCGCTGGCCAAAGGCGTCGTACAGCGCGTCGTCGATGTCGGCGACGCTCACGCCGAGGCGCCCGGCGATGTCCCGGTCGATATGCAGGAACACTTGCAGACCGCGGTTCTGCAGGTCGCTGGCGACATCGGTGAGTTGCGGCTGCTGACGCAACGCGCCCACCAGCTTGGGCACCCACTCTTCGAGCAGCGCCAGGTCCGGCGACTCCATGCTGAACTGGAACTGCGTGCGGCTGACCCGATCCTCGATGGTCAGGTCCTGCACCGGTTGCAGGTACAACTCGATACCGGCCAGTTTGGCCAATTCAGGGCGCAACCGTTCGATCACCTGGCTGGCCGTGACATCGCGTTCGGCATGCGGCTTGAGGTTGATCAGCATGCGCCCGCTGTTCAGCGTCGGGTTGTCGCCGTCGACACCAATGTAGGAGGACAGGCTGGTGACCGCCGGGTCTTGCAGAATCACGTCGGCCAAACGCTGTTGACGCTCGCTCATGGCGCCGAAGGAAATCGATTGCGGCGCCTCGGAAATGCCCTGAATCACCCCAGTGTCCTGCACCGGGAAGAAGCCTTTGGGCACCGCCAGGTACAGCACCACGGTCAACGCCAGGGTGCCGATGGCCACCAACAGGGTCAGCGGCTGGCGCTTGAGCACCCACTGCAACCAGATGCCGTAATGCTTGATCAGCCAATCGATCCACTGGCCGCTGGCCCGGTAGAAACGCCCCTGCTCGGCCTCGGGTTCATGCTTGAGCAAGCGTGCGCACATCATCGGCGTGAGGGTCAGCGAGACCACCAGGGAAATCAGGATGGCCACCGCCAGGGTGATGGCGAACTCACGGAACAGCCGGCCGACCACATCGGCCATGAACAGCAGCGGGATCAGCACCGCGATCAGCGAGATGGTCAGCGAGATCAGGGTGAAACCGATCTGCCGAGCGCCCTTCAGCGCCGCATTCAACGGCGTTTCGCCCTCTTCCAGGTGGCGGGCGATGTTTTCCAGCATGACGATGGCGTCGTCCACCACGAAACCGGTGGCGATGGTCAGGGCCATCAGCGTCAGGTTGTTGATGGTGAAACCGGCGATGTACATCACGCCAAAGGTGCCGATCAGCGACAGCGGCACGACGATGGACGGAATCAGGGTTGCCGAGAGCTTGCGCAGAAACAGGAAGGTCACCAGCACCACCAGGGCAATCGCCAGCAACAGCTCATGCTGCACGTCGGTCACCGCGGCGCGGATGGTCTGGGTGCGGTCGGTCAGCACGCTGACCTCGACATTCGCCGGCAAGCCTTCGGTGAGGTTGGGCAGCAATGCTTGAATGCGATCGACCACATCGATCACGTTGGCCCCGGGCTGGCGCTGGATGTTCACCAACACCGCCTCGTTGCGGTTGGCCCAGGCCGCCAGACGGTTGTTCTCCGCACCGTCGACGATCTCGGCGACATCCTTCAGGCGCAAGGTGGCGCCGTCCTGGTAACTGAGGATCAGCTCGCGGTATTCGTCCGGGGTTTTCAGCTGGTCGTTGGCGTCCAGCTGCGACACCCGGGTCGGGCCGTCGAAGTTGCCTTTCGGCTGGTTGACGTTGCTCGCGGTGATCAGCGCACGCACATCGGCGAGGTTCAAGCCATAGGCCGCCAGGGCCTCGGGGTTGACGCGGATGCGCACCGCCGGGCGCTGGCCGCCGGCCAGGGTGACCAGACCGACACCGCTGGTTTGCGCGAGTTTTTGCGCTAAACGGGTATCGACCAAATCAAAGACCTGCGGCAGCGGCAGGGTTTTCGAACTGATGGCCAGGGTCATCACCGGCGTATCCGCCGGGTTGACCTTGTTGTACACCGGCGGCGCCGGCAGGTCGCTGGGCAACAGGTTGCTCGCTCCGTTGATCGCCGCCTGCACTTCCTGCTCGGCGACATCCAGCTCCACGTCCAGATTGAAGCGCAGGGTGATCACCGAGGCGCCACCGGAGCTGGTCGAGGACATCTGTTTCAAGCCGGCCATCTGGCCGAACTGGCGTTCCAACGGCGCAGTCACCGCGCTGGTCATGACGTCCGGGCTGGCGCCGGGGTACAGGGTCAGCACGCGGATGGTCGGGTAATCCACCTCCGGCAACGCCGAGACCGGCAGCATGCGGTAGGCGATCAAGCCACTGAGGAAAATCGCCGCCATGATCAGCGTGGTGGCGACCGGCCGCAGGATAAACAGGCGAGAGGCGTTCATGCGTCTTTTTGCGCCACGGGTGCGCTTGGCGGCGTGGCCGGTGCCTGGCCCTCGCCAATCACTTCGACCTGACCGCCATCGCGCAGGCGATCGGTGCCCTCCAGCACCAGGCGCTCACCCACCTTGACGCCCTCCTCGATCAAGGTAAACCGACCATTGCTGGGGCCCGCGACAATCGGGCGAACCTGCACCTGGCTCTCGTCATCGACCACATAGACAAAAGTACCGCTGGCGCCGAACTGCAGTGCGGCGGCTGGAATCAAGGTGGCGTTCTCGCGGGTTTGCACACGCAGACGCACGTTGACGAACTGATTGGGGAAGAGCATTTCTTCGGCGTTGTCGAAGCGGGCCTTGAGCTTCACCGTGCCGGTGGCGATGTCGATCTGGTTGTCCAGGCTGTCCAGTTGGCCGTCGGCCAGCTTGAACTGCTCGTTGCGATCCCAGGCCTCGACCAGCAGTTGTTTCTGCCCGCCTCGAACCTGTTGCAACACCGCCGGCAACTCGGCTTCCGGCAAGGTGAACATCACCGAGATCGGCAGCGTCTGAGTGATCACCACCAGCGGCAGTTCGTCGCCCGAGCTGACCAGGTTGCCGATGTCGACCTGGCGCAGGCCCAGGCGCCCGGTGATCGGCGCCCGCACCTGAGTGAAATCGAGGTTCAGGCGCGCCTCGGCGACGGTCGCCTGATTGCTTTTCAAGGTGCCACGGTATTGGTTGACCAGCGCTTGCTGGGTATCCAGGGTCTGCTTGGCGATGGAATCGTCGGCATACAGACCGCGATAACGCGCCAGGTCGATCTCGGCGTTCTTCAACTGCGCCTGGTTTTCCTGCTGTACGCCCAGCGCCTGTTGCAAGGCGACCTCATAAGGCCGTGGGTCGATCACTGCCAGCAAATCGCCGGCCTTGACCTGCTGACCGTCCTGGAACAGCACCTTGACCAACTCGCCATCCACCCGACCGCGCACATTCACCGTGTTGTAGGCGGTGACCGTGCCCAGGGCCTTCAACTCGATGGGAAAGTCGTCCTGGCTGACCGTGGTGATACGCACGGGAACCGGACCGCCATCGCCCCAGCGCCCTCCTGCCTGCGGCTCCGGCGTGCTGGGCCAGAACCACCAGATCAGACCGATCAGTAGCGCCAACAGAATCAGGCCAAGCAACCACTGGCGTGACGACTTCGAGGCGTTGGGCGTTGCGTTTGTCTCAGGCATGGCACAAGTCACTTCCTTTGGGAGCCTGAACGATAAGCAGTGTCAGGCCCGAAGCAAAGTCTCTTTACCGGCTATTTACCTACTGCTTACGTTGCTAAGCCCCTGAGCCACAAATAAAAACGGCCTCCAAGGGAGGCCGTTAGTGTGTTGCCGGGTGTTACTTGAGTACGGCCAGGGCGGCAGCGTAGTCCGGCTCGCTGCCGATTTCGCCTACCAGCTCGCTGTGCAGGACTTTGTCATGCTCGTCCAGCACCACCACGGCCCGCGCGGAAACGCCAGCCAGCGGGCCGCTGACCAAGGCTACGCCGTAGGCCTTGAGGAACTCGGCGCCACGCATGGTCGACAGGTTGATCACGTTTTCCAAACCTTCGGCACCGCAGAAACGCGCCTGGGCAAACGGCAGGTCAGCCGACACGCACAGCACCACAGTATTGTTCAGCGTACTGGCTTCGGCATTGAACTTACGCACCGAGGTCGCGCAGGTCGGGGTGTCGATGCTTGGGAAGATATTCAGCACTTTGCGCTTGCCGGCCAGGCTGCTCAGGCTGACATCGGCCAGGGTGGTGCCAACCAGGGTAAAGGCCGGGGCTTGCTGACCGACTTGCGGCAATTCGCCAGCGACGTCTACTGGGGTGCCACGCAGGGTTACTTGAGCCATGAGGAAGTCCTCTTATTTAGGTGGGTGGGTTGTTCTTGAAGGAAAACGATAAGCCAGAGTAGAACATGGCGCACTTAAAAAGACGCTGCTCCGCTTAAATCTCGATACCGAGCATGCGGCATGAGCAGTCAGGCTGTTGTGGCAACGGTCTTGACCGCGAGCGGTGCAGGCAAAGCGCTCAAGGCAGCCCAGGAACTCGCGGCCAAGGCCCCTGCTACACGGCCAACACACGGCGCTTATATGCGGGTTTAGCCGCGAAAATCGTCGAAAAAGAAGATTTTCCACGGCTAAAACCACACCCATAAGACGTTGGCGCGCGCGGATCGCCGCCAGAGTCGACGCGCCACCGCTAAGGCATACAGATCAGTGCCGCGACGCTACGGCTTGGCGAAATGCTCGCGGGTCAGCTTGACCACGATCGGGCTGAGCAGCAGCAAGGACAACAGGTTGGGAATCGCCATCAAGCCATTGAGGGTGTCCGCCACCAGCCAGGCGAAATCCAGGTGGGCGACGGCGCCGAACGGCACCGCCAGCACCCAGACGATGCGGAACGGCATGATCGCCTTGGTGCCGACCAAATATTCCCAGCAGCGCTCGCCGTAGTAGCTCCAACCAAGGATGGTGGTGAAGGCGAATACCACCAGGGCGATGGTCAGGATGTAGCTGCCCACGCCCGGCATGGCCGACTCGAACGCTGCCGCCGAGAGTGCCGCACCGCTGGCGCCGCTGGTCCACACACCGGAGCAGATGATCGCCAGGCCAGTCATCGAGCAGATGATCAGGGTGTCGATGAAGGTGCCGATCATGCCGATCATCCCCGAGCGCACCGGACTGTTGGTGGTGCCGGCCGCTTGGGCGATACCGGCGGTGCCGAGGCCCGCTTCGTTGGAGAAGATGCCGCGCGCCACGCCGAAACGGATCGCCGCCATCACTGCCGCGCCAGCGAAGCCGCCGGTGGCCGCGACCGGGGTGAAGGCGTGGGTGAAGATCAGCTCGAAGGCGCCGGGAATCGCATCGGCATGCACCACCAGCACCACGATTGAGGCGACGATATAGGCCACGCACATGAACGGCACCAACGAGGCGGCGACCTTACCGATACGGCGGATACCGCCGAGGATCACCAGGCCGGTAATGACCATGGTCACCACGCCCGTGACCCAGGCGGGAATCGCAAAGCTGGCTTCCAGGGCGTCGGCCATGCTGTTGACCTGCACCATGTTGCCGATGCCGAACCCGGCAAAGCCACCGAAGATGGCGAACGCGGTGCCCAGCCAGACCCACTTCTTGCCCAGACCGTTCTTGATCGCGTACATCGGCCCGCCGACATGCGCGCCGCGCTCGTCCTTCTCGCGGTAATGCACCGCCAGCACCACTTCGCAGTACTTGGTGGCCATGCCGACCAGCGCCGTGCACCACATCCAGAACAGCGCGCCAGGGCCGCCGAGGAAAATCGCGGTGGCGACGCCGGCGATGTTGCCGGTACCGACGGTGGCGGCCAGGCAGGTCATCAGCGCCTGGAACGGGCTGATTTCGCCACTGGCCGCGTCACCTTTGGTACGGCCCTGCCACATCAGGCGGAACCCCGTGACGATATGGGTCAGCGGCATGAGCTTCAGACGCAGCATGAGGAACAGACCGGTGCCGAGGATCATCACCAGCATGGGCGGCCCCCAGACCAGGCCGTTGATCTGGTTGACCAGCGCGTTGATGAATTCCATTTGCAGCTCCTTATTTCTTCTTGCTCAGTGCAGGCATGGTTGCCATGCCGGTAGTAGAACCGCGCCGTGGATAAACCGCGCGATCACGTCGCCAAACTCATCCGCCATTGACGCTAAGACCAGCAACACAGAGGCCGCCGTTGGGCGACGGATGCTAACACGGCGTATTTGCTTTTAGCGGAGTGCCGGCGCATGCACATAACAACGTGTCGCCGGCTTAGAAATCGCGCTTGTAAAACAGGTCGAGGGAACTGGCCAAACCGCTGGCAGCCTCAAGATAGAGGCGTTTGCTCAGCTCATAGCGCAACGCTACGCTGTTCACCGGCTCGAACACGCCCACCCCGTAGCGCAAGCTCAAGCGCTCCGACAGGTTACCGCTGGCCACCACGCTGGTGCTATTACCGCTGCCTTCGGTGTCTAGCTGGAAATCCTCGATGCCCAGGCGCTGCGCCACATCGCCGGTCACCGAGGCGCTACCGGCCACGCCCATCGCCAGCGCGGCTTGCGCCAGCATGTTGTTGTCGCCGCCGCTGCTCGACAGCGGTCGGCCAAGCACCAGGTAAGACAACGCCTGCTCCTGGCTCATGGCCGACTCGGAGAACACCTCGCTTTTCGGCTGTTCGGCATTGCCGGTCAGGCGCAGGCCGGCCACCACTTCGTCGACCCGGCGAATCGCCTCGACATCGAGAAACGGCTGATCGATCGGCCCGGCGAACAACAAGCGCGCCCGGCGGATGGTCAGGCGCTGGCCATAGGCGCGAAAACGCCCGTTATTCAGGTTCAACTCGCCACGCGTATCGAGGTCGTCGCCAATGTGCACACGCCCGGCCAGATCGGCACTCAGGCCAAAACCACTGAAGCTCAGGCGCTCCTGGCCAACCTCGACATCGATATCCATAGCGATCGCCACAGCCTGTTGCTCAGCCGTCTGGCGCCCGACAATCACCGCATCGTCGGAGAGTTTTACTGTCGACGGCGGTAGTTCGCGCACGACGATCTGGCCGCGCGGAATCAGCACCTTGCCCGCCACCGACAGGCGTTCGGCGTCGAGGCGCAGCGTCAGGTCCGGCTCGACCTCCAGGTCGACATACGGCTCGACGCTGATCGGCAAACGGCTGCCACGCACCCGCACTTCGCCGGTCAGCCCGGCGCCCCAGGCCAGCTCGCCATTCAGGCTGCCCTGGCCGTTGTCGCCGCTGCGCCAGCCACCGCTGAGTTGCAGGCGCTCGCCAGCGATCAGTGCTTGCAGTTGTAGATCCTCGAAGTTGCTCGGCAACTCGCCACCGGCAATCTCGCCGCCGCTGAGTTGCAGGCTACCGTTGACCTGCGGCGCCAACAGGCTGCCGGCCAAGCTGCCGCTGCCGTTGAGCTGCCCGGCAAGGCGTTCGACCATCGGCACGAAAGGCCGCGCCAGCGCCAGGTCCAGGCCGCTCAGGCGGAACGTGCCGGACAGCGGCTTGCTCGCCGGACGCGGATCAAGCTGGGCCTGCAACGACAACTCGCCGATTTTTGGCCCGCGCAGTTCGACCTGCGTGTCAATCCGCTGCGGCTGCAATTGGCTGCTCAGGCGCAGGCTGTCGTAAGCGAAATCCAGCCATTGCTCTTGCTCGCGCACGCGCCAGGTGCCGCTGCCGGCATCCAGCACGATCTGTCCGTTCGGCCCACTGGACGGCAAATCTAGCTTGACCTCGGCATTCAGCTGGCCCTGCCAGGCAAAGTCTTTCGGCAACCACTGCGCCAGGCTGTCGAGGGGAAAATCCGCCAGGCGATAGCGCAAGCGCGGCTCGGGCAACAGCCGCTGCTCGTCGCCGCATAGGCTGGCCGCTGCCGCTCGCCAACAATGTGCCCCCAGGGTCAGTTGGCCGTTGGCCAGGCGCACCAGCGTCGCCGGTTGCTGCAAGCGCCAGTCCTGGCCGCCGCTTTGCACCTCGCCACGGCTCAGGCGGCCGCGCCACGCGCCGTTGCTCAGGCTGCCGTCGAGCGCTAGCGCGCTGTTCAGCAACGGACCATCGAGCGTTACGCTCAGTTGCTGCTGACGTTGATCGCCCTGCCCGCTAGCCGTCAGCCGGCCCAGATTGCGCTCGCCGACGCTGATGCCCGTGGCATCCAGGTCGACTCGCGCGCGCTGCTGGCTGTTGAGCGACGCATCGAGTTGCAGGCGCTGCAGCTGCTGTTCGGCCAACGCCAGGCGTTGGCCTTGCAGCTTGAGCTGACCTTGTGGCGCTTGCAGGCTGCCGGCCAGGTCAAGTTGGCCGTCGAGTTGGCCCTGCATGTTTGGCCACAACTGACCGAGGCGCGATAAGCCTATGCGCAACTGTCCACTCAGCCGCTGGTTCAACTCGGCACTGCCATCGATGCGGTTATCGCCCAGACGCAGGTCAAGATGACCGAGCGTCCAACGCTGCCCGGCCCCTGTCGCGCGGGCTTGGAACAAGGCCGGCTGACCGCGCAAACGGCCAGTGAGGTCGAGGTCCGCGCTCATACTCAGCTGCTCATTCTTCAGCTCACCCTGACTGCGCAACGGACCGCCCAAGGTGCCCGGCAGTTCTGCCAGCCAGTACGCCGGGTCGAAATCCTGCAATTGCAGGTTGGTATCCCAGCGCAGGCCGTCGGCGAAGCCCAGGCTCAGCTGACCATCCGCCCGGCCCCGGCCGGCGCGCAGTTGCAGTTCGGGCAAAAACACCTGTTGCATGTCGCCGCTCAGCGGGCTGGCCAGGCTGAACGCTCCGGCAGGCCCCTCCAGCTCAGCGGCAAAATGGCCCAGGTAGTGCCCCGCCTGATACGCCAGCTCGCCGCTCAGCGTGTGCAGGACCACAGGCAGCTCTTGGGCAATGGGATAGAGCCGCTGCCAGGGGAAATCCTGCCAAGCGAAACGACTGTCGAGGCTGAACTCCTCGCGCCAATCCAGTTGGCCGCTGAGCTGCACGCGCTGCTCAGGGCTGGCGCTGAGGCTCAAGCTCTCGATGTGCGCGCCGCTGGCGCTGACCAGGCCTTGCAACAGCAGCGCCACCGCGCCGCCCTCGCCCGGCAGCTCGGCGTGGCCGTCGAGCGCATAGCCGGTGTGCAGATCGCCGCTGGCGTTCAGCACAACCTTGTCCAGGCGCAAGGTCGCCGGCAGTTCGCGGCTGGCGGTGAAGCCGTTCGCCGTCAGTTGCGCGGTCGCCGGCAGATGGTCCGCCAGCGGCTGCACGCTGCCGGTCAGTTGGCCAACCAGGTAACCGCTGCTGTCCGCCGTTACGTCCAGGCTGCGCAACAGTTCACCCTCGATGTGCAGCGCCAGTTGCCACGCCTGTTGCTCGGGCGCCGGCAGGTCGAGAGTGCCGTCGACGCGCAGCGGCCACTGACCATTGGCTTGCACGCGGCCACGCAGGTCCAGGGTCATATCCCCGCGTTGCAGGCGCAAGCGCTCGATCTGAATAGCGCCGGCAGACCAATGCGCAGCCAGCTGCAGGCCTTGCAACTGCTCGGCACCATTCAGTTGCAGGCTGCCGATGTGCACCTCACCCAATTGTAATGCCAGCGGCAGGTTTACCTCGGGCAAGCTGAACGGTTCGCTGCTGGCTTCGCTGTCGGTCGGTAAGGTCAGGGCGATGCGCTCGGCGCGCAGTTGCTCGACGCACAGCGTCATGCGCAACAGGCACCACGGCGACCACGCCAGTATCGGCGCAGTCACCTCCAGCTGATTGGCGCCCTGCTGCCAGTGCAGACGCTGGGCACGCCACTCGCCGCCCAGGCGCCCGCTGAAGTCGTCCACCTGCAACCCTGGCACCTGGGCCAACGCCCAACGACTGCCGGCGTTACTGCCAAGCACCAGCGCTATAACCGCCAGCAGCACCAGTAACACGCCCAGCAAGGCCGTCAGGCTGAATTTCACCACCCGCCTCACAGTTCAGGTCCCATGGAAAAGTGCAGGCGCACGCCACCTTCGCTGTCCAGCGGGTGAGCCAGGTCGAGGCGCAAGGGGCCGACCGGCGACACCCAGCGCAGCCCCAGGCCGACTGCGCTCTTCAAGCTGGGGAAGTCCAACGAATTGAAGGCATTGCCCTGGTCGATAAAGGTCGCCACGCGCCAGCGCTCGGCCACGCTGTATTGATACTCGGCGCTGACGGCAAATATGTAGCGGCCACCGATCTTGTCGCCGTCGGCGTTTTCCGGTGACAGGCTCTGGTAATCGTAACCACGCACGCTCTGATCGCCACCGGCGAAAAACCGCAGCGATGGCGGGACCGAAGCATTGAAGCCGTTGGACTCGGTGCCACCGAACTGCACGCGACCGAGCAAGCGGTGCTTGCGCGCCAGGGTGGTCAAGCCTTTGAGCAGCACATTGCCATGCACGACGTCCGCGTCGGAGAGCAGACCCTCCTTGGCAGCCGCCAGGTCGAATTGCAGGCGATAGCCATGATTCGGATCGATCTGATTATCGCTGTGCAGGTAGGCATAACTGATGCCCGGCATCAGCAAGGTACTCAAACCGGAGTCGTCGCCCAGTTCGTATTCTTCGCGCTGCCACTTCAGCGAAATGACCCGCTGCCAGCCGCTGTCCAGTTGGCTGTGCCATTCCGGGCCGAGGGTCAGCAAACGGCTGAGGCTGTCGGTATCGGCGAGTTCCTCGTATTGATAGCCGCCGGCATAGCGCAACTTGTCGGTCAACGGCGGATCGAGGGGCACGTCGTACCACAGGCCGACGTTCTGCCGCGGCGCCGACAGCTCCATCTCCGCACCATAGCTATGGCCTTGTGGGTTGGCCCAATGGCGCGTCCAGTTGGCTCGGCCGCGGGGCCCAACGTCGGTGGAAAACCCCAACCCCAGCCCCATGCTGCGCGGCTTGCGGGTTTGCAGCTGGACCTTGACGGGGACCTGCTGTTGATCCGCCTCAGTCGGGTTGGCATCGACCCGTACCGATTCGAAGTAGCCACTGGAGCGCAACGCCTGGTACAGCTCGGCGATGCGCTCGGCGTCGTACGGGCTGTCGGCGGGGAATGGCACCATGCGCTGCAACAAGGTCTCGTCGAACGGCGCATCGCCCTCGAAACTCACCGCGCCGAGCCGATAGCGCGGACCACTGTCGTAGACCAGCTGAATATCGGCGATGCCGGCGCGCGGATCGATGCTCAAGCGCTGTTCGGTGAAACGCCCCTTGAAGAAACCATAGCGCGAGGCCTGGTTCTCGATATGCCGTTTGGCGGCCTCGTAGCGCCCGTGATTGAGTACCGCCCCAGCCTTGAGCTGAGCGCTGTTGGGCAGGCGAAATGCGCTGAGCCGACTGGCCGGCCCGTCGATGCGCAGGGTGACCTCACGCAGGCGAACCGGCTCGCCAGGGGCAATGCGCAGGGTCAGACGCGGCGGCTGCTGATCGGCCACCTCGCTGTCGACCTGCGCCTGGTAATAGCCCAAGGCCTGGAGCGCTTTGTGCGCCTGTGCCTCGGCCACCCGGCGAAAGCGCTGCAAGGACTCGGCATCGCGCTCGCCGAGGCTGCCGATATAACCTTCGACATTGCTTTTAAGCGCGCTGTTGGCCGGCTGGATACGCACGACCAAGCGCGCTTCGGCCAATACCGACGAGCTGAGCAGTAAGAGCGCCAATCCGACGCAGAACCTGGAAAACACAATCATGGGAACGGATGCTAACACGAGCCAGCCGGCATTCTAGAGATGTTGGGCAGCGCCAGCCGGTAACTGCTGGGGGGCAATCAAGCTCGCCGATCAGGCGCTGGCCTTGACCGCAGGCTGTGGATTGGGATGGAAGAACACGTGCTCGATGATCGGTCCTACCGCCACTTCACCGATTTCCTCGTACCCCTGGCGCTTGTAGAACTCAAGGTAATGCGGGTTGCCGGTATCCAGCACCACCCCCTGCGAACCGGCATCCTCGGCGCACCAGTTGTGCAGCGCTTCGAGCAGTTGCTCACCGCGGTGTTGCCCCTGGAACTCCGGATGAATGCCAATCAGCGGCAGCACGTGATAAGGCCCCGGCGGCAGGCAGGCAAGCACCGCGTCGTGGTACTCCAGGTAGCGCTTGGTGCAGCGAAACCCGGTGGTCAGCAACATACGCATGCGCCAGGCCCAGCTTTCGGTGATATCCAGACGCCGCTGCGGTGGGGCAATCAGCGCCATGCCAATCAGGCGATCGTCGATCAGCAAGCCGAGCGCGGGTAAATCTTCACTGAAATGCTGCTGCACCAACTCGCGCACCGTGGCACGCACGCGCTGGTCGTAACCCGGTCGCTCGGCCTCGAATAAATAGGCGAAGGTCGGGTCGTGGCGATAAGCGTGGTACAGCAGCGAGCGCGCCTCGCGGGCGTAACCGCCATCGAGCAAACGGACTTCGGCAAGGCGCTGGGGCATAAGGATGACCTCTTGTTGTTCTTGATTCAGCCACCCTAGCACTGCAGCCAGACGCCCGCCAGATAACTGGCTGCCTGCCCAGCGGATCGGCTAGCATCGCAGCTTATCCAGACAAAGCCCCCAGGACTTGCCGCCCATGAAGATCGTCTCCTTCAATATCAACGGCCTGCGTGCGCGCCCGCATCAATTGGCGGCGTTGATCGAGAAACACCAGCCCGACGTGATCGGCCTGCAAGAAACCAAGGTCGCCGACGAGCAATTCCCCGAGGCGGATATCCGGCAACTGGGTTACCACGTGCACTACCACGGCCAGAAAGGCCATTACGGCGTCGCCCTGCTCTCGCGCCAGGCGCCACTGGCGCTGCACAAGGGCTTTCCCGGCGATGCAGAGGACGCTCAACGGCGCTTTATCTACGGCACGTTCGCCGACGCCCAGGGTAATCCGATCACCGTGATGAACGGTTATTTCCCGCAAGGCGAAAGCCGCGACCACCCGACCAAATTCCCGGCCAAACAACGCTTTTACGCCGACTTGCAGCAGTTGCTGCTCGACCAATTCAACACCGAGCAGCCGTTGGTGGTGATGGGCGACATCAATATTTCGCCGCAAGACTGCGACATCGGCATCGGCGAGCCGAATCGCCTGCGCTGGCTGAAAACCGGGAAATGCAGCTTTCTGCCGGAAGAGCGCGAGTGGCTGGCCACTCTGAAAAACTGGGGGCTGGTGGACAGCTTCCGTCACCTCAACCCCGCGGTGAACGATCGCTTCAGCTGGTTCGACTACCGCAGCCGTGGCTTTGAAGACGAGCCCAAGCGCGGCCTGCGCATCGATGTGATCCTCGCCTCGCAGGCCTTGCAACCACGCATCAAGGCCACTGGCATCGACTACGACCTGCGCGGCATGGAAAAGCCCTCCGACCACGCACCAATCTGGCTGGAGCTGAGCTAAGGCCGTGTAGATTGGCTGAGCGACGCGAAGCCCAACAGCTTGAGTGGGCACGTCGTTGGCTCAGCCTCACCCTACGAGATTCTCGCGCACCACGCCGACGCCCCGCGTTAGAGCCACCAGGCGGGCGGCTCGCTGTCATATTGCAGTCACCTGTTTGTCTTATCGTCGCGGCACTTTCATCCACCCATACAAGGTGTTTGCCGCATGTCGCGCGCCCTGCCTGCTTGTGAACGGGAAACCTGGAGCCGTACCACCACGTTTCTGTTGCTTGGTTTTATCTGCTACGCCCTGCCCTGGTCGGTGTTCGCCGCCCTGCCGATTCCTGCGGACAACAGCAGCGCACTGCGTATTCAAGGCTCCAACACCATCGGCGCCAAGCTGGCGCCGGCGCTGGTTAAAGGCTTGTTTGAGGAACAGGGCCTGAGCGCCATTCGGGTGACCGCCGGCGATGCCGAGAACGAGCAGAAAATCATCGGCACCAGCGCAGACGGCCGCCACGTGACCATCGAGGTCGCGGCCCATGGATCGGGTACGGGCTTTACTGCACTAAAAGACGGCACTGCCGAACTGGCCGCCTCCTCGCGGCCGATCAAGGACAGCGAGCTCAGCAGCCTGGCAGCGCTGGGCGACCTGAAAAGTCGCGAGGCCGAGCAGGTCATCGCCATCGATGGCCTGGCGGTCATCCTCCACCCGAGCAACCCGCTCGGGGCGCTGCGCATCGAGCAGTTAGCGCAGGTTTTTGCTGGCGAGGTGCAGGACTGGGCGCAACTCGGTGGCGCTAACGGGCCCATCAACCTGTATGCCCGCGACGACAACTCCGGCACCTATGACACCTTCAAGGAGCTGGTGCTGAGTGCCAACGGCAAAGCCCTGGCGGCCACCGCACAACGCTTCGAGTCCAGCGAAAAGCTCTCCGACGCGGTTAGCCAGGACCCACAGGGCATCGGCTTTATCGGCTTGCCGTATATTCGTCAGGCCAAGGCGCTGGCCATTGCCGCCGGCGAATCGCAGGCGATGCCGCCGAGCGTGACCTTAATCGCCACCGAGGACTACCCGTTATCGCGGCGACTGTTCCTCTACAACCAGCCCGACCTGCCAAACCCTTGGGCCCAGGCGCTGGTGCGCTTTGCCCACAGCCCGCGCGGACAAACCATCGTCGACCAGAGCGGGTTTATTGCGCAAACCGTACAGGCCGTGAGCGTCGCCCCCAGCAGCGCGATGCCCGAGGCGTACCAGGCCTTGGCCCGTGAAGCGCAGCGCTTGTCGGTGAACTTTCGTTTCCAGGAAGGCAGCGCCAGCCTGGACAACAAGGCCCAGCGTGACCTCGAGCGGGTATTCGCCTACCTGCAAAGCCAGGACAAGTTGCGTCAGAAAGTCGTGCTGGTCGGCTTCGGCGACCCCAAGGCCGACCCTGCCCGCGCCGAGCTGTTATCCAAGTTGCGCGCCATGGCGGTACGCCGCGAACTGGCCAAGCAAGGGGTGATCTTCCGCGAAATCACCGGGCTGGGCGACGAACTGCCGGTGGCGGCCAACGATGCCGACGACGGGCGCATCAAAAACCGCCGCGTCGAGGTCTGGGTTTACTAACGAAACCTTTGCGCCGTCCGCGCTCGCGGGCCATGCCCGCGCAGCTTGCAGGTAACGCCCGCGCCTTCTAGCCTTAACTTCATGTGGCGCCGGGCCCCTCTGGCGGTGAATCCTCACCGTGATGTCGGAGTCACTAAGTTGACTTTCAACTTAGGCAGACAACAGGGAGGGCCTATGACTGCTCTACATGCCTTTTTAACCAGCCCTTTCCTCGGCACGCCCAGCTGGTTCTGGCTGGCCTTCCTCGCCATCGTCATCGCGCTGCTGGTGTTCGACCTCGGCGTGCTGCACCGCGACCAGCATGAAATCGAAATGCGCGAGAGCCTGCTGCTCTACAGCGGCTATTTCAGCGTGGGCCTGGCCTTTGGTGGTTGGGTCTGGTGGCAGCTCGGCGCGACCAAGGCGCTGGAGTTCTACACCGGCTTTCTGGTCGAGCAATCGTTGTCGATGGACAACGTGTTCGTCATGGCGATGATTCTCGGCTTCTTCAACATTCCCCGGCGCTACCAGCACCGCGTACTGTTCTGGGGGATTCTCGGGGTGATCGTGCTGCGCGCGATCATGATCGGCTTGGGCACGGCGCTGGTGCAGCAATTCGACTGGAT
The DNA here is from genome assembly GCA_002354655.1 of Pseudomonas sp. UBA2684. Lineage (GTDB taxonomy): Bacteria > Pseudomonadota > Gammaproteobacteria > Pseudomonadales > Pseudomonadaceae > Aquipseudomonas. The sequence goes on from DELY01000029.1 coordinate 60,055, forward strand.
TCTCTACGTGTTCGGCGCTTTCTTACTGCTGACCGGGGTGAAGATGCTGTTCACCCGCGAAGAGCAGCACCCCGATCTCGCGCAAAACCCCATGCTGAAGTTCCTCCGTCGGCATATCCGCGTGACTGACGAGCTGCATGAAGGGCGCTTTCTGGTGCGCCTGCGCGACCCCGTCAGCGGCAAGCTGCTGCACTACGCCACCCCGCTGCTGCTGGCGCTGGTGCTGATCGAGTTGGCCGATCTGATCTTTGCCGTGGACAGTGTGCCGGCGGTGTTCGCCATCACCCAGGACCCGTTTATCGTCTACACCTCGAATATCTTCGCGATTCTCGGCCTGCGCTCGCTGTACTTCGCCCTGGCGGCCCTAATGCACCGCTTCATCTACCTGAAATACGCGCTGGCGCTGGTGTTGATCTTTATCGGCGGGAAGATTTTTCTGCACGGTTTTATCGGCAAGATTCCAGCCCTGGTCTCGCTTAGCGTAACCTTGGGGCTGTTGGCCGGCGGCGTGTTGCTGTCGCTGCTCAAAACCCGTCACCAGCCGTCAAAGGATCGACCAGTCAATTGAACCCAGTGGACGTGCAAATCGAGTCGTTGCAGCAGCGCGGCCGGCAACTCTGGCAAGTGCGCATGGGCCGGCGCGCGGTGACTTTTCACGAAGAACTGGCGGCGCGCACGTTTGCCGCGCAACTGCACCTGCGCCTGACCTGGCTGACGCAACAGGCCCTGCAGGACAACGTCGACCGCCAGCCGCACTGATGTCTCTGTAGCCGTTAACTGTTGTACGCAGATTCGGCAGGGTGGGTTAGTGGCGCTGAGGCGGGCTGGCAAAGCAACTGCGTAATGGGGGGCGCCACGTAACCCACCCAGCGTTAATCGGCCTACCCGCTCTGGTGGGTTACGGCGCCACGGACTATGCAACAGCAGATAGTCCGTGGTCATGCGCCTAACCCACCCTACGCATTGCCTCGTTCCAGGCATTACCTAGCCGGCCCCACGGGGGGCATAGCCTAACGAAAAGGCTCTGTACCTGTTAAACACCGCCGTCACGTGGGAGCGG
>DELY01000029.1:61235-103775 GCA_002354655.1 Pseudomonas sp. UBA2684
GCGCGGTTTCTCCTGCAACACGTCACTGGGACATAACCAACGAAAAGGCCCACAACGCTGTGGGCCTTTTTGCTTCACCGGGCCACTCAATGGCCCGACAACACCACTCTCAGCGGCTGGCTTTCATCACGTCCCGCGACACATACTTGCCGATCTCGAACTTGCCGATGGCCGCACGGTGCACTTCGTCCGGGCCGTCGGCCAGGCGCAGGGTGCGCTGCATGGCGTACCAGTAGGCCAGCGGGAAGTCGTTGGAAACCCCGGCGCCGCCGTGGATCTGAATGGCGCGGTCGATCACCTTGAGCGCCACATTGGGCGCCACCACCTTGATCTGGGCGATTTCGCTGGCGGCGATCTTGTTACCCACGGTGTCCATCATGTACGCCGCGTTCAGGGTCAACAGGCGCGCCATGTTGATTTCCATGCGCGAGTCGGCGATGTGATCGATGTTGCCGCCCAGGCGCGCCAACGGTTTGCCGAACGCGGTGCGGTTGATCGAGCGTTCGCACATCAGCTTCAGTGCGCGCTCGGCCATGCCGATGGAACGCATGCAGTGGTGGATGCGGCCTGGACCGAGGCGCCCTTGGGCGATCTCGAAACCACGGCCCTCACCGAGCAGCACGTTCTCATAAGGTACGCGGACGTTCTCGAACAGCACTTCGGCGTGGCCGTGTGGCGCGTCGTCGTAGCCGAACACCGGCAGCGGACGCACGACTTTCACCCCGGCAGCGTCCATCGGCACCAGAATCATCGAGTGCTGCTGGTGGCGCGGGCCGTCCGGGTTGGTCAGGCCCATGAAGATCATGATCTTGCAACGCGGGTCGCACGCGCCGGAGGTCCACCACTTGCGGCCGTTGATCACCCACTCGTCACCCTCGCGTACGGCACGGGCCTGCATGTTGGTGGCGTCGCTTGAGGCCACGCCCGGTTCGGTCATGGCGAACGCCGAGCGAATCTCGCCGCTGAGCAGCGGCTTCAGCCACTGTTCTTTCTGCGCCTCGTTGGCGTAGCGCACCAGCACTTCCATGTTGCCGGTGTCCGGCGCAGCGCAGTTGAACGGCTCGGGGCCGATCAGCGAACTGCCCATGATCTCGGCCAGCGGCGCGTATTCAGTATTGGTCAGGCCGGCACCGAGTTCGGACTCGGGCAGAAACAGGTTCCACAAGCCTTCGGCCTTGGCCTTGGCTTTCAGCTCTTCCATGATCGCGGTCGGCTGCCAGCGGTCACCTTGGTTGACCTGCTGCTCGAATACGGCCTCGGCCGGATAGACATGGGTCTCCATAAACGCAGTGACACGTTCACGCAGATCCTGAACCTTGGGGGAGTAGGCGAAATCCATGGGGAGCTACCTTCTGAGCGGCTGATTTTGGATGAATCGAGTGAGGTTTTACGGTGTGGAAATGATGCTAGAACAGCGCTTAAGATTTATCTAACCTATTTTCACCGTGTATAAACATTCATCACCGATATATGATCCACTGATGCGAACAACCCTCGGAGCGCGCTTGGTATGAATCTGAACAAGGTCGATCTCAACCTCTTTATCGTCTTCGATGCCATCTACACCGAGGCCAACCTGACCCGTGCCGGGCAGATCGTGGGCATCACCCAGCCGGCGGTATCCAACGCCCTCGCCCGCCTGCGCGAAACCTTCAACGATCCATTGTTCGTGCGCACCGCACAGGGCATGGTGCCGACGCCCATGGCGCAAAACATCATCGGCCCAGTGCGTAGCGCCTTGCAGCAATTGCGCATTTCCGTGCAGGAAAGCCGCACCTTCAATCCGCTGCAGGCGAACAAGACCTACCGCATCAGCATGACCGACCTCACCGAGGCGCTGGTGCTGCCGCCGCTGTTCCAGCGTCTGCGCCGTCTGGCACCGAACGTGATCATCGAAAGCATGCTCTCGCGCCGCCGCGAGACCACCAAGGAACTGGCCGCCGGGCGCCTCGACTTTGCCGTCGATGCACCGCTCAACACCGATCCACAGGTGCGCCACGTCAAGCTGATGGAAGACCGCTACGTCTGCGCCATGCGCAAGGGCCATCCGCTGGCCAAAGACAAGATCAGCCTGGACGAGTACCTGTCACTGACCCATATCCATATCTCCAGCCGCCGCAGTGGCCTCGGTTACATCGACCTGGCGCTGGGCAAGATGGGCATCCAGCGCAAGATTGCCCTGCGCTCGCAGCATTACCTGATGGCCTCCACCGTGATGCACAGCACCGACATGGCGATCACCGTGCCGGAGCGCTTCGCCCGGCGTAACGATCTGCACTATGTCGAGCTGCCGGTCAGCGACATGCCGACCCTGGAAAGCCACCTGTACTGGCACGAAAGCACCGACCAGGACCCGGCCAACCGCTGGATGCGCGAGCAGATCATCGAGATCTGCCAGCACGTCATCGCGCAGGAAAAGAAGACAGAAAAAGCATCAGCTTAATGTGCTAATACATTGATTAAAAAGGCTAACGGCCAATTAATAAGGCTATGTACTCGTTAACGGTTGTACGCAGATTCGATAGGGTGGGTTAGTGGCATTGAAGCGTGCTGGCAAAGCAACTGCGCAATCGGTGCGCCACATAACCCACCAAGCGCTAACCGGCCTATCCCCCTCTGGTGAGTTACGGCGCAACGGACTATGCAGCAGCTGTCCGTGGTCATGCACCTAACCGACCCTACGCATTACCGCGCTCCAGGCATCGCCTAGCCGGCTGCACGTTTCAACATATAGCGGGTACATAGCCATTAATATGGGATGAGCAGCCAGGCTTTTGTGGCTGCACTCTTGACCGCGACACACGCTCAAGGCCGGCCCAAAAGCTCGCGACCAAGGCCCCTCCTACCCAGCGCTGCACGGCGCTGGCGCGCGACAACAGTTAACGTTGCGATGGCAGACACCCCATCACGCGCTATCGCGGAGCACCAGTTCGAAGCCGACGTCGATACAGCGCTCGGCCGGCTGCTCGCCACGCATCAGGGTCAACAGCATTTCCCCGGCCAACTGACCAATGCGGCCACGGGTGGTGCGCACGGTTGTCAGCGCCGGGTGCACCCAGGCTGCCGCTGGCAGGTCGTTGAAACCGGCAATGGCCAGGCGTTGCGGCACCGCCAGGTCGAGTTGGCGCGCCCGAAACAGAGCGCCCAGGGCCAAATCGTCGTTGTTGAAAAACACCGCGTCGATTTGTGGATGCTGAAGCAGCAGCCGGTCAAGCAGGTTGGCGCCCAGGCTGATCGACGAAAGCTCCGGGGTCAGTAGTTCCAAGGTCGGGTTGTAGCGGTCATGCTCGCGCATGGCCTGCCGGTAACCCTCGGCGCGCTGCAAGGTACGCGGGTCGAGCTGCGCGGCAGCGAACGCGATATGCCGATAGCCACGCGCGATCAAGGCACGGGTCATCGCCGCCCCGGCATCCAGCTGGGAAAAGCCGACACAGTAGTCATCCTCGGCGTCGCTCAGTTCCATCATGGTCACGACCGGGCCGCGACAACTACCGAGAATCTCGCGCGCGGCATCGCTGCGCTCAAAACCGGTCACCAGCAGGCCGGCCGGCTGGTGCGCCAGGTAAGAACGCAGCAAGCGCTCGTCTTCCTCGGCATGGTAGTGACTGACGCCGATCATCATTTCGAAACCGGCGGGCATCAGAACCCGCTGGATGGCTTCGACCGTGTCGACGAACACCGAGTTGGACAACGACGGAATCACCACCGCCACCAGGTTCGACTTCGAACTGGCCAACGCCCGCGCGGCAGGATGGGGCACGTAACCCAGCAATTTTGCCGCCTGCATCACCTGCTCGCGCAGCGCATCGGAAACCCGCTCCGGTTGCGACAAGGCGCGCGAAGCAGACATCAGCGAGCAGCCGGCTGCCTTGGCCACATCGGACAGGGTGATGCGTTCGGCGGAGCGACGACGACGTGGGCTCATGACAGTTCCAGAAATAGCAGGCGGCGATTCTAGCAGCAGAAAAAAAGCGCGGGATACGCCGCCCTGTGCCGGCACCATGCAACGACCGGCGAATATGACGTATCCCGCGAAACCGATTAGTTAGAGGTCTTGGCCAACTCAGCCTGAACCTGATCGAACAGCGGTTGGCCGACGGTATCGATCACTTTCTGGATCGCCGGCTTGGCCTGTTCGCGCATGCGCTGCACCTCATCGGCGCTGATCTCGTTGACCTGCATGCCGCTGTCCTTGAGCAGCGCCAAGGCTTTGCTGGCCTCCGCACGAGTGTCCTGGCGCTCGAAATCGCGGGCCGTCTTCGCCGCGTCCAGCAGGATCTTCTGCTCGGTCTGCGACAAGCCGTCCCACCAGCGCTTGGACGCGGTGACGATCCATGGGCTGTACACGTGGTTGGTCACGGTGAGGTACTTCTGCACTTCGTAGAATTTCGACGAGAGGATGGTGTTGTAGGGGTTTTCCTGACCGTCCACCGCCTTGGTCTCCAGCGCGGTAAACAGCTCGGAGAACGGCAGCGGCACGGCATTGGCGCCCATCTGCTTGAAGGTGTCGAGGAACACCGGGTTCTGCATCACGCGCAACTTGATCCCGGAGAAATCCTCCAGCTTGGTAATCGGTCGCACGTTGTTGGTCATGTTGCGAAAGCCGTTTTCCCAGTACACCAGGCCCACCAGGCCCTTCTCTTCCAGTTTGTCCATTACCTGGCGGCCAACTGGGCCATCCAGCACCGCATCGGCCTGCTGTTCGCGGGTAAACAGGAACGGCGTATCCCAGACCGCCATTTCCTTGGTGATGCCGACCAGGGTGGCGGTGGAACCGACCATCATCTCTTGCGCACCACCGATCAACGCACTCTGCATCTGATCGTCCGAGCCCAGGCTGGCCGCGGCGAAGGTGCGCATTTTCAGCTTGCCCGCAGAAGCCTTGGCGACCTCCTCGGCGAACAACTTGGCCGCCCGGCCCTGGTTGCTGTTTTCGTTGAGGCCGTAACCGAAACGGATCATCCGCGAGCGGACTTCATCGGCGTGGGCGGTAAGCGTAGCGAGTGGGCTGCACAGCACAGCCGCGGTCAGCACAGCGATCAGCGGGCGTCTCATGAGGAAGTACCTTTATTGTTGTGAGATGAGTACCAATTGAACTTTGCCGCAGCAAAGCCGGCCTTGCCCGGTGGCGTGCCAGTCGTCACGCCGCCGGTTACCCCAGCGCCATGGCGCCGGGCGAAAGGTTTACGGGGCATCAGCGCAACCATGCCAGCGGCACCGTGACGATGGCCGGAAAGGCGATCAGCAGCGCGACGATGCCCAGGTAAATCAGGAAGAACGGCACCACGCCACGCACCAGCACTTCCATGCGCAGCTTGCCGATACCGCCGACCACGTTGAGCACCGTGCCCACTGGCGGCGTGATCAGACCGATGGAGCCGATCAGCACGAACATCACCCCGAAATACACCGGATCGACGCCGGCCTTGGCGGCGATGGGCGCCAACACCGGGGCGAGAATCAGGATGGTCGGGGTCAGGTCGAGCACCATGCCCACCGCAATCATCAGCAGCATGATCGCCAACACCAGCAACTGCGGGTGGTTGGCCAACGGGCCGAGCATCGCCCCGATCTCCTCGGGCAATTGCGCCAGGGTGACCATGTAGGCGGATACCGTGGCAGCGGCGCAGAGGAACATCACCGAGGCGGTGGTGCGGCTGGCGCGGGTCAGGGTTTCGGTCAAGGCCGTCCAACTCAGCTCGCGGTAAAGCAAGGTCGAAACGCCCAGGGCATACACCGCCGCGACCACGGCCGCTTCGGTCGGGGTGAAGATGCCAAAGCGCAAGCCGCCGACGATGATCACCGGCAGCATCAGCGCCGCCGCCCCGTCCACCAGCACGCGGCGGCGCTCGGCCTTGCTGGCCTTGGCCGGAGCCGGCTCGGTGAAACCACGGGCAATCAGCGACCAGGCGATGATCAACCCCACGCCCATGATCAGCCCTGGCACCAGGCCGGCCATGAACAGCTGACTGATCGAGGTGTTGGTCACCACGCCATAGATCACGAAGGGCATCGACGGCGGAATGATCGGCGCGATGATGCCGCCGGCGGCGACCAACCCCGCCGAGGAGTGCAACGGATAACCACGCTGGCGCATCATCGGCAGCAACAAAGTCGCCAGCGCCGCGGTATCGGCCAGCGCCGAGCCGGACATACTTGCCAGTAACACCGCCGCGGCAATCGCCACATACCCAAGGCCGCCGCGCAGGTGGCCGAAATAGGCCTGGGCCATGGCGATGATGCGTTTGGAAATACCACCGGCATTCATTAACTCGCCGGCAAGGATGAAAAACGGCACCGCCAGCAGCGGGAAGCTGTCAGCGCCGGCGAGCAGGTTCTGCGCCAGCAACTGCACATCCCAGAACTCCAGGTACCACATCAGCACCGCGCCGGTAAGAATCAGGGCGAACGCAATGGGCATGCCGAAGGCCATGAAACCCAACAGTGAAGAGAGGAAGACGGCGACAGTCATCAGCAGGTCCTCGGTGGGCATTGCCCAGTGTTGTTATTAGAAAAGTGCAGCATGGCGCGCCACTCAATCGACCGTGACATTGGCCAGCGCCGACTGCTCGGCGGGACGCCGCCAGACATTCACCAGCTGTACCAACGCCAATACGGCCAACACGGCCATACAGGCCAGTACCGGCACCATCGCCAGCGCCACCGGGTAACCGACCACCGTGCTGACATTGCCCCAGCCGTACTGCACCTGATTCCACGCGCCCCAGGCTGAAAGCACGCTGGCCGCCGCGACCAGCAACCAACTCGCCGAATCGAGCAGGCGCCGACTGGCCAGCGGAAAGCGATCGCGAATCATGCGGAAGGTCATCAGCTCGCCACGGCGCATGCTCGAAGCCACCCCGACAAACACCAGCCAGACAAAAGCCAGCCGCGACAGCTCCTCGGCACCCGCCCAGCCGGTGCCGAAGGCATACCGCAGCACCACGTTGCCGAACACCGCGGCGACCATAAAAGCCATCAGCGCGGCCATCATGCCGTCGGTCAGGCGGTCGAACAGGCGCGCCAAGCCGCCGCTGTAGATCGGTTCGGCGGTCGAGTGCGATTCATGGTTAGCGCTATCAAATGCCGGCGCAGAAAATCTCACCGCCGCTGTCGCCTGCTCTTCCCGGGCCAACCAGGCGCAGACCTGCGTCACCACTGCCGCGCGGTTCTGCGCGGCGCTGACGACCAATACATGCGACTCGCCGCTGGGTGTTTCCAGGGTGGAGAACTGGCTGTCGACCAGCGAGGTGGGCATGAAATGCCCAGGGCGCGCACCGACCCGCTGCAAGGCGGTGGCCTGATCGATATCCAAGTGAGCGAACTGCAAGCCCGGTACAGCGGCGCGCAGACGCTCGCGGTAAGTGCGCTTCAGCGCAGAACAGGCGAGCACAAAACCTTCTCCGCTGGCTTGCGCCGCAAGCATCTCGGCAATCAACGAATCGAGCCAGTGAATGCGGTCGTCATCGCTCAGCGGAATGCCGGCGCGCATCCGCTCGACGTTTTCGCGGGGGTGGAAATGATCGGCCTCGATGTGCCGCCAACCGAGTGCGGCCGCCACGGCCTGACTGATCTCGGTCTTGCCGGAGCCGCTGACGCCCATCACCACCAGAGTGAGGCGAGCCGGGCCAGCAGCGTGGGCAGAAGGGATAGCCTGCATAGATTCTCCTGGGCACCATCGCTGTGGGCCGCTCATTGTTTGGGCGGATGTTAGCGCTAACAAAACTGTTCGACAACCCTACGCCAGATAATTTTTCAACATCGCTACCCAGTGCAGTCACGTGCTTTACGCGTTGCATAAGCAGCCAGGCTTTTGCGGGTCTCGCGCTCTGGGCAGGAGTCCGGCATACGCGGCGTTCGCTCGGTCGGCATGCGCCTTGAGCAATCCCCTGTCAGTTGGGGCCGTTGCTTGACACGCCGCTGCCGCAGCCTTACGTTAACGTAAAGGTAAATGCGAGAAACCCATGTCCACACTCACCTACTCCATTTCCGACCTGGCCCGCGAGCTGGATATCACCACCCGTGCCATCCGCTTCTATGAAGAGCAGCAGATGCTCAGCCCCGAGCGGCGCGGCCAGGAGCGCATCTACACCGCCAAAGATAAGGTCACCCTCAAGCTGATCCTGCGCGGCAAGCGCATCGGCTTCTCCCTCGCCGAATGCAAGGAACTGATCGAGCTGTACGACCCGGTGCACGGCAATCGCAAGCAGCTGGAAACCTTTATGACGAAAATCGCCGAGCGGCGGACTCAGCTTGAACAGCAGCTTTTGGACATTCAGCAGATGCAACTGGAGCTGGATACCGCGCAAGAGCGCTGCCTGACTGCATTAGCTGAAACAGATAAAAAACAAAAAGTTATCTCCTGAACTTAATTCGAACAATTACAGGTGGAACCATGAGCTATCCGTCCCTCAACTTCGCCCTCGGCGAAACCATCGACATGCTGCGCGAGCAGACCCAGGCCTTCGTTGCCAGCGAACTGGCCCCGCGTGCCGCCGCCATCGACAGCGACAACCAGTTCCCCGCAGATATGTGGAAGAAGTTCGGTGATATGGGCCTGCTCGGCATCACCGTCGAGGAAGAGTACGGCGGCTCCGGCCTGGGCTACCTGGCCCACGTCATCGCCATGGAAGAGATCAGCCGCGCCTCGGCCTCGGTGGCTCTGTCCTACGGCGCGCACTCCAACCTCTGCGTCAACCAGATCAAGCGCAACGGCAGCGCCGCGCAGAAAGCCAAGTACCTGCCCAAACTCGTCTCCGGCGAGCATATCGGCGCCCTGGCGATGAGCGAGCCCAACGCCGGTTCTGACGTAGTCAGCATGAAGCTGCGCGCCGACAAGCAAGGCGACCGCTACGTGCTCAACGGCAGCAAGACCTGGATCACCAATGGCCCGGATGCCAACACCTACGTGATCTACGCCAAGACCGACCTGGACAAGGGCGCGCACGGCATCAGCGCCTTTATTGTCGAGCGCGACTGGAAGGGTTTCAGCCGCGGCAGCAAGTTCGACAAGCTCGGCATGCGCGGCTCCAACACCTGCGAGCTGTTCTTCGACAACGTCGAAGTGCCGGAAGAAAACGTGCTCGGCCAGCTCAATGGTGGTGTGCGCGTGCTGATGAGCGGCCTCGACTACGAGCGCGTGGTGCTCTCCGGTGGCCCAACCGGGATCATGCAGGCCTGCATGGATGTGATCGTGCCCTATATCCACGACCGCAAGCAGTTCGGCCAGAGCATCGGCGAATTCCAACTGATTCAGGGCAAGGTCGCCGATATGTACACCCAGCTCAACGCCAGTCGCGCCTACCTGTATGCCGTGGCCCAAGCCTGCGACCGTGGCGAAACCACACGCAAGGACGCCGCCGGGGTGATCCTCTACACCGCCGAGCGCGCCACGCAGATGGCCCTGGACGCGATCCAGATTCTCGGCGGCAACGGCTATATCAACGAATACCCCACAGGCCGCCTGCTGCGCGACGCCAAGCTCTACGAGATCGGTGCCGGCACCAGTGAAATCCGCCGCATGCTGATCGGCCGCGAGCTGTTCAACGAAACCAAATGATGGTTTCGCGCGCGCTGCGTATTTGTAGGGTGGACATGCCGCAGCGCGGCTTGTCCACCGGGGCACCCCTTTATTGGTGGACAAGGCTACGCCATGTCCACCCTACGCCTTGAGGTTCTCATGGCCATTCTGCACACCCAGATCAACACCCGCTCCCCGGAGTTCGCCGCCAATAGCGCGGCGATGCTCAGCCAGGTCAACGACCTGCGCGCCCTGCTCGCCCGCGTTCATCAAGGTGGCGGCGCCAAGGCTCAGGAGCGTCACACCTCGCGCGGCAAGCTGCTGCCGCGGGAACGGATCAACCGCCTGCTGGATATCGGCTCCCCGTTCCTCGAAATCGGCCAACTGGCCGCCCACGAGGTGTATGGCGAAGAGGTGCCGGCGGCTGGCGTGGTGGCCGGTATCGGCCGGGTCGAGGGCGTGGAATGCATGATCGTGGCCAACGACGCCACGGTAAAAGGCGGCAGCTACTACCCGCTGACAGTGAAAAAACACCTGCGCGCGCAGACCATCGCTCAGCAGAATCGCCTGCCGTGCATCTACCTGGTCGACTCCGGCGGCGCCAACCTGCCGCGTCAGGATGAGGTGTTCCCCGATCGCGAGCACTTCGGCCGGATTTTCTTCAACCAGGCCAATATGTCCGCCATGGGCATCCCGCAGATCGCCGTGGTGATGGGCTCCTGCACCGCTGGCGGGGCCTACGTGCCGGCCATGGCGGACGAGGCGATCATGGTGCGTAACCAGGCCACCATCTTCCTCGCCGGCCCGCCGCTGGTAAAAGCCGCCACCGGTGAAGTGGTCAGCGCCGAAGACCTCGGCGGTGCCGATGTGCACTGCAAGACCAGCGGCGTAGCCGACCATTACGCTGACAACGATGAACATGCCCTGGCCCTGGCGCGGCGCAGCATCAGCAATCTGAACTGGCGCAAACTCGGCGTGCTGAATAACCGTGCGCCGATCAACCCGCTGTACAGCGGCGAAGAGCTGTACGGAGTGATTCCGGCGGACGCCAAACAGCCGTTCGATGTGCGTGAAGTGATCGCCCGCACCGTTGATGGCAGCGTGTTCGATGAGTTCAAGGCGCTGTTCGGCGCAACCCTGGTCTGCGGGTTTGCGCATATACATGGCTATCCGGTGGCGATCCTCGCCAATAACGGGATTCTATTCGCTGAATCTGCGCAGAAAGGCGCGCACTTTATCGAGCTGGCCTGCCAGCGCGGCATTCCCCTGCTGTTCCTGCAGAACATCACCGGCTTTATGGTCGGGCAGAAGTACGAAGCCGGCGGTATCGCCAAGCACGGGGCCAAGCTGGTCAACGCGGTGGCCTGCGCCAAAGTGCCGAAATTCACCGTGATCATCGGCGGCAGCTTCGGTGCCGGTAATTACGGCATGTGCGGCCGCGCCTACGATCCACGCTTCTTGTGGATGTGGCCCAACGCGCGCATCGGCGTAATGGGCGCCGAACAGGCCGCCGGCGTACTGGTGCAGGTTAAACACGAACAAGCCGCCCGCGCCGGGCAGAGCTTCAGCGCCGAGGAAGAGGCCAAGCTCAAGCAGCCGATCCTCGAGCAGTACGAGCGCCAGGGCCATCCGTACTACTCCAGCGCGCGCCTATGGGATGACGGTGTTATCGACCCGGCGCAGACCCGCGAGGTACTCGGCCTGGCGCTGTCTGCCAGCCTGAATGCACCAATTGAGCCGACCACCTTTGGCGTGTTCCGCATGTAACTGGTGGGAGGGGCTTTAGCCGTGAGCTTTTCATGAGTGTCGCGGCTAAAGCGGATCGCCGCCCGGCCCCTTCCACAGAGCTAACTTATTTTATCGAGTCGAACATATGACCGATTTCAGCACCATCGAACTGCAAACAGACCCGCGCGGCTTTGCCACCCTCTGGCTCAATCGCGCGGACAAAAACAACGCCTTTAACGCCGAGATGATCCGCGAGCTGATTCTCGCCCTCGACGCGGTAATGGCCGATAAAACCCTGCGCTTCCTGCTGTTGCGCGGCCGCGGCAAGCACTTCTCTGCCGGTGCCGATCTGGCCTGGATGCAGCACGCCGCGACGCTGGACTACAACGCCAACCTGGCCGACTCCCGCGAGCTGGCCGAGCTGATGCACAACCTCTATCAGCTGAAGATCCCGACCCTGGCCGTGGTGCAAGGCGCGGCCTTTGGTGGCGCGCTGGGTTTGATCAGCTGCTGCGATATGGCCATCGGCACCGTTGACGCCCAGCTGTGCCTGTCCGAAGTACGCATCGGCCTGGCACCGGCGGTAATCAGCCCCTTTGTCGTGCAGGCCATCGGCGAGCGTGCAGCGCGGCTCTATGCCCTGACCGCCGAGCGCTTTAGCGGCCAGCGCGCCCAGGAGCTGGGACTGTTTGCCGAGTGCTACCCGGCAGACCAGCTCGATGGCGCGGTAAGCGCCTGGGTCGATAACCTGCTGCTCAACAGCCCGCAGGCCATGCTGGCGAGCAAGGACCTGCTGCGCGAAGTCGGCAGCGGCGTGCTGACTCCGGCGCTGCGCCGATATACCGAGAACGCGATTGCCCGTATCCGCGTCAGCCCCGAAGGCCAGGAAGGTCTGCGGGCCTTTCTGGATAAACGCAAGCCCGCCTGGCAGGAGCAATAAGCATGAATATCCCCCGCAATAGCTGGCTGGATAAACGTCCAAACCTGCGGCAGGAGCCACAAGCATGAGCCTCAAGCCTATCGATACCCTGCTGGTGGCCAACCGTGGCGAAATTGCCTGCCGGGTGATGCGCACGGCCAAGGCCATGGGCATCCAGACCGTGGCGGTGCACAGCGCCATCGACGCCAGCGCCCGCCATGTGCGCGAGGCCGATCAGGCGGTGAATCTCGGCGGTGCCAAACCGGCCGACAGCTACCTGCTGGTGGACAAACTGATTGCCGCGGCCAAGGCCAGTGGTGCCCAGGCGATTCACCCGGGTTATGGCTTTCTCTCGGAAAACGCCGGCTTTGCCCGCGCCATCGAAGCCGCCGGCCTGATCTTTCTCGGCCCGCCCGCCAGCGCCATTGACGCCATGGGCAGCAAGTCCGCCGCCAAGGCACTGATGGAAACCGCTGGCGTGCCACTGGTGCCGGGTTATCACGGCGCAGCGCAGGATATAGAAACCTTCCGCGCCGCCTCGAACGCAATCGGCTACCCGGTGCTGCTCAAGGCTGCCGCCGGTGGTGGCGGCAAGGGCATGAAGGTGGTCGAGGCTGAGAACCAACTGGCCGAAGCCCTGGCCAGCGCCCAGCGCGAGGCGCAATCGTCGTTCGGCGATTCACGCATGCTGGTGGAAAAGTACGTACTCAAGCCACGCCATGTGGAAATCCAGGTGTTTGCCGACCAGCACGGCCACTGCCTGTACCTGAATGAGCGCGATTGCTCAATCCAGCGTCGCCATCAGAAGGTCGTCGAGGAAGCCCCGGCTCCAGGGCTGTCAGCGGAGCGGAGCCGCGCCATGGGCGAGGCGGCAGTCAAGGCCGCCCAGGCCATCGGTTATGTCGGTGCCGGCACCGTGGAATTTCTCCTGGATGAGCGCGGCGACTTCTTCTTTATGGAGATGAACACCCGCCTGCAGGTGGAACACCCGGTCACCGAACTGATCACCGGCCTGGATCTGGTCGCCTGGCAGATTCGCGTGGCCCGTGGCGAGCCTCTGCCGCTGACTCAGGAACAGGTGCCGCTGATTGGCCACGCCATCGAGGTGCGGCTGTATGCGGAAGACCCGGACAACGACTTCCTGCCGGCCACCGGCACCCTGGCGCTGTACCGCGAAGCCGCCGCCGGCCCAGGCCGCCGGGTAGACAGCGGCGTCAGCGAAGGCGATGAAGTCTCACCCTTTTATGACCCGATGCTCGGCAAGCTGATTGCCTGGGGCGAAAACCGCGAAGAGGCGCGCCTGCGCCTGCTGGCCATGCTCAAGGAAACCTGCGTGGGCGGGGTTCGCACCAACCTGGCGTTTCTTACCCGCGTGCTGGCCCATCCAGCCTTTGCCGCTGCGCAGCTGGATACCGGCTTTATTCCGCGTCACGAAGCACAGCTGTTGCCGCCGGTGAGCGAGCTGCCGGCCGAATTCTGGCAACTGGCCGCCGAGGCGTTTGTGCAGAGCGCCGCACCGCTGCAACGCCTCGACGATGCGCATTCTCCCTGGAGCAACCACAGCGGCCTGCGTCTGGGCCTGCCGGCGGAAACCGATCTGCACCTGGTCTGCAATGGCAGCGCGCGCAAAGTACGTCCTAACGCAAGCGCACACCTGGATGGCGATTGGTTGACTTGTAGGAGCGAGCTTGCTCGCGATACCGCGATCGCGAGCAAGCGCGCTCCTACAGAGGTAGAGCGCCGCCTGCGGGCCATCCGCCAGGGCGATACCCTGTATCTGCAATGGCGCGGCGAGCTGCACGCAGTCACCCGCTTTGACCCGATTGCCGAAGTCGAAGCCAGCCATCAGCACCACGGCGGCCTCACCGCCCCCATGAACGGCAGCATCGTGCGGGTGCTGGTCGAGGCCGGTCAGGCGGTGGAGGGCGGTACCGCCCTGGTGGTGCTGGAAGCAATGAAGATGGAACACAGCATCCGCGCCCCGCATGCCGGCACCGTCAAGGCGCTGTATTGCAGCGAGGGCGAGATGGTCAGCGAAGGCACAGTGCTGGTAGAGCTCGACGAAGCCAGCGCATAAACGCATATGTGGGAGGGGCTTTAGCCGCGACAAGCGATAAAAAGCTCGCGGCTAAAGCCCCTCCCACAGGTAGTCAGTGCGATACCCATCGAGATAAATAACGAGGCAACCATGAACCTACCCAAACAAGTCCGCCTGGTCGAAGTCGGCCCGCGCGACGGTTTGCAGAACGAGCAACAGCCGATCAGCGTGGCCGACAAGGTGCGCCTGGTCGATGACCTGTCCGCCGCTGGCCTGGGCTATATCGAAGTCGGCAGCTTTGTCTCGCCCAAGTGGGTGCCGCAGATGGCCGGCAGCGCCGAGGTGTTTGCACAGATCCAGCAACGGCCAGGCGTTACCTATGCCGCGCTGGCGCCCAACCTGCAGGGGTTCGAGGCCGCACTGGCCGCCGGGGTCAAGGAAGTCGCGGTGTTTGCCGCGGCCTCGGAGGCCTTCTCGCAGAAAAATATCAACTGTTCGATCAGCGAAAGCCTGGAGCGTTTCGTGCCGCTGATGGACGCCGCCAAGCAGCACGGCGTGCGCGTGCGCGGCTACGTGTCCTGCGTGCTCGGCTGCCCCTACGAAGGCAACGTGCCGCCCGAGCAGGTGGCCAGCGTCGCCCGCGAGCTGTTCGCCATGGGCTGCTACGAAGTCTCGCTGGGCGACACCATCGGCAGCGGCACCGCCGGCGACACCCGCCGTCTGATCGAAGTGGTTGGCCGCGATATCCCTAGAGGCAAATTGGCCGGGCACTTTCATGACACCTACGGCCAGGCCCTGGCCAACATCTACGCCAGCCTGCTCGAAGGCATCAGCGTGTTCGACAGCTCGGTCGCCGGCCTGGGCGGCTGCCCCTACGCCAAAGGCGCCACCGGCAATGTCGCCACCGAAGATGTGCTGTACCTGCTCAATGGGCTGGGCATCGCCACCGGCATCGACATGGACAAATTGATCGGCGCCGGCCAGCGCATTTGTGCGGTACTCGACAAGCCCAACGGCTCGCGGGTGGCGCGGGCGCGGCTGGCCAGCGCGTAGGGTAGACATGCCGCAGGCGTGTCCACCATTCAGATCGCGTGGCGGACCAGGCTTCGCCGTGTCCGCCCTGCCCGCGTCGGGCTTTGTTTACCAGAGCGCGTCACAAAACCGCTACAACAGCCGCCAGGTCGGCAGCCGAGCAATAAGGGTCGCTAGCGTTCAAGGCGCCCGTCGATCAGTCGGCTAGCGTGCCCTCTGCCGTGCAAAACGGCGATTCATGACAAGAATGACAGCAAGAGCCGAACGAGGAATCGACATGCAACAGCCCCTGTGGACGCCTTCCGCCGAGCGTATCGCCGCTACCCGGATGGACGCCTTCCGCCGCTTCGTCAATCAGCGCCACGGCCTGCAACTGGCCGACTACCCGGCCCTGCACGCCTGGAGCGTGACGCAGCGCGAGGCCTTCTGGCAGGCGATTGTCGAGTTTTTCGAGGTGCGTTTCAGCCAACAGCCCAGCGCTGTATTGCATGAAGGCAGCGCCATGCCCAGCGCGCAGTGGTTCCCCGGCGCCACGCTGAATTTTGCCGAACACCTGCTGCGCCGCCGCGACGATCACCCTGCCCTGATCACCATTGGCGAGGATGGCACACGCGAGCAACTGAGCTATGCCGAGCTGGCTGAGCATGTCGCCGGGCTGCAAAAAAGCCTGCGTGCCGCTGGCGTCGGCATCGGTGACCGCGTGGCGGCCTTTATGCCCAACACCTGGCAAGCCGTGGTCGGTATGCTCGCCGCCAGCAGCCTCGGTGCGACCTGGTCGAGCTGCTCGCCGGACTTCGGCACCCAGGGCGTGATCGACCGTTTCGGCCAGATCGAACCCAAGGTGCTGATCGCCGCTGCCGGCTACCGCTACGCCGGTAAGAACCTCGACCTGACCGGCAAACTCAACGAAATCCTCGAGCGCCTGCCCTCGCTTAAACAGCTGATTGTGCTGCCCTACTCCAATCCCCAGGCCAAAGCCGCCGACTTCCATGCCTCAGCCAAGGTCGCGCTGTGGCAGGATTTCTACCAGCCCGGCGGCGAGCCCGAATTCACTCAGGTCGCCTTCGATCACCCGCTGTATATCCTCTATTCCAGCGGCACCACCGGCGTGCCCAAGTGCATCGTTCACGGTACCGGCGGCACCTTGCTGCAACACATCAAGGAACTGGGTCTGCACACCGACCTGCATGCCGACGACACCTTGTTCTACTACACCACCTGCGGCTGGATGATGTGGAACTGGTTGGTCTCGGGCCTGGCCCTGGGCGCGACCCTGGTGCTGTTCGACGGCTCGCCCTTCCACCCGGGTGCCGAGCGCCTGATCGATTTAATCGATGCGGAAAACATCAGCATCTTCGGTACCAGCGCCAAGTTTCTCGCGGCACTGGAAAAGGCTGGGGCTAAACCGGGCAAGACGCATCAGCTGCAACGCCTGAAGGCCATTCTCTCAACCGGCTCGCCGCTGTCCCACGAGAGCTTCGAGTACGTCTACCGCGAGATCAAAGCCGATCTCTGCCTGTCGTCGATCTCCGGCGGCACCGATATCGTTTCCTGCTTCGCCCTCGGCAACCCGGTACTGCCGGTATGGCGTGGCGAGCTGCAGTGCAAGGGCTTGGGCATGGACGTGCAGGTGTGGAACGACGCCGGGCAAGCGGTGACTGGCGAGAAAGGCGAGTTGGTCTGCGCGCAGCATTTTCCGTCGATGCCGGTGGGTTTCTGGAATGACCCCGAGGGCGCCAAGCTCCAGGCGGCCTACTTCGAAACTTTCCCCGGAATCTGGGCCCACGGCGACTACGCCGAAGAAACCGCACGCGGCGGCCTGGTGATTCACGGCCGCTCCGACGCCGTGCTCAACCCAGGCGGCGTGCGCATCGGTACCGCCGAGATCTACCGCCAGGTGGAAAAAATCGAAGCCGTACTGGAATCCATCGCCATCGGTCAGGAGTGGGACGACGATGTACGCGTGGTGCTGTTTGTGCGTCTGCGCGATGGCGTCGAACTGACCGACGCGTTGCAAGCGCAGATTTGCCAGGTGATCCGCGCCAACACCACAGCGCGTCATGTACCGGCGAAGATCATTGCCGTGGCGGATATCCCGCGCACCATCAGCGGCAAGATAGTCGAGCTGGCGGTGCGCAATGTGGTGCACGGCAAACCGGTGAAAAACACCGACGCTCTGGCCAACCCACTGGCGCTGGAGTTGTACCGCGACCTGCCACAGCTCAAAGCCTAGCCAGCAACTGAGCACACGTTGAGCTGAGCCGAATAAACCGCGTATCCGGCTCAACAACGCCCCCGGCGGACCTCGCAAGCGTCACTGTCGACGCGTTGACCTTCGCCTCCCCACGCTGACCTGCTTGGCGAGCGCATAAAGGTCGCGCTCGCCAAAGCGCCCTAAAACCTTGGTCGTACTGACTCGGCACCTTTGCAGCACAGACGCGCCGACAAGCCGTTGCTAGCGTCGATTCTCTCCTGCGCCACCACGCGTAGACGCCACAGAAGGTAACCGACCATGCTTCGCGCCCCCGCTTCTTACCGTCAATATGCGGCTGGCCTGGCCATCGCGCTGTGCTGCTCGAACCCCGCCGCAGGGGCCTCGCAAGAGCAAATCGCCCGCGAAATGATCCAGGTGCTGGAAGCCTATGCGGTATACAAAATGGGGGACTTCGACGAAGCCTACAGCCGTTACCTGACGCTGGCCGAAGCCGGCAACCGGCAAGGCATGCTGAATGTCGGCAATATGCACGCGGCGGGCCTGGCGGTGCCGCAAAACCATGAGACGGCGTTGCGCTGGTATCGACGCGCGGCGGATACAGGCGATGCCATCGGCATGTACGAGGTCGGCCGGGCCTACGCCGAAGGCTTGGGCGTCGCTCCGGATGCGGCCAAGGCTGCCGAGTGGTACCAGCGCGCGGCCGAATTGGATAACAGCTCCGCACAATGGGCGCTGGGTAAAAACCTCTACGCGCAAGGCAACCGGCTGGCCGGCCTGAGCTGGATTCGCACCGCCGCCCGGCAAGGCGATAATCCGACCGCCACGCAGTTTCTCAGCCGCATCGAAGGCCACAACCCAGGCGGCACGACACCCAGCGCGGCCCAACGCGCCGCCGTACTCGACACCCTGGCGGCTGCCGACAGCGCCGCGCAACGACGAGATGCCCAGGGCATCGTCAGCGGGCTCAGCCCCCAGGCGCAGATCCGCGTGCGCCTGCCCGGCGGCGCCTGGGACAGCCTCAGCAAAGCGCAACTGGCGGCGCTCTGGCAGGCCACCTTCGACCGCGTAGAAGGCTACGAGTCTCAGCGCTCGGAGCCGGAGCTGTTGACAGCCGAAGGGCGCATCATGGCCTTCTCGACCATCACCGAGCACCTGCAAGCACCCGGCGCTACCCAGGTATTGGAAATCCATGAAAACGCCACATTGCAGCTCGTCGCAGGCAAAGCACTGATCCACAGCTTGCGCCTGGACATACGCCGCCAGGGCGAATGAACCGCCGCGCTCGCCTGGGGCTAGCGGCCACCTGCCACGATGTGGATGATGGGCTCGACCTGCCCCCGCGGAGCAACATCGGTATGCAAGGGAATCCAGTTCGTTGTCGCGGACTACCTGCGCTCAAAGGCAGCTCTTCGGTTTCTTTTGATGTGATGACAGCGGGCGCAAAAAGCGCCCTGTAAGGGCATATAGGCTGTGGCCAAGCGCTAGCCTGATCCGGGCCTGGCCTTCGCTCAAATCCCTTGACGGCCCGGGTCTTCCGCCTGCTCGTCTGTCTCCAGCTCTTCGAGCTTCAGTTCCAGGCCCCAATCGCCGGTGGCGGCGACCTTGGCCGGCGCGGCCACAACGGCAGCGGGTGCCGCCGGTGCTGGACTCGGCGTGGATGGATTGTCGCGATAGAGTTTGAGCTTGAGCCGTACGTTGTTCGCCGAATCGGCGTTTTTCACGGCCTCTTCTTCGTCGATGGAGCCTTCATTGACCAAATCGATCAGCGCCTGATCGAAGGTCTGCATGCCGAGGTTCTTCGACTTCTCCATGATCTCCTTGATTTCGGAAAACTCGTTGCGTTTGATCAGGTCGCGGATGGTCGGCGTGCCGAGCAGCACCTCGACCGCAGCGCGGCGTTTGCCATCGGTGGTTTTCACCAGACGCTGGGAAACGAAGGCCTTGAGGTTGTTGCCCAGGTCGTTGAGCAACTGCGGCCGGCGGTCTTCGGGGAAGAAGTTGATGATGCGGTCCAGCGCCTGGTTGGCGTTGTTGGCGTGCAAGGTCGAAATCGCCAAGTGGCCGGTGTCGGCAAAGGCCAGCGCATGCTCCATGGTCTCGCGGTCACGAATCTCACCGATCAGAATCACGTCCGGCGCCTGACGCAGGGTATTTTTCAGCGCGGCATGAAAACTGCGGGTGTCAACGCCGACCTCACGCTGGTTGATGATCGACTTCTTGTGCCGGTGGACATACTCCACCGGATCTTCGATGGTGATGATATGCCCGCCGCTGTTGCGGTTGCGGTAGTCGATCAACGCTGCCAGGGAGGTCGACTTGCCCGAGCCGGTGCCGCCGACGAACAGCACCAGGCCGCGTTTTTCCATGACGGTCTTGAGCAGCACTTCCGGCAGTTTGAGGTCTTCAAACTTGGGGATGTCCAGCTTGATATTGCGCGCGACGATCGACACCTCGTTGCGCTGCTTGAAAATATTGATACGAAAACGCCCGACGCCGGCCAGGGAAATCGCCAGGTTCATCTCCAGTTCGCGCTCGAATTCCTCGCGTTGCGCCACATCCATTACCGACTCGGCGATGGCGGCCACCTCGCCCGCCTTCAGCGGCTCGGCACTCAGCGCCTTGAGTACGCCGTTGAACTTGGCGCAAGGCGGCGCCCCCGTCGACAGGTAGAGGTCGGAGCCATCCTGGCTGGACAGGATTTTCAGCATTGCATGGAGGTCCATGGGCGGCGCTTCCGTTGAGTGGAGTTAATACGTTAGGCCATGATTAGCCGCTGTTCTTGGTCAAGCAGAAGTCTTGAAAATGGCGTCATTCTGATGGCGCGGCAAATACTGGCACAATATGCACCCGGTAAAAATGAGGAACCCGTCATGACGAAGGCAATGGCCCGCCACATCCTGGTGAAAACCGAAGCAGAGGCCGCTGCGCTGAAAAAGCGCATTGCCGCCGGCGAAGCCTTCGATGTGCTGGCACGCAAATACTCCACCTGCCCATCGGGCAAACGTGGCGGCGATTTAGGCGAAGTGCGCCCAGGACAAATGGTGCGTGCGATCGACCAGGTGATTTTCAAAAAGCCGATCCGCGAAGTGCATGGCCCGATAAAAAGTCAGTTCGGTTATCACCTGGTGCAGGTTTTTTACCGCGGCTGACACATGCCTGACGGCTTCCGGCCAACCGTAAATGTGCAAGCAACGACGCAGTTCTGCACGAGCAACCAGCCATTGCACGCCCGCCTCGCTCCATGCGACACCGACTAGTCGCGCATCAGCACAGCCACATGCACACCCAAAACAGCGCCATGGATGACGACTTAGCGCACCCGGCCTTGCTTCCACGCCACCTGGCGAGCCAGCACCGACTGAGCAGGCTCGCCCACCAGCGCCTGATAAACGCCCGGTGCGGTGGCGCCCTCGGTGTTGATCAAGAGGACGCGGGATTCGCCGTTCAGCCCCACCCGCTCGGCCAGCAGCGGAGCATTGGCCAGGCCGATCACCCCGGCGAGCCCAGCCACGCCGGACTCACCGGCGACCAGCGGAATATCCCTATCGCTGCCAACCGCGATGCGGCGCATGGCGCTGACCGCTTCGTCATCCTTGATGGTCATAAAAAAATCGACGCAGGGCTGCAGAAACTTCCACGCCAGTGGCGAGGTTTCACCACAGGCCAGGCCCGCCATCACCGAATCCACCGAGCCTGTCGCCTTGGCCGCCTGACCGGCAATGGCGCTCTGGTACAGGCAATCCGCCTGCTCGGGTTCGACCACGATGAAGGTCGGGCGCCCTACGCCATAGAGTTCCCAGAAATAGCTGGCGATACCCGCCGCCAGGCCGCCAACGCCGCCCTGTAGGAAGACGTGGGTGACACCGCCTTGACGCTGGGCCAGCGCTTCGACGATCTCGGCAGCGATGGTGCCGTAACCCTGCATCACGTCGCGGGGAATGTTCTCATAGCCCTCATAGGAGGTATCGGAGACGACCAGCCAGCCATTCCTCACAGCGAGCGCGGCCGCCTCTTCCACCGACTCATCGTAGTTGCCGCTGATGCGCACGATCTCGGCGCCGTAGGCGGCAATCGCCTCTTCACGCTCGATGCTGACGTTGGCATGCAGCACGATCACGCAGCGGCAACCCACGCTCCGCGCCGCAGCGGCCAGGGCGCGGCCGTGGTTGCCGTCGGTGGCACTGATTACGCTGAAGTCAGCCAACGCGTTGCGGTACTCACCCGCGAGCAGGCCACGGGCCTCGAAACATGGCTCGGGGAACTGGCGCAGGATCAGGCGCACCAGGGCAATCGGCGCACCGAGCGCCTTGAAGCTACCCAGCACCGAACGCTCCGACTCATCCTTGACCAGAATGTCCGACACCCCCAGTTCCGCAGCCAGGCCGGGCAACGAGTAAAGCGGCGTAGCACCGCGCTTAAGCCGCGACCAATCGGCCAGCCAGGCGCGGCTTTCGTTGGCCTTATGGATGCTCATGATGTTCTGCAGCGCTTCGGGGTAGCTTTTATGGGTTGCGTTAGGGTTGGCAATCAACATGGGGGCTCCATCGATAGGCAAGGCGAGGCCGATAGCGCCGACAACTGCCGGCGGACTCATGAGTTGGCGAATGCGTTAGTGGGTAAGGCTCAGGCGGTGGACAACCACATCAAGCAGCACCTCAGCGCCCTTGAGCAGTTGATCGTCGTCCGTGTGCTCACGGGGGTTGTGGCTGATACCGCCCCGACTGGGTACGAAAATCATGGCTGACGGGGCGATACGAGCGATCATCTGGGCGTCATGTCCGGCACCGGAAGTCATGCGTTTGTGGCTAAAACCGCAGCGCTTGGCAGAGTCCTCGATTTCATCGGCCAGCCCCGCATCGAAGGTCACCGGCTGAAAACGAACGAGCTGCTCCGTGCTGATCTGCACCCCTTCTTCCGTCGATATCGCAGCCAGAAACTGGCTAAGACGCTTTTCCGCACTCAGCAGCAGCGCCTCATCGGGATCGCGCAAGTCCACCGTGAAAGTAGCCCTACGCGGAATCACGTTGATCACATTGGGCTCGAAGCTCATGCAGCCGACGGTCGCCAGGGTCGTTGCGCCCGAGTCCTTGGCGATATCGCGCAACTCGGCGACTACCGCACAGGCCACATAGCCGGCGTCATGCCGCAAACGGGTCGGGGTGGTGCCCGCATGGTTGGCGTTGCCTTGCACGACGATCCGTTGCCAAGAGATGCCTTGAAGAGTCTCGACTACGCCAATCTGGGTGTTCTCCGCCTCCAGGATCGGCCCCTGCTCGATGTGCAGCTCCAGATACTCATGGGGAATGACAGAGCCTGGCTCCAGATCGCCGGCATAACCGATGCGTTGCAGCTCGTCACCCAGACGAGTGCCATCGGTTCCGCGGGTCGCCAGCGCCTCGTCGACAGCCAGGCCGCGGGCATACACCAACGAGCCCAGCATGTCCGGCTGGTAACGCACACCCTCTTCATTGGTGAACGTGCCAATGGTGATGGAGCGTGACGGCAGCACCCCTGCCTCGCGAAACGCCCGGGCCACGGCCAGGGCTGCAAGCACCCCATAACAACCATCCAGGGCACCGGCGTTGGTCACCGTGTCGATGTGGGAGCCCATCATCAAAGGGGCCTGGTCACCTTGATCGGAGACAGAACGCAGCGTACCGAAGATGTTGCCGATGCGGTCGACCCGCACGTCCAGATCGAGCTCCTTCATCCATGCAACAAGCTGATCGCGGCCTGCCTTCTCCGCATCGGTCAGAGCGATTCGCGTGCGACCGCCGTTGACTTGATCGGCGCCAATCTCGCCAAGCGCACGAACTTGCTGAAGCAGGATCGAACCATTCAGGCGCGGCGCAGAACATTTGTTCATTGGACTCTCCGGCGGGGCTTGTTGTCGATGAGTTAAATGCTATTTGGTTAACAAGCACTTAAATCTTGTTTTATGAGCGATAAATGAATTTCTATTACGTTTTCCGGGCAATTCTCGCGCTTTTATTACAGGGGCATGCCACATGAGTCTCGATCAGTACGACCTGGCACTGCTGGAAGCCGTCCAGCAGGACGCTACAACCTCCCAACTGGACCTTGGCACCCAGGTGAACCTGTCGTCCGCCGCGGTGAATCGCCGCCTGAAGAAGATGAACGCGGATGGGGTCATCCAAAGAACCGTGGCGATAGTGAACCCTGCACGGCTGGGGTACACGCTCACGGTCATCGCGCAGGTGGAGGTGGAAAGCGAACGACTCGATCTGCTGGACAGCATGAAGCGCACCTTCCAGGCCTGCCCAGAGGTGCAACAGTGCTACTACGTCGCCGGGGAGTGCGACTTCGTGCTGATCATGCTGGTGAAGGACATGGAGCAATACACCGAGCTCACCCGGCAGCTGTTCTTCGAGAACAACAACGTGAAGCGCTTCAAGACCTTGGTCTCGATGAGCACTGTTAAGACCGGGCTGATGGTTCCCGCAGCAGGTCGCTAGGATCTGTTGCCGTTTCGCTCGCATGCCAATGCGCTGACAAAGCAACGCAGGTTTCCACAAAAGTCACGTTGTTCTAGATCGCGGTGTAACTCGTGCTCATCAGCCTCACAGCATCCCTCCCCTTATTACTGACGCCCCGATCAAGCACGGCAATCAGTTGCTCAGCCACCACAGGCTGCGCGGTTGCAGACACATCATCAAGCCGGTGCCAGAACAGACCGAGTCAGAGCATGACTTTTGCCGCAGTTCTCAGGCATGAAACTGGCGCAGCTAACCGCCAACGCGCCTAAATACCGAATAACCCGGCTGATTGATTATTCCCACGCTCCGGGTGGGCATGCAGCCTTCGATGCTCCTGCGTCAAACTACTTGGCTTCGCATTCCCGCCCGTCCATAAGCTGCCCTTTGTGGTCGTAAACCGCTACAATCGCGCCCCTTTCGCGCCCGTGCGCCCGTTTATCTGGACCAAGATTCGTGATCTCCACCGCCAATATCACCATGCAATTCGGGGCCAAGCCCCTGTTCGAGAACGTTTCCGTGAAGTTCGGCAACGGCAACCGCTACGGCCTGATCGGGGCCAACGGCTGCGGTAAGTCGACCTTTATGAAGATCCTCGGCGGCGATCTGGAGTCGAGTGGTGGCCAGGTGATGCTGGAGCCGAACGTGCGCCTGGGTAAGCTGCGCCAGGATCAGTTCGCTTACGAAGAATTCAGCGTGATCGACACCGTGATCATGGGTCATGAAGAGCTTTGGCAGGTCAAAGCCGAGCGTGACCGTATCTACTCCCTGGCGGAGATGAGCGAAGAAGACGGCATGAAGGTCGGCGAGCTCGAAGGTGAGTTCGCCGAGATGGACGGCTACACCGCCGAGTCCCGTGCCGGTGAGTTGCTGCTTGGCCTGGGTATTCCGCTGGAGCAGCATTTCGGCCCGATGAGCGAAGTGTCGCCCGGTTGGAAGCTGCGCGTATTGCTGGCCCAGGCGCTGTTCTCCGACCCGGATGTGCTGCTGCTCGACGAACCGACCAACCACCTGGATATCAACACCATCCGCTGGCTGGAAAACGTGCTGACCACGCGCAACAGCACCATGATCATCATTTCTCACGACCGTCACTTCCTCAACAGCGTGTGCACCCACATGGCTGACCTGGATTACGGCGAGCTGCGCCTGTTCCCAGGCAACTACGACGAGTACATGACCGCCGCGACCCAGTCACGCGAGCAACTGCTGTCGGATAACGCCAAGAAAAAAGCGCAAATCAACGAGCTGCAAAGCTTTGTTAGCCGCTTCTCGGCCAACGCCTCGAAATCCAAGCAGGCCTCGTCGCGCGCCAAGCAGATCGACAAGATCCAGCTGGCCGAGGTCAAGCCATCCAGCCGCGTCAGTCCGTTTATTCGCTTCGAACAGAACAAGAAGCTGCACCGCCAGGCCGTGATGATCGACAAAATGGCCAAGGGTTTCGACGGCAAGCCGCTGTTCAAGAACTTCAGCTTCCAGGTTGAAGCCGGCGAGCGCGTCGCGATCATCGGCCCCAACGGTATCGGCAAGACCACCCTGCTGCGCACCCTGGTCGGCGAACTGACCCCGGATGCCGGTCATGTGAAATGGACCGACAGCGCGGAGCTCGGCTACTACGCCCAAGACCACGCCCACGACTTCGAAGACGACGTCAGCCTGTTCGACTGGATGGGCCAGTGGACCACCGGCGAGCAAATGATCCGCGGCACGCTGGGGCGCATGCTGTTCAGCAACGACGAGATCCTCAAGTCGGTCAAAGTCATCTCCGGTGGTGAACAGGGCCGCATGCTGTTCGGCAAGCTGATTTTGCAAAAGCCCAACGTGCTGGTGATGGACGAACCGACCAACCACTTGGACATGGAGTCCATCGAGTCGCTCAACCTGGCGCTGGAAAACTACCCGGGCACGCTGATTTTCGTCAGCCATGACCGCGAGTTCGTCGGCTCCCTGGCCACGCGCATCATCGAGCTGTCGGCCAACGGCATCACCGACTTCAGCGGCACCTACGACGACTACCTGCGCAGCCAAGGCGTGATCGTCTAACACCCGAGCGCATGGGCAATCGCCCAGAAAAAAGCCCGCTCACTGAGCGGGCTTTTGCGTTGCGGCGATCGATCACGCGGCAGCGAACAGTTCACCCACCTGTTGTTCAGCCGCCTTCAGCGCTGCCGCACGCGGCTCTTCGCCATAGGCCAAGCCTTCGGCACGCACCACCTGGATATCGCTAATGCCGACGAATGCCAGGACGAGCTTGAGGTAGTCCTCATGCGCCGCGCCACTTGGCTGACCGGAGTGGATGCCACCTGCGGTGGAGACGATCACCACTTTCTTGCCGCCCGCCAGGCCTTGCGGGCCATTTTCGCCGTAGCTGAAAGTTTTGCCGGCGACGGTGACACGGTCGATCCAGGCCTTCAGCTGGCTTGGCAAGGCGAAGTTGTACATCGGCGCGGCAATCACGATGGCATCGGCGGCGAGAAACTCGTCCAGGGTCGTTTCCGAGAGTGCGACTTCGTGCTGCTGCGCCGCAGTGCGCAGCTCCGCTGGAGTACCGGCGGCAACCAAACTGGCGGCGGACAGGTGACTCAACGCATCGCTGGCCAAGTCGCGATAGATCACTTGGGCGCTCGGCTCAGCGCTTTGCCAGGCACGGACCACGGCACGGCTCAATTGGCGGGACGCGGATGAGTCACCGAGGATGCTGGAATCGAGGTGCAGTAATTTCATGACGGTCTCCAAGATGAGATCGCCCCACGGCGATCAAGATGCTGGAGATACTACCCATGAAATCAATAGCGCATTAGTCGGCACGAATGCGATAGTTCGTCCCACTGATAGGACGATAAATCATGCATGACCTCAACGACTTGTTCTACTTTGCCAAAGTGGTGGAAGCCGGTGGTTTCGCTGCGGCGGGTCGCACCCTCGGCATTCCCAAATCACGCCTGTCGCGGCGCATCGCCGAGCTGGAAAACCGCCTCGGCGCGCGCCTGCTGCAACGCACCACCCGCAAGCTGGCGCTGACCGATATCGGCGAGCGCTACCTGCGTCATTGCCAGGCGATGCTGCTGGAGGCCGAACAGGCCGAGGAAACCGTCGCCAGCCTGACCAGCGAACCGCGCGGGCGTCTGCGCGTGTCGACTCCCGGCGGCATTGGCCTGCTGCCAGAGCTGGTGATCAGTTTTCTCACGGCCTATCCCAAGGTGCAGCTTGAATTGATCCAGACCAACCGCCGTGTCGACCTGCTCAACGAAGGTGTAGATGTCGCCTTGCGCGTGCGCAGCGCCGAGGACGAAGACCCGGCGCTGATTAGCCGCCGCCTGCAACCGGCACAAGCTTACATGGTGGCCACGCCGGCACTGCTGCACGGCATGCGCATCGACTCGCCGAGCGACCTGAGCAAACTGCCGGCGCTGGGCGCACTGGAGGCCGACCGTAAAATCCACCTGCGCTTCCAGCATGACGATGGTCGCGTGCAAGGCATCAGTCTGGACGCGCGCCTGGCCATCGAGGACTTCGCCATTCGCAAACAGGCCGCCCTGGCTGGCTTGGGCATGACCATGCTGCCGTTACCCTTCTGCCACGAAGAACTGGCCGATGGTCGACTGATCCGTTTGCTGCCGGACTGGACCCTGCCCATCGCCCACTTGCAGGCGGTCTACACCCACAGGCGCGGCATGCTGCCGGCAGTGCGCGCCTGGATCGAACATCTCAGCCAGGCATTCAGCCGCTGGGAGCAACCGGTTTAACCGGGTCATGGTCGACCGAGAAAATCCATCTTGCCGATGTCCAGCCCGTTGTGACGCAGAATCGCGTAAGCGGTAGTCAGGTGAAAATAGAAGTTCGGCAACACAAAATGCAGCAGGTACTCCTGGCCGCTGAAGGTCATCTGCGCACCGGGAAACGTCAGGGTAATCGACCTCTCCTCGCTGCCATCGATCTGCGCGGCGACAATACTTTGCAAAAAGGCTTGGGTCTTGGCGATTCGCACCTGCAGCTCGGCAAAGCTGCTTTCGTTGTCGGCATAGCTAGGGATTTCGATGCCCGCCAGACGTGCGGCGCAACCCTTGACGCTGTCGCTGGCAATCTGCACCTGGCGCACCAACGGGTGCATGTCCGGCGCCAGGCGCGCGTTGAGCAGCACGCTGGGATCGATCTTGCGAGCAACGGCGTAGGCCTCGGCCTTGTGCAGAATGCCCGACAAATTGCCGAGCATGCGCAGGAACACCGGAACCGAAGCGTGGTACATGGACAGTGACATAAGCCAATCTCCTTTCTGGTTGAACCGCCCGACCGCCACGTCGATCAAATACCTTATCTGACGCCTTCGGGCCGGCTAAGTTAACTGAAGCACCGTACACAGGGCTTAGGGAAATGAATCAACAGGATATTGCGCAGTTTTGTCTGCAACTGCCTGGCGCCCGCGAGGACTTCAAGTGGGGCAACAACCAGGTATTTTCCGTGGCGGGCAACAAGATGTTCGCCATTCTCAACTTCCTCGGCCACGACCTGGCCTTCAAAGTCGACAACGACCTGTTCCTCGGTTACGTCGACCGCCCCGGCATTCGCCCGGCACCCTACCTGGCGCGGGCGCACTGGATCAGCATGAACTGCACAAGACTGCCCATCGCTGACGACGAGCTGCGCCAACTGCTGACCCGCTCCCACCAGTTGGTGGTGCGCAAACTGCCCAAGCGCCTGCAAGTGGGCTTGCTGCTCGACCGGTAAGCCTCAGTAACCCAGGTACGCCTGCGCCCACGCGCCGAAATAGGCGCCATCCAGCAGCAGCCAATCGATCCAGAACAGCTGATGCGCCGCGACAATCAGCCAGAACACCACCTGATAGGCGACTTTGCGGGTTTTATGGCGAAAGCACTGCTGAGCCAGTAAAGCCCCAGGCCAACCACCCAGCAACTCGATCAGATGCAAGGCGTTTTCCGGCGTTCGCCGGCGGCCGTTCAGGGCGCTGGCCTTGTCCTGCCAATACTGGAGAAAGCTGATCAGGCTAGCGCCCAGATATGCCAACAGCCCCCAGACAATCCCCGCCGACAGCAACAGCTGCAACGCGCCAACCAGCGGCAGGCTGCACAGCGCGGCGAGCAATAGCAGCTTTACGCCGAGGTTGCGCACCGGCGTCGGGGTTGCCCGCACCGCCAGCGGCTTGCTGGGTTGTCGCGGCGGGGATGCCGGTGGGGTTGGTCGCGGCTTGCGGCGGATCGCCGGCTGATCAAGCGCCAGCCCCGCCGCCAGACGGACGTGCTCGGCACGCAAACGCCCCTGCCGATCCTTGCCGGCCACATAGAGCACCTGATCGCCCGCCAGCGGTCGACGGTCGCCACGCATGGCCGAGATATGCACAAACACCTCGGCACCACCCTGCTGCGGCTGGATAAAACCAAAGCCCTTGTCGTCGTTCCAGCTGCGCAACAGCCCATGCTGCTCCATATCGCTCGCACCCTAGCTAAAAAGCCCCATTCTAACGGGCTTGGACGACGTAGTGACGGTGCAGAAAGTCAAGCAGATAGCGGTTCACCTGCTCGGCTTGCTCGTTTTGCAGCCAGTGACCGCAATCGCTCAGCAGGTGCTGCTCAAGCAGTGGCACGCGCGTGGGCATGTGTTTGAGGGTATAGGCTTCCAGGGTGCCGACCGGGTCTTTGTCACCGAGCAGAAAAAGGGCGGGCTGCTCGATCCGTTTATCCGCCAGGGCGGCTGTCCGCTGCCAGTTACGCTCGAAGTTGCGGTACCAATTGAGCGCACCGTAAAAACCGCGCCTGGCAAAGGTCCGCAGATACACGGCAAATGCCTCGGCATCGCACCACGCGGGGAGTTCGCCGGGGTCCTGCATGGCATCGAACAAGCCTGCGCCAGCGGGTTTTTCTTGCAGGAAGAAATCCTTGGCTACGGCGGCCGAGGTGTTGTGCATCATCATGCGCAGAGTGCGCGGAATGTCGGCATCCATTTCCTGCTCAGCCACTCCGGGCTGCTGAAAATGCAGGATGTAATGGAAACGCCCGGCATACAAATGGCGGATCGTCTCAATCGCCGGCTGCTTGGGCCGCCCGCCAAAGGGCACGGCCATGCCGACCACGGCCTTGACCCGGCGCGGCTCAAGCAACGCCAAATGCCAGGCAACGGGAGCACCCCAGTCGTGGCCGATGACGCAGGCATCGGTGTGCCCAAGCGCGTCCATTGCCGCCTGGATATCGGCGCACACGCTGATCAGGTCGTAGGCGGCTACAGCATGCGGCGCGCTGGTTTTGCCATAGCCGCGCATTTCCGGGACCAACACCCGGTAACCGGCCGCCGCCAGCGGGCCAATTTGTTGCCGCCAGGAGTGCCAGCACTCGGGAAAGCCGTGCAGCAACCACAGCGGTCGACCCTGCACCGGGCCGGCACTGTAAAGGCTCAGGGTGATGCCATTGACGTCGAGTAACTGATGCTCAAGTGGGTCCATCGACACCTCCGTGCTTAGGGAATGAAACGGCAACAGCCCCTAGACACCACTATGACAAAGGCGCGCCATTGGGCGCGCCTTTAATCACTCTGCCGAATACAGCCTCAGCACTAACCCTGGGCGGTGCTCCAATCGATCAGTTGCAGCTGCCAGGTCGCCAGAATCAGCAAACCAAAGCCGATGCGGTACCAGGCAAAAGCCGCGTAACTATGATTGCCGATGAACTTCAGCAAGGCCCGTACGGCGATCATTGCGAAAATGAACGAGGTGACGAAGCCAATGGCAAACACCGGCAGATCAGCCGGCTGAAACAGGTCGCGGTACTTGTAGCCGGAATACACCGCCGCACCGACCATGGTCGGCATCGCCAGGAAGAAGGAAAACTCGGTAGCGGCTTTGCGTGACAGGCCAAACAGCAAGCCGCCAATAATCGTCGCGCCGGAGCGCGAGGTGCCGGGAATCATCGCCAAGCACTGCGCACAACCGATCTTCAGCGCATCCGTCCAACGCATGTCATCCACGGTTTCAGCATGAACCACGTGGTCACGGCGCTCGGCCCAAAGCATGATCACCCCGCCGATCACCAACGCCGCGGCAACGGTGATCGGGTTGAACAGGTACTCATGGATCAAGTCGGCAAATGCGACGCCGAGAATCACCGCGGGGAAAAAGGCAATCAGCAGGTTGCGAGTGAAGTGCTGCGCTTGTCGCTCTGTCGGCAGACCAGCCACCACCTCGATAATCTTCCGGCGGTACTCCCAGACCACCGCGAGAATCGCCCCCAACTGGATGATGATGTTGAAGGCCATGGCCCGCTCACCGCCAAAATCGATGAGGTCGGCAACGATGATCTGATGCCCCGTGCTAGAGATCGGCAAAAATTCGGTAATACCCTCGACAATCCCCAAAATCAGTGCCTGAACGGCCGTCCAAAAATCCATCCAATCTCCTAGCGCGTGCAGCGTCCACTGCACGAAAAACATTAATGATGTGATTACCCATGCCTGCATGACACATCTCGGACTCACGCCTTGCTCCGAGGTTGCAATGACAGAGAAAAACTCAGGTTTATCACGCAGGTGCCGAAATGCTATCAGAGAAACCGGCTATATCGCCGTACTGGTCATGCGCGGTGCGTACTTAAAATACCGGCGGACCAGACAACAAGTCGTAGGAGTGCGTCGCTCATGCTGTCCAACCTGAGTATTTCCCAAAAACTGTATGCCGGTTTTGCCGTGCTACTGGCCATCATCCTGCTTCTGGTGCTGAGCTCCTGGCGCGGCTTCAACCAAGTCAATAGCGCCGTGGCGAGCAACATCCACACCTACACGGTGATCAGCGAAGCGGATGCGTTGCTCAGCAGCCTGATCAACATCGAAACCGGCATGCGCGGTTACGCTATCAGCGGCAAAGACACCTTCCTGGCGCCCCTGCAAGAAGGCGAACGCGCCTTCAGCGAGAGCTACACCATGCTCAAACGCCTGACGGCAGACAATCCGGCGCAGCAACGGCGCCTGGATGAAATCCAGCGCCTCAAGCAGCAATGGTTTGCCGAAGATATTCAGGCCAACGTTGACCTGCGCCGTGAAATTGCCAGCGGCCAGGCGCAGATGGACGCCATCGTCGAACGCATCAGCGAAGGCCGCGACAAGGCCAAGATGGATGCCATGCGCGGGCAAATCGCCGAATTACGCAGCGAGGAAGAAAAGCTCCTGGGCAGCCGCAGCGAAGAAATGGACAGCGCCTCGAGCACCGCCCTGGGCATCCTGATTGGCGGCGGCGTGCTGGTCGGTGTGCTCGCCGTGATTATTGCCTTGACCCTTTCCGCCAGCATCGTGGGCCGCCTGCGCCACGCCGTCGACGTCGCGCGCGCAATTGCCGACGGCCGCTTGGACTCGCGCATCGACAACCGCGGCGGCGACGAAATCGGCACCCTGCTCGCGGCGTTTTCCGCCATGCAAGAACGCCTGCGCGGCATGATCACCCAGATCAAGCAAGGGGCCGAGCAACTGGTCCAGGCTTCGCAGCATATTTCCAGCTCGTCCGAACAACTGTCAGTGTCCGCCCGCGAGCAGTCGCACGCCGCGGCCTCGATGGCGGCCACCGTGGAGGAGCTGACCGTGAGCATCAACCATGTGGCGGAAAACGCGGGCGAAGCACATGCCATTTCCAGCGCCTCCGGTCAGCAGTCGCAGGACGGCGGCAAAGTGATCCAGAACACCCTGGAAAGCATGCAGAAGATTGCCAATACGGTGCAGCAGTCGGCGTCGCAAATCGCCGAACTGGGTCAGCATTCCGATCAAATCACCTCCATCGTCAATGTGATCAAGGCGATTGCCGACCAGACCAATCTGCTCGCCCTCAACGCCGCCATCGAAGCCGCCCGCGCAGGCGAGCAAGGTCGCGGCTTTGCCGTGGTCGCCGACGAGGTTCGTCTACTGGCGCAACGCACTGGCAACTCCACCCAGGAAATTGCCGAGATGGTGCAGAAGATTCAGCAAGGCACGCGGCATGCCGTGGACAACATGGAAGTCGGCGTGGCCTTGGTGAACAACGGTGTCGAGCAGGCCAACCAGGCTGGTGAAGCTATCGTGCAAATTCGCGACGGCTCGTCCAGGGTCATCAGTGTGGTCGACCAGATCAGCATCGCCCTGCGCGAACAAACGGAAGCCAGCCAGGATGTCGCGCGCAACGTCGAGCGCATCGCACAGATGTCGCAGCAGAACAGCCAGGCCGTCGAAGAAACCTCGTTGACCGCTCACTCCCTGAACCAACTGGCAAAAGGTCTAGAGCAGCAAGTGGCGCAATTTCGTTTATAACAGTCGGCCAGCCATAGCCTCATAACAAGAATCAGGAGCACCTGCACGATGAATAGCCTCCGTAGTCTGCCGATCAGCCGCCGTTTGCTGCTGATTCTCGTGGTCGCTGTACTCATGCTGTTTTGCCTGGGCGCGGTGCTGCTGAAGCAGATCCATGGCGATCTGTATGCCGCCAAGGGCGAGAAAACCCAGCATGTCGTGCAAAGTGCCGCCGGTATTCTCAAGCATTACCACGACCTGGAAACTGCCGGCACGCTCAACCGGGAGCAAGCGCAGCAGCAGGCCATGGACCTGATTCGCGGTCTGCGCTACGCCGGCCAGGAGTACTTCTGGATCAACGACCAGACGCCGACCATGATCATGCACCCGACCAACCCGAAGCTCGAAGGGCAAAACCTGTCGAGCTACCAGGACCCAGACGGCAAGGCCCTGTTCAACGAAATGGTGCAGATCAGCAAGGCCAAAGGTGCGGGTCAGGTTGACTACCGCTGGCCCAAGCCCGGCTCGAGCGAGCCAGTACCGAAAATTTCCTATGTCGAACTCTTCCAACCGTGGGGCTGGATCATCGGTTCGGGGGTGTATGTCGATGATGTACAGGTCGAATTTCAAGCCCAGGCCTTGCGCGCGCTCGGCATCGGCCTGGCCATCGCCCTGTTGATGGCCGTGCTGGTGAGTTTGATCGCCCGCAGTATCGCCCACCCGTTGCAAGAGGCCGTCAACGCCATGGCCAGCATTGCCAGCGGCGAAGGCGACCTGACGCGCAGCCTGGATGCCAACGGCCGCGACGAATTGACCGCCCTGGCCGGGCATTTCAATGCCTTCACGGAAAAACTCCGTCAGGTCATCCGCCGCTCGCTCGAATCCGCCGGCGCGCTGGATCAAGCGGCACGGTCGCTGGGGAGCATTGCCGGCGAGGCACAACAGCACAGCCAACAGCAATCCCAGCAGATGGAGCTGGTGGCGACGGCGGTCAACCAGGTGACCTATGGCGTGCAAGATGTGGCAAAAAATGCCGAGCATGCCTCGACGGAAGTACACACCGCCGAAGAGCAAGCCTCCCAGGGTCAGCGCAACATCGATGCCAGCCTGCGGCAGATCGGCCAGCTGTCCGGCACCATCGACAAGGCCGTCGAGGTGATTCAACACCTCGCCCAGGAAAGCACGCAGATTGGCAGCGTGTTGGAGGTGATCCGCTCGATTGCCGAACAAACCAACCTGCTCGCCCTCAACGCCGCCATCGAGGCCGCACGTGCCGGCGAGCAAGGTCGCGGCTTTGCCGTGGTCGCCGACGAGGTGCGCTTACTGGCGCAGCGCACCCAGCAATCGACTGCCGAAATTCAGGGCATGATCGAGCGCCTGCAAGGCAACTCGGAGGCGGCGGTAAAAGTTATCAACGAAAGCAGCCGCGCATCGCAGCTGACGGTCGAGCAGGCCAGCCAGGCTGGTGAAAGCCTGGCATTGATTGCCCAATCGCTGCGCAACCTGACAGGCTTGAATGCATCCATCGCCAGTGCCACGCTGCAACAGTCGCATGTGGTCGAAGATATCAATCAGAATGTCACGCAAGCAGCCGGTCTGGCGCATAACAACGCTCTGGCGGCGGAGCAATCCAGTGCCGCCAGCCAACGTTTGGGGCAACTGGCGGATGAGCTCAATCGGCCGCTGAGTCAGTTTCGCGTATAGAGGAAGCCATGAGCAGCATGGAACATCAGGAAGTCGACCTCAGCCGGCCGCAGAATCAGGACCTGATCTGGGACCTCAACAGCATCGCTCGCCGCGAGTTGGCAGAGCGCTTTATCAAACTGTTCGAGAACCGTTTGTGCGTGTATTCCGAATCCGTGCGCCAGCTCTATACCAACTACAACCTGCACTTCCCCAGCGACCTGGGGCGCAAGATGGTGGTATTGCCCAATCCGTACGCCTTCCACGACACCCTGCACGGCATCGAGGCTCAGGCTATCCGTAAAACCGGGCTTTGCGTGCTACCGGGTGCGGTGCTCGGCAAACCCGGTTTATTGCTGACCACGCAACTCAAAGAAGGCGGCCCGGCGCCGAAAACCATGCCGTTCAAACCGGCGTTGGCGCAAATCATCAGCAACCAGAAGAAGGTCGGCGATGTGTTTCTGCCGATCATGATGAAAGGCGATTTGCGCGAATTCGACCAGCAGATGCCCTACATTCACCTGCACCGTCTGCAAGTCAGTCGCCTGACTCGCCTCTCCACCTTCGAGCGCGACGATATTCAGCAGACCATCACCCGCAAGCTGTTGATGCTTTATCGCCAAGCCGACAGCCTGACCTGCTAGCAGGCGGGGTTACGCCGGCCGCGCCACGGACCAGCGCGCAGGCGTTACAATCGCCGCCTGGAATTCAACTGCGCCGCGCGGCGTGCCTGTGAGCGTTCAATGTCATCGTTAGAAATCCTTGCTGCGGCCCTCGGCACTTGGGCGGTGTGGCTGACTGTGCGGCAAAATCCTTGGTGCTGGCCAATCGGTTTGGTCATGGTGCTGCTCTATGCTTGGATCTTCTTCGAGGGCAAGTTGTATTCCAACATGCTTCTGCAAGGCGTCTACGCCGCATTACAGCTCTATGGCTGGTGGCAATGGACGCGTGGCGGCGAGCAGCAGCAGGGGCTTCAGGTCAGCCGGCTGAGCACTCGCGCGTTGCTGCTAAGCGCCACCTTGGGCAGTGCCGGTGCACTGGGGCTGGGCTACCTGATGGCCAGCTTCACCGATGCCGCCGCCCCCTGGCAGGATGCGGCGTTGAGTGCTTTCAGCCTGGTAGCGCAAGTGTGGATGGCCCAGAAACGCCTCGAATGCTGGCCGCTCTGGGTGGTTCTGGACCTGCTGTTCGTGGCGTTGTTTCTCCAGCAAGGCCTGTACCTGACCGCTGGTTTGTACGCCCTCTTCACCGTGCTGGCGATCAGCGGCTGGTTGACGTGGCGGCGTGACCGCGCGCTGGCAACGGTATGAAGGTACTGGTGCTGACCGGCCCCGAGTCCAGCGGCAAGAGTTGGCTGGCGCGGGAGCTGCAGAGTGTTTTCGGCGGGCTGGTGGTGGGCGAGTATGTGCGCCATTTTATCGACCGCGAGCAGCGCGACACCTGCTACGCCGATATTGCCGAGATCGCCCGCGGTCAACTCGCCTGGGAAGATGCCGCTCGAGCAACCCGCCCACACCTGCTGATTCTCGACACCCACCTGCTGAGCAACCTGCTCTGGAGCCACGAGCTGTTTGGCGATGCGCCCCAATGGCTTGAGGATGAGTTACTCAAGCGCGACTATCACCTGCACTTGCTCCTCAACCCGCTCGGCGTGCCCTGGGTCGACGATGGCCAACGCTGCCAGCCAGTGCTACAGGCGCGCGTGGCCTTCTACCAGCGCTGCGAGCACTGGTTACGTCAGCATCAGCAGCCCGTGCAGTGCATTGCGGGCGACTGGGCTCAACGCCGCGAACAGGCCATTCGCTGCGTCAGTCTCTGGCTGCAATCACCCGACCAGCACGCTGGCCCAGGCCACTAACAAACTCAGGGTGACGATCAACGTGAGCGGTGTGCGTAAACGCGGGTACCAACGCGGTGCCAAACCCAGTTTTACCGCCCGCAAATCAGCCAGATAAAGCCCGACGAAGGCCAGCAGGCATATCGGCAAGGCCATACCCATGGGCATGCCGCTGGCAACCGCCAGCCACCCCAGCAAGGGTGGAATGACCGACAAGCCCAGTTGCACTTGAGCGCGCGCATCGGTCTCTTGCGCACGCATTGCCAGGCCCCAGTGAATGGCGCCCATAAAAGCCAAAATCACCGCCGCAAAGTCCAACAAGGCCGCCAATACAAAGGGCCGCCAGCCCAGTGGAATCACCCAAATGCCCAGCG
Organism: Pseudomonas sp. UBA2684; assembly: GCA_002354655.1. Lineage (GTDB taxonomy): Bacteria > Pseudomonadota > Gammaproteobacteria > Pseudomonadales > Pseudomonadaceae > Aquipseudomonas. Next base: position 98,325 of record DELY01000029.1, read on the forward strand.
CCCCACTGACAAAGGGAATCAGTCCGGCGTAACCAAGCAAAACGGCTAATTGTGGTGGCTTTTCTGCCTCAAAGGGATGCATCGCCCACTCCTGATCCGTGATGAATAGCCATGCGGCCTAGGCGCTTGATACGCCCAGGACGAAGACTATGCATTAGAAAAGGAATAAGCCACGGGTTCCAATGCACAAGCCGCGGTGAATAGTCGCGGCAATCAGCGTATTTGATGCTTGTGCAGCAAGCGATAAAAGGTCGGCCGGGAAACGCCAAGCACCCGAGCGGCCTGACTCATGTTCTTCGAATAACGCAACAGCACATCATTGAGCGCCTGACGCTCGGCTCGCAAGATGTAGTCGGACAAGGTCCCAACCACCCAATCCATGCCCGCCGACGACTCCAGCAACAGGTCTTTCGCCTCGATCTGGCGCCCCTCGGCCAACGCCACACTGCGGCGCACGCGATTAGCCAGCTCGCGCACATTGCCTGGCCAGGCATGCCGCTGTATCGCGCTAAGGGCATCTTCGCTGAAGCGACGTGGACGTCGCCCCATCTCAAGCGAATAGCGTTTGGCGAAGTGCTCTGCGAGAAGACCGAGATCTGCACCTCGCTCGCGCAATGCACAGGTATGAACCTGTACGGCGCTGAGCTGATGGTACAGCGGCTCGCTAAAACTCCCCTGCCTGACCAAGCCAAGCAAATCCTTATCCGTTGCCGCGAGCACTCGGCAGCGGCTGAGCGCCACCTGAACACCCTGCAATCGCGAGTGCTGCAGCTTGTGCAGCAACTCGATCTGCTGGGGAATTGTCAGGTCGGCCACATTCTTGATGAACAACGTGCCGCAGTCTCGGTGGCGCATTACAGCGTCGGCCTGCGGAGGTTTGGCGGGCTGGACATTCCGCGCAAGCGCCGGCGGGTCTAGCTGCGATAGCGAACCGCGGTAGCTTGCCCCATCAAGCGTGAAAAATGCGTCGGCGGAAAGCTTCGCCTGCTGGTGCAATTTACGGGCAAACAACTCTTTACCGGTGCCGTTCTCGCCTTGAATCAGTAGCGCAGACTCGCTGCCAGCCAAGGTGGCTAAGGACTTGCGCAGCGCTTTCATCATGCGGCTATTACCGAGCAAGTCCTGCTCATGGCGTTTGCCTTTAAGGTGTGCGGCGCGTATCCGACTGACACCTGCCGCGCGCTCAAGCACGCGATACAGCCGCTCGTCATCGGCGGGGATACTGTGATAATCAAAAAACCAGTCACTGACGAAGCGGCTGACTGCGGGCTCGCGCCAGGCCTCCTGATCCAGGATCGCGACCCATTCCATCTCATGCTGTTGGATCAGCGCCCTGAGCGCATGCAGATAGGCAATATGCTGGCGGCCTACATGCACCAAACCGACATCGCAAGCGCTTGCATTGGCCTCGCTCAAGCCGGCGCGCTCTATCGTCCAGCCGCTTACACGCAGGTGTGCCAGTAGATGACCGCAAGCGTCGCTTGGATCAATAAACAGTAACCGGCGAGGTGACGTATTCAGGGCTTCCAATCTAACCGATCCTTGGCGCCATTATTTTGTATTTCCATTAAAAACAATAGTTTGGCGCGCACATTTGTAACGCTAGCAATAACTTTGACGGTACTTGGAACAATTATCTATAAGCTCAATTCTGCTTAGTTCTTGAGTAAATCGACTCACCGCAACAGAACGATCCAGCGCCGTGCCATGCGGCTTAATAACAAATACGATATGGCAGCTTGCCATTAGCGATCTTGCTTGGCATAAAGTCAGGCAAATAAGAACGCTACAAGGAAGTGTCCGATGCATACCCTCCGTCGCGCCCTCTACGGGCTTTTGCTGATAGTCGCTATCGGCCTGGCAATCGGCTTGTATTTCATTGCCTACCCCAATCTACCGAGCTACCAGCAGCCGGAAAAACTCCATTACCTCGATCAATGGAGTGCAGCCGAACGTCAGATTTATTACTACACCCCGCAAGGTACCCAAGTTAAAGGCTTGCGCTATGACTGGTTCAGCGCGCTTGAAATGCCGTTTGGCAAAGACAAATTCGCCAGACTCGATTACCTCGCGCGTTTTGGCTTTCTTGTCGATCCCAAGCAGCAAGCCTCGACGCTCAACCCGGCGAACCTACCGGTCGGTTTTGCTCGTCATACGGACGACGAGAGCGGTATTCATTACCTGGATATCAGCTGCGCAGCCTGTCATACCGGTGAACTGCGCTATAACGGACAAGCCGTACGCATCGACGGCGGTGCCGCCCTGCACTCTCTTGCCTCGACTGTCCCGACATTGCGGGGCGGCAGCTTTGGCCAATCGCTGGGTATGAGCATGGCCTTTACCTACTACAACCCACTGAAGTTCAGGCGCTTCGCCAAAGAAGTACTGGGAGAGCACTCCTCGGCAGACCGCGCGCAACTGCGCCGCGACTTTAAAGTCGTACTCGATCGGTTGCTCGGTACAGCATTCAACGACTGGCACCGCGGCCTCTATCCCACCGAGGAAGGCTTTGGTCGCACCGACGCGTTTGGCCGTATCGCCAATACCGTATTCGGCGATGCCATCGACCCCAGCAATTACCGTGTCGCCAATGCGCCCGTGAGCTATCCGCAAGTCTGGGACATTTGGAAGTTCGACTGGGTGCAATGGAACGGCTCAGCCATGCAGCCCATGGCGCGCAATGTGGGCGAAGCGCTTGGCGTGGGGGCAACCTTGCGCCTGCTCGAGAGCAACGGCCATCCGGTAGCCGAGTCCGAACGTTATGCCTCCAGCGTACGGCTGCGCGAACTGTATACCCTTGAAGAAACCCTCAAACAGCTAAAGCCACCGACCTGGCCAACAGAGGTTCTCGGCCAAATCGATCTGCCGCTGGCCAGCCGGGGGCGGGCACTGTTCAGCGAAAATTGTGCGTATTGCCATGCTCCGGACCCAAAACCCCAGGATCAACGGCTCGCCCCTTCGCGCGACCCCGAATGGCGCATGCGCATTGTGCCGACCAGTATTGTCGGCACTGATCCGACGACGGCCGACAACATCGCCGACCACCGCTTCGATATCAGCAAGCTCGGCTGGACCAAAGCCGAGCTCGGCAAACTGGATGTTCGGCTGTTCGGCGAAACGTCCGATGACCTCGACCTGCGCAGCATCTCCAGCGCCAAAGGCTTGGCCTATATCACCGCGTATGTGGAAAACCGTGCTTATCGAGATGCCGGCATCCAACCCCGTGAACGCTGGCGCATGGACGGTTTTGGCCTACCCATTGGCGTGCAGGAAAAGCGTGGTTACAAAGCCCGACCGCTGCATGGCATTTGGGCCACACCACCGTTCTTGCACAACGGTTCGGTCCCCACGCTATTCCAAGTGCTGTCCCCTGTTTCAGAACGACAAACCCAATTTTGGGTAGGCAACTTCGAGTACAACCCAAAGCAGATTGGCTTCAACAGTGACAAATTTCCTGGCGGCTTTCTGTTCGATACCAGCACTACCGGCAACAGCAACCGAGGCCATGAATTCCGTGATGGCTGCCGCCAAGACGGCGTCATCGGCCGGGCGCTTCAACCGGAAGAGCGCTGGGCGCTGATCGAATACCTGAAAGTTATGGGCAATAGCGAACTCGAAGAACAACTCCAAACTATTGAGGCAAAACCCTGGACCCCGGGCCCCAACTGCCAGGGCTGATTGGAGAGCGCTCGCGCTAACAAAGGTCGGCGTGTCGTCAGGAATAATCATCGCGAACAAGGACTCTTGCTATGTTCAAAACCCTCTGGCTTTGGCTCGGCCGCGTGCTGGGCAAACTCTTGCTGCTTCTGCTGGTTGTCGGCCTCGGTGGTTGGGCTGCCGGAGCGGCGTACTACAGTTGGAAATTCTCTGGCCCGGTTTCCAGCGAGGAACAAATCCCGCCGGGCGAATCCGCGCTGACCCAAAGCATCATCGAAGATGCCATTCGCGTGGTTGAGCAACACCGGGACAACACCCGCGTCCTGCGTGATGCCCATGCAAAAGCTCACGGCTGCTTGAAAGCTCAAATTACCGTATTGCCGGACATCGACAGTAATCTTCAATATGGCGTGCTAAGCGAGCCTGGAAAGACCTGGCACGCGTGGATGCGCCTGTCTAACGGCAACGCTTACCCACAATTCGACCGTGCTCGCGATGCACGAGGCATGGCGATCAAGCTCCTGGATGTGCCAGGTGACAAGCTCATCGACAACGCCACTCACGGCGCCGAGCAAGACTTCGTGATGTTCAACCACCCCGCATTTTTCGTACGCGATGTAGCCGAATACAAAAGTAATTTCGCAGCGCAAGCCGATGGCCAAAAAATACTGGCCTTCTTCCCTAGCTGGGACCCACGCAGCTGGGAAATCCGTCACCTGATCATTGCCCTGAAAACCCTGTCACCTGCGCCGGAAAGCCCGGTGGAAACGACTTACAACTCGATTGCGCCATTCAAGCTTGGCCCGCACAACATAAAATATCGCGTCATTCCCACCCCGGAAAACTGCCCAAGCTACGAACTGCCGACGCCCAATACGGGCCTACCCAACTTTCTGCGTAGCGCGCTCTACACACAACTTTCACTGGATCGCGTACCAGCCTGTTTCGCGCTGCAAGTTCAGCGTCAGAACCCCGAGTATTTCATGCCAATCGAAGATCCTAGCGTGGAGTGGGATGAGTCAATATCGCCGTTCAAGACAGTCGCCAATATTCAGCTGCCGGCTCAAGATTTCGATAGCACCGAGCAGAATCGCTTTTGCGACAATTTGTCGTTCAATCCCTGGCACTCGCTGCCAGAACACCGACCCATTGGCGGGATCAATCGTCTGCGCAAGGCTGTCTACCAGGCGGTTAGCGTTTATCGGCACGAACGTAACCAAGAAACCGTACGAGTAAGCTCATCAGCAAATACGGCGACGGCTGAGCCAGTCAAGCCTGTACAGGACTGACGGTATTGAAAGTGCCCGTCTGTGCGTTGCTTAAAGCGCGACCCTAACTGGTAAAATCACGCTTTATCAACGCACCGCCACAGGCGCGTATTTTCAGAGAGCCCCACCTTGGAATTGTTCAAAGAGTTTATCTTCGAGGCGGCCCACCGCCTTCCCCATGTCCCTGAAGGGCACAAATGTCGACGACTGCATGGCCATTCCTTTCGCGTAGCGGTCTACATAGAAGGTGAGGTTGACCCTTATACCGGCTGGATTCGCGACTTTTCTGAAATAAAGGCGATCTTCAAGCCGCTTTACGAACAACTGGACCACAACTACCTGAATGATATCCCTGGCCTGGAAAACCCAACCAGCGAAGTCATCGCCAAGTGGATCTGGCAGCAGCTGAAACCCCTCCTCCCAGAGCTATCACGCATCCGCATCCATGAGACCTGCACCAGTGGCTGCGAATATCGCGGCGACTGAAGCTCGGCGGTAATTGCCTGAATAGCCCCGGATTCCCTAG
>DELY01000029.1:103808-108929 GCA_002354655.1 Pseudomonas sp. UBA2684
GCGCATAGCCTGTATGCGTGGATGGGGTCATGCCGAGATAAAGGAAAATTAGGACATACGCGCTGCAACTGATTGTATTTAAATATCTTTCTAGCGTCGCTAAGTTACTCAGGATGGGCTTTATAGGATTTTATAGTCAATTATAGAATCGGCTCTGAACGCCTGATTGAAGTTATGCCGAGGTAAGGGGGGAATCAGGGGTATGCCGAGATGAGGCAAAAATTAGTGCATTCGTTCTGTAACTTGCTGTATTTAAACGAACAGAATGGAAGTCCTGCTCAAGCGAAGGCGCGCTTAGCGCAATGGCTTCAGCCTGATACCGCTGAGGATCAGTTCGGCCTGCTGCGAATTAAGTAGGCCGATCTGGAGTTGGCAAAGGCACCGGGGTGTCGGTATCAAGGCTCTGAGCCCAGGTCTCGACCAATGCGTGATCGATCACCAAACCCTCGCTCACGTCGGCTAATGCCTCGCGTGTTAGATCAGCGAGTCGTTGGTCGTCATTTGTTGAGTTGGCCATTCCGCGTCCATTTTGCCGTGCCCTGCTGCTAGCTTACGGGCGTTGGCTCTGAATAGCCCGTCTTCACGCCCTGGGTGGCGGCGTAATGGCGGGTTTGGAAAGCCAGGACATCCTGCATCTGCTTGCTGACGTCCTCTTCAAGCCCCCATTCATAGGCCAGCTTGTCGAGTTGGTAGCGAGAGACAAGCTGGGTCGCACGAGGTGAGCGTTCTGCTGGTTTCAGGTTCGACCAACTGCTGACAAAGCCTTTTAGGCGCGCGGCTTTGTCCGTTGATACACAGGGAAAGCGACGCAGCAGGTCGACGAGATAGAGGGCACGCAGCTTCTGTTCAGGCTCGCGCAGCTTGCCTGCCACTTCACGCTGCAGTACTGGCACGAGGTCGCGCTCTTCGTACCACAACTGCTTGGCAAGCTCCACAAGAGCATCGGACGCAACTTGGCTAAGACGCTGCTGGGTGACAGTCTCCAGGAGCGTGCCAAAGCTTTGTTTACGATCCAGACGTGGCATCTCGCCCATCCTCCAGGTACTTCGCTATGACCAGTTTCAGGCAGCCTAGCATTGCGCTTCGGTTGCCCACGGCATAATCGATTGCCTCTGTTGCCAGTGTAACAAACTGGCCGACATCGACACGGCCACATTCGATGAGCTGTTCGATATCATATTGATCGTTTTCCGTAAAGCGGCCGAGCTTGGAGATGGCCAGATCCACGCCGGCGGCAACGAAGATATGCAGCGGCTGCTCACCCTCGAAACCCTCCATCGGGATGGCGCGCTCGCGGTAGTCCTCGTGCAGTGGCCCGAGGGCATTGGTGTAGTTCTGGTCCAGGTACACCTGCAAGTCGCGGCCGTCGCCGTCCTCATAACCCTCTGGCGGTGTGTAGACGGCCATGATCTCGTCCTTACGCAGCACGCGGGCCGCCTCGATCTCCGCATCGATGTCCGCACTACCACGCGCATGGGTGAGCAGGTGCACCGCGCAGCCGCCGAAGACGAAGACTTTGAGCGAGCCTGGCGGATTGCCATCCAGTAGCGGCAAGGCCCGGGCGAACAGATTACCAATGGCCTGGCCCAGTGGCGTAGTCAAACGGACAGGTTACGCAGCCCCCTCATTGGTAGTCTCAAGTAGTGTCATCTTCACCTCCGCTCAGCGCATAGGCTCAGTGTGCCGGTTCATGTGCTACATGCGCCATCGCTGTTCGCAAGCGGTGCCCCGAGTAGCTTCAGCTGTGTAGTGGCTTCGACCAAGCGCTTCTGCAGGCCCTGCGTCTGCTGCGCCTGAAGCGCGGAGGCTTCGCTCAGCCGGGACACCTCCTCCTGCAATGTGCGACAACGCTGATCAAGGGCTTCATTCGTGCGTTCGGAGCCGGCCAGCGTGCTCTGCAGAGCCTCCAGGGCCTGAGTTTTCTGCGCCACTAGCTGTTGCTGTGCATGTCGCTCTTTTTGCAACTGCCGCGCCTCGGTGAGCAAGCGTGCATTGTCGCGGTTCAGTTGCGTCAGCTCGTCCTGCTTGATTATCAAGGTCTGCTGCAGTTGCCGCAGTTCTAGTTGCAGTTGTTGTACCTGCGACTCGTGTCGGCGTTGTTCCTGCTCGCGCTGCTCCTTGCTGGCCTGGCGATAGTGCTCCAAGGCGTCGCGTGCGTGCTGATGCTTTTCCTCCAGCGAGCGAATCTGCCCATCGCGGTCCTGCAGGCGCTCCTCCAGGTCGCGGTTGGCCTGCAGCAAGCGGGCATTCTCGATCTGGGCCTGTTGGCGTTGCTGCTGCTCCTGCTGTAGTGCTTGCTGGGCAGTCCGGAGCTGTTCCGTGAGCCCGCTGCTCAGGCTTTCCAACTGCTGGATTCGGCCTTCGGCCAGCCGAGCCTGGTTCTGGAAATCGAGCCGTTCGCGTGCCAGATGTTCGCGCTCCTGGGCCACGGTGGCCTGCGCATCCTCCTCTAGCTGATCTGCCAGTTGGCCGACCAGGTTGGCCAACTGTTCGCTGAGCGGGATTGAGCCCGCATCCCGGCCGCGCTCGGCGTCTTCGAGCTCTTTCAGGTAGCGGTGAATGGTGGTTTTCGAGCCGGTATTGCCCAGTTCAACCCGTACCGCGTCGATGCTCGGGTTCTCGCCTCGCGCCAGGATCGCCTGTCGCGCTTTCTGAACCAGTGCCTTGTTGATGCCGCCGCGGGCCATGGTCTGCTCCTACGATTTCGTAGTGGATTACATACCATGTATTTACATTCTAAAATTACCCGATGTAAAGACCTTCACAAGGGGATCATTAAGATAAAATAATAGAGCGTTATTCAATAAGACTGGCACAAACGGCCGCTTAGCTGCCGTTTTCCCGTACACAAAGGGCATTTCGAGCGATGAAAGACGTCGAGCGCTATCTGCAAGCCGGTACGCGGGAAAACACCCGTCGCAGTTATCAGTCGGCCATCGAGCACTTCGAAGTGAGCTGGGGCGGCTTTCTACCCGCCACCAGCGATAGCATCGTGCGCTACCTGGTGGACTACGCCGACACCCTAAGCAGCAACACGCTCAAACAGCGCCTGGCTGCTTTGGCTCAGTGGCATATCACCCAGGGCTTTCCTGATCCGACCAAGACGCCCACGGTGCGACAGGTGCTCAAAGGCATCCGCACCTTGCATCCGGCACAAGCCAAGCAAGCTGCACCGTTGCAGTTGCAACACCTGGAACAGGCGGTTCACTGGCTGAATCAGGAGGCCGAACGAGCTCAGCAGTCCGGCAATTTGGCAAGCCTGCGGCGCAGCCGGCGTGATGCGGCGCTGCTATTAATCGGCTTCTGGCGGGGTTTTCGCAGTGACGAACTCTGTCGACTGCAGGTCGAGCATATCCAGGCCGAAGCCGGTGCTGGCATGAGCCTGTTCCTGCCGCAGAGCAAGAGTGACCGGGAAAACCTCGGCACGACCCATTACGCACCGGCCCTGAAACGCCTGTGCCCAGTACAGGCCTATCTCGACTGGATCAGTGTCGCCGGCATCGCCCGCGGCGCAGTGTTCTGTCGCCTGGATCGTTGGGGGCATCTGGGCAGCGAGGCCCTGCATCCCGGCAGCCTGATCAGCTTGTTGCGCCAAATCCTGCAAAGCGCCGGTATCTCAGCCGAGTTGTACACCAGCCATTCGCTACGCCGAGGCTTCGCCACCTGGGCCACGGCCAATGGTTGGGACCTCAAGGCCCTGATGACCTACGTCGGCTGGAAGGACATCAAGTCGGCGATGCGCTACATTGATCCCGCCGTCTCATTTGGCGGTCTGGCTGCAAAGCCCGTCATCCCTTTCAACCTGGATGCAGGCTCTTTGACTCAGCTGCCAAGTTCTCCCTAAGGAGTGGCGACACAGGCACAGAAAATCAGAGTAACTTGCGCACCTGGAGGAACTCTTGCAAATGCTCAGAGAACGCTATGGGAACTGCAGCGTATTCCAGTGAGTAGGCTACTTGCCCTCCTGCGGCAGTGACCAATGCGTGTTTAAGTACCGTCTCACCTCGTGCAGTCATGGTGCACATAACTTGAAGACCACGCAGGTCGCCAAGTGCTGTTTCAGTCGGCTTGGTGCAGTTCGCCAGGAGCCCGAGCTGGGCATAGTGGAACTGCAACGCTTTGCGCATAGTCGCGATAACGTTCTCGATGCTCACGGCATGCTCTTTTGGCACGGCTAGACGTGTGACCTCCATTGCCGCTAGTTGGTTGCCATCCTTGTCCTGTAATACAGCTCTCTGGCGCGAGCCGGTAGGCTGTCCCTGTGCATCCAGCAGAGCGGGCTGGCGCGAGCTACTCCAGCCTTCTGGCCACTCCACATTGAGGTCAGTTGCATAGGTCTGGAAGGCGATCAATAAACTTATGACTACCGAAACCAATGGCAGAGCAAATCTAACTAAAGTCATGACAAGAGGTTGCGTCTCAGGGTCATGATTTGCCACATCGCGGCTCCATGGTGAATGTCTGGGAGGCATCAACCGCACCGATACGCGCCAGTGTGCGGCGGCCGATAAGGACTGGATAATTCATCTTGCCTCGATCCTTGAGCGAAAACTCCTCACTATAAATACGTGACCCGATGCACATTTGCATGACTACAACTGGCCTTTTCTCAGCGCCGCCCGCACCACGCACCTTCACATTGCGAATGACCCTGCGCTCAAATGATGAATTGGCCATCTTGCCGGTCTCACTGTCTTTGACTTCCACGTTGAAGCGGACCCATTTCTCGCCGTCCTTTTCAAACCTTTCCAGGTCCTTCGCATCCATCGATGAGGTCAAGGCCCCCGTATCCAATTTGATTTTTACGGAGATGTTTTCCGGCTGAATCAGTCCTTCCTCCACCCAGCCAAATACTTTGGGGGGTGTGTTCGTCGCAGCGAAGCAGGGTGCCATCGCCAAAGCGATAAAAACGGCAGACAACCATCTGGTAGTTCGATGCTGCATAGTGGAAACCTCATTTATGGCGCGTTGGATTCGTTTAGGCCAGGTATCACCCGTGGCCCATTCGCCGCTTTCTCATCTTTCAAGGAAGAATTTCTAAGCGTCTTCGTAGCTGCGGCTGCTCGCCCATTCCAAGTCATACTGCACTTCGAGGTAAAATGCGGATTCCACGCTGACTCG
>DELY01000044.1:0-9310 GCA_002354655.1 Pseudomonas sp. UBA2684
TCCGGAATCAGTAGACCACTACACTAGCCACATGATAGAACCCCCTAAGTCTTATGCTAAACGCGGACAAGAAGATAACTCCCAGATAGCCAAAGAACTTAAAGCATCTGGTCTTAGCAATCGCAAGATTGCTGAGAAGATGGGTGTTACTCATAGAACGGTAGGACTATGGTTGAAGTAATAACTGGGTACTTTTAGCTAGAAGCCTCTAGCATAAAGTATCCACTTTCTCCTTGGCTGATTACTAAGCTACCAAGCCTAGTCATTCCTGCCAGCATGCTAAGTATCGACCTAAAGACCACCATCTAGAGAGAGAGAGTATTAGCTAGGAGATTCTTAGCCTAGGGTGAGGACCACCAAGAAATCCTCCTAGGTTACTCTTAAAATCAAAAGCAATGCCTCCGGCGGTTAGAAGCATGCATTAAAGAAAAGATCAAGAGCAAAGAAAGTCTGTTAGTAAATACCAATACGACATACCTCGCTTTTGATCTTCTTCTTTTAATGCAGGTTTCTGCCGCCGGCAGGCATGCTCTTGCTTCTCTTCTTTTCATTAAATTCATAGGAACAAACACATGAACATTCCAGAGAATGGAAAACAGAAATATGTAGAAGCTAGCTCTCATGTAGCACTAGCTAAAGAATGGGGGCTTTCTCTTGTACTGCTTGAGAATCATGCCAACGAACAAGGATGGGATAGAGAACATAAGCTCTATTGGCAGGATAGGGCTATTAGCATTCTCAAGCAGACTGCCAGTGAAGATAATCTAACAGCAGTTAAGGAGCTTCTTAAATCTATGGGCATCTCTAGACCTGTCGGACGTCCTAGCAAATCTGAGGTTGAGCGATACAAAGCTATCGAAGCTAGGATCGATGATGAACTTCAGAAGGACATAGACAGAATGAGGGCAGTCTCTCCACTTAAAGCTGTATAGAATAGTTATTTATTTACTTGGAGTAGGTGCATAGCAATAACTGAAGCCATACCACTTCAGTCATGCTCAGGATATACCTGATCGCCCTTTGCGGGTGCTTAGTGCGTCGCCACACTAGCCGTTCTTCTCAGTAGGCTTAGCCAGTCTGAGCCCAACTATTCGGTAGTGGTTCCCGCCCCTTACTCTTCTTCGCCTAAGGGGTTGGCGTGCTGATATACGATATTAGCTCTCGGGCCTCTACAAACTGTGGCGTAGTCCATCCTGCCTTCACCTGACCACCTAACCATTTAAGGCTTAGCTATCAAACTACTAACATTCCGGGGCCTGCTTCACAAGCCTACAATTTTTCATCTTTACAGATGAACAGGATCGTTTCCCTATAACGCTCAGATGGTATGTAGTCATGCCGAAGTGGTCAACTTCTTTTAAGGTGGCACGTCATGACAGCTATACGCCCCGCCCCTTCATGAGTCGCCGTCTCTAGATATGCATCAACACAATCCCTGTAAGACTTCGTGATAGCCAGATACAAAATGACGGCAGTGACGACCATAGCCACGGCTATCCACTTGCTCCCATCCCGAACCATCTCACGCCAAGCCATACCTTCCCCCCTAGCATCCTAATGGCAATGAGGCATACCTTAGCAGTAGCCGGGCAAGGCTGTTGCCAACCACATGGATTTCTCCTAGAAACTCTCAAGGTGCAATGTACTTATAAGCAGCCACCCATAACCCCCTCCCCTACCCCCCAGCAGTCGCCCCTGTAGATTTTCCACCTGCACACAGGCAAGCCCCCAGAATCACGCCCAAGGCTTGGGTGCTTCTCGCCCACTACTTAGGCACCCTGCATGAGCACACAGGGACTCCTGCACCCATCGTAGGCACGTAGCTCAGTTGGTTAGAGCTATGGCCATTGTGAGCTTGCGAGCAATGAGCACCACCTTCACTACGTGGGGCTATACCCTTGCAGATCAATAGCTTAGGTAGGGACGTTCACACTAGACCGGTGTGAATGGAGGGGATGCGTACACACGTTCACATTGCCCACTGTGAAAAGGGCCTGTAAGTTGTGAAGGTTTTCTAGGGGAAAACAAAAAGGGCAACCCTTTCGGATTGCCCCTCATGCACCGCGAACAGCGGCTTTCGATTTGGTAGGCACGATTGGACTCGAACCAACGACCCCCACCATGTCAAGGTGGTGCTCTAACCAACTGAGCTACGTGCCTACGATGGGTGCGCATTCTACGGAGAGCGGAAAAAGAGTCAACCCCTTTTTCCGCTAACTGCCTGAATAACTGAATTTTTTACTGTTCAGAGGAACGTTTAAAATTTTGCACAGGGCACTAGCCGGGCATTTTCAACTCGGGTAGCATCCGACCATTCGTAAAAAATAAAGAACAGAGGTTGCAAAATGGCGCACACGGCTTACCCACAATCCTATTACGCCGCTTCAGCCAATCCCGTTCCGCCACGCCCGGAATTACACGGCGAAGTCGAAACGGACGTATGCATCGTTGGCGCTGGCTACACGGGCCTCTCCACCGCCATATCGCTGCTGGAGAACGGCTTTAAGGTCTGTATCGTCGAAGCGGCCAAAGTCGGTTTCGGTGCCTCGGGCCGCAACGGCGGGCAGATCGTCAACAGCTACAGCCGCGACATCGACACCATCGAACGCACGGTTGGCCCCAAGCATGCCCAGCTACTGGGGCAGATGGCTTTCGAAGGCGGCCGGATCATTCGTGAGCGCATCGCCAAGTACAACATCCAGTGCGACTTGAAAAACGGTGGGGTGTTCGCGGCGATCACTGCCAAGCAGATGAACCACCTGGAGGCGCAGAAAAAGCTCTGGGAACGCTACGGCCATACCCAGCTAGAACTGCTGGATGGCAAACGCATTCGAGAAGTGGTGGCGACCGATAACTACATCGGCGGCATGCTCGACATGAGCGGCGGCCATATTCATCCGCTCAACCTGGCGCTTGGCGAGGCCGCTGCGGTCGAATCCCTCGGCGGGGTGATCTATGAACAGTCACCTGCCGTGCGTATCGAGCGCGGTGCCAACCCCGTGGTGCACACGCCTAACGGCCGCATCACAGCCAAGTTCGTAGTCGTCGCCGGTAACGCATACCTGGGCAACCTGATCCCGGAACTGTCGGCCAAATCGATGCCCTGCGGCACCCAGGTGATCACCACCGAGCCGCTGTCCGCTGAACTGGCGCAAAGCCTGCTACCGCAGGATTACTGCGTCGAGGACTGCAACTACCTGCTCGACTACTACCGTCTGACCAGCGACAAGCGCCTGATCTTCGGCGGCGGCGTGGTCTACGGCGCGCGCGATCCGGCCAATATCGAGGCGATCATCCGGCCGAACATGCTCAAGACCTTCCCGCAATTGAAGGACGTGAAGATCGACTACGCCTGGACCGGCAACTTCCTCTTGACCCTGTCGCGCCTGCCGCAGGTCGGTCGTCTCGGCGACAACGTTTACTACTCGCAAGGTTGCAGCGGTCACGGCGTGACCTATACCCACCTGGCCGGCAAGGTGCTGGCGGAGGCATTGCGCGGTCAGGCAGAACGCTTCGACGCGTTCGCCGAATTGCCGCACTACCCGTTCCCCGGTGGCCAGTTACTGCGCATCCCCTTCACCGCGATGGGCGCTTGGTACTACAGCCTGCGCGACAAGCTTGGGGTGTAGGCCAAGCGGAAAAATCAAAACGGCGCCTGATGGCGCCGTTGTTTATTGCCTGCCTGCGTCACTTAGCCAATGGACACACCGGCGGCAACGCACATTGCGTCGCCGCGCCAGCGGGTTGCGCGGCGTCTACGGCAAAGCGCGTCTCCTCTGGCGCCAGGCGCTGGGCACATACGCGCGCCTGTTGTGCCGCCTGACCGCAGCCGCGCTCGCCCAACACCTGCGACAGGTTGAACCAACCCGCGGCAAAATCCGGCTGCTGTGCCAGGCTTTTGCGCAAGGCCGTTTCGGCACCTGTGGCATCGCCACTGGCGTAACGGCTGTTGGCTAACGCAAACCAGCCCAGCGACTCGCCCGGCCACTGCTGCGTCGCCGTGTGATAAGCACGCTGCGCCGCCGCGGTTCGGCCGGTTTCTTCCAGATCGCTGGCAGCCTTGAGCCAGGGCCGCAGTTCAGCCTGCACCGGCAGTTTGTCCGCGGGCAAGGTCAGCACTGCCCAGCGGCCACCACGCGCCCAGGTTTTATCGAAACTGGTGAAATCGGTGAGCCAACGACGGGTGGTGCCCGAACGCAGAATCAAGGTGCGCTCGCGACGGTCATAACCGACCAATACCGCGAAATGCCAGCGTGGGTACCAGTCAAACGCCAGATTTTGCAGAACCAGCACCGGATTACCCGCGGCAACCTGCGCCAGCAGGGCCTCCAAGCGAGGCTCCACGGGGTAAACCAGCATGTCATGGGCCCGCGCTGCGGCAACCATTTCAACCTGTAGGCTACCTTCACGGCCCGGAATGAACACTCGATCCTTGAGCAAGCCGGGGCTGGTGACCACGCCGCGCTGGTTGAGCATGGTGGCCAGCGCCGCCGGCCCGCACTGATAAGCACTCTGCGCGAAAAACGGCACATCGCTCAGCTCAACCCGCTCGGGCAAGCGCGAAGTCTCCGGTGGTAACACCGGAGACTTCGCGCACGCAGCCAGCAAGAAAATTAAAGCGAGGGGAAGGAAACGTTTGTAACTCAACGATTTATGCATTTTACGAAACTGAAGATGTCGGTAGCGCAGAGTAGATCAGTAATGATGAAGATCACCAAGAACAACACGATGATGCCGATAATGCCGCCTGCCGGCGCTTCTTCCAGTTGCTGATTGAATTGCGCCAACTCTGCGCTGGTCAGGCTGTTGATCCGCTCTTCGACCTGCGTACGCTCAACCCCCATGCTCTGCAGCTTTTCCTGTACGCCCTGATCATCGAGCATGCTCAGCAACTGCTGACGATCAATCTGTTGCTGCTGCTCGGCCAGCACCTCGGCCGTACCGATCATGGCCGCATTGGCCATTGGCACCTGGGTCACCATCAACAGATGGAACACCGCCAAAATAGCGGCCAAGCGACGAAAAAATGAGTGTTTGAACATTGTAGTTATCTCCTCAATTGACCTTGGCCTAGACCGGCAGGCTGAACAAGGGTTCCTCAACAGCATAGACAATCGCCACGCGCGGGCGGAAACGCGTGCAGACTGCGCACGGCTTCACAAAGGGGCGTCGCGCAACATCTGGCTGAGCACCGCGCGCAACTTGCCGGGCTTCACCGGTTTATTGAGCAGCGGCACGCCCATGCGCTGCAAATCGCGGCGACATTGATCGCTGCGATCCGCAGTTACGATCACCGCCGGAATATCGCTGGCGAAGTGCTGCCGCAAATGCTGCACGACCTGGCAACCGACCACCCCGTTGTCGAGGTGAAAATCCGCCAGAATCAGATCCGGCGCCCGCCCGTCGAGTGCCTGCAAGGCCGCCTGTTGATCGACGGCGGTGACCACCTCGCAGCCCCACTGCTCCAGCAGGGCGGCCATGCTGTGCAAAATGCTCAGCTCGTTATCCAGCACCAATAAGCGCCGCCCCGGTAGCGGATCGCCAAGCGGCGTACGCATCAACGCGACAGCGGGCGCGTGGGCAGTGTGCTGCGGCGCCAGCGGCACCTGGATGCTGAACATCGAGCCCCGCCCTGGCTGCGAACGGACTGCAATCGGGTAGCCGAGAATCCGCGCGATCCGCTCGACGATCGCCAGCCCAAGTCCAACCCCTTTGCGCTCGGCGGCGCGCCCGACGTTCAACTGGTTGAACTCGAGGAAAATCGTGCCCAACTGGTCTTCGGGAATGCCCTGACCGCTGTCCCACACTTGCAGCTCCAGGTACTCGCCACGCTTGCGCGCGCCCAGCAAGATGCGACCTTGCTCGGTATAGCGGCAGGCGTTGCTGAGAAAGTTGCGCAGAATTCGCGTCAGCAGACGGAAGTCGGTGCTGATCGTGTAATGGCCAATGCGCACGTGCAGGCCCAGCCCCTCGGCCGCCGCAACCGGTTGAAACTCCGAGGCCAGCGGCGCGAGCAATTCATCCAGGCGATATACATCGATATCCGGTTTGATCGCCGCCTGATCCAGTTTGGAGATATCCAGCAAATCGGTGAGCAGATCCTCGGCGCCTTCCAGTGCCTGGTGGCTGCGCTCGACCAGATTGTGTTCGGCTACCGGCAAGCTGCGCTCGCGCAGCGTGGAGATCAGCAGGCGCGCGGCATTGAGTGGCTGCAACAGGTCGTGACTGGCCGCGGCCAGGTATTTGTCCTTGCTGCGGTTGGCGTCCTCGGCGGCATCGCGCGCTTCGCGCAACGCCTGCTCGATGCGTTCGCGCTCGACGATTTGCTGCTGCAGGTTGCGGTTGGCTTCCTGTAACTCGGCAGTGCGCGCGCTAACGCGCAGCTCCAGCTCGTCATTCAGCAGTTGCAAACGTTGCTGCGCCTGCTTGCGCTCGGTGATGTCGGCGACGAAGCCCTCGAACAGGCCATCCTCACCGGGTTTGAGCAACAGGTTCATCAATACGTCGATGACACTGCCGTCCTTGCGCCGCAACTGCGTTTCATAGCCAAACAGGCCAGGCTCACGCCCAAGCACCTGGCGAATATGCTCCAGTTCCTCGATGCCCCCGACGAACAGATAGCTGGCCAGCCCCGTCAGCGACCACAGCACTTCCTGCGGATCGTCATAGCCGAGCATTCGCGCCAGAGCCGGATTGGCCGCGCGAAAGCCTTCCTGCAGGCTGGCTTGAAAGATGCCGTGAACGGCATGTTCGAACATCCATTTGTAGCGGTTGCGCTCGGTTTCCAACTCTTCCAGGCGCGCCAGCAGCTCTGGGTAGTGGCTTTTGCGCGCCGAATGGCTGCCCAACCCCAGCAAGCCGGCCAGGGCATCGCTCTGGCTTTGCGGCGAATCAGAGTGCCTCGGCATAGACGACCTCAACGTCGCGCTGACTGGACTCCCGGGGGTTGGTCAGAATGCACGGGTCGCCCATGGCATGCCGCGACAGGAAGGGAATGTCGGAGTTACCGACGCCATGCAGGCCAAGGGTTTCGTGGAAACCGACAGCGTGCTTGAGGGCGATCAGGTGTTCGACCAGGCGTTGGCAAATCTGCTTGTGATTGAGGCCGCGGCAGTCGATGCCAAGGGTTTCGGCGATCACCTTGAAACGATCCGGCGCAGCGCTGTAGTTGAACGCCACCACATGCTCGACCAACACCGCATTACACAAGCCATGCGGCAAATCGAGAAAGCCGCCGAGGCTGTGCGACATGGCATGCACCGCACCGAGAATCGCGTTGGAGAACGCCAGCCCGGCCTGCATGCTGCCGAGCATGATCTTCTCGCGCAGGGCAATCTCGTGCGGATTGGCGATCATCTGCACCAGGTTGCCGTTGATCAGGCGCATGGCTTCCAGCGCATGGGTATCGGTCAGCGGCCCGCTGCCGGTGGAGACGAACGCTTCGATGGCATGCACCAACGCATCGATGCCGGTACAGGCGGAGAGGAACGGGTCCATGCTCAGGGTGGTTTCCGGGTCGATCAACGACACATCCGGCACCACCGCCTTGCTGACGATGGAAAATTTCATCCGTTCCTGCTGGTTGGAGATGATCACGAACTGCGAAACATCCGCCGAGGTGCCGGCCGTGGTCGGGATCAGGATCAGCGACGGGCTGGGCACGCGAATGGTGTCCACGCCCTCGAACTCAAGAATGTTGCGGCCATGGGCGACGACGATGCCGATGCCCTTGGCGCAATCCATCGGGCTACCGCCGCCAATCGCGACAATCACGTTGCAGTTGTGCGCACGGTAGATTTCCGCGCCGTGCATCACCTCTTCCACCCGCGGGTTCGGCGACACCTGGGTGTACAGGCAATAGTCGATACCTTGCGATTGCAGGCTGGCTTCGACGTCGGCGACCCAGCCGGCCGCCACCACGCCGGGATCGGACACCACCAACACCTTGCGCGCCCCGAAGGTGCTGGCATAGTTGGCGACATTGTGCCGGCAACCGGCGCCAAAAATGATTTCCGGTGAAACGAATTTACGCAGTTGGCTTAACACTTGGCTCATACAACGGCCTGTTCTTGTTGTTATCGAGGGTCACAGGCCAGCCTACTGCATTCCCGGGTTAATGCAATTGCACCATCGCATGATGGCAAAGCCCCTGGCCAGGCAGGTTCAGGCCTGTGTGCGGGTTAAAGCAACTGGCGATAAAACGCCAGTTCGCGCGTCAGGGCATCGGCCAGGTGCACGGCCTGACGAAAGCCGTGACGCTCGTCGGCATATAGGTGGTACTCCACCGCCAAACCACGCCCACGCAGGGCCTCGACCATGCCTTCGGTTTGCTCGGGCAGCACCACCGTATCCAATCCACCCTGGAAGAAAATCACCGGCGCTTCGATCCTCGAAGCATGCAGCAACGGCGTGCGCGCCCGATAACGCTCGGCATCCCGCACAGGGTCGCCGATCAGCCAATCCAGATAATCCGCTTCGAACTTGTGCGTGACCCGGCGCAGGCTCAGCGGGTCGCTGACCCCATAGAGACTGGCGCCAGCGCGGAACACCGGAGTGAACGCCAGCGCGCAGAGTGCCGTGTAGCCACCGGCGCTGGCGCCGCGAATAAAAGCGCGCGCCGGATCGATCAGGCCGCGCTCGGTCAGATGGCTGACCAGCGCGCAGGCATCTTCCACGTCGATCTCGCCCCAGGCTTCGTGCAGGCGCATGCGATAGGCACGGCCGTAGCCGGCGCTGCCACGGTAGTTGAGATCGGCCACGGCGAAACCGCGCTGGGTCCAGAACTGGATACGCGGATCGAACACCGGGTAACAGGCCGAGGTTGGTCCGCCGTGCAGGAACACCAGCAAAGGCGGCCGTTCATCGACCGGCGCGCGATACTGCTGGTTATGCGGCGGGTAGAAAAATCCATGGCAGCTTTCTCCGCCGCTGAGAAACAGCAGGCGCTGCGGCGACGATACCTGCGCAGCCGGCAAGGTCGAATCCGCACCGGCGAGAACCCGAGCTTGATGCGTGGCACGGTCGATCGCCAACACCACGCTGCCGCGCTCGGGCGAGGCGGCAAGCGCATAGAAGTACCGCTGATCGGCGGCCAATTGGCGGAAACGGCTGTAGCCATAAGCCAGGCGGTGCTCGCAGGCACTGTCCAGGGCCCGCTCGGCGAGCAAGGCAAAGCCGCCATCGAACCAGCTCAGCAGAAGCGCTTCATCCGCCAGCGGCAGGTAATTACGCGCGCCCAGTTGCCAGGGCGCGCCGGCATGATCGGCGGCGCTGCAATGCAAGGCTTGCAGCGGCCCCGCCAGCGACTCGC
>DELY01000044.1:9394-88141 GCA_002354655.1 Pseudomonas sp. UBA2684
CCCCGCCAGCGACTCGCGCCACGGTTGCCAGTAACCGTGGCGGTCGCTCAACACCAACAGCCGTCCTTGCTCATCGAAACACGGTTGCTGCAACGCCACGTCGGCGCCCTGCCCTGCGATGACCTGGGCCGCCTGCCAGACGCCGCTCGGCTCACGCCGCATGCTGCATAAACGAGTAGCCAGCCAGGGTTGCTGCGGGCGATCCCACTCGATCCAGGCCAGGCGCTGGCCATCGGCGCTGAGCGTGGGCGCCGCATAGAAATCAGCGCCTTCGGCCAGCACGTGGCGAGCACCATCGGCCAGGGCGATGCTGACCAGGCGATGCGCCACCGCCGCCGCGCCATGCGACTCCTCAATGGCCAGCACGGCATGCGCCTGCGGGTCGAACTGCAGGTCGCCGAACCGGCAATCGGCAGTGTGCGTCAGCGCGCATGGCGCGGCGCCCAGCGCTTGCCAGTACAGCTGCTGATCGGCCTCGTTGACGAAGACCAGGCCCTGCTCCGCCAAGCAGAACGCGCCACCGCCGTATTCGTAGACCCGGCTGCGCACCGACATCTCGGCGGGCGTCAGGCATGCACAGCCATCCGTCGTCCAGTGCCACAGGCACGAGCGCGCATCCGCCGGGTCGTACTCCAGCCACACCAGGCCGCCCAGACCGGCGCGCAGCTCGGCGAAATCGCGGCTGGCGGCCGCCGCCTGCGCGCTCGTCCAGGGGCTTTGCCAGAATCCGTAAGGTGCAACGCGGCTAGTCAAGGGGCGGCCTTTTCCGGTGCATATTCAACCCTTGCAAATCAGCTTGGAGGCCTTCTCGTTGCGAAACTGCAAGGCGTGCAGCGCGCCAGGCGACTGTTCGGCCTCCAGACGGGCTTGCAGAATCACCCCATGATGCGCTGATTTGCTGCACACCGGGTCGGCATTGCTGGCATCGCCGGTGAGCATGAAAGCCTGGCAACGGCAGCCGCCGAAATCCTTGTGTTTCTCGTCGCAGGAGCGGCATGGCTCGGGCATCCAGTCGTCGCCGCGAAAGCGGTTGAACCCGAAAGAATCGCGCCAGATGTGCTCGATGCTGTGCTCGCGCACGTTGGGAAACTGCACCGGCAACTGGCGGGCGCTGTGGCACGGCAGCGCGGTGCCGTCCGGGGTGATGTCGAGGAACAGGTTGCCCCAACCGTTCATGCAGGCCTTGGGGCGCTCTTCGTAGTAGTCCGGGGTGACGAAGATCAGCTTGCACGGATGGTTTTGCGCCGCCAGTTTGGCGCGCCACTCATTGGTGATGCGCTCGGCGCGTTGCAGTTGCGCGCGGGTCGGCAGCAGGCCGGCGCGGTTGAGCTCGGCCCAGCCGTAGAACTGGCAGGTGGCCAGCTCGACGAAATCCGCCTCCAGCTCCAGGCACAGCTCGATGATGCGCTCGATGTTGTCGATGTTGTGCCGATGAGTGACGAAATTCAGCACCATCGGGTAGCCATGCGCCTTGACCGCGCGGGCCATGGCCAGCTTGTGGGCGAAGGCCTTCTTCGAGCCGGCGAGCAGGTTGTTCACCTCCTCGTCGGCGGCCTGAAAGCTGATCTGGATATGGTCCAGGCCGGCCTCGCTGAAGCTGGCGATACGCTGCTCGGTTAGGCCGATACCCGAGGTGATCAGGTTGGTGTAATAACCCAGGTCACGCGCTGCCTTGATCAGCTCGGCGAGGTCTTGGCGCACCAGCGGCTCGCCGCCGGAAAAACCCAACTGCGCGGCGCCCAGCTCGCGTGCCTGGCGAAACACCTCGATCCACTCGGCGGTCGTCAGCTCCGCGCCCTGCTGGGCGAAATCCAACGGGTTGGAACAGTACGGGCACTGCAACGGGCAGCGGTAAGTCAACTCAGCCAGTAGCCACAGCGGCGGACCCGGGGCGTGACCGGCAGTCCCTTGCAAGGCTACCTGCGCTGCCGATGCGTCGTTAAAAACAGGCTCGACTGCCTCGCCAACGCCTTGCAAAGGACTGCTAGTGCAGCTCGATCCAGAACTGAGCATTGGCTACCTCCATAAAGGTCAGGATGTCTTCATCGATTCCCGGTACATCCGGAAACCGCCCGCGCAAGGCGTCGATAATCTGCGCCACGCTCTGCGCGCCGTTGACCTGCTGGAGAATTTCTCCGGCGCTGTCGTTGAGCTTGATCATGCCTTCCGGGTAGAGCAGCACGTGGCAACCTTGCACCGCTTCCCACTGCAGACGAAAACCGCGGCGCAGTGCGGGGACTTTTTGTTGCAGGGCTTGGTTCATGGCGTCACCCGTACTGCGCGGCGTGCGGCGCCCCCGACGACAAGCACGGCCTCGCCCCTAGTGTCGCGACAGCGTTGAACTGTCGGTTCAACGCCAGGCTTGTGGGCTCTCGTAGGGTGGGTTGGGCGCACGCTGCCGATAACGATGATCCTGCAAGAGCCGTGGCGCCGTAACCCACCATCGGCGCAACGCGGGAGATCGCTTGGTGGGTTACGCGGCGCGCCACGCTGGCGGTGCCTGATCGCTCTGCGCTTGGCGCCGCTAACCCACCCTACAGTGATGGTTGAAGCGGCACTAGGCGCCGTGCGCAGCAATGGACGGCCGCTCACAATGCGATCCCCCGATGCCAGACGCGCTCGGCGGTCACCGTGTGATACGGCGGGCGCTCCAGTTCGTAGGCCATGCTCATGGCATCGAGCATGCTCCACAGCACGTCCAGCTTGAATTGCAGGATCTCCAGCATGCGTTGCTGCGCCTCATAGGTGGTGTAGTGCTGCAAGGTGATGTGCAGGCCATGCTCGACATCGCGGCGTGCTTGTTGCAGGCGCTTGCGGAAGTAGTCGTAGCCGCTGGCGTCGATCCACGGGTAATGCTGCGGCCAGGCCTGCAAGCGCGACTGGTGAATCTGCGGGGCGAACAGTTCGGTCAGCGAGCTGCTCGCCGCCTCCTGCCAGCTGGCGCGGCGGGCGAAGTTGACGTAGGCATCCACGGCGAAACGCACGCCAGGCAACACCAACTCCTGCGACAGCACCTGCTCGCGCGCCAGGCCCACAGCCTCGGCCAGGCGCAACCAGGCCTCGATACCGCCCTCCTCGCCGGACGTAGCGACGCCCGGTGCGCCGTCGTGGTCGAGGATGCGTTGCAGCCACTCGCGGCGGATGTCGCGCTGCGGGCAGTTGGCCAGGATCGCCGCATCCTTCAGCGGGATATTCAGCTGGTAGTAGAAGCGGTTGGCGACCCAGCCCTGAATCTGCTCGCGGCTGGCCTGGCCGGCGTACATCGCCCGGTGGAAGGGATGATGGATGTGGTAATAGGCGCCCTTGGCGCGCAGCGCCTGCTCGAATTCGGCAGGGTTCATGGCGGGATGGCTCATGTGCCTGGCTCCTTACAGCTGAATGCTCATGCCGTCGCTGGCGACCTCGATGCCATGGGCACGCAGCTCGGCGCGCTCCGGCGAATCGAGATCGAGGATCGGATTGGTGTTGTTGATGTGGATCAGGATCTTCTGCGCGGCGGGCAAACCATCGAGCACCTCGATCATGCCGCCGGGGCCGCTCTGGCACAGGTGGCCCATCTCGCTGCCGAGCTTGTCGCCGACCTCGCAGACGCGCATCTCGTCGTCGCGCCACAGCGTGCCATCGACCAGCAGGCAGTCGGCGCGGCGCATCCAGCCGAGCAAGGCCTCGTCGACCTGACCCAGACCCGGCGCGTAGAACAACGTGCCACCCGTGCGGCGGTCTTCGACGAACAGGCCGATGTTGTCGCCCGGCTGCGGGTTGCCGCGGTGCGGCGAATACGGCGGCGCACTGCTGCGCAGCGGGATCGCGCTGATGTGCAAATCCGGGCAAACGGGAATGCTGAACGGCGCGCCGTCCAACTCGATCAGGTGGTGCTGCAAGCCGCCGTGCCAATGGCTGAGCATGTTGAACAGCGGGAAACCGCTGCTGAGGTCCTGATGCACCATTTCGGTACACCAGACCTGGTGCGGGCAGCCTTCGCGCAGGGTCAGCAACCCGGTGGTGTGGTCAATCTGGCTATCCAACAGGATGATCGCGCCAATCGCCGTGTCACGCAGCCTGCGTGCCGGCTGCAAGGCCGGGAACGCGTCGAGCTGCGCGCGGATATCCGGCGAGGCGTTACACAGAATCCAGTGCGTGCCGTTGTCGCTCAGGGCAATCGAGGATTGCGTGCGCGGCTGGGCATTCAAGCTGCCATCGCGCACGCCACGGCAATTGCGGCAGTTGCAGTTCCACTGGGGAAATCCACCGCCGGCGGCGGAGCCAAGAATCTGGATATGCATGGAGGCTTCCGGTTGAGATGCCCCGACAGAGCCGGGGCAAAGCGGATCAACGATTGGCGAAGTACATGGTTACTTCGAAACCAATACGCATGTCGGTGAAAGCGGGTTTAGTCCACATGGGGAGGTCCTCTTCTTATCGAAGCCGGCGAATTCCGGCCCTGCTAGTTATGCACCGAGGACGTGCACGACTGAATGGTACTTTGGGAGGAAATCGGGCTGGCATTGGTAGCGCTCCGGACCGCGACCAGACGCTCGCGGGCGCACCAACAGGCGATGGCATGGCGCATTGCGCCCCAACCTACGCGGCCCGAGCCAACGCCACGCTCGAAGCGGACGTGTCCGCGAGCGCTTGCTGTAGTGACGCGCAATAAAAAACGCGGCCGAAGCCGCGTTGCGTGAGAGATCTGCTGCCGTCAATCGGGCGACTGCCGCCCGATGCAAATCCTGCCCGAAGGCATATCGCAGGAAGGAGCCGGCGCACGGGAGCACGCGCGCCGGGTTAATAGGGCTGAATCAGAAGAAGCCCATCGGGTTGATGTCGTAGCTGATCAGCAGGTTCTTGGTCTGCTGATAGTGGTCGAGCATCATCTTGTGGTTCTCGCGGCCGACGCCGGATTTCTTGTAGCCACCGAACGCGGCGTGCGCCGGATACAGGTGGTAGCAGTTGGTCCACACGCGCCCGGCCTTGATCCCGCGGCCCATGCGGTAGGCGCGGTTGATGTCGCGGGTCCACAGGCCGGCGCCGAGGCCGAACTCGGTGTCGTTGGCGATCGCCAGGGCTTCGGCTTCGTCCTTGAAGGTGGTCACGCTGACCACCGGGCCGAAGATCTCTTCCTGGAACACGCGCATCTTGTTGTTGCCCTTGAGCAGGGTCGGCTGGATGTAATAGCCGCTGGCCAGGTTGCCATCGAGGCTTTCCGCCGCGCCGCCGGTGAGCAGCTCGGCGCCTTCCTGTTGAGCGATTTGCAGGTAGCTCAAGATCTTGTCGAACTGCTGCTCGGAGGCCTGGGCGCCGACCATGGTCTCGGTGTCCAGCGGGTTGCCGCGTTTGATCTGGGTGATTTTCTTCATCACCTCGGCCATGAACGCCGGGTAGATCGACTCCTGCACCAGCGCCCGCGACGGGCAGGTACACACTTCGCCCTGGTTGAAGAACGCCAGCACCAGGCCTTCGGCGGCCTTTTCGATAAAGCTCGGCTCGGCCTGCATGATGTCTTCGAAGAAGATGTTCGGCGATTTGCCGCCCAGCTCGACGGTGCTCGGGATGATGTTGTCGGCGGCGCAACGCATGATGTGCGCGCCCACCGGAGTCGAGCCGGTGAAGGCCAGCTTGGCGATGCGCGTGCTGGTGGCCAGTGCCTGACCGGCCTCGCGGCCGTAGCCCTGGACGATGTTGAGTACACCCGGCGGCAGCAGGTCGCCGATCAGTTCGGCGAACAGGCTGATCGACAGCGGCGTCTGCTCGGCCGGTTTGAGTACGATGCAGTTGCCGGCGGCCAGGGCCGGGGCGAGTTTCCAGGCGGCCATCAGCAGCGGGAAGTTCCACGGGATGATCTGCCCGACCACGCCCAACGGCTCGTGGAAGTGGTAGGCGGCAGTCAGTTCGTCGATTTCCGCGGCACTGCCTTCCTGGGCGCGGATGCAGCCGGCGAAGTAGCGGAAGTGGTCGGCAGCCAGCGGCACGTCGGCATTCAGGGTTTCGCGCACGGCCTTGCCGTTGTCCCAGCTTTCGGCCACGGCCAGCAGTTCGAGGTTGGCTTCAATGCGGTCGGCGATCTTCAGCAGCACCAGCGCACGGTTCTGCGCCGAGGTCTTGCCCCAGGCGTCGGCGGCGGCATGCGCGGCGTCCAGCGCGCGTTCGATGTCGGCGCTGCCGGAGCGGGGGAATTCGCCAATCACCGAGGCGTCGACCGGGCTGGTGTTGGTGAAGTATTCACCGTTGAGCGGCGCGACGAACTCGCCGCCGATGTAGTTGCCATAGCGCGGCTTGAGGGTGACGACGGCGCCTGGCGTACCGGGTTTGGCGTAAATCATGATGCGGTCCTCTCTGGTTGTCGGAGCCTGCCCCGAAAGCGTGGAACAGGTCATGGTTGGATATTAGGAAGCCGCTGGGCCATCGGGTATGCGCCCAAGGCATAAAACCTCTCGTCATTTGGTAGTAGAGGCGCAAACCCGCTGCGCAGAGGGCTTTCCCGCGTTCAGGGCAACCGCTTCTGGTATAGCGCACCGTCGGCGTCTTGCCAGCGCAGCAGCAACGGCGCGCTATGCCTGGGCAGACGCAGCCACCAGTAAGGGTTGGCAGCCAGCCCTGCAAAAAGTTCGATGCCGAGCACCCGCCCCTGCGCGCCATCGATCTCGAAACGCGCGGCCAGCCGCCGCGGTAACCGCTGCCCATCCGCGGTCTGGCGGCGGCCGGTTTCCATCGGGTGACGCAGCATGCTGCGCACCGCCAGCACATCTTCGCCGTCGGCCTGGGCCTGTAGCTGGCCAAGCCCCGCCCATGGGTCGCCCAGGCTCGGCGCCAGACAACTGCTGGCGAGCACCGCAACCGACTGCGCCGCCAGCCACACCCGGCCCCGCCCATCGCGGGCCAGCACGATCACCTGCTGGCTGCTGGGCAAGCGCACCCGCGTCGCGAGTTGCAACGGCGGCTGCCACAGCCATGCGCTGATCAGGGCGATGCGCGGGTCATGCTCGCCACTGCGCAACACGCTGATCGCCACCGGTGGTTCGGCGCCGTGCAGGGTC
The DNA here is from genome assembly GCA_002354655.1 of Pseudomonas sp. UBA2684. Lineage (GTDB taxonomy): Bacteria > Pseudomonadota > Gammaproteobacteria > Pseudomonadales > Pseudomonadaceae > Aquipseudomonas. The sequence continues at coordinate 16,426 of DELY01000044.1, forward strand.
AGGCTCAGCGGCACGAAGGCGCCATCCTCGACCCACTCGGCCAGTTGCAGCGTCAGACCTTGCGCCTGTGGGGCCTGCCCGTCCAGCCAGCGTTCGACCGCCGGTTGCGCACGTCCCCACTGCGCGCCCCAGGCCGCGTGACTCAGCAACGCGGTGAGCAGCAGGCACAGCGCGGGCTTGATCACGCCGCGCCCCAGGCATCGGCGCAGATGCTCTGGTACCAGGCTTCGGCAAGCGCGGCTTCCTGCGCGCGCACGCTGACGGGCGCATCGAGTGGGCTGAGCGTCAGGCTGTCCGGCAGTTCGATCAGACGCTGCGCCTGCACGGCGTAATCCGCCGCAATGGACACCGCCTGCCCCGGCGCCAGCAGGCTGTAACAGGTATTGCGCCACGCTGGCGCCGGCGCTTCGATCCCGGCCAGGTCGGCCAGCAACGCGGCCACCGCAACCTTGGCCTGGGCATTCGCGCTGTAGGCCGACTTGGGCATCGGCGCGGCGATGCAGGCGTCGCCTGCGACATACACATAGGGGTTTTCCCGCGCCTGAAAGCTGCTCGGCACAATCGGCACCCAACCGCTGGCATCGGTCAAGCCCGCGCGCTCGGCGATCAGCCCGGCTTTTTGCGGCGGGATCAGGTTGATCACCGCCGCCCGATGCCGCTGGCCGAATTCGCTGAACAGCTCGCGCCGCGCGCCATCCACCCGCACCACCTGGCCATCGCCAGCCCGCCCGACCCATTCGATGCGCTCGCCATACAACCCGCGCCAGCCCTGCTGGAACAGCGCCTGCTTGGAGAAACTGTCCTTGCTGTCGAGGATCAGCACTTTGCTGCGCGGCTTGTGGCGGCTCAGGTAATGCGCGATCAGGCCCGCGCGCTCATAAGGGCCGGGCGGGCAACGGTAGGGGTTATCCGGCACGCTGATGAGCACCAGCCCGCCATCGTCCATGGCCTGCAACTGCCGGCGCAGCAAGCGGGTTTGCGCGCCAGCCTGCCAGGCATGCGGCAGTTGCTCGGCAGCCGCCCGGTCATAGCCCTCGACGGCATTCCAGCGCATGGCGATGCCCGGCGCCAGCAGCACGCGGTCGTAACGCAGGCGATGCCCGTCGCGCAATTCGATCTGCCGCGCCGCCAGGTCGATGTCGCGCGCCCATGTGCGCAGGTGGATGATCTGCTGGCGTTGCAGCGCGGCAAACGACTGGCGAATCGTCGCCAACTCGCGCAACCCGCCCAGCACCTGGTTGCTGAACGGGCAGGTATACACGGCCTCACGCGGCTCCAGGAGGATCACCTGCAACTGCGGTGCCTGACGCTTCAGGTAACGCGCCGCCGTGGCCCCGGCAAACCCACCGCCGATCACCACCACCCGCGCCGCGCCGGCCGCCTGCAGCGGGCCACCCATTAGCCAGGGCAAGGCCGTCATGCCTGCAAGCAACTGGCGGCGCGTTAACGCAGTGCGCATCCGCTGTTCCATAAGCCCTCCTCCAGCACCTGCCACGACGCGGTGACGGGTGCACTGGCCCATTGCGGGCTGATGCTGGCTAGCCACAACGCAAAAATGCCAATGGCCGGGCAAGCCCGACCATCGTCATACACGCGTACTTACGCCCTGTGGATCACTGCTTGGCGACCAGGTCCTTGGGCAGTTTGAAGGTCCAGAGCATGCCGCCCTGGTTGAAGTTCTTCACCCGCTTGGCCACTTCGCCGCCCCACAGCGGTACCGCACCGCCCCAGCCGGACAGCACCGAGAGGTACTGCTCGCCGTCCATCTCCCAGGTGACCGGCGAGCCGAGCACGCCGGAACCGGTCTGGAATTCCCAGACCTTTTCGCCAGTCTTGGCGTTGAAGGCTTGCAGGAAACCCTCGGGGTTGCCGGTGAACACCAGGTTGCCCTTGGTGGTCATCACCCCGCCCCAGAGCGGCGCGAAGTTCTTCTGACGCCAGACTTCCTTGCCGGTTTTCGGGTCGATGGCACGCAGCACGCCGATGTAATCCTCGTTCAGCGGCTTGATGGTGAAGCCCGAACCGAGGTAAGCCGCGCCTTTCTTGTAGGCGATGTCTTCGTTCCAGATGTCCATGCCCCACTCGTTGGACGGTACATAGAACAAGCCGGTGTCCTGGCTGTAGGCCATCGGCATCCAGTTCTTCGCGCCGAGGAAGGCCGGTGCGACGAAGACCGAGTTGCCTTTGGTTGCGCCACCCGGTGCGCCAGGGCGGTTGGCGTCGTCGTAGAGCGGGCGGCCGTCCTTGTCCAGGCCCTTGGCCCAGGTGATCTTGTCGACGAAGGGGAAACCGCGGATGAACTTGCCGTTGGTGCGGTCGAGCACGTAGAAGAAACCGTTACGGTCGGCAGTGGCCGCCGCCTTGATGGTCTTGCCGCCCTCTTGGTAGTTGAAGGAAATCAGCTCATTGACGCCGTCGTAGTCCCAGCCGTCGTGCGGGGTGGTCTGGAAGTGCCATTTGATGGTGCCGTCGTCCGGGTTGAGCGCCAGACGCGAGGACGAATAGAGGTTGTCGCCAGGGCGCAGGTGCGAGTTCCACGGCGCCGGGTTACCGGTGCCGAACAGCAGTTGGTTGGTTTCCGGGTCGTAGTAGCCGCCCAGCCAAGGCGCGGCACCGCCGGTTTTCCACAGGTCGCCCGGCCAGGTCTTGCCGGCTTCGCCGCCGGTGATGCCGTGCTCGACCGCCTTGCCGTCCTTGTAGACGTAACCCATGTGGCCTTCCACGGTCGGACGGGTCCACAGCAGCTCGCCATTTTTCGGGTCATAGGCTTCGATCTTGCCGACCACGCCAAACTCGCCGCCGGACACCCCGGTGATCAGCTTGCCGTTGATCACCAGCGGCGCCGCGGTGATCGAGTAGCCGGCCTTGTGGTCGGCGACGTTCTTGCGCCACACCACCTTGCCGGTGTCCTTGTTCAGGGCCACCAGCTTGGCATCCAGGGTGCCGAAGATCACCAGGTCGCCATACAGCGCCACACCACGGTTGATCACGTCGCAACACGGGCGGATGTCGTCGGGCAGGCGCGCATCGTATTGCCACAGCTCACGCCCGGTGCGCGCATCCACCGCATACACCCGCGAGTAAGACGCCGTCACATACATCACGCCATCTTTGATCAACGGCTGGGCCTGCTGGCCGCGCTGCTTTTCGCCACCAAAGGACATGGCCCAGACAGGCCGCAGGTCCTTGACGTTGTCAGTGTTGAGCGTATCCAGCGGGCTATAGCGCTGCCCTTGCAGGCCCATGCCGTTGGTGACGATCTCGTCGGTGGTTTTCACATCGTCGAGGATCTGCTGATCGGTGACGGCCCACGCCGACAGACCAGGCAACAACATGGCGGCACACAGTGCACTGAGAACGAAAGGTTTGCGAAGACCGGAGTGTTTCATTGCGGCTACCTCTGCGGGTTAATTGTTATCACCGGGAAATTTTCCCGATCTGCCGCAGATTCTTGGCTTCCGGGGGGCACCCAACAATTGCACGCAGTGCCGATTTCGCTACTCCCTTGGTAGCAATACTCCGGCAAGCAACGGCGGCGGGCCGATAGCCGCCAGGCGATAGCAACCTTGAGCGCAGGGTTTCGCCACACCAGCTCGGCGGAAAGCCGCCAAACAGACCGCACACAGCCCGCGTGAATGGCGACATTCCGCCACGAGCGTATGCCTCGCCGACTATTTAGCCCGGCGTGCGACGGCTATTTAGCCCGGCTGAATCGTTTCGGCACTGGTTTTGCTTAAGCCTGGCCGCACTGCCGCAGGCCGCCTGGCGCATGCGCAGGTAGGCCCCTCTGACAACGAATACGCTGCCGCAGCAAGGCAGGGTCGTGATTTCGCCACCAGCGCACAACGAGAGCCAATGGCCAATGCACAGCGCCGGCGATGACACCTGCTAGCCTCTAGGGCTATCAGGCAGGCGATGCCTGCCAACTTCACACTTAAAAATGGTCTGTCTAATGAAAAAACTCCTGTTGACCCTGATGTGCTTGAGCGTGATCGCCTGCGCCAAGCACCCCGAACCAGAAAAAACCGTGGATGTCCTTCTGATCGGCGGCGGCATCATGAGCGCGAGCCTGGGCACCTACCTCAACGAGCTGGAACCCGGCTGGACCATCGACCTGTACGAGCGCCTCGATCAGGTTGCCGCAGAAAGCTCCAATCCGTGGAACAACGCCGGCACTGGCCATTCGGCCTTCGCCGAGTTGAACTACACCCCCGAAAAGGCCGATGGCAGCATCGACATCAGCAAGGCGGTGGCGATCAACGAATCCTTCGAAATCTCCAAGCAGTTCTGGGCCTATCAGGTGCAGCAGAATGTGCTGAACAACCCGAAATCCTTTATCAACAACGTGCCGCACATGAGCTTCGTCTGGGGCGACAAAAACGTCGAGTTCCTGAAAAAGCGCCACGCGGCCCTGCAACACAGCACGCTGTTCCGTGGCATGGAGTACTCGGAAGATCCGGCGCAGATCGCACAGTGGGTGCCCCTGGTGATGGCCGGCCGCGCGCCTGGCGAGAAGCTGGCGGCCACCCGCGTGCAGATCGGTACTGACGTCAACTTCGGCGAAATCACCCGTCAGTTGATCGACTCCCTGGCAAAGCAGGACGGTTTCAACCTGCACCTGCAACACGAAGTGCGCGACATCGTGCGCAACGCCGACAATACCTGGACCGTGGTGGTCGCCGACCTGGCCAACGGCGAGCAGGAAACCAGCGTCAACGCCAAGTTCGTGTTCATCGGCGCGGGCGGCGGTGCACTCAAGCTGCTACAACAATCCGGCATTCCCGAGGCCGATGGCTACGCCGGCTTCCCGGTGGGCGGCCAGTTCCTGGTAACCAAAAACCCGGCCATCGTCGCCCAGCATCAGGCCAAGGTGTATGGCCTGGCCTCGGTGGGTTCGCCGCCGATGTCGGTGCCGCACCTGGATACCCGCGTGATCGATGGCGAGAAAGCGCTGCTGTTCGGGCCGTTCGCCACCTTCTCCACCAAGTTCCTCAAACACGGTTCGTGGCTGGATATGTTCGCCAGCCTGACCACCCACAACATCCTGCCAATGACCCATGCCGGCCTCGACAACCTGTCGCTGAGCACCTACCTGATGGGGCAGTTGATGCTCAGCCAGGAAGACCGCATCGACTCCTTGAAGGACTACTTCCCAGGCGCCAACGCCGAGGATTGGTCGCTGCTGACGGCCGGGCAACGCGTGCAGGTGATCAAGAAAGATCCCGAGCATGGCGGCATCCTGCAGTTCGGCACCGAAATCGTCAGCTCCGCGGACGGCAGCATCGCCGCCCTGCTGGGCGCATCGCCTGGTGCTTCGACAGCCGCACCGATCATGTTGCAGCTGCTGGAAAAGACCTTTCAGGACGAGCTCAAGAGCCCGCAATGGCAGGCCAAGCTGAAGCAAATCATCCCCTCCTACGGCCAGAAGCTGAACGACGATCTGGAGCTGACCAACCAGACCCGCGCCTGGAGCAGCGCACTGCTGCAACTGACCTTCGTCCCGGTCGCGCCGGAAACGGTTGAGCTGCAAGCGCCGCTACCCGTCACCGAAGTGGCGCTCTAAAAGCCTTGCTAGCCACCTATAGGCTCGTGCGAAAAAGCGGCTAACCGCATCGCGGTTAAAACCGCTCCCACACAGGTTGCGCACGGCCCTGTGGGAGCGGCTTTAGCCGCGAAGTCTGACAACTGGGTATCCCTCACCTATCCACCCTCTGCATCTGCGCCTGCTCATAACGCGGGTACAGGTGACTGACGCTGCGCACCAATTCGTAACGACTCAAGCTGACGCCGGCGAAACGCTCGGGGATCGCGCTGCGGATCAGCGTATTCATGTCCGCGCCCTGCTCCGCGCCCGCGCGCAGCAGGCCGTCCAGCCAGCCGAGGTAGTCGCGCATCTGCTCGAACGGCGCCGCGCTGCTGGCGACCGGGCCGTGTCCGGGAACGATCTGTTGCCATGGCAGCGCCTGCAAGTGCGCGAGATCCGCCAGCCAGACATCCAGGCCTGGCGTACCCGGGGTGGTCAAGGCGCGTTGGTAGAAGAGCATGTCACCGGCAAACAGCACGCCGCTGCGCTCATCGAAAATCGCCAAATCCGCGCCGGTGTGGCCACGCAAGGCGAGCAGTCGCAGCTGCCGATCGCCCACTTGCAGCACGCCGGGCACCAGGGTTTCATTCGGCAAGACTACCTCGGTGCCACGCATCCAGTCGCCGACCAGGCGGTACATGCTTTCCGCCATGGCCTCGCCCTGTTCGCCAAGCAAAGCCGTGGTGCCGGGCAAGGCGGCAATCGGCACATCGCTAAAAGCCTGGTTGCCCAGTACATGGTCGGGGTGGTGGTGGGTCAGCAACAGCTTGATCACCGGCTTATCGGTGACCGTGGCAATCGCCCGGCGCAAGGCCTCGCCATAGCGTTTCGACGGGCCGCTGTCGATTACCAGCACCCCCGCAGTGGTGACGATAAAACCCGTGTTGACGATGGCGCCGCCGTTGCGCGGGTCGAAGTTCTCGGTGCTGCCTTCGAGCAACCAGATGCCTTCGGCAATCTCACGGGGTTGCAGGGCATAGTCGAAATCGGCGCGTGCCAGCAGTGCGCAACACAGCAGGCCCAGGGCAAAAATCCAGCGCATACAGACCTCTTGGGTTCAGTGCCGCCTGCCGCCAGCTAACGCCCGGCTTGGCGCATGGGCAACGCGCGGGCGCGCTCAGGGGGCGAGTTTGACCTCGCTGATCTGCACCAGCGGCTGGCTGTCGGTGAAGTTCGGCAGGTCGCCCATGATCCGCTGCGCATGTGGGCCGAAGCTCTGCTGGAAATCCTCCAGGCTGTCGAAATACAGATGGCCCATGGCGGCGAATGGCGCCGCCTCGCCGGGCGTGGCGCTGGCCAAGCCGTGATCGACGGCGATGCCTTTACAGGCGTCGCCCAGGCATTCGCGGACGATGGCCATGTGTTGCTGGCAGTAATAGGCGATATCGAAACGCCCGCCGAGGGTGTGGGGGTAGAGCACGCTGACTTTGATCATGATGTTTATCCTGTGCTGATAAAGCGCTTGCAACGCATTCGCGGCGCATCTTGGCGGCGGCGCATGCGACGTCAGAGCGCTGCCTCGAACTCGTTGCCATTGTTGTCGCGCAGCCACAGTTGGGTTTCGCCCACGCCTTTGACTTCCAGGCCGATGCTCGGGTTTTCGCTGACCGCCGAGAACAGCTCCAAGGTAGCCAAGGTCTTCCCGGCGGCGTCGCGCAACACCGCCTGGTTAAGGAAAAACTCGGGAATACCGCTGATCAAACCGTTGTCCATCGGGTGGGCGATCTGCAAGCGCAAACGGCTGGAATCGGCCAAGGCGAAGCGTTTGCCGAACACGTCGCCGAGGCGCTCTTCCCAACCCGGCTGGGAGCGCACCACGCTCGGCGCGCTGCAACCACCGCCAGCCGCTTCGATGTGGGTGGAGCCAACATGCCAGAGGCCATCGCGGGTCAGCACCGCCACGCGAATCGGCGTGGCCTGCTCGACGCGAATGCGGATGGCCAGACGCGGCACTACCTCATTACCCGGTTGGAAGTCGAAAATCTGCGGGATCGGATTCAACTCGGCCCAGGCGAGCATGCGCACCACCTCGCCCGGCAATGCACGGGCATCGACCTCGATCGGCACCTGCCGCGCGTCTTCGGCAAACGGCGGTGCCAGCAGCTTGACCTGCTCATCGAAGACGAACTCCGCACCGTCGAGCAGGCGTTCGTGGTAGTAGTCCCACATCACCGAGGTCACCGGGTCGCGCTGCGCGCCCCAACTGTCCCAGGGCAAGGCAAACAACGCCAACAGTGCCAATGAACGCCAGTCAAACTCCATCACCCACCTCCCACTTCGGACAGCAACCTGCAACGGCGTAGCTATTCGACCTCCTGATACAGGCCGGGCAATTCGTAGCGCAGGCCATAGCGGCCGTACAGGTCTTTCAGTTCGCCGGCGAGGATCAGCTCTTCGAGTTTTTCCTCCAGCGCATACGCCAGTTGCCGGTTGCTTTCGTGCACCGCCATGCCGATATCCCAGACCTGTTTGCCCATGTCCGGGTAGGCGTTTTCCGCCAGCGCCAGGTTGCTGTCGGCGGCCTGCTTGAGCTGCCAATCGATCTCGCCGCGCATGGCCATCACCGCGTCCACTTCGCCGTGCTTCATCCCGACGAACGCCGCTTGCGGGTTGTTGAAGTGATGGGTCTGGCCACTGAGCAGGCCGTCGAACACCGACGACAGATAGAACGACGGTACGCTCTCGACCTCGACGCCGATCGGGTGCCGTTGGAACACCGCCACGCTCGGCACGGCATCCAGCCGGCGGCGGTCGAATGCCACCTGCCAGCGCTCGCGCTGGTAGGGGCCGAACATCACCACCAGTTCGTTGACCAACTCGCCAAATTCGTTGCTCTTGTAGGAAAACTCGCGGTCGTACGGCACGCGCATCATCACATCGGCCAACACCTCGGGGCGCAGGTAATGGCCGCGCCAGATGTAGTCGCGCAGGTCGTCGTCGAGCTTCTCGCCGGGCGGTGCCCAGATCAGTTCGAGCTTGACCCCCAGGCCTGTGGCCAGGGCCTGCGCCAGTTCGACATCGACGCCGCGCGGCTGACCGTCCTGCTGGAAGCTGTAGGGCGGGAAATCCTGGTACACCGCGACCTTGAGCACACCGGATTCGATGATCGAATCATAGGCGCGCACCTGGGCATGCGCCGGCGCACAGAGCAGCCACAAGGCAGCCAACCACAGGCTGATCAGGCGCATGTGCGTTACTCCTCGATGGCCACGCTCTCCAGGTAACTGCGCACGGCCCACAGCGCTTCCTGGCTGAGGTAGTCGGCCATCTTCGGCATGTACACCCGGCCATCGCGCACCGCACCGTTGATCACCCGCTCCTTGTACCACTCATCCCCGGAAACCCCAGTTTCGAGCAAGCGCAGGTCCGGGGCGATGCCGCCGGACTTGGCTTCCAGGCCATGGCAGGCCGCGCAGTTCTGGTTATAGGCCGAGGAACCGATCTCGATCGCCTTGGCATTGTCCCGGTAGGGGTTTTCGTCGCGCCATTCTGCGCCCAGCGGCTCCAGCCCCTCGGTCTTGACGGCCTGGGGCACCACATCGCCATGCGCCCAGAGGCTGCTCGAAAACGCCAACAGCAGGTATGCAAAACCGGTGTTCTTTTTCATCGTCATGTTCAAGGCCTCTATCCAATGCACGCACAACAGCTCTTATCGAGCTTGCTTGCGAGCATCTTAGAAACAGCACCGTCGCCACCGAATGCTGCTTTGGTGGCTCGCGCCTAGTCCCTTGGTAGTAGGGCTTGTGGCGGTAGGCAGGAGCGGCTTTCGCAGCAAGGCTAAGTCATGTGCGGTTTGGGCATTTTTCCCGGCAAAGGCGGGAGCTTTTCCGTTTCGGTCGAATGGGCGTGGTTCCACTATCGGTTCGCCAGGTCGCTACCGGCGACCTCACCTCCACCACCAATGGGAACCACCACCATGACAATAAGATCGTTACCCAGCACGCCGCACCCCGTGGCCCTGGCCATTCACAGCCTGTTGCTGGCCGGCGGCCTGGCGTTGAGTGGCAGTGCGCTGGCCAAACCCGTTACCTGGGATGACATCGCCAACGACCACCTGACCACCCACAACGTGCTGCAATACGGCATGGGCACCCACGCCCAGCGCTGGAGCCCGCTGGCTCAGGTCAACGCAGAGAACGTCTTCAAGCTGACCCCGGCCTGGTCGTTCTCCTTCGGCGACGAGAAGCAACGCGGCCAGGAATCCCAAGGCGTGGTGCACGATGGGGTGGTTTACGTCACCGGCTCCTACTCGCGGGTGTTCGCCCTCGACGCGAAGACCGGCAAGCGCCTGTGGAGCTACAGCCACCGCCTGCCGGACAACATTCGGCCGTGCTGCGACGTGGTCAACCGTGGCGTCGCCATCTACGGCGACAAGGTCTACTTCGGCACCCTCGACGCCCGCGTCGTGGCGCTGAACAAGGACACCGGCAAGGTGGTGTGGAACAAGAAGTTCGGCGACCACGCCGTCGGTTACACCATGACCGGTGCGCCGACCCTGGTGAAAGACCAGAAGAGCGGCAAGACCCTGTTGATCCACGGCAGCTCCGGCGACGAATTCGGCATAGTCGGCAAACTCTTCGCCCGCGACCCGGAAACCGGCGAAGAAGTCTGGATGCGCCCGTTCGTCGAAGGCCACATGGGCCGCCTGAACGGCCAGGAAAGCACCCCGACCGGCGACGTCAAGGCGCCGTCCTGGCCGGATGATCCCAACTCGCCGACCGGCAAAGTACCGGCCTGGAGCCAAGGCGGCGGCGCCCCGTGGCAGAGCGCCAGCTTCGATGCCGAAACCAATACCATCATCATCGGCGCAGGCAACCCGGCGCCGTGGAACGGGTGGGCGCGCACCGCCGAAGGCGGCGACCCGAAGGATTTCGACAGCCTCTACACCTCCGGCCAGGTCGGCGTCGACCCGAGCACCGGCGAAGTTAAATGGTTCTACCAGCACACGCCGAACGATGCCTGGGACTTCTCCGGCAACAACGAGCTGGTGCTCTTCGACTACAAGGACCAAGCCGGCAAGACCGTCAAAGCCACCGCCCACGCCGATCGCAACGGCTTCTTCTACGTGGTCGACCGCGCCAACGGCAAACTGCAGAACGCCTTCCCCTTCGTCGACAAAATCACCTGGGCCAGCCACATCGACCTGAAAACCGGCCGCCCGGTGGAAGTCGAAGGCCAGCGCCCGCCGAAACCCGAACCCGGCGAAGCCCGCGGCAAGTCGGTGGAAGTCTCGCCGCCGTTCCTCGGCGGCAAGAACTGGAACCCGATGGCCTACAGCCAGGACACCGGACTGTTCTATGTGCCGGCCAACCACTGGAAAGAGGACTACTGGGCCGAGGAAGCCAACTACAAAGCCGGCTCCGCCTACCTGGGCATGGGCTTTCGCATCAAGCGCCTGTTCGACGACCACGTCGGCATCCTCCGCGCGATGAACCCGACTACCGGCAAGGTCGTCTGGGAGCACAAGGAAAAACTGCCACTGTGGGCCGGCGTGCTGGCGACCAAAGGCAACCTGGTGTTCACCGGCACCGGCGACGGTTACTTCAAGGCCTTCGACGCGAAAACCGGCGAGGAGCTGTGGAAATTCCAGACCGGCACCGGAATCATCTCGCCGCCGATCACCTGGGAACAGGACGGCGAGCAGTACATCGGCGTGACCACCGGCTACGGCGGCGCCGTTCCGCTGTGGGGCGGCGACATGGCCGAGCTGACCAAGCCGATTGCCCAGGGCGGCTCGTTCTGGGTATTCAAACTGCCGAGCTGGGACAAAGCCAGCGCCAAACGCTAAAGGCCAACCGCATGGCGCGCCGTAGGGTGCGCCATGCAGCGTTATCGCTTGCGGTAAACGCCGCTCCCCGGTAGGAGCGGCTTCAGCCGCGAATTGAAAGACTGACGCCGCCCCTGGGTTGCGCCACGCCCCCGAGGACTCGCCATGAACTACCTTCCCCTGCTTATCCCGGTCCTGTTGCTGGTGATCGGTAGCCACGCCATAGGCGCCGAGAGCGACGACGTGCCGCAGATCAACGGCTGTCGCATCGAACCCGACAGCCAATGCCCGAACGCCGACCTGCGCAATGCCAACCTGAGCAATCAGGACATGCGCCGGATGAACCTTGCCGGCGCCGACTTGAGCGGCGCCGACCTGCGCCATGCGCGCCTGGACCTGGCCGTTCTGGAAAAGGCCACCCTGCGCGGCGCCAACCTCACCCGCGCCAGCCTGCAGCAGAGCAACCTGCGCCTGGCCGACTTCACCGACAGCACCCTGGTGGCGATCCAGGGCTGGGGCCTGTTCGCCCAAGCCGCGCAATTTCAGGGCGCCGACCTGCGCGCCGCCAACCTGGAATTCGCCCGCCTGTCCGGCGCCAAGCTGCACCGCGTCAAGCTACAGGCGGCCAACCTGGAAATGACCTGGCTGAGCAAAGCCGACCTCAAAGGCGCCGCGCTGAACGACGCCAACCTGCAGGAAGTAAAGCTCTCCGGCGCCAACCTGGCCGACGCCGACCTGAGCGGCACACGCACCCACTACGGCAACTTCCAGGGCGCGAATATGGCAGGCTGCATCGCCTGCCCCGAAGGATGGGAATAAACGGCTATCTGTCGGCCGTGCAGCCTAAAAGCTCGCGGCTAAAGCCCCTCCTACCAGCCCGTGCACGGCTCTTGTGGGAGCGGTCTTGACCGCGAGTTGTTCAGGCAACGCCCAGCAAGACCGAGCTAAAGCGGCCCAAACAGCTCGCGGCTAAAGCCCCTCCTACACGGCCCGTGCACAGCGCTTGTGGGAGCGGTCTCGACCGCGAGCTGTTCAGGTTCACGCGTCAGCACAGCACTCACAGCCAGATGGCATCCCATAGCGGGTAATCACCCACCCGCTCGACCAACCCCGCACGCAATGGGTTGGCCACGATATAGCGGGCTGCCGCCTGTAAGTCTGCGTCTTTACGCAGTGCCCGGTCGTGATAGCCGTCCTGCCACAGCGCCCCCGCTCGACCCAACTGGCGATTGATCCTGCGGGCGCTGTTGCTCTTGATCTGCCGCATCACGGCATCCAGCGAGTGTCCTTCAAGCGTGACCAGCCAATGCAGGTGATCGGGCATCACCACCCAGGCCAATGAGCACACCCGCCCCTGCTCATGTGCCGCGCGCAATTCGGCGGCCACCAGCCGTCCAAGAGCAAACGCCCTGAACAGCGGCTCTCGCCGTTGCACGGTGGTGGTCAGCAGATAGGTGCGGCCCGGCTGGGAAAAACGCCCGGAGCGCAGACGATGCGAGGCAATTATCGATTGGGACATTCCATTGTCCTCAGTGGGTATTCAGTTCGACATGGGTATAGCAGCCGAGACGCACCAAGCCAAACTCTGCGGCTTTTACAGCTCGCGGCCTCGGGCTATGCGCTCTCCATCCCCACCCGCAGAACCCCGGTATCGATCGCCAGGTGCACCAACTCGGCCTGGCTGCTGACCTGCAGCTTGTGCTTCAGCAGGGTCAGGTAGTTGGACACGGTCTTGCCGCTGATACACAGTTTTTCGGCGATCAGGCGGTTGGGCATGCCCTTGGCCAGCATCACGAAAATCTCGAACTCGCGCTGCGTCATGCCTTGCAATCGCGGATCGATGCTGCCCTGGTGCAGCGGGTTGCAGGCCAGGTGGGTGGCCAGCGCTTGTTCGATGTAGGCATGCCCGGCCAAGGTGCGTTTGACCGCCTCGACCAGCACTTCCGGCGGCGAGGTTTTGCTCAGGTAGCCGATCGCGCCGACGTCCAACGCCTGGCGTACCAGCGGCAGCTCGTCGTGCATGCTGAAGAACAACACGCGCAATTGCGGCAAGCGCTGACGCAGGCGGCGGGTGGTTTCCAGGCCGCTGATGCCGGGCAGGCCGAGGTCCATGATCACCAGGTTGGGAATTTCCTCCTGCACCAACTGCAAGGCCTGCTCACCGTCGCACGCCTCGCGCACCAGCACGTCGGGAAGCAAGGCACGCAGCAGGCTGGCGTAGCCCTGACGGACCACCGCGTGATCGTCGACCAATAGAATCTTCATCGGCTGTTTACCTCCAAAGGAACACTCAGGCACAGTATCCAGCCGGCGCCGGGACGACTGTGCAGACGCAGCACGCCACCCAGGCAACGCGCGCGCTCGCTGATCGAGCGCAAGCCGATGCCTGGCCGTTGCGGCATCTGCGCGCCGCTGCCGTTGTCGCGCACCAGCAGGCGCAAGCGGCCACCCTGATGTTGCAGGCGCACGCGCACCTCGCTGGCCTGGGCATGCCTGGCGACATTGGTCAGCGCCTCCTGGACCAGGCGATACAAGTGCGCCTTGCTCGGCAGCGGCAACGCGGGCAGGTCTTCACTGAGCAACAGGCGGCAGCGGATGCCCTGGGCGGTTTGCCAGCTTACCGTCAGTTGTTGCAGCGCCGCGCCCAGTTCCAAACGCTCCAGCACTACCGGGTAGAGATCGCGGATCTGCGCGCGAAAGCCGTCTTGCAGGTGCTGGCTGTGCTCTTCCAGGGAATGTGCGGTGCTGCGCACCACCTCCGGTTGATCGGCCACCGCGCGCAGCAGACAGGCTTGGGCACGGATGCCGCTGAGGTATTGGCCGAGATCGTCGTGCAGGGTTTGCCCCAGGCGTGCGCGCTCACGCTCTTGCAGCGCCATCAGCGCTTGAGTCAATTCGGCGTTGTCGGCCTGCACCTGCTGCAAGGTGGTGGCCATAAAGTTGAAGTGCCCGGCCAGTTGCCGCGCCTCAGGCAGGCTACGGCTGTGCAGGCGCGCGTCGAACTGCCCTTGTGTCACCTGTTGCAGCCCGGCGAGCAACTCATCCAACACGCGCAAACCACGGCGCACGGCCCAGCGAATGGTCAGCAAACTCAAGGCCAGCGCCAGGGCGCAAAGCACCAGCAATTGCAGCAGGGAATCCCAGACCTCATCGATTTCGTCGCTGGGGTCGACGGCAATCCGCAGCCTGCGTCCATCGGCCAATTGCACCAGCACAGGTGGCTGCCGCGCACTGAGCAGGTGTTTGGCCAGCGAGTCGGTTGCCGGTTCAGTGGTGCTGGCCGCTGTCAGCCACTGCACCCGCACATGCCGCAGACTGCCGGTCAGGCTGCTTTGCAGGCTCGCCGGGTCACGCAGTGCGGCGTCGCGCAGGTACTCGACCACCGCTTCGGCAGCCTGCATTTCGCGCTGCACATCGTGGCTGGCCTGACGCAGCAACAGCGCCAGGCCGATAACCGCGACGGCGCTGAAGAACAGCGTGACCAGCAGGTTGATCCGCCACAACGCCGACACGGGTTACTTGACCACGAAGTAGCCAAGCATGCCCTTGTTCTCCAGGCCCTTGGCGTAGAACGGGAACTTGCCGGGTTTGATCGGCACGAAGAAAATTTCCGCCTCGCCGGCATCCTCGAACTCCAGCTCGGTGAGGGTGATCGCCTTGATCTCCACACCGCCGGCTTCGACCTTGCGCAGGAAAATCGAGGTGGCGAATTCGGGCGCCTGGAAGGCGTACTCCTTCTGCCCGCTGGCGATGATTTTCAACTGATAGGCCTTGCCCGTCTCCAGCCGATATTCCATCTGCGACATGCCGTAATCGCTGGCCTCAGTGCCCAGGTGCAAATCCGCCAGGGCGGTGCCGCGACGGGTCAGGTCGCCCTCGGCATGCAACTTATCGACGCCGATCAGGCTGACGAGCAACAGCAGTGGAAGCAGCAAGGTTTTGAAGGTACGCATGGCGGTCACCGATTCTTGTTATGAGTGGATGCCGTCATGCTAGAGCGCGTGAAACCCTTGAGGTTTACTACCTTGGTACAGGCCCACTGGTACTTTGGGCATATTTCCCGCGCGCACCGCTGTTCCTATGCTGGCCACTCCTGTCGAGGAGTCGCCCATGCGCCCGCTGAGCCGTTACCTGTTGCCCTGCTTCGCCGCGCTGCTTGGCTACGTAGCGCCAAGCCAAGCCAGCCCCCCCGCCCCTGAGTTGCAGGTGCGCATCGGCTACCTGGCCTACATCCCGGACACCGGGCCGCTGCTCTCCAATGTCATCCCCGAACCCAAGGATGCCGGTCTGCGCGGCGCCGAGTTGGCCATCGCCGACAGCAACAGCACCGGGCGCTTTCTCAAGCACGCTTACAGCCTTGAGGTTGCCGAGCGCGACGACAGCGCCAGCCTGCTCAAGGCCGCCAGCGAACAGCATGCCCAGGGCGTGCGCCTGTTCGTGGTCAACGCCCCGGCCGCGACCCTGCGTCAGCTCAGCCAGGCCTTGCCCGACAGCCTGCTGCTCAATGCCGGCAGCGCCGACGACGGCCTGCGCCGCGAGGAGTGCCTGGTCAACGTGCTGCACACCCTGCCGAGCCGCGCCATGCTCGCCGACGCCCTGGCGCAGTTCCTCGCGGTGCGCAAATGGACGCGCTGGCTGCTGATCAGCGGTGCCACCGAGGACGACCAGGCTTACGCGGCGGCGCTCAAGCGCGCGGCCAAACGCTTCGGCCACCGCATCGTCGCCGAGAAGCCCTGGAGCTTCGACAACGACCAGCGCCGCAGCGCCCAGGCGGAAATGCCGCTGTTCACCCAGACCGCGGAGTACGACGTGGTGCTGGTGGCCGACGAGCGCGGCGACTTCGGCGAATACCTGCCCTACCAGACCTGGTACCCGCGCCCGGTGGCCGGCACCCAGGGTTTGACCGCGACCGGCTGGCACAAGACCGTGGAAACCTACGGCGCCGCGCAGTTGCAGAAGCGCTTCGAGGCCCACGCCAAACGCTGGATGAACGACCGCGACTTCGCCGCCTGGATCGCCGTACGCAGTATCGCCAGCGCCGTCAGCAAGCTGCGCCAGAGCGATGCCGAGGCGATCCGCAGCCTGGCCCTGAGCGAGCAACTGCCGCTGGATGGCTTCAAGGGTCGCAAGCTGAGCTTCCGCAGCTGGAACGGTCAACTGCGCCAACCGATTCCCCTGGTGCAGCCGCGCGCCCTGGTCAGCAATTCACCGCAGGACGGTTTCCTGCATCCCAGCAGCGAACTGGACAGCCTCGGCTACGACCAGCCGGAAGTCAGCTGCAACCTGGCCGCTGCCACGCCCTGAATCACGCCCGTGCATAACAAGAGGAATAATCCCATGCGTATTACCCCACTCGCCTTGAGCATCGGCCTGAGCCTGGCCAGCAGTGCCAGCCTGGCCGCGACGGCCTACGTGTCCAACGAGAAAGACGACAGCATCAGCGTGATCGACCTGGCCACCCTGGAAGTCACCGCGACCCTGGCAGTCGGCATGCGCCCGCGCGGGCTATTGCTGTCGCAGGACAACAAGCTGCTGTACATCTGCGCCAGCGACTCGGACCGCGTGCAGGTGATGGACCTGGCCACCCGCACGATCATCAAGGAGCTGCCGTCCGGCGCCGATCCCGAGCAGTTCGCCCTGCACCCCAACGACCGCTGGTTGTACATCTCCAACGAGGACGATGCGCTGGTCACCGTAGTCGATACGCAAAGCGACGAAGTGCTGGCGCAGATCGATGTCGGCGTCGAGCCGGAAGGCATGGCGGTCAGCCCTGATGGCAAATGGGCGGTGAATACCAGCGAAACCACCAACATGCTGCACTGGATCGACACCAGCACCCAGCAACTGGTGGACAACACCCTGGTCGACCAACGCCCGCGGCATGTCGAGTTCGACGACGACGGCAAGCGCCTGTGGGCCTCGGCGGAAATCGGCGGCACGCTCAGCGTGATCGACGTCGCCAGCCGGCAGATCCTCAAGGTGCTGACCTTTCAGATCAAGGGCGTGCACCCGGACAAAGTGCAGCCGGTCGGGGTCAAGCTCAGCGCCGACGGCAAGTACGCCTTCGTCGCCCTCGGCCCGGCCAACCATGTGGCGGTGGTCGATGCCAAGACCTACGCGGTACTCGACTACCTGCTGGTCGGCCGACGCGTCTGGCACATGGCGTTCAACACCGATCAGAGCCAGCTGCTGACCACCAACGGGGTCAGCGGCGACGTCTCGGTGATCGACGTGAACACCCTCAAGGTGAGCAAGTCGATCAAGGTCGGCCGCTACCCCTGGGGCGTGGTCGTCACCCCATGAGCGCCCTCGACGCCCACCACCTGGCCTTTGCCTACGGCGCGCGGCACGCGCTCAACGACGTCAGCTTCAGCATCGCGGCGGGCAGCTTCGCCGCGCTGCTGGGGCCCAATGGCGCCGGCAAGTCCACGCTGATCGCCCTGCTCACCCGGCTCTACGACTTGCAGCAGGGCGATATCCGGGTGATGGGCCACAGCCTGCGCCAGCAACCGCGCCAGGCCTTGCGTCAGCTCGGGGTGGTGTTCCAGCAAAGTACCCTGGACCTGGATCTGAGCGTCGAGCAGAACCTGCGTTACCACGCCGCCCTGCACGGCATGGCCAAACCGCTGGCGCGCGCGCGGATCGATGAGGAACTGGCGCGCCAGCAGCTCAGCGAACGGCGTCACGAGAAAGTTCGCGAACTCAACGGCGGCCACCGTCGCCGCGTGGAAATCGCCCGCGCCCTACTGCACGGGCCGCGCTTGCTGTTGCTGGACGAGGCCAGCGTCGGCCTCGACCCGGCCAGCCGCCTGGCGCTCAACCGCCATGTACGGCAACTGTGCCGCGACGACGGCCTGGCCGTGCTGTGGACCACCCACCTGCTCGATGAAGTGCAGGAAAGCGACGACCTGCTGATTCTCAACCGCGGCCGCCTGGTCGCCCAAGGCCCGGCCCACAGCATCGGCGGCACCGACGCCAATCTCGCCGCCACCTTCGCCCGTCTCACCGCCAGCGAGGTGAGCGCATGAACGCTTCAGCCGTGAAATCTCCACGCCAATCCAAAAGCTTCGCGGCTACAGCCGCTCCCACGGTATTGCTGGCGGCCAGGTTGTTTGTGGACATGCTCTCGACCGCGAAACGCTTTCAGGAGCAACATCCATGACCACTTACTGGTACTGCCTGCAAGGCATCGTGCAACGCGAATGGCTGCGCTTCGTCCTGCAACGCAGCCGCTTCTTCAGCGCCCTGGTGCGGCCGCTGCTCTGGCTGCTGGTATTCGCCGCCGGTTTTCGCGCGGCGCTGGGCATCGCGATCATCGCGCCCTACGACACCTACATCACCTACGAGACCTACATCGTGCCGGGGCTGGCCTGCATGATCCTGTTGTTCAACGGCATGCAGGGCTCGTTGTCGATGGTCTATGACCGCGAAATGGGCAGCATGCGCGTGCTGCTCACCAGCCCGTTGCCACGCGCCTTCCTGCTGACCAGCAAGCTGCTGGCAATCGCCCTGATCTCGCTGTTGCAGGTGTATGCCTTCCTCGCCATCGCCTGGTGCTACGGCGTGCAACCACCGGCCTGGGGCCTGCTCGCCGCCCTGCCCGCGCTGCTGCTGGTGGCCCTGCTGCTCAGCGCCTTGGGGTTGCTGCTGTCGAACGGCATCCGCCAGCTGGAAAACTTCGCCGGGGTGATGAATTTCGTGATCTTCCCGCTGTTCTTCCTGTCGTCCGCGCTCTACCCGCTGTGGAAGATGCGCGAGGCCAGCGAATGGCTGTACTGGCTGTGTGCACTCAACCCCTTCAGCCATGCGGTGGAGCTGGTGCGCTTCGCCCTCTACCAACGCCTGAGCGTCAGCGCCCTGCTGATTTGCCTGGGACTGACCGTGCTGTTCGCGGTGCTCGCCGTGTTCACCTTCAACCCGCAGCACGCCGCCCTGCGCCGCGCGAATTGAAGCGTTACCGGCGACGCGCCGGCAGGCGCTAGAACCCCTCGCAGCTGCTGGCGCGCGGGGCCGTACGGCTGAAGCCGCTTACGCCCCCTGCGCATCAGCGACGACACCTCACAAAGCCACCACCCGTTGCCGCCCCACGGTATTTATCGAGGCCGTGCAGCAAGCCACTCGCCATCATCCTTCTACTACTTTGGTACTGGTTTTCCTCTCCAACGTAGAATTCCCAAAGCCGTGTCATTGCCCTGTAATACGCACATAAAAAGAACCGAGACTAAAGGCGATGAAGCGCTGCCGGGCCCTACACACTGGATTTTCACTGATCGCAAGCCTGCTGCTGGCAGGCTCGGTGGTCGCCGAAGTGCAGCTGTTCTCCGCGGACGGCTACCGCATCAGCCATTACCGCAGCCCGACACCGCCCCGCGCCGAGCACGCGCAGACTCTCGACACCGCCGCCCTGCAACGCCTGCTGGCCGAGCAGCCGCGCACCCAGTTGATCGACGTGTACCGTCGCCCATGGCTGCACGGCCAGTTCATCGAGGATGAGGTGCATGCCAATCTGCCCGGCAGCCTGTGGCTGGCCAACACCGGCGACGGTGAGTTGAGCGAACAATGGCAAGGTTATTTCACCCACCACCTGCGTCAGATCAGCCACGGCGAACCAGCCTGGCCGCTGGTGTTCTACTGCCGCTCCGACTGCTGGCTGGGCTGGAATGCGGTGAAACGCGCCCATCGCCTGGGTTACACCAACCTCTACTGGTACCGGGACGGCATCGATGCCTGGCAACAGGCTGGCCTGCCCTTGCTACCGGCCCAACCGGTCACGCTTCCCTGAGGTGCGAAAAGAAGATTCCAGAACGGCTGCAGCCACACCATAATCAAAACAATGAGGTGAAAGGCCATGTATAAAATTTTAATTGCCGACGACCATCCGCTGTTTCGCGAGGCGATCCATAACGTCATCAGTGATGGTTTTCCGGGCAGCAACATCATGGAAACCGCCGACCTCGACAGCGCCCTGGCCATGACCCTGGAGCATGACGACCTCGACCTGATTCTGCTCGACCTGAACATGCCCGGCATGCACGGTCTCAACGGCCTGATCAACCTGCGCAACGAGGCGCCCACCATTCCCGTGGTGATCGTTTCCGCCGAGCAGGACAAACAGATCGTCCTGCAAGCCATCACCTACGGCGCCGTCGGCTTTATCACCAAGTCCTCGCCGCGGGTGCAAATGACCGACGCCATCCAGCAGATCCTCAACGGCAACGTCTACCTGCCGCCGGATATCATTCGCACGCAGAAAAGCAGCTCGCAGCGTAGCCACTCGGAGCACCACAGCTTCCCTCCCGAACTGCTGCAAGCCCTGACCCGCAAACAACTGCTGGTGTTGGAGCGCATGACCAAAGGCGAATCCAACAAACAGATCGCCTACAGCCTGGACATCGCCGAAACCACGGTCAAAGCCCACGTCTCGGCGATCCTGCGCAAACTCAATGTGCATAACCGGGTGCAGGCGATTCTGTCGGCGGGTGATATTGATTTCGCGGCGTACTTACGGCGCTAAGGAACAGGCCATGTCGGCGCGCTGCGAGGGTATTTCGCAGCCGTAACACGCACGATGGGTATCGCTGCGCCCAAGTACAACGCCGCACTCGGCCCGTAGGATGGATTAGGCGCACCGCAATACAACGCCAGCGACACAGCCAACGCGCCGTAACCCATCAATGCTCGGCTTTACCCATCGCTGCCCCGCTCCAACAAATGACTCATCGCGGTCTTCAGTTTCATCGGCCGGACCGGCTTGTGCATCAGGGTATGGCCGAGTTCGCGCATCTGTTGCTTGAGTTCGTTGCTGTAGTTGGCGGTGATCATCAGCGCCGGTAGCGGTGTGCTGCGACGAGCGTTGATCTGCGCTACGGCGTCGACACCATTGTGGCCGTCGTCGAGGTGGTAATCGGCGATCAGCAGGTCGGCATCGGCGTGGTAGTTGTCGACCTGGCGCGCCAGGTCTTCTTCCGACAGCGCGGTGACCACCTGGCAGCCCCAGGTTTCCAGCAACGTGCGCATGCCGGCGCAGATCGCCGCGTCGTTATCCAGCACCCAGATTCGCGAACCGCTGAGCCGTTCGATCAGCAGATCCGGCGCATCGTTGACCGCGCGGGCCGGTGGTGCGCGCTTGGTCAGCGGCACTTCGATGGCGAACATCGAGCCTTTGCCCAGTTGCGATGACACGCGAATCCGATGGCCGAGCATGCGCGCGATCTTGTCGACGATGGCCAGCCCCAGGCCGAGGCCACGGTCCTGTTTGCGGTGGGTAACGTCGCCGCGCTTGAACTCCTGGAAGATCTCGCCGAGCTTGTCGTCGGCAATCCCGATACCGGTGTCCCAGACCTCGATGGACAGGCTCTGCCGGCGCCGGCGGCAGCCGAGCAGGATGCGCCCGTGCGGGGTGTAGCGAATGGCGTTACTGAGCAGGTTGCGCAGAATCCGCGCGAGCAACTGGATGTCACTGCGCACCAGCGCCGAGCTCGGCAGAAAATCCAGGTGCAGGCCTTCGCTACCGGCGATCTGGTGGTATTCGGCGGCAAGGTTTTCCAGTAATTCGCTGACCGCGAACGGCGCGATATCCGCTTTGATCACCCCGGCATCCAGCTTGGAGATGTCCACCAGGGTGCCGAGCAGGCTTTCCACATCCTCCAACGAGTTGCTGACGTTGCGCACCAGCGCGGCGCTGCCGGCCAGCTCGCGTTTTTCCAGCAGCGCGCTGGTGAACAGGCGGGCGGCGTTGAGCGGTTGCAGCAGGTCATGGCTGACCGCGGCGAGGAACTTGGTTTTTGACAGGTTGGCCTGCTCGGCTTCTCCCTTGGCCTCGCGCAAGCGCGCTTCCATCTGCGCGCGCTCGTCGATTTCGCGGCGCAGCTGGTTGTTCAGCTCGGTCAGTTCGGTGGTGCGTTCGCGCACCCGCTGCTCCAGGTGTTGGTACGCCTGGTGCAGCGCTTCGGCGGTGCGCCGACGCTCGGTGATATCGCGGATCAGCACGAAGATCCCCACCACTTCGCCACTGATCTGCCGGTTCGGCACGTAGGAACGCAGCATGTAGCGCTCCTGGCCAATGTGGTTGGTCTCGGCCACTTCGAAGGTCACGCTCTCGCCGGACAATGCCCGCTCGATATACGGCTCCAGGCGTCGACAATGCTCTGCGCTGTGCACTTCGCGCAGGCTCTGGCCAAGCATCGCGCCACGCGGCCAGCAGTACCATTCCTCATACACCTTGTTGGTGAACTCGTAGACCTGCTCGGCGCTGAGGTAGGCGATCAGCGCCGGTACGTGGTCGGTGATCAGGCGAATCCAACGCTCGCTTTCGCTCAGCGCCTCGGCATGCCGGTAGCGCTCGGTGATATCGGTGAAGGTGTTGACGAAGCCGCCGGTGGGCAGCGCATGGGTGCGCACTTCGAGCATGCGCCCGTCGAACAGGCGCTGCTCCAGCTCCTCGATCGGCTTGCCGGCGGCGTCGCAACTCTTGGGGGTCAGCAGCTGCAACTCGCTGTCGGCCATGACTTCGGCGAACGGCCGGTGGGCGTTGATCGGCGCCAAGCCGCAGAGATCGAGGAAACGGTGGTTCCACAGCTCCAGCTGACCGTCGGCGTTGACCATGGCCATGCCTTGCGAGAGGTTGTCCATGGCGCGTTGCAGCAGGCGCGATTTCTGCGCCAGGGCCTGTTCGCGGCGCAGGGTTTCGTTGAGTTTGACCTCGGTGATGTCGGTGTAGAGGATCACCAGCCCGCCTTCGCGGGTCGGCCGTTCGCTGACCTGCACCCAGCGCCCGTCCTGCAAGCGGTAGAGCATGTGTTCGTCGCGGTTGCTGCGCTGCTCTTCAACCACCAGGCCGGTACTTTTGGTCAGGCGCTTGATTTCCGCCAACCGCGTGCCACTGCCGATGCGCGCACGGCTGCCGGCCCAGAACGATTTGAAGCGGCTGTTGAACAGCACGATGCGTTGCTCGCTGTCGAACAGCACGAAGGCATCGGAGATGCTCTCGATGGCGTCGATCAGGTGCTGGTGTGCGGTTTCCGCACGCAGGCGCGCGTCGCTGAGCAGGTGGTTGCTGGACTTCAGCTCGGCCATGGCCTGGTTCAAGGCATCGGTGCGCTCGCGCACTTGTTCGGCGAGCACCACCGAATGCTGGAAGGCGGCGTAGGAGTCGTCGCCGCGCGAGTGCACCGACTCGACCCGCTCGATCAGCGCGGTATTGATTCGCTTGAGTTTGTGGTTTTCACGCTCGAGCTGGTGGCAGCGGGCTTGCAGCTCAGCGACAGCCACTTCGACCCGGGCGGCCAATGGCAACTCCGGTGAAGGTCTGGTTGATGTGCATACCATTGAACTGCTCTCCGTAGGTGTTGAAACCTATAACTTGCTGACTGCGCAGAAAGCTCGAAACCGGCTCGACGCCGCCGTCATCCTCGATTTCCAGGCGCCGCAGAAAACAGTCGCAGCCGATGGTCAGCAACAGTGGCCCGAGGCGTTCGTGCAGGCCGTCGAATACGCCTTGCAGATTGGGCAGTAACGGCCCCGGCTGCATGGCGGTGAGGACGATGCCGTTCTCCACCGCGCAGTAGAAACTCAAGCTCAGGTCCGCGTTGACCCGCTGAATCGAGCGCACGTAATACTGCTCGCTGATCCGCACCGCCAACGGGTGCGCGGCGAACACCCGATGATCCAGCGCCGCCAGCGGCACCCCGATCAACTCGGCGTACTCCTGCGCCGCCGGCGCGGCGTTCAGCTCATACACGCGCCGGCTGGCGCTGTCGGCCCGGGTGACCACCAGCTTTTCGCCGCACGGCAGAATGTGGTGGGTGCTGAACACCTCGAAATCCAGCCAGGTGTTGAACAACACCACCACTGCCGCGCCGGTGTGGAACTGCCCGCCGTAATAGACATGCGTATGGGTCAGGTGGTTGTCGTCGCCCGCCGAGCCGCCGAAGTGCGGAATGCTGCCCAAGGCCGCGCTGAGCGCGCCGAGCACCACCTCTTCGCGGCTGGACAAACCATCGAGCAAGGTCAGGGCGAAGCTGTGGCCCTTGATCGAGGCCAGCTCGTTGTTGCGGCAATCCTTGACCAGCCGCTCGACCAGTTGCTGGGCGTCGATCAGGCTGAAGCGCTCCATTTCATCGATCAGCGCGCTGGCGATGGAGAAGCTGCGGTGATCGAAGCCCACCGCGCTGACGCAGCCACGGCCATAGCCTTGCGGGGTGATTTCGCCGGCGCTGGTGCAACCGATCAGGTTGACCCCGCCAAAGTACTGATCGAGTGCCTCGCCGAGGCCTTGCAGGTCATATTCGGCGGAGCAGAAGAACAACACGAAGCCCAGGTGTGGATGGATCAGCTGGCGGGCCAGGTCCTGCGCCACCAGTTCGACATCGGTGGCACAAGACATGGCAGTTACGACGCCTTCAGTCAGTTCCCGCTGCATAACGTGCCCCATGCAAAAGCCTACTGGTCATAGGGGATTCTACGAAGCTAACCCGCCACCCCCCATCCAACTTGAGTAGCGCCGGGCTAGTTCCTAAGTAGCGGTGAGCACTTACGTACGGCGCCTGTGGGCGGGTTTATCCGCGTCCACAACAGCATGACGGCACAGGGACATCGCCATAGAAAAGGCTCTGTACCCGTTAACTGTTGATGCAGCCCGCCGTCACGTGGGAGCGGCTTTAGCCGCGAAAGATCTTCAGTTTTCAAAGATTTTCGCGGATAAATCCGCTCCCACAAAAGCGCGGCTTCTCCTGCAACATGTCACAGGGACATAGCCATAGAAAAAGCCGGACAGGGTTGCCTCTGCCCGGCTCGGGTCGGCGCTTTACCAGCTCATCACGGCGCCCACGGCGAAGGTGTCGGTGTCTTCACCCAGACCGCTGCCTTCGCTGGCATCGATCTGGTACTGGTTGTATTCGGCAACCAGTTTGAGGTTGTCGTTGATGGTGCGGAAGTACGCGACGCCACGCGTCTCGTAATCTGCCGCGCTGCCCAGGCCGTTGCCCTCATCCGAGGTCTCGCCATACGACAGGGCGAGGCGGTTCTTGCCCCAGGTGTAGGAGCCCTGTAGCAGGTAGCCATCGCTGTCGATCTCGCGCAGGGTGGCTTCGCCGGCATTGTTGGTGAAGAACGGGTTGATGCCCTCGGCCTGGAAGCCGGAAGCGGTAACCGAGAAACCGGCCAGTTTGGCCTGCACGCCGTAGCCAAGGCCTTGCGAGGTCACCGAATCGACGCTGTTGTCGGTGTTTTCCGAGGTTTGGTAGGCACCGTTCAGCCAGGAGTAAACGGTCGCGCCGCCAAGGTCGAACTGGTAGCTGACTTCGGATTCGAAACGCGGCTCTTCCTGGTAGGACTTGCCGACCGCGCTGTCGTCGTTGGTGTCCACCGGGTCCATGATGCCGACCGCAAAACGCAGGCCTTCGGCCAGGTTGTTGTTGCGGTAGGTGATCTGCGAGGTCGGGAACGGGTACGGGTAGCCCGTGCCGATGTTGCCGAACGATACGCCGGTGCCATCGACCAGGCCCAGGGTGTCGCTGACGTTGCCATAACCGGCCAACAGTTCGTCGAGGAAGATGTTGGAGCGCGAGAACAGGCCGAAATCCTTGCCCACCAGCACTTCGCCCCACTCCCCGGCCACGGTGCCGTAGAACTGCCGAACGTCGATGGCGGTATCGGTACCGTTGGTCTCGCTGTCGTTGATCGTGACCCAGAAGGAAGAGCGGCCGCCCAGCTTCAGATCATCCATCTGCTTACCGAAGTTGAAACCGATCCAGTTCGGCAAAAAGCCCATCTTTACCCGTGACTGGCGCCGGTCGAACTGCTCGCCCTCACGGTCGACATCGCTGTTCACGTAGAAGGCATTGATATAGCCGTCGGTGGAAAACGTGGTGTCGTCCTGGTCATACAGAACGATTTCGGCAGCCGCTTGCTGGGCCGTAAGCAACGCTACGGCGGTAGTCAAAGCCAGAGGCAGAAATCGGGTGTTGGCGATCTTGTTGTTGTGCATAACGCTCTCCGCTGGGTGGGACGACCGTCAAGGTCTGTCGGGTCGGAGGCGATTATCGAAAAGCGTCGGTACAGGCTAAACGCTGCTATAGCACTGGTTGACTGCTGCTTTGGCCTGGCGCGCAGACGCCTGTAATAAGGCGTAAGACGGGGCCACCCACAAGGAAGCAAGCCGAAGGTCGTAACGGTTCTAGTCCGCACGCAGCAAGACTGGCCAAGCGCTCTGGCGAGCGGAACCCAACAAGGTAAAAATGGCCAGGGGCGCGGTTTAAAGCGCGAAACAGCGACAGGTTTGGAGGATTAGACGCCGTGCGCTAGCTGTCTGGCCGCGAGCGCTTTGGGCTGCTGCACGCGGCCTCAACAGCTCGCGGTCAAGAGCGCGCCCAAAAAGCGAAAGGGTAAAACGGTAAACCCCAGGTAACTCAGCTCGGCGACCAGCCGCCGTCTGCGGGGCACGCCGCGTTGGCCAGCACCCGCGAGGCAGCGTGTCCCTCGCTGAGTTGGCGCTGGGCGTGCAGCAGGTGTGCGAGGGAAAAACCGTCGAGCGCCTGCTGCAACGCGTCAACATGGCCTGCTGGCAAACCGGCCAGGTGCAGCTGCCAGTGCTGTTCGGCCATATCCTCTGGGCTATGGGCCTGCGCGAGCAGTTGCTGTTGCAGCTCGGCAGCGTTTAGCGCCACGTGAGCCTCGCCCAAAGCAGCCAGGGCTGCGCCTTGAGCCTGCACAAACGCCTCGATGTGCCGAACAATCTCAGCGGCCGACGCATGCGGCGACTGCACCGCGAAGAGAACCCCGCGCTGCCCGAGAACCTGGCGAAACCCGCAGAACAGCGCATAACCCAATTGCAGTTCGCTGCGCAGGCGCTGGAAAAAGGCGTCTTGATACAACCCCGCCAATAGGCGCCAGCCCGCTTCAGTAGCCGCATCCGACGCGGGTTGTGGGCAGAACAGCAAGAGTGCCGACTCGCTGGCCGCAATGGCGGCGTCCTGCCAGTAACGACCGGCCCGCTGCGGCGCCTGCGGGATGGACGCCGGTAACGGCAAAATCGCCCGGAACAGCCGTTCGACCTCGCCCTGCCCGGCCGGCGACAGCCCAACGCCCAAGCCTTCCAGGCGCGCCTCTCGGCACAGACGCGGCCATTGCCCGGCAGTCCACGTCGAATGCTGGCCGGGCGAGCGCTCGAACAGCTCGGGCAACCGTCGCAGCAACTGCCGAATCGGCATCTCTGCCTGCGCCGCAGGCTCGCCTGCTGCGCAGGCATCGAACAGCACTGACAGCAACAGCGTCGCCACCTGGGGCAGGCGCGCCGCCGGGCCTTGCAACGACCACTGCAACTGAGCGCACTGAGCCGATACCTGCAAGGCAACACCGACCTGCGCCGCATCGAGTTGCACCGCGCGCAGCGCCGCCTCCGCGAATGCCAGCAGATGCGCAGCCGGCACGTGCTCGGCCAGGCAGCAGCGCCAGTGCATCGCGGCCTGCTGGTTAGCAGGCGGCGCGCAGAGCGGTCCAGGCAACCAGCGTATATGCGCGGCGCTGCCGAGAGCCGGCAGCACCATCGGTTGAGCGCTCATGAACGGGTTGGCGGCGGGCAGTTGCCACGCCCAGGCGCGGGCGGGCGCCGTGCCGGGCGGCTCTCGGCGCATGCGCAGAGCAAAACCGCCGGTGGGCCAACTCGCCACCGGCTCAGCACTGGCAAACAGGTTGATGGTGCGCGGCGCCATCTGCACCTGCTCCAGCACCGCGCGCACGGCGCAATAGCCCTTGGCGCTCAGGCCGGCCTGCGGGGGTCGGCCTAACGCCAGGCAATCCTGCCAGTAACGCGCCAGGCCCAAGGGGGCCAGGCTGTGCAAACGGTTGTTCTGTATTACGCGGTAGCGGACCTGCAACTCCGCCCAGTCGGCTTGGCCGGCAAAAAAGCGCAGCCAGTCCTGCAACGCCGCAGCAATCGCCGCGCGCGCAGGCGCGGCCTCATCGATACCGGTGAAACTCAACAGCCACAACGCCTGGCCGGCATGCCGATAGACCACCCGCGCCGCCAGCCCACGGCACAGCCCAACGGCGCGCAGCTGCGCCAGCAGACCACCCGCCGACGCCGAAACCAGCCAGGTATGCAGAAAATCCAGCGCCTCCTGCAACGGCCCGTCCTGAGCCGGCACAGGCAGCTCCAAGGCAAAACACAGCTGCAGGCTCGGCCCGCTCGTCGCTAACGTCATGCGCAATTGCTGCGCGCGCAGCGGCAACAGTGCGGCAGGCGGCAACGGCGCGGGCACTGCCGCACGCTCGAAACAGTCGCCATAACGCTGGGCCAGACCGAGCAGTTCATCGACCGACTGCGGCCCGACCAACACCAACGATAACTGCGCCGCCTGATAGGCGCGGCGATGGAACGCTTTCAGCGCCTGCTGGAAAGCCGCGCACTCGACCGCCAAGGTGTCGCGATTACCCGCGTGAAACGCCGCAAAGCGATGCACCAACGGCAAGGCCTGGCCCAGCGCGGTGCTCAGCAGCGTATCGGCATCCTGGCTGCGGGCGAGAAACTCGGCATGCAGCACTTCGCGCTCGCGTAATTGCGCTGCTTCGTCCAGCAGCGGCCGGGCCAGCATATCCAGCAAGCGTGCCACGGCGGCGCCGAGCCTGTCTGCCGGCACCTCACAGAAATAATCGGTCTGCCGCGCCTGGGTCGACGCATTGACCTGCCCACCACACGCTTGCACGAAGGGCATCAGGCGCTGCTCGTGGGCAAAGCCTGCGCTACCGAGAAACAGCAGATGCTCAAGAAAATGCGCCAAGCCCGGGTACTCCGATGGCTCGTCATGGCTGCCCACGGCGACACGCACACTGATCGCCGCTTTCCCCAGGCCCGGCTGACTGAGCGCCGCCACCTGCATGCCATTGGCCAGCCGCCGGCACTCGGGGAGCGCGGCGAGGGATTCATCGCGAGGGACGCTAACGGACATACCTGGGCTGGACTCTGACGCAATTCGGCACCCTGAGCATCGATTGCCGGCACGGGCCGGGCAATAGTGCTTTGGATCTATTCGCCTGCATCCAAAGGCCTAACCGCAAGAGGCTGCACGACCGCCGCTGAGTGACGACAGCACCGGGCCTCTGCGTTGCCGGCTCAGGCTTACGCCGCGCTCAGCGGCCCTTGCGCACGCCAGCCCGGAAGCACCCCGGAGCGATGTCAAAGAACTCGCGAAAGCAGCGACGAAAATGCGAGATGCTGACAAAGCCACAGGCAACGGCAATGTCGGCAAGGGATTTGTTGGTCTGCTGTAGCAGCTGGCGGGCGCGGGTCAGGCGCAACTCCAGGTAATAGCGCGAAGGCGTGGCGTTGACGTGACGACAAAACTGGCGTTCGAGCTGACGCGTGGAGATAGCGACCCAGGCGGCGATCTCGTCCATCCTCAACGGCTCGTCGATGTTGTTATGCATCAGTTCCAGCGCCAGCTTCAGCGGCTGCGGCAAGGTCGGGTCGCGGTCCACGGCCACCACTGATACGTCCATGACATCCTGCAGCTTGTCGCAGCTAAGAACTTCCTCCACTGCTTGAACCAAGCTATCACCACAATCGCGCTTGACCACCTCAAGCATCATGCTCAAAGAACTACTGGCACCGGCGCAACCGACCCGCTGGCGATCCAGCACGAAGGAGTGCCTGGAAAGCCGCACGCCGGGGAACAGCTCAGCCATCATGGCCCGCCCGTCGGGGTGAAAGGCACAGTCGTAGCCATCCAGCAGCCCTGCTTCGGCGAGAAAATAGGCACCGTTCCACAGCCCGCCGAGCATGGCACCGGCGTTGCCGGCCGAACGCAATTTGGCCCTGAGCAGCGGGTCGGCCTGCAACTGCACGCGAAAACCGCCACAGACCACGACGAGGTGCTGACGACGCTCATCCAGATCGGCGAGGCGACAGCCCGTCGAGATGGTGATACCCAGATCACTGACCACCGCGTCCTGGCAGCCGCCGACGACCAATACTTCATAGAGCGGCGTGGCGCTCATCAGGTTGGCCGTGATCAGCGCATCCACAGCACCGGTGAAGGCCATCATCGAGAAATTATCCCGCAATACGAAGGCGACTCGACGCATCGCCAGCACCGGTTCGTCACGCCTTACCTGCTCAAGGTGCAGTCGGTTCTTGTCCTTCAATACGCTTTCGAACGACGATCTCATCGCAATGACGCCTTCGGCAGGAAAATGGCGGGCTCAGCCTGTTAGCCGGCAAACAATATGGAAAATAACGCCTCACAACTGGCGCTGCCAGGAAGTTCGGCGACTGCGCGTTCGATCGCCTGGCGTTGAGCCTGAGCAAGGCTCACGCCGGCCAGCAAATGAAACTTGGCACTGAACTCGGCTGCACTCATGGCCGTATCGGGGTCGCCCTTGGCGGCAGTGATCGGGCTGTCGAAGCGCTGGCCATCCTTGAGCAGCGCCGACACCCGCGAGAGGATTTCATCGGGGAAGCGCGCCGACAGGTCATCGGCCTCGACGATGTCAATACGCCGACTGACCGCAAGGATATCGCCGGCGTGGAGCGCCGCACCGGTCACCTCCAACGGGCCGACCTGACCGCGCACCAGCAGCGCCGCCAACGGAAAAGCCAAGGCGTATTGGGCCTCGTCGGCGTTGGCCGGCGTGTGGCCCTGCAAGCGCATGGACTCATGGAAGGTTTCGACCTGGATACGCTCGATGGCCTCGCCGCATATCTGCGGATGCTCAGCCAGCAGCGCGCTCAGCGCGGTCAGCGCCGGCTGCGCCCAGCGGCATACCGGCCAAGGTTTGAAGTACTGGGCATCGATCTCCCAGCGCTGGCCAAGGTCGTGCCAGTGGGCGGCTACGGCGCTGGTTTCGACCGTATCGGCCGGCGCGCCGGTGACCCCGGCCCGGGCCAGCAACAAGGCATTGAGGCCGGCATAGGCACCGGCGCCATGGGCATCGCGGAGCATCGAAGGGTGATCGACCAGGCGCATCATCGGGCAGCGTGGGCCGAAGTATTCGGCGATACCCAAGGCATGGCGGAAGGTTTGCTCGTCCAGCCCCAACAACCGAGCGCCGGCGCAGACCACGCCTAGCCCGGAGAAGGCACCGGAGGCATGGTACTCGGGCGCAGTGGCCATCAACGCGACACCGGCACGCAGCGCCGTCTCGTAGCCGATGCACAAGGCGCTGAGCAACTCCTCGCCGCTGATGCTGCGGCCCTGCTGGCGGCAGGCGTCGACCAATGCCAACACGGCCGGCACCACGGTCGCGCCGGCATGGCCCTTGGAGGTGAAGTGGCCCTCATGGGCATCCAGGCTGTCGACGCTGAAACCACCGGCCCAGCCTGCGCCCAGCGGATGCACCGGACGGCCGTCGAACAGCAGACGGCTGGCCAGGGTGCCGGCTGGGTAGTGCTCGACCGCATACTGCCTGAGAGCCTGGCTGGTCTGGTTGTCGCGGGCACCGGCGGCGATCCCGAGGATATCCAGCAGACAGGTTTGCAGCAGCTCACGAGTATGGGCCGGGGCCTGGCCGAAATTGAAATCACGGACAAACGCATAGAGCGACATGCGGTAACTCCACAGACGGGGCGCGAATCAATAGAAAAAAGGCGCCCATCTGGAGCGCCAAAGGATTAGTCGTTGAAACGAGGGACTCAGTTGGCGGCGGCGCGGGAAGCGGCTAGCCAGGCATCGAACTGTTCGCGGTGCGCGGCGACCCACTCGGCAGCATGCCGCTTGATATCGGCAGCCTTGTTCTCACCGTTCTGCATCTTCAGGTTCTGCGCGCTCTCGTCGTCGGTGGTGATTTGCACCTGGGAGAGGAACTTCAGGGCCGCTGGATTCTCTTCGGCGAAGTCCTTGTTCAGCACGGCCTTCACGGTATCCACGGCAAAACCCAGGTTCTTGCCGTCGAAGCTGGTGTTGACGCTATTGTCGCCGCCCGGCAGATCGGTATTGGGCACTTCCAGCCAGACCACATCCTGGCCCTCGACCAGCACGCCGGCGATCCACTGTGGCACCCAGGTGAAGTAGAGAATCGGCTGGCCCTCTTTATAACGGGCGATGGTGTCGGCCATCAGGGCGAAGTAGGAGCCGCGGTTGTGGCTGATGGATTTTTCCAGGTCGTAGGCCTGCATGTGGTGGTCGATCACCAGTTCGCAGCCCCAGCCCGGATTGCAGCCGGTGAGGTCGGCCTTGCCGTCGCCATTGGTGTCGAACAGCTTGGCGATCTCCGGCTTCTTCATGTCGGTGATGTACTTAATGTTGTGCGCTTCGGCGGTCTTCTTGTCGATCAGGTAACCCTGCAATACACCCGGGATCACGTCGCCAGCCTTGACCAAGGTGTCGTCACCGCCGACCTTCTGATAGAAGGTGTCGTGTAGCTTGTCCCACAGGTGCACGGTGAAGTCCGCATCGCCGTAGGACAGCGCCACCATCATGGCGGCGTATTCGGTCTCCTTCGGCTCCTTGACGTCGTAGCCCAGCTCACGCAAGCCAGCCATGGCCACCTCGCCGCGAAAACGCTCTTCGGCGATGCTCGGGAAGATCGGCGTCACCGACACCCCCTGCCCCGGCTGCTCGGCCGAAGCCGCCTGGCCGTAGAGCGGCAGCAGGCTCATGGATGCAACTGCGGCGCAGTGCAGCAGCTGCTGGGTGAATCCACGCGTGTGCAAAGTCATCGTCATCTACCTCTTGTGGTGTTCTTATCGGGTTAACGTACGGACGGGTTTCAGGAACTGGTCTTAGCGGTCTGCGGGCGGCTGCCGAAGAGACGCAGCAACAGACCGACAGGACCGCTGTGATACCAGCGCAGGCTGGGGTCGGCATTGCTACGTTCACCCATGGCCTGGGTGAGCCGGTCGAGGAAGATCGCCAACAGCACCAGGCCGACGCCACCGACCGTGGCCAGGCCCATGTCCAGGCGGCCGATGCCACGCAGCACCATCTGGCCCAGGCCACCGACCGAGATCATCGAGGCGATCACCACCATCGACAGCGAAAGCATCAGGGTCTGGTTGACGCCCGCCATGATGGTTGGCGCGGCCAGCGGCAACTGCACGCGCCGGAGCATCTGCCACGGCGTGCAGCCGAACGCCCGGGCTGCTTCGATCTTGTCTTCCGGCACCTGGCGGATGCCCAGGTTAGTCAGGCGCACCAGCGGCGGCGCGGCAAAGACGATAGTGACCAGCACGCCGGGAACGTTGCCGATGCCGAACAGCATCACCACCGGCACCAAGTAAACGAACGCCGGTAGGGTCTGCATGGCATCCAGAATCGGCCGCAGGATTTTCTCTAGGCTGTCGCTACGGGCCGAGAGAATGCCCAGGGGCACGCCGATCAACGCGCAGAAGAACACCGAGGTCAGCACCAGCGACAAGGTGGTCATGGCTTCCGACCAGACGCCGATCAGGCCCAACAGGGTCAAAGTAATGGCGCACAACCAGCCCATGCGCGCACCGGCTACCTGCCAACCGAGCAATGAGGACAAGAGAATGCCGATCGATGGCGGAATGCTCTGCAAAATGAACTCGAAGCCGTTGAGCACCTGGTCGATCGGCCAGCGAATCGCACGGAAGAACTCACGGAAGTTGTGCACCAGATAATTCAGGGTGCTTTCCACCCAATCCCCGAGGGGAATGGTCAAGGTCTGGAAGGGGTCGAGGAAACTGAACTCTGACATGTGGATACCTGCTCTGCGCTTCTGCTGGAGGGAATGCTGCTAGGACTCAGTGGCGACTCAAGGTCTGCAGCAGCAGGTTCTTGGAAATGGTGCCCTTGAAGGCCCCGCCGTGATCCAGCACCGGCACCGGATAAGGCACCGAGGCCACCAGGTCGAGCACGTCGTGCAGCGGCGTATCGACATAGATCGGTTTATGGTGATCCAGGCGTAACTGCTCCAGCCGCTGCAACCCGGCTGCATTGCCGCTAAGCGCACCAGGCTCGACGACACCGAGCAGCCGATCGCCCTCGCCGATCAGGTAACCAAAAGGCACGCCCGCCTGGAAACCCGGTGCTTGGCCATTGACCCGGCAGATGGCGGTGCTATCCAGCTCGGCCACATCGCCGGCATTGAGCACCCGCGAGCTGTCGAAGCCGTGGAAGAAGTTCTCGACATATTCGTTGGCCGGATTGCACAGCAGCTCCTGCGGGGTGCCAATCTGCACGACCCGCCCGCCTTCCATGATCGCAATGCGATGGCCGATACGGATGGCCTCTTCGATGTCATGGGAGATGAAAATGATGGTGCGCTGTTGCTCGGCTTGCAGGCGAATCAGCTCGCCCTGCATTTCGCTGCGGATCAGGGGGTCCAGCGCGGAGAAGGCCTCGTCCATCAGCAGGATGGTCGGGTCGTTGGTTAGCGCGCGGGCCAGGCCTACGCGTTGCTGCATGCCGCCGGACAACTGGTGTGGGTAACTGTTCTCGTGCCCGGCCAGACCCACCTGGCGCAGCGCCTCGATTGCTCGGGCCTTGCGCTCTTGCTCGCCAATCCCGGAAATCTCCAGACCGAAGGCGGCGTTCTCCAGCACGCTCATGTGCGGCATCAGGGCGAAGGACTGGAACACCATGCCCATTTCCTTGCGCCGCACCTCAAGCAGCTCCTTGTCGGACAGCCCGGTAATTTCCCGGCCATTGAGGTGGATGCTGCCGGAGGTAGGCTCGATCAGCCGGTTGAACAAGCGCACCATGGTCGACTTGCCCGAGCCGGACAGGCCCATGATGACGAAGATCTCGCCGCGCTTGACCGAAAAACTGGCGTCGAAGACGCCGACCACCTGGCCGGTCTTGCGGAAAATTTCGTCCTTGCACTCGCCTTTTCGTAGCATATCCATGGCAACTTCCGGCTGTGCGCCGAATACCTTGAATACATGCTTGACCGAGAGTATCTCGTCAGCTTGGGTCATAACGTCCTCTTCTTATATCTGTGATCAATCGGCAGTGGTCAATCACGGGGGGTGACCAGGCCTTTTGAAAACTGGACTATTTAATGAACGGCAGGTACTCAATTAGACGCTGTACCGCCTAAACCCTACTCGGCACACACGCTGTAAGTGCCGCTTCCTTATGGAATAAAAGTAGAGATTGGCGGTTATAGCGTCCAACGACATTTGTTCGGCCCAAACCATAACTTGATGTTATTGGTTTAGGCGCACGGGCAGGTGCTGAGCTGAAGCAGGCCGACCCGAGTCCGCCACCTGAAGCAGAAAGCCCGCACAAGACGGCTCTACGAAAAAATGAAGCTTTTCAGGTTGCATCGGGGCGCGTAGGTAGAACCGTGCCGACTGAGCCACGCGAAGCCCAACAGGTTTATTTTTCTGGGCCTCGCTCTTCAGCGATCGGCAGCCTGCTCCCGGCGTTTTGCAAGGCCGCACACTAGGTTTCTGCGGCTCGGCACACAGCGCTGCGGGTTGTCGCGGCGCTACGAACGACCAGCACCCCAGGCCGCCCCTCGAACGGCTAGCCGCCCGAGCAGCTTCGGCCTGGAGAAAGTCGCGATCCGCAAGCAGTCATTCGCCGCAGGCGGTGCACGGCGCTCGACTTTTCCACCACATCTGGCTCAGAACGGCAGCGGCAGTTTGGCCATTCGGCCGCCATCGACGACTATCACCTGACCGGTGATAAAGGCCGCCTCATCACTGGCCAGAAAGACGACGACGTTGCCTATGTCTTGCGGCTCACCGGTACGCCCGACGGGATGCAACTTGAGCAGGCCGGAACGGGCCTGCACAGGATCGGGCTGTGCATCGATATAGGCGTGGCTCAAGTCCGAGTTGATCCACCCGGGGGCGATGGCATTACACCGAATGCCGTCGCGCCCCAGATCGACAGCCATCGCCCGGGTGAACCCGTGCACGCCAGCCTTGGAGCCACAGTAGGCCGTATGCCAGGGGTTAGCGCCGATGCCTTCGATCGAGCCTATGTTGACGATACTGCCGCCCCTCACACGCAACTGCGGCAGCAGGGCCTTGACCAGGAAGACCGGGGCGCGCAGGTTTACAACCATCATCCGATCCCAGTCGTCCTCGCTCATTTCGTCCAGCGAGCGCTCGAACATGAAGCCGGCATTGTTGACCAGAATGTCGGCGCCGCCGAACCGCACCTTGGCCGCCTGCGCGATGGCATAGGGCGCATCGCGCTCGGCTAAGTCGGCTTCCACCCAGGCCACCTGCGGATTGGCGCCCAGATCTTCATCCAGCGGTTGACGCTGCGCGACCAGCACGCGGGCACCGGCTTGCAGGAGTTTTTCGGTAATTCCGCGACCAATTCCACGCCCGCCGCCGGTCACGACGGCCACCTTGTTGTTCAGCATCATGTGCATTCCTCAACCCGAAACCGGTTTGGCGCCGGTGACTTCCACCGTCTCGCCGGCGATATAGCGAGCCTGGTCGGAAGCCAGGAAGGCGATCACATCGGCGATATCCTCCGGCTCGGCGATGCGGCCCAGCGGTACGGTCTTGTTCAGCTCCTCGATCGCCTTGTCGGGGTCCAGGCCGCGGCGCTCGAAGCCGCTGCGGATCATCGGTGTGTTGATTTCGTGCGGGCAGACGGCATTGACGCGGATGCCCAATGGCGCGCAGTCCCGACCCAGGTTCTTGGACAGCGCCGCCACCGCTCCCTTGCTCGTGCAATAGGCGACATGGCCAGGCCCCGGATAGGTACCCCAGACCGAGGAGGTGTTGACGATGGCAGCTCCGCCGCGCCGTTTCATATGAGGAATAGCGGCGCGGCAGAGGAAAAACACCGCGTTCAGGTTGACGTCCATCGCCGTAAACCACATCTCGTCAGTGGTTTCCTCAATGGTTCCGCGGGGAATGGTACCGGCGTTATTGAGCAGGATGTCGACGCCGCCAAAGCGTTCGACCGTCCGGGCAATAACCGCTTCACAATATTCCTTCTCTCGCAAGTTGCCCGCCAGGCAGTCGGCCTCGGCGCCGAGTTCGCGGGCCTGGTCGACTATTGCCTGACAGCCATCGGCATTGACGTCCGAAATCATCAGGCGTGCACCCTCGGCGGCAAATAGCCGCACCAGAGCCTGACCGACGCCACCGGCGCCTCCGGTAATCACGACAACTTTGTTCTTGAACCTCATGATTTTGCTTCCTCGGGGTGGGTGATCCGAGGTCGATGATCAATAGTCCGCAAACCGCTGACAAACGAGTTTTGTGCGGCATTCACTTAACTTTTAGTTAAGTTTCTGGCACTGACTTCATCGACTTAGCTAGCCGCAACCTGTCATTCCCAGTTGCGCTTTGGTTAACTGTTCCAACTGCCAGACTCAGCCGGTATGCCCCATGCACAACCCCAGGCACCTACTCCCCCCATTGAATGCGCTACGCACCTTCGAAGCGGCCGCTCGCCATGGCAGTTTCAAGATGGCGGCAGAGGAACTCTGCGTGACCCAGGCGGCGGTCAGTCGCCAGATTCAGACACTGGAAGACTTTTACGGCTTGAAGATGTTTATGCGCGGCAACCGCAAAGTCCAACTCACCAGCGACGGCCATGCGATTTATCTCGCGGCCTCCTCCGCCTTACAGCAAATCGCCACGGCGTCCCGCGAGTTGCGGCGGCGCAATAGCCTGGATTATCTGGCCCTGATCACCACAACCGCCTTCGCCCAGCTGTGGCTGATGCCGAGACTGAAGCAACTGCGGGCGCAGCACCCTGAAATCCAGTTACATCTGCTCAGCGCCGAGGGAAACCCGGACTATCAGGAGCGTTTCAGTGCCGCCGTGACGCTAGGGCTTGAAGAACATCCGCACTACCTGGCCGAGTACCTCTTTAGCGAAGAAATATTTCCGGTCTGCACACCCGGTTTTCTCGAACAGCACCCCCAAATCAGCTCCCTGGAAGGACTGATGAGCGTCACGCTACTGAATCTCAGCGCGAGCCACTGGAAAGCCAGGCTATGGGTACCCGTGGATTGGTCGTTCTGGCTGAAGCAGTTAGGCGTCGATGCCTCCATGCGCAAGGCAACCATGGATTTCAGCCATTTTTCGATGTTGCTGGATGCCGTTCAGGAAGAAGTAGGCGTAGGTCTGGCCTGGCGTCACCTGGTACAGCCGCAACTGGACGCGGGCACGCTGGTAAGGCCGACCAACGAGACCTTTCTTGCCGACGACCGCAAGCACTACTTCGTCTATCGCCGCGATCTGGCCGGCTCGATAGAAATGCAGATACTCCGCGCTTGGCTAGTAGAGCAGACACAAGTGCTGAGAGAGCAATTCATTGACAGCGAAGAGCTGCCGCCGCGGGGCAGACTTACTCCGCCCCAGTAAAAGCCCCGCCTTTACAAGACGAAGCGCAGCAGGGCCAGCAGCAGAAATACCGTGCTGAGCATGACAGCCGAGGGAGCGCTATCGGCCCAGACCGATCCACAAGCGCCCTCTCTCCGCTGCCAAACCAAATGCTCAAAGCCTTATTGCGTATGGCGCTGTACGACCCATGAGGCCTGGGTCGGATAGTGATCCTCTGAGCCACCTGACACGCCTCCCTCCCCAACCTGACGACAGGGCCACTAGGCCTCATCGCTCGCTTCCAGCTTAACTAGCATCGGTTCCACCGCTGCCACTGTTACCGCCGGCTGCCCGCGGCTCTGCTGCGCCAGAATGATCGCAGCGGCCACCACTAGCAAACCACCGCCCAACATGCCGCCACTAATCGGCTCGCCGATCAGTAGCACGGCGATGGTCACTGCCACCGCCGGTTCCAGAGTCGACAGGGTCGCCGCCGAGGACGCCCCTATATGCGGCGAGCCGGCCAGAAATGCCGCAACCGGCAGGATGGTGGCGAACAACGCCAAGCCCAGTGTCGAGCACCAGGCCGGGCCACCGGAGGGCAATTGCGCGCCCCAATAGAGCGCGGCCACGGCAAAGGTCAGGGCACAGCCCAGCAAGACGATGGCCGCGGAGGCCAGCGGCTGCACATGACGGATGCGATGGGTGCCATAGATGATCGAAGCGCCGTAGCTTAAGGCGGCAAACAGCGCCCAGAGCACGCCGCCGATCTCGCCACGAAAGCTCAAGCCGGTGGCCAATAGCACGCCCGCCAGTGCCAGCACCAGACTGAGCAACTTCAAGGCACTGGTGCGCTCGCCCAAATAGACGATCGACAAGACTGTGACGAAAGCAGGGAAGGAAAACATCAGGATCACCGCCAGGCTCACCGAGATCGAGTGACTGGCGCTGTAGTAGCCCAGCGAAGCCAGGCCATAGCCAACCCCCAGGAGCAGGTTCTGCCTGGTCAATTTCCAACTGGGCAAAGCGATCCCGCGCAGGCGCAGGAACAGCAGCAGGATTGACGCGGCGATCAGAAAACGCACCAGCAGCAACCCCACCGGGTCGGCGCCGCCGGCATAGGCATACTGGGCGAACAACGGTTGCAGGCCATAGGCAACAGCCGATAGCGATACAAGCAAGAGACCTCTGGTATAGCCGCTATTCGGTACAAGGGAGGCTGCACTGTGCATGATTCAAACACCCGCTGTCAGGACGCAAAAAACCCACATGACCAGCAGCGGTCATGTGGGCACTTCTTGGGCTATCGAAAAAACTCAGCTAGTCGGCGAGCTTGCGCGCCATGGTTGCGCAGTACCAATCATCGAACTGGCAGACACCGTTCTCGGCGATGTCCGAATAGGGTCCCGGCTGATAGGCCGGCGAGTTGACCCCGGCCTGAGTGCCCTCGACCAGACGACGGTCCTGGTCGTTGGTGGCCAGCCATACCCGGGTCAGGGTTTCCAGGTCATAGTCGAGGCCTTCCTGGGCATCCTTGGGCACCAGCCACTTGGTGGTCACCAGGGTTTCATTCGGCCCCTGCGGCAGCACGCGGAAACTCAGGGCGTGGTCGCCAAGGAAGTGGTTCCAGGTCGAGGGGTAGTTGAAGTAGAGCAACGCGCCGATGTTCTCCTCGCCACTCTTGTCCAGGCGCCGCGCCACTGCTGGCTTGCCGTTCATGGTGTAGCTGACGGCACCGGCCGACAACGGGATGCGGGTCATGCGGAACTGCCCAGCCTCGTCCATCACCAGGCGACTGGGCAAGCCGGCGGCCTCGCAGCGATCCCAGTGGGCCACCAGCTCGGGGTCTTCGGCGCCACCGACGCCGGCCACCGAGAGGTTCTCGACGTAGGAATTGAGCAGCTCCGGGTGGGTGCCGTCGCAGTGGTAACACTCGCGATTGTTCTCGAACACCAGCTTCCAGTTGCCCTTCTCCAGCAGGTTGGACTCAAAGGCCACCTTGCAGTCGTCGAGGTTGTGCGGGGCAATGAAGGGCGATACGGCGGCGCGGAACGCCTCGAAGTCCGGAGCCTGCTCCGCCACGCAGACATAGATATAGCTGTTGACCACCTGGCAGTGAGCCGGCTTGAGGCCGTGCTCGGCCTTGTTGAAGTCCGCGCTCATGTTGCCGGCGAATAGCAACTTGCCGTCCAGTTCGAAAGTCCACTTATGGTAGGGGCAGACCAGCTTGGCGACCTTGCCGCTGGCCTCGCCGCAGACCTTGGAGCCGCGATGACGGCAGGCGTTGTGCAGAGCGCGAACCTGACCGTCGGCGCCGCGCACGATGACTACCGGGTAGTCGCCGATCTGCAGGGTCAGGTACTGGCCCGGCTTTTCCAGCTCGAAGGTGTGCCCGGCGAAAATCCACTCTTTGTGCCAAATCTGCTGGAGATCCTGGCGATACACCTCGGCATCGCCATAGAGCGCACTGGGCAGCGCATGCCGCGGCTTGCGTTGCTGGATAAGGCCGGCCACCGCTGCTTTGTTGTCCACGGGCATATGCACTCCAATACTTAATTCTGTTAATTACGCAGGTATTGTTCAAACTGCGGCGCTATTGGCGAACCCCGTACGGTTCGCCGCAGGCGCGGGGCTATTGCTCGGTGATGCTTTCGGCTACTCTCCGAGCCAAACATCAGCACCTCGAAGTGCTATCACCAGCGAACAAAAGTCTAGTGCGCGGCTATAGTCGACAGAACCGACTTTTTATTCAGGATATTGAATACCTGTTGTTATGGTTATACATACCGAACCCGATCAGTCGCTGATCAAAATGCCGTCGTTGCGCGCGGTCAAATCCTTCGTGGCGGCGGCCAAATACCAGAACTTCACCCGCGCCGCTGAAGCCTTGTGCGTGACCCAGGCGGCCATCAGCCGGCAGATTCGCGAGCTGGAAAGCTATCTCGGCGCCGAGTTGTTCACCCGTGCCGGGCGCGCTGTGGAACTGACCGCAGCCGGCTCGATTTTCTACGATGCGGTGCAGTTGTCCTTCGTCAACATCGCCCAAGCCGCCGAACGCATCCGCAGCCATAACGCCGGCAAGCGAGTCCTGACGCTGTGCTGCTCGCCTGCGTTTTCCGCACTGTGGCTGGCGCACCGCCTACCAAGCTTCTTCAGTGCCAATCCGGATATCGACCTCAACCTGATCACCACGCAGAACTTCCTGTCGATGGAACCGGGCGTGCGCCCCGACATCTTCATCACCAAGATGGCCAAGGTGCGCGAGGGCTACCGCAGTACGCCGCTGTTCCATGACGTCATCTACCCGGTCTGTACGCCGCGCTACCTGCAACAGCACCCGGAGCTGAGCAGCCTCGAAGGCCTGCGCGACAGCGTGCTGCTCAACCTCAGCCCCTATGGCCGCTCCCAGGTCGCCGAGCACGTCGACTGGGGCGTCTGGCTGGCCTTCCACAATATCGATATCGAAGCCCGCGCCCATGACAGCCCGCACTTCTTCAACGCCAACGACTACAACATGCTGATCCAGATGGTCCTCAGTCATCAGGGCGTGGCGCTGGGCTGGCAGCATTTGGTCAGCCATCTGGTCGAGCAAGGGCTGCTGGTGCGGCCAGTCACCGAGAATGTGGTGCACCGCGAGAGCCTGCACTACCTGACATTCAGTGAGGACAAGGAAGAAGACGAAGCCTGCTGCCGGCTGCGCGATTGGCTGATGCAACAGTTTTGATTACCCAGCGTTATTGTTTTCCAGCATCTTTAGTTATGCATTCTTGAACGCCCGCTAATTACGCTGCGCGCATCTGCAACATTACTCACCAATAAACCTGCCAGCGGCAGGTTTTTTTATGCCTGCACACTTTTGGCGGCGCCAATCCATAACCATTGATTATTAATTAACGGCCCTAAATGTTTCTTGTTGCCCGGCAAAAATCACCCGTAACCTTTTATCGAAATCGACCACACATTCAACCTCTTACAATCAGGTGATCGCATGAACTTCGATGGCATTTGGACTCCCGTGGTAACGCCCTTCAACGCCGCTGGCGCGATTGACTTCGAGGCGCTGAGCACGGTCGTCGACACGCTGATCGGCCAAGGCGTCAATGGCCTGATCATTGGCGGCACCACCGGCGAGTATTACGCCCTGAGCAACGCCGAGCGTAAGCACCTGTTCGACGCGATTACCGAACAGGCCAAGGGCCGCATCACCCTGATGGCCGGGATCAACGCCACCAGCACCGAGGAAAGCCTGGACCTGGGTCAATACGCCAAGGCCGTCGGCTTCGACTGCATCCTGCTGGCAGCCCCCTACTACTGCCAGCCGACCCAGGACGAACTGCTCGCCCATGCCCTGTGCGTGGACGACGCCCTGAACCTGCCGATCATGCTCTACAACTTCCCCGCGCGTACCGGCACGCCGATGAGCTTCGAATTCATCGACGCACTCAAGGGCCGGCCGAATTTCCAGGCGATCAAAGAAAGCACCGGCTCGATCGAACGCATGCACACCCTGACCCAGGAATACGCCAACCAGTTGCAGACCAGCTGCGGCATGGACGACCAGGTGCTGGAGTTCTTCACCTGGGGCGCGCGTAGCTGGGTCTGTGGTGCCGCCAACTTCCTCGCCCCCGAGCACGTCGCCCTATACCAGGCCTGTGTGGTCGAGCAGGACATGCTCAAGGGCCGCCAGCTGGCGCAGCGCCTGCTGCCGATGCTCAACCTGCTGGAACAGGGCGGCAAGTTCTGCCAGTACATCAAGGCCGGTTGTGAGCTGGCCGGCATGCCGGTAGGCCCGACCCGTCGCCCGCTGCTGCCGCTGAGCGCGGCCGAACTGGCGACCTTCAAGCAGACCTATGAGCAACTGATCGCCCATCGCGGCTAACAGGCCCGGAGGCAGCTTCCATGCAACTGCAATGCAACTTCCTGCCCCAGGACGACGGTCGCTGCGGTTGGTACGAAACCCTGCCGCCCGCGCCACCGAGCACGCCGCTGCGCGGCAGCGTGCAGGCCGACTGGGTGGTGCTTGGCGCCGGCCTCGCCGGTCTGGCCGCTGCCCGCCGCCTGGCCGAGCTGCAGCCGGACGCCGCGGTCGTGCTGATCGATGCCAAGCGCGTCGGTTTCGGTGCCGCCGGGCGCAACTCCGGTTTCATGGTCGACCTGCCCCATGACCTGACCTCGCACAGCTACACCAGTAACCACGAGGCTGATCACAAGATCATCCGCCTCAGCCGCGACGCGATCGACTACACCCGTGAGATCGTTCAGCGCCATGCCATCGAGTGCGACTGGCGCGAGCAGGGCAAGCTGCATGGCGCCGCCAATGCCCGTGGGGTTCACGCGCTGGAGTCGTTCGCCAAGGGCCTGTCCTCGCTCGGCGAGCCCTATCGTCTGCTCAGCGCCCAGGAGATGAAAACGGTCACCGGCAGCGACTTCTACCAGGCCGGCCTGCACGCGCCCGGT
Organism: Pseudomonas sp. UBA2684; assembly: GCA_002354655.1. Classification (GTDB taxonomy): domain Bacteria; phylum Pseudomonadota; class Gammaproteobacteria; order Pseudomonadales; family Pseudomonadaceae; genus Aquipseudomonas. Next base: position 60,439 of record DELY01000044.1, read on the forward strand.
TGCGTACTGGTGCAGCCGGCAGCGCTGACCCGCGGCCTGGGTCGTACCCTGCCGGAGAACGTGCAGCTGTTCGAAGACAGCCCGGTGCTGAATATCGAAGTGGGCAAACCGCATACCCTGACCACCGCCCACGGCCGTGTGCAGGCGCCGCGCATGATCCTGGCGAACAACGCCTACGCCTCCAATTTCGGCCAGCTCGGCCTCAAGGGGCGCCTACTGCCGATCTACACCTACGCCAGCATGACCCGCCCGCTGACCACCGAGGAACTGGCGCGCCTGGGCGGTGAGGAAAGCTGGGGGCTGATCCCGGCCGACCCGCTAGGCTCCACCGTGCGCCGCCTGGCCAACGGGCGCATTTGCGTGCGCAACTCCTTCACCTACAACCCGGACGTGCACGCCTCGGCCAGCACCCTGCAACGGGTGCTCAAGACCCACCGCAAATCCTTCGAGCGGCGCTTCCCGATGCTGCCGCAGGTCGAATTCGAATACACCTGGGGCGGCGCCCTGTGCCTCTCGCGCAATGGCGGCTCGCAGTTCGGCGAGATCGCCCCCGGCGTATTCAGCGCCGTGTGCTGCAACGGCCTGGGCCTGACCCGCGGCACCATCTCCGGCAAGTTGATTGCCGAATACGCCTTAGGCATGGACAGCGACCTGCTGAGCATCATGCTCGAACAACCAAAACCCTGCCGCAATCCGCCGGAGCCCTTTCTGGGCATCGGTGTGCGCTCCTCCCTCGCCTGGAAAGAGTGGACCGCCGGCGTAGAGCTCTGAGATTGCCTCAACCTTCAGGAGAACCCCCATGACTGACGCCCTCACCCGCAGCGCCATCGACCAGCAACGCAAGCGCCTGGAATACCGCAATCAGGCCTTTATCAATGGCCGCTTCGTCGCCGCCCGCTCGGGCGCCACCTTCAGCACCCTCAACCCGGCCACCGGCCAGGTGCTGACCGAGGTAGCCGCCTGCGACGCCGAGGACATCGACGTCGCCGTGCAGGCCGCCCGCGCCGCCTTCGACGCTGGGGTCTGGTCGCGCCTGGCACCGGCCGAGCGCAAAGCGATCATGCTCGAGTTCGCCGCCCTGATCGACGCCCACCGTCTGGAACTGGCGGTGCTCGAATCGCTGGAGGCCGGCAAGCCGGTCGGCGAATGCTACGCCATCGACATCCCCGACACCGCCAACACCATCCGCTGGCACGCCGAGGCCGGCGACAAGCTGTACGACGCCCTATCGCCGTCCAGCCCGGGCAACATCGGCATGATCCGCCGCGAGCCCATCGGCGTGGTCGGCGCCGTGCTGCCGTGGAACTTCCCCTGCATGATGGCCGGCTGGAAGCTCGGCCCGGCGCTGATCACCGGCAACAGCGTGATCCTCAAGCCCGCCGAGCTGACTTCGCTGGCCACCCTGCGCCTGGCCGAACTGGCCTTCGAGGCCGGCATCCCGGCCGGCGTGCTCAACGTGGTGCCGGGCCTGGGCCACACCGCCGGCAAGGCCATCGGTCTGCACCCGGATATCGACATGGCGGCCTTCACCGGCTCCACCGAAGTCGGCCGGCTGTTCCTCGAATACTCGGCCAAGAGCAACCTCAAGCGCGTGGTACTCGAGTGCGGCGGCAAGAACCCGCAGGTGGTCATGGGCGATGCCGGCGACCTGGCGGCGGTGGCCGGCAATGTGCTCAGCGCAGCCTTCTGGAACATGGGGGAGAACTGCTCAGCCGGCTCGCGGCTGATTGTCCATCGCTCGATCAAGGACGCCCTGCTCAAGGAAATGCTCAGCCAGTTGGAAGGCTGGGCCACCGGCGACCCGCTGGACCCAAACGTGCGCCTCGGCGCGCTGATCGAACAGGCGCATATGGAAAAAGTCCTGAGCCATATCGAACAGGCCAAGGCCGAAGGCTGCAAGCTGGTCACCGGCGGCGTGCGCCTGCATGCTGAAAGCGGCGGCTATTTCGTCGCGCCGACCATCTTCGAGGCCAGCTCCAACGCCGCCTCGGTGGCCCAGGAAGAGATCTTCGGCCCGGTGCTGGCGGTGATCGCCTTCGACACCGAGGAACAAGCCATCGCCATCGCCAACGACACCTGCTACGGCCTGGCCGCCTCGCTGTGGACCGCCAACATCAATTGCGCCCACCGCATGGCCGCGGCCATTCGCGCCGGCACCGTGTCGGTCAACTGCTTCTCCGAGGGCGACATCTGCACCCCGTTCGGCGGCTACAAGCAGTCCGGCTTCGGCGGCCGCGACAAGTCGATCTATGCCCACGACCAGTACTGCGAGCTGAAGACCACCTGGATCCAACTGTCCTGAGTGCAACCCGGCCCGGCGAACAGCCGGGCCACAGCGCCATCACCCCTGAAGCACAGGGCAACCTTGAGCTGTCTCAGCAGCACATCTCGCAATGGCCATCCAAGCCACCGGTGAAAGCCTTCGCGAAACGGCTGATCTTTACGTCCGCTGTCGATCGACAGTCGAGTCGCTGATCCGCCGGCCATCCGCGCCAAGTAGGCGCTGACATAGAGCGGACGCCCCGGTAGAAATCCCTGGGCTACGAGCACCCGCAGAGGCTGTACCTGGCAGCGCTGATCAACGACCATTGGCTGCATGCCAGGCTTGCCCTGCCCCCACCGCTACCCAAGGCCGTACCGTGTTCTCTTCTGAACGTTTGAAAGGCATCGATGTGTTCGTTTGCGTCGCCGAACTCGGCAGCTTTGCTGCGGCGGCCGAGCGTCTGAGCCTCACCAGCTCTGCGGTGAGCAAAAGCATCGCGCGGCTGGAAACCCGGCTTGGCCTACGACTCTTCGAACGCACCACGCGCAGGCTTGCGCTGACAGATGCAGGCGCAGCCTTCTACAGAACCTGCACGCGGGTGCTCTGCGATCTGGAAGAGTCGGAGCTGGCACTGCATGCCGAGTTCTTTGAGCCTCGCGGGCGGATTCGCATCGACCTTCCGGCCTCCTACGGGCGCATGCACGTGCTGCCGGTGATTCTGCAACTGGTCAAGCAGCATCCACTGCTGATGCCGCATATCTCCTTTACCGATAGCTTTGTCGACCCGGCAGATCAGGGCATCGACATCCTGGTGCGGATCGGCGGCTCGGATATTTGGCCGGCTGCGTTAGGCCATCGCTACCTGGGCGCCGAGCGCCTGATCTACTGTGCCGCGCCCGAGTACCTGTCCCGACGTGGCACGCCGGCAAGCGAAGCGCAGCTTGAGCAGCACGACTGCGTGCTCTACGGCCATAGCGACGGCCAGGTCAGCCCCTGGTATCGGGAAGGTCCTCAGCCCGGCGACAAGAAACGACGACTCATGCCGGCGCGAATCGCAGTCGGCGATGGCGAGGGCGAAGTGCTGGCCGTCCTGGCGGGTTATGGCATTGCGCAACTGCCCACCTGGCTGGTGCAACGGCATCTGGATCGCGGAACGCTGGTCGAGGTGCTACCGCAGCTGGCCACCGACGGCCTGCCGATGAACCTGGTCTGGCTGAAGAAACGCGAGGCGCTGCCCAAGGTCAGCGCCTTGCTGGAAGCACTCGCAGCCTGCCTGTCCCCCGCAGGCCACACCTTGCCTGGGCAGCCAGATAAGTGAATCCAATTCAGTAATAATCAGAAAAATTTCCAGCAATAGGAAATAACAGAATCAATACCATGGCGCCTTTCTGACTGAAGAGCCGCGTCATGAGTGCTATCGAATCGCCCCGACCACTGATTTCCACTGCTGCTGGCTCCACGCTGAGCATCACCATCCTGGCTATCTCGGCCTTTCTGATCGTGACCACGGAGTTCCTGATTATCGGCCTGCTGCCGGCCTTGGCCCGTGACCTTGGCATTTCGATTGCCGCGGCCGGTCAGTTGGTCACGCTGTTCGCCTTCACCGTCATGCTCTTTGGCCCACCGCTTACCGCCGCCCTCGCCCACCTCGACAGGAAGAAGCTGTTCGTCTCGATCCTGCTGGTCTTCGCGCTGGCCAACGGCTTGGCGGCAATCTCGTCGAACATCTGGGTACTGGCCATCGCGCGCTTTATCCCGGCGCTGATGCTGCCGGTCTTCTGGGGCACCGCAAGTGAAACGGCAGCCCAACTGGCCGGCCCGGAGAAGGCGGGACAGGCGATTGCCAGGGTCTATCTGGGGATCTCCGCCGCACTGCTGCTGGGCATTCCCCTTGGCACGCTGGCAGCCAATGGTATCGGCTGGCGAGGGGCTTTCTGGCTGCTGGCGGGCCTATCACTGTTGATGGCCATTGCCATGTCGCTATACATGCCGACAGTCGCGCGTACCGCACGCGTCGATTTCCTCAAGCAAGCGCGCATCTTCAAAGAGCCGCTGTTCCTGGCTAACGTCGCACTGTCGATCATCATCTTCAGCGCCATGTTCGTTGCCTACACCTACCTGGCAGACATGCTGGAGCGCGTGGCTGGCGTGGCCCCGGCGCAAGTGGGTTGGTGGATGATGGGCTTCGGCGGCATAGGCCTGATTGGCAACTGGATTGGCGGCAAAGCAGTTGATCGCTCGCCACTCAAAGCCACGGCCTTGTTCGTGGTGCTGCTGGCGGCGGGAATGGCTGCCGTCACGCCCCTGGCTGGCGCCGGTCTGCTCGTCTGCATCGCTCTTGCGCTCTGGGGCATCGCCAACACAGCGCTCTATCCGATCTGCCAGGTACGGGTCATGAACTCGGTGAGCCATTCCCAGGCGCTTGCGGGAACGACCAACGTTTCTGCGGCCAATGCAGGGATCGGTATCGGGGCGATTGTCGGTGGTTTGACGATCCAGACAGCGGGCATCGCCAGCGTCGGCTATGTGGCGGCGGCCGTTGCAGGGCTTGCGCTGCTCGTGATCCCGCTGGTGAGTCGCTTGGCAGCACGCATGTGACGTCCCAATAAGCCGAAACGATCTGCAGTCAGCGAACGTCAGGCCCTTTTCAGGTTTAATACCACCAGTAGCCTTGATCTGCTCAAGCTGAACCTCCTTGTTCTTTATTGCGAGTGCCTTTGCGCACTTCTTTGTCGAGAACGGCTGACCATTTCGGCGAATCTGAGCGCGCCAAAAACCACGGGAAAGCTCAATAACGGAAGCCGCTTCGTGCACACTACGCTTGAAAAACGCAGCACTGAACATTTTTCAACCAACACACTTGATGATGAAAATTTATATGAATCAAGAATTTAAAGATTCATTAGCCCAGCAGGTGTCGCGGAAATTCAGCGTCGCGCCGATGATGGATTGGACTGATCGCCACTGCCGCTATTTCCTGCGCCAACTGTCGCGCCACGCCCTGCTTTACACCGAGATGGTCACCACCGGGGCGATATTGCACGGCGACAGTGCGCGTTTTCTGCGCCATAGCGCGGTGGAATACCCGCTGGCCCTGCAACTGGGCGGCAGCGTGCCGGCGGATCTGGCGGCCTGCGCCAAGCTGGCCGAAGCGGCGGGCTACAACGAGGTCAATCTGAATGTCGGCTGTCCCAGTGATCGGGTGCAGAACAATATGATCGGTGCCTGCCTGATGGCTCACCCGGCGCTGGTCGCCGATTGCGTGAAAGCCATGCAGGATGCGGTCGACATCCCGGTGACGGTCAAGCACCGTATCGGTATCAACGGCCGCGACAGCTATGCCGAGCTGTGCGATTTCGTCGGCACCGTACACGACGCCGGCTGCACCAGCTTTACCGTGCATGCGCGCATCGCCATTCTCGAAGGCCTCTCGCCCAAGGAAAACCGCGAAGTGCCGCCGCTGCGCTATGAGGTAGCCGCGCAGCTCAAGCAGGACTTCCCCGCGCTGGAAATCATCCTCAACGGCGGTATCAAAACCCTGGAAGACTGCCAGCAGCATCTGCAGATCTTCGATGGCGTGATGCTCGGCCGCGAGGCGTATCACAACCCTTACCTGCTGGCGGGTGTCGATCAACAGTTATTCGGCAGTACAGCGCCGATGCTCAGCCGCTTCGAGGCCATGCAGTCGATGCGCGGCTATATCGCGCAACACCTCGCCGAAGGCGGCAGCATGCACCACATCACCCGTCATATGCTCGGCCTCGGCCAGGGTTTCAATGGCGCGCGGCGCTTTCGCCAGCTGCTGTCGGTGGATATTCACAAGACGGCAGAGCCGTTGGCGCTGTTCGATCAGGCCGCGCACTTGCTGCAAAGCCGCTAGGCAAGCAGCCACCAGTTGAGCCGCACCAGCGGCTCGGGTAAGGTCGCGGCATGTGCAACGACAAGGCTGCGTCATGACCTCCAAGCTGGATCAACTCAAGCAGTTCACCACCGTAGTCGCCGACACCGGCGACCTTGATGCCATCACCCGCCTGAAGCCGGTCGATGCCACCACCAACCCTTCCCTGCTGCTCAAAGCTGCGGCCATGCCGCGCTACGGCGAGCTACTGCAAGATGCCGTGCGGGTCAGCCATGGTGACCTGGACTTGGCCTGCGATCGCTTCGGCGTGGCCGTCGGCCTGGAGATTCTCAAGGTGATTCCGGGGCGCATCTCCACCGAAGTGGACGCGCGCCTGTCGTTCGACACTCAGGCCACGTTGCGCCGCGCCGAGCGCCTGGTGGAACTGTACGACCAGGCTGGTATCGGCCGTGAGCGCGTGCTGATCAAGATCGCCTCGACCTGGGAAGGCATTCGCGCCGCCGAGCAACTGGAAAAAGCCGGCGTGCAGACCAACCTCACCCTGTTGTTCTCCTTCGCCCAGGCACAAGCCTGCGCCGATGCGGGCGCGTTTCTGATTTCGCCGTTCGTGGGGCGCATCTACGACTGGTACAAGAAGGCCGAGGGCCGTGATTTTGTCGGGGCGGACGATCCGGGCGTGCAATCGGTAACGCGCATCTACAACTACTACAAAGCCAACGGCCACCAGACCGTGGTCATGGGTGCCAGTTTCCGCAACATCGGCCAGATCGAGCAGTTGGCCGGCTGCGATCGCCTGACCATCAGCCCGGAACTGCTGCAACAACTGGCCGACGATCAGGCTCCCCTGCCGCGCAAGCTCAACGCCGAAACGCTGGGCCAGGCGCAGCACACGCTCAGCGAAAGCCAGTTCCGCTGGGCGATGAACGAAGACGCCATGGCCACCGAAAAGCTGGCCGAAGGCATTCGTCAGTTCGCCCGTGACCAGGAAAAGCTCGAGCGGCTACTGGCCAATAACGCCTGAATGCAAAACGGGGCGCCGATTGTCATCGAGCGCCCCGTGGCATCTGCTCAGGTTTAGCGATTAGTGGTGTTCGAGTGCGCTGACCAGATCATGAAAGGCTTCGCGATTGGACTCGTTCAAGCCCATGAGAATACGGTGAGCTTCCAGTACTTTGGAGCGCACCACCTCTTCCGACTGATCTTGCGAAGGCAGGTCGGCAAGCGAGTCCGGGCAAGGTATCGGCCGATCGACGATATTGAACACCTGATCGAAACCCATCGACTGCAACAGCCGAGTGATGTCCGGGTGGGTGGTGACGACGGTCGGCAGCAAACCAATCTTCTGCCGCGAGAGGATCGACAGCTTTGCCAGCAAACCCAGGGTGGTGCTGTCGATACTACGGGTTTCCGTCAAATCGATGACGATAGCGGAAAAATTCAGCGCGGTGAAAATCTTTTCAATCGTGGCATCCAGCGCGGAACACAAGGTCAGGCGCACTTCGCCGACAAACTTCAGAACGAAGGTCCCGTCCTGCTCGGCAAATTGGATTCTACCGGGGCTCATCCCAGGATTCATGCAAGGTTCCTGCTTAACACCAGCAAGGCGATATCATCCGGCATATCGGCAAGATTGGCCAGCCCCAAGACGTGGCGCAAACCATCCAGGGTTCCGCCTGCCGAGCTGACCAACAGGGGCAGCCCAAGCTCTTTTTCCTGCAAGGTATCGCCGGGCAGCAGATCGAGAATGCCGTCGGAGAGCAAGGTCAGGCTGAACGACTGCGGCAACGTCATCACGTGATCGGTGTATTCGGCTTCATTGAACAGCCCAACGGGTAAACCGCGACCATCCAGATAGCGCGCCTGACCTTCGCTGTAGAGCACCGGCAACGGCAGATGGCCACCGATGCTGTAAGTCAGCTCACCGCTCTGCTCATCGATCACCCCACCCAGCATGGTCACGTGCTTACCCAGCTTGCAGTTGATCAACCCACGGTTGATATGGCCCAGCACTTCCGACGGCTTGAACTCCGGCAGACTGCCATTGCGCCGCGACTCGTAGAGCAGACGCGTGGTCATAAACTTGAGCAGCACGGTGATGAACGCCGAAGAAGCACCATGCCCGGAGACATCCGCCAGATAGAACGCGATGCGCCGCTCATCGACCCGAAAGTAGTCGACAAAGTCTCCGGAGAGGTACAACGACGGAATGATCTGGTGGGCAAATTGCAAACCATCGATCTGCCAGGGCGTGACCGGCAGCATGTTCATTTGCACCTGGCGACCGGCATTCTGATCCTCCTGCAGCAGGTGCAGGCTGGCTTGCAGTTCGCGGTTGGCCGCCTCGAGCTTTTCCCGATACCGCTGATTTTCCAAACGTAGATACGCACGATCCAGCGCACGGCGCACCGAATGCTCGAGCACCGCGAGGTCTTCCAGGGGTTTGATCAGGTAATCGGCGGCGCCCAGGCGCAACGCTTCGACCGCATCGCTCATCACGCCAGCACCAGACACCACGATGATTGGCGTGTCTACCTCCAGCGCATTGATCCGCCGAATCAGCTCCAGTCCATCGACCTGCGGCATGCGCAAATCGCAGATCACCAGATCAGGCTGCTCGCGTTCGAACACTTGCAGACCTTGCAGACCATTACTGGCCTGCAGGACAGTGAAACCACTGTCTTCCAAGTAGGCCGCGAGGCTCGCGCGCACCACTTCGTCGTCATCGATAATCAGCAACGTGGCACTGGTTTTTTGCATGAGGTATCCAGGCAAACTGCGCCGGGGATGGTTGGCGTAAGCGCCAGGCCAACGACCTGCGCGCAGCTACTCGATTCGCATTAAGGCGCAGACGGTACTCCCATCCACACCTTGATTCAAGCGTACGCCGATCGTCGCTGCGCGACTTTACACCTGAAATCGGCGAAGGTTATAAGAGCCGCAGGAAAGCCCCTATAACAAGAGGATAGCGCCCATGAGCCAGAGCGATCACGCTTACAGTGAAAAACGCGATTACATCCGTATGCGCCTGGAAGCGCCCGTTACCCTGCAGCATGCCGGCCGGGATATCGCGGCGCTGTGCCTCGACCTCTCCAGCACCGGCATGCAGCTTGAAGCCGAGTGTGCGTTGAGCATGGGCGACAAGGTCAAGGTGCACATCGCCTCTGAGCATAACGCGCTGCAAGGATTGGACGCAGAAGCCGAGGTGGTGCGCGTCACCGACCTGGACAACGGTCGCCAGGCCTTGGGGCTCGCCATTATCTCGATGACCTGAAGCGCACCGAGCTTAAAACGGAAAAAGGCGGCCCACAGGCCGCCTTTTTCAGTTGCCGGCCGGGCTTAGAAGTCGTCTTCGACCTCGCCGTCCTGCACCTTGAATTCGCGATTCTGTAAGTAAGCATTACGAATGAAGATGTACTTGTCGCCACTGATCAGCTTTTCCGCCGACAACAGGTTGGCGCGGGCATCGACCACATTCACACCGCGGGTGACGTTGCGCGTCGGCACATGCTCCATGTAGGCATAGGGTTGCAGGAAGGAATCCGGCACCTTGCCGACGGTATCGCGCACCGTGCTCGGCCCAAGCAGCGGCAGCACCACATAAGGACCACTGCCCAGCCCCCAGGCGCCCATGGTTTGACCGAAGTCTTCATCGTTTTTTTGTAGGCCCATACGCTGCGCCACATCGAAGAAACCGAGTACACCGAAGGTGGTGTTGAAGATCACCCGACTGGTGTCCACACCAGCATCGTGCAGCTTGCCCTGCAGCAGGTTGTTGGCCAAGTTGCCGACATCACCGAGGTTGCCGAAGATATTGTGTACGCCATCCTCAAGAAACTGCGGAGTAACAGCCTGGTAGCCTTGCGCGACAGGCTTGAGTGCGTAGGTATCGAGGGTATCGTTAAAGCGGAAGATCGCCCGATTGAAGCCCTCCCAAGGATCTTCTTCAGCGGCTTGCGCCACCACTGGCAGCAACGCCAGGCTGACACAGGCAAACAATCGGCCCAGACGCACAATCCAGTTCGCACCGATTACACGCATTGCAGTCTCTCCTTGAGAAAAGTAGTGTGGCGGCCCGCGGCTGCCAGTGAGGCCGCGCAGTATAAGGCCTGAAGCGTCTTAAAAGGCAGCATAGCGGACGAACGAGATGCAGGAAAAACGGTTACTCCATATTGCTCATATCGCCGTGCGCTGGGGCGACATGGACAGCTACGGCCACGTCAATAACGCCCTCTATATGCAGTACCTGGAGGAGGCGCGAGTCGCGTGGTTCGAGCGTCAGGGCATCGCCATGAACAACGTGCCGCAAGGCCCGGTGATTCTGCAAACCCTGCACACCTATTTGAAACCGGTGGTGCACCCGGCCACGGTGCAAGTCGAATTGTTTGCCGGCGTCGTGGGCCGCAGCAGTCTGGTTATCGAACACCGCCTGTCGACCCTGCAAGAACCCGCCGTCACCTGTGGCGAAGGCTATTGCAAGCTGGTCTGGATCGACCACGCCAGCGAGCGCTCCGTGGCCTTGCCGGACAACCTGCGCGCCCTGCTGAGCAGCTGACCTCAGCTGCTGCGCACCGCCCAGCGGCGTCACACGGCGTTCATCGCCCCGTCATGTTCGGTCGTTAACGTGGCCTGGAGCATTCCAAGGACGATCGTCATGCACACGCCCCCTGCCTTTAGTGCCTTGCTGTTCGGCCTGTCTGGCTGCCTGGTGGACTTTGGCGCACGTACGCTGCCCGTAGCCCTGCAACGCCTGTACCCACAGCGTGCTATCGCGCCAAGTGTCGCCGCGCACACAGCCTTACTGCACCTGCTCGAGCGCGAGCCGCAGGCCGCTGAACGGCAGGCGCTCGATCAGGCGCTCAGCGAAGCCGCCAGCGAGCATGCCGAAGCCACCCCCGGCGCCCTGAGCGTGCTGGACGAACTGCGCCGGCAAAACATCCCCTGCGCCTGGCTCGACGAGTTGCCGCGCGATGCCAGCGTCTGCCTGGCCACGCCACTGCCCACCTGGTTGCCAACACCGACGCACACCCCAGCACGGCCCTGGCCCGCACCGGATGCCTGCTGGCAAGCGCTGATCGATTTACAGGTGGCGCAACTCGACGGCTGCGTACTGGTCAGCGGTGAACCACGCTTGTTGCAAGCAGGCTTGAATGCCGGGCTGTGGACCATTGGCCTGGCGGCCTGCGGCCCCTTGTGCGGCCAAGCTCCGGCGGATTGGCAGGCCCTCGGCACGCGTGAACGCGATCAGTTACGCGGCCAGGCGACCTTGAGCCTGTATGGCCTCGGCGTGCATTCGGTAATCGATCAACTGACCGAACTCGGGCCCTGCCTGGCCGATCTTGCGATGCGCCGGCAAAAAGGCGAAAAGCCATGACGTTCGACCGCGAGCAGTTCGGCGCACCACCCCACGAGCGCTTCGCCGGTCGTAACGACCAGCGTTGTGCCGAGGCCCAATTCCAAGCGTGATCCAGAGCAGGCAAAGCAGCGCCGCTTGGATTACCCTTGAGGCATGCAAGGACCTTTCGCCGCCGCGCAAGGTCAATGCTTTTGCCTATCAGAAAAGGGAGAACTTTATGCCTGCAAGCCGTCTGCAGCAGCAACTGGAAGACCTGCGCGATCAATTGGCCCAGGACCCGCCGCTCAGTGAAGAAGAACGGGCATCGCTGTATATCCTCACCCAGGAAATCGAACTGCAACTGGCCCTGCAAGCCGCCGCTGCGCCCGACGCCACCTTGATCGATGGCGTTAACCTGGCCGTCGAACGTTTCGAGGTCAGCCACCCGACCCTGGCCGGCACCTTGCGCAACATTGTGCAGAGCCTGGCCAACATGGGCATCTGAACCCCCGCGCCGCGCTAGCAAAACGGCTCTTGCTGAGGCGGTCCAGCGCCTCATGCGGCTTCCCGGAGCTGCGTGCGCTGGCTGGAAGAAAGGGCCTTGGCCGCGAGCTCTTCGGGCTGCGCTGAGTGGGTTATCTGAACAGCTCGCAGTCAAGACCGCTGCCACAGCACCAACAAAAACCCCAGCCGCGGCTGGGGTTTTTCGTTATTGCCGCACCAGGCGCCGATTGTCCGGCTGGATCGCTTCGCTGCTGCGGTACGGGTTGATGTCCAAACCGCCGCGGCGCACATAGCGGGCATACACCGTCAGAAACTGCGGCTTGAGCACGCGCTGCACATCGAGAAAAATCCGCTCGACGCACTGCTCGTGAAAATCCGCGTGTTGGCGAAAACTCACCAGATAGGCCAACAGGCTGGCAGGGGCCAGCGCCGCCCCGCGGTACTGCACCACCACACTGCCCCAATCGGGCTGGCCGGTGACCGGGCAATTGGATTTCAGCAAGTGGCTATGCAGGCTTTCCTCAACGATCCGCCGCGTATCGCAGCGCAGCAGTTCCGGCTGCGGCTGGGTATAGCTGCTGATGCTCACATCGGCATCGTCGATGCACGTCCCAGGCAGTGTCGCCACGCCCTCGCCCGCCACCTCGGCCAGGCTGCGCACACGCACGCCGACCGCCTTGCCGGCGGCGGCCGACAAATCCTGCTGCAACACCGCGAGCAATTCGTCCGTCTCGGCGAACACCGTCTGGTTGAGCGAGTTGAGATACAGCTTGAACGACTTCGACTCGATGATGTTCGGTGAGTCCGCCGGGATGGCGAACTCGCCGATGGCCACCACAGGCTTGCCCGACGGCAGTAACCAGGACAATTCGAAGCAGTTCCAGAAATCCACGCCCTGGTACGGCAGGGTTTGCGCCGTCAGGCCCAATTCAGCCCATTTCGGCGCACGCGGGATGGGGAACAGCAGCGACGGCGTGTAGGTGGCGATGTATTCGCTGGATTTCCCCAGGGGCGAATCTTCGGCGGCGGGATGCATGGCTAGAACCTGACTAAGCGAAACGGGAATGATGTGGGCTAAAGGTGCGGCGCTCAGGCCAGCTCGGCCACGACCGCGGCCAAAGCCTGCGCCGGGTTGACGGCTTGGCTGATCGGCCGGCCGATTACCAGGTAATCGGAGCCGGCATCCAGCGCCTGACGCGGCGTGAGTATGCGCCGCTGGTCATCTTGCGCGCTGCCGGCCGGGCGAATCCCCGGCGTCACCAGTTGCAGCGACGGGTAGGCGGCTTTCAGCGCCTGGGCTTCCTGAGCAGAGCAGACCAGACCGTCCATACCGGCTTTGTCGGCCAGGCCGGCCAGGCGCAGCACCTGCTCCTGCGGCTCGATGTCCAGGCCGATGCCGGCCAGGTCTTCACGCGCCATGCTGGTCAGCACGGTCACCCCGATCAACAACGGCTTGGGACCGTTGAATTTGTCCAGGGTTTCGCGGCAGGCCGCCATCATGCGCAGGCCGCCCGAACAGTGCACGTTGACCATCCACACGCCCATCTCGGCCGCGGCCTTGACCGCCATCGCGGTGGTGTTGGGGATGTCATGGAATTTCAGGTCGAGGAACACCTCGAAGCCTTTATCGCGCAATGTGGCGACAATGTCCGAAGCGCAGCTGGTAAACAGCTCCTTGCCGACCTTGACCCGGCACAACTTGGGGTCGAGCTGATCGGCCAGCGCCAGGGCGGCATCACGGGTCGGGAAGTCCAAGGCAACGATGATCGGGGTCTGGCAGGCGGACATGGGGCGGCTCTCGGGCAAGTCAAATTCGGCGCGCATTGTAGCGGATGCGCCGCACGCTTGCCGCTCCGGTGATCCGTTCGCCGCACCCGAAGTTCAAGCCAACCCGCAGCAACCGCTGGCAGCGGCTACTCGACAAGCAGGGCCGCGAGCGTATCCGGCGCAGGAAACGCCTGCCGAAAACTGAACGCCTGTGCACTGGCGCCCTGTTCACGCAACAGCGCCAGACGCTCAGCTGCCTCCTCGACACAGGGACGATGCCCGGCCGGCACCCACCACAACACCATATGCGCGGCACTGACCTTGCTGAACCATTCCTGACGGCGCTTGAGCATCTCGGTATGCGCGGATTTGTACACGTAATCACTGAGCGCCTGTACATCGCGCCATACGGACAGATTCACCAGCACATCGTCGCCAAACGGGCGAAGCGCCGTGGCGTCGCCCGCTTCGTCCTGCAAACGCCAGACATAACCCGGCGACGCTTCAGCCAGAACATTGATCCGCTCCAGGTTGGCGACAAAATCGGCCATGCTCGGCGACTCCAGCGGCTCCTTCATGCTGGCGATATTCAACTGCGCGAGTTGGTAGGTGGACATCGATACGCTCCTTTCAAGTCATTCCCTAATTAACGATTGCCCTCACCCAGCGTCATCGCATCGACGCGCATGGCCGGCGATTCAACGCGCCAGCGGATCATCCCAAAATGAACGCTCGCTCTCCTGAATCACCTCGCCACGGCTCAGCCCAAGATCCTTCAAAGCCGCATCATCGAGCTTGGCCAAGCGCCGGCGCTGCTCGGACAACTGCCACCAGCGGTAAAGCTGCCGGCCAACTGCACGCAGTATTTCAAGCGGCCGCCGGCCTTGTAAACGCCCGGCACTGGCTAACGCATAACCCTTTTGACCTTTCATCATGTTGCCCTCCTGTTGGGGTTGGCGACAGTCTCGCGCTAGACTTATGATCAATCCAACGAATGTTTCTTATGCACTACATCTCGGAGATTGATGAATGGCCAACTACCCGAGCATCGACAGCGAGCTGCTGCGCACCTTCGTGGCAATCGCCGATCACGGCGGTTTTACCCGTGCAGCCGAGGTGGTCAGCCGCACGCAGTCGGCGGTGAGCATGCAGATGAAGCGCCTGGAAGAAGATGTAGTGCGGCGCCCGCTGTTCCAACGCGACGGCCGCCAGGTCAGCCTGACCGCCGAGGGCCAGGTGCTACTTGGTTACGCGCGGCGCATCCTCAAGCTGCATGGCGAAGTGATGAACACCATGCGCGAACCGCACATGGTCGGCTCGGTACGCATCGGCACCCCGGATGATTATGTGATGCGCTTTATGCCGGGGATTCTCTCGCGCTTCGCCCAAGCCTATCCGCTGGTGCAAGTGGAGTTGCACTGCGAGCCGTCGTTTCAGCTGCTGCAACGCCAGGATCTTGACCTGACCATCGTCACCCGCGAGCCGGGCACCGAGATCGGCCAGTTGCTGCGTCAAGAGCGCATCGTCTGGGCCGAAGCTCAGGGTTTCTACCCGCATGAACAGGAGCCGCTGCCGCTGGCCATGTTCAATGCCCAGTGTTTCTGCCGCTCCTGGGCCTGCAATGCGCTGGATGCCATGGAGCGCGAATACCGTATCGCCTACACCAGCCCGAGCCTGTCGGCGATCATGGCGGTGGTCGGCGCCGGCCTGGCGATCACCGCGCAATTGCAAAGCCTGATCCCGGCGGACATGCGCATCATCGGCGAGGCCGAAGGCCTACCGGCCATGCCCTCGGCCAGCATCGTGCTGCTGCGCAATGCGCTCAATCAGTCGCCGGTGACGGAGACCCTGGCCGAACATATTGTCGAGGGCTTCAGACTTTAAGCCCAAGCAGCACCGCGCAGAGCAGCAGGAACCCGGCGAACAGCGCGCGCAGCAAGCGCTCCGGCAAGGCGTGGGCGAGCTTCACACCCCAACTGATGCTGAGCAACCCACCCATCGCCAGGGGAATCGCCAACGCCCAGTCGACGTGGCCGTGCAGCGCATAAGTCGCCAAGGTCACACCGGTACTGGGCGCCGCCAGGGCCAACGACAAACCCTGAGCGACCACTTGAGTGGTGCCGAACACACTGGTCAATACCGGCGTGGCCAACACCGCACCACCGACGCCGAATAAACCGCCGAGCAAACCCGCGCCGCTACCCAGCACCGCCAACCAGGGCCAGGGATGCCGCAGCTCAGTGCTGCCAGCCGCCGCGCGCCAATAAACCCGTGAAAAGTTATAAAGCGCCAAGGCCAGCAGAAAGCCGACGAAGGCCATGCGCATACGTTCGGCATCCAGGGTCACCGCCCAACTCGACCCCATCAACGCGAACAGGAAGCTGCTGAGCGCCAGGGTTAGGGCGTGGCGTAGCTCGATACGGTTGCGCTGGTGGTAGCGCCACAACGCCAGCAACACGTTGGGCACCACCATCACCAAGGCCGTGCCTTGCGCCAGTTGCTGATCCAGACCGAACAAGACGCCCAGCGCGGGAATCGCAATCAGGCCGCCGCCGATACCGAACAGCCCACCGATGGTTCCCAGCAACACACCGAGGATGAGGTTCAGCGCAAAATCGATCAGGTCCATCAGCGACTCCAGTTGGATGCTGCGCATGCTAGTGCGTCACCACTGGCACGGAAACGCACAGCAACGCACAATGGCTGTGCATATAACGCATAACCGAGCCCGCCATGCACCCTGACGCCCTGACCGATCAGCTCAGCCTGTTCCTTGATGTACTGGAAACCGGCAGTTTTTCCGCGGCCGCACGCCGCCACCCCCTGACGCCCTCCGCCGTGGCCCGGCGCATCGACAGCCTGGAGCGTTCACTCGGCAGCAACCTGTTCAGTCGCAGCACCCATGCGGTACGTGTAACCCCGGCCGGGCTGGCCTTTGCCGAACGCGCCAAACGCATCCTGGCCGAGTTGCACCTGGCGCGCGCCGAGGCGGTGTCGCTGAGCAGTGCACCGGAAGGCTTGATCCGTATCGATGCGCCCGCGCCGTTCGGCCGCCGCCATTTGGCGCCGGCAATTGCCGAGTTTCTCGTGGCTTACCCAGGGCTGGATGTGCAACTGCGCCTGATCGACAGCTTCGTCGACTTGCACGGCGCGCACCTTGGCGAGGTCGATCTGGTACTGCGTATCGGCCCATTGGCCGACACCCGCCTGGTCGCCAGCGCGCTGTCACCGCTGGTACGGGTGGTGTGCGCCAGCCCGGACTACCTCGCCCGGCGCGGCGTACCGCGCTCACCCAGCGAACTGCTTGAACATGACGGCCTCGACTGGGACAGCCTGGCGCCGCCCTATGCCTGGCGCTTCGAGCAAGCGGGCAAACTGAACATCTACCGCCCGCAACGTTTACGGATGACCGCCAACAATGCCGAAACCCTGCTATTCAGCGCCCTCGCCGGCCTTGGCATCGCCCATCTGCCGACCTGGCTGATCAGCGACTACCTGCTGCGTGGCGAGTTGTTGCCGCTGTTCTGCGAAAACGGCCTGCCACCACCGGAACCCAGCGGCATCTACGCACTGCGACTGGAGCGCGAAACCGGCTCGCGCAGCCGCCTGCTACTGGAGTTTCTCAAAACTCGCTTCGGCCCGATGCCACCCTGGGATCTCGCCCTGCAGAGCGGCCTCAGCCGCAACTAACCTGCGGCCTCGGAAATAACGATCAGCTCGGCGCACGCTAGCCCAGTCGGACAGTCCGCAATGAACCCCCGCACAGCCTGCCAAGACCGGATTATCGCGGCGCAACACTTGCCGCATGACGGAGGCCCACTCAATCTGCGTTGGCGTACGCAGCAAACCCCAGACAAGAAAAAGCCCGACGCGAAGGTCGGGCTTTTCTAGACGCGGTGTAACGCCAGCCTTAGGCCGGAGCTTTAGCGCGCGATTTGTACTCGCCGGTACGGGTGTCGATCTCGATCCAATCGTCGATTTCGCAGAAGTCGGCAACCTTGACTTCAGTCCCGTTGCTCAGCTTGGCAGGCTTCATCACCTTGCCCGAGGTATCGCCACGGGCGGAACCTTCGGTGTAGGTGATCTGGCGAACGATGGTGGTCGGCAGATCGACCGAAACCACTTTACCTTCGAAGAACACGGCTTCGCAGACGTCGGTCATGCCATCAACGATGAACGGCATAACGCTTTCCAGGTCTTCCTGGTTCAGCTCGTACTGGTTGAACTCTTCGTCCATGAAGACGTAGTTCGGCTCGCTGTAGTAGGAGTAGGTCACTGCCACGCGATCGAGGATCACTGGCTCCATCTTGTCGTCGGCCTTGTACACGGTCTCGGTCGAGGAGCCGGTCAACAGGTTGCGCAACTTCATTTTAACGATGGCGCTGTTACGACCGGATTTGGTGAATTCGGCCTTTTGGATAAGCCAAGGTTGGCCGTCGATCAGAGCCACACTGTTGGGCTTCATTTCTTGTGCGGTTTTCATACTAAGATCCGGATTTGGATGGAGTTACAGAAATCTAGGCCGCATATCATATCCAATTTAGGTAAAAGTGTACCAGCGCCGCAGCAAGATCCGGCTGAGAGGCCTGTTCCAGACACCAATTCTCGGCGTGCTCGGCCACCTCAGGCCACACCGGTAGCAACGCCTGCCAGCTTTCACCCATCCCGTCACCGGCATTCCACGCCCGCCACATCCCGACCAACGCCGTCGCCGCAGCGGGCGACAAGCCGACGACATACAACGCAAGAAACGCGTCCAACTTCTCCCAATGAGCATCCGCCTGCTGTGTATAGATGTGCCAGAGCAACGGCCGCCCGGCCCATTGCGCGCGCACGAAGGAATCCTCGCCGCGCACCACGTTGAAATCGCAACTCCAGAGCAAGCGGTCGTATTGATCCTGCTGGAGGAATGGCAACACCTGGATATGCAACTGACCGCGCTGCCATGCGTCACCAACCCGTACATTCGCGCACCCGAGCCAGGCTTGCAGGTCCCCGAGAATGCGCCCTTCCGGCACCAGCAACTGGGTTGGCTGAGGCTCCGCCGCCAAGGCATCGAGCCAGTCTGGCAGCCCACGGTTTTCATACGCGAACAAGGACATCAGCCGAGCATCTGTAATCGGCTGTACCCCCAGGCCCCGCAGAAAATCGTCACGCATCGCCGTATCGGCTTGAAAGGCCAAGCGTTGCACCAACAAATCACGCTCGCGCAACAAACCACCGCTGCCCGCGGTAAAACCAGGGAAAAAGAAGAATTTCTGCACGGCATTCGCCTGCAAGGACGGCAACCCGTGACACCCCTCGACCCAACTCTCGGCACTGAGGTATTCCAGATTGAGCCAGAGCACCTTGCGCGGCCGCGCCGCCAGCGCGGCGAGGTAAGCCGCCGGCAAGGTGCAGGCAAAAGCCTCGATCACCACGTCTGCCGGCTCGCAGGGCTGCCAAGACGCCGACCAAAGCCGAATATCGACACCCTGCTGGTACTGCTGAGCAGCCTGCGCATCGGCCTGCGGACACAGACGGGCAAACGCACCAAGGTCATCCACCCACAAACGCACCACCAACCCATGCTCAGCCACCAACTGCCGCGCCAAACGCCAGGTCACGCCGATATCGCCGTAATTGTCGACAACGCTACAGAAGATGTCCCAGGTCGGGCGCATGCCGAGCTCCAGATAGAGAATTGCAAAACCATAAAGCCATGCTGCCAATCTCGGCAAACGACAGAAACGAAAAAGCCCGACACAAGGTCGGGCTTTTTCGTTTTGTCTGGCGGTGAAGGTGGGATTCGAACCCGTTTCGACACCCCGCAGTTGCTGACCTTTGTTGGATAAAACCAGCAAGCCCGCACCGTTCCAGGCCACCATTCTGGCCAATGCCGGCCTTCTCTGGCTAGTGATTTCGACACTTTTTCGACTCGCCGGCTAGACAGCTTTGAGACCTACCAGTAGCTTCTAGCGGCAACGGTGCTGCAACCTAGTACCTGAACTTGCCTCAGATGGCTTTTCATTTTTCCTGTGTCGCGCTTGCTTCTCAGGTTTGGATGCAATTCAAAATTGCTTGGCGCGCTACAAGGAACGTTAGGGATCTATTCCACATCCAGCAAGGAGAAGTTATGAATAGCGAATTCAATCCGTTCCCAGAAAATGAAATCACGCCTTTTTATGACTGTACGGGCACACCACTTTTCTACCTATACAGTAACGGCGAGCATTTTTATCATTATGATGGAACTCCACTCGCCTACCTTTATAATAATGAATTCATAATTTCATATTCAGGCCAATATCTCGGCTGGATATATAATGGAAGCATCTTAGATTTTAGGAATGGTGCTTACGCGTTTTTTACAACCCATAGTTCAGGTGGACCATCGCGCCCCAGCCGTAAGTCTCGCCCGAGCAGATCATCTAGGATAAGTAGACCCTCTAAATCAAGTCGCACAAGTAGACCATCACGCCCATCAAGAAAAATGAAATGGAGCGAGCACAGCAACATGAGTTTTTTTCCAGATTACTAGGTACTGACGCCAAGCCCCAAAATAATTTATTCAAATCGTTCGCTGACACGAGCTAAAGCCCGCCGTGTAACTAAACGTTATGCCCCACAGCAGGAATGCCTATAGATATGGAAGCTTGTACTACTTGGGAATGCATAAATAGCTTTGCTAACTGGCTTTCTGCAGTCGGTACTATCCTAATCACGAGCCTCGCTCTTTGGTTATCCGTTCGTGACAGAAGGATAAATATTAAGTCCGTATTAAGCCTTGGACTTTTACCTTCCTCCAGCCCAGGCATACTTGACAACCCCGTATATGTACTTTCGTACACAAACATCGGCCCAAGGCCCGTTACGGTAACCAATCACTATTGGTGTCTACCATTTAAAAAGGGTAATATTTTCTTACACCCATATACTGACATTAAACTTGGCCGCCTATGTTCCATGCCACCCATTGAATTGACTGACGGAAAAGAAGGTCGCGCATTTTATGCACAAGATTTCTTCTCGAAACTAGAACACCCTGAAGATTTCCTATTCCATAAAAACCGTTACATAGCCTGGCTTCGCATTCACTATTTCAAGATACACATCGTTACCACTACTGGAGCAAAGCCAAGAGTAAAAATCCATCGAGCTGTAAGAAATCGACTTTGGAACCTATATCGCGGAGCGTAACAACAAGCTCTGCACTTAGTTTAATTATCAGATCGCACAGGCATGGACATGGATTGGCTTACAGACATAATTAAGCGACTTGAAATTTCTCGACTTCTTGTCTCCGCCGTGTTCGTCACGTCCGCAGTCATGTATTTCGGACCCACCTTAGCCTCTAAAAATATTCCTAAGTCCCCTGATAATTTTTTACCTGCACTTTTTGGACTTATGATTTTAACGGGCTGCTTGCTTATTTTCTGGGCAATAGCAGAAGCTTATAATTTCATTGCAAATGGTGTGAGGAAGACATCACAAAATTTCAAAAACGGCTCGCTCTCGGAAGCTGAGATAGCAATACTGCATATACTAGGACGCGACCCCACGTCACCTCTTGACCTTAGTAGTATCAACTACTCAGCTGCCCCGGCCACTAAACTTGAATTCCACCACATTGTTTCTGAGTTAGAAGACAAGGGGCTCGTATACATAAATGGGTTTGATGAAAATCTTATCTCTCTCACAAAACAAGGAAGATACAAATCCCTTGAAATCCAGCGTAAATTTAAGTCAAAGACACAATAGGCTAATTTACTGATACCCTCAGATACTCGCGAGCGGCTTCCTATAGCATTAATAAATATTAAACATATACCCTTTTTCTCTCAGGATGGCTAAGCCCCTCAACAAAACTTGTTCTTATCTTAAATTCAACCACCACAGGACATAAAGATGAGCCAAAAATCAATTCATATAATTCAAGCACAGCCAAACACCTTTGTGGTATATGACATGGACGACATTAATGAGATAGAAAGAGGAGAGCCTGTAATTGCGTGGAGAATTGAAACTTATGAGGAAAAGGCAAATACTCCACTTTACTCTAGCTGCACTCCGTTAACAGTGGATGGTGAACCAGCTAGCAACTGTATCGGCATCCAGAATCCGGATTTAACAGTAACCACATTCCAGCAATCAACATATGGCTCATTACAAGAGCTACAAAAAGAGCGCTATCCAAAGAATAAATCTTAGCAATACGCTTGAGTCATTTTGTTCGCTGGGGCGGGCTGCAGCCTGCCCCTACACAACACTTTATTCAAAGACTTCCGCACGCTTCTTTCTTTTTCTGCGCATTTCGCTCTGATGGATTTACGCTGTATTGATTCCACCAAAACTTGCATGCATCTGAACTAAGGCGTTGTTCTTGTTGCGCACGTGCAAGCTCAGCTTGCCGGTTTGCCGTGGCCTGAGCTTCACGCTGTTGCCCAAGGCGTGCATCTGCGGCCATTCGCTGCTGCATCTCGGCCTGCATTTGTTTCGACTGCAGAGCTGCCTCTCGGAAGCTTCGCTCCATGTAGCTAGCAGCTTCGTTTAGTGCGGCCTTTAAGCGCTGCTCTTGTATGTAGTCGTAAACGAGTTTCCCGCCCCACAGACCTCCGACGATGATCATCGCAGCCAGGATGATTGCGTGGCTTGTGTCCATAGGTGGGTGGGCTCGTCTGGGATGGGCTGCTCTGTAGCCTTGACGCTCGTTGCGATCGTCAATTTCTTCATCCATGTCGAAGCTCAGCACTTTCAGCTGGTCATCGATATCGCGTTTATTCATTCCTAGAGTCCATTCTAACTCACCTGATTCAGTGCTTTCGGGCGTACCAGCGCCTAGTCACTTCCTTTGTGATCGCTATCCCGCGTTCGGACTGCTCAAGTTTCGGTTCGCTTCGTCGTAGTCTGGGCTTGTCTGCCCGCTTTCAGGGATTACCTGACCGCTCGCTATCCATAGGGCGTAATGCGGAAATGCTCTGACCAGAACGTCTACTTCCTCCGTGCTTACTCGCACAGCCCCCTTACTCACGTTCAGCCATCGGCTGTAATCGGTGTCACTCAGCTGGCTGAGTTTTTTGGGGCCGATTTTTTTGATTAATAACCTTGCTCTATCTGCTGAGCTTTCCATATAGAAAAATGCAACCGCTCTTAAAAGGTAACTATTGACGCGACGAGGTGCTGCGTCAATAATTGACTTGAGGTAATTATTGACTTGAGTTGCTGCTCAAGCGTTCCCAACAAAGACCAACATAGTGCAGGAAAGCCCATGGACTTGGAAGAAAGCAACCTCACTGCGAAAGGCACTCTGCCGGCCCCGCCGGTTCTCCCTTGGCGCGAATTCGCAGATTGGATTCGTATGGCCGACGACCACAACACCGTTTGGGGTTGGATTCGTAACGGTTACCTGTTGATTCCCTCCTTGAAGACACCGAATACAAGCGCTACCACAAGACGTCGCGCGGCTTCTCCGGCAAGAACGTCGAACTGTTCCTGGGTAACTTCGTCAGCCTGCTGGCAAGGGAACGGGTGGGTGCAAAAAAGGCGTTTAGCCGGCTCAAAGAGTGGGAATGCTGGCCGGTCATTCGCGACCACTACGCCGCCAAGGACATGAGCGAGCACGACATCTACAAGCACATCAAAACCCTACTGGAAGAACGCAGTGTGCGTTGGGGGCGTGCCATTTAATGGCCATAGAGCAACAGGCTGACGGACGCTGGAAGGTCGATGTAGAGCCGATCAAGGGAAAGCGCTTCCGCAAGACGTTCAAGACCAAGGGCGAAGCCAGCCGGTTTGAGGCCACCTGTCGTGCTCGCCTCATAGAAACACCCAACTGGTCACCCAAGCCAAAGGATCGTCGCCGCCTGTCTGAGCTGGTCACCCGCTACCATGACCTGCACGGCCACACCCTGGCGGATGCCGCACGGCTCAAGCAGATACTGCTCAAGCTGACCAAAGACCTTGGCGACCCTATAGCGGTCAACTTCACCGGCAACGCCTTCTGCGAAACCCGGCGCATACAGCTGGATAACGGCGTGAAAGGCAAAACGCTGAATAACCGCCTTGGCTACCTGAAAGCCGTGTTCAACGAGCTGCACCGCCTGGGCGATATCGACTATCCAAACCCGTTGGCGAATGTCCGGCCGTTACGTTTGCAGGAAAGGCCCCTCTCCTTTCTGTCTGTGCCGCAAATCAACGAGGTGCTGAGCGCCCTGGATGCTCGCGACACAACGCCTGGCATTGGCCTGGTCGCTCGCGTCTGCCTGGCAACGGGTGCTCGATGGGGCGAGGCTCAAGCCCTTACGCCTGAGCGAGTGAAAAATGGGGCGGTGACCTTCGCCAATACCAAGTCACGCCGCACGCGCAGCATTCCAATTGATAAGGCCCTGGAAAAGCAGTTGCTCGATCACTTCAAACAGCACGGCCTGTTCAGCAATTGCATGCTGACCTTTAGCCGCGTACTGGAAACCACCTCGATCAAGCTGCCGGCCGGTCAGGCTACGCATGTGCTGCGGCACACCTTCGCCAGCCACTTTGTCATGCGTGGCGGCAACATCCTGGTGCTCCAGAAAATCCTGGGCCACGCCAGCCTCACCATGACCATGCGCTATGCCCACTTGGCGCCGGATCACCTGCAGGATGCGTTGACCCTGAACCCGCTTTTCGACACCGGCAAAGGCCAGAAAGCAAAAAGCCCCGAAATCTTGTTAGAAATCAGGGCTTTAGCATTTCGAAAGTGGCGGTGAAGGTGGGATTCGAACCCACGATACGATTTCTCGTATACACACTTTCCAGGCGTGCTCCTTCAACCGCTCGGACACTTCACCGGGTCTCGACGGACACTGGTGTCTGTCGAGGCGCGCTAATCTAGCCGAACAGCCCGGCAAAGGCAAAAGTTTTTTTCAGAATATTCATGTGCTTATGCCAAATGCTCGTCATCTACCCGGCTAGCCTGCGGCGCAACCTCGAAACGTTGTCGACCGAATAGTAGAAAGCCAAGAGAAATAAACAGACTGAAGCCGAACACCGTCATCACTCCTTGCGGGCTTTGGCTTTGCGCACTACTCGCCAGCAGCACCAGCCCCAACAGCAGCACCATCATCAGGCCTGCTCGCCAACCAATCGCCCACCAGCCGATACCCTGCATGCCTGCCTCCTCTATTTAACGTGGCAGTTACGCTAAGGCAGCCATGCGTGGCACAGCCAATTGCCTATGACCATCGCGCCGATAGTTCATGCGTGCCGGGTAGCGGCCAGCACATGGCCCGTGCACTGACTCACCAGTCAGCCGCCGCGCTTTACCTGGAGGGTGCGGGTGAGTAACGTCTGCTGCACTTCAGCACAAGGAACCCGCCATGAGCGACCTGATCAGCTACCAACTCGATGACGGCATTGCCACCCTGACCTTGAGCAATGGCAAGGTGAACGCTATTTCCCCGGACGTGATCGCTGCCTTCAATGCCGCGCTGGATCGTGCCGAACAGGACAAGGCCATCGTTATCATCACCGGCCAACCCGGCATCCTTTCCGGTGGTTACGACCTCAAGGTCATGACCTCCGGCCCGCAGAACGCGGTCAACCTGGTTGCCGCCGGTTCGACCCTGGCGCGGCGCATGCTCGCCCACCCATTTCCGATCATCGTCGCGTGCCCCGGCCATGCCGTGGCCAAAGGCGCCTTTATCCTGCTCTCTGCCGACTACCGCATAGGGGTCGAAGGTTCGTTCAGCATCGGCCTCAATGAAGTGCAGATCGGTATGACCATGCACCACGTGGGCATTGAGCTGGCGCGTGACCGCCTGCGTAAATCGGCCTTCCACCGCTCGGTAATCAACGGCGAAATGTTCGACCCGCAGGGTGCCGTGGATGCCGGTTTCCTCGACAAGGTGGTGCCGGCCGAGCACCTGATGGCGACCGCGCAAGCAGCGGCTCAGCAGATGAAGAAGATCAACATGGCGGCACACAAGAACACCAAGCTGAAAGTGCGCAAAGCGCTGCTGGAAACCCTCGACAAAGCCATCGAGCTGGATCAACAGCACCTGATCTAGGCTGCTGCACCACCTCGAAAGCCCCGCCAATGTGGGGCTTTTTGTTGGCGATGTGGCCATGATGTGTTGCAGAAGAAGTCACGCCTTGGTGGCGGTGGATTGAAGAAACCGCCGGGAATGCAGCGAGCCCTATAGATGCCACGCTGAGCAGCGGCTGGTTACGGACAAAACCATGCGCAAATTGCCTCCGCGTAGCAATTTGGCGCTGATCGGCGGCGATTGCCGTGCAGAGTGCACATCCGTACACTGCGCGCCTTTTCTTCTGACGGGCGTACCAAATGCTTTTTCTTCTGCGCATGCTGGCGATGGCCGTGCACTTCATCATCGCGGGCACCCTCGGCTTGCTGCTCGGCCTGTGTCGCCCGTTCAACCCGGATAACAGCCGCATTTGTGCCCGTCTCTATTCCCTGCCGGCGCTGTGGTTGCTGCGTTTGAAGCTGAAAACCGAGGTCAAATCGCTGCTGGAGCAGCAGAGCGCCTGTGTGATCGTCGCCAATCATCAATCCAACTACGACCTTTATGTGATCGGCCGCGTGGTGCCGCCCCGCACGGTCAGCATCGGCAAGAAAAGCCTGAAGTGGGTGCCGTTTTTCGGCCAGCTGTATTGGCTGGCCGGCAATGTGCTGCTTGACCGTGGTAATGCCCAGCGCGCCAAACAGGCGATGCTGACCACCACCGACACCCTCAGGCACAAGAACACTTCGATCTGGGTATTCCCCGAAGGAACGCGCAACCTCGGCAAGGGCTTGCTGCCGTTCAAGAAAGGCGCCTTCCAAATGGCGATTGCCGCCGGTGTGCCGATCATTCCCGTGTGCGTCAGCAGTTATGCCACGCACATTCGCCTGAACCGCTGGGACAGCGGCGACATCATGATCCGCTCACTGCCAGCGATTCCCACCGCCGGCCTGAGCCTGGACGACTTGCCTGCGCTGATGGATGAATGCCGCACGCAGATGCAGACGTGCATCGGCAGCCTGGATCAACAACTGGCCCGCGCCTGATACCCGGCGTACCGCGCAAAAGCCAGGCGCCCCTGGCTACTCGCGCACGGTTAAACGCTGGCCAACCAGCCATGGATCTGCTCGACCACTGCTTGCGGCGCCCTGAGCCAGGCGCTGTGAGGGTTCTCTTGGGGTGGCCGTGGCGAAGGCATGCAGTGTACTTGCACAGGCTGTTGAATCAATTCAGCCAGGCCCCGCGTCGATGCCAATGGGGCGAACTGATCGCCCTCGATATGGATATACAGCGCGGGCGTCGGGTTGTTTGCCGCCGGTGACAGGACGAGCCCCAGGTGCTGGAAATGCCCGTTCCAGGCGACCGCCCCCCAATCACGCATCAACCGGCGCGCCTCCTGGCCAGCAAAACCAATCGCCTTACCCGGTAAATAGCCGAGTACCGCTGTCAGTAGGTTGAAGGTCAGCGCTGCGCTGGGGGTCATCAACCGCCGCACACCACGCCAGTGCCGGTAATGAATGTTGCCGCAGGCCACACCAATCACTTTCACCCCGCCCCGTGGATTAGCCGCCGCATAGAGCGTGGCAATGTGCCCGCCGAGGCTATGCCCCAGCAAGACCGGCGCACTGCCGGGAAAATGCTGCGCAGCCACGGCCAGCAGTTTCGGCACAAAATCATCGAGCAAATCGCGGTAGCCATAATCGAATCGCCGATTCGGTCGTGGCTCGCTCGCGCCCTGCCCCGGCCAATCCGCCAGCAGTACATTGCAGCCTGCGGCCAGCAACGCCTCGGCCAAGGCGTGGTACTTGCGCGCAGCCACGCCAAGGGCCGGCATCACGATCATCACCGGCGCTCCAGCCTGCGCCGAATAGAGCGTAAACGGACAACGAAACATGCCCTCGGCAAAGGTAAAGGCATCGCCCATGGCGGCTGCTCCTTGTGGATGTGCGTGTGGGGTAGACCGCTGAAGAATTTGGTTATGTCCCAGTTACGTGTTGCAG
>DELY01000044.1:88299-90861 GCA_002354655.1 Pseudomonas sp. UBA2684
ACATTTAACGGGTACAGAGCCAAGAATTTAGAGCAATAGCTCTAGTGAGGCGATGACCCTCCAGGTAAAAAGACCGATACGCCCTAACATCTGGAAGAACTCGCCGCACGCGACAACACTCTCAGTCACAAGGCGGTAAGCTCCGCGCCAGTGCCAACAGCCAATGCGAAGGAAACACCATGGGTCAAGTCGTTGCCGCAGCCGTCTACAGCAAAGGCAGGAAAATCACCGACATCACCCTCGATGAAGGCAAGGAATGGTCGAAAAAACCCGATCATTTCGTCTGGATCGGCCTGCATGACCCGGGCCCCGAGGAGCTGACCAAACTGCAACGTCAGTACGACCTGCATGAACTGGCCCTCGAAGACGCCTTGCAGCGGCATACGCGGCCCAAACTGGAGACCTTCGGCGATGCGCTTTTCCTGGTGCTTTATTCGCCTATCCGCGTGCAGGGCGAACTGGAGTTCATTGAGACCCAGTTGTTCGCCGGCACGGGCTACGTGATCAGCGCCCGCTACGGTGAATCCGCGCCCTACTCGCAGGTGCGCCAGCGCTGCGAAGCCAGGCCATTGCTGCTCGAACATGGTGAAGACTTCGTGCTCTACGCCCTGCTCAGCTTCGTCATCGAAAACTACCGACCGCTGATGGATGACTACTACGCCGAACTGGAGGACGTCGAGCAGGACGTGCTCAAGCGGCCGTTGACGCAAGCCGATGTCGAGCGCATCCAGGGCCTGCGCCGCGACCTGCTGCGTCTGCGTCGCTACATCGGCCCGCTGGCGGAGATCTGCCAGGAACTGCAACGCCTCGACTTCCCGTTTATCGACAAAAACATGCGCCCGTACTTTCGCGATGTCGCCATCCACGTCAGCCGCTTGCTGGAAGATTTGACCGCCTTACGCGAAATGGCCGATCACGCCATCGAGATTGGTCTGTTGCTGGAGTCGTCGCGGCAGAGCCTGGTGCAACGCAAATTCGCTGCCTGGGCCGCCATCCTGGCCTTCCCCACGGCGGTGGCGGGCATCTACGGGATGAACTTCGAAAACATGCCGGAACTGGCCTGGCACTTTGGCTACTTCGGCGTACTCGGGCTGATCGCCACGGGCTGCATCGGCCTGTACGCCAGCTTCAAGCATTCCGGCTGGCTGTAAGGCAAACCAAAGCCCGGCATGCAGGCCGGGCTTTGGGCGGTATTGCACAAGGTTTTAAGCCGGTTCACCAGTGCGGCCGTGGGCGACGAAACGCATCATCCACTCCGCTACAGCATGGCCCTGGTGCTCGTGCTGCAGGCTGTCCACGCCTTGGCGGTAGGTCTGCTCGCCGATGTGCTGCTGACGGATATCCAGCAGCGCCTTGGAATAGTCGTGAATGAACTCCGGGTGCCCCTGGAAGCACAGCACCTGATCGTCGATGCAGTAAGCGGCGATTGGGCAGAACTCGCTGGAGGCTAGCAGCGTAGCGTTATCCGGCAGTTGCGTGACCTGATCCTGGTGGCTGATCAACAGGGTCAGATCGTCCAGCGCCGGGCTCATCCAGCCGGGCTGGTGCGCCAAGCGATAGCGGTGCGTGCCCACGCCCCAGCCTTGCTCGGCACGCTCGGCCTTACCGCCGAGCAACAGTGCCAACAACTGGTGGCCGAAGCAGATGCCGAGCAGCTTGTCGCCGCGCGCATAACGCTCGAGCAGGTAAGTTTTGAGGGTGGCGATCCATGGATCGCTGCCGAACGAGTCGGCCTTGCTACCGGTGACCAAGTAGGCATCGTAGCGCTCGCTGTCCGGCGGGTAATGGCCTTCCATCACGTTGTACACGGTGAACTCGGCGGCAATCGGCTGACGCGCGAACAGTTGCTCGAACATCCGCCCGTAGCCTTGGTACTGGTTGACCAGTTCGGGACGGAGGATGTCAGTTTCCAGAATGCAAATCTGCAACGGCATGGGGCAAATACCTGAAAAGCGGGTGGTTATTCATACTCCGAGCAAGCCTGCCTGGCGCCACGTAGCAAGGCAATAGGCCGGCGCAAGGCCGAGCGACAAACCCGACCAATTGCTACAGCGTGAGATGTATCAGCGCGCTCGATAGTCACCATAACGCCCATTCACTTCTGTCAATAACGCCGCACGGCGATGATCTGGTCATCGGGCAGCACTGCCCCCCAGACCGAAGGACACCGCCATGAACAGCTTCGCCGCCATCGCCAGTTTGCTCGCCGCCTCCGCTTTTGCCAGCCACGTAAACGCTGCCAGCCTGCCGCCCCAGATCGCAGCGGGCAGCGGCAAATAGCGCGCAGCCAGGAGAAGCGTCATGAGCATCATCCAGTCCATCGCAAACCAGAATGTGTATGGCGTGACGTACGCCACCGTCGATGACCGCGGAATCCACTTCGAATCCGAACTGGCCATCCATTTGCCCGACGGCACGCTGACAACACTGAAAATGCCGACGCAACTCAGCGAGCGCCAGGCTATTGAGCAATTCACTATTGATGCCGCCCAGCGGCTCACGAGCGCGTGACGGCTCATACACCACGTAATCGGCACATCGCCATAAAAAAGGCTATGTCCC
>DELY01000044.1:91040-309473 GCA_002354655.1 Pseudomonas sp. UBA2684
GGTCTGCATCAACATTTAACGGGCACATCGCCATAAAAAAACCGGCTCACCAGGAGCCGGTTTTTTCGTTAGACGCGCTTAGAAACCCTGGTTTTTCGCCGCTTTTTCCAGCAGCAGCGCCGGCGGCAGGAAGCGCTCGCCATACTGCTCGGCCAGGTACTGGGCGCGGGCAACGAAGTCCTGCACGCCATACTGGTTGATAAACTGCAGCGCACCACCGGTCCAGGCGGCAAAGCCGATGCCCATGATCGAGCCGATATTGGCGTCGGCAACCGACTTCAGCACGCCCTCTTCCACGCAGCGCACGGTTTCGATGGCCTGAATAAACAGGATGCGATCACGTACGTCGATCTGCGAGATCTGCGCATCGCGCTTCTCGAAACGCGCCTTGAGTTCTGGCCACAGATGCTTCTTGCCGCCTGCAGGGTAATCGTAGAAGCCGCTACCTGCCGCCTTGCCCGGCCGCTTGTACTCATTGAGCATCATGTCGACTACCGCGAATGCCGGGTGCGCAGGGATCTGTTTGCCCTCGGCGGCTAGGTCCTTGATGGTCTGCTGACGGATATGGTTCATCAGACTCATCGACACTTCGTCGCTGATCGCCAACGGGCCGACCGGCATACCGGCCTTGCGCGCCTCGTTCTCGATCATCGCCGCCGACACGCCTTCGCCCAGCATGGCCAGGCCTTCGTTGGTGAAGGTACCGAACACCCGCGAGGTGAAGAAGCCGCGACTGTCGTTGACCACGATCGGAGTCTTCTTGATCTGCATCACGTAGTCGAAACCACGTGCCAGGGTTTCGTCGCTGGTGTATTCGCCCTTGATGATTTCCACCAACGGCATCTTGTCCACCGGGCTGAAGAAATGCAGGCCGATAAACTTGTCCTGCTTCTGCACCGCGTTGGCCAGGCCGGTGATCGGCAGGGTCGAGGTGTTCGAGGCAATCACCGCATCGCTCAGCGCCGCGCGCTCGGCTGCCGCGGTGACGTTGGCCTTGAGGTCGCGATCCTCGAATACCGCTTCGATAATCAAATCACAACCTTCGAAGTCGGCATCGCTGACAGTCGGTTTAATCCGCGCCAGGATGCCATCGCGCTTCTCGGCGCTCATCTGGCCACGGCCGACCTTCTTCTCCAGCAGCTTGGCCGAGTAATCCTTGCCCTTCTCGGCCGCCTCGATGGAGATGTCCTTGAGCACCACCTCGATCCCGGCAACCGCCGACACATAGGCAATACCCGCGCCCATCATACCGGCACCGAGCACACCGACCTTCTTGGTCACATAGGGCTCGAAGCCTTGCGGACGGGAGCCGCCGGCGTTGATTTCATTGAGCTGGAACCAGAAGGTGCCAATCATGTTCTTCGCCACCTGGCCGGTGGTCAGCTCGGTGAAGTAGCGTGCTTCGATGATCTGCGCAGTGTCGAAGTCGACCTGGGCACCCTCGACGGCGGCGCACATGATCTTCTCCGGCGCTGGGAAGCAGCCCTTGGTCTTGTCGCGCAGCACGCTCGGGGCGATGGCCAGCATCTGCGCCACGTTCGGGCTCGACGGCGTGCCGCCGGGGATCTTGTAGCCAGACACATCCCACGGCTGTTTCGCCGTCGGGTTGGCGGCGATCCAGGCGCGGGCCTTGGCCAGCAGGTCATCCTTGTCGGAGGCCAGCTCATGGATCAAACCGGCCTTGAGCGCGGCATCCGGACGGACCTTCTTGCCTTCAGCCAAGTACGGCAGAGCCTTTTCCAGACCGAGCAGGCGCACCATACGCACCACCCCGCCACCGCCTGGCAGCAGGCCGAGGGTTACTTCCGGCAGGCCCAGTTGCACGCTGGAGCTGTCCAGGGCGATGCGATGGTGGCAGGCCAGGGCAATTTCCCAGCCGCCGCCCAGGGCCGCACCGTTGATGGCAGCCACCACCGGCTTGCCCAGGCATTCCAGGCGGCGCAGTTGGCCCTTGATATTGAGGATCATCTGGTAGAAGGCCGGCGCGTCGGCCTTGGTCACCTTGATCAGCTCATTCAGGTCGCCGCCGGCGAAGAAGGTCTTCTTCGCGGAGGTGACAATCACCCCGGCGATGGCGTCCTTCTCGGCTTCCAGGCGCTCGACAATCTTGCCCATGGCCTCGCGGTACACCGCGTTCATGGTATTGGCGCTCTGGCCAGGCATGTCCATGGTCAGAACGACGATATTGTCCTGGCCTTTTTCGTAACGGATGGCGTCAGTCATTTTAAATTCTCTTCCCAAATGTCGGGGGAGCGCTTCAGGGGCGTAGCGAGCGAAGGTCAGGCAAGGCGGAAATCATTCGGGAAGCGGAGTTTGCTGGTGCAAATGAGCATTCCCGGAGGATTTCCAACGCTGCATGGCCGAGCGCAGTAGCCCGTGATAGCTCCTTAGATTCGTTCAATGATGGTGGCGATACCCATGCCGCCACCCACGCACAGGGTGGCCAGGCCGTAGCGCAACTGGCGCTTCTCCAGCTCGTCGAGCAGGGTGCCGAGGATCGCGCAACCGGTCGCGCCCAGCGGGTGGCCCATGGCGATGGAGCCGCCGTTGACGTTGACCTTGTCTTCGCTGACGCCCATGTCCTTCATAAATTTCATCACCACCGAGGCGAACGCCTCGTTGACCTCGAACAGGTCGATGTCATTGACGTTCAACCCGGCCTTGGCCAGCGCCTTGCGCGTGGCCGGCGCAGGGCCGGTGAGCATGATGGTTGGGTCGGTACTGGTCACGGCGGTGGCAACGATGCGTCCACGCGGCTTCAAGCCCAGCTCCTTGCCCTTGGCGGCGCTGCCGATCAGCATCAGGGCCGAGCCATCGACGATGCCGGAGCTGTTGCCCGGGGTGTGCACGTGGTTGATCTGCTCGACATGGCTGTAAACCCGCAACGCAGTGCTGTCGAAGCCCATCTGGCCCATCATCTCGAAGCTCGGCTTGAGCTTGCCCAGGCCGTCGAGGGTGGAGTCACCGCGGATAAATTCGTCGTGGTCGAGCAGGACGATGCCGTTCTGATCGGCCACTGGAATCAGCGACTTGTTGAACGAGCCGTCCTTGCTGGCACGGGCGGCTTTCTGCTGTGAGCGCAGGGCAAAGCTATCGACATCAGTACGGCTGAAGCCTTCCAGGGTGGCGATCAGGTCCGCGCCGATGCCCTGCGGGGTGAAGTGGGTGTGCATATTGGTCGCTGGGTCCATCACCCAGGCGCCGCCGTCGGAACCCATGGGAATGCGCGACATCGACTCGACGCCGCCGACCACCACCAGGTCCTCGAAACCGGAACGCACCTTCATCGCGCCGAGGTTCACCGCTTCCAGGCCCGAGGCGCAGAAGCGGTTGAGTTGCACGCCCGACACGCTGACATCCCAATCGGCGACCATGGCCGCGGTCTTGGCGATGTCCGCGCCCTGATCCCCCACCGGCGTCACACAGCCGAGCACGATGTCATCGACCTGGCTGGTGTCCAGGTTGTTGCGCGCTTGCAGCGCCTTGAGCAGGCCGGCGATCAGGTCGACAGGCTTGACGCTGTGCAGCGCCCCGTCCTTCTTGCCTTTACCGCGGGGCGTGCGCACCGCATCGAAAATAAATGCTTCGGTCATGGCGTCCTCAGACCTCCAATGGAGGGTGGCTGGCGGCGCGTTGATGCCTCGCGCCGGTTCTTGTCGAGAGCCCCTACCATACGCCCCAGCCGGCCAGGCTCAATGACCGAAGCGCTCAGGGCCATTGACCACTGTGCTCAGACGAACGGTCGCTTGCTGGCGTTGTACTGGCACATATGAGAACGAGGTGTCTGGCTCAAGGGCTGCTGCCGGCTTTTGCGCTGCGCGGCATAACCCAACGTTGCAAACCCTCATAAGCTAACAACCAAGTCATCTAAAGGATCTGTGACGCGGGCCCTAGAGTTACTCGTAGCTGCAGTGACGCAGCGAATGCCGCCGCCGGGTTTTGCCGGGGCGGTTTTTCAGTCCACGCCCAGGCGTGACGCTGAGCCCGACAGGCCTTGAGAGCGGGCATTCGACGCCACACCAACAAGAACAAAAGGCATACGGCCATGTTTAAACAGCCCAAAGTCCGTCAAGCAAGCCTGATAGTGTTTGCCACCGCAGTCATTTTGATCCTTCCCAATCTGACCCGTTTGGTCGGCTGATCGTCCATCTCCTGTCGCTGCGTACCGCGCTGAAGCGGTCAACGCAGCGCAGGCAACCACCACGGCAATAAACCGAAGGCCAGCGCCGGAGAACAGCAGCGTTTACAGTTTCGGTGCCTGCCGCGCAGACCCAGCCATCGCCAATTCAGCCGCGCTCAATGTCGGCGCCACTGCCGCGAACCACTCAGCCAGCATGACCGGCACCTATCGGCAAAACAGCCTACTAGCCCTCTGCGCCGGGCCTAGGCAATTGTGCTAGGGTGCCATCGACATGACCTGAGGAGACGGCAATGCGCGGATTGATCGCCGCTTCGATCCTGTTACTGAGCCTGCCATTGACTGCCGCCGAGACCGATATGGCAGCGGCTGTCGCAGCGCTCGACAACCCCGCCAGCCAGTTGCTCGACGTGCGCAGCGCAGACGAATTCGCCAGCGGCGCCCTGCCCGGCGCCAAACGCATCGAGCACTCGCAGATTGCCGCGCAAATCACCAGCGTGGTACCCGACAAAGACACCGTCATCGTGCTCTATTGCCGCAGTGGCCGGCGCTCAAGCATGGCCCAGGACAGCCTCGCCGACCTGGGCTATCGCAACGTGATCAATGGCGGTGGCTACGACGAGCTGAGCGCGGCCCTGGAGCAACAGCAGTGAAGCTGCGTGCACTGCTATGCAGCCTACTGATCTCTGCCGGCGTTGCTCAGGCCGCCGAGCTGCAACTGGACATCGGCGCCTCCAGCCGTTCATGGACGACCGCCGAACTGCTTACCCATCCCCAGGCACAACGCATCGAAATTGCCGATGACGTCAGTTACCAACGCACCATGCACTACCGCGCCGTACCAGTGGCGGCGCTGCTCAGCGGCGTGCAACCCGGCGATCACCTGCAAGCGGTGGCGCTGGACGGATTTGCCGCCGAACTGCCGGCGGCGCCACTGCTTAGCCAGAGCGGCGCACAAGCGTGGTTGGCGGTGGAAGACCCAGATCAACCCTGGCCGCCCTTGGCCGCCAACAAACCCAGCGCGGGGCCCTTCTACCTGGTCTGGCAGCAGCCCGCGGCCAGCCAGATAGGCCCAGAACAATGGCCCTATCAGGTGGTGCGCATGCGCACACTGGCACCGGTGAACGAACGGTTCCCTGAGCTGCTGCCGGCGGCCGATGCCCAGGTACAAGTCCAGGCCGGCTTCGCGCAGTACCAGAAACACTGCATGGCCTGTCATCGCCTGAATGCGGCGGGTGATTCACAGTTCGGCCCGGACCTGAATACTCCGTACAACCCAACCGAGTATTTCGCCGGCGATTTTCTGCGCCAGTACATCCGCGATCCGCAACGCCTGAGGCGCTGGCCACAGGGTCAGATGCCAGGGTTTAAGCGCGAGGTGCTGAGTGACCAGGCACTGGCGCAGTTGCTCGCGTACCTGCACCACATGGCCGCCCGCAAGGTCGCCTCGCACGAGGCGGCCCCGCACTAAGCGCCGCGGCTACTTCCAGTAATCGTCCGGCGGCGCCGGCAACTGCCCAAGCAACTCGCGCAGCCCAGCGCACCATTGCTGACGGATACCTTCGAAGTAAGGATCGCCCTCCTGCACGCGGAAGCCGCGTGGCACCTCCAGGCTGTCGGCCTTGTACACCAACAGGTCCAGCGGCATACCGACCGAGAGGTTGCTGCGGATGGTCGAATCGAAGGAAATCAAGGCGCAGCGCAAGGCCTGCTGCAACGACGTTTGATGGCTGAGCGCACGGTCGAGAATCGGCTTGCCGTATTTGCTTTCGCCGATCTGGAAGTACGGCGTGTCGTCGGTAGAGGCAATGAAATTGCCCTGCGGATAGAGGTTGTAGAGCGCTGGCGCATCGCCGCGTATCTGCCCTCCGAGCAGGAAGGAGCAGCCCAGTTCGACGCCCTGAGTCAGCGTGGCGCCGCCGTCGCGGGCCAGCACTTCGCGCAGGGTATCGCCCACCAGCGTGGCCGCCGCGAACAAGCTGGGCACGCCATGCAGGTGCTCGCCCGCGCTGTTCAGGCGCTGACGCAGCAAGCTGATCACCGACTGTGAAGTCGCCAGGTTGCCGGCACTTTGCAGCACGATCAAACGCTCGCCGGGCACGCCGAAGACATGCTGCTTACGGAACGTCGCAATATGGTCGACGCCCGCATTGGTGCGCGAGTCGGAAACAAACACCAACCCCTCGACCAGGTTCATGGCAACGCAATAGGTCATGTTCCACCTGTATAACAAACACGCCCGGAGCAGCTGAAAACTGTTCCGGGCGCCGTTGGATATCCTGCTAACGCAGTGCTACTGCTGTTGTACCCGCAACAGCGGGGCCACTTCCACCTGCGCATGCATTTTTTCGCTACCGCCGCCACGGCGCATACCACGCACCGGGCACGCATCCAGGTAATCCAGGCCGACCGCCAGCTTCAGATGGCGCTCGGGTTTGGCCAGGCAGTTGGTCACATCGAAGCTGTACCAGGCACCATCCAGCCAGGCCTCGGCCCAGGCATGGCTGGCCAGGTGGTCGATGCTGTCGGTGTACAGGTAGCCGGACACGTAACGCGCCGGCACGCCAAGGCTGCGGGCGCAGGCGAGAAACGCATGGGCGTGATCCTGGCACACGCCCTGACGCCCAGCGAAGGCCTCGACAGCGCTGGTTTCGACCAGGGTGGAACCCGGTTGGTAACCGATGTGTGCATGCAATGCATGCATCAACTCGATCAGGCCACTGCGGTCGTTGCGGTTCTTGCTTTGCTCACGGGCGAACGCGCGCAGTGCCTCATCCGGCTCGGTCAGGCGGGTAAAACGCAAAAACGGCAGGGCCGACTGGCTTTCATGTTCGGCCTCGCGCAGTTCATCGATCTCGACCTGACCACTGGCGCCGATGACGATGGATTCATGCGGTTCATCCAGGGTCAGCACGTGCAGGATATTGCCGTATGGGTCGAGCTGAGCGCGCACCGGACGCGGCAGGTTGAGCTGCCAGCTGAGTACCTGTTGACGTTCGCTGTCGTGCGGCGTCAGGCGCAGGTACTGGATACTGGCACGCACCTGGTGTTCGTAGTGGTAGGTGGTGTCGTGACTAATTGACAGTCTCATGCGACCTCCAGGTAAGAACTGTGGATGGCTTGACCGAGCTGGCGCACCAGCAGAATGAAGTCGGTCAACCAGGCATGTAGGCCCTCATCCAGGACCTCGTTGATGCTGGTGTAACGCAGGCGCGCCTCCAACTCGGCCGCCAGACGCTGCGCCGGGCGGCCGTTCTCGCCCGGCAGACTGGAGAGCATCAGGTTCAGCTCATCCATGCAGGCACGCAACGAACGCGGCACATCGGCGCGCAGTAGCAACAATTCGGAGACTTTGCGGGTGCCCGGCGAGCCCCGGTAGATCTCGGCGAAGGCCTCGAACGAGGACAACGCACGCAACAGGGCATTCCACTGGTAATAACTGCGCGCCGGGCGGCCGTCGATTTCGTCGATGTCCTCGCCGAGCATTTCATAACGCGCATCGAGCAGGCGCAGGGTGTTGTCGGCGCGCTCGATAAAGGTGCCCAGGCGGATAAAGCGGTACGGGTCGCCGCGCATGATGGTGCCGAAGGTGGCGCCGCGAAACAGGTGCGAA
Source organism: Pseudomonas sp. UBA2684 (assembly GCA_002354655.1). Lineage (GTDB taxonomy): Bacteria > Pseudomonadota > Gammaproteobacteria > Pseudomonadales > Pseudomonadaceae > Aquipseudomonas. Next base: position 98,792 of record DELY01000044.1, read on the forward strand.
CGTTCCTTGACCCACTCGCAGAAGCGGCTGATGCCGTACTGCCCGAGCCCCTGCTCGGCGATGCCACGAATCTCCAGCCAGGTGGCGTTAATGTTTTCCCACATGTCCGCGGTAATCCGCCCGCGCACCGCATGTGCATTGCTACGCGCCACACCCAGGCAGCTGTAGATACTCGCCGGGTTCTCCGCATCCAGGGCGAAAAAATGCAGCATGCGCTCGGCATGCAGCGGGCCGTGGCGACTCAGGTAATCGTCCAGGGTGCCGGTGATCAGCAGTGGCATGGCCAGCTCTTCCAGACCATCGCCACGGCCATCCTGCGGCATCAAGGACAGCGAATAGCTGACGTCGAGCATGCGCGCGAGGTTCTCCGCACGCTCCAGGTAGCGCGACATCCAGTACAGGTCAGAGGCAGTTCTACTTAACATGATTAGTCCTCCACCACCCAGGTGTCCTTTGTACCGCCGCCTTGCGACGAGTTGACCACCAGGGAGCCTTCGCGCAGTGCGACGCGGGTCAAGCCGCCGGGGACGATGCGGGTTTCCTTGCCGGACAGCACGAAGGGCCGCAGGTCGATATGGCGTGGCGCGATGCCGTTTTCGACAAAGGTCGGGCAGGTCGACAAACACAAGGTCGGTTGGGCGATATAGGCCTCGGGTTTGGCGATCAGGCGCGCGCGGAAGTTTTCGATCTCCGCCTTGCTCGCCGCTGGCCCAACCAACATGCCGTAGCCGCCGGAGCCCTGGGTTTCCTTGACCACCAGGTGTTCCAGGTTGGCCAGCACGTGGTTTAACTCCACTGGCTTGCGGCACTGGAAGGTCGGCACGTTCTTCAGGATCGGCTCTTCATCCAGATAGAAGCGGATCATCTCGCCGACATAGGGGTAAATCGATTTGTCGTCCGCCACGCCGGTGCCAACGGCGTTGGCCAGCACCACGTTGCCGGAGCGGTAGGTCGAGAGTAACCCCGGCACGCCGAGCATCGAGTTGGGGTTGAACGCCAGTGGATCGAGGAAATCATCGTCGAGGCGCCGGTAGATCACATCCACCTGCTTGGCGCCGGCGGTGGTGCGCATGTACAGCTTGTCGTCACGCACGAACAGGTCGGCACCCTCCACCAGCTCCACGCCCATCTCGCGGGCCAGGAAGGCATGCTCGAAGTAGGCACTGTTGAAACGCCCCGGCGTGAGCACCACCACGTTGGGGTTATCCAGCGGGCTGGAGGTTTTCAAGGTGTCGAGCAACAGGTTCGGGTAGTGATCGATCGGCGCAATACGCTGGGCGGCGAACAGCTCGGGGAACAGGCGCATCATCATCTTACGGTCTTCGAGCATGTAGCTGACGCCGCTCGGCGTGCGCAGGTTGTCCTCCAGCACGTAGTAGCTGCCATCGCCATCACGCACCAGATCGACCCCAGCGATGTGCGCATAGAGGTCGCGATGCAGGTCCAGGCCCTGCATCGCCAACTGATAACCCTCGTTGGCCAATACCTGCTCGGCGGGAATGATCCCGGCCTTGATGATGCGCTGGTCATGGTAGAGGTCGGCGAGAAACAGGTTCAGCGCTTGCACACGCTGGATGCAACCGCGCTCGACAATCCGCCACTCGCTGGCCGGAATGCTGCGCGGGATAGTATCGAAGGGAATCAGCCGCTCGGTGCCCTGATCGTCGCCATACAGCGTGAAGGTGATACCGGCACGGTGAAACAGCAGATCAGCCTCGCGGCGACGCTGGGCCAGCAACTCCTTGGGCGTGTCGGCCAACCAGCGGGCAAATTCCCGGTAGTGCGGGCGACATTCGCCACTCGCCTGGTACATCTCGTCATAAAAGGTGCGGGCCATGCCGTACTCCTTGTCACCCGGATGCACCAAAGCATTGCAAGGCCCGAGCCAGCGTAATTATTCTTTATAAATCAAATAATTAAATAAACCCGAAAAACAAAGCGCACCACTGTAGAGCAATCCCCTGCGCGCCACGCCACCTCGCGCCCTATGCCGTTGCAAGCCTGGTGCAGCCTATCGGAGGCATAGTCAGGCTCGATTTCCCTCAGGGCTCGCTGACGCGCACACTCCACCGCAATTCAGCAGACTTGCCGCGCACTGACGGCGTTCGACCTGCTTGCCATGGATGCCGACAACGCCAGAAGAGCCACACCGAACCGACCTTCAAGCAGTTGAACAGGGCAAAGGGACGTCTTGCTGTATGGCAACCTGGGATACCAGCGGCGTTCGGACGATGTGGGACGCGCCCGGTTTATTGCCGGTGCGGATAACCCAGAGGAAACGCTACGTGTCTTCGACGCTCTGCACACCGTCGAGTCATGGTCTTACCCGCAACCGCCACACTGTTTTACCCGCACGGCTCACAAGGCTTAGCGGCGCTCCACTCTCCTTCGGCCGATGCCTCCCCTTGTCGGCCATTTGCACAAGACCGCCCACAAGGCGGTCTTTTTTTGGCTTCTGCGGCCGTCAACTGTTGCTGCGCTCCAGCGCCTCAAGCGGCTTTGAGCGCAAAAGAGCGGCAGGTAATCCGCACGCAGAAGCCGTGCGCGGGCTGGGTCAGAGGGGCCTTGGCCGTGCGCTCTTTGGGCCGCCTCGATTCAACTGCGCTGCGTCGTGCCTGAACAGCTCGCGGTCAACAACGCCCCACAGCAGCCTGACGGCTGATGCAACACATCATTCGGGCAACGCGTTGCCCGGCAAGCAGCCCGCTCACCCGCACAGGCTCGGGCTGTGCCGCAGCATGTCCAAGGCTACATCGACCAGACGCTCGGCATCGTCATGCAGCGAGAAGCTTTCTGGAAGCAACAGCCACTGGCCGAGCATGCCGTCAATATAGGCATGCAGGCAGATTGCCGCGCGCGCTGCGTTCAAGGTGGGCGGCAGTTGTCCGCGGTGTACCGCATTGCGCAACGACAACTCGACCCGCCCATTGCAGTCCACGCAGGCCGATTGCCGCTGCTGACGCAGGTCGCACATTTCATCGGTGAACTCGCACTTGTGGATCAGGATTTCATTGATTCGGCGAATTTTCGGGTCCAGTGCAACCTGACGAAACAATTCAATCAACAGCGTGCGCAAACACCCCAGAGGGTCCACTTCGTCTTCGCTTTCGCTGGCCTTGGCCAGCGCCTCAAACGGTTCGTGCAAGCTGTCGAGCATGGCCTGCACCAAATCGGCCTTGTTGCTGAAATGCCAATAGATCGCCCCGCGGCTCACCCCCGCCATCACCGCGATATCCGACAGCGTGGTGCGTGACATGCCGCGTTTATAAAACGCTTTCTCGGCGGCTTCAAGTATCTGACTTCGCGTGCGTTGGGCGTCCTCTTTAGTGCGACGAACCATGGCAGTGAACCTCTAACTAGATGGTCAAGTCGATCACGCAAGCCCCCAGGCCATGCCCTGGGTGAAGGCTTGCACAAGCCTTGAACCGGAATATTTTTCCGCTTCGGCGCAGCAAGGGATGCCGAAGGGTATTTACAAACAATCATGAACGTAAGTATATTTCTTAGCATACTACTTATTCACGTATCGTCTCACTCATACGCCGTGAAGCGCTCTAGCGCGCTCCTGACCGAGGATATTCATGCAATTCAAGCCCGCTTTTTCCGCTCTGGTTACCGCTGTCGCCTTAGCCGCGCTACTCAGCGGCTGCGAACAGCAAGAGGCGGCGCCTGCCGCACAACCCCCTAAAGTCGGCGTGGTAACCCTGCAATCGCAAGCCTTCACCTTGACCTCGGAACTGCCAGGGCGCACCACCGCCTACCGCATGGCCGAGGTTCGCCCACAGGTCAACGGCATCATCCTCAAGCGTCTGTTCACCGAGGGTGGCGAAGTCAAAGCCGGGCAGCAGCTGTACCAGATCGACGCCTCGGTCTATGAAGCGACGCTGAAGAGCGCGCAAGCCACCTTGCAGTCGAGCAAGTCCTTGGCCGAACGCTACAAGCTGCTGGTGGATGAACAGGCGGTCAGCCGCCAGGAATTCGACGAGGCGCAAGCCAAGCGACTGCAAGCCGAAGCTGCTGTGCAAAGCGCGCAGATCGATCTGCGCTACACCAAGGTTCTGGCGCCGATCTCCGGGCGCATTGGCCGTTCGGCAATCACCGAAGGTGCGCTGGTCAGCAATGGCCAGAGCAACGCCATGGCAGTGATTCAGCAGTTGGACCCAATCTATGTCGACGTCACCCAGTCGGCGGTGGAGATGCTCAAGCTGCGCCGTGAACTGGCCAGCGGGCAGTTGCAAAAAGCCAGCGAGAACGCCGCCCAGGTCAAACTGATCCTGGAGGACGGCAGCGAATACGCCGAGCAAGGGCAACTCGAATTCTCCGAAGTCTCGGTCGATGAAGGCACCGGCTCGGTCACCCTGCGCGCGGTGTTCCCTAACCCGAATCACAACCTGTTGCCGGGCATGTTCGTTCACGCGCAATTGCAGGCTGGGGTCAACAGCCAGGCCATCCTCGCCCCGCAACAAGGCATCACCCGTGACCTGAAAGGTCAACCCACGGCGCTGGTGGTAAACCAGGACAACAAGGTCGAGCTGCGTGAGCTCAAGGCCGACCGCACCATTGGCAATCAATGGCTGATCAACGAAGGCCTGAACAGCGGTGACCGCCTGATCACCGAGGGTTTGCAATACATCAAGCCAGGCGATGAAGTCAGCGTCAGCGAAGCGAGCAATGTCCAGGCAGCCACTCCGGCCCCGGTTCCAGCCACCGAAGTTGCTGGCGTCCAAGGGGAATAAAGCATGTCGAAGTTTTTTATTGATCGGCCGATTTTCGCCTGGGTGATCGCCCTGGTGATCATGCTGGTCGGCGCCTTGTCGCTGCTCAAATTACCGATCAACCAGTACCCGAGCATCGCCCCGCCGGCCATCGCCATCGCCGTGAACTACCCGGGCGCATCCGCGCAGACCGTGCAGGACACTGTGGTTCAGGTGATCGAGCAGCAACTCAACGGCATCGACAACCTGCGCTACGTGACCTCGGAAAGTAACTCCGACGGCAGCATGAGCATCACCGCCACCTTCAACCAGGGCACCAACCCGGATACCGCCCAGGTCCAGGTGCAGAACAAACTCAACCTGGCCACCCCGCTGCTGCCGCAAGAAGTGCAGCAGCAAGGCATCCGCGTGACCAAGGCGGTGAAAAACTTCCTGATGGTGATCGGCCTGGTTTCCGCCGACGGCAGCATGACCAAGGACGACCTGGCCAACTACATCGTCTCCAATATGCAGGACCCTATTTCGCGCACCGCCGGGGTTGGCGACTTCCAGGTGTTCGGCGCGCAGTACGCCATGCGTATCTGGCTCGATCCAGCCAAGCTGAATAACTTCCAGCTGACGCCGGTGGATGTGAAAAGCGCCATCGCCGCACAGAACGTTCAGGTGTCTTCCGGTCAGCTCGGCGGCCTGCCGGCGGTACAGGGGCAACAACTCAACGCCACCATCATCGGCAAGACCCGTCTGCAAAACGCTGAGCAATTCAAGGACATCCTGCTCAAGGTCAACCCGGACGGTTCGCAAGTGCGCTTGGGCGACGTTGCCGATGTTGCCCTGGGCGGCGAGAACTACAGCATCAGTGCGCAATTCAACGGCAAACCGGCGTCCGGCCTGGCCGTCAAACTGGCCACCGGCGCCAACGCGCTGGATACCGCCAAGTCCTTGCGCGCCACGATTGCCGAGCTGGAGCCGTTCTTCCCGCCAGGTGTGGAAGTGGTATTTCCGTACGACACCACCCCGGTGGTCACCGAGTCGATTTCCGGCGTGGTGTACACCCTGATCGAAGCCGTTGTTCTGGTCTTCCTGGTGATGTACCTGTTCCTGCAAAACTTCCGCGCCACGGTGATCACCACCATGACCGTGCCGGTGGTGCTGCTCGGCACGTTCGGCGTGCTCGCGGCCTTCGGCTTCAGCATCAACACCCTGACCATGTTCGGTATGGTGCTGGCCATCGGTTTGCTGGTGGACGACGCCATCGTCGTGGTGGAGAACGTCGAACGGGTGATGACCGAAGAAGGCCTGTCGCCGAAAGAGGCCACGCGTAAATCCATGGGACAGATCCAGGGCGCGCTGGTCGGCATCGGTCTGGTGCTCACGGCCGTGCTGCTGCCGATGGCGTTCTTCGGCGGTTCGACCGGGGTGATTTACCAGCAGTTCTCGATCACTATCGTCTCGGCCATGGTGCTCTCGGTGATCGTCGCCTTGATCTTCACCCCGGCACTCTGCGCGACCATGCTCAAACCAGTCGCCAAGGGTGAACACCACGCGCCCAAACGCGGCTTCTTTGGCTGGTTCAACCGCAGCTTTGACCGCGGCGTACAGCGTTACGAGCGTGGCGTCGGCAATATGCTGCGGCACAAGATGCCCTACCTGCTGGCGTACCTACTGATCATCGTCGGCATGATCGTGCTGTTTACCCGCATCCCTACCGCCTTCCTTCCGGAAGAAGACCAGGGCGTACTCTTCGCCCAGGTACAGACACCGGCAGGCTCCACCGCGCAACGCACCCAAGTGGTGGTCGACGATATGCGCCGCTACCTGCTCGACGAGGAAGCGGACACGGTCAACTCGGTGTTCACTGTCACCGGCTTCAACTTCGCCGGTCGTGGGCAAAGCTCGGGCATGGCCTTCATCATGCTCAAGCCCTGGGACGAGCGTTCGGCGGAGAACAGCGTGTTCAACCTGGCAGAACGTGCGCAACAACATTTTTCCAGCTTCCGCGATGCCATGGTGTTCGCCTTCGTACCACCGGCGGTGCTTGAGTTGGGCAACGCCAGTGGCTTCGACGTGTTCCTGCAGGACCGTGCCGGGGTCGGCCACGACAAGTTGATGGAAGCACGTAATCAGTTCCTTGAAATGGCCGCGCAGAGCAAGGTCTTGGCCGGCGTGCGCCCGAACGGGCTGAACGATGAACCGCAATACCAACTGAGCATCGACGACGAACGCGCCAGTGCTCTGGGCGTGACGCTGGCGAACATCAACGAGACCCTGTCGATTGCCCTGGGCGGCAGCTACGTCAACGACTTCATCGACCGCGGCCGGGTGAAGAAGGTCTACATCCAGGGGCAGTCCAGCTCCCGCATGACCCCCGAAGACCTGAACAAATGGTACGTGCGCAACGACAGCGGCGAGATGGTGCCCTTCTCCGCTTTCGCCAGCGGCGAGTGGATCTACGGCGCGCCCAAGCTGACTCGCTACAACGGAGTCGCGGCCATGGAAGTCCTCGGCACACCGGCACCGGGCTACAGCTCCGGCGAAGCCATGGCGGAAGTCGAAGCACTGGCGCAGAAACTGCCGGCGGGCATCGGTTATTCCTGGACCGGGCTGTCCTACGAGGAACGCCTCTCCGGCTCGCAAGCGCCGGCCCTGTATGCGCTGTCGCTGCTGATGGTCTTCCTCTGCCTGGCGGCCCTGTATGAGAGCTGGTCGATCCCGATTGCGGTGATGCTGGTGGTGCCGCTGGGCATCATCGGCGCCCTCGCGGCCACCAGCATGCGTGGGCTGTCGAACGATGTGTACTTCCAGGTCGGCTTGCTGACGACCATCGGCCTGGCAGCGAAAAACGCCATTCTGATCGTCGAGTTCGCCAAGGAACTGCATGAGCAGGGACGAAGTTTGACCGATGCGGCGATCGAAGCCTGCCGCATGCGCCTGCGCCCGATCATCATGACCTCGCTGGCCTTCGGCCTTGGCGTGGTGCCGCTAGCCATCGCCAGCGGCGCCGGCTCGGGTAGCCAGCACGCCATCGGCACCGGGGTGATCGGCGGCATGGCCACCGCAACCATCCTGGCGATCTTCTGGGTCCCGCTGTTCTTCGTCACGGTTTCTTCGCTGTTCACAGGCAAGAAGAAAGCAGCCATCCACGCGCAGGTGAGCCAATGAGCAAGTCCCTGTTGTCCCTCGCAGTCGCCACGTTGGTGCTCAGCGGCTGCTCGCTGATACCGGATTACCAGCAGCCAGCCGCGCCGATGGCGGCGCAGTGGCCGCAGGGCGCAGCCTACTCGCCACACGAGACGGCCGAAATCGCCGCCGCCGAGCAAGGCTGGCGTCAGTTCTTCCACGACCCGGCCTTGCAGCAGTTGATCGAAACCGCCCTGCTGAATAACCGCGACTTGCGCGTCGCGGCCTTGAATATCGAGGCCTACCGCGCGCAATACCGCATCCAGCGCGCGGAGTTGCTGCCGGCGGTTTCCGCAGATGGCAGCGGCAGCCGTCAACGCCTGCCGACGGACGTGGTGCAAACCGGTAGCGCGGGCGTCAGCGGCCAGTACTCGGCAACGCTCGGCGTCAGTGCCTATGAGTTGGACCTGTTCGGCCGCGTACGCAGCCTCAGCCAGCAGGCGCTGGAAATCTACTTGTCCAGCGAAGAAGCGCGCCGTTCCACGCAAATCAGCCTGGTCGCCAGTGTCGCCAATGCCTACCTGACCTGGCAGGCCGACCAAGCGTTGCTGCAGCTGACGCAAGACACGCTCAAGGCCTTCGAAGAGAGCTACCAACTGACCGTGCGCAGCAGCGAGGTCGGGGTGGCCTCGGCGCTCGATCTGAGCCAGTCCCGCACCTCGGTCGAAGGCGCGCGGGTCAGGCTGGCGCAATACCAGCGGCTGGTCGCGCAAGATCGCAACGGCCTCGCCTTGCTGCTGGGCACGGGTTTGCCGGTCGATCTCCCTAGCGGCCAATCGCTCGACGCCGACCTGCTCAGCGAAGTACCGGCAGGGCTGCCGTCAGACCTGCTGCAACGCCGCCCGGACATCCTCGAAGCCGAACACCTGCTCAGAGCGGCCAACGCCAACATCGGCGCGGCACGCGCGGCGTTTTTCCCGAGTATCAGCCTGACTGCCAATGCCGGCAGCATCAGCCCCGATCTGTCGGGCCTGTTCAACGGGGGCTCGGGCACCTGGTTGTTCCAGCCGCAGATCAACCTGCCGATTTTCAATGCCGGCAGCCTGCGTGCGAGCCTGGATTACTCGAAAATCCAGAAAGACATCAGCGTCGCGCAGTACGAGCAAACCATCCAGACGGCGTTTCAGGAGGTCTCCGACGGCTTGGCCGCGCGCCAGACGTACAACCAGCAATTGCAGGCGCAACGCGATCTGGTCGAGGCCAACCAGGACTACTACCGCCTGGCCGAGCGCCGCTACCGCATCGGGGTCGACAGCAACCTGACCTTCCTCGATGCCCAGCGTTCGTTGTTCAGCGCGCAACAGGCGCTGATCACCGATCGCCTGGCGCAGTTGACCAGCGAAGTGAACCTGTACAAGGCCTTGGGTGGCGGCTGGCTCGAACGCACCGACCAAGCGGCAGGCACAGCCGCGGCAGCGCCGCAGGGCTAATCTGGCAGACGCTCGGCGGCGCGGGAGCGATCTCAGCGCCGCCAGGCTCAGGAAAGCCCACGAGCCCGCTCAGGCAAATGCCAGGTTCAGCCAGTGCCGGTAAACGCCTTCCGCCAGCCGATTGAGGGCGGCCACTCTGCCCGGTAGGTCATCGAGCATCTGCGCCGGGCTTTGCTGACTGGGCTGGCTGTCGTCGAGCAAGTGCGCCCAGTCCCTGAGCCAGTCACGCACCAGCGCCTCGGTCATCTCGGGATGGCCTTGCAAGGCGAGGATCTTGTCGCCCCAGACAAACCCCTGGTTCTCGCACCACTGGCTGGCAAGCAGCGGTTGTGCGCCAGCGGGCAAGGCGAAGGTATCGCCGTGCCATTGAAACATCGAGAACTGCGCTGGCAGGTGCGCCAGCCACGGGCTTGGCACTGCGGCGCGGACCTGGTGCAGCGGCTGCCAGCCACTTTCGGTATAGGGCATGCGCTTTATTTCAGCGCCCAGCGCTTTGGCCAGTAACTGGCCGCCCAGGCAATGACCGATCAGCGGAATGTCACGGCGGATGAAATGCTGCAACGCCGCAATTTCCGCGGCCAGCCACGGTAACGGGTCGTTGACGCTCATCGGTCCGCCCATGATCGCCACGGCTTTGGGGCGATCCAGATCGATGCCGTCCAGCTCGCCAAGATCCACGCGCAGCACCTGAAAGTCGCGCTGCGCGGCGTCCAGTACCGCGGCCAAATGGCCCGGCGGACAGTAATCGATGTGGGTAAGAATCAGGATATCGCTCATTACAGCCTCCGCCGCCGAGTGTGCGGCAAAGCGAATGCTGAGGTCGAGCCTGACAAGACCGGAGGCGGTGGGTGAACATCGACCAGCCACGGGCTGGTCGATGCTTATCGCCGGCACTGAAGGGACATCAAGGTTGCAGGCCTTTGACCTCCTGCGTCACACCCCAGCCATCCAGTTTGCCGCCCAGCGGCGCCACGACGGACTCCAAGTCATGCTCGAAGTCGCCAATACCGTGGTAGGTCGCATACATCACTTTACTCACTTGCAGGTGCCAGGCACCGTCATCGCGCTCAGTCACCAGGGCATGCAAGGATTCGCCACGAAAATTCCGCGTCGCCATACGAGCCCGTTCCTCGTCCGGGAAAATGGCGTAGAACTCAATTGGATGAAAGCTGGAAAAATCGAAACCACCCTCTTTCATCCGCCGTAAAACACTGCTGCTGACATCATCGTGCGTGGCTGTGCTCATGAACCGACCTCCTCAGGCGATGGATGGATTAACCGCTTTCCCATTGCAACCGCCGGAACCTCAGCGGTGTCGCGACACCTGAAGCGATGTCGCCCGAGAATCAAGCAAGGAGCTACTTGATGTGTCATAAGCCAGACCTGAAGCCAGGGCTGGTCGACGTTGCGTTATTCAGAGCAAATAACCCAGAACCGTCTCTTGCAGGGTAGCGCTAGGCGCAGCACTTTGCCGGCCAGCGAGACAACTTGTGACAAACCCGGCGACCGGCGGCATTTTGCCAGCGCGCCTGGCCGCCCATGCCCAGGCGTTTACCGCGCCAGCCACGTCCCTACTCGCGGCTCAGCCAGCGCATGACCAGTCGGTTGAGCCAGGCCGGCGACACCTGCCCGGACCAGTACATCAATTTGAATTGCCGGCTGATGGGTCGATGCACCGCCGCCCCCTGTGCTTGCTGCCAAGCGGCTTCGGCCACCGCCTGGGGCTGGAGGTTGACGCCCAGACGCTGCATCACCGGCGCGACGAAGCGCTGGTTGGCGACCATCGGCGTGCTGACGAACGGGGGCATCAGGTCGCCCACGCGAATGCCGTACTTGGCCCACTCCAGATCGAGGGCCTCGGTCAGCCCGCGCACGGCGAACTTGGACGCCGAATAGCTGGCCAGGTGCGGCACGCCATACACCCCGGAAGCCGAGCCCATATTGATCACCTGGGCATTCGGCGTGGCCTGCAAGTAGGGGAACGCCGCGTGGGTCATGTTCAGCAAGCCGAGTACGTTGATCTGCATGATGCGCGCGTGCTCGGCCAGCTCGATCTGCTCGAAGTGACCGCAGTGCAGAATCCCCGCGCAGTTGAACAGCAGGCGCAACTGGCCGTTGTACAAGGCGCAAAAGTCGGCCAAGGCCACTTGCACCGCCGCCGGGTCGGCCACATCCAGCTCGGCATGCCAGACATCGCCCAACTCGGCGGCCAATTCGGCCAGGGCGCGGTGGTTGATATCGAGCAGGCCGACCTTCCAGCCACGCGCATGGAACAACCGCGCCGTAGCCGCGCCGATACCCGAAGCGGCGCCGGTAATCAGGATATTGTCCATCAGCAACCTCGCTCACGCAGAAAGCCGACCACCCGCCCGAGCGCGAAATCCGCCGCTTTGAGCATCCCGGCGTGGGCCTGAAACACATGCCACAGGCCGGGATAACGCTCCAGGCGCACCTGCACGCCCGCCGCCTGGGCTTGCTCAACGAAGCGCAGGCTGTCGTTGAGCAGAATTTCGTCTTCGCCGACTTGCAGCAGCAGCGGCGGCAAGCCCTGCAAATCGGCGAACAACGGCGACAGACCCGGATCGCTGCGCGCAACGTTTGCCGGACAATACAGACCAATCGCCTGTTCGACCCATTTGGGATGAATCAACGGATCGCCCGCCGGCGGGTTGTGCAGGTGCTCACCGGTGAAATCGGTGACCGGGGAAAAACACACCAGCGCCGCCGGCAGCGGCAAACCCAGATCGCGCAGGCGCAGGCAGGTGATCAGGCTCAGGTTGCCGCCGGCCGAGTCGCCGCCGATGACGATCTGCTCAGCGCGGTAACCGCTGGCGAGCAGTGCCTGGTAAGCCGCGACGGCATCGTCGCGCGCCGCCGGGTAGCGAAACTCCGGGGCCAGGCGGTAATCCAGGGCGCACACCTCAAACTGGCCGCGCCGAGCCAGGCTGCCGCAGATCGCCCGGTGCGTGTGCGGCGCGCCGATCAGGAAGGCGCCGCCGTGCAGGTACAGCAGCACGCTGCCGCGCGGTTGCGCCGGACGGTGCCACTCGCAGGGACGCCCGCCCAGGCTCTCGGCCGTGCGCGCGACGCCGCGCTGTGGCGGGCTGACGGCGGTGAGCAGACGAATCACCAGGCGCTGCCCGGCGATCGGCATCGGCGGCCGTACCAGACCACGAAACAGCACCCGCAGTACGCCGCGCAACAGGCTGCGCAACACGGCCTGCTCGGCGGCGGGGGCGGTGAATTCAACGGGTGCATTCATAGTCGTTCAGCTCCGGTGCGCGGGTCAGGCGGCGATAGGTGAAGGTATAGCCCGGCCAGTTATTGGTGTTCTTGCCGGCGGCGGTTTTGTACCAGCTGGTGCAGCCTTGCTCCCATATCGTTCGATGGGCCGACGCCTGAAGCCGCTGGTTGAAGACCTGCTGCACCGCCGGTTTCACATCCACATAACGCAACCCGTGACGTTGCAGCGCCTGGATGCAGCCCAGCACATAGCTGAACTGACTCTCCAACATATAGATGATCGAGTTGTGGCCCAGGTTGGTGTTCGGCCCGTAGAGCATGAACAGGTTGGGGAAACCGCTGACGCTGATGCCCTTGTAGGCTTCGGCGCCGTCTTTCCAGACCTGATTCAGGTCTAGACCATGGCGCCCGCTGATGTGCATCGGCGCGAGGAAATCGGTGGCGGCGAAACCGGTGCCGTAAATCAACACATCGCAGGGATGTTCCTGGCCATCGACGGTGATCACGCCCCGCTCGCTTATCTCGCCAATCGCCTGGTTGACGAGGCTGACATTGGCCTGGGCCAGCGCCGGGTAGTAGTCATTGCTGATCAGGATGCGCTTGCAGCCCATCGGGTAGTCCGGCAGCAGCTTGGCGTGCTTGTCCGGGTCGCGGACGGCGCGGGCCAGGTGGCGGACGAAATTCAGCCGCAGCGGCTTCATCAGCCAGGGCAAGGAGACGAACGCCAGCGCCCGCGTCTCGTGCTGGATGTATTTGAGGCTGCGGTCGATGCGTTGCAACCACGGCAAGCGCCGCATCAGCGCTAGCTCCCACGGTCGATAGGCACGATCGGGCTTGCCCAGCACATAGGCCGCCGAGCGCTGGAACAGCGTCAGTTGGGCCACGTGCGGCTGGATCTGCGGAACGAACTGAATCGCCGAGGCGCCGGTGCCGATCACCGCCACCCGCTTACCGCGCAGATCCAGATCATGACGCCAGCGTGCCGAATGGAAGGCCTCGCCCTTGAACCGTTCGATACCGGCAATCTTCGGGTAAGCCGGCTGGTTGAGCTGCCCGCAGGCGCTGACCAGCACCTGCGCACTGAGCGTCTCGCCGCTGAGCAACGTCACCTGCCACAGCCCACTCGACTCCTCGAAGGCGGCCGAGCGCACTTCGCTGTTCAGGCGAATGCGCGGGCGCAAGTGGTATTTCGCCATGCAGTGCTGCATGTAGGCGTGGATTTCCGCCTGGGGCGCGAACTTGCGCGTCCAGTCGGTCTTCAGCTCGAAAGAGAAGGAATACAGGTGCGAAGGCACATCGCAGGCTGCGCCGGGGTAACTGTTGTCGCGCCAGGTACCGCCGACATCGGCGGCTTTCTCCAGCAGCAAAAAATCCTCGATACCGGCTTTCTGTAGCTGGATCGCCATGCCCAGACCAGCAAAGCCGGTGCCGATGATCAGTACGCGCAACGGCGTATGCGGGGGTGTCGTTGTGGTCATTGTTGTTATGCCCCTGATGGTTGCCACAGGCTGAAGCACCAGTGAGTGCGCTGGTTCGAATGCTACTGCGGCGCCAGCCCTGACGTTATGGCATAGTCGGCCATAAATTGTGAGTTTCGGACAATATGCCCAACGCCACTCTCTGGCCTACCCGGCGCAGCGCCATCAGCGCCCAGTTGCTGACCCAGTTCGGCCTCGACCACGGCTTGTCGCTGGGGGCCTGCCTGAAAGGCACCGAGTTGAATATCGGCCTGCTCGGCGACCTGGGCGCGGAAATCGATGCCGAACAGGAGCTGCGCCTGATCCGCAACCTGGTGCAGCACCTCGGCCACTTGCCCGGTATCGGCCTCAAGGCGGGCCTGCGTTATCACCTCAATACCTACGGCATCTGGGGCTTTGCCCTGCTCAGCAGCCCGACCTTCCGCAGTGCCGCGCAACTCGGCCTGCGCTACCTCGACCTGACCTATGCCTTCCATGGCATGCGCCTGGAAGAAGCCGACGAACACGCCCACCTGATTCTCGACGAGCGCGGCATACCCGAAGACCTGCGCGACTTTATCGCCCAACGCGACGCCGCCGGTATCCTCAGCATTCAGCGCGGCCTGACCGCGACCCGCCTGCCGCTGCTCAGCGTCAGCTTCAGCGGCCCGGCGCCAAGCTACCTGGACACCCACCACGAGTTATTGGGCCTGACGCCGACCTTCAATGCGTCACACAACCGCATCAGCTTTGCCCGCAGCCTGCTCGACCAGCCGTTGCCCGATGCCAACCCGCAGGTCGCCCAGCACTGCGAGTCGCAGTGCCAGGCGCTATTGGCCAAACGCCGGGTGCGCGCGGGCCTGGCCGGACGGATTCGCGACCGTTTGCTCAGCCACCCAGGACAGTTGCCGGACATGCAACAGTTGGCCGGCGAACTGCACATGACCTCGCGCACCCTGCGCCGCCGCCTGGAGGAAGAAGGCACCGGTTTTCGCCAGTTGCAGGAGGAAGTGCGCCAGGCCCTGGCCGAAGAGCTGCTGGCCATCGGCGGCCTGACCCTGGAGGAAATTGCCGAACGCCTGAGCTATGGCGAGGTGTCGAACTTCATTCACGCCTTCAAACGTTGGAAAGGCCTGACGCCTGGGCAATACCGCCTCCAACAGGTGAGCGAACAAGCCGGCGTGGCGAGTTCAGGGCGGCAATGTCGCTGATCCTGCGGCCCGCACAGCCAGTGCCCGCCTGTCTGCCGGGCTCGTGAAAGGCGCTAAGTGCTCTATCATCGCCAAAGGACGAACGAGCACGCAGCGTTCAGTGCCGGTACTCAGCAGGGATAGCCAAGCCGAATCATCAGGCCGGCTGACCGAGTCGAACCCAGTCGCGCAGACCTGATGGCGGCCTCACAGCAGAGAGGTTGACTCCATGAGCACGATGCAATGTACCCACCGCGAGCACACCATTACCGCTGACGTGATGGAACACCCAGGCATCCCCACGCCCTGGGCCGGCGGCTGCCATATCACCACGCCCGATGGCCGCACCAGTAAACGGCTGCCGCTGCCGCTGAGCGTCGCCTTTCTCGCCGAACTGGACAGTGCCCAGCGCGCGTCGCTTGCCCACGGCAAATGGCTGGTCGATAAGAGCCTGGATCACGGCCAGGCACTGTTCGCCAGCGCGTCACCGTAAAAAGCCTAGGCCCCCGTGACATGTTGATGCAGACCGCTCCCACAAAAGCGCGGCCTCTGCTGCAACACGTAACGGGACATCGCCATGAAAAAGCCCGCAGTTAGCGGGCTTTCATCACGCAGCAAGCGCCTCAGTCATTACTCGGCTTGTTGATTGCCTGCAGCACGTATTGCGGCAGGGCGAAGGCGCCGATGTGGATTTCCGGGTTGTAGTAGCGGGTGACGATGCTGCTGCCGGCAAAGCGCTGGCGCAGGGTGTCCAGGGACAGCTTGCGGTAGGCCGCGTCGGTGCTGCCCCAGGCGAAGGTCATGCCGCCGCCGATATAAGTCGGCACGGCGGCCTGGTAGAAGTGCCAGTCGGCGAACAGGCCGTGCATGCGCCCGGCGGTGGTCTGCACTTCGCCCAGCTGCATGAACGGCGTGCCGTTCTGCGTGACCAAGATGCCGCCATCGTTCAGGCAGCGGCGACAGGCCTGATAGAAGTTCTCGGAGAACAGCACCTCGCCCGGACCGATCGGATCGGTGGAGTCGGAGATGATCACGTCGAACTTCTCCGTGGTGTTGGCCACGAAGGCCATGCCGTCGTCGATCACCAGGTTCAACCGCGGGTCGTCGTAAGCGCCCTTGGAGTGGTTGGGCAGGAATTCCTTGCACATCTCGACCACGGTGCCGTCGATCTCGACCATGGTGATGTGCTCGACGCTGCGGTGCTTGCTGACTTCGCGCAGCATGCCGCCGTCGCCGCCGCCGATGATCAGCACGCGCTTGGCCAGGCCGTGGGCGAGGATCGGCACGTGGGTGAGCATCTCGTGGTAGATGAACTCGTCGGCCTCGGTGGTCTGGATCACCCCGTCCAGCGCCATGACCCGGCCCATGCGGGCGTTCTCGAAGATCACCAGGTGCTGGTGCTCGGTACGCACTTCGTGCAGCAGCTTGTCCATGCGAAAACGCTGGCCGTAGCCGTCGTAAAGCGTTTCTTGGTAATCGCTCATGGGTGTTTCCCCCGCAGAAAGTGAACAATGGCTGGTGGATACGGACGGAAACCGGCCATGCCGCCCGCCCATGAAGAAAGGCGCGCATTCTACGTCGCCGTGCATGACAGGTCGAACCTTGCAGCCCAGCTGCACGCAGTTTGAAAGTCAGTTTTGCGCTGACAAGCACGCACTGCGCGGTTATCGTCGCCGCATGACTAGCGCCCTGCCCCCCGCTGTTTTGCTCGCGTACCAAACCCCGTGGAACTGGCAACAATTCCACGGGCACTTCGCCCTGCGCGCCCTGGCCGGCGTAGAACAACTGCACCACGACGGCTATTGCCGCAGCTTCCGGCTTGGCGCGCTCAGCGGCTGGTTCAGCGTGCACCCGGCAAGCGGGCAGAACCACCTGGAGTTGCGCCATAGCGCCTCGGCCAACGCCTGCCTGCCCGAACTGGTGGCACGCGTGCGCAAGATGTTCGACCTGGATGCCGAGCCCCGGCGCATCGCCGTGCACTTCGCCGACGATGCGCAGCTCGGCCCGCTGGTCGCACGCAACCCAGGCCTGCGCCTGCCCACGGCGTTCGACCCGTTCGAACAGGCGGTGCGCGCCATTGTCGGCCAGCAGGTCACGGTCAAGGCGGCGGTCACCATCAGCGGGCGCCTGGTCACCCGCCTGGGCGAGCCACTGACGGACAGCGGCATTGTCGGCATCGAGCGGCTGTTCCCCAGCCCCGCGGCGCTGGCCGAGGCCAACCTGGAGGGTATCGGCATGCCCGGCAAACGCGTGCAGACCCTGCAACACTTCGCGGCCCAGGTCGCCAGCGGCGCCTTGGCGCTGAGCATGGCGGACGGCAGCGCGGCACTGATCGAGCGCCTCTGCGCCCTACCCGGTATCGGCCCATGGACGGCCGAATACATCGCCCTGCGCGCCTTCGGTGAGCCCGACGCCTTTCCCGCCAGCGACCTGGGCCTGCTGAAAGCCCCGGTGTGGGGCGCAGACGGCATCGATGCCAAGCGCCTCAAGGCCCGTGCCGAGGCCTGGCGTCCCTGGCGCGCTTATGCTGCCGCGCACCTGTGGCACAACTACTCGGAGGGCTGAACAGATGTTCTACCGCTACCACGACAGCCCTCTCGGCCGTCTGCTGCTCGCCGGCGACGCACAGGGCTTGCAGCAACTGTATATGCAGCTCGACAGCAAACCCTGGCGCATTGGTGAACACTGGCACGCCGCAAGCTCCGAGCTGGATGCGGTGTGCCAGCAACTGGACGAGTATTTCGCCGGCCGCCGCCAGCGCTTCGAACTGCGCTTGGCGCCGCAGGGCACGGTCTTTCAGCAGGCGGTGTGGCATGCCTTGCAACGCATCCCTTTTGGCCAGACCACCTGTTACAGCGCGCTGGCTGAGCAGATCGCCCGGCCCAGGGCGGTGCGCGCGGTTGGCACGGCCAACGGCGCCAATCCGATTGCCATCATCATTCCCTGCCATCGGGTGATCGGTCGCGACGGCAGCCTCACCGGGTATGCCGGCGGCTTGCCACGCAAGGCCCTGCTGCTGAAGCTGGAGGGCGCGCAACTGCCGGAGCAGGTGGCGCTGGCGCTCTAGCAGGCCGTTGAAAAACTACCTACGTTGCCGATACGGCGTTAAAAACGGCCTGCTAAGGCGCTGCAATCCGCGCCAATACCCGGGCCGGTACGCTGAGCGGCAAGGCCAGAATCAGGCCTTCGCCGGAGGCGGGGTAAAGCTGGGTCAGCGCGGTGATATTCACCTGATGCGAGATCAACAGCAGCGGCGCGCCCGGGGCCATGCCGTTGACCTGTTCGATCAGTTCACTCGTCTGTTGCTCGGCCTTGGCGCGGGTGGCAAAGAAGGAATCCAGCGCCGGCAATGGCTGCACCGCGCCCAGTGCCATCGCCACCCCGGTATCGCGCGCGCGACACCAGCGGCTGGTGAAAATCCGTGGCTGTGCGAGCCGTTGGCTGCGCAGCAATATGCCCCAACGCTGCGACTCCTCGCGGCCCTGCTGGCTGAGGTTGCGCTGGGTGGTGCAGTCGCCGAGCTGAAAGTTGGCCGGATCGCCAATACCCGGCGCCGTGGCGTGGCGCAACAGCAATACCGCACGGCCGTCGCGCAAAGCATCCCAGGCGATGACATCACTGGCGTGAACGCTACAGGCCAGAGCCAGCCAGGCGAAGACGACACCTGCGACCAGCCGGCCCATGGCGTTACAGCCTGACATTGCCGCGCGGGCCGAGCAGCGCCCAGATGATCAGGCCGATCACCGGCAAGAACACGATCAGCAACACCCAGAGCACTTTCTTCCCGGTCTGCGCGTTGCTTTTTACGATGTTGACGATGGCCCAGATATCCAGAGCCAGAATGATCAGGCCAAGCAAACCGTTCAAGGTAGAACCCATGGTGACACTCCTGTGCGAAGGGTTGCCCACCCAGGATAGACGCTGATTGTCAGGGTTCGGGATTTAAAGATGCGGCCGAGCGCCGGGCATCGAGCCCAGCCGGGTTACCCGGCGGCTATTAGCAGGCCGTTGAAAAACTACCTACGTTGGCAATACTGCGTTAAAAACGGCCTCGGATGCGAGCCCAGTCGGAATGCTCATTTACAGCTCGTAAACTGCGCTTGACTCGCTGCGCTCACCCTGCGGGCCAGCCATTGGCTGTTACTCCGCTACGCTGCGCTTCCTCGGCCGTTTTTGCCTTGTCTTGCCTGCCTCGCCTACGTTTTTCAACGGCCTGCTAGAACCGGTTGAGGTCAATCACCGCGAAGCTGGCCAGCGTCTCGTGCCCAGCCAGGCTGCCGCCGTCACGGGCCAGACCGATGGTCTGCATGCCTGCCTGCTGCGCGGCGTCCAACTCCTCGACGATATCGGAGAGAAACACAATCTCCTCGGCTGGATGGCCAATCGCCTGGGTAATCTTGCGGTACGAACCCGCCTCGCGCTTGGGCCCGCTGGTGGTGTCGAAGTAGCCGGAAAACAACGGGGTCAGGTCGCCGGCCTCGGAGCAGCCGAAAATCAGGCGCTGCGCCTGGATCGAGCCGGAGGAATAGACGTACAGCTCGTAGCCTTCCTGCTTCCAGCGTGTCAACGCCTCCACTGCGTCCGGGTAGACATGCCCTTTCAACTGGCCAGCCCGATAGCCTTCGGCCCAGACCATGCCCTGCAAGGCTTTCAGCGGTGTGGCCTTGCGGTCGGCGGCAATCCATTCCAGCAGAATTTCGACGACCCGCACGGTATCGGCCTCCGCCTCGCCACTCTCCGCCCGCACCGCGTCCAGTTGCTCGGCCACCAGCGGCGTCTCGGCATGTTGCAGGACGAAATCCGGCAAATGCTTGGCGGCATAGGGAAACAGCACGTCGAAGACGAAACTCACCGCGCTGGTGGTGCCTTCGATGTCGGTGAGGATGGCTTTGATCGGCATGCAAACTCCAAAAATCGAGCGGTAGGCGCGGGCCATGTGCCCACGCACGCGTTTAAACGTCGTCCAGGCGCGGAAAACGGCTGGCGATGTCTTCGCCAGTAAACTGGGCGACCCAGCCTTCCGGGTTGTTGAACAGGCGAATCGCCACGAAATGTGGATGCTCACCCATGTCGAACCAGTGCCGCGTGCCGGCCGGCACCGAGATCAAATCGCCCTTCTCGCACAGCACCGCGTAGATGTAATCGTCGATGTGCAGGGTGAACAGGCCACGGCCGGCGACGAAGAAACGCACCTCGTCCTCGGCATGCCGGTGTTCATCGAGGAACTTGGCGCGCAGTTCGGCCTTCTGCGGGTGGTCGCTGCTCAGGCTGACCACATCCACCGTGACGTAGCCGCGCTCGCTGATCAGTCGATCGATCTGCGGACGGTAGGCAGCGATCACCTCCTCCTGGCTGGCGCCGGGGGCAATCGGCGCCACCGCCTGCCAGCGCTCGAAACGCACACCGACCTCGGCCAGGGTGCTGGCGATGTCTTCCAGGTGGGTCAGGACCTTGTTCGGCTGTTCGGCAAGTGACTCGTGGTAGACGCTCAGGCTGCTCATGGTCTGGGTTCTCGTATTGTCAGGTTATTGCAAGGCGCGCATTTTCAGCTCGCACTCGAAGAGAAACTCGAAGGCTTCGATCTGGCGCAGGGCATCGCTCATCTGTGCGCCCCAGGTGTACAGGCCATGGCCACGGATCAGGTAACCGACGCACGCCGGGTGCTGCTCCAGCCAAGGCTGCACCTTGCTGGCCAGGCGGGCAATATCCTGGTCGTTATCGAAGATCGGCACCGTGACCCTGGATTCGTGGCTGACGATGCCGCTAAAGGCTTTCTGCAACTCGTAATCCTCGAACACCAGGCAGTCTTCGCGGGTCAGGCGCGACAGCACCGTGGCGTTCACCGAGTGGGTGTGCAGCACCGCGCCAATCTCGGCTTTCCAGCTGTACAGTTGGGTGTGCAGCAGGGTTTCGGCGGAAGGTTTCTTGCCCGCCTCCAGGCTCTGGCCCTGCATGTCGGTGGCCAACACATCGTCCAGACCGAGCTGGCCTTTGTGCTTGCCGGAGACAGTGAGCAAGGCCTCGCTGGCCGACAGGCGGGTGGAATAGTTGCTGCTGGTCGCCGGCGACCAGCCACGGCCATACAGGAAACGGCCGGCATCGACGATCTGCTGGGCGAGTTGTGCGCGGCTCGGGCTCATGGCCTCTCCTCTTGCAAACGGGTGGCGGTGATAACGGCAGCCGCCAGGGCTGCCAGGCTGGCGAGGGCAAAGGTCCAGGCCGGGCCGAGGGTGTTCCAACTGTAGCCGGAGTACAGCGCGCCCAGCGCGCCACCAACCCCGGCCAAGGTGGCGTACAGCGCTTGGCCCTGACCTTGTTGGCGGTCGGCGAAACTACGCTGCACGAAATGAATGGCAGCGGCATGAAAACTGCCAAAAGTCGCCGCGTGCAGCAATTGGGCGAACAACAACACCGCCAGATGATCGGCCAGGTTACCCAGCAATAGCCAGCGCACGGCGGTGATCAGAAAACTCGCCAGCAGCACGCTGCGCAGCGAGTAGCGCGCCAACAGCCTGGCCATGACCATGAACAGGACGATTTCCGCCAGCACGCCCAAGGCCCAGAGCTGGCCGATCAGCCCGCGCGAGTAACCCAGCGCTTCCAGGTGCAAGGTGAGAAAGGTGTAGTACGGGCCATTGCTCAGCTGCATCAGGCCGACGCTGAGGTAAAACGCCAGAATCCCCGGCCGCCGCAGCTGGCGGATAAAGCCGCCCTGCGCCGCAGTATTCGGGTGCATCTGCGGCTGTGCGTTGGGCACCCAGAAACTGCTCAGCACAATGCCGCCCATGATCAGAATCAGCGCCCAGGGGTAGGCGTCCAGGCTGAGCAGCTCGAACAGTTGGCCCAACCCCACCACCGCGACGATAAAACCGATGCTGCCCCACAGGCGGATCTGGCTGTAACGCGCGGCCTGCTCCTGCAAATGCGCGAAGGTGATCACTTCGAACTGCGGCAGTACCGCATGCCAGAAGAACGCATGCAGCGCCATGATCAACGCCAGCCAGGCATAGCTCTGGCTGACGAAGATGCCGGCGAAACACAGCAACGTGCACAGCGCACCGAAACGCACGATGGCCAGGCGCTGCCCCGTGTAGTCGCCCAGCCAGCCCCACAGGTTTGGCGCCACGCAGCGCATCAGCATGGGAATCGCCACCAACTCACCGATGCGCGCAGCGGAAAACCCCAGGTGATCGAAATACAACGCCAGGAACGGCGCCGTGGCGCCGAGCAGCGAGAAGTAGAAAAAGTAGAAACCGGACAGCCGCCAGTAAGGCAAGGCGGGGGTCATGGCGTGCACAGGCGCAGGTTGGGTTGAGGAACCCGTGACGACGCCCAACAGCTGTTGGGCCGACGTCTGCGTGGTCGAGCCGAGCAGCGTTGGGCTTCGCTACGCGCCACCCGACCTACGCGCGCCATCACAGCTGCGGCAGCACCGGCGTCGCTACACGCACCTCGGCATTCTGCGCGCGGTGGCGCAGCAGATGATCCATCAGCACGATGGCCATCATCGCCTCGGCGATCGGGGTGGCGCGGATGCCCACGCAGGGGTCGTGACGGCCCTTGGTGATCACATCCACCGGGTTGCCATCGACATCGATGGAACGCCCCGGCGTGGTGATGCTGGAAGTCGGCTTCAGCGCCAGGTGCGCGACGATCGGCTGACCGCTGGAGATGCCACCGAGGATGCCGCCGGCGTTGTTCGACAGGAAGCCTTCCGGGGTCAGCTCGTCGCGGTGCTCGGTGCCGCGCTGGGCGACGCTGGCGAAGCCGGCGCCGATTTCCACGCCCTTGACCGCGTTGATGCTCATCAGCGCGTGGGCCAGCTCGGCGTCCAGGCGGTCGAAAATCGGCTCGCCGAGACCCGGCATCACCCCCTCGGCGACCACGGTGATCTTCGCCCCGACCGAATCCTGGTCGCGGCGCAGTTGGTCCATATAGGCTTCCAGCTCCGCCACCTTGTCCGGGTCGGGGCTGAAGAAGGCGTTCTGCTCGACGCTGTCCCACGTTTTGAACGGGATTTCGATGGGGCCGAGCTGGCTCATGTAGCCACGAATGACGATGCCCTGGCTCGCCAGGTACTTCTTGGCGATGGCGCCAGCCGCCACGCGCATGGCGGTCTCGCGCGCCGAACTGCGGCCGCCGCCACGGTAGTCGCGGATGCCGTACTTGTGGTGGTAGGTGTAGTCGGCGTGGGCCGGGCGGAACAGATCCTTGATCGCCGAGTAGTCCTTGGACTTCTGGTCGGTATTGCGGATCAACAAACCGATGGCGCAGCCGGTGGTCTTGCCCTCGAATACCCCGGCGAGGATTTCCACCTCGTCGTCTTCCTGACGCTGGGTGGTGTGGCGGCTGGTGCCCGGCTTGCGGCGGTCGAGATCGCGCTGCAGGTCTTCCAGCGACAGTTCCAGCCCCGGCGGGCAGCCGTCCACGATGGCGACCAGCGCCGGGCCGTGGCTTTCGCCTGCGGTGGTGACGGTGAACAACTTGCCGTAGGTATTGCCGGACATGTGCAGGATACTCCGCGTGAATCAGCATCGCGCCTGGCGCCGCGCACAGTCGCGCCGGCCAAATCGCCACTCAATAAAGGCCGCGAGTATACCCGCGGCGCCAGCCCAGTTCACCCTCGAACCTTATGCCGATGCGCGCGTCCAACAGATTCCTACCGCCACAGTGCCTCTCCATGCTGCGAGCTTTTCTATTGACTCTGCCCTTGCTTGCCGGCCTGGCCCAGGCCGCCCCGCACACCATCCTGCAACGCCCAGTGAGCCTGACCACCGACCAGGGCACTCTGCATGGCACCTTGGTACAGCCGCAAAGCGACCAGCCAGTGGCGGTCGCCCTGCTGATCGCAGGCTCAGGGCCGACCGACCGCGACGGCAACAATCCCGCCGGCGGGCACAACGACAGCCTCAAACGCCTCGCGCAAACCCTGGCCAAACACGGCATCGCCAGCCTGCGCTACGACAAACGCGGGGTCGCCGCCAGCCGCGCGGCAACCCCCGATGAACGCAACCTCAGCGTCGAGCAGTATGTGGCGGACGCAGCGGCCTGGGGCCGCCAGCTCAAGGCCGATCCCGGCTTCGACCGGCTGATCCTCATCGGCCACAGCGAAGGGGCACTGATCGCCAGCCTGGCCGCGCCTGAAGCCAGTGCCGACGCGCTGATCGCGCTGGCCGGCAGCTCGCGGCCCATCGACCAGGTCTTGCGCGAGCAACTGCATTACCGCCTGCCGCCCACGCTGTTGGCGCAGAGCACTGTGCTGCTCGACCGCCTGCTGGCCGGCCAGGTAACGTCTGAGGTGAACGAGGAGTTACAGGTGCTGTTTCGCCCCAGCGTGCAGCCTTACCTGATCTCGCTGTTTCGCCACAACCCCAGCGAAGCCTTCGCTCGCCTGGCGATACCGGCGCTGATCGTCCAGGGTAGCCATGACATTCAGGTTGGGGTTGCCGATGCCGAAGCGCTGCATGCCGCCAAACCAGACGCCGAACTGCTGATCGTCGAAGGCATGAACCATGTGCTGCGCATCGTGCCACTGGATATAAAGGCGCAACTGGCATCCTACGACAATCCTCGGCTACCGTTGGCGCGGGTGCTGACCGAGCAGATCGTCAGCTTTATCCAGCACGCTGGCACCACGCCAGCCTCCAGCAACGCGCATATCGGCCGATAAACCCAGGGCTGGCGCGAGGTGAGTGCTGGCAGCGTGCACAGGACTGCCGTACATGACCGACACCGATGACCCGCAACCCACAGCCGATGCCACCGGCGAAACGCAAGCACCGGCCGAGAAAGCCCACCCCTGGGCGGAACTTGACCCGGAGCAGTTTCGCTTGCTGCGCCTGGCGCCCTTGCCGACCGACCGCCACACCGGCGCCCGCCCGCTGCGTTTTGTGCAACTGGGCCGCCTCGAACGGCATAGCAAGGAGCAGAGCCTGCTGCGCCTGAGCGTGCAACTGCCCGGTCAACGCGTGCGCAAGGAGCAGAACCTGCTGGAGGTGTGGATCGATCACCGCGACAAAGAGGTTCGTTTCGGTGCGGAAAAAGGCCTGCACATCGAGCCCGACAATCGTGGGCTGGGACGCTTCCTGCTGGCCCAGGGCATCGCCTGGGCTCGGCAATACTGCGGTCATTACCGGGTCGAGGGTGGCGCCCTACCCGCCAAGGACGCCCTCAGCGAAGATGCCCGCGCGCGCCGCGACCATTGCCTGCAAGCCCAAGGCTTTGTCGTCGAGTACCTCGACCCGCTGCAACTCAAGGCAAGCTACAGCGCCGCGCGGGTCAGTGCCCTGCACAGCGACTGGCACACGGAAAAAGTCCAGTTGATCGACCAGCTCGACGCCGCCAGCATGTTGCAACAGGCGGACCGCAACCTGCACGAGCAGGCGGTGAAAATTCGCCAACTGGAAGAGCGCATCGAACACTTCAAACGCGAAGACGGCAGCCTGCGCTTCACCATCGCCTGCCTGGTGGCGTTCAGCCTGTTTCAGGCTGGCCTGCTGATCTGGATCGCCACGCGCTGAGCAGTGAAAAACCACCGTTCTCTTGTGGGAGGGACTTTAGCCGCAACAACCGGGCCGCAACTAAAGCCTCGCCCTCCGGTCGCGGCTAGCCGTTGAGCCTGGCACGGAACAACGCCTGATGCTCACGGCATTGCTGGGCCGCCAGGAGAAACACGCCGTGACCGCCGCGCTCGAACTCCAGCCAGGTGAAATCGACTTCCGGGTAAAGCGCCTCGACGTGCACCTGGCTGTTGCCCACCTCGATGATCAGCGTGCCCTTCTCGCTCAGGTGATCGGCCGCTTCGGCCAACAAGCGCCGTACCAGGTCCAGACCGTCGTCGCCGCAGGCCAGGCCCATGGCCGGCTCATGCTGATACTCGGCCGGCATGTCGGCGAAATCCTCGGCATCGACATACGGCGGGTTGCACACGATCAAGTCAAAACGCTGCTGGGGTAGTCCGGCAAAGCCATCGCCCTGCACGGTGTAGACGCGGGCTTCCAGAGCATGCCGCTCGATGTTCTGATTGGCTACTTCCAGGGCCTCGAACGACAGATCGCCGAGCACCACTTCGGCCTCGGGAAACTCATACGCACAGGCAATGCCGATGCAACCAGAACCGCTGCACAGGTCGAGAATACGAACCGGCTCGACGGCCAGCCAGGGCTGGAAGTGCTGCTCGATCAACTCGGCAATCGGCGAACGCGGCACCAGCACACGCTCATCGACAATAAATGGCAGGCCACAGAACCAGGCCTCGCCGAGCAGGTAAGCGGTTGGCACACGCTCTTCGATGCGTTGTTTGAGCAACTGTTGCAGGTGGGCGTGCTCATCGTCTTCCAGGCGGCAATCGAGGTAGCTGTCGGCGATTTCCCAGGGCAAGTGCAGTGCGCCCAGCACCAGCTGCCGCGCTTCGTCCCAGGCGTTGTCCGTGCCATGGCCAAAAAACAGCGCTTCGTCATGGAAGCGGCTGACCGCCCAACGAATGTAGTCGCGCACGGTGCGCAGGCGAGTTTGGCGGGCGGGCATAGCGTCGGTCACAGGGCATCTCCATGCAAAAGATGCGGCAGTTTAACAGGCTATGCCGATGCCAGCGGGCGCATGCGCAGGTATTCGGGGCTGCCGCTCAACGCTTTTTGCGCCGCCCCAGGCGCATGGGTGGCTCGTCGCGAGTACGCCTCAACTCACGGATCACCGCGATGGATACCGCCAAGGAAAATAACAGCCAAAAATGCGCGGAAAACTGCGAAAACAGGTTCATAAGCAACTCCTTTTGCTCTCCGACTCCAATGCCTTTGGAGTGGTTCGATTTTGCGCGCGCCGACGGTCGCCTGCAAGGCAGTGCATCGAAGAGGTTCACAGCAGCGCCGCACAGGCGGACAATGGCTGCTGTCGTCCGCGCCAGCGAGGAATGTGTTCATGTCCCATCCGCAAACCCTATTTCAGCTCACCGGCCGTAGCCATGCGCCGGCCAGCCTGAACAATGCCACCCTGCTGATCATCGATGCGCAGGAAGAATACCGCAGCGGCGTGCTGCAACTGCCCGGCCTGGATGCCGCACTCGCGGAGATCGCCAAACTGCTGGCAGCGGCGCGCGCGCAGGGCCGGCCGATCGTGCATGTCAAACACCTGGGCATCCCCGACGGCCTGCTCGATCCGCGTGGCCCACGCGGCCATCATCTCCCCGAAGCAGCCCCGCTGCCCGGCGAGATCGTCGTTGAGAAACGCATGCCCAATGCGTTCAGCGGCACCGACCTGCACGAGCGCCTGCAGGCGCTCGGCCACCTCGATCTGATTGTCTGTGGTTTCATGACCCACTCCAGCATCAGCACCACAGTGCGGGCCACCAAAGACTATGGTTACCGCTGCACCGTGGTCGACGCCGCCTGCGCCACCCGCGACCTGCCGACGCCAGATGGCAAGGTGCTCAGCGCCGCCGAGATGCACCGCGCGGAAATGATCGCCTTGGCCGATAACTTCGCCGCGGTGGTGCCGCAGGCCAGCGCGTTGATCTGAGCCCAGCGGGCAGACGCAAATACTCGGCTGCATCACATCACGCAGCCGTGCATGGCGCTGAGTTGAACCCCAGCGCCGCCTGCCGGTCATACCGCCGATACCCACAGAGGAAATCGGAATGAAGTTATCCGATGGTTTCGATGCTCGCCGCCTGCGTCCCCGCGGCCAAGGCAACTGGCGTTTGCGTTTTGCCGCTGCACTGGCCGCGCTGTTCGCCACCTTCGGCGTGCTCCTGGCCATGGCTGGCGCCGCCACCTTGCTTGGTCGTCCGCCCGCGCTCGGCACACTCAACGATTCACCTGGCGCAGCGGCCGTGCTGCTGGTCGTCGGCCTATTGCTGCTCTGGAGCGGTATCGGCGCATGGCGCATGTGTCGGCGTCGGTTGCGCCGCCCCAGCGACCTCAGCCTCTCGCCACACCTGATGAAAAAACGCGACTGATCAAGCCTCACCAAAGCAGCCGCCTTGGTTACACTAGCGGCCTTCGCGGAGGCCCATATGCAAGACGATGCCGGAAAAGATAACGAAAGCGCCCTGTTCAAAGCCGAGTTGCGCGGCGTCAAGCCGATCAAGCATGACCGCGCCGACACCGGCAAAGCCAAACCCGACCGCAAACAACTGGCGACCCTGCGCCAGGCGGCCAGCATTCGCGCCGATTCGCTCAAGGTCGATGGCCTGTCCGATCAGTTCGTCATCGACGTAGGCGCCGAAGACCCACTGTACTGGGCCGCCAACGGCGTGCAAGAAGGCCAGATGCGCAAACTCAAGCTGGGCCAGATTGCCTTCGATGGCAGTCTTGACCTGCATGGCATGAGCGTCGAGAAAGCCCGCGATACGCTGTGGGAGTTCCTCGCCGAAGCGGCCAAGCTCGAAGTGCGCTGCGTGCGCATTACCCATGGCAAGGCCGTGCGCATGGATGGCCGCAAGCCGATGATCAAAAGCCACGTCAACACCTGGTTGCGCCAGCACCCGCAGGTGCTCGGCTTCACCTCCTGCCTGGCCAAGCACGGCGGCACCGGCGCGGCCTATGTGATGCTCAAACGCACCATGATGGACGGCCGCGACGAGTAACCCACGCGCGTCGCGCCCTTGCCAGCGCGCTAGCGGCGCCCTACCCTGCGCGTCTGTGCATACCGAGTCCCCACAGGAAGCCCCATGTCCCTGGAACAGAATTACACCGCGATTCTCGGCCAACTCGGCGAGGACGTCGCTCGCGAAGGCCTGCTCGACACCCCCAAGCGGGCTGCCAAAGCCATGCAGTACCTCTGCCGCGGTTACCAGCAGACCCTGGAAGAAGTCACCAACGGTGCATTGTTCAGCTCCGACAACAGCGAAATGGTGCTGGTCAAGAACATCGAGTTGTACTCGCTGTGCGAGCATCACCTGCTGCCGTTTATTGGCAAGGCCCATGTCGCCTACATTCCCAGCGGCAAAGTGCTAGGCCTGTCGAAAGTCGCACGGATCGTCGACATGTATGCGCGGCGCCTGCAAATCCAGGAAAACCTCAGCCGGCAGATCGCCGAAGCCGTGCAGCAGGTTACCGGTGCCCTTGGCGTCGCGGTGGTGATCGAAGCCCAGCACATGTGCATGATGATGCGCGGCGTAGAGAAGCAGAACTCCTCGATGGTGACCTCGGTGATGCTCGGCGAATTTCGCGAGAATGCCGCCACCCGTAGCGAGTTCCTCAGCCTGATCAATAACTGATCACGACGCTCTGCCCCCAAAACCGGCCTTGCGCCGGTTTTTTTGCATCAGCGCCCTTTACTCGGGCGGTAAGCGCGGCTTGTGCCGCAACGGATCGAGCAAAGGCGACAGGCCGTTGTGATCGATCTCCTGCATCAAGGCCAGCAAGCGGCCAATTTCGCCACTGGGAAACCCCTCGCGCGCAAACCAGTTGAGGTAGCGCCCCGGTAGGTCGGCGAGTAAACGGCCCTTGTATTTGCCAAAGGGCATTTCTCGGGTCACCAGCAGTTGCAGGTCTTCAGGTTTCATTCAGCGCTCACCTATGCCGCCCCATGCGCCAGGCGGGCAGCGATTAAAACAGAGCTGCGGATTATGCCTAAAGCGCGCCAGGATGCACCGTTCGACCGTCGCCCAGGCCAGCGCAGGCAAACTCGGGTAAGCTGCGCACCCGTATTTTTCACCCAAGGTTATCCTCGCGATGCTTATCAAGGCTCTCAGAATCGGTCTCGGCCAGTTAATCGTGTTTCTCGACTTCATCAGCCGCCCGCGCAAACTGCAGCGCACGGCCGCCGCCCAAGCGAGCGTCGAGCAAGCCGCCGCAAGCCTGGCGCTGTATCAGTTCCACGCCTGTCCGTTCTGCGTGAAAACCCGCCGCACCCTGCACAAACTGAATGTGCCGGTCGCCCTGCGCGATGCCAAACACAACGCGCAGGACCGGCAAGCCCTGCTGGAACAAGGCGGCAAAATCCAAGTACCGTGCCTGCGCATCGAAGAAAACGGCCAGAGCACCTGGCTGTACGACTCCAAAGCCATCGGTGCCTACTTGAACCAGCGTTTCGCGGCGAATTAATACCCGCAACAGAGTTGGTGCGCCCCCGCCCGCGCGCCCACCCCGTTATGTTTTTTGATCTACAGTGAAAGCCACTGGCCACCTTCCGGCCACGCACTGTAGCAATCTAGCGATGCACCAATAGCCCGCCTGAGAAGCGCCCTGCGGCGCCGCTCATGGCAGCTGTGGGTCATGTGAGCGCAGTAATCCGATAACGGGGAATGAACCGTGCGTAAGCCGATAGCCGTTGCGCTAAGCCTGGCGCTCCTGGGCGGTTGCGAGAGCCTGCCGGAAAAACAGCAGATTCTGGATACGTCCGCCAACTTCCTGAACAAGACCAGCGCGATGATTGCGCAGCAAGCGCAAGCACTGAGCAACTGGGGCGCCAGCGAGAACAACCAGATATATGACCGCGAGATCGCCGCGCTCTTCGAGCAGCCGCGGATCGATCCGCTGAGTCACTACCTCGAACAGCACAATAACGACGAGAGCCGGGCGCGCCATTTGCGCCGAGTGCTCGAGGAACGCGAGCGCCGCTGCGAAAACATCGCCGGGGAATATGCCGCACAGGCGAAAACCGCAGCCAACCTGAGTCGCTTCAGCCGTGGTTATGACTATTCCTGCCCGGCACAGGTGCAACGTTTTGCCGAACAGATCGAGCGACCCACGCCCAGCAGCGCGGCCGTACTGGTCAGCACCACGGCAACGCCCCAGCCACGCGCGCACCTCCCGGCGCCGACAGCCAGCCCGACAGCCAGCACGCAGCTCGAGCGCCAGCAGGTGAATAACTGTTACCTGCTGTTCACCATCAAGAACTACCGCCAAGCCCAAGACGCCTGCCGCGCCCCCGCCGAAGCCGGCGACGCCAAGGCCCAGTACAAAATGGCGGTGATCGCCAACGCCCTCAAGCAATACCCCGAAGCCCTGAAATGGGCTCGCCTGGCGGCGAAGAACACCGCCGAAGGCCGCTATCAGCTGGGCCTGTTGTACTACCGCGGACATGGCGTCGAGCAAAACCACGCCGAAGCGCTGAAGTGGTACGAGCAGGCTGCCACACAAGGCTTGGCCAGCGCGCAATACCAGAGCGGCAGAATGTATGCGCAAGGCCAGGGCACCGCCGCCAATCCGCGCAAGGCCAGAAGCCGCTTGAGTCAGGCCGCCAACCAGGGCCATCGCGAAGCGCAGACCCGGCTCGGGCACATGTACCTGGCCGGCGACGGCGGCACAGCGGACGTTACCAGCGCCAGGCAATGGTTCCTCAAGGCCGCCCGGCAAGGCGCTGCCGAGGCGCAGTACCAGCTCGGCCAGATGTATGCCCGCGGCCAAGGGGTGCCGCAGAACAATGCCGAAGCCTATGTCTGGCTGAGCCTGGCTGAGCAAAGTGGCGAAGCACAGGCCGCGCCATTGCTGGAACGTTTGCGCCCCGAGATCGACGAGGCGCAAATCGCCCAAGCGCAGCAAAACGTGCGCAAAACCCTGGAAAGCCAACGCTAAACAGACGGATTCGCTCTACGCTGAATATATACCGACTCACCTCCTGCAACGGGCGCCCGGCAAGCCGATGAAGTCGCTGAAAAAGTCGATCATGATTGTGCTCTTGCTGCTCGTGGCGCTGTTCATCAGCGGCATGTGGATCATGTCTTCTCTCAACCTCGGCTATTCGCAGCAGGCCATGTCGGCGTTGCGCAAGACGCAGATCGAAGAAACCTTCGGCGCCAACCTCGAACGCATCGACGCCCACCACCAACTGATGGAACAAAATACCGAGGACCTGGGCCGTCTCGGCGAGTTGTTCTACCGCCTGCAAAACGGCATCGACACCGGCCATGAGCTGGAAAAAGCCTTGAGCACCCAGGTGCGCGATTTTCCCGAGGCATTCGGCGGCGGCATCTGGTTCGAGCCGCAGGTGTTCGGCGCATCCGGCATGGCCTACGGGCGCTACGCTTACTGGGGAGCGAACAACCGCATCGCGCTGATTCGCCACAACCAGAGCAAGGATTACAGCCAGCAAGACTGGTACCGCAACGCACTGCCGCCGGACTGGAACCGCAACCAGACGCGGCCGCAGCAATACTACTGGACCGCCGCGTATTACAACCCGCTGTCGGAAGCCGCGGTGATCACCCTGGCCAGCCCGATGCACAGCGACAGCGGGCGGATTATCGGCTTGGCCACCACGGATTGGCGCACCGACGAAGTGATCAAACTGATCGGCCGGGTCAAGGTCACGCCCAACACCTTCGCCTTCCTGCTCGACAGCAATAACCGCAACCTCTCTAGCCTGAGCCAGCGCGACGACACCCTGGCGGCCCAGTCGATCATGGATGCGATTCTCGATTTGCAGTTGATGCAAAACCAGGCCATCGCCCCGAAAACCGCGCGCATGCTCGAACGGCCATTACGCTCGCCCATGCAGAGCCGCACGCTGGGTGTCGACGGGCTCGACTACGCGCTGTTCTATGCCAAGACCCAGGCCGGCATGCTGTTTGGCATTGGCGTGCCGCAGCATGAAATCGACTCGGTGCTGGAACCCATGCGCCAGAGTAACTACCGAATCGTCGCCATCACCGGCGTGATCTTGCTCCTGCTCTCCGGGCTGATCCTCTATTTCGTCGCGGGGATCATGCGGCAGTTGGAAGCCTCCTACACCGACCCGCTGACCCAGCTGCCGAATCGGGTGAAGCTACTACAAGATCTGCAGCGGCGCCCGCGCAGCAGCCTGATATTGATCAATATCGACTCATTCAAAGAAATTAACGGCTTCTTTGGCCATGACTGTGGCGACTACGTGCTCATCACCCTGGCCCAGCAACTGGCCCACTTGCTCGACAGCGAACCCAGCAACGAAAAAACCCAGCTGTACAAGATGACCGCCGACGAATTCGCCGTGCGGATCGACGCCCGTCTCGACGCCAGGCAACTGGAGATCCGCCTGCAAGCCATCTCGGCGTTTATCCAGGCGCGGCTATTGCTCTGGCATGAGCAGGAAATCAACCTCAACGCGACCCTCGGCGCCGCCGCGGCCTCAGGCAGTCATCACCCGCACCAGCATGACGCTGTGCTTTCATCCGCCAGCATCGCCCTGAAACTGGCGCGATTGCAGCAGAAAAACCATCTGGTCTACGACCCGGCGCTCAAAGTCCGCGAGGCTTACGAGCACAACCTGCTGTGGGCCAATCGACTCAAGCAGGCGTTGCAGGATGACCGCATCATTCCCTACTTCCAGCCGATCATGGACAACCGCAGCGGGAAGATCGGCAAATACGAATGCCTGGTGCGCATGCTCGACGAGGATGGTCAGGCGGTAAATCCGGGGCTGTTTCTCGGGGTGGCGAAGAAAATCCGCCTGCACCGACAGATCACTCGGATCATGGTCGACAAATGCTGCCGGGTGTTTCACGACCAGCCTTATGAGTTCTCCATCAATCTATCCTATGAAGACCTGATCGACCCGGAACTGACCCAGTTCATCAAGCTCAAGCTGCTGCAAAGCGGTATCGGCAAACGCCTGATTTTTGAGATTCTCGAATCCGAAGGCATCGAAAACTACCGCGAGGTGCGCCGCTTTATCGATGAGGTCAAAGCCCTGGGTTGCCGCTTTGCCATCGACGATTTCGGCACCGGCTACTCGAATTTCGAACACCTGCTGCGCCTGAACATCGACCTGATCAAGATCGACGGCAGCCTGATCAAACAGCTCGATAACGACCCGAACGCCTACAGCGTGACCCTGGGCATTGTGCAGTTCGCCCGCAGCTTGCAGATGCACACCGTCGCCGAGTTCGTGCACAGCGCCACGGTGCAGGAGAAAGTCCTGGCGCTGGGCATCGACTATTCGCAGGGCGCGCATATCAGCATGCCGCAACCGCACTTGGTCTCCACCCCCGCCTTTCAGCCTTGCGACAGCGAGACCTTGCGCTGAAGCCAGGGCTGCCGGCAGCCCTGGCGTAACCCCTTACGGCGCGGCTTGCAGCTCGGTCACCACAAACTGGCTGCCTTGCTTTGCCGCCTGAAAGCGCACCTTGTCGCCGACCTTCAGCCCTTCCAGCAGCGCGGCGTCGCGCACGGTGAAGACCATGCTCATCGGCGGCATGCCGATGCTCTGGATCGGCCCGTGGCGCAGGGTGATCTTTTGCGTGGCCAGGTCGATCTTGCGCACTTCGCCCTGACTCAGCGCGGCGCTGACCTCAGTGCCGCTCGCCGGCGCGTCGTGCTGGGTGGCGAATGCCGGAAAAGCCAGGGTGCTGCCCAGGAGGGCGGTAATCAGTAGTTTTTTCATGCTGTCTATCCTCGGTGTCATGGCACCGCGCGCGGCGCGGTTTCGGTAATGCTGGCGGGCCTCTGGGCCCGCGCTAGCAACAGGCGTTACTCGGCCACCACGCTGATCTGGCCGAGCATGCCGGCCTGGTAATGGCCGGCGATCAAACAGGCGAATTCGAATTCGCCCACACGGTTGAAGGTCCAGATGATTTCCCCGCGCTGACCCGGAGCAACATGCGCCATATACGGCTCGTCATGCTCCATGCCGGGGAACTTGGCCATCAGCTCGGCATGCTTATCCAGCTCGGGTTTGCTCCCGAGCACGAACTCATGAAGGATCTGGCCATCGTTGCGGTGAACGAAGCGGATGGTTTCGCCGAGCGTCACCTGCAAACGATCGGGACTGAAACGCATGGCGTCGCTCATGCTGATCTCGATGGTACGACTGACCTGCTCACGGTCACCGGCGATGCCCCAGGGCTTCTGCTCCTTGATCACCGCCGCGCTGTGGGGCGCGCTAGGTTGCTCGCCATGGGCCAGCACCGGGCTGGCGGCAAAGGCGCTGAAAATGCCTAGAATCAGGACGCTAAGGTTTGACGGTAGCTTCATGGGTAATTCCTCGAATTGAATAGACGTTGCACAGGGCTTGCCCGCGATGCTTTAAAACTGCAGCCATCGCGGCCAAGGCCGCTCCTACTTGAATCAATGGCCGGCATGGCCGCTGGGTTTACGCACCTGCACTTCAACCGCCTCGCTGTTCGGCTGTTTAAGCGGCATCGACTGCCCGCCGGCCTCGCTGGAGCGTGCCGGTTTGGCCATCTCCCCTGCCCACTCGTACGCCACCGTGCCCGCCGGATGCTTGAACCAGCCGGGGTCGCGGTAATCGCCTGCGGGCTGATCCTTACGGACCTTGAGCACGGTGAACATGCCGCCCATTTCCACGGAGCCGAACGGGCCGTCGCCGCTCATCATCGGCGCGGTGTTGTCTGGCAACGGCATCTGCATTTCCGCCATATCGGCCATGCCGCGCTCGCCCATCACCATGTAGTCGGGAATCAACTTGGCGATCTTGCGGGTCATGTCGCTGTGATCGACGCCGACCAGGGTCGGCACGTCATGGCCCATGGCGTTCATGGTGTGGTGGCTCTTGTGGCAGTGGAAGGCCCAGTCGCCCTCCTCGTCGGCGAGAAATTCGACCTGACGCATCTGTCCGACCGCCACGTCGGTGGTCACTTCCGGCCAGCGCGCGGCCAAAGGCCACGGCCCGCCATCGCTGCCGGTCACCTCGAATTCGTGGCCGTGCAGGTGGATCGGGTGATTGGTCATGGTCAGGTTGCCAACGCGAATCCGCACGCGGTCGTCCTTGCGCACCACCAGCGGGTCGATACCAGGGAAAATGCGGCTGTTGAAGGTCCACAGGTTGAAATCGAGCATGGTCATGATCTTCGGCGTGGCGGCGCCCGGCTCGATGTCGTAGGCGTTGAGGAGAAAACAGAAGTCGCGGTCCACCTCGCTGATCAACGGGTGATGCGCCTTCGGGTGGGTCACCCAAAAACCCATCATGCCCATGGCCATCTGCACCATTTCGTCGGCATGCGGGTGGTACATGAAGGTGCCAGGACGGCGCGCGACGAATTCGTAGACGAAGGTCTTGCCCACCGGAATCGCCGGCTGGGTCAGGCCCGCTACGCCGTCCATGCCGTTGGGCAGGCGCTGACCGTGCCAGTGGATGCTGGTGTGTTCGGGCAGTTTGTTGGTGACGAAGATGCGCACCCGGTCGCCTTCCACCACCTCGATGGTCGGCCCCGGCGACTGGCCGTTGTAGCCCCACAGGTGAGCCTTGTAGCCCGGCGCCAATTCGCGCACCACCGGCTCGGCAATCAGGTGGAACTCCTTGACGCCGGCGTTCATGCGCCACGGCAAGGTCCAGCCGTTCAATGTCACCACCGGGTTGTAGGGCCGGCCATTTTGCGGCTGCAACGGCGGCATGGTGTCGGCCTTGGTCTGGATAACCGCTTCCGGCAAACCGGCAAGCGAAACCCGGCTGACCGCCGTGGTGGCGACCGCAGCGGTAATCGCGCTGGCGCCGAGAAAGAAATCACGTCGAGAAACCATATTCGTTATTCCTTGATCAGTGCCCAGCAGGGGCTTCGGCAACTGCGCCTGCGGCAGTGCTAGCAGAGAGGTTCGGCGTGCCCAGCATCGCCATGTCCAGATCGGCGTGGGCCAGCCAGAAATCGCGTTGCGCTTGCAGGTAGCCATCCACCGCGAGGATTTGCCGACGAGCATCGGCCAGCAATTCGAAGGTGCTGATAAACATGCCGTTGTAGCGCAGGAGATTTTCTTCGGCGATGCGTTGGCGCAGCGGCAGCACTTCGTCGCGGTATTGGCGGGCAAGGTCATGCGCCGACTGGTAGCCCAGGTAGGCTTCGCGCACTTGCGAGCGAGCATTGATCGCCGTCTCGGCGGCCCGGTTGAGCATCTGTCGGTACATCGCCTCGGCCTTCGCCACCTTGGCGCCACTCCAATCGAACAGCGGCAACTCGACGCTGACCTCGTAACCGCGCTGGGTTGGTTCCTCGTTAGAGCGATTGTTCACCACGCCCAGCTCCAGCACGTTGATCAAGCGCGTGCTCTTGCTCAGCCCCAGGTTGCTCGCCAATCGCTCGGCATCCAGGCGCATGGCCTGGATATCCAGGCGCTGACGCATGGCCAAGCGTTCGACGTCCGGCAACGGTTCGGCGCGCGCCGGCAGCTCCGGCAGACGCTCGGGCAGGCGAAAGTCGATCTGTTCGCCCCACAGGCCCAGCAAGCGGGTCAATTGCTCGCGGCTTTGCACCCGCGCTTGTTCGGCGCGAATCAGATTGAGGCTGGCGTCGGCATAGAAGCTCTGTTCTTGGGCCTGTTGCAGCGTGCTGTAGTTGCCCACCGCCGCCAGACGCCGCGCCAGCTCGGCGCCGGTTTGCGCCGCCGCCATCACCTGCTGCATGAAGCCCAGACGCTCCTGCGCCGCCACCGCGTGGTAGTAAGCCTTACGGGTTTGCGTGGCCAACTCGAAGACCGCCAGGCTGGTTTGCCGCTGCACCTGCTCGAAACGCTTGGCCTCCATGCCGGAGGTCATCGGCATGGCGATCAGCCGCGCCAGGTTGACGTGCAAACCGCGCTCGTATTCCACCTCGCTGCCTTTTTCCAGGCGCCCGAACGAGAAACCGGGGTTGGCAATCCGCCCAGCCTGAACGCGCTCGGCCTCGGTGATCCCCAACTGGTCGAAGGCCGCTTGCAGCCCTGGGTTATTGAGCAAGGCGATCTGCACCGCGTCATCTACCGACAGGGCTTGCGCCAACAGCGCATTCACCTGTTCGGCAATCAGGGCGCGGTCATCCTCGGTTTTGGCCCAGGTCAGTTGTTTGTCCAATTGCTGTTCGGCGCTTTGTTCGACCACCGCAAAGCCGCCATCCGGGGTAAAGCTGGCGCAACCCGCCAGTACCAATAGTCCGCCGAGCAGACAGGCATGACGGACATGCTTGAGCATTCTCATCGCGCCTCCTTAGCGGCCATGGCCGGCATGTGGGTTGACGGCTGGCGCACGTTCGGCCGCCGGGCTGTCGTCAGTCAGAGGCTCCTGCGCATAGGTTTGCCAGCCACCGATGCGCCCCACCCGATCATTGGCTTCACGCCAACTTTGTACCGGCTCGGCGTTGAAACCTCGGTAATCGTCTAGCGGGGATTGATAGACCAGAGCCGCTGTCGCAGCCTCGGCATCCAGCGGATCGGGCTGCTGCGCCCAGGCGCCGATAGGCAGCGCCAACAAGATCAGACAGCCAAGGGCCTGCCGACCTGAAAACAGGAAACGAATCATGAAGTGCTCTCGCGTTAAGCGGGCACGCCGGCATCAGGCAGGCGAACGCCGCAGATAAGCTGAAGGCGCCGCTCAGCCGTGGCTGTAGGCGCGCGTTGGCTTAAACGAGAAGCGAGCGTGGGGGACGTTCGGGGGTGTCGGCGATAAAACCAACGAATTAATCGAGGCGCGCCAGAGACGGCTCGCCTGCTTGCAGCGGGGAATTGCTGATAACCACGGAACTCAGCGCCACCGCACCGACGCAAAAGGCGCAGAGGCTACAAAGGCTGTTGTCGACCTGCTGAACAGTATCGCTGGTTTGCCCGGAGGCAGCGGCATGGTGGGCCATGGACATGGCTCCGGGATGGTGCGCGCGGACCTGTGAGCTATCGAGGCTAACCGCACCACTCCGATACGCCACATCGCACAACTGCATGGCAATCGCCGCCATGCTCTGTGCCGGAAGGGCGAGCATCAGCATCCAGATCAAGGCGATGCGTAGCGGTTTGGTCATGGTCGTTCTATCGAACAAGCAGGTCATGTGACGGTGGACGGATTATGCGGCAATTTATCCGCTTGTCCATCACTCCCCCGCTTCCAGCGATTGCGCCCTCGCTCAATCGAGCATGCCGACATGCTTGGGATGACTGGCTACACGTTCCAGCCAGCCACGCACCGCCGGGTAGTCGCTCAAGTCAAAACCGCCCTCGTCGGCCACATGGGTGTAGGCATACAGGGCGATGTCGGCGATCGAGTACTGCTCACCGACCAGGTACGGCGTGCGCCGGAGCTGCTGTTCCATCACCTTGAAAGCCTTGTAGCCGCGCACGTGGCACATCCGATATTCCTCGAGGCGCGCCTCGGGCAGGCCCTGGTACAGCTGGATAAAGCGCGCCACCGCGACATACGGCTCATGGCTGTATTGCTCGAAGAACTGCCACTGCAGCACCTGGGTGCGCAAGCGCGGTTCGCTCGGCAAGAACTCACTGCCATCGCCGAGGAAGTTGAGGATCGCGTTGGATTCCCACAGGCAGGTGCCGTCTTCCAACTCCAGCACCGGAATCTTGCCATTGGGGTTCTTCGCCAGGAACGCCTCGCTTTGGGTTTCGCCCTTGAGGATATCGACCGGTATCCATTCGTAGGCGATACCGCGCAGATGCAGCATGAGCTTGACCTTGTAGCAGTTGCCTGAC
This sequence comes from Pseudomonas sp. UBA2684, assembly GCA_002354655.1. Taxonomy (GTDB): domain Bacteria; phylum Pseudomonadota; class Gammaproteobacteria; order Pseudomonadales; family Pseudomonadaceae; genus Aquipseudomonas. The sequence goes on from DELY01000044.1 coordinate 138,318, forward strand.
CGGTAATCGCCGTAGACCTTGAGCATCGTCCTGTCCTCTCTTTACATCGCTGTCATGTGCGGCGCCGCCAGGCTGGCCTGGGCCTCGCGAATCACCCCGGCCAGACGTTTGAGCCCTTCGCTCAGGCGCTCCGGCGCGACGTGGCTGAAGTTAAGCCGTAAATGTCCCGGATGCTGGTCCGGGTCGATAAAGAACGGCTCGCCCGGCATAAACGCCACGTTCTGCGCCAGTGCTGGCGCTAGCAGGGTGCGCGTATCCAGTGGTTGCTTGAGGGTCAGCCAGAAGAACAGCCCACCCTGGGGCACCTGCCAGTCGGCCAGGTCGCTGAAATGCGCCTCCAGCACCGCCTGCATGGCATCGCGACGAATCCGGTAGAAGTCGCGCAGTTCGGCCAGATGGCCGCGGTATTTCTCGCTGCCCAGCCACTGCAACGCCTGCCATTGGCCGATGCGGTTGGTGTGCAGGTCGGCCGACTGCTTGAGACGCAGCAGGTAGGGGAACAGATCCGGGGTGGCGATCAGGTAACCGACGCGCAGGCCCGGCAGCAGGGTCTTGGAGACGGTGCCGGTGTAGATCCAGCTGGCTTTCTGCAAACGGCTGACGATCGGCGTGGCGCTGCCGGCGTCGAACACCAGCTCGCGGTAGGGTTCGTCTTCGATCAGGGTCACGCCAAACTCGTCGAGCAACGCCGCCACGGCATCGCGCTTGGCTTCGCTGTAACGCACCGCCGACGGGTTCTGGAAGGTCGGGATCAGGTAGGCAAAGGCCGGCTTATGATGTTCCAGGCGTTGGCGCAGCGCAGCGATTTGCGGGCCATCGGCTTCCTGCGGCACGGCGATGCAATTGGCACCGAACAGCTGGAAGGCTTGCAGCGCGGCCAGGTAGGTCGGCGCTTCGAGCAGCACTTCGGTGCCCGGGTCGATAAACAGCTTGCTGGCCAAGTCGAGGGTCTGCTGCGAGCCGCTGACGATCAGCACCTGGCTGGCGTCGCAAGGTACGCCCAGCGCGCGCGCCTCGGCGGCAATCGCCTCACGCAGCGCCGGCTCGCCTTCGCTCATGCCGTACTGGCCCATACTCGCCGGCATATCGGCCCACTCGACCTTCGGCAACATCGGCTCGGCGGGCAGCCCGCCAGCGAACGACATGACTTCCGGACGCTGCGCCGCGGCAAGAATTTCACGAATCAAGGAGCTTTTCAGGCGGGCAACGCGTTCGGAGAAGGCCATGGAGGTCACCGGTAGCAAAGGCAAGGAAAAATAAGTCAAACTGGTTGACCGAAACTACGACGCCTCAGGCAGATACGTCAATATGCTTGACCTTAAAAACCCAACCACTCAGCAGGCGGCCATGGAGGCCTTCTTCTTCGGCTATCAGGCCTTTACCGCCAAAGCCGACGAAATGCTGGCGCGCCGTGGGCTATCGCGGGTGCACCACCGCATTCTGTTTTTCATCGCCAAATACCCCGGCCTGAGCATGAAAGAACTGCTCGGCTACCTCGGCGTGAGCAAGCAGGCGCTGAGTACCCCACTGCGCCAATTGCTGGAAATGCACCTGGTCGAAAGCGTGACCGCGGCGGACGACAAACGTAAACGCCTGCTGGGCTTCACCCCGGAAGGCGCCAAGCTGGAACTGGCCCTACGCCGCGAGCAAGCCAAGTTGCTCAAGCGAGCCTTCAGCGAGGCCGGGGAAGCAGCTGTCAGCGGCTGGCTGCAGGTCAACCTGACGCTGGGCAACAGCCGCCCGCCCGGCATCGCGATCAGTGCCGCCGCCACTCCGCCGCTGCCTTGAAAAACACCCAGGCCATCGCCAGATTGGCGCCGATCAGCGGCAGCATGGCCAACACCAACAGAATGATCGACGCCAGCATGATGCCGCCGATGATGTCCATCCAGGCCATGAGGTTGAACACCGGATAGACGTTCTGTACCTGGCGCAAGCGGATGCCCAACCAGGTCAGCAATGCACCATAGCCCGCCAGCACGCCGAAATAGCTGAGCATTTGCCAACCCAGTTCGCTGGTGGCCGGGCCCCAGAGCACATCAAGGACTCCCAGCAGCAGGCTGCACACGATCACCGCCCACACCGGCCAGGCCAGACGTTGCGCGGCAAAGCGCTGTTCGGCGAAGCGCTTCAATTGAATCAGCAGGTAGCAGCCCAGGAGAATCAGCACCGGGCTGAGCCAATCACTGACACGCCCAACGGCTTGGCTGCCCTGCAGCCCCTCGGCGAGCGCCAGCGCCAGCAGCAGCAACGAGCCCACCGCCGAGACCAGGCTCAACCAGGCTCAACCAGGCCAACAGTCGTAGTTGTCCAGCACTCCAGCCGTCGAGCGAGGGCGGTCCACTGTTTTCCGTCAGGCTGACGTGAGGGGTGGCGTAGGGATTATTGTGCGGTTCCATCGCAGGTCCTTGTGCGGAGTATTCGGTGAGGCGACGACACTAACCATTGCCGATGCTTCTGCCAATCGACTGTATCGCCTTTTACGCGCTTTGCTGTACCGCGACGCCCAGCGATGCCCCGCTTAGTCTTACAGGCACTGTCCGCGAGTACCCTGCCATGACCACCGAACTGCTGATCGCCTTTATCGCCTTTGCCTTCGTCACCTCGGTGACCCCGGGGCCGAACAACATGATGCTGCTCGCCTCCGGGGTGAATTTCGGCCTGCGCCGCAGCCTGCCGCATATGCTCGGCATCAGCCTGGGCTTCATGCTGCTGGTGATGGCGGTGGGTTTTGGCCTTGGCCAGCTGTTCGAACAACTGCCGATGTTCTATACCGTGTTGCGTTACCTGGGTGCGGCGTACCTGCTGTACCTGGCCTGGAAAATCGCCAACGCCGGTGCACCCGACAGCCAGAACGGACAGCGCGGCAAGCCCTTCAGCTTTCTCCAGGCGGCGGCGTTCCAGTGGATCAACCCCAAGGCCTGGGTGATGGCCATCGGCGCGATCACCACCTACACCCCGCAGGAAAACTTCGTGGTCAATGTGCTGCTGATCGCAGCCCTGTTCGCCTTGGTCAACTGCCCCAGCGTCGGCCTGTGGACAGTGGCCGGCAGCCTGCTGCGCAACTGGCTGAATAACCCGCGCGTGCTGCGCTGTTTCAATGTTGGTATGGCGCTACTCTTGGTCGCCTCGCTGTACCCGATCCTGGCTGATGTACAAGGAGTGCTGTAATGCCCCAAGCGACCCAGGCGCGCCTGCGTCCGCTGGCCGACACGTCGACCTCGGCGGTGGTCGCCGGCTTTATCGCCATGCTCACCGGCTATACCAGCTCGCTGGTGCTGATGTTCCAGGCCGGCCAGGCCGCGGGCCTGAGCAACGGGCAGATTTCCTCGTGGATCTGGGCGCTGTCGATCGGCATGGCCGTCACCTGCATCGGCCTGTCGCTGCGCTACCGCGCGCCGGTGATGATCGCCTGGTCGACGCCTGGCGCCGCGCTGCTGATCACCAGCCTGCCGAACGTGCCCTATAGCGAAGCCATCGGCGCCTATATCCTCGCCTCCGGACTGATCGTGCTGATCGGCCTGACCGGCAGCTTCGACCGCTTGATGCGGCGCATTCCCGGCTCCATCGCCGCCGCGCTGCTGGCCGGCGTGCTGTTCAAGATCGGCCTGGAAATCTGCGTGGCCGCCGAGCAGCAGCCGCTATTGGTGGTGGCCATGCTGCTCGCCTACCTGCTCGGCAAGCGCCTGCTGCCGCGCTATGCGGTGCTCGCCGCCTTGCTGGTTGGCTGCCTGTTGGCGGGACTCTTCGGCCTGCTCAATTTCAGCCAGTTCGAACTGCAACTGGCCACCCCGGAGTGGACCACGCCGAGCTTCTCCCTGGCCGCGGCGATCAGCATCGGCATCCCGTTGTTCATCGTCGCCATGGCTTCGCAGAACCTGCCGGGGATGACCGTGCTGCGCGCCAATGGCTATGACGTACCGGCATCGAAGCTGCTCACCAGTACCGGCCTGGCCTCGATCCTACTGGCGCCGTTCGGCTCCCACGGCATCCACATGGCCGCCATCAGCGCGGCGATCTGCGCCGGCCCGGAAGCCCATGAAGACCCGCGCAAACGCTACACCGCAGCGGTCTGGTGCGGGGTGTTCTACGGCATCGCCGGAATCTTCGGCGCCACCCTCGCCGCACTGTTCGCCGCCCTGCCCAAGGCGCTGATTCTGTCGATTGCCGCCCTCGCCCTGTTCGCCTCGATCATCGGCGGCCTGACCCAGGCCATGAGCGAACCCAAGGAGCGCGAAGCGGCGCTGATCACCTTCCTCGTCACCGCCTCGGGGATGAGCCTGTTCTCGGTCGGTTCGGCGTTCTGGGGCATCGTCGCCGGCTTGCTGACCCTGGCGATTCTCAATTGGGGCAAGGCTGACATATAGATAGCCTGCTGTTGGGCCTCGCTGCGCCGAGCACCAAGCTACGGGATCGATCCAACCGATAACCATCGACAAAAAGGCGCCTCGGCGCCTTTTTGTCGACTGTCGCTCAGGCTTCGACAGCCAACTGCTTGCCGTGGGCGAAGTTGACCCACCAGCCGAACAGCGCAGCGGTGAAGAACATGATGATGCTGTAGATCGCCGCGGGAATCGCCATGGTCGAGTTGTTCAACAGCATCGGGCTGAGCGCCAGGGCGATGGCCAGGGTGCCATTGTGGATGCCGATTTCCATGCCGATGGCCACGGCCTGGCGCAGACTCAGGTTGAACAAGCGCGGCACGCAATACCCCACTGCCAGGCTGATCAGGTTGAACGCCAGCGCCGCGCCGCCGACCAAGGGCGCGTACTCGACGAAAGTCTGCCAGTCCTTGACCACCGCAAGCAGGATGATGATCAACAGAAACAGCGCCGAAACGATCTTCACCGGCTTCTGCATGCGCTCGGCAAAACCCGGAAAACGACTGCGCAACCAGATGCCGATGGCCACCGGCCCGAGGACGATGATGAACACCTGCACCACCTTGGCGAATTGCAGCGGAATCGCCTGGTCGCCTTCCATGAAATAGGCCAACGACAGATTGACGATCAACGGCATGGTGAGGATGGCGATCACCGAATTGACTGCGGTCAAGGTGATATTTAGCGCCACATCGCCGTGGGCCAAATGGCTGTAGAGATTCGCCGTGGTGCCGCCCGGCGAGGCGGCCAGCAGCATCAGGCCGACCGCTAGCGCCGGCGCCAGGCCGAAGGCCTTGGCCAGGAAAAAACACACCAGCGGCAACAACAGCAGCTGACAGGTCAGACCGATCAACACCGGCTTGGGAAACTTCACCACCCGGGCGAAATCCGCCAACGTCAGCGACAGGCCGAGACCAAGCATGATGATGCCCAGCGCCACGGGTAGAAATACGGTCAGTAAGGGGTCAGCAGTCATGAGTGTTCTACTCCGGATTCAATGCCCAGCGATTCTGGCGAGAGCCCGATGGCCTTCGCAGTGACTTTAGCGGCCAATCGCTTGACCCACACTCAATCCAGAAAAAAAGGCGCCTGATTAGGCGCCTTGGTGGACTCATGCGGCGACGCACTCAGATCGCTGTCGCTCCGCCGTCCACGGCCAGGGCATGCCCCGTGGTGAACGCGGCGTTGTCGCAACACAGGTAAAGCACCGCGGTGGCGATTTCCTCGACCCTGCCAATGCGCCCGACCGGGTGCATGGCGGCGGCAAACTCGGCCTTCTTCGGGTCGGCTTCATGGGCGCGACGGAACATGTCGGTGTCGATCACCGCCGGACACACGGCATTGACGCGGATTTTCTTCTTCGCATACTCGACCGCCGCCGATTTGGTCAGGCCGATTACCGCATGCTTGGACGCGCTGTAGATGCTCATCTTCGGTGCCGCACCCAGGCCGGCCACCGATGCGGTGTTGACGATGGCGCCACCGCCCTGGGCGAGTAACAGCGGGATCTGGTGCTTCATGCACAGCCACACGCCTTTGACGTTGACGCCCATGATCGCGTCGAACTCGCTTTCGCTGCCCTCGGCCAACTTGCCCTTCTCGATCTCGATACCGGCGTTGTTGAACGCATAGTCCAGGCGACCATAGGCCGCCACGGTGCGTTGCATGAGTACCTGCACATCGGCATCGCGGGTCACGTCGCAGCGCACGAACGTCGCCTCGCCACCGGCGGCACGAATCAGTTCGACGGTGTCTTCGCCACCGGCCACATCGACATCGGAAACCACCACCTTGAGGCCTTCGTTGGCGAAAGCCAGGGCAGTCGCGCGGCCAATGCCGGCAGCACCGCCAGTGACCAGGGCGACCTGGCCGGAAAAGGTCAAGCTCATCTGTGCATCCTCGTGAAGGGGGAACGTCTGCGCGGAGTCTAGTCAGAGCCACAGCCGAGACGGCAGCACTATTCGAACAGCAGTTAGGCCTTCATCCAAAATAATGATTAATACCCCCAACCAGCTATCACTCGAATGGATCGGCACCTATTCGGCCGCCGGGCAACACTTGCCCGGCGGCGTGGCAAGGGCTATCACCAAGCTTTCCGCTCAACGAGTACTGTCCATGACTGCCCCACTCAACCGTCAATTCCTGCTTGCCCAACGCCCGGTCGGCCTGCCCAGCCGCGACACCTTCAACTATGTGGAAAACCCGGTCGGCGAACCCGGCCCCGGCCAGATCCTGGTGAAGAACGCCTACCTGTCGCTCGACCCGGCCATGCGCGGCTGGATGAACGAAGGCAAATCGTATATCCCGCCAGTGGCCATCGGCGAAGTGATGCGCGCCCTCGGCGTGGGTCAGGTGATTGCCTCGCAGCACCCGAACTTCGCCGTTGGCGACTACGTCAATGGAGCAATCGGTGTGCAGGACTACTTCCTCGGCGAACCGCACGGCTTCTATAAAGTCGACCCGAGCCGCGCGCCCTTGCCGTTGTACTTGTCGGCGCTAGGCATGACCGGGATGACCGCCTATTTCGCCCTGCTCGATGTCGGCGCACCGAAAGCCGGAGAAACCGTGGTGATTTCCGGCGCCGCCGGCGCCGTGGGTAGCGTCGCCGGGCAAATCGCCAAACTCAAAGGCTGCCGCGTGGTCGGCATTGCCGGTGGCGCCGACAAGTGCAAGTTCCTCGTCGACGAACTCGGCTTCGACGGCGCCATCGACTACAAAAACGAAGACCTGCACGCCGCACTGAAACGCGAATGCCCGAAAGGCGTGGACGTGTATTTCGACAACGTTGGCGGCGACATCCTCGACGCGGTGCTCACTCGCCTCGCCTTCAAGGCGCGGGTAGTGATCTGCGGCGCGATCAGCCAGTACAACAACAAGCAAGCGATCAGGGGCCCGGCCAACTACATGCAACTGCTGATCAACAGCGCACGCATGGAAGGCATGGTGGTGATGACCTACGCCCCGCGTTTCGCCGAAGCGGCCCAGGAAATGGGCGGCTGGCTGGCCAGCGGCCAGCTGAAATCCAAGGAAGACATCGTGGACGGCCTGGAAACCTTCCCGGAAACCCTGCTCAAGCTGTTCAGCGGGGAGAACTTCGGCAAGCTGGTGCTTAAAGTCGATTGACACACCACCTGTAGGAGCGGGCCGTGCCCGCGAGATACACGCATCGCACGCATTCGCGGGCATGGCCGGCTCCTACGAAAATCAGACTTCAGGCGGCCACGGCCTCGGGCGTTTCCCGCTTTGCGCTAGCCCTCCTACGCAGCCAACGGTGGACAAGGCTTCGCCATGTCCACCCTACGCAACCGCCATTTCCTCACCCTGCTGTTTGATCGGCTGCCAGCGGCGCAGCAGCATGTACAGCGTCGGGATCACGAACAAGGTGAAGAACGTCCCCACCAGCAAACCGCCGACGATGACGAAGCCGATCTGCTGCCGGCTCTCGGCACCGGCGCCACTGGCGATGGCCAGCGGCAAGGAACCGAGCACCATCGCCCCGGTGGTCATCAGGATCGGCCGCAGACGCTGTACCGAAGCGTCGATCACCGAACTGCGCAGCTCCTGGCCTTCACGCTGCAAGTGGTTGGCGAACTCGACGATCAGAATGCCGTGCTTGGTGATCAAACCGATCAGGGTCACCAGACCGATCTGCGAGTAGATATTCAGGGTGCCGCCGAATAGTGTCAGCGCCAGCAAGGCGCCGGCCATCGACAAGGGCACGCTGAACAGAATGATCAGCGGATCGGTGAAGCTCTCGAACTGCGCCGCCAGCACCAGGAAGATAAACGCCAAGGCCAGGACAAAGATCAGCGCGATACCGGAACTCGACTCCTTGAAGTCGCGTGACGTACCGGTGTAATCGTATTGGGTGTCGGGCGGGAACACCTCGCGGGCGGCCTCTTCCAGATAAGCCAGGGCCTCGCCCAGGCTATAGCCACTGCCGACGTTGGCAGTAATGCTCACCGCGCGCAGTTGGTTGAAGTGGTTGAGCTCGCGCGGCGCCACGGTTTCGCGCACCTCGATCAGGTTGGACAGCTGCACCATGCTGTCGTCGCGACCACGCACGTAGACCCGATTGAGGTCCTGCGGGTTGCTGCGATCGACATCCTGCAACTGCACCAGCACATCGTACTGCTCGCCATTTTGCTTGAAGCGGGTGACCTGACGGCTGCCAAACAGGCTTTCCAGGCTACGACCGATGGTCGCCACGTCGGTGCCGACCGCCACCGCCTGCTCGCGATTGACTGCGACTTTTAGCTGCGGGGCATTCAGCTTGAGGTCGCTGTCGAGGCTTTCCAGGCCCGGGTACTCGCGCACCTTGTTCAGCAACTCGGCGACATAGACCTGCAACTCGGCGTACTCCAGGGAGGAGCGCACCACCAGGTTGACCGGCTGATTACGCGAACTCTGCCCGAGCGGTGGGCGGTTGACCGGAAACGCGCGCACCCCGGCAATGTCCTGCAGCTTGGGCAACAGCTGGTTGCGAATCTCGAACTGGCTGCGCGAGCGGTCGGCCCAGTCTTCCAGCTTCATAAAGGAAATGCCCTGGGCCACCGTGGGGAAGCCGGCAATCACCATGTAGCGATTGGTTTCCGGGATGCTCGCGTAGGCCTGTTCGATCTCCTGCGCATAGCGACCGGTGTAATCGATGGTGGCACCGTCCGGGCCATTGAACACGCCGACGATGGTGCCGGTGTCCTCGGTTGGCGCCAGCTCCGACTTCAAGCCGGAAAACAGCCAAATACACGCCACAATGGTCATCAGCAACACCCCAACCACCACCCAGGCACTCAGGGCCCGCTGCAACAGGTGCTTGTAGCGGTAGGTCAGGCCATTGAGGAAGCCTTCGATCAGGTTGTAGACCCGGTTGTGTTGCTGGTTGGCCTGGTGCGGTTTGAGCAACAGCGCGCACATCATTGGCGTCAGCGTCAGCGCCACGAACCCCGAAACCAACACTGCCCCGGCCAGGGTCCAGGCGAATTCGGTGAACAGTTTGCCGGTGGTGCCCTGCATGAAGCCGATGGGCGCAAACACTGCCGCCAGAGTCAGGGTCATGGCGATCACCGCGAAGGCGATCTCGCGGCTGCCCTTGAGCGCGGCCTGCATCGGCTGCATGCCTTCTTCGATATGCCGGTGGATGTTCTCCAGCATGACGATGGCGTCATCCACCACCAGGCCGATGGCCAGCACCATGGCCAGCAATGTCAGGGTATTGATGGTGAAGCCCATCAGCGACATCAGCGCGAAGGCGCCGATCAACGACACCGGAATGGTCACCAGCGGAATGATGGTGGCGCGCAGCGAGCGCAGGAAGATGAAGATGATCAGGATGACCAGAACCACCGCTTCCCAGATGGTGATGAAGACGTTGTCGATCGACGCGCGAATAAACAGCGAGTTGTCGTTGGCCACCGCCATGTGCATGCCTTCGGGCAACAGCGCGCGGACATCCGGCATGGCTTCGGCCAAGCCGTCGGAGATTTCCAGCGGGTTGGCGGTGGCCTGCTTGATCATGCCCATGGACACAGCCGGGCGGCCGTTGTAGCGCACGATGCTGCGCTCGTCGGCGGCGCCGATCTCGGCATAGCCGACATCGGACAAGCGCAACAGGTAGCCGCGACTATCATCGAGAATCAGGTTGTTGAATTGCTCCGGGGTGTTCAGATCGGTTTCCGAGAGCACGGTGAATTCGCGCTGCTGCGACTCGATGCGTCCGGCGGGAATCTCCACGTTCTGCCGGCGCAGGGCGTCTTCCACGTCCTGCACGGTGAGGTTGTGCGCGGCGAGCTTTTCCGGATCGAGCCAGATGCGCATGGCGAAGGTCCGCGCGCCGCGCACCTGCACTTCTGACACGCCGGGAATGGTCTGTAGGCGATCCTGAATCACCCGTTCCAGCACATCGGTGATTTCCATGGCGCTGTAGCGGTCGCTGTAGAACGCCAACCAGATCACCGGCTGAGCATCGGCTTCGACCTTTTGCACGATCGGTTCGTCGATTTCATCCGGCAGCAAACCGCGTACGCGACCGAGGCGGTCGCGTACGTCGTTGGCCGCTTCGTCGGCATTGCTGCCCAGGCGAAACTGCGCGGTGATCTGGGTATTTTCCGAGCGGCTGATGGAGCTGACGAAATCCAGCCCATCAATGCCGGAGAGCACGTCTTCGATCGGCTGGGCGACCTGCGACTCCATGATTTCCGGGCTGGCGCCGGGGTAGATGATGTTGACCGTGACAATCGGCACATCGATGTTCGGGTACTCGCGTACGGCCAGGCGGTCATAGGCCATCAGCCCGAGCAGCACCACGATCAGCGACAGTACCGTGGCGAATACCGGACGGCGGATGCAGATATCGGACAATGTCATAACACGCGCTCCACGACCTTGGTGCGCACCGCCATGCCGGGATTGACCTTCTGCCAGCCGGCGCTGATCAAGGTTTCATTGCCTTGCAGGCCCTCGCGCACCTCGACCATGCCATCCATGCGTTTGCCCAGCGTGACCTCGCGCTGCTCGACTTTGCCGTCCACCACCACGTTGACCAACAACTGCTCACCCACTGGCATCACGGCCTCTTCGGGGATCACCAGGGCATTCGGGCGTTCGGCGAGAATCACCGAGACCCTGACGAACTGCCCGGGGCGCAGGCGGCGGTCATCGTTGCCGATGTGCGCGCGAATCGCCTGGCTGCGTCCGGCTTCGTCGAGCCGCGGGTTGATGGCGAAGATTTCACCGCGAAAGCGCTCGTTCGGATAAGCATCCAGGCTGATTTCCACGGTCTGGTTGAGGCGGATCTGGCTGACGGCTTTTTGCGGGATGCGGAAATCCACCTTGAGCGGATCGAGCACTTCCAGGTTGACGATGTCCTGGCCGGCGCTGAGGTAATCGCCCGGGCTGACTTGGCGCAGCCCCAGTACGCCATCGTAGGGGGCGAGGACCTGGGTTTTATCCAGCCGTGCCTGGGCCAGCGCCAGGCTGGCGCGGGCCGCTTGCTGCTGGGCGCTGGCTTCGTCGAGGGCCTGGGCATTGCTGGCGCCGCGCTTGAACAGCATCTGCGAACGCTCGAAGTTTTTTTCCGCCAGATTCAGGTTGGCCCGCGCCTGGGCGAACTCGGCGCGGCTGATCGAGTCGTCGAGGCTGACCAACAAGGCGCCGGCCTCCACGGCCTGACCTTCGCGAAAATGCAGTTTGGCGAGACGCCCTTCGATTTCCGGCCGAATCATCACCGACTCGTCCGAGCGCAACGAGCCGAAAGTGATCAGCTCGTCACGCACCAACTGCTTTTTTGCCTGCACCACCTCGACCATCGGGCCATCGGCGGCATGAGCCAATGGCCAAACGGCCGAAAGCATCAAAGCGGATGCCACGAATAAAGACCGCGGATGGGCAAACATATACAACCCCTATTGTTTTGTAGAGGCTGAGTCTAACGGCCGCGCCGTGCGATTCAGCCGTTCAACATGTTTCCCGATATTATTGCGCCGGCCCGGTTACTGGCGCATCCCTCGACCGCTGGCCAGTAGGCGGATGCACACGGTATAGAGCAGCGCAGTGGCCACCAACATAAAGCCAATGGCAATACCGATGCGAATATCCGAGACCCCGAGAATGCCGTAGCGGAAGGCATTGACCATGTGCAGCACCGGGTTGGCCATCGATACCGTCTGCCAGAACGGCGGCAACAGGCTGATCGAGTAGAACACCCCGCCCAGGTAGGTCAGCGGTGTCAGCACGAAGGTCGGAATGATCGAAATATCGTCGAAGTTGCGCGCATACACCGCGTTGACGAAGCCCGCGAGGGAGAAAATCGTCGCGGTGAGCAGTACCACCAGCACCGTCACGCCCAGGTGATGGACTTGCAAGTGGGTGAAGAACAGCGACAGCAGCGTGACGATCAGCCCCACCGCCAAACCGCGCAATACGCCGCCGATGACATAGCCGGTGAGAATGATGTGCGGCGACACCGGCGAGACCATCAGCTCCTCGATCGAGCGCTGAAACTTGCTGCCGAAAAAGCTCGAGACCACATTGCCGTAGGCGTTGGTGATCACCGACATCATGATCAGCCCCGGCACGATGTACTCCATGTAGCTGAAGCCGCCCATGTCGCCGATCTGCCGGCCGATCAGGTTGCCGAAGATGACGAAGTAGAGAACCATGGTGATCGCTGGCGGCAGCAGGGTTTGCGGCCAGATGCGGGTGAAACGGCGGATTTCCCGGTAAACGATGGTGCGCAAGGCCACCAGGTTGGCGGCGAACTCGGAATTCAGATAGGTCGTGCTCATACCGCCACCTTCGCCAGGTTCTTCTCGACCAGGGAAACGAACAACTCTTCCAGGCGATTGGTTTTATTGCGCAAGCTGAGCACTTCGATGTTCTGCAACGCCAATTGGCGGAACAGCTCGGTAATGCCCTGGCTCTTCTCCACTTGCACTTCCAGGGTGTGGTGGTCGAGCAACTGCGCTGGGTAGCCGGTCAACTGTGGCGGCACCAACAGCGACTCTTTCAGGTCGAGCAGGAAGGTCTCCACGTGCAGCTTCTTCAGCAGCTCGCGCATGCTGGTGTTCTCGACGATGCGGCCATGGTCGATGATGCCGATGTTGCGGCACAGCTGCTCGGCCTCTTCCAGGTAATGGGTGGTGAGGATGATGGTGATGCCCTGCTCGTTCAGTTCGCTGAGAAAACTCCACATCGAACGGCGCAACTCGATATCCACTCCGGCGGTCGGCTCATCGAGAATCAGCAAGCGCGGCTGGTGCACCAGCGCGCGGGCGATCATCAGACGGCGCTTCATGCCGCCGGACAGTTCGCGTGACGGCACATCGCGCTTATCCCACAGCCCCAGCTGATTGAGGTATTGCTCGGCACGCTCCTTGGCGATACGTGCCGGGATGCCGTAATAGCCCGCTTGGGTCACGACGATGTCGAAAACCTTCTCGAACTGATTGAAGTTGAACTCCTGCGGCACCACCCCCAGGCAACGCTTGAGTGCAGACGGCTGTTTGTCCAGGTCATGGCCGAAGACATTCACCGTGCCGCTGGTTTTGTTCACCAGGGTCGAAAGAATACCGATGGTGGTGGATTTGCCGGCGCCGTTGGGCCCGAGCAAGGCGAAGAAGTCGCCTTCGGCCACATCCAGGTCAATGCCATGCAGCGCCTGAAAGCCGTTGCCGTAAGTTTTCGTCAACTGCCGGATGGACAGAGCAGTACTCATAAAAAATGCACGCACCTGTAATAAGTGAAGAGATAGAAGGTGAGATTGCGCCGCTGACGCCCTGCGCAGAACCGCCCAAGTCTAACGCCAGTGCGCTGCCGGTCGCAGGCTTATCGCGAAAAACCCTCGGCGGGCGCCTTGCCAAGCCTAGCCATTCGGTAGCGCACAAGCACACGCCCGGCCAGCCTAGCACCGCCCGCAGAAGAAGAAAGACCGTCAGCCTGATGTTGGTTATCGAACGGGTTTATAGCGCTAAACGCGGTCATCCGCAGAGCGCGTAGCGCGCCCTGCAAGGTTACGAAATCGCGCGCCTGCTTGGCGAACTCCACCCGCGCAGGGTGGTCACTATCGATGCAACGGCCGGGTTCGAGGGAGTCACGTATGACTGGCCCTCCGTAACTAGACTCGCAGTCTACCTGCGGCGATTACGCCCATACCACGACGATCCGGCCAAGCTCACCACCCTTGTCGCCATCCTGCCCGGATGAAGGCTAAGCTCGTGGCGGTTGCCTTTAGCATCACCGTCATCATGGAGGATTTTGCATGCTCGCTGTTTGGTTGCTCGTTCTGGTCATCGGTACCGCCTACCTGGCCCACCGTCGCACCGCCCCCCAACTCGCCCTCGGACTGGTTGCCGCCTATCTGGTCAGCATGGGTCTGTTCAGCCATGCGCCCGTATGGCTACTGGCAATTTTCTGGCTGTTGTGGCTCGCCGTGGCCTTGCCACTGGCACTCCCCGAGCTACGCCGCAAACTGTTTACCGCACCGCTGTTCGCCTGGTTTCAGCGTGTATTGCCGCCGATGTCGGACACCGAGCGCGATGCCATCGAGGCGGGCACCGTGTGGTGGGATGGCGAACTGTTCAGCGGCCGCCCGGACTGGGACAAACTGCTCGCCTACCCCAAGGCGCAGCTGAGCGAAGAAGAGCAAGCCTTCCTCGACGGCCCGACCGAAGAACTCTGCGCGATGGTCAGCGACTGGGACATCGGCCAGCAGATGGATTTGCCGGAAAAGGCCTGGGCACATATCAAGCAACACGGTTTCTTCGCCTTGATCATCCCCAAGGAATACGGCGGCAAAGGCTTTTCCGCCTACGCCCACTCCCAAGTGGCGATGAAACTGGCGACCCGTAGCGGCGACCTGGCCTCCACCGTGATGGTGCCCAACTCCCTCGGCCCGGCCGAATTGCTGCTGCATTACGGCACCGAGGAGCAACGCCAGCATTACCTGCCGCGCCTGGCACGTGGCGATGACATTCCCTGCTTCGCCCTCACCGGCCCACTGGCCGGCTCCGATGCGGGGGCCATGCCGGACAGCGGAATCATCTGCAAGGGCCAATGGCAAGGCAACGAAGTCATCGGTCTGCGCCTGACCTGGGAAAAGCGCTACATCACCCTGGGGCCAGTCGCCACCCTGCTCGGTCTGGCGTTCAAGGCCTACGACCCGGATCGCCTGTTAGGCGGCGAAGAAGACTTGGGCATCAGCCTGGCATTGGTGCCCACGGAAACGCCTGGGGTGGAAATCGGTCGACGCCACCTGCCTCTGGGCGCTGCCTTTATGAACGGGCCGAACTCCGGGAAAGATGTATTTATCCCGCTGGATTACCTGATCGGCGGCCAGGAGATGCTCGGCAAAGGCTGGATGATGCTGATGAATTGCCTGTCCGTCGGCCGCTCCATCTCGCTGCCGGCGGTGGGTACCGGCGCAGCCAAGTTCACCAGCCTGGTGACCGGCCAATACAGCCAGGTGCGCGAGCAATTCAACGTGCCGCTGGCCGCCTTTGAAGGGATTCAGGAAGCCCTGGCACGCATCGGCGGCAATGCCTGGCTGATGGACAGCGCGCGCATCCTCACGGCCAACGCCGTCGACCTGGGCGAAAAGCCCTCGGTGCTCTCGGCGATTCTCAAATACCACCTCACCGAACGCGGTCGTGAATGCATCAGCCACGCCATGGATGTGCATGGCGGCAAGGGCATCATCATGGGCCCGAGCAACTACCTCGGCCGGTCGTGGCAAGGCGCGCCAATCTTCATCACCGTGGAAGGCGCCAATATCCTCTCGCGCAACTTGATGATCTTTGGCCAGGGGGCAATCCGCTGCCACCCCTACGTGCTCAAGGAAATGGCCCTGGCCGGGCGCGAAGACCGCGAGCAGGCGCTGCTCGAATTCGACGAACTGCTGCTGCAACACATCGCGTTCGCCGTCAGCAACGCCGCCAGCACCTTGATTCTCAGCCTGAGTCTCGGCGGTTTCGGTCAAGTGCCGGGCGACAACCTCAGCCAGCCCTACTTCCGCGCACTCAATCGCCTGGCAGCGGCCTTCGCCATGCTTGCCGATTTCAGCATGATGCTGCTCGGCGGCGAACTGAAGCGCCGCGAGCGCCTGTCCGCACGGCTCGGCGATGTACTCAGCCACCTCTACCTCGCCTCGGCAGCGCTCAAACGCTACCACGACCTGGATTACCCGGAGCACTCGCGCCCCCTGCTACGCTGGGCCCTGGAAGAAAGCCTGGGGCATGCCGAACAAGCCCTGGACGAACTGCTCAGCAACTTCCCCAGCCGCGTGCTCGGTTGTGCCTTGCGCGTGCTGGTGTTCCCGTTCGGCCGCCGCCACAAAGGCCCGAGCGACGAGCTGGATGCCCAGGTCGCCGCGATCATCGGCCGCAACAGCGGCGATCCGGCGCTCGAAGAACTGCTCGCCGGCTGCTACCGCCCGCAAGCAGAGAAAGACCCGGTAGGCGCATTGCAACACGCGATGAACCTGCTGGAAAACACGCAGCCACTGCAGCAGAAATTGCACAAAGCCCTCAAGGCCGGTCAGGTGCCGCAAACGCCGGGGCAAAACCTGCTCGACGCCGCGGTCAGCGCCGGCGCCTTGAGCGCCGAAGAAGCACAGCGTCTGCGCCAGGCAGAAGCGGCGCGGCGCGTGGTGATCGACGTCGATGACTTCGCCAAGGAGGAGTTGAAGCTGAGCCGTGGCAAGGTGCGTTAGCCTCCACGCGGGACAGCGGGCGCCGGCCGCTCTATAATCCGGCGCCCGTTTTACTCTCAGGATGTTCCTCATGGCCAGCTCCCACATCGACCACCACCTCGCCCTGCTCGCCCACTTGCGCACCATTTTGGTCGCCCTGGGCGAAGCCGAGCAGATTCTCGATGACAGCCATGCCATGTACCTGGAGCGCTACGACGAACTGGTCGCGGAGCTACCAACCGACCCGGAAGCCAGCCTCTACCTGGGCCAGGATCTGATCAGCCAGATTTTCCAGCGTTACCCGCAAATCGCTCACCTGGTACCGCGCGATCTACTGTGGTTCTTCGGCGGTGACTGCCTGCACTTCATGCCAGACGAAGAAATCGAGATGTACCAAACCCTCGAAGAACGCCGCTTCGAAGCCCTGGAGAATGATCAAGCGTTCGACTGGAATCAGGAAAAACAGCTACTGGCCCTGCCCGCACAAAGCAGCAAGCACTAAACGCTGACACCCGGCGCCAAAAAAAGCCCGCACGGCATTACCGGCGGGCTTTTTCTTGTTCGGGCACAACGCTGCAGAAACAAAAACGCCGCTCAGTGAGCGGCGTTTTTATGTATTTGGAGCGGGAAACGAGACTAGAACCGAGCCTCCAACCTTTTGATTTAAAAGGCTTTTCCGCAATCACTGCCTTGGCAGCGGACGCAATTATGGACTTGTTTGATGAACCAGGCAACCCCTGCCTGCAATTTTTCTTTTGAGCCGGCTGGAGGCCGGTGACTCGCCTTGCTGCGTACCCTTCCCCGGCTCGGTGGGGGCTGGGAACATATTCTTTCATTGGTGGTGCATCCCATTATCAAGTGGGGGTATTGTGCCATCAACCGCCCAACCTCTCGCGGCGGTAGAGCGTCCCGGTCGTCTGGCAGCACAAGCGATCCGGGATCACCAGGCGGGACTTAAAGCCCACCAAGGAGCTTCAAAGAGGACTCTTCAAAGACGGAATCGCATGCACCCCACGTGAGGGATGCCCGCGGCCCATCCAAGAGGAGCCCAGCAAGCACGGAGGCTATTTATGCGGATACGTCACCTGCGCTATTTTCTGGTCGTCGCCGAAGAACTGAGCTTCTCGCGGGCTGCAGCCCGAGTTCATATTGAGCCCTCCCCCCTGTCGCGGGCCATCAAAGAGTTGGAGTCGGGGTTGGGGGTCAGCTTATTCCAACGCACGAAGGCAGGTATGCACCTGACCTGGGCCGGTGAAGTCTTCCGGGATGAAGCACGACGCATACTCCGCCTGGTAGAAGACGCGCAGAGCCGTGTCCGCGCGGCGGAGAAAGGCTACCGCGGCCGGCTGCGCATCGGCCTGACAGACAGTCTTGCTCAGCCTTACCTGACCAAACTGTTGGCGCGCTGCCGAGAGGAAGAGCCCCTCACCGAGGTGAAAATCGTTGAAATGACTGTCAGTGAGATGGTCAAGGCGTTGGTGCATGACCAGATCGATGCGGGCTTCACTGTCCATACCGAGCTCAGCGCAGGGCTCGTCAAGGAAGTCGTCTGGACAGATCGCCCCATCATTGCCATCCCGCGAAACCACCCTCTTCTCTCCTTGGAGAAAATTCCTCTCCAGGAGGTGGCTCGGCACACGCTGATTCTGTGCCATCCGGAGCTGTGTTCAGGGGGATACGACGTGATTCACCGCTGGTTCTACGAAGCGACCTTGCCGTTTCCCACGAATGCCGAATATGTTTCCGGGCACGAACCCATGGTGATGTTGGTCGCTGCCGGCTACGGCATCGGCATTGGGCTGGCCTCACAAATCACGCTATACAATCACCCAGACGTGATCGTCCGCCCTGTCACGGACGATGTACCAAGCACAGCGACGTTTATCACGCTACTCGATCAGCCACGTCCCGAGGCTCTCAGCAGATTCATCGACCGCGCCCGGCAAATTGGTGAGGTGGCCATCGGCTGATGTGGGTGTCTCAAAGACTCTGATCTGGCCCAGAGCTTGTGCGTCAAGATCTTTTTTCCGGCGCTGGTCGGACCTTTAAGGTCGCCCCATCACGGAGCCTATGCCATCTCCCGCGGTGCAGCGCACCGGATGTCCGCCGAATCAGCCCCCAGAAACAGATGGAAGTCACTAGCATCGTCCACCAACTTTTTTGGTCACCTCTGTGACCTAGAAGTGCGGACTCACCACCTCATCCTTTCCACAGTAGAACGTTGCGTCTTTTCGATCTTGATAACCCTCGACGCCCTATCAATATTGCCCGGCTTGCGGGTCGGCTGGACGGCGTATGCCAAACAGCAGTGCGAAATTTGAACGGCCAAGGGCCGTTCCTGTAAATCAGGTGGTCAGCACGATCCGATTGTTTGATGCGCCAATGGAGTGACGCCTTTCTACTGCCTGTCACCCCTACGAGTGCTGCCAAGCATAAAGGAGTGACGACGATGTCCACTGAGCAAACCGCGATTGCCGAGCATCGCATCCTGCGCCGCGCCGAAGTGGAAGCCAAAACCGGCTTCAAGCGCGCCCACATCTACAACCTGATGAAGGAAGGCAAGTTCCCCAGGGCCTTGCGCCTGGGGATTCGTGCCGTCGGCTGGGACTCTGCCGAAATCGACGACTGGATCACCGAACGCCTCAAAGATCGCGTTTGACGCGGCTCCACTACAGACAGGGAGTGAGCCATGCACGTGATCGCCATCATTTCGACCAAAGGTGGGGTCGGTAAGACGACCGTTGCCGCCAACCTGGGCGGCTTTGTCGCCGACGCCGGTCGGCGGGTCCTGCTGATCGACCTCGACGTCCAGCCGACGCTGTCGTCCTACTACGCACTCACCCGGAGCTCCGCCGGCGGCATCTACGAACTACTGGCATTCAATGAGCAGTCGCTGCCGCAGTTGGTCTCACAGACCTCCGTGAATAACCTGGACGTAGTGCTGTCCAATGACGAGCATCAGCAGTTGGGAACCCTGTTGCTGCATGCGGCAGATGGACGCTTGCGGCTGCGCAACCTGCTGTCGCTGTTCCGGCCGCATTACGACCTGGTGCTGATCGACACACAGGGTGCCCGCAGCGTCATGCTGGAGATGGCCATGCTCGCCGCAGACATGGCCATCTCCCCGATCACCCCGGAAATTCTGGCGGCGCGGGAACTACAGCGGGGAACGTTACAGCTCATCGATGCAATCTCTCCATACCGCTATCTGGGAATCCAACCTCCGCCCCTGCATTTGCTGCTCAATCGCGTGCCAGCCATCTCGTCGAACGCCAAGTTGGTTCAGCAGACACTACGGCTGATCTTTCGTGAGCACAGTGAGGTTCGGATACTGGGCACCGAACTTCCCGCGATCGAAGCCTTCCCGCGTGCGGCAACCGCGAGCCAACCCGTGCACAGGACCGAATACCGACGCCCGAGCGGGCGGCAGGCACCGGCGGCGCTGGAGACCATGCGCGCCCTGGCAAGTGAGCTTCTTCCCCAATGGCAAGAGCAGTTTGCCAGCGTGACCGGTCGCGTCGGCAGGAGGCCGTCACATGTCGAGCACCTCTGAACGTTGCCGCGGGCACCAGCGGCTCCGGGTTCTGATTGAGTTCGCCTTGCGTGAAGGCTGGGTCGTCCGTCGTATGCCTACAGGGCAGCTAAAGCTCGTGAAGCCAGGTCTGCCGCCGATCTTCACCCGCTCAACAACGAGCGACTACAGAGCAAGCCAAAAGCGGCATCAGGCCGAACGGCGCCAGTAGGGAGGCCGTAATGGCTAACGTCACGCCTCAAGAAATGGCCGGCAAATTGATGGCCGAGGGGTTTTCCCGCTCCGGCCCTACCATACAGGTGCTGAGCGACCCCGTGACCGACACGCCGATGGTGGTCACGCTCGATGACCTGCGCCCCTATGAGCTTGATCCACGCCTGACGCGCAACCCGCTCTACGAAGAACTAAAAGCATCCATCCGTGAGCGGGGCCTGGATGCCCCGCCACCGATCACGCGACGCCCCGGTGCCGACCACTTCATCATTCGTAACGGAGGCAACACCCGCCTGGCGATCCTGCGCGAACTGTGGTCGGAGACCAAGGACGAACGCTTCTTCCGCATTCCCTGCCTGTTTCGGCCATGGCCGGAGCGCGGCGAGATCGTCGCCCTGACCGGGCACTTGGCGGAGAACGAATTGCACGGCAGCCTGACGTTCATCGAACGGGCGCTCGGCGTTGAAAAAGCCCGCGAGCTCTACGAGCAGGAAAGCGGCAAGCCGCTGTCGCAGTCGGAACTTGCCCGCCGCCTCAGCACGGACGGTTATCCCATCCAGCAATCGCACATCAGTCGCATGCAAGACACTGTGCGCTACCTGCTGCCCACCATTCCCAACGTCTTGTACAACGGCTTGGGCCGGCATCAAGTCGAACGCCTGGCAGTGTTGCGCAAAGCCTGCGAGCTCACCTGGGAAAAATATGCGTGCGGCAAAGCGTTGTCCGTCGATTTCGAGACGCTGTTCCACGACGTCCTCGCCCCCTTCGATGTTCAGCCCGACAGCTTTGCCGTTGGCCGCGTCCAAGACGAACTGATCGGCCAGATGTCAGAGCTGCTCGATATCGACTACAACGTGCTGGAGCTGGATGTCGACAGCACCGAGCATCGTCAACGTGCGGTAATCAGTCCTCCCCAGCTGCCGGTTGAAACCGCAACCGTCGTTCACCCTGGACGTGCAACCACTCCATCGCCGGATGTATCTCAGAGCAGGGATGCTGCCGCAGGTATTTCTGGAGCTGCACCGAACAAAAACACCGATTCACCAACACCGTCAGTACAGAAACCTTTACCAGGCGCTTCTCCCAGTGACCAAGATCCCGACGCGCGCCTGCAGGGCCATATTGTCTCCCCCGCCGACAACACCCAGCGTCTGCAAGGCATCCAACACATGCTCGCCGAGCACACCGGTGAGCCGCTGCCGGACTTCGCGGACAAGGTGCTGCAGGCCATTCCGGTGCAAGCCGGCGGGCTGTTCCCGATCAGCGACGTCTGGTACATCGAGCCGGGACTGGATGCGCCCGATCGCCTGCGCATCCACATCGCTCAACTCGCCCAGGAAATCGCCGCGCAAGCTGAGCTGCTCGACTGCATCGAGGCGATCGAGACCGGCATAGGCTTCACCTGCAGTGCATCCCAGGCGGACATGTTGCCACCGGCCTTCGGTCAGGTCGTGTTGGCGTTGTTACGCACCTTGAGTCAGCCCCACACCATGGCCCCCGATCAGGACGATCGGCACCTAGAGGGCCACCTGGGGGCACTGTTGTTGGGAGGCGGTGGCAGCGACGCAGTCGCCCTTCCCCGTCTCAGCGATAACGGCTTGGTCAAGTTGTTCCGTCTGGTCCGGCTGGCACGCCGGCTATTGGATCTGGAGGCCAATCCAGATGAGGCCACCCACTGAAACAGGCCGGAGGGAACCATGTCGGCACCTCATCCGCTTAATCAAGCCGTGGTTGCACAGGCGCTGCACGACCTGCGCAATGGCCAACTGCGCCGCTGCCAGTCGATGGGTTTCAGCGAGCGGGAACTGGACGTACTCAAGCAACCGGCGCTGGTGAGCCTGCTGGCCAATGCCCAGGTGCCCTGGTGCTCCGTGACGGTCAATACGGCCGTCCTCTGGCGCCTGGTCAGCCAGATGCATGACATCGAACAGGAGATCGCCACGATCGATCGCATGCTGCGCCTAGGGGCCAGTACCGAGATGGTCAGCAAGTTCTACGGGCTGACTCATCAGGAAGTCGCCCTGCGCCGCGACATCATTTGCCTGCCCAAGCGCAGGGGGCGGCATCCGGTGCTGAGTGAAGAACAGGAGATGGCCCTGTGGAAGCAGTGGAAGGCCGGCATCACCGAGCGCGGCATTGCGCTGGATGACGACAGCACGATGCTGGAACTGACGATGGATCTGGCCGAAGCCCTCGCCTTGCCCATGTCCGTGATCTGGGCGGCCATCGCAAGCTGGATCGACCAAGGCCTGGTGTAGGGCCATGGTCGCGCAGGCAGGCCCCGCCGCGCTTTCAACGCTGCTCGACGACGCCCTGCGGCAGCTGCCTGCCAGCTTGGAGCACACGCCCGCCAGCGATGGGTTCCTCTACAGCGGCAATCGCCATGAAAGCGTGCCCCGGGCGCTGTTTCTCGACACACGGCTGACCCCGCTGGAGCGCAATGCCTGGCAAATCATCCGGCTCATGCTCAACGCCGATGGTGTCACGGCGTTCCCCACCTACGACCAGTTGCGTCCCTACCTGGCCTCGACGCCCTGCGCGCAGCAGGCGTCGTACGAAACCGTGGCGCGGGCACTGACCCTGCTGCGCCTGACACGCTGGCTGAGCCTCGTGCGCCGCCGGCGCGATCCCAAGACCGGGCGCATCAAGGGCAACCTGTACGTCCTGCACGACGAGCCCCTCACCCCTTTTGAAGCCATGCAACTCGACCCCGAGTACCTGGGGCTGGTGAGCCATGCGCTCGAGCATGCCAGCAAGGCAGTGCAGCGGGTGGGCTACCGCACCCTCCTGGACATCAGCGAAGACCCATTGCTCAGCGGCCGCGTGTTGCCGACGCGGCTGCAGGTGCTGGTGCAACGCATGGCCCAGGGCGGCGTCAGCTCTCAGGCAAGTTATCCACAGGTGCAGCCTATCCACGAATCCGAAGACAGTGCAAATGCCCTTCTTCGGAATGGCGAGCCGCCGTCTTCGGATTCCGAAGCAGGTACCAAAGCCAGCCAAACCGCCTCTCTTCGGAATCCGAAGCGGGACCGTACTAGTACTCGTATAGATAAATCCGTAAGTACGGTACCGCGTGTGCAAGAACACTCGCATCTGCGTCTGCCTGAGCGCTTTCTGGCGCTGCGCGAGGAGCAGCAGGCCGGCGCGCTGGTGGCCCTGCAGCAAGTGCAGGTTGAACAGCGACAGGCCGTGCTCGATGAATGGGCCGCGCGCTGTCGCAGCAACGAGGTGCGCAAACCGGCCGGCTACCTGTTCGGTATCATCCAGGCGGCCATTCGCGGTGAGTTCAACGCCTGGGCCGGACAGGACAAGATCAAGGCCGCCGCTGATCCGCCGCCTGCACCCCGAACGGCGAACCCCGAGGTGGTGCACACCCACCTCGCCCAGCTGCATGCCCTGTTGCACCCCAAGTGACGGTCGAGTAACCCTCCCTGGCTCTCTCTGGCGCTATCCCCAGGGGATAGTTGCAACAGGCAGCCTTCCGCCCGGCAAAGCCGGCAGATCTCGACTGCGCTTTGTTAACTGACCGCCTTCTGCGCTCTGCTCAAGCTGGCGACTCGTTCCCCCTACGCGAGTCGTCCCCATGGCCACCGACACCTCCTTGCAACTGAATCTCGGATCGCTGCGCAGTGCCATGTCGCTGACGCTGCACACCCATCACGCCTCGCGCATCTGGCACGGCCGCGCGGCCAGCGAGGGCAAACCCGGCATTGTCGGCTTGAACGGTTTCATCGCCATCGCCAACAAGATCAAGCGTGGCGCCGAGCAGGACGACCCCTACTCGGACTGGTGGATGCTGAGGCTCGAGGAAAAGCTGACGCAGACCAAGGACAGCCTGCAGGCCTTGCGTGAGCAGGTCGACCAAGCCCTGGCCGACGTACCGCCAGCGCTGTCGCTGGGCGAGAACATGAACGTACAGCCGGTGAAGCTGCCGCTGTTCGTCAACGCGCAGCTCGGCTTCCTCGCCGTATACCTGCTGGCCGACTACGACGACCTGGCGCGCAAATTGATACTGGCCCACCACACTGCACTGATCGACCGCAGTACGCTCGAACGCTGGCTCAACGAAGGGGCCCACGCCCTGCGCAGCCTGTTCTCGCTGGCCCAGCAATATCGCTTCTCGGGCTGCACCCGGGATGACTTCGCGACCAAGAATGCCGCTGCTCGGGCCGCCCTGGAGAAACTCGGCGAACTGCCGCAGGAGGTGCTCGAAGGCACGCTGCGCTCGCGCTACGCACCGCCGATCATCAGGCGCTCGGCGCTGGCCGCCTCGGCACCGCAGGATGCCGCGGATGCCGCGGATGCCAGTGACGACGATGCCCTGCCTGATAGCGCGGATATCACCCTGGCCGCCGCCGGCGATAACGAGGAGGCCTCCGCATGACCTCGACGCCGAGTACTGCGGCAGCCAGCCGCTTCTACCCCCTGGAACAGGCCGACTTCCTCAAGCTGGAACAGGCCGCCTCTCTAAAAGGCCTTTTACAGCCTTTTAAAGGTAAGGGGGCACTTACCCAGTGGGCCAGCCAGTGCCACAGGCTTCGCGATGAGTTGATCGAACTGGCGCAGCGACGCGTGCTGGCACAGGCGAATGCCTATCCCTTCCGCCTGCTGCCGGTGGAGCTGGCCCAGCAGACCACGGGCGCCGGCACGACCTTTCTGCGCTGGCGCAAGCCGGATCGCTCGACCATGGGCGTGGCGCTGTGGCAGGCGCTGATCAGCAGCGCCACCACGCCCGATACCCTGCTCGATGATCTCTACGCCATGGAGGTCCAGCGCATCGTGCTGAACATGCAGATCAGCCTCTTGCACACGCTGGGCCGCCAAGCTCACGAGTGCGCCAGCAAGCTGGCCCAGGCCGAATCGCTTTACCTGCAGCGCGTCCCCGGAAGCGCTGCGTCCATCCGCACCACCTGTTCCAAGGAGTCACTATGAGCACGCACTTTGTTGGCGAAGGCAACATCGGTTCTGCGCCGGAGTTCAGGGAATTTCCCAGCGGTAACGACGAGCCCAGGCGGCTGTTGCGCCTGAACGTGTATTTCGACAATCCGGTTCCGACCAAGGAGGGCTATGACGATCGCGGCGGCTACTGGGCCCCCGTGGAGCTGTGGCACCGTGAGGCCGAGCACTGGAAAACGCTGTACCAGAAAGGCATGCGCGTCCTGGTGGAGGGCCGCACGGTGCGCGATGAGTGGGAGGACGCCGACGAGAACGAGCGCGTGACCTTCAAGATCGAGGCGCGGCGTGTCGGCATCCTGCCGTACCGACTCGATGCCGTAACCCTGAGCCCGAAACCGGCCAACGAGCCCGCCCAGCCGGCTGAGTGATACCGCATAAGACGTCCATGGAACTATCCCCGGGGGATAGTTCCATGGAGTTCCACTGAGGTCCGCCGCCGCCGTGAACGAAGCTGCAGGTGATTACGTGCCTCAGGCTCTGTTCACATCTCTGAGAGGATGCCTACCACCGCACAACTGGGGCGCTGCCGCTGCCACGTTATTTGCTGTCGCCGAGATCACGGATGGCCATGCTGAGGCTCACTCAATGCCCCTACCCCGGAGCCTGTATGCGCCTGTTTCTCTGCGAGAAGCCATCCCAGGGAAAAGACATCGCCCGTGTGCTGGGGGCTGGCCAGCGCGGCAGCGGCTGCTACAGCGCAGCGGGCACCGTGGTGACCTGGTGCATTGGTCATCTGATCGAGGCCGCCCCACCGGAAGCCTACGGCGAGCAGTACAAGCGCTGGTCGCTCGAGCAGCTTCCGATCATTCCCGAGCGCTGGCGTGTCGAGCCGAAAGCCGCAACCGCTGCGCAATTGAAGATCGTCAAACAGCTGGTCGGCCAGGCCAGCGAGCTGGTGATCGCGACCGACGCGGACCGCGAAGGCGAGATGATCGCCCGCGAGATCATCGAGCTGTGCGGCTATCGCGGGCCCATCCAGCGGCTGTGGCTGTCGGCGCTCAACGACGCGAGCATTCGCAAGGCGCTGGGCGCGCTGAAGCCGTCGAGCGAGACGCTGCCGCTGTACGCTGCGGCGCTCGCGCGCTCCCGCGCGGACTGGCTGGTCGGCATCAACCTGAGCCGCCTGTTCACCCTGCTGGGGCGTCAGGCCGGCTACGATGGCGTACTCTCGGTCGGCCGGGTGCAGACTCCGACGCTGGCCCTGGTGGTCACGCGCGACCGCGAGATCGCACGCTTCCTGCCGGTGCCGTTCTGGAGCATCGAGGTCAGGCTATCGGCAGGTGGGCACAGCTTCCTCGCCAACTGGATCGCCCCTGACGGCTGCAGCGATGATGCGGGCCGCTGCCTGCAGCAGGCGGTGGCCCAACAAGCCGCCGATCGCCTGCGCGCCGCCGGCAGCGCCCAGGCGGTCGCCGTCGCAACGGAGCGCGTGCGTGAGGCGCCACCGCTACCCTTCGACCTGGGTACGCTGCAGGAGGTGTGCTCGCGGCAACTCGCTCTGGATGTGCAGGAGACGCTGGACATTGCCCAGTCCCTGTACGAGACGCACAAGGCGACGACCTATCCGCGTTCGGATTCGGGTTACCTGCCCGAAAGCATGTTCGCCGAGGTGCCGGCCGTACTCGCCGCCATGCTCGCCACCGATCCCAGCCTGCGTCCGCTGCTGGAGCAGCTCGACCGTACTCAGCGCTCACGCGCCTGGAACGACAGCAAGGTGTCGGCCCACCACGGCATCATCCCGACGCTGGAGCCGGCGAACCTGGCGGCCATGAGCGACAAGGAGCTGGCGGTCTACAGGCTGATCCGCGCGCACTACCTCGCGCAGTTTCTGCCGCATCACGAGTTCGACCGCACGACGGCGCAGTTGTGCTGCAGCGGGCAGACCCTACAGGCCGTTGGCAAGCAGGTGATCATCCCCGGCTGGCACCAGGTGCTGGCCGTCCCGGAAGCGGACAACGTCGACGGCGAGGCGGCCCCGCGCAGCCAGGTATTGCCAGCCTTGCATGAAGGTCTGTCCTGCCAGGTCGACCACGTCGATCTGAAAGCTCTCAAGACGCAGCCGCCAAAACCCTATACCCAAGGCGATCTGATCAAGGCAATGAAAGGCGTCGCCAAGCTGGTCACTGATCCGCGGTTGAAGCAGAAGCTGAAAGAGACCACCGGCATTGGCACCGAAGCCACCCGTGCCAGCATCATCAAAGGTCTGCTCGAGCGTGGTTACCTGCTCAAGAAAGGTCGCGCCGTGCGGGCCTCCGATGCGGCGGGCACGCTGATCGATGCCGTGCCCGCGGCCATCACCGATCCCGGTACGACCGCTATCTGGGAGCAGGCCCTGGACATGATCGAAGCCGGTGACATGACGCTGGAAACCTTCGTCGCCAAGCAATCCATATGGATCACCCAACTGGTGCAGCAGTACCGCGTGACCACTCTGGCCATCAAACTCCCTGAGGGCCCCGCCTGCCCGCTGTGCGGCAGCGCCATGCGTCAACGCACCGGCAAGACCGGCCTGTTCTGGTCCTGCTGCCGCTATCCCGATTGCAAAGGCACCCTGCCCATCGAGAACGGCCGGCAGGCCAGCGCCAAGCGCAGCACACCACGCAAGCCGCGGCAGATCTCAAAATAGCTCGCCCCCCTTTCCCCATCGTATCGACCACGGTCGATGCGCATCCCTCGTGCCCGCGGGGAACCCAGCACGCCCCTCCTTCTGCAACGCGTGCCCGTCTCCAGTGTGTCGCTGGATCGACGGGAAGGCTGACTCATCCAGCGTCCATATACCCGGATAGGTTGATCTGCTGAGTGTCGCGATGAAGGGTCCCCTGGCGCCTTGTCTCGAAACCCGACGAGGCTCCAGGAGACCCTTCGGGTCGAATGGTATTCAGTGCCGGCGCCCACCGGCGAAACAACGGGTTCCTTTTGTGCGCGGATGCGTGCCAAAGGATGTCGACCCCAGCCACGACACGGGTCGAGTGCAATTGCTGCGACAGCGGATGGCTTTGACGACGGCCACGCCCTGCATCAGTTCACAGGTGGTGTCTTGCTCGACAGCCGAAGGCCCAGGTCTTCGGCTCCTTTTCTCCTGCCCACTCGAAACCGCCGGTGCGACGAGCGAGTCGCCGCCGAACCATGAATAGGGGTTAGCCGAAATGCACCCTCAACCCAGCTGACAACGCGCGCTTTTCCCTGCAGAACAAACGCGAGTGCTCCGACCAACCGCAAAATCAGGAGGTTACCGGTTTCTCATTTCCCGCTGACGCACCGCCCCTCGCCGCTCGAAGCTGCCCCCATGCGTCGTCGACCTCGGTCGACACCATGGCCGCAGCACGGGTCCTCGGCTGCACCGCGGCATCCCCCGCGCCGACCCAACCAGTCCGCCCCGCACCGCCTTGCGGACGAACGCCGGCAAGGCGTCGGTGCTTTGTTCCATTTCAGCCAGGAGGCTTGCCATGTCCCATGCCCCTCCCTCGTCCCCCATTACCACCCAGGCCCAAGCCGAATCCATCGGCTACCTGGCCCTGACCTACGTGGGTAAACGCCTGCCCTTACAGGTACGCCAAAGCGCCGCCGGCTACTTCATCGGCACTGCCGACCACAACGGCCCGGTCTCGCGCGAGTCCGTCGAGTACTTCCGCTCATACGAAGCTGCAGAGCGGGCCCTGAGCACAGGGCACTGGCAGCAGCGCCTCCATCCCTGAACCCTACCCATCGGGAGACCATCATGAATCAGTCTTTACCCCCAGACGTCCTTGATCAGATCGCGCGGGAAATGCTGCATTTCGACAATGCCCCTGCGGCATTCCTGCAGGCATGGAAACGCGGCGTTCACATCGCCGGTGCCGAGTGGTTCGGCGATGGCACTCGTGCCGGGCTGCAGCAGGCCACGAGCAAGTGGGAACTGCGGCCGAATGTGCAGCGGCTCAGCGAGGCCCTGGGCGTGTTGAGCAGCGGCCAACGGCTGTTCCTCTCCGCGATGGTCAGCTTTTACAACGCCAGTGAAGGCGGCGCGATGCTCAAACGCTGCCAGTTCGAGGGGCTTGCCGATCTTGGCGGTCTTGATCTGGAGCGCCGCAAGGTCATCGCCGAGCTGGTACTGCACTACGACGGCTGGTGAGCCTGCCGCTCTCAGCCTCTCCGTTTTCCCAGCCCACGAGGGACGCGCGTCCCTTGGGGGCCATGTCCCTCCGTCTTTTTCGACAGGAGCGACACCATGAACAGCTCGATCAATCCCTTTACCCGTGGCTACCACGGCTTTGATATTCAGCGAGTCGCCGTCATCGGCTACGACGACCGCTGCCCAATGACCTATCTGCCGCTGCATGCTTCACAAAGCCATGTGCCGTACGCACAACTGATCCACCGTCGTTGCATCTTCAGCGACGATTTCGTGCTCGTCACTGAAGGTCAGCAGGTTACAACGGAGCTCGACACGCTCTGCAGCGGAACCGGCATGATCCTGGCTGTGCTCTACAGCATTTACGGCGACGACAACGGCGTATCCAGCCACATCGGCGATGCCCAGACCCTGGAAGCCGCGCGCGAAGTGGTTCAGCGCCTGAGCTTCGAGACCGGGCATTACAGTCGTTGCTGGGAGATCAGCAGTGCGCATGTCACCGAGGATGCGATTCGCTACCTGGAGGACATGGCGGCTACCGAAACGCCCACCGGCCTGCTGTTCGTTGCTTTTCACATCCCCTGCTCACCGGCTGTCGGAGTGAAGCTGATCGCCACGCCTTGGACGAGCGCCAACCTGTCGCACGTCGAAGGCATCACGGCTGAACAATTGCGGCAGGAGCATCTGGATCAGGGCATCCCGCCGTCATTGCTGGAAGTTCTGCATCAGGCGGCCGCTGCCGACGTCCGCATCCTGATTCTGGATGCCGATGCCACCACGCTCGACGGGCTCGCGCTGTATCAGGCGTAACACCGGGCAGTTGGAACGCTCCCTGGTCTTACTCACCCTGCACCTA
The DNA here is from genome assembly GCA_002354655.1 of Pseudomonas sp. UBA2684. Classification (GTDB taxonomy): domain Bacteria; phylum Pseudomonadota; class Gammaproteobacteria; order Pseudomonadales; family Pseudomonadaceae; genus Aquipseudomonas. The sequence goes on from DELY01000044.1 coordinate 168,549, forward strand.
GCAGTGTAACGCGCTTGACTCGCGGCCTGATTGATTCTCCATGTCTCACCAGTGTCGAACTTTCATCGACTACCCCCGCCAGCTTTAACTTAGGCATACGGGTCATGCCCATTCATTGAGCCCGTAGATCTGCTTCCGGGTTGCCCCATAGAAACCCGAGATGCACCTGGGGAAACGAAGAAGACTTCCTGGTGGTGGCCAATGCGCGGATTCCACCCGCCAAGTTTTCCGATGGGCAGATGACCTTCGTCGACGCCGAATCTTGCAGTGAGCGAACTTCGCGCCTCTCGCACGGGCCACGCACCAATCTGGTGAGCACGCAGTGTCGGCCGTGCCCGCGCCAGTGCTGGCCAGATGCCGCTCCGATGCATCGTCAGGCCGGGCCAGGTTTGCTGGCACCTTTTCTGCATTCAACCTGCTACCAGCGAAACACAACCGCGGGATTCGCTCCTGCAAGGCAACGGCGCCTGAACCCACTGCGGCTTTCTCCGCAGGGATTCAGGCGTTTTTTTTGAGGTATCGGTTGGGTGCCGGGCCAGCAGAGCCGGCAACTCGCCATGTTCCTCGCAACAGGTAACCGGGACCTGGCTTTGCTCGCAGCGACCGGCGGAGAAATGGACTCATGAAGTGGCTTAGCTACCCCGCGCTGCTGTTGCTTCGCGAACTGGGCGTCGTCGGCATGCTGCGCACCCTGCTCGGCATCGCCCTGGCGAGCGGCGCCATGGCGCTGTGGATGCCGGCACACCCCGCCGCACTGACCTGGGTCTTGCTGGCCTACTTGGCGATTTCCAGCCTGTGGCTGCTGTGGCGCGAGCTTCTGCAGCTGCAAGGCTACTGCGACGACTCCGCCCGGCCAGCCGGCCAGGAGCCCCTGGGTGCGACCGATTGGGTATTGCTCCAGCCGATCGGGCGCAGCCTGCAACAGTGGTTGCACCGCGAGCACCGCCAGCAACAGCTGCTGCAGCAGCGCCTGGACGAGATCTCGCACTCCTCGCAGGAGCTAGAGCAGAGCGCCGTGCTGGTGACCCGCAACGCCGAAAACCAGAGCGACGCGGCGAGCATGGCGGCGGCTGCCGTCGAGCAATTGAACGTTAGCATCGTCCAAGTCGCGGCGCTGGCCGACGAATCGCGGCAGAGCAGTCTGGTGGCCAGTGAGCAGCTGAGCGACGGCATCGGTCGGCTCACCGAACTGGTGCAGCAGGTCGCGGAAATGACCCGTCAGGCCGAGACCACCAATGAGCTGATCCTGCAGCTGAACACCAACTCGCACACCATCAACGAGATGTCCGGCACCATCCGCGGCATCGCCGACCAGACCAATCTGCTGGCGCTTAACGCGGCGATCGAGGCCGCCCGCGCTGGCGAGAGCGGTCGCGGCTTCGCCGTGGTGGCCGACGAGGTGCGGCGCCTGGCGCAGCACAGCCAGGAATCGGCGGCGGAGATCAGCCGCAACATCGAGTCAGTGCAGCAGCACATCCAAGGCGCCACCGTGCAGGTGGCCGGCCTCAGCGAGCAGGCCCAACGCAGCGCGCGCAGCTCGGAGGCGGTGTGCAACCTGCTCGATCAGGTCCAGCGCTGCACCCGGCAGTTGACCGAGCAGGTCGACCAGGTCGCCGTCAGCACCGAGCAACAGGGCAAGGCTGTGGCGGAGATAGCCGAGCTGGCCGACCGCGTCCGCCAGGGCAACGCCGACAACCTCAAGGCGGCCGACCAGGCCCGCACCATCGCCCATCATCTGGCGCATCTGACGGGGTAACGACTATGGATGGATTGTACGGACTGGCGCTCACCTCCAGCGTCCTGGTCGCGCTGACCCTGGCCTTCTACGGCCTGCATCGCCGCCTGTTGCGGCAGAAGCAGGCACACATTCGGTCGAACATTCGCCAGTTGGCCCTGCTGCGCGCGCTGATCGCCGGCTTGCAGCGCCATCGCGGCCTGAGCAACGGCGTGCTCTGTGGCGATGCCGGCATGAGCCAGGAGCTGGCCGTCACGCGGCAGACCCTGGATCAGCAGATCCGCGCCGCTGGGGAGCTCGGCGGCAGCAACCGCGACGCCTGGAACAGCCTGATCGACCACTGGTCGCGCCTGCGCGAGGGGCGCGGCGGCGATGCGACCAACAACCTGGCGCAGCATCACCTGATCATCCGCAACAGCATCTTCCTGATGGAGGACGTGGCCAGCGAAGTCGACCTCAGCGAGGGGCGCGCCAGCCTGGGCTACCTGCCGTGCATCTGGCGCGAAGTGGTGCAGGCGGCGGAATGGGCCGGCCAGGCCCGCGCCCTGGGCACCGGCATCGCCGCCGCCGGCAAGAGCAGCGCCGAGCAGCGGGTACGGCTGCGCTTTCTCTACCAGAAGATCGAGCAACTGGCTGGCACCGCCTTCGCCACCCTGCAGCCGCAACGCGAGCTGTTCCGCCTGGCCCAGCGCCAGCGGGTGATCGAGGACTTCCTGCTCTGCATCGAGCAGGAGCTGCTCGGCCAGGAGCAGCCGACCATCGCCGCCAAGACCTACTTCCAGCGCGCCACCCAGGCCATCGACGAACTGCTGGCCCTGGTCGACACGGCGTTGCTGCAGCTGCAGCCACAGCGTTAGGGAGAACTCAGTTGCCAACCGCCGCCCTGCCTCTACCAGCCCGCGCCAGCCTCGCCCAGCCGGCTGCAGCGGCCGAGCCCATGCGGTGTATCCGCTATCGGGGCCTGTCGCTGGGCAGCCACTTCCAGCCGATCTTCAGCGTCGCTCACGGCCGCGCGGTAGGCTACGAAGGGCTGATCCGCGCCTGGCATGAGGATGGCCGCCTGGAGTCGCCGGCGACCCTGCTGGCCATGCCGAGCGATGGCAGGGCCTGCCTGGAGCTGGATCGCAGCTGCCGCACCCTGCACGTGCACAACTTCACCCGCCAGGACAGCGGCCAAGCCTGGCTGTTCCTCAACCTGAACTCGCAGTACCTAGTCAGCGAGCGCCCGGACATCGGTTTCACCCGCGACCTGCTGCAGAGTGCCGGCATTGCGGCACAGCGGCTGGTCATCGAGATCATCGAGAGCGAGGTGCGCGACCAGGACCAGCTGCGGCGCTTCATCCACTATTTCCGCGAACTCGGCTGCCTGATCGCCATCGACGACTTCGGCGCAGGCCACTCCAACTTCGACCGGATCTAGGATCTGCAGCCCGACATCGTCAAGATCGACCGCCGTCTGATCCAGGATGCCAGCGGCTTCCGGCGCGTCGAGCGAATCCTCAATGGCCTGGTCAGCCTGCTGCACGAGGCCGGCAGCCTGGTGGTGGTCGAGGGCGTGGAGACCGAGCACGAGGCCCTGCTGGCCATCGCGGCCAACGCCGATATGGTTCAGGGCTTCTACTTCGCCAGACCGCAGCCGCGCATCGGCGACCCGCCGGGCGTGGCCGAACGCTTCGCGAGCCTGCTGCGCGGCCAGCAATGGCAAAACGTCAAACGCCGTGCCGACCTGCAACATTACTCGCGGGAACTGGAAGGCCTGTTTCGCCAGGCCGTGGCGGACTTCACCCTGCACCGGCAGTTCGGCCAGAGCTGCCGTCTGCTGCTCGCCGACCCGCGTGCGGTGCGCTGTTACCTACTCGATGAAGCGGGTTACCAGGTGTCGCCCAACGTCTATGCGCCGCACTACCAGCAGCAACTGAATGCGCGCTTCGCCCCTCTGTTGTGCGGCGACAACGCCAACTGGTCGCACCGGCACTACCACTACCGGGCTCTGAAACAGCCGGGCGTTGTACAGGTCAGCCAACCCTACCTGTCGGTGGCGGATTCGCGCCTGTGCATCACTCTGTCGCAGACCGTCAGGGTTCTCGGCAGGCTCCATGTCTTCTGTTGTGACCTGGACTGGCAGGAACAGTAACGATCCTATGGCGCCGCAGCCCCGCCCCGACTCAGCTAGGCGTGGCGGGGTCAGCAGATCGGTTACGGCCAGTCCGCCCCCGCCTGGTCAAGGTGGTGCTCTGGCGAATCAACAGACTGAAGCAGGATTTGCGCGCCAGTGCTTCCCGGCCGTTTCGGGAGGCGAGCGTATGATCCAGTTCGTACTCGGCAATCGACGCGAGCCTAGCGACGATCAGCTACTCGAGACATTGGCGGTGCTGGTACAGGACTAGACGCCAGATCAGGCGTTCTCCGGCTGGGCAGCAATATCCCGGATATTCCTGCAGGCATCGATCTTGCCGTGTAAACGCTGGGCCTTGACCGCGGTCAGCAGTGTCGAGCGCAATCGAATAAGGTCGCCACCGGTTACCGATTCCCCATAGCCAAGGAATTCGCGTAGCACCAACCTCCCCTTCATGTTCCGCTGACGTCGTCAGCGACATGCCAGGCAGCTTCGGTCTTCAAGGCTGCCCGCGGTTTCCTCCGTGTGACCGAGCCCGTTCGCACCGCATCCCTCGCGCGAACGACTACCGGCTTGCCGGTAGCGGATGCAGATGTTCCTCAACCCACCGCGGGGTTACGCACCTCCCCGCTCAGGGTCGGTGTGTCTCCGTGTTCTTGTTCACAAGTCAGGAGATTCACCATGAGCAGCACTACTTCCAACCCGAAGTCGTACTTCGACATCCATACCTCGGGCATCGGCTACATCCAGCGTGTCCGCGAAGTACCGGTAAAGGGTGGCCGCAAAGCCACTCCGTTTCTCGCATGCACCATGGCAGCGCTCGTCGGGCCTGCACATAACCCGACCCGGCGCTACTTCGACGTGCGGGTTTCCGGCGCCGAAGCCAAGCAACTCGTCCAGCCCTACATCGGCATCGATGATCCCCAGCAACGTCCGTTGGTTCGCTTCCGTCTCGGCGACCTGTGGATCGATCCATTCCGTCGTCCCTCGGGTGATCCGGCTGCCAGCATGAAGGCCCGGCTACTCAAGGCCGAGTTGCTGGACCGCAATACTCTCGACGAAGTCGAGTATCACGAGCTGCTAACCCGCGGTATCGGCTACTTGAACAATCCCAGGATGATCCCGAACGGCGGTGATCCATTCCTGTCGTGCTCCATCGCAGCCTTGGCCGGCCCGGTCGACGATCCCGAGTATCGCTATATCGAGACCACCGTCGCCGACGACAGCGCCCAGCACCTGGTGCAGCGCTGCATTCAGGCCGTTGAAGCGAAGAAGAAGGTGCTGCTGGCCTTCACGCTCAACGACATGAAGTCCGAGGCCTACGTCCGCAGCAAAGGCGAACACGCCGGAGAAGTGGGCGGCAGCCTGAAGTCGAAGCTGATGCGCATCGGCCTGATCAAAGTCGATGGGGTACAGGTCTATCCGCCGGAATCCGAAGCGCCCGCTCACGAAGACGCTCCCGCATCCGATGAGACGGTTCACGCCGAGGACGACAACGGTGGCCCACAACCCACCGCCACCACTCAGGCCCCTGTCGAGGAGCCCGCGCGGGTGGCTTCGTTCTGATCCGCAGGGCCTATCCCAGGCCCTGCCCTTCCTCCCTCGCCTCCATGCCGCGACACCTCGGTGTCGGCGGCATACGCACCACCTCCCGTCATCGCCCCCTCCGGGGCTTTCTTCATCCCATGCAATCACAGCTGCCGGCCTTCCAGCCGCGCATGCGATTGCCGCCATTCTCAAGGAGAACGACCATGCAACTCGCCTCTCGTTTTGCTCCCCGCTCGCCAATCCTGCGCGCCGATCATCCGCTGTCCGATGACCAGATCCGCGCCGTGGCACCGTCGATCTTTGCGGATTCCCCGCATGAAAGCCGGTCCGAGCGCTACAGCTACATCCCCACCGCCTCGGTGCTCGCCGAACTGCGCGGAGAAGGTTTCCAGCCGTTCATGGTGTGCCAGACCCGCGTGCGCCACGAGGACCGCCGCGAATTCACCAAGCACATGATCCGCCTTCGCCATGCCAGCCAGATCAACGGCAACGAAGCGAATGAAATCATCCTACTCAACTCGCACGACGGCACCAGCAGTTACCAGATGCTCGCCGGCATGTTCAGGTTTGTCTGCCACAACGGTTTGGTCTGCGGTAACACCCTCGCCGATGTCCGTGCGCATCACAAAGGCAATGTCGCCGAGCACGTGATCGAAGGTGCCTACGAGGTCCTACACGGCTTCGAGCAGGTGCAGGCGTCTCGTGATGCGATGCGCCTGATCACCCTGGACGAGGGCGAGCAGATAGTGTTGGCCCGCTCTGCACTGGCGCTCAAGTACGACACGCCCAACCAGGTAGTGCCGATCACCGAGGCGCAGGTGCTGATGCCCCGGCGCGTCGATGACCGGGGCAGCGACCTGTGGTCCACCTTCAATCGCATTCAGGAGAACCTCGTCAAAGGCGGTTTGAATGGACGCAACGCTCGTGGCCGTCGCCAGAGTACCCGGCCGGTCCAGGGCATCGATCAGAACGTGCGGCTCAACCGCGCACTGTGGATGCTCGCCGAAGGTATGCAACAGCTGAAGGCCTGAGGCCACGTGGACTACGCCCCTGGGCGTGGTCCGCTCTTTTCTCATCCAATGGATGCCCAGCATTCTCACCCTCACCGCAAGGAGATCCGCCATGGCCGCTTCAGCCGCCCAGCCGCTACCTGCATCATCCATCGTCGTACCCGGCCAGCTCACGCTGCGCACCATCCACGGTCGCAACGGGCCGTTCAACGTCGGCCGCCTGGTCACGCCCATCGGCAAGTTTGCCGTCAAGGATGCGGAGTTGGAGCAGTACCCCGAAGGCAAGTACGACGGGGAGTTCGTCATCCGCTACATCGATGCGAAAGCCGCACGCCGCTCCTGGCGTATCGGCCAGAAGCAGCCGCTCGGCGAGGGAAGCTAGACCTCGATCAAAGCAAGTATCCGCAACGTTTCTCAACTGGCTAGGATTAGAGTTGCATACTCCAAAGTACTTTTCGCGCCAGGTGTAGTGAGGCCATCCAATCAGCGATTGCTTAGCGCCTCCAGTGCTGCGTCCAACGCCGTGACAGATTCGACAATTGTCCGTACGGTGGCACGGTCGAATTCGTGGTCGCGCTGCGAGTCGTGCACACCACTGTTGAGATAACTCCACTCGATGCTTCCCGCACCGACACCGAGTAGGCGATCCAGTGCGGCAACGACATCCGTGGCGCCGGCATACTGACCTGCGATGCGGCCAACAGCCGACCGCAGCTTGCTGCATTTGTTGTTCAATTCCCACGGCGAGCGCGGTCCTCCGAGCTTGAGCTCGATGCGACCGTCGGTGCGCCGACCCAACCAAGTCCAGATGCGATCTGTCAGGCTCTCCAGCGCGGGTCGCGCTTGACGCAGCGCTCCGCGCTTTTCGTCATCTGCCAATGCCTGCTGGGCCAGCAGAACGTAATTCTTTGTCGGCGGGTCGCTGTCGACGCGCAGCTCGTGCTCGCCGTGATGCGGCAAGAACTTGTAGCGCTTGATGGCCGTGGAGCGCCGCGCCCCCAGCTCCTGCTGGATGCGATGCAGGAACTCCTCGGCGTGCGAGGTCAGGATGACCTGCTTGCCGTCCAGCAGGCCGTCCTCGAAGAAGGTGCGCCAGATGCCATCGCGGTGGTCATCGTCGATCGCGTTAACTACGTCATCGAAGATGACCACAGGGCAGCCCTGTGCAATGTTCTTGGCCAAAAGAATCGCCAGGCCCAGGCACTTGATATGTCCTTCGCTGAAGACGATCAGTGCGTCATAGCGCACGCCCGGTTCTCCGGCGAACTCTACTTCGATCTTGCCGTTCTCTGCCACCGGAAGCCACAGCGCATGCAACAGGTCGCCGGGCGGATCACCGCGATTGAATGCGTTGTACAGATTGCGGGCCTGTTCTCCCAGGCCTTGGAGCAGTGCGCCCGGCAGCGCGGCCAGGTAGTCCTGGATCTCTGGCAGAAAACTGTCGTAGGCGGCCTTGATCCGCTGATGGTGCTCCACTACCGGCACTTCTGCCGCGACGGCTTGGATCAGTTCGCGATTTACCTCGTCGAACAGTGCCGCTGTCTGGCGGGCTGCGGCCAGTTCCTGATCCGCCGTCGTGCGCATCGTTCGCAGTCGTTCGATCTCCAGCCGATGCTGGTCCAGCCTGTCCCGCTCCTGGGTCAGTGTGCCGCGTTGGTCATGCACTTCGCGAGCTTGCGCGTCGATGCGTTCGATGATTTCGGCGATCTGCAGCAGAGCGTTCCAGGCGCGCCACTCACCATCAATCCAGGCACCCAGCCAGTTGCCTGCAGCGGTGGGAGGCAGCACAGGCAGGCCCGCCGCCCGTAGTTCCGCAGGACATATGTTCGCAGCAACCGCGACCACGTGACGCATCTCGTCCCAAAGTGCTCGCACTGCCTCGCTCAACTGCGTCCGAAGGCTGGCTTCGTGCTGCTGAAGGGCGGCCAGTTGTGCAAGTTGCTCCAGGCCTGCGCGCGCTTTGGCGAAAGGGTCTTGTGCCACAGCGGCCAGCCCTGTCCCGCAGGCAGGACAAGCCGTTGCCCCGTCGGCTAAGGCCAGCACCGCCTCGTAGAGCTTGGAATACGACACTTCGCCGGCGCGGCTCGCGAGCTGCCCGGACGATTCCTGCCACAGGCCCTGAAGGCGGTAGGCCTCTGCCAGCAGTGCCTGCAGCTGGGCTTTGGTCACCTCGTGGATGGCAGGCGGAACCGCATCGAGCTGGGCTTGCACATACGGCAGTCGTCCTTGTTGCTGCGGAGTGCCGAGCAGCCAGTCGACGCAAACTTGGTACGTCGCACCAGGCGACATGCGCTGCGCTAGAGCGTGCTCTAGACCCTCGACCCCTGCGATTTTTTGCGGGTAGGCAGTGATCGTCTGTTCCGAGCTCGCCAGCTGCAGGCGGCGCTGCGCCAGTTGAGACGCCTGGGCCCCGACAAGCATAAGGTCCTGATCGAGCGACGGATTGAAGCCGCGCACGAACTCGCTGAACTGATCTACGCCGAACAAGGTTGCGATGAGCTGTCGCTGATCGCCGGGGGTCCGTGCTGCGATGCGAGCGAAGTCGTCAAGGCGGTTCTTTTCGATGAAGCAGAAGCGGTACTCGGATTCGTCTGGCTGCACGACCTCGACTTCGTCTGCTCCCCTAGCCGACAGCACTGGAGCGACATGGCGCCGCAGGCGGGCGTTGTTGCAGTAGGTACGCTGGTCCACCCTCTTAACCTGCGCTTCGCTGATGGAGCCGAGCATCGCCACTTCCAGCGCCTCGCAGAAACTGCTCTTGCCGGTACCGTTGGCACCGTAGACCAGGGTGATGTCATGGCTGAGGTCGAATGTTTCCTGCCGCATGAACCCGCGAAATGGCCCCACTTCAAACTGGTGCAGGCGCCCGAGCGCTGGCCCGGCTTCAGGCCCGTGAGCATCCCCGTCGTACGCGACAGACATCTGCGCCAGATGCGCCACGGCCAGCGGCGCGAGGCGCGTTGACCGTCCGCGGCGCGCGGCGCCGACCTCCGCAAGTGGCTGCAAATAGTTGAGTACCAAGTGCGCGAGCCGGCGAACGTCGTCATGCACCTCTCGCTGCGCCAGGTGTAAAAGGAAGCGGTGGTACTCCGAATGAATGCTTGCCATGCAACCCTCTAGATAGAAAGACGCTTTCGGCTGCGTCCGTGGCGGTGATGATCGGCCTCTCGCTCCGTGGCGTGCGGTCGAGTTTTACTTTCATCCGCCGTCATGGCTTATGGAAGTTCTGGGCGAAATAGTCGATTGTCTGCGCCGCCTGGGTCCCCTGGCGGAAGCGTTTCTGCTCCTCGAAATCGATCGAAGGCAGCATGTGGATCAACTGATGATCTGCATAGAGGGCCAAGACCCTCTGGGCATCCAGCGTCCCGTCGCGTTGTCCCGTGAGCGTGCTCGCCGCCTCTATGGCCGCGCCGATCATTACGTCTGCCAGTTGCACCGCGGGACTAGTTTTGGAGTCGACCTGTGTCACCGACTGGAGCTTGAGTGGAAAGGTGATGCTCGCGATCTCCGACTGGCGAAACGTGATCGCGTCCTCGTGGTGAATAAAACGCTGTAGTAAGTCGTGGTAGGTGAGTAGGTTCTTGGACTGATCGTGCTCGACCCAATAGGGACCGTCGGCCATGGCTTCCATCCGGCTGATCAGCGACTGCAGTACCACGAGGGCGGCGTCTGTGGTGACACCTGGGGTGGCGATCGCTTGCAGGCATTCCGGCGCCGCAAACTGCGCCAAGGGGCCCAGTGCTTCTGGCAGTTCCCGCCAGCGCGAGGCGCGAGCGGCCTCGACCAGATCGGCAAGCGCCTCCGGGCTTTTCTCCTTTACTGCACGTTGGAAACAAGCCAGCAATCGGTCAAGAGCGCTTTCCCCAAGGAGCGTTGGCCCTGTCACGTACAGCAGCGATGCGAGCGAGTAGTTCTGCCCATCCTCATAGAAGTCGATCCCGCGCTCGTAGTAGAACGGCTCGACCGCGTAGTCCAGGAACATCAGCAGCAGAAGGAAGCGCTTGTCGCAGACGTAGGTCACGCATTTGTGCTGGGTTAGCAGGTCGCGCAGTAGCGCCAACAGGCGCGGGTGGTTGGCTGGGCGGCGCGCCAGAGCCCGATACTTGAGCTCGTCCGCCTGCAGCTTGGGAAAGTGCTCCCGGATCAAGCGCCGGGCCTGGTCATCGTCGATGGCGATGGCCGCCGCCCCCTGGAAGCGCTGCTCGGGGTTAAGCAGGTCGAAGCCGGTGTAACCGCTTTCGTCGATTCTAAAGCATTCCATCTGCAATTCCCGGTATGCGGCTGGAGGGATTTATTTAGAAAGTACAGCTAGGAAAAGGCCCTAAGCATGCAGGCTGTTTTTCGGCAGCGTTGCCAATTCGTTTCATGTTGCACCTGGCTGGCTGTTGCCTGTCGCCATCGGCAGCCGCCGGCCGATTGTGTTGAAAAAGTCGACCCTGCTTGACCAGCCATGCATTGAGGGGTGAAAACGCATTTTTGCACGCCTCTACGTCAAATCTGAGTGCCGAAGCCTGTGCTTCGTAAGTGGATTACAATCTCAGACGCGTACTTTTCTGCCGTGGAAACCGAAACCGACTTTTTCAACAGAATCGGCCAGGAGCGGCCAATCCCGGCAGGACGCTGTCTTCAATCTAGCAATACATGGCATCACGAAAGAGAAGCAGGGGGCTCAAGTCCAATCAGATGAGCTGCGGTTTGCTGTGCTTTCTCCAGATCGAGATACATCGTGGCGAACGACTCCATAAGAAGCTCAGGAGGCAGCGCCCAGTCCCATTTCTCCCTGATCATATTCTGAACGTTGTGAAGGACAGTGCTCGCCTTGAGCTCCTTCAAAGCTGCGACCTCTCGAAGCTTGCTTTCAAGCAACGCCCCTCCACCCTGCACCTCAATGACCAGTCCTGAGTTCTCAGTGGGCAAGCCGACGTACTCGAGAAGGACGGCCAAGGCATCGTTGGTCCAATCGCCCTGCCAGGTGAAAAGACAGGTTCTTCCTCCGCTCTCAATAAAGCTCTGATGGCTCAACTTAAGATCAGCAAAGCCTTGTCGCGCCTCCGCCAGTAAACTCTGTGCCACTGGATCGAGGTAGGGATAAGCCTCCTCTTCCTGCAGTACGGTTTTCATCTCTTGCCGAACATTGTCGTGAACTCGAGCAGCAAGACCGTCAAAAGCCGGGGGAGCTCCTCCTGGGGAGGGCTTGACGACAATCACCTTGCCTTCCGTATCAACGTTAATCACCTGCCAACGACGCCCGGCGAAGATGATGCGTTGTTCAGCACACAGTGGGCGCGAGACAGGTAAGGCCCCAAGTGGTCTTCCATCGCAAACAACTCGGAATTCTTCATTGCTTGTGAATGCACTGTAGAAATCGTAGTGGTTGATCAGTTGCTCGCCCAACTCACCTGGCAGCAGAAGCCCGGCCGGTTCCTGAATGATCAGATCTCGCTCACCCAAAGCACGCAGGAGATTCAGAAAGCTGCCCTGCTCGACAGCCAAGAAAGGGCCGTTACGTACTAACGTTCCCCACAACTCAGCCGCAGTGGCACCACCTTGCTGCGCAATCATCGAGAGGCATTGTTGCACCAAGGTCGACAAATGCAGCCCCTGCGCTCTTGGCGGTTCAAACCATCCCCTCATCAGTAGCCGGATCATCGCGATGCTTTGTACCAATCCTTGGCGCAAGCGATCCGATATTGGAGAGTCATCTGTCAATCGACGCTCCTTGCAGTATCCGCGGAGAATGGCCGCCTCTCCTGGGCGACGCCCAGAACGGCCAAGACGCTGGCGTAAACTGGCAACTGAAGGCGGCGGCCCTATCTGTACAACCGTTTTGATGCTGCCAATGTCGATGCCCAGTTCCAGCGTAGTGGTACAGATCGCGGTCGCCGGCCGGTCCCCCGCTTTAAGGGCCCGCTCGGTATCCTCCCTAATATCTTTCGACAGGCTGCCATGATGCGGCCAGAACTCATTAGGTATACCGTCTTGCTCGCTGCGACGCCGTAGCTGATCGGCAAACCATTCGACCTGAGTCCTGCTGTTAGGGAACACCAAGTTGTTGCTTCCACGCAGCACCTGGAAGAGGTGCTCGGAAACTGCGTGATCGGAGGCTGAGTTGTCTTCTAGGCTCTCCTTATCTTCGGGCTGTTGGGGTGCGTCTTTCTCTGGCTCCTGAAAGCCTCTGATCTGAACTTTCAGAATTTGCCCCGAACCTTTCGATTCGATCACCGTCACCTTGCTCGGGGAAGCTGGGCGCAAGAAGGTAGCAGCCAGCATCATGTCACCCAGTGTCGCTGACAAACCTACTCGCGGGAGAGGACGTCCGATCACCTGCTCGACCCGATGCATCAAGGACTGCAGTTGCTTGCCTCGCTCACTGCCGATAAAGGCATGCAGCTCATCAATCACGAGGTAGCGCAGGTTCGCGAAAATCCCGGGCAGACTCGTCCCCCGGTTCACGAACAGCGCTTCAAGAGACTCAGGTGTGATCAACAGCACGCCTTCAGGGGATTTTAGAAAGCGGTGCTTGCGGCTCGACGAGATATCGCCGTGCCAGGCAACGACGGGAATCTCGAGTTCGTCGCATAGCTTGCTCAATCGCTCCCACTGGTCATTGATCAGTGCCTTGAGCGGACTGATGTAAAGCACTGACCCTGGCGGTTCCTGCTGCTTCAGCAGGTTCGTCAGAATGGGCAGGAACGCGGCCTCGGTTTTCCCCGCCGCCGTCGCCGCGGCGACGATGACGTCCTGATCAGCATTGAGCAGCGCGGGGATGGCCCGCTCTTGGGCATCTCGTAGAGAGGTCCAGCCTTCCATCCAGATCCAGCGCTGAATCCGGGAGTCAAGAAGGCTGAAGCCCTCCGACTCAGAGCTGGAAGGTTGCGAGCTCATCGTCGGCATCTACTTGAGTGTCGGCTTCACCACCTCTATCCGGGCTCAGCTCCACAGCCCCCAACAAATGTCTCCAGTCCGCGCCCGGGTTCTGCTCCAGCACGGCCAGCAAGTTGATGAATGCCGTGATCGTGGTGCGGGGTGTACGAAAATAGGCATCCCCCAACCGTTGGTTGCAATGCGCCATGAACAAAGGCAGCGCCTCGTCAGGAAGGAGGTAGCGTGCGCTGTCGCCCGAGGCGTAGACATGGCGCAGCTTCTGAAGAAGCACATAGAAGTCCTCGGGTGTCAGGCTCGCTAGGCGGATGACTGGTCCTGACAGATCCACCAACCCAGACTTGGCAAAACTGTTTTCCGCCAGACGCGACTGCAAAGCCGGATAGCTGTACAAGCCGCGGCGGGTATCCATCAGGAATTCGGGGGTGCCTCCGAGCACAAATCCAAGGCCTTCGGCAGAACCCTGCAAAGAGTCGTTGAGGATGCGCAGGATCTGTTCGTAATTGGCGTTACGCGCCTGGGTATTGGCTAGCTTGTAGAGATTGACCAGCTCATCCAGGCAAACCATCAACCCCTCAAAGCCCGCCAAGCGGACAAACCGGGCCAGGAGCTTGAGCTGATCATAGACGGAAGCATCGTCGATGATTGTGCGTACACCCAAGGCAGCGCGCGCCTCGGTTCTTGTGGTGAACTCACCTCTCAGCCAGCGGATGGCATCGGCCTTGAGCTGTTCGTTGCCCTCCTCGAAGCCCTTGCAATAGGCCGCGATCACATCAGCGAAATCATAGCCGTTGACCATCTCGGTCAATTGGCCCAATTGCTCGCGTATCACAGCCTCGCTGTCCTTACCGGACGCCTTGGCCTCGCTCTTGGCTTGGGATATGAACCTTTCGACAATGCCCTGCAGGGCTCCGCCATCAGGCTTGGTACGCGTGGACATGTTTTTCGCCAACTCAGCATAAAGCGAGCGAGCCTGGCCACCAGAGGCATGGAGCCGGCGATCGGGATTCAGATCCGCATGCATGGTCACGAGCTTGCGCTCCATCGCAATGGAGCGCACAAGATTCAGGAAAAAGGTCTTTCCCGCCCCGTATTCACCAATCACGACTCGAAACGCTGAACCGCTCTCGGTCAAGCGTTCGACATCACGAATGAGCGCCTCCAGCTCACCAACCCTACCCACCTGGATCAGATGTTGCCCTGCCCGCGGGACGACTCCCGCACGGAGGGACTGAATAACCGCATCGCGATCTTTAGCTCTGATGCTGCTCATAACGGTAGTTTTCCCATAATGTCAGGATTGATCTCGAGGGGATCTTCACCTTCGGTAATAGGTATATCGAAATGCTCGAAGGCCATGTCGTTGATGTGCTCAAGCGCGCCATCGAGCATGAGATCCATATCGCTGGCCACCGCTTCCAACTCCTCTCGCGACCATTCCATCCGAGAGACAAGCAAGCGGAGGAAGGCCGAATGATCAGCATCCAGCCCACAGATGCTGCTGGTGTCATCCGAAGCGCCACCGTTATCGGGCTCCTCAGGCTCTACGATTTGCTCATCCACGAAAACTTGGGCCAGCAACGCCGACACCTGCTCGGTTTCACGTTGCAGTTGGACAATCCGATCATGATCCAGCGCGAAGCCAGTCACCGACGCTGGCGATGCCGAGGAAGTTGGCACCGACGCAACCGTCGGAGCAGTGCTCGTCGACGTACTACTAGCTGCCACATGAAGGTCACCGTATAGGAGCTGGGAATCCAGTTGCAGAACCTTGTAGACACGCTCAAGCAATTTCACTTCCGCAGGGCTCACCTCGCCATCCACTTGAGCTAAGTGGGCAAGGAGCGCCGCCACGGTTCTCTTCGCCGAACTGGCCAACGGCTCCAGCTTTTTCTTCAGGCTTTGCAAGGTCGGCGGCTGATTGAGCTGTAGACGGAGATGGGCCTTCAGGCGCTTGCGATGTGCCCCACTCAAGTGGTTCCAGGAATCGACGTGACGGGACAGCAGCATGATCTCTTCTGGAGATGTGTCGCCATCCGCCGCCGCAACGGCACAGGCTAGATCCAAGGTGACCGAGGCGGCATTGTAAGTGGGAGATGCTCGTAGATCCCCGTCTTCGATTTGGGTGGCAAATAGCACTACGGTATCTTCCGCCTTAGGTGTTTTGCTGCCGGCTAATACATCCGGCTCAATGCCGATATGCAATGACTCCAACGCGCGCGCCAGCGCGATCACCTTGTCCCGCGAAAGGGCTCCGGCACTTTTCAGTCGCCCCGCCAATTCGCCGAAACTCATGACCACCATGCCGTCGCCTATGCGCTGCTTCAGCGCATCCAACTCGGCACGCGCAACCACCGGCCACAGTATGATGGGAAGCTGCAGCAAGCCTTCCAAGGCCTCGGGGGTATCGGGATTACGACCGAGATATCGGCTGTAGGGCTCCAGCTCCGCCGTGCATTCGTCGACTATCTGCTGCAGCTTTTTGCGGGGTGCTGAAGTTGCTGTTACGTCGGGGATATCACCCAACCCCTCGAGCGTTTGAACCGGCAAGGCAGCCGAGGCGGTATTGTACTGCAACTTCAACCTGGTCTTATTCTGCGGCAGAACCATACCGTCGCCATGAAACTGCTCGTACTTGATCTTAAACAAAGTGGCGAAGGCGTCCTGGCAACGGCTAACAGGCGTCCGTTTGCCAATACTGTGATCCGCCAGCGCCCAGGCCAAGGCCCATGCGGCAGGCACACGCTGCTTGTCGGTAGCTAGTTGCCCCAGGCCAATACGCAACTCTATGGGCATTTCATAACCGTAGGCCTGGTTGTCCGTAGGTGGTGCTAAGTAACGTCTCGGCGGGGTCTCACCCATGCGCAGAAACGCGAGAAACCGACCGGCGTAGTTGCTGAATGACCCGCTTCCCCCATAGATGACAAGAAGTCGCTCGACTTCCGACACGATGCCGGCGATTTCGGCAGCGGCATTGGGATCGCTCTTCGCATCAACGAATACTCGCCGCTCAAGACCGTAGAAAAACAGGAATACGTAGCCGATATTGGCATGAGGTGCTTTCCGCCCACTGGACAGCCATTGCAAGTAGGCGCGACGCGCCTCGGGGGAAATCGAGTCGTAACTGGCCCAGTAGCCAGTCAGCCGCTCGGCGATGTCGACAACACCATGCGCAACCTTGAGCTTGGGGTTGATCAAAGATGGCTCGGGTGGAGCATAACGATCAGTTCGCCCGGCCCCCACATAGATCATGCCGCCGGGAATCTTTTCTCCAGCCACTTCAACGAACTCACTGGCCGGAATCCAGCGAACCTTTTCATCCGTCAGCGTTACAGGCGCACTCGGCAGGCGATATGAGGATGGCTTCGAGACCTCGAGGGTAACCGTGAAAAATTCTGAGTCCGCTCGTCGCCTGACTTTCTCCTCCGCAGCAGGTGCCAGTTCCTGAGGGCTGCCTGTATAGGCCTGATCTTCGATCTCGACCTCGTCCAGAGAGAACACTAGGCCATGATTCGGGTCAGTCTCTACCGCTCTATGCCGATTTCTCGAAGATGGAGGGCAGTGCTGTGGATGCGTTACAGGGGGAGGGGTTCTGGACGAGTCGCTGTTGGCCTTTACGATCAACCATACACCGAAGCCGATAACCCCGACTCCAGCAAGAGCAATCCACGCTTCTTTGGGGATGGAGGCAATCGCTCCCAGGAACAGGACTCCCAGAATCGCCACCCCGGAAATATCAGATTTGTTTCTTCGCTTCCGTGCCATCAGGTCTGACCGCCCCTCTAAATCGATACCGGCTTACTGTCAGTATCGGCAATTTGAGCTGATCAGCCAATCTCTTTGATCCTCGTGATAAGGCCTCGTGAAACAATTTTGCCCGCGGTTTCAGTTCGTGTTCACAGATGCCCAGAATCTAGCGAAATTCAGTGCTCGGCGGCCAGCCCCACAAGCCCGCTTCGAGTTATCCACAAAATCTGTGCATAACCCTTTCGATAAGATCCGAATCCCCCAATGCGTAGGGCCTCGGGCTCATCTGCTGTTTTTTTGATCGCCGCTGAATCAACTGCCCGCTTTGGGCCGCTCTGAAAAAACGGCAATACAGCAATCCCATTGTTTGCTGATTCGCGCACGTAGTAGGGCGATGGTCTCGGCTCGACCTTGCCGAGAGCCGAGCCATGCACGCCATCCGTTCCTATCGCAGTTGCCTGCTGCTGGCCGCATTGGCGGCCGGTTGCGTAACGCCACCAGCACCTTCTCCCGTTCCCGCCGAGGTCGCGGCTCCGACTCTGGCTCCGGAGTACGTCCCGGTCGTTCGCTACGGCCGCTACACCCTGGTCGAGCTGACGCCGACGGCCACCCAGCAGGATCTGCTGTTGCAGGTGGTCGACGTGTCCATTCCCGGCACGCTGCATGCCAGCGTCGGGGATGCGCTGCGGCATGTATTGCAACGCTCCGGCTATCAGCTCTGCAGTGGACGAGACACCGATACGTTGGGCAGCCTCCCGCTGCCGGCGGCGCACTATCACCTCGGCCCACTGCAACTGCGCGATGCCCTGCTGACCCTGGCGGGGCCAGCGCGAACGCTGCACATCGACCACAGCACGCGCCGCGTCTGCTTCAGCCAACCCAATACAACGCCTGCCGAATCGACGCCGGCCACCGCTCCCCTGCTGGGTGCCGCCGGGGAGCCGCAGCCATGACGACGATGCCAGGCAGTGCCACCCGCCAGCACGGCACCCTGATGTGCGCCGCCACAGTGACCGGGCTGCTGCTCATCAGTGGCGCCGTCGTGATCAACCACGTTGCGCTCTCGGGTCTGGCGGCACAGGTTGAAACCCATGCACCCAGCCCACAGGTCGCCGTATTGGAAAAGCGCCTGGCCGAGCTGGTTCAGCAGGTCGAGCACGCCCAGCAGCAACCGGACGCCCTGCCCCAGGCGCGCTACGAGGCTGAAAGTCAGGTATTGGAGCAGCGGCTGAACGTGATCGAGGAGGCGCTCGGTAGCCGCCCGGCAGCGGACAACCTGCTGCCGCTGCAAGCGCGCATCGAGCAGTTGGAAGCGCGGCTCAGCGCACCTCGCCCAGCACCATCAACGACGCCTCGCCCACGCGCCGCCGCACCTGCCAAACCGAAGGCCACCGAGCCTTTATTCCGGGTGATCGGTGCCGAGCTGCGCGCCGGCGAGCAGTTTCTCTCGATCTTGCCAGCTTCCTCCGACGCGCTCGCGCAGGTTCGCCTGCTGCGCCCCGGCGAGACCGAGGCCGGCTGGCACCTCGAGGCTATCGAACAAAACACTGCCGTGTTCCGGCACGGCGACGACAGCCGTCGCCTGCCCATTCCGGCGCGGTAGGAGGGGCAGATGAGGCCTCGCCGTATCGTTCCCGCCCTGCTCCTCCTACTGACCGGTAGCCTTGCCCAGGGCACGCCAACCCTCAGCAGCGACAACAGGCCCAGCCGCGAGCGACCGTTGGCCATCGAACGCCCCGCCAAGCAACAGGCCCGTGACTGGGGTCTGAGCGTCGAGGAATGGACGCGCTACCGCGACCTGATGCAGGGGCCGCTGGGCGTCTACTCGCCGCACATCGACCCGCTGACTGCGCTGGGTATCGAGGCGCGCTCCGATCAGGAACGGCAGCGCTACGCGGAGTTGCAGGTCGCGGCCGAAGCGCAGCGCGTCGAAAAGCTGCTCGCCTACCAGCGGGCTTACGACCGCGCCTGGCAGCGGCTCCACGCCGATATGCCGCGCGTCATCTTGCCCGACGCCGGCCCGGCGTTCTCGCCCATGTTGCCAGCGGCAAGCGGACGGCTCGCCCTGTTCGTCGAGGACGCCTGCCCGACCTGCGATCAAGCCGCGCTGCGGCTGCAGGCCGCCGGTCGGGCGTTCGACATCTACGTCGTCGACAGCGGCGCCGATGACGCGCGCATCCGCGCCTGGGCGCAGCGCATTGGCATCGACCCGGCCAAGGTGCGCAGCGGTCAGGTCACGCTCAATCACGACGCGGGCCGCTGGGTGTCGTTGGGGCTGCCAGGCGATCTGCCGGCGGTCGTGCGTCAGGTGGGCGGCCAATGGCAGCGGCAGCCGTAATGTCGGGCCGCACCGTGCTCGCACTGCTGGCCTGTGTGCTGGCCGGCACTGTCCAGGCAGGGGAAATCCCCCCGCCGGCCTATCAGGTCGCCGCGCAGCGCGCCGGCATTCCCTCGCCCGTCTTGTACGCCGTGGCGCTGCAGGAGAGCGGCACCCGCGTGGGTGGCCGTCTGGTGCCCTGGCCTTGGACACTCAACGTCGCCGGCACATCGCAGCGCTACACCACCCGCGCCGAGGCCTGCGCCGGGCTGCGCCAGGCACTTAGGCGCACGCCGGCCACGCGCATCGACGCGGGACTCGGCCAGATCAATCTCGGCTACCACCCGCAGCGCTACGCCCAGCCCTGCGACCTGCTCGACCCCTACCGCAACCTGGCCATCGCCGCCGAGATCCTGCGCGAGCAGCACGTCGAAGGCGAGGACTGGCTGCTCGCCATCGGTCGTTACCACCGCCCTGCTGGCGGTGCGCCGGCTGCGCGCTACCGCCTCAGCGTCGGCCAGCACCTGGTCCGCGTGTTGGGCGCCCCCCGACTGGCCATCAGCGCCCGAAGGAACCTGCCATGAACGCCCTGCCCGTTCTCGTCGCCTTCCTCTCTCTGCCGTGGCTGCCAGTGCTAGCTCAGGCCGATGCGCTGATCGTCGTCGAGGATCGTGGCGGCGCCTCAGCCTTGCCGTATTACGAAGCCCTGAACTTGCAGCCGCGCGCAGAAGTGAGCGCGCCACGGCTTGAGATGCCGCGTCCACCCGCTGGGGTGGTCAACGAAGCCAGCATGCTTCCGGTACGCTCCACACGATTGTCGCCCGGTGTTGTGGCGCGTCGGGTGATTGAGGCCCCCGGGCTGCCGCCATTTTTTCTCGTCGGCGACGACCAACGCTCGCGTGCCTGGCTGCAACAGCGGGCGCCGCGCCTGCGTGAGCTTGGCGCCGTGGGCCTGATCGTCAACGTCAGCTCGGCCGAATCCCTGGCCAGGTTGCGTGCCCTGGTGCCGGAGCTGCCGCTATCTCCGGTGGCCGGCGACGACCTCGCCGAGCGCCTCGGCTTGCGGCACTACCCGGTGCTGATCACGGCCACCGGCCTCGAACAGTGACGCGCCGGCCATGGCCCAGTCCCACGCGATCGAGGTGCTGCTGCGGCCAGCGGTGGAGCTGTACACCGTGGCAGTCTGCGCCGCCGCCGCGCTGCTGTCCCTGGTGGCCCCCTGGTCGCTGGCGCTGAACCCAACGATTGGCCTGGGCAGCGCACTGGCCTTCCTCACCTTCGGCGCGATCCGCCTGCGCGATGCGCTGGTGATCCTGCACTACCGCCGCAACATCCGCCGCCTGCCGCGCTACGTGATGACCAGTCGCGATGTGCCGGTCAGCCAGCAGCGGCTGTTCATTGGCCGCGGATTTCGCTGGGAACAACGCCATACGCATCGCCTGACGCAGACCTTCAGGCCGGAGTTTCGCCGCTACGTCGAACCCACGCCCGCCTACCAGTTGGCGCGCCGTCTGGAGGAACGCCTGGAGTTCGCGCCGTTTCCGCTGTCGACGCTGGCCAAGCTCACCGCCTGGGACATCGTGCTCAACCCGGTACGCCCGTTGCCGCCAGTCGGCGGCCTGCCCCGGCTGCACGGCATCGAGCCGAACGAGATCGATGTCAGCCTGCCGCTCGGCGAACGGGTCGGGCATTCGCTGGTGCTGGGCGCGACCCGGGTCGGCAAGACCCGCTTGGCCGAGCTGTTCGTGACCCAGGACATTCGGAGGCGTAACGATGCGGGAGAGCATGAGGTGGTGATCGTGTTCGACCCCAAAGGCGATGCCGACCTGCTCAAGCGCATGTACGTGGAGGCCAAGCGCACCGGGCGCGAACGCGAGTTCTATGTCTTCCACCTGGGCTGGCCGGATTTCAGCGCGCGCTACAACGCCGTGGGCCGATTCGGGAGAATCTCGGAGGTTGCCACGCGCATCGCCGGGCAACTTTCCGGTGAGGGCAATAGCGCAGCGTTTCGGGAGTTCGCCTGGCGGTTCGTCAACATCATCGCCCGCGCCCTGGTCGAGTTGGGCCAGCGCCCGGACTACCTGCTGATCCAGCGCCACGTCGTCAATATCGACGCGCTGTTCATCGAGTACGCGCAGCATTACTTCGCCAGGCACGAACCCAAGGCCTGGGACATCATTGTGCAGCTCGAAGGACGGCTGAACGACAAGAACATCCCGCGCAACATGATAGGCCGGGAAAAGCGCGTGGTCGCGCTGGAGCAGTACCTGTCGCAAGTCCGCGTCTACGACCCGGTGCTCGACGGCCTGCGCAGTGCCGTGCGTTACGACCGGACCTATTTCGACAAGATCGTCGCCAGCCTGTTGCCGCTACTGGAAAAGCTCACCACCGGCAAAACCGCGCAACTGCTCGCGCCAAACTACGCGGACCTGGCCGATCCGCGGCCGATCTTCGACTGGATGCAGATCGTCCGTAAACGCGCGGTGGTCTATGTCGGCCTCGATGCCCTGTCGGATGCTGAGGTCGCCGCCGCCGTCGGCAACTCGATGTTTGCCGATCTGGTGTCGGTCGCCGGGCATATTTATAAATTTGGCATTGATGATGGACTGCCCGACGCCCTGGCGGGTGCCCGGGTGCCGATCAACGTCCATGCGGACGAGTTCAACGAGCTGATGGGCGATGAGTTCGTGCCGCTGGTCAACAAGGGCGGCGGGGCAGGGCTGCAGGTCACGGCCTATACCCAGACGCTCAGCGACATTGAAGCGCGTGTCGGCAACCGCGCGAAAGCGGGCCAGGTAATCGGCAACTTCAACAACCTGTTCATGCTGAGGGTGCGTGAGACCGCGACCGCCGAACTGCTCACCCGCCAGCTGCCCAAAGTGGACGTCTACACCACGACACTGGTCAGCGGCGCCACCGACAGCTCCGATGTGCGAGGACCGACCGACTTCACCTCCAACGCACAGGATCGCATCAGCACGGCCAGCGTGCCGATGATCGAACCCGCCCACGTGGTCGGCTTACCCAAGGGTCAGGCCTTTGCCCTGCTGCAAGGCGGCCAGCTGTGGAAAATCCGCATGCCGCTGCCGGCCCCCGATCCTGATGAAGCCCTGCCCGAGGATCTCCAACAGCTCGCAGGCTACATGCGCCAACACTATGCCGAGGCCGGCGACTGGTGGGAGAACCAGGGCCTGCCAGGCCTGCAGGATCAGCCGCTGCCCGATGACCTGCTCGACGGCTTCCGCCACCTGGCCGACCCGGACACTGCTGTCGACCGCGAGGCACGGCGATGAAGGACCCAGCCGCCACCACCCAGCGCGAACAGGCACGCCAGCAAGGCTTGCTCGCTGTCATCGTCACCCTGCCGCTGCGCATGCTCGGCGTACTGATCGGCTCGCTGCTGCTGTCGATCAGCATCGAGTGCATCGGCATGCACCTGTTGTGGCCCGATCAGGGCTGGCGTCACGCCCAGGGCATGCTCGACTACGAGCTGAACCACCTTTCCACGCACTTCACCCGCAGCGCGGTGATACAGGAGCCGGGGCGCACCGCACACGAGCTGGTCGAGGGGGCCTACCAATGGCTCTTCGTGAAGACCGGCCTGCTCGACTGGATGAGCCAAGCATCGGCGCGCTCCCGCGCACCCAGTCATGGCGATGCCCGAGACATCCGTTTCTACATCAGCCAGGTCTACGTCTGGAGCGAGCGTTACCTGATCGCCGCGGCGTTCACCACACTGACCTTCATGGTGCGGCTGCTGGTCCTGGTGCTTACCCTGCCGCTGTTTCTGCTGGCCGCCTTCGTCGGCATGGTCGATGGCCTGGTGCGCCGCGATATTCGCAAGTTCGGCGCGGGCCGCGAGTCGGGGTTCATCTACCACCGTGCCAAAGCGAGTCTGATGCCGCTGGCGGTCCTGCCGTGGATCCTCTACCTCACCCTGCCCGTCAGCGTGCATCCGCTACTGGTGCTGCTGCCGAGCGCGGCGCTGCTCGGCCTGGCGGTGAACATCACTGCGGCAAGCTTCAAGAAGTACCTCTAGCTGCGCGGCAGCGGACGCTTATTTGTCTTCGGCTTCGGCCCG
This sequence comes from Pseudomonas sp. UBA2684, assembly GCA_002354655.1. Classification (GTDB taxonomy): domain Bacteria; phylum Pseudomonadota; class Gammaproteobacteria; order Pseudomonadales; family Pseudomonadaceae; genus Aquipseudomonas. Next base: position 191,985 of record DELY01000044.1, read on the forward strand.
CTGCGCCGCCAGCACCTGTTGGGCCATCTGCTCGATGAAGTCGAAGACCTCTTCCGGAACCCTGTACTGATACTGCTTGCGCCGGTTGTTGGAAACGATCCCATCATTCGACAAGCACATCATCACCAGGTTGGCGAGATCACTCCCACGCAGGTCGTAGCGTTCGTCCACGGCCTGGTAGACCGTGTCGTAGCACGCCAGGAAGGCCGCTTCCTTGTGCAGCTCGACTTCAAGCGCCAACCTGGCCATCTCCAGGGTGAAGGCAACGCAGGGAGTCGCATCCCAGAAGCGATACACCGCGCCGTCCCCTCGGAACTCGAAACCGTATTGGCCGAAGTCAATCCACTGCACGTCCCAGAAATCACGCACTGGCCGAGAGAAGGACTGGAGCGTCTCCAGATACTGGCGTTCCTGGCGTTTCATCGCCACCGAAACGGGTAATAGCAACCCATTTTCCAGCGCGCCGGCGCGGCATAGCGCTTGGTGGATCAGGAACCGAGACAGACGCCCGTTGCCATCCATGAAGGGGTGAATGAGCACGAAGCCAAACGAGATGATGCCGGCGGCCACCAGTGGATCGATCTGGGTCGGGGCCTCATTGGCAAAACCCATCAGGCTCTCCATCAGCTCCCGGCAGAGCTCCGGGGGTGGCGGCAGATACGTCACCCCGACGGCCCCCTGGGTACCATCGGAGAGGTGATTCTGCTCATGCCTAAACGCTGCCGCCATATCGAGGGGGTTCGAGACCGTCGCGTTCTGCAGGCTCACCAGATAGTCCTCTGTCAGCAGTTGGCGCTCATGAGCCTGGCGCAGCAGCTGGATGAAACGCCGAGATTTGTCTTCCGTCGGCGCCTCCCGCTCGATGGCGAACGAATCCTTGGTCTCGTGCAGGTAGGCCCAGTTGAGCGCCCGGTCCATCATGATCGGGGGCAGCGATTCGATGAAGGCTTTGGCCCTGCCGAGGATGTCATGGGCCAGCAGCTCAGTGATGAGCGGGATCCGCTCAACCGTAGCGCAGTAGGTGAGATCGCCCAGACCGTTGAACTCGATGCGCCATTTCGCATTGCGCTCGCCCGGCCGCGTGATGTAACGCTCCGTATCAAACAGCGGGCTGTACGGCACCCGGACCGGGGCATGCTGCGCGATGGGCTCACCGGTGAAGGCCTCCCTGAGGTAACAGGCCTTCCGGATATAGATCCCGTTGGGCGCAGCCCGGTAGGCCTGCTCGAACGCTGCGGCCGGAATTCTCGGCAGCGCCTGGGCGAGTACCGCCAGGTTGAGTCCCTCGTGCTTGAGGGCGAACAACACGTGGCCAAGCAGATCATCCGGCGCCGGTGCGATACCCGGCGGCACGGCCAAGGTGTGCCCGATGAGCTCAATGCGCGTGACCGGTTGTACAATAGCTGGCAGACGTAGTGGTACCGCCGTGAGTCCCAGCTGCTGGATGAGAAGCGAGTAGCCCGCGGCGTTCATCACAAAATCCTTTCTTCGGTTCAGGTAGCCAGGATTTTCCTCACTCCACAAGGAAAATCCTCACTTCTGGCCAGTATGCCGATTTTTTCCTCACTTACCATCGCCTGAACGGTATGCGTGGGATGGGCGCCTGTCGCACATGCGAGAAGCTGGCCGCCGAAACCTCGCACGTCGACGTGTTTCAGCCACCCGCGCCAGGGTCGCTAACAAGCCGATCACGACCAATCCCGCATTGATTGCAGCATCGCCCGCGATTGCTGAGGAGCATCGCGCCATTGCTCGCCAATCGTGGATTGCCCCATGTCCAAGCGACTGCTCTCTCCCGCCAACAGGCATCACGCCAGCGGCCTGATCCCGGCGCTGCTGCTCGGTCTGGGTCTTGCCGGCCACATCAGCGCCGACGATGCCACGCCCGAGCACGCCCGCCTCGCCGCCGCGCTGCGCCAACTCGACAGCATCGAGCGCCTCGTTGCGCAACAGACCGCCCAGCCGCCAGACGTACGTGCTCGCTACTACTTCGACTACGGCCGTCTCGCCGCCGATCTTGAGCGCGTGCGCGGCGGCATTCACGACTACCTGACGCCCTCGCGTGCACAGCCACGCGACCCTGCCGAGCTGCTCGGCGACTACCGCCAGCCAGCCGCCGCGCTCGAAGCGCAGGGCGCGCCATGAACGCCGCCCAAACCGCCGCGTTCCAAGCCAACAGCGGCCTCACCCCGACCGAAATGGCGACCGTACTGCTCGGTGCGGTGTTCGCCGTGCTGCTCCTGTGGGGCGTCTGGGCGATACGCAGCGCCTACGTCGGATGGGCCGAAGAACAGCTTTCCCACCGTCAGTTCCTGGTCGTCGTAGTGCGCTTCGTCGTGCTCTACCTAGTGCTGACCTTATTCCTGCTTTCGTAAGAGGTCATCCTGATGAAGCCGCTCGCCCGCTCCCTTCTCTCCCGTCCCTTCGCTGGCCTGGCGGCACTGCCGCTGTTCGGCGTGCTGTCGCCATCGGCCCAGGCCGCTTTGCCAACCCTGGAGAACCCGTCGCGCGGGGTCGGCACGGGCATCCTGCAAACGCTGCAGAACTACGGCTACGACATCGTAATGCTGATCGCCCTGCTGGTGGTCGCCTCGATGTTCGTCGGCGTCTGCTACCACGCCTACACCCGCTATGCGGAGATTCACATTGGCCGCTCGACCTGGGGCCAGTTCGGCCTGACCGTGGCGGTCGGTGCGATGTTGCTGGTGGTGGGCATCTGGCTGCTGACCGAAGCCATCGGTGTGCTCTGAACCGAGGACTGCCGAGATGACTGAAGACATCCGCCTGGACGGGACGGTGCTGTTTCTGCCCCACCGCCTCAACCGTCACCCGGTAGTGGTGCGCGGGCTGACGGCGAATGAGCTGTGGGTCTGCGCGGGCTTGTCGGGTCTGCTTGGCCTGGCGAGCGGCATAGCGCTGGCCATCATGCTGGCGACGATCGCCATCGTCCCCACGGCCATCCTGCTGGCAGTCAGCGCAGGCATCTTCATCGGCGGCGGTGCACTGCGCCGACTCAAGCGCGGCCGCCCCGAGACCTGGCTGTACCGGCGGTTGCAGTGGTGGATCGCGCTGCGTCTACCGGCGCTCGCCACCCTCACCGACAGCCAGCGGCTGGTGACCCGTTCCGGTTACTGGAGCACACGCAGGAGCACGGCACCGTGAGCCGGTTCAAGAACGAAGTGCTGCGGCTCGACGCCCACATCAGGACCCTGCGCATCGGGGCCAGCCTGCTGGTGATGCTGGCACTGGTCATGGCCATCGGCTGGTGGAGCGCGCCGCGCGATCTGACCATCCATGTGCCGCCAGACCTGCGTTCAGGCAGCACGCGCCCCTGGTGGGACGTACCGCCCGAGAGCGTATACGCCTTCACCTTTTATGTCTGGCAGCAGCTGCAGCGCTGGCCGACCAATGGCGACGACGACTACCCGCGCAACCTACACGTGCTGTCGCCCTACCTCACGCCCGCCTGCCAGGCGTTCCTGCAGCAGGACTACGAGTACCGCCGCAACAGCGGCGAGCTGCGCCGGCGTGTGCGTGGCATCTACGAGATTCCCGGCCGCGGTTACGGCGACAACCCCACGCTGCGCGTGCGCAGCGTCTCCACCCGTGAATGGGTGGTGAACCTGGATGTCACGGCCGACGAGTACTACGCCTCGGAGCAGGTCAAACGCGCCCTGGTGCGCTACCCACTGAAGGTCCTGCGCAGCGACGTCGATCCGCAGCGCAACCCGTTCGGGCTGGTCATCGACTGCTACGAAGGCGCGCCGCAGCGCATTGCCAGCCCTGTCGATCCGGCGGCCACGCCCGTCCCTGCCCTGGAAAACACGCCATGAACCGTTTATTGCCCCTGGCCCTCGCGGCGTTCGTGCTGGCTCCGTTCAGCGCCCCGCAGGCCACCGAAATTCTGCGCTGGGAACGCTTGCCCCTGGCTCTGCCGCTGGTGGTCGATCAGGAACGCGTCGTCTTCGTCGAGCGCAATGTCCGCGTCGGCGTGCCCGCGTCGGTCGGCAGCCGCCTGCGCGTGCAGAGCGCCGCCGGGGCCATCTATCTGCTGGCGAGCGAGCCGATCGAACCGACCCGGCTGCAACTGCAGGATGCCGATACCGGCACTGTGATGCTGCTCGACATCGCCGCCGAACCCGCCCAGGACGGTCACCCCCCCCTGGAGCCGGTGCGCATCATCGAGGCCGCGTCACCTGCTACTCAAACCAATACAGATGACAGCAGTGCCGCCTCGGCGCCTCCTGTGCGGGCCACACCGCAGCCCGTGATCCTGACCCGCTACGCCGCCCAGAACCTCTATGCCCCGCTACGCACCGTCGAACCCGTGCCGGGTGTTACGCGCGTCACCCTGCGCCGCGACCTGCCGCTCGACACCCTACTGCCCACCCTGCCGGTACAAGCGCACGCGCTGGCAGCCTGGCGCCTGGACACCCTGTGGGTCAGCGCCGTGCGCCTGCGCAACCACAGCGCGCACTGGCTCGACCTGGACCCGCGCGCGCTGCAAGGGCACTTCCTCACCGCCACCTTCCAGCATTCGACGCTGGGGCCGAACGGCACGCCGGACGACAACACCGTCGTCTACCTCGTCACCCGTGGGCACGGGCTGGCGCAAGCCCTGCTGCCGACCCTTGCCCCCATCGACGCCGCCCTCAACCTGCCCGTGCCATCACACGAGGGAGGCCGCGATGCACAGTAATGGCCTGCTCAAGTGGCTGATGATCCCCCTGGTGCTGTTGCTGGTGTTCGTTGCCGTCAAGCTGTTCTCAGCCGGCAACGACGCGCCCGGCACAGCGGAAGATGCCAGCCGTCTCACGCCCGAGGAAGCCAAAGCGCTCGGCATCGAGGGCGACACCCCGCGCGACACCTTGGCAACACTGGTCGCCCAGGTCCGCCAGCTGCGCACCGAGTTGCAGACCGCACTGAGTGACAACAAGGTGCAGCGCGACGAGAACCAGCGCTTGCGCCAACGTGAAGGGTCCATCGATCAGCGCATCCAGAGCGCGCTCGACAGCGAGCGCGACCAGTTACATCAGGACCGCCAGCAGCTCAGCAGCGAACGCCAGCAAACCCAGGGCCTGCTGCAGCAACTGCAGCAGCGGCTCGATGCCATCGGTAAGGATGACCACGCCGACCTGCCGGTCGGCCTGGGTCTTGAGCCGAGCGACGGCCTGCCTGGCGACACCCTGCGTTGGATCGAACCGGAAGATCGGCGCGACGACGACCAGTCGCGCACCGCCGGCAATGCCGGCAGCTTCAGCTTTCCCACCCGCTTCGGACCGGCGCAGAAGACGCTGGAAACCACCGCCAGCTCGGCCGTCGACGCCGGTCGCCGCGCCGCAGGGGTGCCGGAGACCACGGCGATTTACACCGTGCCGACCAACTCGACCCTGATGGGCTCGATCGCCATGACGGCGTTGATCGGCCGCGTCCCCATCGATGGCACTGTCAACGACCCCTACCCCTTCAAAGTGCTGATCGGGCGGGACAACCTCACCGCCAACGGTATCGAAATACCGGATGTGGCCGGCGCCGTGGTCAGCGGCACAGCCTCGGGTGACTGGACGCTGTCCTGCGTGCGCGGGCAGATCCGTTCGGTCACCTTCGTCTTCGAGGACGGCACCATCCGCACCCTGCCGAAAGACGACGAGCGCGGCGGCAACCGCCAGAACAGCAGTGGCAGTAACACTCAGGACGGCCTGGGCTGGATCAGCGACCCGCATGGCATCCCCTGCGTATCCGGCCAACGGCGCAGCAACGCCCAGCAGTACCTCGGCACGCAAGCCCTGATCACCGCGGCCGGTGCCGGTGTCGCCTCGCTGATCGACTCTGACAGCGGTCAGGTTTCCTACATGAGCAGCGACGGCTCGGTCGGCACCGTAGGCATCGGCGCCAACGAAGCCATGGGCCGTATCCTCGCCGGTGGCGTGCAGGACATGTCCGCCTGGGTCAACCAGCTCTACGGCCAGGCGTTCGCGGCGGTCTACGTCAAGCCCGGCGCTCAGGTAGCCGTGCACCTCGAACACCCCCTGACCCTCGACTACGACCCAGCCGGTCGCCGCGTCGACCATCGCCTTGGAGGGCTGCTCTATGCACAAGACCTGGACTAACGGCCTGACCCTGCTGGCCATGGCGCTGCTGCTCGGTGGCTGCGCCACCAGCAAGGAAGATCTGTTGCCACACGACAACCGCAGCATGCTCGATATCTGGACCGTCGAGACCGGCGGCGGCAGCGCCCGGCAACTGCTCGATGCGCGCCAGGCGCTGCGCCGGCCACTGAGCGAAGCCGATGTCCAGGCCGCGCCGGCCGTGCAGGCCCGCTATACCCGCACGGCACAGAATGAGATCTACCGGCAGTTCCACCGCCTGCCCAATCCCGATCTGCTGATGTACGTGTTTCCCCACCTGGCCGGCAGCGACCCGGTGCCGGTGCCCGGCTACACCACGCTGTTTCCCCTGTACCAGCGGGTGCAGTACGCCCTGCCTGGCGAGCGGCTGGAGGACTACTGATGGCCTGGCCGTGGTTCATGCGCCGGCCCCAGGCCGAGGAAGCCGCACCACCTGCAGACGCCTGGGCGCGCCACGTCGCCGAGCTGCACGCCCACGGCCTCGCCGAACCCACGGCACAGAGCACGCGTCGGCCAGCCACCCAGGCCGATGAGCAGGCGCTCTACAACGTGGCGCCCTCTTTCGCCGATCGGCTGCCGTGGGCCGAGTACCTACCCGAGTCGCAGTGCATGCTGCTCGATGACGGCACCTCGGTCGCCGCCTTCTACGAACTGCTACCGGTCGGCACCGAGGGACGCGAACCGGCCTGGCTGCTGCAGGTGCGCGACACCCTGGAGAACGTGCTGCAGGATGCCTTCGATGAGCTGGAGAACAACCCCTGGGTCGTGCAGTTCTACGCCCAGGACGACCCCAGCTGGGAGCGCTACCTCGACGCGCTGCGTGCCTATATCCAGCCGCGCGCCCAGGGCAGCGCCTTTACCGAGTTCTACCTGCGCGTCTTCGGCCATCACCTGCAGGCCATCGCCAAGCCTGGCGGGCTGTTCGAGGACAGCACCGTCACCCGCCTGCCCTGGCGCGGGCAAACCCGCCGCACCCGGCTGGTCGTCTACCGCCGGGTCGGCCAGGTCCCGCAGCGCCGCGGGCAATCGTCCGAGCAGGCGCTCAACCGGGTGTGCGAGCGCCTCATCGGCGGCCTGGCCCACGCCGGTGTGCGCGCCCGCCGGCTGGGCGCGGCGGACATTCACGCCTGGCTGTTGCGCTGGTTCAACCCGAATCCGACTCAGCTCGGCCACACCGCCGCAGACCGCGAACGCTTCTATGCCCTGACCCGCTACCCGGACGAACAGGAGTCTGGTGAGGTCGAGCTGGCCAGCGGCACGGACTTCAGCCAGCGCCTGTTCTTCGGCCAACCTCGCTCGGATGTCGCAGAGGGATTGTGGTACTTCGACGGCATGCCGCACCGCGCCATTGCCGTCGACCGCCTGCGCAGCCCGCCGAGCACTGGCCATGTCACCGGCGAAACCCGTAAGGGCGAGGCGATTAACGCGCTGTTCGACCAACTGCCGGAAGACACCATTCAGTGCCTGACGCTGGTCATCACCCCACAGGACGTGCTCGAAGCGTACCTCAACCATCTGGGCCGCAAGGCCGTGGGTGACACCCTCGCCTCGGAACAGGCCCGCGCCGATGTGCAGCAGGCCCGCCACCTGATCGGCAGCGCCCACAAGCTGTATCGCGGCGCCCTGACCTTTTACCTGCGCGGCCGCGACCAGGCGGAACTGGACGCCCGCGGCCTGCAACTGGGCAACGTACTGCTCGGCGCCGGCCTGCAGCCGGTGCGCGAAGAGGATGAGGTGGCCCCGCTCAACACCTACCTGCGCGGGTTACCCTGCGTCTACGACCCGGCAAAAGACCGGCAGCAGTGGTACACCCAGTTGATGTTCGCCCAGCACGTGGCGAACCTGGCGCCGCTGTGGGGCCGCAGCCAGGGCACCGGCCACCCGGGCCTCACCCTGTTCAATCGCGGCGGCGGGCCGATCACCTTCGACCCGCTCAATCGCCTCGACCGGCAGATGAACGCCCACCTGTTTCTCGCCGGCCCGACCGGCTCCGGCAAGTCGGCCACGCTGAACAACCTGCTCAACCAGGTCACCGCCATCTACCGGCCGCGGCTGTTCATCGTCGAGGCGGGCAACTCCTTTGGCCTGTACGGCGACTTCGCCGCGCGCCTGGGCCTCAGCGTACATCGGGTCAAGCTCGCGCCGGGGGCCGGGGTCAGTCTGGCGCCCTTCGCCGACGCCCAGCGCCTGGTGGAAACCCCCAGCCAGGTGCAGACGCTCGATGCCGATGCCCTGGACGACGAGCACGCGGCGCACGAGGGTGACGAGCAGCGCGACGTGCTCGGCGAGTTGGAGATCACCGCGCGGCTGATGATCACCGGTGGCGAGGACAAGGAAGAAGCGCGCATGACCCGTGCGGATCGCAGCCTGATCCGCCAGTGCATCCTCGACGCCGCACGGCGGTGCGTGGATACCCAGCGCACGGTGCTCACCCGTGATGTGCGCGATGCGCTGCGCGAGCGCAGCCGCGACACCGGCCTGCCCGAGCTGCGCCGGGCCCGACTGCTGGAGATGGCCGATGCCATGGACATGTTCACCCAGGGCAGCGATGGCGAGATGTTCGACCGCCCCGGCACGCCCTGGCCGGAAGCCGACATCACCATCGTCGACTTGGCCACCTATGCCCGCGAGGGCTACAACGCACAGCTCTCCATCGCCTACATCTCGCTGATCAACACGGTCAACAACATCGCCGAGCGCGACCAGTTTCTCGGCCGGCCCATCATCAACGTCACCGACGAAGGGCACATCATCACCAAGAACCCGCTGCTCGCGCCCTACATCGTCAAGATCACCAAAATGTGGCGCAAGCTGGGGGCCTGGTTCTGGCTGGCGACGCAAAACCTGGACGACCTGCCCAAGGCCGCCGAGCCGATGCTCAACATGATGGAGTGGTGGCTGTGTCTGGGCATGCCGCCGGACGAAGTGGAGAAGATCGCCAAGTTCCGCGAACTCACCCCGGCGCAGAAGACCCTGATGCTCTCGGCCCGCAAAGAGGCCGGCAAGTTCTCGGAGGGGGTGATTTTGTCGCGCAGCATGGAGCTGCTGTTTCGCGCGGTGCCGCCCAGCCTCTATCTGGCGCTCGCGCAAACCGAACCGGAAGAAAAAGCCGAGCGTTACCAGCTCATGCAGCAGCATGGCATCAGCGAACTCGACGCCGCGCTCAAGATCGCCGAGCACATCGACCGCGCGCGTGCTATCACCTCACTGCCGCAGGACTGGGCCAGCCCGCGGCAGCCCCACTGAGGAATCCGCAGCATGAACAAACACCCCATCTCTGGCAGAATCAGGTACTTCTCCGGAGCCCACCCCCTCGATATGCCGCTGCCCTACGACATCCTGCGTTTGTTCACCTCCGCGCAGGGCTATCTCGTCGAGATCGAACACCTGGCAGGCCAGGCCGCTGCGGCACCAGCCGCGCGGGAATGGCTCTGGGTCACGGATCGCTCCGTCACCAGCCTGCGTGCCCTGCACACGGAAAGCGATACGCCGCAGGTGCACCATTTCCGCGAAGCGCAGTTGCAGCTCGAAGGCATACGCGCGCAGTTGATGTGGCCCAACGGTGACCGCCAGGCGCTCATGGCCTGCTCGATGCCGGCACTGCCTGCCACGCAACACCAGCTCATCCACAATCATCTGAGTTGAACACTCACCGTAGCGCGAGTTTCTGCAACGCCCCGCCCGGGTCATAGACGCGCAACTGCGCCGGTGATCTTGCCGAGCTGCGGTAGATCACCAGGTTGGTTCCCCCTGGCCGCGCCTGGGAGGGAAAGAGGATACCGTCCAGTCAGGCCGCTACCACGTCGTCAGCCATGTACCAGGTCGGCGGCTCGATGGATCTGCCGAACCATTCCGCCCGCCAGTCCACTGCAAAATCGGCCCACAGCGATGACCAGTGCTCGGGATCAAAGCCTGCACTCAGGTCGGCTACGCGCAATCCGTTGACGAAGAAGGTGCAGATCGTACCCGGGCGCAACCACGGATTGTCCTGCTTGTACTCCGCCAGCGCCGTCGACTCATCCAGCGACAGGTACAGCGCCTCCTGCTCGGGACGGTTGAAACGACCACCCTGGCACGCCGCGCCCATACCGGACAGCGGCGAGCTGGCGTAGGCCGGCACGATGACCCGATAGAAGGCCACGTCCCCGCCCTCGCCGAGGGTTATCGAAATCATCCGGCGGAACCACCGGCGAGGGATTCCAGATAGGCGATCACCGCATCAGCCCGCCCTTCCTGGATCAGGTCATCGGCTGTTTTGTAGCCAAAGGCCCGCAGCGGCTCGTTGCGCACCAGGAAGGCCGCACGCTCAAGGTCTCCGGTCATCTCGGTGGCCACGGCCAGCACCTTCACCATGTCCTGCAGGTACTTCTGCAACTGCGGGGCCTGAGGCCGGGCGGTCGGTGTATTGCGATGCACGTGCGCGCGTTCGGCCAGTTCCTGCACCCGAAAGCCAAAGAACTCACCTACCCTGTCCGGCAACGACCCTGACGCTAATTGCCTTTGCCGATGCCCAGAGCAAAGCGGACACGCCGATTTCCGATTCCTTGTCGTGCGCCTCGCCGTGCTGCGCTCGACTGATACGGCAAGTCGGTAGCCAGGATCTGCAAGGCTACGGCGCCGCATTGCCGCGCTGACCCGCCCCGTTCGCTCCGCATCCCCGTGCGAACAGCCACCGCCAACACGGTGGTCGATGCCCAGTTCATCTCGACACCATCCTATCGTCCTCGGAGCCAAGCCCTCCAAGGGCGTACCTCTGGGCTCTCCCACGGAGGTCTATGCCATGCTCACATCCCTCGCCCGTCTCGACGCCCCAGCAGAACCCTGCTCTGCATCGGTTCTCGCCTATGAGAACCGCATCATCACCCAAGCCATTGCCATCCTGGAGCGTAGGCTCTTCGTCGATGGCCCGCCGATGTCGGACCCACAGGTCACCGGCGACTACCTGCGCCTGAAGCTGATGCCGGAACCCAGCGAAGTCTTCGTTGCCGTCTTTCTGAATGCCAAACATCAGGTCATCGCCTGTGAAACTCTGTTCAGAGGCACCATCGATGCAGCTCAGATACATCCCCGTGTGGTGGTTCAGCGGGCGCTGCTTCATAACGCCTCGGCTCTGATCGTCTCGCATCAACACCCCTCGGGTTGCTCAGAACCCTCATCCTCGGATGAGCGCCTGACCCAGCGCCTGAAAAGTGCGCTGGAGTCCGTCGATGTGCGCCTGTTGGATCACTTCATCATCGGCAAAGGTCAGCCGTTCTCGTTCGCGGAGCATGCCCTGCTGTAGTCCTTCGTGGCCGTGCGACGCCTCCTCCCTCACCCGCCCAGAGCCGGCCGTCCACGTGGACGCGCCGGCTCGCGATCAAATCGGCGCGCCGCGATTCCCGTTTGTTTGTCGTCGCGCCCCCGGCCAGCGAGTCAACTGTCCGTACAGTCCACCTCAGGGTCCTTCGACATGCCAGCCAAACGTCCCTGCCTGTCCCCATTGCGCAAGTACCTACGTGCCGCAGCGCTGTGCGCCGTGCTGCTCGGCCCCCAGGCGCAGGCCGCTGACATCCTGGTCGTCACCGATGGTCAGCACCCGGTGCAAGCCGCCAGCGGCGCTCGGCTTATCGAGTTGGACCAACCCGCACGCCTCCAGGCCGAGCTGAGCGCCCACTTACCAGCCGATCCCTCGCGCGGCGCCACCCTGGTGCAACAGCGGCTGAAAAGCGGAGGGCTCGAACTGCAACAACGCCTCGGCGCGGCCTATCAGGGTGTAGTCGATGCCTGGAGCCTCGGCGTGACAACGATTCCTGCGGTGATCGTCGATCACCGTTATGTGGTTTATGGCGAGCCGGACGTCGCCAAGGCGGTTGCGCTGATCGAAGCACACCGGAGGACGCAACCATGATGCGTTCTCCCCGCCTGCGCGCCGGCATCGCCACCCTCTTGCTGACGATCGGAGCACCGTCGTTTGCGCTCACCACGGCGACCATCGCGTCTTCGACGCTCTCGTCGGACTGCCTGGCATACCGCGTGGTCGGCATCTGCTTCTGGCTGCGCTGCACGAGTTCCGGCTGCTCAGTGGAGACCTCGGTCAAGGTGCGCCACTTCGTGCCGGATGCGGTGGTGTCCAGCTACGCCAACACTGGCGCCAATCCCTGGCTGGAGGTGCGGCCGATGAGCCCACCCAACGCCACGGCGCAGGGCGGCGGCGACGGCACGACCAACCACGACAGCGAAAACAACCTGGCCAAGTTCAAGAACGCCGACGTGATCGGCCATCCCGGCGGCTATGTGTTCAGCCAGTTCGCTTCCGGTTTCGGCTACAGCTGCGAAGGCGCCGGCACCGCCTTCATGCCCTATTTGCTGAGCCCCCTCGACACCCTCGCGTGGCGCTACAACATCCCCGAGATGCTCTACCCGGAGGCGCTGACGCCCGGCGAACGCGAGATCGGCACCCGCACCAACCGCAATCTCTGGGGCAACGTCTACCCACGCGGCGGTTTTCTGCACCAGAGCGACGACTACCTGGCAGGAGCCGTGGTGGCCCAGCGCGCCGGAGATATCGTCACCCGCCGCGGCCAACTCCACGTCTACCAGCCGCTGCTCGCGAACGCCAAGGATGGCTACTGGCCAGCCGGCGCGCTGGTCGAAAGCGACGCGCAGACAGGTAAGTGGCAAGAGCTGACACCCACCCTCGCCCGCACCTGCGCGGTCTTCCCGCACAGCGACGTCCGCGTACAGGCGCAGCAAGGCGATTACGCCTGGGCGCTGTGGCGGCCCTACAGCTGCTGCAAACGCGAAGGCCAGGTGTTTCTGGGCAGCGTCGATTTCGACTGAGGCCGGCCATGACCAATCGTTTCGCTTCCTCGCACCACCTCCGCCAGTACCTCATTCTGATGGCTGCGCCGTGGGTGTTGGTCTGCGTCAGCGCATCCGCTCAGACCAGCGTCAACCAGTACGGTGTGCAACATCAGGGCTCCGTGATCGGTGACGACGTGCTGTATTCGATCGGCGGAGGTCGCGCCGTGTCGATGACGCCGGCATCCGCGATGCGATCGATGGGCGTTGGCATCGGCTGGAACAGCAACCTGGTGTGCGGCGATATGTCGATTTCCACCACCATCCAGAACCAGTTGAACGGCCTGACCAACGGCTTTCAGACCATCATGTCGTCGGTGATCCAGAACGCCACCGCCGCGGTCGCCTCATTGCCGGCGCTGATCATCCAGCGGGCGGACCCCGGGCTGTACAACCTGCTCACCAATGGCGTGCTGCAGGCCCGTCTGGACTTCGACCGTTCCAAGCTGACCTGCCGCGCCATGGCCGAGAAGATGGCCGACGTGGCGGGCGGCCAGGTCGGCTGGCGCCAGCTCGCCGACGGCATGGTCCTCACGCAAACCGTCGCCAGTAGCGACGCCGTATCCGCCATCGAGCAGACCGAAACCAGCCGCGGCAACGACGGTGTGACCTGGGTCGGTGGCCGCAACGCCGGCGGCGCTGGGCAGAACCCGATTCGCGTTATCAGTGACGTGACCCGCGCCGGCTACAACTTGGTCAACGGACGCGCTGTCGAAGACGCGAGTACGATCGATCCTGTCCAGTGTGGCGGCAACCTGACCTGCCAGGCCTGGAGCTCGCCCGCGGCTGCCGCGGACTGGGCCGTGCGCGTGCTGGGTGAGCAGGAACAGCGCACCTGCGAGACCTGCAACAAGACCGTGACCACCCCGGGCGTGGGCCTCACCCCGCTGATTCAGGCGGAATACGAAACCAAGCTCGCAGCGCTGCAGGCGCTGATCAGCGGCAGCCGCCCCCTGAGCCTCGACAACCTGCAGGCGGCCGGCAGCGCCTCCCTGCCCATCACCCGCGGCGTGATCGAGGCCCTGCGCGACGAGCCCGACCAAGACATCTTGGCGCGGCGCCTGGCCTCGGAAATCGCGCTGTCCAGCGTGCTCGAGAAAGCCCTGCTGCTGCAGCGCACCCTGCTGACCGGGCGCAAGGAGCCGAACGTTGCGGCCAATGGCCTGGCGCAGAAAGCGGTGTCGCAGGAAAGCGACCTGCTCGACCGCGAGATCCACAACCTGAAAACCGAGCTGGAGCTGCGCCGCGAGCTGGCCAGCAATTCGCCCAGCGCCATCATCCAGCGGCACAGCGCACGCTCCGCGGGCTCTCGCGCCATCTACGAGGGCGACCCGATACCCGACCGGCTCGATCAGTTGCAGCGCCCAGCCCAAACAGGAGGCACCCCATGAATGGGCTGCGGCTGCGCCACGCGGGCCTGGTGCTGCTGGGCGCCCTCCTCGTTCTGCTGGCAGCCGTCGCCGCCAATGTCGTCGGTATCCACTTGGCCGGCGGCATCGACGGTTGGCAAGCCTGGCTGACCGTGCATCGCATGCATTTCCTAGCCTGGCGCCTGTTGCTCTATGCCGGCACCGCTTATGGCTGGGTCTGGATGCGTCGCCGGGTGCTAGCACGCGAGGCGGACGCCGGCACTCGGCGGCGCCTGCTGCGGGCCGAGCTGGCCGCCGTCGTCGCGGTGGCCGCGCTGGAACTCAGTCCTTATCTGCAGGCGGGATGACCGGAGGCTGCGATGACGCTCTACACCACCGATTACCTGGAGTACTACCTGACCCTGGTGAGCTGGATCGTTCACAACGGCATCTGGGCCGTGCTGATCGCCAGCGGCGCCTTCGCCATCCCGTTCCTGGCCATCGTGCTCCAGGAGTGGCTCAAGGCCCGCGCCGAAGGGGCCGACGAAGGCAACAAGGGCGCGCTGTCGGCCGTGCGCATCGAGAACCGCATCTTCGTCGCCATCGTGGTCATCCTGTTCGCGGGCATGCCGTTTATCGATGTCAGCTTCAACACCCTACAGTTTGATCGCACCCGCTCAGCGCAATGCCAGGTGAACGTGCCAATGCCCTCGGCAACCGGCTGGTCGCAGTCCTTTAGCACCCTCAACAACCAGTCGGCCAAGGTGCCTGTGTGGTGGGCCTTCATGCACACCGCCTCGCGCGCGTTCACCGGCGCGGCGGTGGCGGCGATCCCCTGCGGCACCGACCTGCGGCAGATGCGTATGGAGGTCGACGCCACGCGCATCGACGATCCAGTCCTGGCCCAGGAGGTAAGCGATTTCACCCATGACTGCTACGGACCGGCTCGGGCCAAGCTCTTCATGAATCGCCCGGCGCTGGACGAGGAACAGATGCACGACGTGACCTGGATCGGTTCGCGCTTCTTCCTCGACACGGTCGGCTACTACGGCACCTATCGAGCAAAAACACCGCGCGAGGGGTGGCCTTACGACAGCAATCGGGACGCGGGCCTCGCGCAGGTGCCCAGCGGCGCGGGTTATCCGACCTGTCAGCAGTGGTGGTCTGACAGCAACGGCTTGCGTGCGCGCCTGCTGCAACAGGTAGACCCCAGCCTGCTGAGCCGCATCGGCGGCTGGGCCAGCTTCCTGTCGCAGGAGCAGGTCAACGACTCGGTGATTCGCGCCATCGCCTCGCCCAAGCAGCAAAAACTCAACCAGGGTGCGGTCTACAGCGACTACGGCGGCCAGATCGAGATGAGCGTCCCCAATGTCGCCACCCGCGCGGTCAGTGACGTCGGCCTGACCATCGGCTCCATGGCCTTCTTCCCGGCGATGGATGCGATGCGCCAGGCCCTGCCGATGGTGCTGGCCCTGCTCAAGATGGCACTGGTGATCTGCATCCCGCTGGTGCTGCTGATCGGCACCTACGACCTCAAGACCGTAGTCACGATCAGCATCGTGCAGTTCGCGCTGTTCTTCGTCGACTTCTGGTTCCAGCTCGCGCGCTGGATCGACTCAACGATCCTGGATGCGCTGTACGGATGGGGCTGGGGAGCGAATCGCCCGCATGCGAACTTCGATCCGCTGATCGGGCTCAACAACACCTTCGGGGACATGATCGTCAACTTTGTGATGGCGACGATGTTCTTGGCACTTCCAGCATTCTGGATCGGCGCCCTTGGTTGGGTCGGCGTGCATGCCGGAATCATGGCGAACAATCTGTCGGATGGCGCAAAGGGCGCGGCAAATGCGGGTGGGAAAGGACCTGGGGCAGTATCGGGCAAACTCAGGTAAACAAAAGATCAGTCGTCTTTCTCATCCCGGTAGTCGGGGTGCGCAACGTCGTTGTAGAGCACCGGATCGTATCCTGGCGTCTTCCTGAGCTCATCCAGATCCGTGAACGGCCATTCGAACTCTTCATCCTGAGCACCACGTTGCGCAGCCCAGGCGGCAATTATGGTGATTACCAATAACAGCGCCAGCCAGAACATGGCGTAAAGCAGCACGCCCAGCAGAGCCAGCTTCATGCCCCACAACAACACCGTCGCCGCGCCTGCGGACAGGCCGCACGCTACCAGCCAGCCGGCGACCTGATGCTCACGACGGACGAAGCCCCGCCACATCCCGCCGATCCGACGGCCGAAACGTTCTGCGTTGCTGATGCGGGCTTTCGTGTCCATCGTCGTCACCTGCTACATGTTTTGGATGGCTACTCCGGTTTGCTCCAATCCTGGCGGCTCGCAGTCACCAATGCGTTCCAGTCATCGGGCGGATTGCCTCGCCCCAGCATCTTCTCGAACACCGCATAGGGATCGGATTTGCTGCCTGCCGAGCGCAGGGTCTGCTCGTCGTTGACCCAGGCGAACACAATCACCTTCGTCCTGGAGTCATAGCGAAAGAACAGGCGAAATCGCCGTCCGATCTTCGCGCGCCGCCAGTGGCGGTACGCTGGCCCCAGGGTGTTGCCCTGGCGGAACTCGTCGCGCGAGGGATCGCTCGGCACGACGTCCATAATCAACTGGC
Organism: Pseudomonas sp. UBA2684; assembly: GCA_002354655.1. GTDB lineage: Bacteria > Pseudomonadota > Gammaproteobacteria > Pseudomonadales > Pseudomonadaceae > Aquipseudomonas. Next base: position 208,926 of record DELY01000044.1, read on the forward strand.
TCAGCGCCCGGAACAACTTCACGTTGGCATTGGCTTCGAACCCTTGCAGGTCGCCCCGCTCGGCCCGTTCCGCGGCCGCCTGCAGCTTGCGTAACTGCTCGATCACGCCCTCGTGAAACAGCAACGTCCAGCCATGCCGCTGCATCACAATGCCACGTCGCCTTCGATGTCCTCATCGAGATTCACCGCCCGGCCCGCGTTCGCCAGCATAGCCCGCGCAAGATCCTCCGGCAGCGCCTGAACATACCGGCCGGCCCGGATGTCCGCTTCCAGCAGGCCCAGAAAGGCTCCGATCGCTGGGTCTTCATGCTCAGCGTCCGCTCGAGACACGATGACTTCGCCTCCACGCAGATCAAAGGCCACTTTGGCGCCGGTGTCCACACCCAGCACCTGCCGGATGGGCTTGGGCAGCGTAATCTGGCCCTTGGAGGTCAGCGTGGCGATTTCATGGATTTCAGGCATCGTAGCTCCCCCGATAGCAACGCCTACACGGTAAGGCTTTTTCCTTACCTCGTCAACCTGACTGAGCATGGCACCTCCTTCGTTCGAAACGGAAAGCGCCATCGTAGATTCGGCACAGGTCGCCTTCCCGCCTCAATCCGACTTGAGCCAAGCCGCATTAGTTGTTGTTCGCCATGAGCCACTGCCCTATACCCAAAGGCTTCCGAAAAGGCCAAAGGGTTGGAAAGGGGCAAGGGAATGGGGCCAAGGGGAAAGGCCCTACCCGAAAAGGCCAAAAGGCCCCTTAGCAGCCCGTCATCGGGGTTCGCCATGCTCTCGCTGTTCCAGCACAAAAGGGGTTCACCAACCACCGGCGCGCCGTCTACTCCAGCCAGCGACGCTCCAAAAGGGCTGACACGGCCGGAGTCGGCCACCGCCCTGCTGGCCACCCCCCGCCGTCAATGCCTGCTGGAACACATCTGGCAGCGCACCTCGCTCTCACGCAAGCAGTTCACCGCGCTGTACCTCGCCCCCCTAGAGCGCTACGCCGAGTTGGTCCAACAATTCCCCGCCTCCGAGAGTCACCACCACGCCTACCCCGGCGGCATGCTGGACCACGGCCTGGAAATCGTCGCGTATGCGCTCAAGCTACGGCAGTCGTATCTGCTGCCCACCGGCACCACGCCCGAGGATCAGGTGATTCAGGCGGAAGCCTGGACCGCCGCCATTGCCTACGCCGCACTGCTGCATGACATCGGAAAGGTCGCCGTCGATCTGCACGTCGAGTATGCCGACGGCACCCATTGGCGCCCCTGGCACGGCCCGCTGTCCCGCCCCTATCGATTCCGCTACCGCCAGGACCGCGAATACCGCCTGCACAGCGCGGCAACGGGCCTGCTCTATCGGCAGGTGCTCGATGACAAGACTCTCGACTGGCTCAGCCACTATCCCCCGCTCTGGTTCGCACTGCTATATGTCCTGGCCGGCCAGTACGAACACGCCGGAGTCCTCGGAGAGCTGGTGATTCAGGCCGACCGCGCCTCGGTTGCCCAAGCCCTGGGCGGTGATCCAGCACGCGCTATGGCAGCGCCCAAGTACGCCCTGCAGCGCAAGCTGCTCGAGGGCCTGCGCTACCTATTAAAAGAGGAATTGAAGCTCAATCAACCCGGAGCTTCGGACGGTTGGCTGACCCAGGATGCGCTGTGGCTGGTCAGCAAAACGGTCTCGGACAAGCTGCGCGCCCACCTGCTGACTCAGGGCATCGACGGCATCCCCGCCAACAACACCGCCGTGTTCAACGTGCTGCAGGATCACGGCATGCTCCAACCCAAACCGGATGGCAAGGCGATCTGGCGCGCAACCGTCACGAGCGAAGCAGGCTGGTCGCATACGTTCACGTTGCTGCGGCTGACTCCAGCCTTAATCTGGGAAGGAAATAGTCGCCCAGAGCCGTTTACCGGTACCGTAGAGGTGGAGCAGGAGCTCAACGACGCATCCGCAGCACCGTCAACCGATAGCGTTGACAGCTCACTGACGGCCGACACTACACCTGCACCTGCACCGTCACCTGCACCGTCTGCAGCTTCTGCTATCGATAGCGTCGACGCACTGCTGGCATTACTCGGCACCTCCGATACCCAATCGCCTCCACAGGAGCAGGAAGTTGAACCGCCACCAGCAACCAGCACCAATGAGTTACCCGCTCCTTACCAGGCCAGCAATTCAACGCTACCGCCAGCCCCTACAGTGGACGACGAACACTTCATGACTTGGCTGCAGCAGCGCGTCCAGAGCCGCAGACTCATCATCAATGACGCCAAGGCCCTGGTACACAGCGTGTCCAACACGGCGTTCCTGGTCAGCCCCGGTGTGTTTCAGCGCTACGCACAAGAGCACCCACAAACTGCTGTACTCGTCCAGCAGGATCAGGTAGCCGATTGGCAGTGGGTGCAGAAGCGCTTCGAGAAGCTGCAACTGCACCGCAAGCAGGCCAACGGCCTGAACATCTGGACGTGCGAGGTGACGGGGCCACGCAAGTCGCGGCGGCTACATGGCTACCTGCTGAGAGATCCGCGGCATCTATTTGAGGAAGTGCCACCCAACAACCCATACTTACAGCTTCGTGTCGAGGGATGATCAGGTAGAAACTGATACCGGTGTACATCCGAGTTTGGCCGGGTGCACGACCTACTGGCCGACAGCAACTATACCAGCAGACCCTTTCCAGAGTGTAGAACGTGCCATAGTAACTAATGGCCAAGAAGTTTCGTCTTGAGGCTTCCCCGCCATTGAGCCAATGGCGAGCTGTTCCCTACAACATCAATTTCGTCGTGACCCCCTGCATATATCGCCAGACCCCATTCGGCATCCGCGGCCCTGAAGGCCCCAGGGTCTGCTTGTGCACGAACAGGTAATCTTTCGTCAGCTTCTTATCGTAGCCCTGATTGGCAGACAAAGCCTCAAGTCGCTGCAAGATGAAGCATCGAGCTGCGCCACCGAGGACTCGTCCAGAATCCAGATATCGGCCCCCTGGCTCGGAAAGGCGGACATCTGTGTTGGCAGATACTGAGCGCCGATCAGATCGGCCCTGTTTTCCGTTGCGCTATCCAGCGTGCAGTTGTTGACGCTGCACCGCCTTGCGACAGCGCAAACACCAATGCACCAAATGCAGTGCGCCGAGGCGCAGCATCAGCATGTACGGAAATGAATAGGTCAGAGTTGTAACTTCGCGCGATTTCCACGCGTTTGCGCAGGGGAATGAAGATGTCTTCGTTGCGCACCAGACGTGCCTTGAGTCCGCGCTGAGCATTGATCTTTCTGGCGAGTTGGCGAGCTATCGCCAGCGTTAGATTTTTTTCCCACTCCCATTCCGCCCCCGCATCCTTAACTGATGCCTATGGACGACGGGCATAACCATCAGCAAAGGACGCCAGTTTAACTCCCCCCGGCCGATTCAAACCAAGCTCCACGTTATTTAGGCATTACCGTCTGTTAGCACCGACCACTCTCGCCACCGCTCGATTTCCTGGCCCATGGCCGCAAGCTTGGCCGTCACGGCCTTTAGCGCATCCGAACCTGCGAGGTAACGTAGCGGCGGTTTTTCCTCGGCCGCCAGTTGCAGCAGTATCGCCGCAAGTTTGCCAGGGTCGCCGAGCTGTTTGTGGTTGTTGGCATCAGAGGAGGCTCTGATCTTCTTGCTGAATTCGGCGTAATCCTGCAAACCGTTGCCACCCAGCGCGGCGGAGCTGTGGTCGAGGAAGTCGGTACGGAAGGCACCTGGTTCAATGATGGTCACTCGGATGCCGAACTGCGCCACTTCCTGGGCCAGCGACTCGGAGAAACCCTCAACGGCAAACTTGGCCGAGCAATACAGCGCGGCACCGCCCATGCCGAGCACGCCGGCAATCGAGGACATATTGAAGATGTGCCCGGCACGTTGGCTGCGCATGACCGGTAACACCGCGCGGCAGACATGGAATACGCCAAAGACGTTAGTGGCGAACTGCCGCTCGACAGCGCTCACGTCGTTTTCCTCGAACGGCCCCAGCTGTCCGTAACCGGCATTATTGACGGCGATATCGATGCGCCCGAAACGGCGCAATGCAGCCTCAACAGCTAAGGCCGCCTGCCCCTCCTGCGCAACATCCAACTGCACCGGCAGCACCCGCTCGCCATAAAGCGCAAACAGCGCTTCAAGCCGAGCCAGATCGCGCCCTGTGGCGACTACATTGTCGCCAGCGGCCAGTGCTGCCTTGGCGATTTCCGCACCGATACCGCGCGAAGCGCCGGTGATGAACCATGTCTTGATCATTATTGTTCTCCGGGTTCAGGCCAATGGCAGAGACAGCGGGGCGGATTGCTCCATCGCACTCTACTGACTTCCGCCGCTGATGAGACTACAAGTTATTTGAACAAATTAACAATTTCTGTTCATATAATTTATAACCTAGTCAGTCTCTCGAAGCGACTCCATGCCGAACACCCCAGACTGGTCGGGCATGTCTGTCGCTGCGCTGCAGATCATCTAACAGGAGTACGCCAATGCTGATCGATATACACGCTCACCTTGTGACCAAGGGCATGCTCAATCGCCATGCGTTCTGGGGCCCGTTCATGAAAACCACAGGCTTTACCGTCGGCCACTTTTCCCTGGGCACCAAGCAACCATCCAAGGCCGCCAGCGATGAAGAGGCCGAGGCCAACCTGCTGGCGCGCATGACTCACGAGAGCCGGCGCAAGCTAATGGCCGAACGTGGCGTGGACAAACTTGTGCTATCGGCCCCCTCGCATGCCTTTATGTACTGGGCCGACGAGTTCGGCAGCGACTATGCGCGGATCTGCAACGATGAAATGTCCGCCTATTGCCGTCAGGACCCCGCGCATTTCGACTTCTGGTGCCATGCCAACCTGGCCGAACCGGAGGCGGCCGTGCAGGAAATCGAGCGGGCCGTCACCCAGTTGGGGGCCAAGGGCGTGTGCGTGGGCGGTACCAATTTCAATGGCATCGAGACTCACGACGAACGCTTGTTCCCCGTGTGGGAAAAGATCGAACAATTAGACGTGCCGATCATGGTGCATGGCTTCAATCAGTCGATGTACTGGGGCGACAAGCATACCGACGACAAATTCGAGACAACCTCCATCGTCGGCGACTGTGTCGATGAAACGCTGTTTTTCTGGTACCTGATCTGTGGCGGCGCGCTGGATGCCTTTCCCAACCTCAAGGCCTACATCACTCACGCCGGCGGCATGGCCGTGTTTCAGTTGGGCCGCTTGAGCGAGCTGAACCGAGCCATGGCGCCGGATGCCCGCAACCAGAAGCCGCTCATGGACTACATGACGAACTTCTACTTCGATCTTGACGTACATGCGCCAGGCCTACGCCGTGGCGTAGCCGACGTCGTTGGAGTAGAACGGCTGGTCTACGGCACCAATTTCGGCGGCGCTTACGACCACGGCGATCTCACCGCTGGTCTGGGCCTCAACGACAGCGATCGCGAAAAGATCCGCAGTGGCAATGCCATCCAACTGCTCAAACTGGACATGCCAGCGTCTCTCTGACTCTACGCAGATGCAGCGCGTGCTTCTGCACGCGCTGCATGGCATTTCCGCGATCAGGCTAAACAGAATTTTGCACCTGTGGCTCGGCAACGGGTTGGAGTGGCGCCTGCGCGAATAGCCTGGACTACCTGCAACGTGCGCGACTCAGAGCGGCTTCAGGTAATAACCCACCGCCACCGCATAGTCGCCGACCTTGCGAATCAAGGTGTTCTTTGTCTCGCTGCGGCCAGTCACCGGGTTACGCCACAGGTAAGTGATTTCACCCTCACCTTTGCCGTTGACGATCGTGAGCATCTGTTCGCCGATAAGTGCCTGATCGACTGACTTCACCGCACGGAAGTCAGTGCCCACCATTCGCAGGTTGTAACCGTGGGCAACGTAGCGCTCGGTTCGCAGATCGGCGACGAACACATAGAGATCGTCGCGGATAAACTCTGCATCCAGGCCATTTATGCGCTTGAAGGTTTCTTCAGGGCTTTTTGCGATAGCCGCAGCGGCTCTGTCCAGCAGCAGCCTCGCCTCCTCCGGGCTGGCGCGCGGTATGTAGTAGCCAACCGCAAAGATGCGCTCGCCAACACGTTGAAAGAATACGTGCTTGCGTTCGACTTTCCCGTCTTCCCAGTTCATCCATCGGTATTCGGCACGGTGCACCGCACCGTTGTCAGGCAGGCTCAAGGCCTTCTGGAAGGCGGCGTTGAGCTCTTCATTCAAGGCGCTACTGATATTACGCCCGACCAGGTTCACCGAAGGCCCACCGCTGGCCAACATAACCCCAGCGGTATCCAGCACATAAACGTACAACTCACCGTCGATGAACTCGCCCTGGCGGCTGAAGACCGCCAGCGCGGCGTCACCCTTATCCTTATAAAACGCAACGGCCTTGTTCAGTAGCCGGCTCGCGCGTTCGGCCTCGGGCGCGTAGCGCTCCTCGAGCGACTCCTGGGCGAATGCCTGCGGCAAACAAAACAACCCCAGCATCAGCAGCAAGGCATTACGAAAGATAAGCGACATAGCATGTCCTCAAATGCCCACCTGGCCTGCTGCATCGCATCAGGAACGGTGAACGCTGGCTCAAAGGTTACGACCGATGATTTCCTTCATGATTTCCGAGGTGCCGCCATAGATACGCGCGACCCGCGCATCGACCCAAGCGCGACTGATCTTGTATTCGCTCATGAAGCCATAACCGCCGTGCAACTGGAGGAACTCATCGAGCAATTTGCCCTGCATTTCCGAGCCAAGCAGCTTGGCCATGGCGGCGGTGTCCGGGGCCAGCTCGCCGCGCATCACCTTGTCCAGGCAATCGTCGACGAATACCCGCAGCATGGTCGCCTGGGCCTTGGCCTCGGCGAGCTTGAAACGGGTGTTCTGGAAATCCAGTACTGGTTTGCCGAATACCTTGCGTTCACGGGTGTAAGCAATGGTTTCTTCGAGCAACGTGTCGATTGATTGCGCGGCACGAATAGCGATGATCAACCGCTCCCAGGCCAACTGATGGGTGAGGTACTTGAAGCCCTGACCTTCTTCGCCCAGGCGATTACCGACCGGCACGCGCACTTCGTCGAAGAACAGCTCGGCGGTGTCCTGCCCCTTCAGCCCGATCTTCTCCAGCAGCCGTCCCTTGGAGAACCCCTTGCGATCCTCCTCAATGCAGATCAGCGTCAGTTCCTTAGCCGCCGGATCGAGTTTGGTCGCGGTAACCATCAGCCCGGCGTTGCCACCGTTGGTGATGAAGGTCTTCTGCCCGGAGACGATATAATCGCCGCCGTCGCGGCGGGCCAGGGTGCGCATGGCGCGCAAATCGCTGCCGATGCCCGGTTCGCTCATGGCGATTACGCCGATCAACTCGCCACTGACCATGCGCGGCAGCCATTGCTGCTTTTGCTCTTCGCTACCGTAGGCGACGATGTAAGGCGCGACGATTTCGGAATGGGTGGTGAACCCCACGGCCGTGGCGTTGGCACGCGCCAGCTCCTCGATCATCACTGCGGAGTGGCCAAAATCGCCACCCGAGCCGCCATATTCTTCCGGCACGGTGGAGCACAGCAAGCCGAGCTCGCCGGCCTTGAGCCAGACTTCCTTGGGCACGATGCCCTGCTTTTCCCACTCGTGTAGGTAGGGCACGATTTCACGGTCGACAAAACGCCGTGCCTGATCGCGGAACATGTTGTGGTCTTCTCGAAAAACGCCACGCATCTCTCACACTCCAAAATTAGGGGGTTGGTCTTAACGATCCCGGTAGTCTGGTTTGCGCTTGTCGACAAAAGCCGCCACCGCTTCCTGGTGATCGTCGGTGTGATGGGCCAGCGCTTGATAGGCGGCAGACAGCTCCAGCAGCGAGTCCAAACGCATGTGCTGGCCTTCGCGCAGCAGGCGCTTGCACAGCCGCAAGGCATGCCCAGGATTGCTGGCAATGCGCTGCGCAAGGGCTTGCGCCTCGGCCTGCAGGGTTTCATGGGTGCAGACCTGCTCCACCAGGCCCCACTCCAATGCCTTGGCGGCATCGATGGTGTCGCCGGTGAACGCCATCAGGCTGGCCTTGGGAATACCAATAATGCGCGGCAGCAACCACGCCCCGCCATCACCCGGAACAATGCCCAGGCGCACGAAACTTTCTGCGAACAGCGCCGAACTGGAAGCCAGGCGGATATCGCACATGCAGGCCAGGTCCAGCCCGGCACCGATGGCCGGACCGTTGACCGCGGCGATCACCGGAATGTCCAACTCGTACAACGCCAATGGAATGCGCTGTATGCCATCGCGGTAGGTGTTGCGCAGCTCATACGGCGAGCCGGCGAAAATCCCCTCGCGCGCGCGCATGTCCTTGACGTTGCCGCCAGCACAGAAGGCGCTGCCATTGCCGGTAAGTACCATCACCCGTGCTTGCCGATCATGGCGCAGCTCGGCGCACAGCTCGACGAACTCGGCGATCTGTTCTGGCGAGGTCAGCGCATTACGTGTGTCAGGATGATCCATGCGCACGGTGACGATGCCACCCTCGCGCTCTATTTGCAGAAAGGGTTTCATAGCGATCTCCCCACGAAACTGGACAGGGGCTGTGAGGCATGTGCGGTCAGCAGTGGCCAGTAACCATCGCCTCCGGCAGCACAAACTTGTTGACCTATATGCTGACTCCACCGGCTGGCCGAGCCGAATTCACTGCGCCAAGCCCACAGACGACGGGTGAACAAATGCAGCGAATATTCCTGGGTGAAGCCAATCGCGCCATGTACCGAGTGGGCAATACCCGCGCCAACGCTCGCCGCTTCAGCGGTGCTGACCTTGGCCACGGCAATGCTTAGCTCGGCGAGTTGCTGGCCGGATTCGGCGAACGCTGCTTCTGCCGCGATATTGGCGGCAGCAACCTGTTCGGCAAATACCGCAAGCTGCTGCTGAACCGCCTGGAACGCACCAATCGGTCGACCGAACTGGGTACGCGCGCTGGCATAACCAGCCGTCATATCCAACAAGGCGTGCAGTGCGCCGGCGATCTGCGCCGAACGCAACATGGCGCCGCCGAGCTGCAGCACGCTGGCCGACAAGCGATGCGGCAGCGGCTTACTGGCCAACACCTGGGCATTGCTGAAACTCAGCTGATCACGCGGCTCGCCCGCGCCGTTCAGCTGCAAGGTCTGACCCTGCGCGCTTGCACGGCTCAGCAGCACCACACTTGGCACGGCGCTGTCGGCATTGGCAATAGCCACCACGGCGTCGACATGCCGGCCCCAGGGCACGTCGTGGACGCAACCTGAGACCCGATCGCCATCCAGGCTCAACTTCGCATCGGCGGCAAAGCTGAGAGTCCCGCTCTGCGCCTCGATACCCGCCTGACCGAGCAGCCAGTTGGCCAGCAGTGCCTCGCCCAGCGGCAGTGGCGCGACAAAGCGCCCAGCCGCTCGAACGATGACGTAGATATCCGCCCAACTGGCCTCAGCACCGCCCAACGCCTCGGGCACCGCAGCCAGCGTGAAGCCGGACTCCTCCAGCACAGCCCAGAGCTGCTCGGGCCACTTGCCGTGCTCACAGCCGAGGACATACTCAGGCGTGGCCAGGTCGGCAAGCAGACGTTCGATGGTCGATTCGAAAAGTTCTCGCATGATTATCGCAACCCCAGCCCGCGGGCGATGATGCCGCGCAGGATCTCGCGGGTGCCTCCGCGCAATGAAAAAGACGGCGCCATCTGAGTCAGATAGGCCAAGACTCGGGCGTAGTCGCAACCGCCCTCTAGCCGCGGTTCGGCATCGACCAGCAATTGCGCAACCTCGGGTATTTCCTGCTCGAACAGATTACCCAGGTCTTTAACGCAGGACGCCGCCCAGGCCGGATGCTCACCGGCAGCCAGTTGCGCCGTGACCGCCAACGACATGTTGCGCAAGGTCAGCAGCTTTGCCGACAACCGGCCGATCTCCCGCGCCTGCAAGGCATCGGGGGATGTACCGATGGCGTCGATCAAGGTGGTCAACAGCGCCATACTGCTGAGGAAGCGCTCCGGACCGCTGCGTTCGAAAGCCAGTTCAGCGGTGACCTGATCCCAGCCTTTGCCCTCCACGCCGATCAACGCGTCGGCGTCGAGCTGGACGTTATCGAAAAACACTTCGTTGAAGTGCTCGGCGCCCACCAGGTCGCGGATCGGTCGAATCGTGATACCCGGCAACCGCAGGTCGATGATGAATTGCGACATCCCCTCGTGCCGTGCGGCTTGTTTCTCGCCAGTGCGCACCAGGGCAATCATAAAATGGGAGTGGTGCGCGTTGGTCGTCCAGACCTTCTGCCCATTGAGTAGCCAACCGTCGCCGTTGCGGGCGGCGTTCGTCTTGATCGAGGCCAGATCCGAGCCGGAATTCGGCTCGCTCATGCCAATGCAAAAGTAACTTTCACCGCGGCAGATGGCCGGCAGGTAACGTTGTTTTTGCTGTTCGGTACCGAAGCGATTGATCAGGGGCCCGCTCTGCCGATCGGCAATCCAGTGCGCCGATACCGGCGCGCCTGCCGCGAGCAACTCTTCGATGATCACGTAGCGTGCAAAAGGGCCGGCGGCGGCACCGCCGTACTGCTCGGGCAGCGCCATGCCGACCCAGCCCTGGGCGCCGAGCTTGCGGCTGAACTCGGCATCGAAGCCCATCCAAGACTGCGCTTTTAAGATCGCCGGATAACCGGCCAGGCTGGCCGCGATGAACTGCCGCACCTCGAGGCGCAGCGACTCCGCTTCGGCGGGAATTCTGCTGTAGGTGAATTGAGTGATAGACATGCGCACTCTCGTAATAGGGCACAAGGCCGATCACCCGGTGGTGATCAGGCAGGCCGAGCTTGTCTGCCCTGCCGCCGCAAAACGGCAGCAGGGCGTACCGCGAAACCCGTCAAAGGGCGCTGAAAAACTACTGCGCTCGGCTACGCGGCGTTGAAAACCGCGGTGCCTAGCGGTCGCTCGCTACATTTTCAACAGCCTGTTAGAGAGCGGTTCCGGCGTCCGCTTTCTCGAACATCGCATTGATGTCGCCAGAGGTGACCGGCTTGTTATCGTGGCGGCCATGGTCGGCACCACCGAGACCGAGCGCAGGCTCCGTCTTGACGTGGGTCGCCTGGGCACGCAGCGCGCCGACGGTGCAATTCTCGCGACCGTGGATAGCGAACGGATCGAAGGAAAACTCACGCATGGCGTTGAGGTGGGTAACCTTGTCGATGGTTTCCTTGGGTAGGTGTTGCAACCCTTCCCAGGCGGTTTCCGGCGAATGCGGCCAGGTGCAGTCCGAGTGCGGATAATCGCTTTCCCAGGTGACCATTTCTTCGTTCATGAAGCGCAGGTTCTGCAGGCCGAAGTTGTCTTCGATGAAGCAGGTCACGAAGTGCTTCTTGAAGATGTCGCTGGGCATCTTTCCGTCGAAGTTCGAGTTGGTCCAGGCATTGTGGTGGCGATGGGTGAAATCGGCACGCTCCAGCAGGTAGGGAATCCAACCGATACTGCCTTCGGACAAGGCCATGCGCAGGTCTGGGAACTTCTTCCACATCGGCGCCCAGATCCAATCGGCTGCGGAGTTGGCGATGGAGATCGGCATAGAGGTGATCCAGGCGTCGATCGGCGACAGGTCGGAGGCATGGCTTGCCTTCACACCGGTGCCGATGTGGCAGCAGATCACCACCTTGTTATCGGAGCAGGCTTTCCACAGTGGATCCCAGTAGTCACTGTGGATCGACGGATAACCATGTACGGCCGGGTTATCGGACAACGACACCGCATGCACGCCCTGCTTGGCCAGGCGCTCGACTTCGGCGGCGGCGGCCTGCATGTCCCACCACGGCACCAGCATCAAGGGAATAAAACGTCCCGGCGCAGCGTTGCACCAGTCGTGTAAATGCCAGTCGTTGTAGGCCTGAATGGCCGCGAGGGAAACCGCGCGATCGGCATGCATCTGAAAACGCTGCCCGGCGAAACCAGGAAACGTCGGGAAGCACAGCGAGCCCAGCACGCCGTTAGCGTTCATGTCGTCTACACGGTCTTTGATACTCCAGGTGCCACGACGCATCTGGTCGTAGCCCAGTGGCTCCATGCCGTATTCCTCTTTCGGCCGGCCGACCACGGAGTTAAGGCCCATGTAACCGGTGGCCTGCTCCTCAAAAACCCATACATCGCGCTGATCACGCTTGACCACATGCGGCTCACGCCCTTTGAAGCGCTCCGGCATATGGCGGGCAAAGGCATTTGGCGGCTCAATCGCGTGATCATCGACGCTGACGAGAATCAGATCTTCAACCTTCATTGTTTTTCCCCTTCGCTTACGGGTTCTTGATTGTGCTGTCGATCATAGAGCACACCGAGCCATAATTAAACACATTTCATTAATATGTTCAAATAACTTGCTTAGCCCCGAGACCGCCACCCGACGAACGCGCCGCCCGCAGCCTCGCCGGCAGACTAATCCCAAATCACGTGGACGCTGTGCGGACCACGCAACTGGGCGCCAATGATCACTGGTGCGGGCTTAGAAGGGTCCAGACGGATGTTGGGCATCAGATCGAGGACAGCATTCAGTGCACAGTTGATTTCCGTCTTGGCGACAAACTGGCCGATGCACATATGTGTACCGAAACCGAAGCCAAAAGATGGCCGGACGCGCCGGTCGATGTCGAACACGTCGGCATTCTCGAACGCATCTTCGTCGCGGTTCGCCGAACTGACGATGCACGACACCATCGCGCCCTTGGGAATACTTACGCCACGAATGACCATTTCTTTGTCCGCCTGGCGCACCTTGAAGGTCGCAACGGGCTCATAGCGCACCGACTCGTCAATCGCTTTGGCCACCAGACTGCGGTCCTGACGCACACGTTCAAGCAGCTCCGGGCGCTCCAGCAGGAGGGTCATCAGGGTACCGAACGTCCGAGTCGTGGTTTCACTCGCCGCCGGCAGCAACGAACGCACGAAGGTGGCTATTTCGTGGTCATCCAGCGAACGCCCCTCGTATTCGGCGCGGATCAGCCGGCTGATCAGGTCATCGCCGATGGCACCCTCCGCACGGCGCTGCGCCACCACCACCTTGACCACGTCATACAAGGCCTTAGCCGCTTCCATGGCCGCTGCACGTGCAGCAGCAGCTTTTTCCGGGTCGACTTGCGGCCCTGCCAAAATCGCCAACGCCCAGGCCGCGTACTGCTCGATATCCTCGGGGCGATCTTCAGGGAAGCCGATCAGCGCGTAGATCACGCGGATCGGGAAATGCAGGGCGAACTCCATGATGTCCGCGCTTTTGCGCGCGACCATGGGCTTGAGGTATTCCTCGCGGATAACCCGGTCGATCTTGGTTTCTTTCCAGCGATTGACCGTCTCGGGCATGAACACCGGCTGCAACAGGTTGCGGATGTTCTTGTGCGCCTCGCCGTCCATCGCCGTGAGGATCAACCCGTCGAAGAACGCACCCAGCCCTTCGGCGATGAAGCCGCTGGTGAAGTTCGTGCTGTCACGCATCACCGCCATGACATCGTCGTATTTGAACAGTGTGTAGGTCGGACGATTAGCGTCGAGCCCAGCAATGGAAGGCACGCCCAGGCGCGCCATGAAGTTTTCTTGCAGAACCGGAGAATTCTGACGCATGTCGCGATACACCGCGTGCAGGTCAATATCAGAGCCGCGATAGTTACTCGCCACGTTGGCGAAGACCTGCTCCAGTTTGCTCTGTGCTTGTTCGGACATGTTCGTCTCCTTTCTTGTTGTCAGTAGCGATAAGTGCGACCCGGCAGAGGTCGACACATGATCCATCTTAGGCGCAAGCTGGATTTAGTTGAACGGTTTTTTACAATTTGACCAAATACACTGATAACAGCAGTCTGGCGTCAGAAATACCGGACGCCGAATGACTCGCCCACGGTTTCAGTAGGCTTGCTGGACATAAGTCATGCGACCGCCAGCCAACATCAGCGCGCAGTACATGTTCAGCTCTACCACCTGAGGCGAGGAGAAGTACTGCGACAATTGCGCATAATGCTCATCGCCGATGGTCATATAGTCGCTGGCAAATAACTCGGCGAAGCCCATGGCGGCTTGCTCGGCGGGGCTGAAGCGATCACTGTCGCTGCCCAAGCAGGCAATGTCTTCTTCGCTGACCGCATCGGACTTACGCGCCAACTGGCACGCCTGACAAGTGGTAATGCTGGCGATCTTCAAGCGCAGCAATTCCCGCAGCCGCTCATCAAGCTGACTGTCCTGTTGGAAGCTCTCCATCAGGGCCAGCCATGCCAACGCCACCGGCGGGCGGTGCGCCCAAACCTGTACAGGTTTCGACGAACTGAGCATACGACTGTCCTGACCTCGAGCAATCGCCTCACGCAGTTCGGCCGGCATCGCCGCCAAGCCCACCAGCGGGATGCGCGGCATGCTCAAAGCCGCTCGATGATGGTCGCGGTACCCAGACCACCGGCGCAGCAGATCGCTTGCAGGCCGTAGCGCCCGCCTCGTCGCTCCAGCTCGTTGAGCAAGGTCGTCATCAAGCGTGTGCCACTGGCGCCCAACGGGTGGCCTAGGGCGATGGCTCCGCCGTTGACGTTCAGCCGATCATGCGCCACCCCGGTCTCTTGCATCCAGGCCAGCGGCACGGAGGCGAACGCCTCGTTGACTTCGAACAGATCGATGTCATCGAGCGTCAGCCCGGCCTTGCCGAGTACCTTGCGGGTTGCCGCGATTGGGCCGGTGAGCATCAAGGTCGGATCCACCCCGACGGTGGTGAAAGCACGGATACGCGCACGGGCTTTCAAGCCCAGGCGTTTGGCGGTATCGGCGGACATCAGCAGCAGCGCCGCCGCCCCATCGGAAATCTGCGAGGAGTTGCCGGCGGTAATCCGCCCAGTGTCTGGACGGAAACTGGTTTTCAGGGTCGAGAGTTTCTCTCGCGTGGTGTCGCGACGGATGGTCTCGTCCGCCTGCAGCAGACCAGCGGGTTCGGTAAGCGAATGCTCGCGTAGCGCCTCGACCGGCACGCCAACCAGCTCATTGTCGAAATGCCCGGCATCGGCGGCTTGCGCCGCGCGGCGATGGCTGGCGAAGGCATAATCGTCCAGCTCATCGCGACTCAGCGACCATTTGTCGACCATCCGCTCGGCGGCCTCGCCCTGGCTGGTCAGCTCGTAGCGCTCGGCCGCCATCCAGCCGAAGGCTTCACCATGAATCTCGCGGTTACTGCCCATGGGCACGCGGCTCATATTTTCCGCACCACCGGCAATGATGATATCGGCGGCGCCTGCGGCAATCGCACCGACTGCCACATGCACCGCCGCTTCGCCGGAACCGCATTTGCGGTCCAGAGTCATGCCTGGAATGGTCTCCGGCCAGCCGGCACCCAGCAACGCCGTACGCGCGATGTTGGCGGACTGTTCACCGATCTGCGTCACGCAGCCGAAAATCACATCATCCACTTGCGCGGGCGCAAGGCCGGTCCGCTCCAGCAACGCATTGAGCACCAGCGAACCCAGATGATCTGCGCGCACGCCGGCCAGGCTGCCGCGGAAACGCCCGATCGGCGTACGCACGGCATCAACGATCACGATGTCGCTCATAGCGCACTCGCCTTGAGGCCGGAATTCGGCACCTGCTTACCGTCTTCATAGCGATACACGCCGCTCCCGGTCTTGCGCCCCAGGCGACCAGCCGCAACCATCTTGATGATCAGCGGGCACGGGCGAAATTTCTCGCCCAGGGTCTGGTGCAGGTAGCGCAATACCGACAGCCGGGTATCCCAGCCGGTCAGGTCGCCGAGCTCCAGCGGGCCCATCGGGTGGTTGAAACCCAGGCGTAGCGCAGTGTCGATATCTTCGGCGCTGGCCGTGCCTTCTTGCAGCATGTACATCGCCTCGTTGCCCAATAGCGCCGACATGCGGCTGGTGGTCAGGCCAGGCGATTCGTTGACGATGATCGAGGTCTTGCCCATGGCATCGCACAGCACACGGGTGCGCGCCACGGTTTCATCGCTGGTGGCCAGTCCGCGCACCAGCTCGATGAGTTTCATTTTGTGCACGGGGTTGAAGAAGTGCATGCCGATAACTCGATCCGGGCACGGCACGGCGGCGGCGATCTCGGTCACGCTCAACGCCGAGGTGTTGGTCGCAATGATCGCGCCCGGCGCCAGCAGTGGTTCCGCTTGCGTGACCACGGCCTTCTTCACCGCCAACTGCTCGGAGACGGTCTCGACCAGCCAATGCGCACCGGTTGCGGCTTCACTCAGATCGCGGCAGATAATCAAGCGCGCCAGGGACGCTTGTGCAGACTCTTCGGAGACTTTGCCGAGCTTGACCCCGGCACTCAGGATGCTCTCGATGCTGTCCTTGGCACGGGTCAGCGAGTCGGCATTAGTGTCGACCAGCAAGGTGGGATAGCCCGCGCTGGCGAAACCATGCGCGATACCGGTCCCCATGAGACCGGCGCCAACGACTACGACTTTCTCTTCTTTTTGTATGCTCATTTTCGCTCTCGATTAGACGCAGGACTTTTCGCTGACGGTATTGCGCAACGTACCAATGCCCTCAATCGTGGCCTCGACCACATCCCCGGGATTGAGGAACACCCCGGTTCCCATCCCGACACCGGCGGGTGAACCGGTAAAGAGAATGTCGCCACAGGCAAAACTGGAGCGCTGCTGGACAAAGCGGATTAACTGGCCGACATCCCAGGTCATCTCGGCGGTCGAACCATCCTGGCGCGTCTCACCATTGACCTTGAGGGTCAAGCGAACCTGTGGCGAACCCTCGGGAAACTCGTCCTTGGTAACGATCCAGGGGCCGACACCGGTCGAGCGGTCCTGGCTCTTGGCGGCAAACAGGTCCATGCCGATACCGGCCGGGCCGCTGCGCTGAAGATCGCGGGCACTGACGTCATTGCCAACGGTGTAGCCGAGCACACAGCCCAGGGGATTTTCCAGGTCGATCTCGGCACTGCCGATCACCACTACCAACTCCACTTCGTGATCGAGCTCTGTGGTCAACGGTGGATAGCGGATCGGGTCGTGTGCACCGATCAACGCGCCGTAGGCCTTAAGAAAGGCCACCGGTTGCGCCGGCGAGGCCAGACCAAAATCCTCGGATAAGTGCTTGGCATAGTTGGCACCCGCCACCACAACCCGGTTCACTGGCTCTATCGGCGGCAGCAGATGCACCTTGGACAACGGCAGCGTTGTTCCGCAAATCCGCAACGCGCTAATACCGGCGCCCCCGGCAACTGCGGGCGCCCAGGTATGGAACTCGCCGTCAATGGGGCGCACTTCATCACGGCCCGGGTCTACCACCGCCCAGAACACGCCGGTGTCGAGGTAAGAGCAACGAGCAAGCTTCATCAGACACCAACCTTGCCGACTTTCGCTGGATCGAGGCGCAGCAGTTCGCAGGCGTTCTTCCAGCGAATTTTCTGCAGATCCTCATCCGACAGGCGCAGCCCTTCGGTCAGGTCATGCCGTACGGCATCGCTGCCGCCGAAGTTGGAGCCGTAAAGGACCCGATCCGCGCCGATAACATCGACCATCGCCTGACGCATCGGCAGCTCATGCAGTTCCACATCGAAATAGAAGTTAGGCAGGTAATCCAGGAAGGGCTTTTTGTTGTGGTAGACATCCAGGTTCGGATTGGTCTGCGCCATACGGCCCAACTGGTAGGGCACGAAGCCACCACCGTGGGTGATGTAGATTTTCAGATTGGGGAATCGATCCAGCACGCCACCGTTGATCAGGTACCACAGGCACTTGGTTTCGTCGTAGTTCATACCGACGATAGCGGTAGTTTCATAACGGTCGGTGTTGGCTTCTTTGCCCCAGGTTACGGACTGGTTGTAGCCGTGCACGAAGATCGGCACGTCAAGATCGCACAGCGCCTGCCAAACTGGATCCAGTTCCGGAGAGTCATATTCCATCCCGCCAAAATTGGAACCACCGGCCACCAGGCCTTTGGCACCCAGCTCGGTAACGGCGCGACGAATCTCCTTGGCCGCCTCATGCGGCACGTTCAGCGGCGCATGCGCCCAGAACATCAGCCGATTGGGCGCGGCCGAGCAGTAGTCGGCCAGCACGTCATTGACCTTGCGCGCAAAGGGCACGGCGAACTCGGCTTCGGTCCAATACATGTAGCAGTGGCTCGGCACCGACAGAACCTGTGCATCCTGACCCGCCGCATCCATCGCGGCGAGGCGGTGGTTCGGGTCACGCCACTTGGCCATGTACTCCTCGACGTTCAGCGTTTCACCGCGCGCATGCGCCTCACGCAATGCCTTTTTACGCTCTGGCGCACCCAGCGACAGGATCCAGTCACCCACACGCAACTTGATGTCGCCATCGGGCTGAGCCTCAAAGGCCGGCCCCCAGTAGGGATGCTGGTTGTAATAGTCAGGATGAGGGGCGTGAGCGTGGAGGTCGATGAGCATGTTCCGGTACCTCGAGGTTGGCACTTTTATGGTTGTGTAGCGCGGGGCTTCCAGCACGATTCCAAGGTCAGAAACTGCATTGAAGAGATACGCACAGAGCCCGCAGTCAACGCAGAGCATAAGTTTAAAATGATCATAAATCAAAAATCTGTTCATATTATTTTCAAATAAGCGCAAAAGCCTCATGCCAGAGCCTGCCGAATGGCAGCCACAGACAAGCGCCCGCGCGCAGCAGAACAGCGGCAAAGTCTTGAGGGGTTTAGCGGAGGGAGCGGCAAGCTGAACGCCGCGCCACCCTCAATTGCTGAGGGCGACTACAAATACACCTGCGGGAACGGCGCGAGAACGATCAGCGGCGGTTACGCGAAGTCGAACCTATCGCCAGAGCGGTCACCAGCTTTTTGACGCGAACGGGCAAGAGGCGTCGGCCGGCGCTTTCCGGCACAAGAATCTCACTCAACACATAACGGATGATCATTTCGCAGATCAACTCACGGTCGAGCCTGACCCCCAACCGGGAATCCCATTCGTCGAAAACGATGTCCAGCAAGTCCTGAAAGCGCACGATGGAGTCATGGAAAATCCGCCGAAAGAAGCCCAGCGCATAATCGGGAGCCACCACCAGCAGGCGCCGTGCGCGGCTTTGCTCAAGGTAGTCATCCAAATAGGTAATCAGCGCATTCAAGCGCGCATCGGGATCCGTAAGGTCACCCAAAGCCAGGGTCAACGAACTGTGGAAACTATCGCGCTTATGCCGGGAAAAGGTATCCAGCAGGTCTTCCTGAGAAGAGAAGTAGCGGTAGAAGGTTCCTCGCGAAACACCCGCGACCTGGCAAACGTCAAGGATCGAGATGCGCTCGGCCCCAGAACGCAACACCACCTCTTCGGTCGCCACCAGGATATTGGCGATGGTCTCCTCGGAACGCCGATTAGGCTTAACCGGAGCACCATTGGTCGACAAGCCTACGCTCTTGGGCGAAGTCCTTTTGACCAGTGCTGCCGGTTTCTCCGCAACACTGACTTTCTTCTTCCGTGGCTTGGGTGCCGCGATTTGACCGGGCTGGATGGCGAGCTTGGGCATGGATAAACATACTCATTAAGCTAAAAAAAATGACATTACCACAGGATCTAGGCAGGACTGTCTGTTTTTGTTCAACTCTTTAAGGAAGACATTTCTTAAGTTCGAATATAGAATCGCATTCTCTCTTCAAAATAAAAGCAGCTTCCCAGTGGCTGGGTAGCCTCCAAAGGAGAATAGTCATGAGCGGTACTGGTCATCCAGACACTTGGGCAGTGGGCGAAAGAGACACTGTCATCGCTGCGCTTGAACGAGCAGTAGCAGGTCATCCAGACAAAGTTCTGTTGGATTTTAGCGGAGAATTATACACTTACGCAGAAGTTGACTCACTCTCAACCAGAATGGCCAACGCCCTGACCGCCCTAGGTGTCCAGGCCGGCGAAACCGTTTTAACCATGCTGGACAACAATATCGACGCGGTCGTCTGCTGGTTGGCGATCAACAAGCTGCGCGCCGTCAGCGTGCCCATCAATACCGCACTCAAAGGCGAGTTCCTGCGCCACCAGATAGCCGACACCGGTACGGCCCTGGTCATTTGCGAAGCGACCTATCTGGCACGTATGACGCCCCTGGCCGACCAGCTCACAGCGGTAAAGCAGATTCTCTATCGCGGCGAACTCGACACAGCGCCAGCCTGCAGCATTGCGATCGCGCCACTGGCCGAACATCGCGGCCAGGACGACACACCGCTCGCCACCAAGCCCGAACCGTCCGACCTGGCCTGCCTTATCTACACCTCGGGCACCACGGGGCCATCCAAGGGCTGCATGATCAGCTACAACTTCATGTGCAACCTGGCCCGCCTGCAACTGCGTGCCGGTCCGGCCAACGAGAACGATGTCACCATCACGCCGCTGCCGCTGTTCCATATGAACGCCCTCTGCGTCAGCATCATCGCCAGCATCCTGGTAGGTGCGCGCGCCGCCATCCTTCCACGCTTCTCGGTGTCCAACTTCTGGCAAGAAGTGGAACGCTCTGGCGCGACCATTGCCTCGATTCTTGGTGGCATGGGTGGCTTGCTCGCCCAGGCGCCGGACAACGACGCAATGAAGCGCTGCTTTGGGCAGATCCACACGGCACGTGGCAACCCGTACACCGAGGAAACCAAAAAAGTCTGGCGCGAGCGCTTTGGCACACGCCTGGTCGGCGGTAACGGCTATGGCCTCACCGAAGCCTGCGTGATCACCTCGCTGGCGGCTGGCGAATACGCGGCGCCAGGCTCTTCCGGCAAAAGAATTGCGGACTTCGACGTTCGCATCGTCGATGACAATGACGTGGAGGTGCCGGCCAATACTCCAGGCGAAATCGTAGTGCGGCCGTTGCGCCCCGACATTATGTTCCAGGGCTACTGGCAGCGCCCGGCAGACACCCTGAAACTGATGCGCAACATGTGGCTGCATACCGGCGATATCGGCAAGTTCGACGACGATGGCTTCTTTTATTTCGTTGATCGCAAAAAGGATTACCTGCGTCGCCGCGGAGAAAACATCTCCAGCTTCGAAATGGAAGCAGCGTTCGCCGTGCACCCGGCTCTAGCAGAAGTCGCCGTGCATGCGGTGCCGTCCGACAAAGGCGAAGACGACGTCAAGGTTACTGCGGTGCTGCATAAGAACGTGCAGCTTGAAGCGGAAGAACTATTCCGCTGGGCGACCGACTCGGTGCCCTACTACGCCTTGCCGCGCTACATCGAGTTTCGCCATAGCCTGCCGAAGAACCCACAAGGCCGGGTGCTCAAATACCAACTGCGCGACGAAGGGAAAACCGCTACTACCTGGGACCTCGAAGACACCGACATTAAGGTCTCGAAACGCTAAAAAACCCTCTCAGCAGCCGCCTACTCGCGCTCACCTCGTCCCTCGCAACGGGAACGAGGCGAGCGCGGCCACAACTGCCGGCATTGCAAACTCAGTCGTCCAAGCGATTGAAGCGAGCACACAGCAAGCTGCTGCGACGCGCCAGGTGCGCTACCGACCAAGTGCACGGAAATGGGCGACAGACACCGCCATGCAGATACGCCTATTGACGTCAGACTGCAGGCGAAACGCCCTGCCGCTTCGCCCCTGCAGTGCAGGCGAGCAAAGATACTGAGCGACAGAACGTATACGAGGCGCAACGGACGTTGCGCCTACGCCTCAATACTCGCGAACAGGCACGCCGGCCGGCCGTGAGTTGTAACCCGGCAAGTGCAAACCGCCGTCGACGTGGATGGTTTCACCGGTAACAAAGCGCGACATCTCCGAAGCCAAGAACACCACCACCGGGCCAATGTCCTCCTCCGGCTCGCCGCAGCGCCCCAGCGGTCGCATCGACGCGGATCGCTCGGCAAAACCAGGGTTTTCCTCGGCCAATTTATGAAAGGTCGCGCCCATGGCCGTCGGCGCGATGGCGTTCACCCGAATATTGAAACGACCCCACTCCGAGGCTGCGCTACGGGTCAGGCCGACAATCGCCGCCTTCGCCGTGTTGTAGTCACCGTGCAACCAGGCGCCAATCTCGGTGTCGATCGAATAGAAGTTGATGATCTTGCCGCCGCCACGCGCCTGCATATGGGGCAGCGCTGCCTTCATCGACCACCAGGCGGCCCACACGGTCGAGTTGAGGGTTTGCGCGAGCATCTCATCGGTCTTTTCTTCGAGCAGCACATTCGGCGTTGGCGCAAAGGCATTGTTGACCAGAATATCCAGGCCACCGAACTGCTCGACGGCCACCTGGATCGCAGCATCGATATCGCTTTTGCTGGACACATCGGTGCGCACGAACTGCGCTCGTGCGCCAAGCGCCCTCAATTCTTCGGCAACCGCGGCGCCGCTGACCGGATCGAGCTCGGCGACCACCACGGCAGCCCCCTCTTTGGCGAAGCTCAGCGCCACGCCCCGGCCAATACCACCACCGGCACCGGTGATCAGCGCCACTCGCTCATTTAGCAGTCCCATACGCATACCTTTCTTGTTGCTTGATGAACATTTTTTTCTATAGTGTTCAAATATAGCTTATTCCTGCGCACCCGGCACCCGCTGCAACCATAAAAGGATAATCCGCATGAGCATCTTTCGTCGCCGAGTTGAAATCGTATCGACAACACACGACAGCGGCGGCGAGGTGCGGGCGGCCCTGGAGGATGACTTTCATCATTTCCGCGTCTGCCTGCAGCATGAGCAAGGCGTACTGACCGCAATTGCTGGCGAAGCCTTGCGCTATCCCTACACCGCCTGCCCACAGTCCGGCGCGCAACTGGAACAATTGCTCGGCATGCCGCTCACCCGGGTAGCGCACTCGGTGACACGCCAAGTTGATGCTCAGCATCAGTGCACCCACCTGCTCGATCTGGCCGGCCTGGCGATTGCTGCGGCGGCGCGCGGCACCCCCTGGCGCCGCTATGACATTCAGGTACCGCCACGCACCGTCGGGTGCACACGGGCGACCCTGGAGCGCGACGGCGCGGCGCTGCTGGCCTGGGACGTTGAGGGCTCGCTCATCCAGGCCCCGGCGCCCTTCTCTGGCGTCAACCTGCGTGAAGGCATGGCCCGCTGGGCACTGAGCAACCTGCCTGACGAGGACGCCGAAGCGGTCCTGCTACTGCGCCGCTGTACATTGATCGCGCTTGGTCGCGCCTACAACCTGGACACGCAGGCGCATGCCGTCAGCAGCGGCCGTTGCTACAGCCAACAACCGAGCAGGGCTGAAAAAGCCTTGAGAATGATTGGCTCGACCTGGGATTTCAGCAGCGCACAAGCAGCGCTATGCGCCGATGATCAGGTCTGGCTGAAGCAGCGAAGCACAGCTGGAACCGCCTGATGGCGGCTCCGGTGAAGTGCATGCGTCGAGACGGGTCAAGCGGTGAGTAAACGACAGCGCGCAGCCTGACCCGCCGCCAGTGACCTTGAGGTGGACAAGCCTGCAGCATGTCCACCCTTGAGCTAGCGAAGATTCAGTGCCGCCCCCGACCTAGGACCGACTAGAGGAACACCGCGAGGTTCGGTGTGCCGAGTACGGCCTGGTCGATAATGACCTCACGACGCGCCAGCTTGAAACCGTCCGCCTCTAGGCGCAATACATCGCGGCGCTCGCCACTGACGATATCGACGTGATGGTCCTTGAAGCGGTTACGGGTCAACAACAGGTAGCTGGTGACGACGAACTCATCGGCCTTTGCCGTCTCCTCGACGAAGACATTAGTAACCAGCCGGCGGGTACGCGAGGGGGGATCCTCGGCCCAGGCGCTCTTGCCTGACAGACGCAGGATGCGCCCCATGATCGAGCGATAGTCATCGTGGTAATGCTGCACGCTACGCACGATGCTGGCCGAT
The DNA here is from genome assembly GCA_002354655.1 of Pseudomonas sp. UBA2684. Lineage (GTDB taxonomy): Bacteria > Pseudomonadota > Gammaproteobacteria > Pseudomonadales > Pseudomonadaceae > Aquipseudomonas. The sequence goes on from DELY01000044.1 coordinate 232,699, forward strand.
TGCTCGGCCTGCAGGCGGGTATGGCGCAACGGCACGGTGTAGATCAGATCGGTGGCAAGCCGCTCGCTCCACTCCTTGAGGCGAATCTGATCGAGCAGCGTGGCCTCCTCATAGAGGAAGGTCAGCACTTGGTTGTAGAGATCCGAACCAATAGGAACACGCTTGATGCCGACCGGTGAACCCGGCTGAATCTGCTCGGCACTGCGTTCTTGTACTTGAGCCATGGGTAACTCCCTGAAACGTATTGTTGTGATCGACGGATGAGTGAACGCGCAGATCAATCCTGCGCGGTCATCAGCTCATGCCAATACAACCACCAGTGCCATTGGGTATCGTCTTTGGTGAAACCTTCATTGACGATACCTGGACCCGGCCAGCCCTCGGGCGCGCCGGTTTCAAAGCAGGCTTGATACTTCATGGTGCTCTTGCGACCCATGGCGCCCTTGGCAGACAGCGTCATGTGCGGCCAGGTATCGGAGTCATCCTGCTCGACCATGCCTGAGGTGCCAAACAACTGAATGGTCTGCTTGAGCATCTTCTCGCGCAGCTCAGCCGGTGCATCTTTCTCGGCGAAGATCCAATTGACGAACTCGAGCTTATCGGGCCCGTGCGGCACATAGGCGTGCAAGGTCATGGAGCCGACCACAGTGCCGTCGGGCTGAGGAATGTAGACGAAACCAAAGAGAATGTTCGGGAACATACCGCCAACCTGCGGCGGCATAGTGGTCAGCACCTTGAGTTGGTCTTCGGTCAGATTGCGCGCCAATTGCTCAACCATGTCGCGGGTCATGCCAGCTGGCGGCAGCGCATCGAGCTTTTCCTGGACCGAGAGCTCGGCAGGGTCGAGCCCGGTGAGACGCTTAATCTTGCGCGCCAGATCAATACAGCGCAACGCGTGGCCATGCGGCGAGCTGATTTCCACGCCAATCATTTCCGGGCTCAGATCGGTACCTTCGCCCTCGCCCTCACCCTTCTTGGCATAGTTGCCGACCTCGCCCAACCAGCGGTGCAAGGTCAGGGTATGGAAACCGTCTGCTGCCGACTGTTCGCCAGCGGTCTTCCAGTTGGCGTTGACGATGAAGCGCTGCGGTGGGCCCAGCACCTCCATGCCTTTGTCACTGCGACAGAAGAGCATGTCGTAGTACCACTTGGCATCGCCCAGGAACTCGTCGAAGGAAGGCCCATCGATGTTCCAAGTGGCGAAGATCAGGCCACCGTAAAGCGTCACACGGGCCTTCTTCAGCCCCAGCTCTTCTTTGGCCAGCATCTTGCCGTGCATGCACTCGCGCTCAATCGGCGAGCCGATGAAGTCGCCATTGGGACGGAACGCCCAACCGTGATAAATGCATTTGTGGATCTGCGTATTACCGCAATCGGCAGTACTGATACGCATGCCACGGTGCGGGCAGACGTTCAGCGATACGAAGACTTCGCCGTCCTTGCCACGGGCAGCAATCACAGAATCCGAACCCATGTCGCGCACCATGAAATCGCCCGAGTTGGGGATTTCCGATTCGTGCCCGAGCAGAACCCAGATCTTGCCGAAGATTTTCTCCATCTCCAGCTCGTAAATTTCCCGATCCGACAGCACACGCATTTGTACTTCGCGGGTCGAGGGATAGATAAGGTCCGAAACCTTGGTTCCGTCAGACAACACAGGGCTTGTTGTTGTTAGCATGATTGCCTCCTGTTCAGGGCGCTACGGCGATACGGCGAGTTGAGCCGCAACAAAATATAAGACACTTTTATAGAAAATGTACACCTAATAGCACTTTAGCCGACGTATAAATGCGTTGCCTGCAAGTGCCTAACACGCCACAAGCATCATGCGGCGGGCTTTAGCGACGAATTAACAGCAGTCGAAAAGTACACATCAGGACACAGTTTGATCGGCCGTTCACACACGCGTACGCAGTACACCGAGACCATCGACTTCCAGCTCGACCAGATCACCCGGCTTCAAGTAGCGCAACTGCTCCAGGCCACAACCATTGCCCACCGTGCCCGACCCTAGAAACTCACCGGGATAGAGGGTTTCCGAACGAGATACATGGGCGATGACATCCTCGAAGCGCCAGCGCATGTCACGGGTATTGCCACGCCCCCACTCCTCACCGTTGACCCGTGCAACCATGTTCAGGTCGTAGGGGTCGCCGAGTTCGTCGGCCGTCACCAGGCAAGGCCCCATGATGTTGCCGGTATCGAAGTCCTTGCTCTTGGCAGGGCCGAGCATGCCGGGCATCTCTTGGGCCTGGGCATCGCGCGCGCTCATATCGTTGAAGATGGTGTAACCAACGATGTGCGAACGGGCGTCCTCGCGGCTGATGTCCTTGCCACGCTTGCCGATGTAACAACCAAACTCCAACTCGAAGTCCATTGCCTTGCTGTAGCTCGGCCATTGAAACTCGTCGTCGATACCAATGACCGCGAAGCGGTTGCATTTGTAGTAGATCGGCTGGCGGTTGAAGGTCTCAATCACGCGATCGTCCGCCCGGGTATTCATCTCCCGTAAGGTGGCCTCAGGATCAGGCGTGCGCAGCGCTCGCGCCCGGCGTGCCGCGGCGAAGCTCTGTCGCAGGTGCAGCTCGAAACAGGAGCAATCGCGCATTTGCGGAGGCGGCTGGATCGGCGCTCGCAGCTTCACCGCATCGCGCTGTAACACCGCAGCGGCCGGGGCTTTCGCCAGCAGCGAGCGGGCCAATGCGAGCGCCGGCTCACCGGCCTCGACCAACGCCAGCACGCTGGCAAGCTGGGCGCTTTCACGCCCCTGCAGTGCGCGGTAAGCCTGCTGTAAATCGAGCACAACCTGGTCGTTCTCGAGCAAGGCACCGGCGCGCTCGAAACCTGCATCATCGGTGAAGGTCACAAGTCTCATTGGCTATCAGTTCCCATCGAAATTACCTCGCGGACCACGCGCTTCATACTCGTCCCGCCACAGGCAGGCAGGCACCTGTCACCACTGCGGCGTCATCCGACAGGAGGAAGGCAATTACCCCGGCTAACGCGACAGGTGAGACCCAGCGACTGGCGTCGGCATCCGGCATGTCTGCGCGATTAGTCGGCGTGTCGATGATGCTCGGCAACAGCGCATTGACCGTGACGCCTCGATCCTTCAGCTCCTCGGCCAGCGCTTCAGTCAAGCGCGCGACCCCAGCCTTGGATGCAGCATAGGCGCCCATGCCCTGCGCAGCTTTCACCGAGGCCAGCGCACCGATATTGACAATACGCCCGGCCGCTGAAGCCAGTAGGTGCGGCAGTGCCGCCTGGCAACTGACCACGGCGGTACGCAGGTTCATCTGGTACAGGCGATCCCAGGTTTCCAGGCTGCCGTCTTCCAGCGTTTCCCAGGCAAAGCCGCCCGCCACGTTGACCAGGCCATCAATGCGGCCGAAATGCTCGGCGACGCTGGCCAACGCAACTTTTGCCGAATCCGCAGACGTCAGATCGACGCCCCCCAATGCCAGCAGATTCTGCACACCACGCAAGGCAGGCGGGGCATCCGCACGGTCGAGCAAGGCGACGCGCGCGCCCCGCTCCAGCAACAGCTGACCTAAGCTACTACCCAGCGCACCAAAGCCGCCGGTGACGATGACAATCTTGTTCTGCAAAGACGGGGACATCGTGGAGTTCCTCTTGTTATTTACGGTTCGGCTATGGCGATGAACACCAGTGCGGACAGATTAAATATGACACTTTTCAAAAATATGTACAAATGCTAACGTAAAGCCATGCGCCGTAGCCGCCCCCTCAGGAATACCTGATGCCTAGAAAACTGCCCGCCCTCAACGCCGACAATCGCGCCTTCTGGCAAGGTGGCGAGCGCGGTGAACTCTTGATTCATCACTGCCGTGGCTGCGAACACTTTTTCCATCCACCGGGACCGATATGCCCGCACTGCGCGAGCTTGGACGTCGAACCGCGTGCGGTTTCCGGCAAAGGCAAGGTGCTGAGCTACACCCTTAACTACCAACCGTGGATCGCCGAACTCGAAGTCCCTTATGTCGTCGCGATCATCGAATTGACGGACCAGCCTGGCCTGCGCTTCGTCAGCAACGTGGTGGGCATGGACCCGCTCGCGGTTCGTATCGACATGCCGGTACGGGTTAGCTTTTTGAACGTCGACGACGTCTGGCTGCCACTGTTCGAAAGGGATCAATGATGTTCGATCATCGCTATGAGAAAGAGGTCGCTATCACCGGCATCGGCCAGTCCGAAGTGGGTCGGCCGTCTTCGAAATCGGCTATGCGCCTGACCGTAGACGCTTGCCTGGAAGCCATCACCGATGCCGGACTCGAACGTAGCGACATCGATGGCGTGGCCTGCTGGCCAGGCGACAACAACAATGGCGATCCCTTTTCGCCAGTCGGCCCCAGCGCCCTGAAGAGCGCTCTGGGATTGAACGTCAACTGGTTTGGTGGTGGTTACGAGGGCCCAGGCCCGCTGGCCGGCGTGATCAATGGCGCCATGGCGATTGCCGCGGGGTTGTGCAATCACGTCTTGGTGTTTCGCACCATTACCGAGGCATCGGCACGGGTACATAACAAGCAGTCTGGCGCGCTGAGCAACAAGACCCAGGGCCGCGACAGTAGCTACGCCTGGCAATGGTTCACGCCGTTCAATGTGCTGTCGGGCATCAACCTGATGGCACTGTATGCCCAGCGGCACTTTCACGAATACGGCACGCAACCCGAACAGCTGGCGCAGATCGCCCTGACCTGCCGGCAGAACGCGATGCGTAATCCGAAAGCCATCTACCGCACAGCGATGTCGATGGACGACTACATGCAGTCGCGGATGATTTCTACACCGCTGCGTATGTTCGATTGCGACGTGCACTGCGATGCCTCGACTGCCATCGTGCTGTCGCGCCGGGATGCCGCGCGAGATTTACGCCAGCCACCGATCCGCATTGAAGCCATCGGCGCCTCGCTAAACCAGCCCTGGTCCTGGGATCAGATATCCCTGACCGAAATGGCGGCGTTCGATGTCGGCCGGATGATGTGGGCACGCACCGACTACACACCCAGCGACGTCGACTCAGCCCAGCTCTACGATGGTTTCTCGATCCTCACCCTGATCTGGCTGGAGGCACTGGGACTTTGCCCGGTGGGCCAGAGCGGCGCCTTCGTCGAGGGCGGACAACGGATTGCCCTGAACGGCGAACTGCCGATCAATACCAATGGCGGCCAGCTATCGGGAGGCCGCACCCACGGCCTGGGCTATGTACACGAGGCCTGCTTGCAACTGTGGGGGCGTGCAGAGGGCCGGCAGACTGCCGAGCACCGCGTCACGACAGTAGCGGCAGGCGGCGGCCCACTCGGCGGCAGCCTGCTGCTGGTCAGGGAATAACCGGCCCAGCGCTGGACCTCAGAACAGCACGCTGCTGAGTTCTGAGCAGAATTCGATAAGCGCCTCGCCCAACGCCTGGATACCTTCCTCGTCGCGCTGACCGCGAAACAGCACGGCCGAAACGGTGAAGTCGATGGAGCCTGAGGGCGAGTACACGGGCGCAGCGATGGCCAGAATGCCGACGGAAAAATGCCCATCGTCCATCGCCCAGCCACGCTCCGCCGCTTGTCGTACTTCTTCCCGATATGTCTCGAGTGGCAAGGGCCGAGACCAGCGAATCCCCTCGAAAGCCGCTTGGATTTCCGGGTCATCCAAGTCCATCTGTGTAGCAAACAGCCGGCCGCTTGCCCCCATCAGCATGGGTAGGCGCTGCCCTTCAGCCATGTCGATGCGCACATCGGTGGGGCTGGCCGCGGAGCTCACAATCACGATGCGATCCGAGCCGATGCGGCGCCACAGTGTGACCGTCACTCGCAGGCGCGCCGCCAGGTTTTGCAGCAGCGGCTTCGCCAACTGCACCCGCTGCCCCTGGGTGACCAGTTGCTCGACCAACCGGGCCAACCCCAGCCCGGCGGAGTAGCGCTTCGACATGGGATTGAAATCGACCACATCCTCCATTACCAGCGTACGCAGGATGTTGAAGCAGGTGCTGGGATTGATCGATAAGCGCCGGGCAATATCCACCGAACGCTCGGGCGTGCCGATCTGACTCAGGTAGCGGAGAATACGAATCGCATTGGCAACCGGCTTAACCGTAACGGCACCAGTAGACTTATGACTGTCGCTGAAATCTACAACGTCGGAGGCGTCCATAAGGGGTTCTCGATTGGTCTAGCGGGAGCAGAGCTCAATTCTATAACGAGAACAATATGTCGCAACAAATTTAATATAGAGATTTCAGACCGAAACCCTCATCTCACTCAAAATACCTCTGCCGGAGCCTGATAGATATACCGCCTGGTTGCTCGGGGCTCGATACGAAATCGGGTCAGACCACGCTCAAGAAACTCATCGGCCAGGGTCACTCGCTCCTGCTGACGCAGATAGTCCAGCCAAGACTCGACGATAAAACGCTCAACATAGTGATCGGTTTCGGCGAGGTCACGATAAAGACGCCAATTCTGCGCGCCGTTGCGCCGCCGTGACTGACCAACGGCGTAGACAATACGCAGGAAGTCGTCACGCTCGCCATCGCTCACCCGGTAGCTGATCTCCACACAGACTGGCCCGTCGTCATGGGACACCTCGCCCGCCAGCACCAGCTTGTCGGTCTGCTGGGCGTAGGCGAAATCCGCTTCCCGGCCCATGGCAATCTGACTTCCGCGAGTCAGCAACACCCCCAACAGGATGCTCGACGCCGACAGCAATAGGCTGTTTTCCAGCCCCAGATACTGCGCCAACGCGCCCCACAAGACGCCGCCCACGGCCATCGAACCCATCAGCACCAACAGGTAGACCGAAGCAACGCGGGCGCGCACCCAGTTCGCCGCATAGGTTTGCACCACGGTGGAGATGGTCGCGTTCACCGCCATCCAGCCCATGCCGGCGAGCAGTAACATCGCGCAGACCACCGCCTGGCTGTGCGATAGCGCCGCCGCCAGAGTCGCCGCGGCGAAGGCAAAGGCACCGGCAACGATCAACCCGCGCAGGGGGAAACGTCGGTACATGCTGGTCAAACCGAGAGCCGCCAGCACCGCGCCGGCACCCATGAAGGCCATCAGCAGGCCATAGCCACCTGCATCCATGCCCAACTCGTCCTTGGCCACCAGCGGCATCAGTGCCCAGAGCGCGCTGGCGCAACTGGTGAAGACGAACACCTGCTTGAGCGCGCTGGACAGCACCGCCGAGTGGCGGATATAGCGCAGGCCGCTGCGCATGCCTCCAACCAGGGTTTCCGGCGGCAGCCCGTCAACACAGGTTCTGGCTGGCAAGCGGACAATGATGTAGACGATCACCGCGATCATGCACAGAGCGATGACCAGGAACACCGAGGCACTGTTCCACCAGGCGATCAGAGCGCCGGCCAGGGCTGGGCCCAAGGCGCGGGTGGCATTGATCGAGATGCCGTTGAGCGCTACCGCCGCGGGGACCTGCTCGCGCGGGATGACGCCGACCAGCGTGATCATCCAAGCCGCCATACCCAGCGCGCTACCGGTACCTAGAAGAAAGGTAAATAGCAGCAGCGACCAGGCTTTCAGCAGGTCGAACCAGGCCAGCAAGCAGAGCGCCGTGGCTGCTCCGAGCATCGCCGACTGGGTAAATAGCAACAGGCGCCGCGGGTCCATGCGATCGGCGAGCACCCCGCCGAGCAGGCCGAACAGAAACACAGGCAGGGTGATCGCGGTCTGCACCAGCGACACCATCAAGGGCGAGCCCGACAACAGGGTCATGATCCAGGCCGCGCCAACCGTCTGCATCCAGATCGCCATATTGGCCACCGCGCAGGCGAGCCACAGCCCGACGAACAACCGGTGGCGCAGCGGCGCCCAGAAGGAAGCGTGCCCCGATACCATGGCGCCTTGCTTGTCCAGACTCATTGGCTGGCAGGCAGCCCCAGCCGGCCGACCTCTCGTGCCGGATGCAAGCGACGTGGCGCACCGACGCAGTTGCGCAGCTGGCCGATGCCCTGGATTTGCGCCTCGACCCAGTCTCCGGGCTCAAGAAACCGCCCGCTTTCCAGGCCAACCCCGTGGCTGGAGCCAGTGAACAGCAGATCACCAGCACGCAAGGCGATCCGTGCATCGAGGTAGTTGAGCAGCTCGTCGATGGGAAAGAGCATGTTGCGGGTATTGTCCTGCTGGCGCTGTTCGCCGTTGACGCTCAGGCTCATCTCCAGTTCCGGTTGCCCGGCACCGCCCAACTCATCGAGCGTGACGATCCAGGGCCCGAGCGGAGTGGTGCGATCCATGGCTTTTTGCGTGAGCAGGTCGAGACGCCCGATCTGCCGACCGGCATCGCGCGCACTGATGTCGTTGCCCACCGTATAACCCAGCAGGCAACTGCTCGCCTGCGGCTCATCCAGCAAAGGTCGAGCAACCACGGCCACCAGTTCGATTTCGTAATCCAGTTCGGCCGTCAGCAGCGGATACTGAATAGCGTCAAATGGGCCGATCAGGGCCGAGTCTGGCTTCAGATACGCCAGGGTATGCGCCGGAGCAGGGCTGCCCAGGCGCTGCAAATGGCTCAGGTAGTTCAACCCCACACCAAAAACCCGAGCCCCAGGCTGCAAGGGCGGCAACAACTGGCAATCAGCCAATTCAATGCGTTCGTCGGCCAAATCCAGCGCCGCAATGCCTTGCAAAGCCAGTACCGCCGCCCACTCGGCAAAAGGCGCACGGATGCGCCTTAGCGGGCCGGATGCCGACTCCAGACTCGCCCAGAACGCCTCACCGGCAAACTCAACCCGTGCCAGACGCATGCTTAGCGCTTGCTGGCCAGGTATTCCGCATCCAGCACTTCTTCAGGTGTGCGCACACTTGGCCCGAGGATCGGCCCCACCATCTCGTGCCCCCACAGGCTCAAGGTCTCGGGGTTGAGTTCGTATGGATCACCCTGCCAGGGTTCGATCTCGGCAATCGTTTCGAAAGCGAAACCCGATGGATTGAAGTGGTAGAAGGACAGGTGTGGATCCTGGCTATGCTGCCCCAGGGTCATCATCATCGGCAGTTCGCGCTTTTTGACGATGTCGTAGGTTTCACCGACATCGCGCACGTTGCGTACGAACAGGCCGACATGCTGCACGCCCATGCGACCAGGACCATGGCCATAAGCGATGTCATGGCTGGTGTGATGGTTGAGCTTGGCGCGGAAAAAGCCAGTACGGCCCTTACCGGCGCCAGCGCCATACCAGTGAAAGCCCATCACATTGAGCAGAAAATTTTCCAGCTCCGGGGTGTATTCCGGAGTGATCAAGACCACATGCCCGGCCCCCCGCTCGTCGGCGAGAAAGCCGGTATGCGGACGCCCAGGAATAAAGGAGTGCGGCGTCCATTTCTGCCCATAGAACAGCTCGTGCTGATAACCCACCGGATCGCGAAAGCGGACCACCTCGCGCACACCGCGCTTTTCACACAAGGCGGCGTCGCCACGGGTGAAGGCGACACCCGCAGACTCTAGCCGCTTTAAACCGTCTTCAAAAGCCATGCGGCCAACCGCCTCCCAGCCGATATAGGCAATGCGATCGATCTTACCGGGGTGGAAAGCAAAACGATGACGGCGATCATCGATGCGAAAATACAGCGAATCCGCATCGCTTTCCGGGGAGCGGCCAATCCCGAAACCCATCACCTGCGGACCATACTCACGCCAGGCGTCGAGGTTCGCAGTTTCGAAGCCCATGTAGCCGATGCCAATGATGTCCATGACGCGCCACCTTTCTTGTTCGATTATTGCTCGTAGCGGCCGCTACTGGGGCGGCCACGGTGAATTCATAGCCCACTACCAGCAAAGACGCCTAAACGGCCAGCAAACCGCCGTCGATGACAAAGTCGGAACCAGTCACGAACGAGGCTTCGCTAGACGCCAGGAACAAGGCCAGGGCAACGACCTCTTCGGGTTCACCTGGACGATCCATCAAGACACCGTCGAGTAACGCCGCACGGGCCACTGGATTTTCAAGAAACGCGGCGGTACCCGGCGTGGCGACAAAACCCGGGCTCAGGCTGACCGCGCGGATACCCACCGGAGCGCCCTCCACCGCCAATTGCCGAGTAAAGGAAACTACCGCGCCCTTGGCTGCGGCATGGGCGGCGATGCCGGCCACTTTGGAACCACCCCAGGCGGCAGTCGACGAAACATTGATGATCACACCGCGCTGTTCGGCCAGATGGTGCCAGGCGTATTTAGTGGTGTAGAACAGCAGATCGATTTCATTGCGCATGGTGTAACGCCAATCCTCGATAGAGAACTCGCTCACCGCACCGAAACGCGCCGCCGACGCATTGTTGTAGAGAATATCGATGCGCCCATGCTCGGTGACGGCTGCATCAATCCAGGCCTTGGCCTGCTCGTGATCACCCAGGTCGACGGGCGCATAACCGTAGAGGTGCAAGCCCTCGGCCTCAAGCAGCGTCGCCGTTTCCGCATGCCCGGCACTGTTGAAATCGCAACCGACCACAATCGCGCCTTCGCGGGCGAAACGCAGCGCGGCCACCCTGCCCTGGCCACCACCGGTACCAGTAATCAGTGCCACCTTGTTCTGTAAACGACCCGCCATAACAGCCTCCACACCTATGAGTTACGCCTTATTCCTGCGGGAGAGCTCAGGCAGAGCCGTCTTCGGCGGTAATGTCTTCAAGCCAGATCGCCTCGGCGGGGCAGGCTGCGGCGCCCTCGCGGGCTTCCTCTTCGAGCTCGGGCGGCACGACTTTATCTTCAAGATAAACCAAGCCGTCCGCATCGAGCTTGTAGATACTGGGGCAGATCGAAGCGCACAGGCCATAACCACAGCAACGGCTGCGGTCGGCAACAACGTGGAAGCGGGCTTTCTCGGAACTCATTTTTATTCTCCTCACCAGAGCTCAGCACAAGAAAATAATGAACACTTTTCTTAAGTTTGTAAACATCTTGATCGAAAGCACGCTGACGCGCGAAAAAATGCTTACCAAAGCACCTTGATATATGAAAACAGACGCTTGCAGTGCGGCGCTAAATCCAGCGAGGCGACCAGTAAAAGCTACTGAAAGTCCGAAATCCATACAAAAATGCACGATTATTTATCTTTTGTTTAACAAATCCCAAATCATCTATACAGACGGCCGATAGAGGCCATGCCCGGAGGATGCCCAACGGTGGCACTGACAACGACGCGGGCCCCGTCAGCTTTCAAACCGAAAACGACTCACGGCCAGGTTCAGCTCCCCGGAAAGCTCGCGCAGGGAGGCCACGGCATTGGAGACCCGTTGTGTGATGGCGTCGCCCTCACCGGCCATCCGCGCGATGTGTTCGACGCTTGAGGCGATATCGCGCCCACCCTCGCTTTGTACGCGCACCGCATTGGCAATCAAATCCACCCCACGGGTAGAGTCGCCCACCAGGCGTGCCGCCTCCAGCAAGGTGCGCTCTAGCTCGCCCAGCAGCTTATCGCTGTCATCCAAGGCCACGTTACCGGCGCGCAAGGCCTTTTCGACCACACCCGACTGGCTTTCTAGCTTTAATGTCAATTCGTTGATCGAATTCGCCGCCAGCGCTGAGCGCTGCGCCAGGTTGCGCACTTCGTCGGCCACCACGCTGAAACCGCGACCGCTTTCACCGGCGCGCGCGGCTTCAATGGCGGCATTCAATGCCAATAGATTGGTCTGCGCGGAAAGCTCCTTGACCTGGTTGATACTGGCAGTGATCGCCGAGGTGCTCACGACAAAATCGCCCACAGAGCCGCTGATGGCGAGAAAGGCATGGCGCACGCTGTCGATCTCCTTGAGCAAGCGGCTCAAGGCCAGTTGCCCCGCCTCGGCACCGCGCAAGCTGGCGTCGGCGGAAGAGCGCAGGTCCTCGGCATTCGCGGAAATCGAAGCGACACCTTCACTCATCTGCTCGACCGTCGACGACACCTCGGTGACCGCACGCGCTTGTGTGGTGGCGCTCTCTGCCACCTGGGCCGAAGTGACCACCAATTCTTCGGCCGATGAGCCAACCGAGGCCGAGACACCAGCCACCTGGCGCACTGCGACCTGGAAGCCATCGATCAATTGATTGAACGCTTGCGCAGTCCTGGCAATCTCGTCACGTCCGATGATTTTCACCCGCTGGGTCAAATCCCCATCACGCAGCTTAATAGAGGCATCCTCAATGGCACGGATGGAGCGGATGATCTGCACCCGCAACAACAGACTAACCACTACCGCCAGGCAAATAGCCAATAACAGGGTCACCGCAAGCACCTGAGTGACTTTGCGCACCAACTGACCGGCATCGGTGAAAGCTTTCGAGGTCAGTTCTTCCTGCAATACCAGTAAGCGGCTGAACTGCCCCAGCAGGCTGTTGTAGTCCGCCCGCAGACTGCCCAGCATCGCCGTCGCTTTCAGTTGATCGGTGAGCGCCTTGTCCTTCAGCTCGGCCAACCCCTGGACAACCACTGCGGCTTGAGCTTGCAGGTCGCGGTAGAACGCTCGCTCCTCGTCGCTCAAGTGTTCTTCGGCCGCGCTCTTGTCCAGCCCCGTGAGCATTTCGCCAGCGCTGAGATCCATTTCCTCAAGATAGAACTCCAGCTCTTCGACAGAGGCCTCGCCGTTCGACTCGAGAATTCGCACGACAGTGGCATAGGCATTGACCATCGCGGCCTGGGACGCCGCCGAAATATCCAGCGCCTGCTTGTACTGCTTGACGCGCAGCTGTTCGATCTCGTCCAGAACGGCCTGCTGACGGGTCAGTCCCTGGTAGGCGACAGCAGAAATAATCAGTAGGGAAAACACGAACAGAGCGGGCAGGACGAGGAGCTTGGCCCCAATGGAGAAGCGGTTGAGCGATAGCATCGTTTTACCCATTTGTTGTTGTTATATGGCGCTTCGACGTGACATGACTAGACAGCTAATCCACTCTGCCATATTCTGAATGCAAGATTCAATTCTTAAATCAGAATCTAAAGATCGCTAGACCGCTACGACACTTGCAACAAGCAGATGCAAGGCAAAACAAAACCAATAACAAGGTGCCAATCCAATGCCACTCCTTAAAAATGATGCAGCCATCGATTTCGGCGAGTTCAGACAAGGCTGGCGAGTGCTCATCCTTGCGGTCGTCGGCGTAGCAATCAGCATCAATGCCGCCCTGCTCTACGGTTTTGGCACCCTGGTTGTGCCACTGGAGCAGGCCTTCGGCTGGAGCAAGAGCGAACTGCAGGTGTCCATCACCTTTTTATTCGGCGGCGCTGTGATCGGCTTACAGCTGGTCGGCTGGTTCAACCTGCGCTATGGCATCAAGCGAGTCAGCGTTATCTCGCTGTTGCTGCTGTCTTTGGGCTACCTGGCCACTACCCAGCTGCAAGGCTCGATCTGGTCGATGTATCTCGCCTTTGCCCTACTGCCGATCATCGGCATGGGCGCACTGGCCGTGACCTGGACCCAACTGCTCAGCCTATGGTTCGACCGCAACCGCGGCCTGGCGCTGGCGATCGGCCTCTCCGGTACCGGTATCACCGCTGCCATCATTCCGCGCCTGATGTCCTGGGGCATCGAGCAATGGGACTGGCGTGCGGCCTTCATCCTTCTCGCCTTGCTCAATCTGTTAGTGCTGCTGCCACTGACGCTGCTCTGGTTCAAAGTACCCGGTGCCAGCACTGACGGCCGCCAGAACGCGGGCAACGAGCTACTGAGCCTGCCTGGCATGAGCTTTCGCGAGGGCATGAACTCGCCGAAATTCTGGACGTGCAACCTGGCTCTGGCATTAGTGATCTCGTCGATCGTCGGTATGGTCACCAGTACCGTGCCGATGCTGCAGAGCCGAGGCCTGTCGGCCAGCGACGCCAGTCTCATTTTCAGCTGCTTTGGCATTTCACTGATCTTCGGGCGCGTACTGATCGGCTATCTGCTCGACCGCCTCTGGCCGCCCGGCGTCTCGGCATTCAGCTTGGCGTTGCCGGCAATCGGTTGCCTCATCTACCTCAGCGGCACGCCGGACTTCGCCCTGCTGATGCTTGCGGCCGTGCTGATCGGCTTCGGCGCTGGCGCGGAATTCGACATAGCCGCTTTCCTCGTTGCACGTTACTTCGGCCTGCGCGAATACGGCCGGTTATTCGGCGTGCATCAGGGGCTGAATACCGTGGCCTCGGCGCTTGCGCCTTTGCTGTTCGCCTTGATGCTTAGCCGCACCGACTCATACACCTCGATGCTGCTGTATTGCATGGCCTGCAGCCTGATTGGCCCCCTGCTCCTGCTGACCCTCGGCCGCGTCCCGCATTTCGTCGCGCAGCCCATTCCTGCCACTGGTTCAACCGCATCATAGGAGTCCGACCATGCCCACTCTCACTCTCATCGAACACAACGGCACCGAACACCAGGTGACCGGAGAAATCGGTCAATCGGTCATGCAGGCGGCAATGTTCGCCTCGGTGCCCGGTATCCAGGCCGATTGCGGCGGCGCTTGCAGCTGCGCGACCTGCCACGCCTACGTCGACGACCAATGGCTGGCGCGCCTGCCCGGCGCCGAAGGCACCGAGGCCGACATGCTCGAATATGCCGTCGAGCGTAATGACAACAGCCGCCTGACCTGCCAGTTGATCATCAGCGAAGCGCTGGATGGCATGGTGCTGCGCCTGCCCGCGTCACAATTCTGAATCCCGAACCACGCTCGCGGCACGCTAAGTAAGAAGGAGGTTCCATGTCACTCGCTTCGGTAGTCATCGTCGGCGCCGGCCAGGCTGGCTTTCAGGTCGCCACCTCGCTACGCCAGGCTGGCTATGACGGACGCATCAGCCTGATTGGCGACGAACCTGGTCTGCCCTACCAGCGACCGCCGCTGTCCAAGGCCTACCTGCTCGGCAAAATCGGCGCGACCAACTTGCTGTTCCGCCCGGAAAACTTCTATACAGAGCAACGCATCGAGCTACGTCACGACCGAGTGACCGCCATCGACCGACAGAACCGTCGGGTCCTTCTCGAGGGTGGCGAAGACCTGGCATACGATCATTTGGTACTGGCCACTGGCGCGCACAACCGCCCCCTGCCGGTACCCGGTGCCGAACTCGATGGCGTATTCGGCATCAAGACCAAAGACGATGCCGACACCTTGGCGCCGTTGGCCAAGCAAGCGCGAAATGTGGTGGTGGTCGGAGCCGGCTTCATCGGCCTGGAGTTCGCCGCCGTGGCGGCGTCGCTGGGATCGGCGGTGCATGTACTGGAACTGGGCGACCGGCCGATGGCCCGTGCGGTCAGCCGTGAGATGTCCGAGCTGTTCAGCCAGGCACATCGGCGCTGGGGCGTGCATCTGGACTTCCGTCAGGGCCTGGCTCGCGTCATCGGCGACAATGGCCGAGTAACGGGGGTGGAAACCTCCGATGGGCGCACGTTGGCCGCCGACCTGGTGGTCTTCGGTATCGGCGTGATCCCCAATGTGCAACTGGCCAGCGAAGCCGGTCTGGACATTGCCAACGGCATCAAGGTCGATGCCAACCTGCTCACCTCCGACCTGCATATCTCTGCGATCGGCGATGTGGCCTGTTTTCCATGCCTGCAGAACGGCGAACAACCGACCCGTCTCGAGTCCGTACAAAACGCCGTGGATCAGGGGCGCACCGTGGCGGCCCGACTGATGGGCAAACCAGCGCCCTATGGGGCACTGCCCTGGTTCTGGACGGATCAGGGCGACATGAAACTGCAGATTGCCGGCCTTTCTAGCGGGTATGACAGCACCGTGGTGCTGGGATCGACGGATACCGCCCAAGTGTCGGTGCTGTGTTTCCGTGGTGACCAGTTGATTGCGGTGGAGTCGTGCAATCGCCCCGGCGATCATCTGGCCGCGCGCAAGATCCTCTCGCGCCCGCCCCAGCTCAGCCCGACCGAAGCGGCCGCAGTGGGTTTCGACCTCAAAGCCTGGGAAGCGGCCAACCGCGACTGACCGCCCTCCCCCTGCCGCGCCCGAACTGGGCGCGGTACAAGGCCAAGGGCAAACGCACGATCCGCAAAGCGACGACGGATGAACGCCAGTAGCAAACCCCTTCCAGTCGGCCTGTCGATCGTTTCGATCGTCTGCTTCAACTTCGCTTCCTATATAGGTAACGGGCTGCCTCTGGCCGTGCTACCCGGACACGTGCTGAACACCCTGGGATTCGGCAGCGCAATGGCCGGCCTGGTGATCGGCCTGCAATACCTGACGACCCTGCTGTCGCGTCCGCTGGCAGGACAACTCGCCGACTGCTTCGGCGCCAAGCGCGCAGTGATGACGGGGCTGGTCGTCCTCACGGCCAGCGGCCTGCTGACCGCACTGGCGATCGTCCTGCCGGTTTCCCCATGGGTCGGCCTGGCACTACTGATGGCAGGGCGCATCCTCCAGGGCATCTCTTCGGCCCTGATCTCCACACCCAGTTGCACCTGGGCCATTGGCTTGCACGGGCCGGCACACACCGCCCAGGTCATGTCCTGGAACGGTATCGCCGCCTATGGCGGCACCGCCATAGGCGCGCCGCTCGGCGTACTGATACGTGACCACTTGGGACTCGCCGGCATCGGCACCTGCATCGCCCTGCTCGGCGCTCTTCCTCTGCTGTTCGCCCAGACCAGGCGCCCCGCGCCCTTGCTGCCGGGCATGCGGCTGCCGTTTCGCAGCGTGTTCATGGCCGTACTGCCTAACGGTCTCGCCGTTTCCTGCAGTTCGGCGGGCTTCGGCAGCCTGACTGCCTTCGTCGCGCTGTACTTCGACAGCCTGGGCTGGGCCAACGCGGCCTATTGCCTGAGCGCTTTCGGTGTCGCCTTCATCTTCGCCAGGCTGGCTTCACCCAATGTGGTGCCACGCTTTGGCGGTTATCGGGTGGTCACGGTCTGCATGGCCATACAGACCGTGGGCCTGCTGCTCGTCTGGCTCGCACCTTCTCCCCTGGTGGCAATCCTCGGCTCCGCACTGACCGGCCTGGGTGTTTCCTGGGTCTATCCGGGTCTGGCGGTGGAAACCCTGGCACGCACGCCGGAGGCCAACCGCAACTCGGCCCTGAGCACGCTTTCGCTGTTCTTCGACCTGTCGGTTGGGCTGGCGGGTCCGGTGATGGGGCTGGTCGTTTCCGGCTTCGGCCTGGCACAGGTGTTTTTCTGCTCGGCCCTGCTATCGGCCATCGGCTGGGTGCTGGTGCTAAGCCTCCAGTGGCGTCAGCCGATAGCCCGACCTTGAGGCGGCCCTATCGCTTTCGCGATTGCTCAAATAGATGAGGCTGCTGGCCCCTTTCAAGCCTTGATGAAATAACGCACCCACAGCTTGCCGTTCTGAAAACGGTACAGCTCGATGGTTTCGATACCGCCGCTGCCGTCGCGCAGCGCATTGCGATGGTGGCAGGCGGCCTCCTCGCCGCTGAAGATGGTTTCCTTGACCTCCACGCGGAAACGCGGCTGCTGCTGTTCCCACATGCCCTCCAAAATCTGCCAGGGGTCGCTCGGCAGAGGACGGCCGACGTACTCGATACTAAGTCCGGCGGGCGACACCCGGCGGTAATGCTCGAAGAACCCCTTCTTATCGCCATTGTTCCAGCACTCGACCTGGCCATGCAGAAAGTGTTCGATGGCTTCTTTCGCACTCATTTGATTTCTCCTCGATTTCCATAGAGCGGACAAGGCCGCCGGATTTGCGCACGCCTGCTCAGGCAGGCTGCTGGTGAACCGCGACCGCTGGCGCTGGCCGTAGCCAGAGCAGGATCGACGGACCGATGATGGAACAGGCCAGGCAGCACAGCAGCACGGCCGAATAGCCGTCGTAGGCTTCGTAGAGGCGGCCGAAGAACACCGGCATCAGCCCCGCGAAGATGGTGACTAACGCCAGGTGCAGGCCGAAGATCCGCGCATATTCGCGCAGCCCGAAATAGCGCGCCATGAGGAACGCCGCCAGATCGAACTCCGCGCCGGCGCTGGCACCGATGCACAGGATCGCCAGCACCAGCAGCGCCACGCTCTGCACACCGGCGAACAAGAAGATCGTGCAGCCGATGGCCGGCAGCACCAGACTGATCGCCGCGACCAGGATCGGCGGGTAGCGATCCAGCAAATAGCCCACCAACAACCGTCCGGCAATGATGGAAATGCCGAAGCTGCTGAATATCTGGCTTGCCTCCTGGGCGGAGAACCCTTTGCCCTGCAGCATCGGCACAATGTTAGTGACCATGCCTACGGTCAGGCACACGGACAGGATCAGCGCGACATTAAAGCTCCAGTAGACCGGTGAGCGTAGCGCCTGACGAAAGCTGAAACCGCTCAACTGCGGTACGGCCTCACTCTCTGCCGGCAACGCGTCGTTGCTTGGCAAGCGCAGCCAGAACAGCGCCAGCGGCAAGGTGAACAGCAACGGCATCGCCGCCAGGGTGAAAAACCCTGCCTGCCAGCCGAATTGCGCAATCAGCCGCGCCAGCAGCGGCGGCAGAACCACCGCCATCAGTCCGGTACCGCAGAGAATGACCGCCAGGGCCAGGCCACGGTTGCGCTCGAACCACAGGTTGACCAATTGCGTCCAGGTGATGGCGATGGTCCCTGCGCAGACCAGCGGCATGGCGAAGAACGCCAGGTACAACCAGCCGATGGAATGCTCGATCCGAGTGATCGCCGCATAACCGATCACCTGCAACACGATCGAGACGATCGCCACTCGCCGCAGGCCGAAACGGCGGTACAACGGGCCGACCAGCTGGGTCGAGATGGCCACCCCAGCGAACAGAAAGGTGATCGACGCCTGCAGATCGCCGCGGCTCCAGCCAAAGGCCTGTTCGAGGGGAATCACCAGGGTGCCGAAGCCGTAGAGCAGGCCCACGCTGATGCTGGTGCAGATGCCGGCGAGGCCGAGTAAGAGGACGCGCCAACCGCGCTTGAATTCGCCGGTGTCGATCGCAACCGTGGGTCGCGAAGGGGATGTGTCGGACATGCGGGACTCCTGGCGCCACCCGTCATACCGAGCGGGCGGCGCGATCTGGGCTCAACGCCCCTTGAGGATTTCTTCGACCTTCGGCAGGGCCACCATGGTGGCACCGCCGTCGACCAGCAGCGACGTACCGGTGATGTAGGACGCCTCGTTGGACGTCAGAAACAGCACGGCCGAGGCGATGTCCGCCGACTGCCCCAGGCGCGGCACGGGGAAATGCTCGGCCAACCGGTGCGGCAGTTCCTCGCCCAGGGTTTCGAGCATATGGTCGGTACCAATCAGCCCCGGTTCGATCACGTTGACCAGGATATTCAAGGCACCGAATTCCACCGCCAGACCACGGGCAAAGGCGTTCATGAACGCCTTGCTGGAAGCGTAGGGAATCAGTGTCGGGGTGTACTTGCGATTGGCCTCGCCGGAGGAGATGAAAATGATCCGGCCCTTGTCCTGCGCCTTGGAAAGATGTTGGGCCGCGTCCTTGGCCAGCCAGAACAGCGATTGGATGTTGCTGCGCACCAGATGATCGAAGGTTTCATCCGCCATCTCGGTGATCAGCCCGTGAGCCGTATCGGCGGCGCAGTGCACTACGATATCCAGAGCGCCAAAAGCGTCGATGGCACCGTCGACCATGGCCTTGATTGCCGCGCGATCGGCGATATCGCCGCCCACCAGGCTGGCTTGGGCGCCCAGACCGTGGATTTGCGCGATGGTTTCTGTGCCATGCTTGGCGGTACGGGCAGACACAACCACCCGCGCGCCCTCCCTGGCATAGGCCAGTGCGATGGCACGGCCCATGCCACGCCCGGCACCGGTGATCAGCACCACCTTGTCTTTGAATCTCATCGACAGTTTCCTCTTATTCTTGTTCGCAAAGACTCCCGCAACGGCCAGGCCAGCGGGAGGCACATCGTCGAAATTCCGCTGGGCTTCAGATATCCCGGCCCGGCACGTTGCGCGCAGAGCCGTTGCGCCGGTCGGACTCGCCCCAGCCCAGCCAATGCGATGGCTCGCGGGTATCGCCGACCCGGCGCCAGCGCCCTTCCTGCTGCGCGGTAACCGGGAAACCGCCAACGAAATCGATCATTTCGCCTTTTTCGTCGGGGAGGAACTCCCACTCCTCCTTGCCTTCCAGCACCACTGTGGCCGATTCCAGGAAGTAGCTGCCGTCCTTGTGCTTGGTCTGCCCTTCGATATCGGTGGTGACGCGCACGTCGCCCTTGTCGTTGGTGAAGATGGCGTAGCCGAGGTGGTCATGGCCGACCATGAAGGAGCCCGCGTCCCAACTGCCGTCCGTGTACACGGTGACGAACGACCACCAGATGACGTGCTTGTTATTGTTGACCACCAGGTCCTTCTTGAAGTGGATGGCACCACCCTCGGCCATGTAAAACTGGTCGAGCGCCATCGCCCCCTTCACCGGCTTGCCTTCGCAGACGCCGGCGAGCTCCCACAGCTGCGACACGTAGAACGTGCCCCACTCCACCCCCGGCAGGTACCACTGCAGGCCGGGGCCGAGTAGCCTGCCCTCCAGCTGGAACAGACCGTCCTCCTTCCAGGTCAGACGCTCGCTGTTGGCGGTGATCTCCCAGCCGTTGCCGGCCTCGCCGGGCAGGCTGGTCCAGCGCACGGTGTCGCCATCAAGGGTCTGTAGCGGCTTGGGGGTCAGCGCCTGGCGGGCCATTTTCTCGTGATCCATGCGCAGGTTGACGCCGTCGACATGGTTGTTCAGGTAAATAAACTTGGTCGGGTTCGGCGTGCCGCCCGGGGCCAGTAGCGAACGCACGAACGAGTATATGTTGCCGTCCTCGTCGCGCACCGAGCCGAACGGCGAGGATTTGCTCAATTGCAGGCCGAAGAAGCCGCGGCTGCCGCCCATTGAGGCACCGCTGACCTGGTGCGGGCCGACCAGTTGCTGAAAGCCAAAGTCGCCGCGCTCGGGAATCGTCTTGAAAGTTCTCATGGGAATCGTCTCTTGTCGTTATCGTCGAAAGTCACGCCAGGCAGAGTGGGTTAGCAGCCTGTCGGACTTAACACTGCCCTACTGCGGAAAAGCCGAACTTAGTCATTTTTTGTGCTCCTTCACGTTAAATAGAGCGACTATTCGCGGGGCGGCCTCCCGCCTCGAAAGAGCGCAAAAACTGCCTCAAGTCGGACTTTCCCTCGCTACGGACGGTCAAGTCCGACAGGCTGCTAGCGCCGTTCAGTCCCAGATCACCGGGAGCGACGCAGCACCACGCAACTGCGCACCTTCGATGACCGGGGCCGGTTGCGAGGGGTCCAGGCGAAGGTTGGGGAATAGGTCGAGGATGGCGTTGACCGAGCAACTGATCTCGACCTTGGCGATGAACTGGCCGATACACATGTGTGGGCCGAAGCCAAAGCCAAAGGCGGGCTTGAGCTTGCGGTCGATATCGAACACCTCGGGATTCTCGAAGGCGTCCTCGTCGCGGTTGGCGGATACCACCATGCACTGTACGAAGGAGCCCTTGGGAATCTTCACCCCGTGGAACTCGACATCCTTGGCGGTCTCACGCACCTTGAACGTGGCCACCGGTTCGAAGCGCGCAGTTTCATCCATCAGCTTGGCAATCAGCGAGCGATCGGCCCTGACCCGTTCCAGCAGGCCCGGGGTGGTGAGCAGCAGGGTCATTACCGAACTGAACATGCGCGTGGTGGTTTCGCCGGCGGCAGGTAGCAGTGAGCGGGTGAAGGTAATCACCTCATGGTCATCCAGCGTCCGACCTTCAAATTCGGCACGCAACAAACGTCCGACCACGTCGTCGCCCTGGCTGCCCTCCGCGCGGCGGCGCACCACGACATCCTGGATCGCGTCATACAGCCCCTTCACCGCAATGCCGGCCTTCTGCCGGGCATCAGCCATCTTCTCCGGATCGATCTGGTTACCGCCGACCATGGCCAGCGCCCAGGCAGCGTACTGCTTGTACTTGGACGGGTCATCGGAGGGGAAGCCCATCAGCGCGTACATGATACGGATCGGTAATTCCAGGCCGAACTGCATCAGGTCGGCCTTCTTCTCAGGGACCAGCGGCTCCAGGAAGCCCTTGCGGATCACCTCGTCGATCTGCCCACGCCACTTGTTAACGCTCTCGGGCATGAACGCCGGCTGCAGCAGCGCGCGCACCTTGCGGTGCGGCTCGCCGTCCATGGCCAGGATCACCAAACCGTCGAAGAAGGCACCCAGGCCCTCGGCGATAAAGCCACTGGTGTAGGTATTGCCGTCGCGCAGCACCGCCATCACGTCCTGGTATTTGAACAGGGCGAAAGTCGGCCGCGTCCCTTGCTGGATCCCGGCATTGGTTGGTACACCGAACTGGGTGATGAAATCACCCTGGTAGACGGGCGATTTCAGGCGCTGCTCCCGGCACACCGCATGGATGTCCAGGCTCGTACCAAGGTAGGTTGCAGACACCGCAGCGTAGGCACTTTTGAGATCGATCGCGGTATCGGTACGGCTAGCACTCATGGTCATGTCTCACTCTTAATAAATTGTCATTGTCGAGCGTCACGGCTGGCCGCTGCGGCCAGCCCAATAGCTGAACGGTCGTACTCACGCCCCAGGCGTGGTCTGGCCAACAGGCTGCTGGCTGGCACCTGCCGGTGCCGCTATGCGGTCGCTCGCGCGCTTACCCAGGTAACGCTTAACCCGCTGGGCAGCCAGGCGCCCCGCCATGCCGTTGACTCCACCACCGGGGTGGATGCCGGCACTGCCGAAGTAGAGGCCCTCGACCGGCAGGGTATCGCCGCCCAGACCATGGGCCGGGCGCATGCTGCTGGAGCGCAGGGTGGTGGTGTCGATGTGTACGACGCAGCCATTCACCGTATTCAGTCGCGCGGTGAAGTCCGGTGCGGCTTCGAGACGGCGGCCAATGATGGTGTGTTCATTGACGCCCTCGATGTACTCGCTGATCTGGCTGATCAACTGATCCGCAACCCGCTCGCGCAGCGCG
Organism: Pseudomonas sp. UBA2684; assembly: GCA_002354655.1. Lineage (GTDB taxonomy): Bacteria > Pseudomonadota > Gammaproteobacteria > Pseudomonadales > Pseudomonadaceae > Aquipseudomonas. The sequence goes on from DELY01000044.1 coordinate 255,555, forward strand.
TCCCAGCCTTCGGCAGGATTGACCGGCATCGCCGGCGGGTAGACGTACAGCACGTCCTGACCACTCGGCGCCTGTGACGGGTCGACGGCGCTGGGCGCGGCAAAGGTGATGTAAGGCAAGCGTGGCACCTCACCGCGCGCACTGGCGGCGAAGTTCTCCAGCACCGCTTCGGCGGTACCGATCAACAGGCAAGCCTTGCGCAAGTCGACACCATCGCCGCGCGCAGCCTCGAAGCGCGACACCGAGATCTGTCCGTTCAGGGCCAGGTCGAGCTTCACCGGTCCGGCGCCATGCGCATTGGCCGGCGCCATCGCCACACGGGTCAGCAGTTGCTGCTCGATCGCACCCGGCGTGACCATCTCCAGCGCCACCTTGGGATGGCAGCTGGCGACCACCACACGGGCATGGAATTCTTGGCCGTCCGCCAGACGCACGCCGCGTACCTTGCCGTCCACTGCGACGATTTCGGTCACCGACGCCGAGGTCATCACCGCACCGCCCAACTCCTCGAAACGCGAACGTAGCGCGTCACTGAGCTTTTGCATGCCGCCGATCACCCGGCCCACACCAAAGCGATGGAGGAAGGCCACCAGGGCGTAGTAGATGCCGCTGCCGTCGGCAGTAATCACCCCGGCCAGCCCGGTCAGCGCACACATGGCGGAGATAGTCACCGGATGCTCGAAACGCTCCAGCGCCGCCTGGTAGGCCGAACCGGTCATCAGTGCCATCAGTTCCGGCTTGAGCTTGCGGTTGCGCAACACCGTGCCCAAGACCTTGAGCTTGGTGCCCAAATTGAACTTGGCCGGATCGGCTCGCATCATCGGCAGCGCCATGTCGATAAAGGCATCCAACACCTTGACGAACGCCAGGTAAGCATCGGCATCGCGCGGGCTGTAGCGGCGGATTTCCTCGGCGGTGCGGTTGGCGTCGCGCCAGAACACCACCGAGGTACCGTCCGGGTGCAGGTAGACGTAACCAGGCGAGTACTCGACCGCCTGAAAACCGTGGCGATCCAGCTCCAGTTCAACGGGGACATGGGCGTGCACGCGCATCGACATCATGTCCAATGCACACGGGTGCACCAGGTGCTCGGGCGCCTCGGGGATCAAGTAGCCGGAGGACGCCATGCCGCCGACTTTGCCCAGCGCCTCCAACACCATCACCTTGTTGCCCTCGGCGGCCAGGTAGCAGCCGGTGGTCAGGCCATTGTGCCCGCCCCCCACAATCAGGACATCGAACTCTGTGTTACTCAAGGTCATCTCAAGTCTCCATGGCCGGCCGGCACAACGTCAGTAATTTGCGTGACGCGCCGGTAGGCCGGTACGTATCTGCTCATCCACCCGCAAACGAACGGCGGCGCAACTAAAACCTGCGTCACGCCATCCGTGGGGATGAACCAGCGGTAGTTAATCGTTTGCGCGAGGCCCATCTACGTCGGCTGGGCGGGGTCGCCTCGTGCTCACTGCATGCGCTGACCGGCACGCGTCGGGAAAGGACTCAGTTCGGCAATCACCCGTGTCCGCGCCCGGCGTTAACGCCGCGTGCAGCAGGTTCACGCGTTGGGTGTGAGGCATGCGCTGGCCACTATGCGTTTGCCTGCGCCTGGGCATCGGCCACAGCGACCGCAATCAAGGCGATGACCGCGAGGTAACTTGAGACAGTTCGTTGAAGGTTCATGAGGCCGATCTCCGTTATTAGTCTTATCGAGAAATCGCAACGCCGTACGCCGCGATTGCCGAGTAGTTACCCTAACGAATTAACTGCCAGAGCAGCAGCGCATCCGTTTGACCTTGAGTCAAACGAAAGCTGGGGGCGCTGCAACATGTATTTGTAGGATGGCGCCAACGCACTATCAGCGCGACTCGGCGCAACACTCGAAGTGCCGAATTAGCCTCACTCAAGGAAACACCATGATTACGCGCATGGACCACTTCACCATCGTCACCGATCAGCTGCAGAGCACGCGGCAGTTCTATGTCGAGATACTTGGCTTGCAGCAAGGACCGCGCCCGCCCTTTCCCATTGCCGGTTACTGGCTGTACGTCGGGCCGCATCCGGTTCTGCATGTGGTGGCTGTCGCGCGCATGCCCGAGCCCCGTCGCGGGGTTCTCGATCACATGGCTTTTCGCGCCGAGGGACTGGCGAGCACCCTGGATCGCCTGGATGAGCATGGCATCGCCTTTCGCATCATTCGCGCACCGGGCGAAACCCGCACCTGGCAACTGTTCTGCAACGACCCCAACGGCGTGGAAGTGGAGTTGGATTTCGCCGCGACAGAAATCCCACCCAGCGACTGGAAAAGCCGTTGCGCGGCCTGACCGACCGCCGCGATACGGCTAGATCAGCCCGGCATAGCTGCCGCCATCCACTTGCAGATTCTGCCCGGTGATATAGCTGGCCTGGGCCGAACAGAAAAACGCGCAGGCGGCGGCAAACTCCTCGGCCGTGCCGAAACGCCGGGCCGGAATCGGTCGCAGCATTTCCGCGCGCGCCTCGTCCAAACTGCAGCCCTTGTGCTTGGCCAATTGCGCGCTCATGAACTGCAAGCGATCAGTTTCGATGCGTTCAGGCAGCAGGTTATTCAGGGTGACATTGTCGCGCACGACTTCGTTGGCCAGCGCCTTGGAAAAGGCCGTCAGCCCTGCCCGTGCGGCGGTGGAAAGGCCCAGCGGCAGACGCGGCGACTTGACCATGGCCGAGGTGATATTGACGATCCGCCCGAAGCGCCGAGCGCGCATGCCGCCGACCACGGCCTGGATCAACAGAATTGCCGAGAGCATGTTGGCCTCCACGGCCGCCAGCCAGGCGGCATGGTCCCACTCCTCGATACGTCCCGGCGCCGGCCCGCCATTGTTGGTAATCAGAATGTCCGGTTGCGGGCAGGCAGCCAGCAGGGCGGCACGTCCAGCCTCACTACCGACATCGGCTACCACCACCTGCGGCTGGCGTCCGGTCACGGCCATGATCTCGGCGGCGGTCAGGGCCAGTTGTTCGGCGTCACGGCCATTGATCAGCACCTCGCAGCCTTCTTGCGCCAGGGCCAGCGCGCAGGCCTTGCCCAGGCCACGAGATGACGCGCAGACAATCGCCTTACGGCCAGCAATTCGCAGATCCATAATCACTCCCCCATCGATTTAGTAGCGGGCTCGCTGTAACGACTTATGAAGACACATTGCTGTGTCCATCTCGCGGCTGGGCAAACGGCGACACAAAGAGTCGACGTGGTAATCTGCCTGTCGATAAAACATCGACCTCGCCGCCGGCGCAAAGCAGACGGAACAACAATAAAATGAATACGTCCCCAGTTCGCACCGAACCCAATAAGCGCAATACCTTGAACCGTTTGCTGGAAGTCGCTCGCCAAGAGTTTTCGACAAAAGGGCTGAGTGGCGCACGCATCGAAGAAATTGCCCGCGAAGCCGGAGTCACCAAACAACTGGTTTATCACTACTACGGTTCGAAAGAGCGGCTGTTCAGTGCCGTGTTGGATGAATCCTCGCACCGCATAATGGCCGAGTTGATCGCCCTGGAAGTTGAACACTTAGCGCCGACCCTGGCCCTGCGCGAGATACTCAACTATTGCTTCGACCAATATATGAAAGATCCCTTTCTCGGTGCACTGGCCCTTGAAGGTATTCGTTACCACGACGCCCACGACACGCCACGCAATATGTTTGCCGACTTGACGCCGGCACTCGCCGAAAAATTCGACCGTATTCTGCAACGCGGCGCGCAAAGCGGTGAGTTCAAAGTCGTAGCCGATCCGCGGCTGTTTCTCGCAACCGCCGCGCTGCTCACCTCGGGCGGCTTTACCAACCACTACTCCATGTCGGTGTTGATCGGTGTCGATACGCGCTCCGCGCAGGGCATGCAAATGTGGCGACAGTACTCGGTCGACTTCATCGTCTCAAGCATCAGCCTTACACCCAATCCGGGGTAAAACGCAGCAAGCAGCCGGGCCTTAGCAGACCGGCTGCTGACTCGACACAACGGTATTACATTCCGCCCCGGCCCGACTTCTGGAAGAACTCGCGCATCGCCACCAACGAGGGGGTGTGGCTGCTGAAGCCGCCATCCGCCACCAGGGTGCTGCCGGTGACGAACGACGACTCATCGCAGGCCAGGAAGGCCACGACGTTGGCGATCTCGCGGGGCGTTCCCAATTCCGGGGTCATGTGGTTATCGCGCAGAATATCCAGCAATTGCGGCGGCATGGAGTCGTGGGCGTTTTCCGCCGGCGCCAGGCCGATTTGCACGGCGTTCGCGCGGATGCCCTGCTTGCCGTACTGTGCGGCGACCAAACGCGGCAACATGATCAGCGCCGCCTTCGAGGTGGCATAGCCAGTCAGGGAAAGATCGCCTTGCACGCCGAGCCCGGAGGTGGCGAAGATCACCGAGCCTTTGCCCTGTTTGAGCATCTCGGGAATGCCGTACTTGCAGCACAGCACAGCACCGCGCAGGTTTACCGCAATGGCCCGATCCCACGCGTCCATATCCAGGTTGCAGATGTCGCGGTCACGCTGGCGTTGCCCTACATCCAGTACAGCCGCGTTGTTGTGCAGGATATCGAGGCGGCCGAAACGCTCGACCACCGTCGCAACCATGGCCTTGACCGAAGCCTCGGATGACACATCGGTGCATACGCCGATGGCCTGCCCACCCTGTGCCACAATCGACTCGGCAACCTGTTGCGCGGCATCGCCGTTGATATCCACGACCGCAATCTGCGCCCCATGGGAGGCCAGCACACGCGCGCATTCAGCGCCCAGACCGCCACCGGAGCCGGTGATAATGGCGACGCGACCGTCGAGTTTTCCTGCTGTCATATCGGATCTTCCTATTCAATATCTGCGCGGGCGCGCGTCATTCGCCGGTGAAGCGCGGGGCGCGTTTCTCACTGAAGGCTGTCGCAGCTTCCTTCACATCCTGAGTGGTGGCGAGCAAGGCGAACAGATTCAACTCAAGATCAAGGCCACTTTTCAAGTCCAATTCCAGGGCTGCGCGGGCAGCTTTTTTGACATAGGCCGAGGCCATCGGCGGCTTGCTGGCGATGCGCCGGGCAAGCTCGGTGACTTCGGCCTGCAAGCTCGCGCTGTCGCTGGCCAAACGGCTTACCAGACCGATATGCCGGGCTTCTTCGGCATTCATTCGGTCACCGGACAGCAGCATGTCCAGTGCCCGCCCAGCGGCGACCACGCGGCACAGACGCTGCGTGCCACCACCGCCCGGAATCAGGCCAAGGCCGGTTTCCGGCAACGCATAAATCGCGTCTGGCGAGGAGAAACGGATATCGCACGCCAAGGCCAGCTCCAAACCGCCGCCCATGCAGTAACCGTGAATCGCGGCAATGATCGGCTTGCTGATCTGATCCAATGCTTCGATCCAGCGGGCGCCTTCCATGCGTTGGCGCACCTGCAAGGACGATTCGACGCCGCGGCGCTCCTTGATGTCCGCGCCCGCGCAGAAGCCGCGCGGGCCTTCGCCACGGATGACGATGACCCGTACGCCTGGATCTTTTTCCAGCAGCGCCAACGCCTCGGGTACACCCTGGCGGATTTGATCGTTGATCGCATTGATTTGCCCAGGGCGGGTCAACACTACCCAACCAAGCGCCCCGTCGCGCTCGACGCGTACAGCTTCGTTAATCACCAACGGCAACTGTTGGCCAGCATCGGCGCTCATACCGGGCACTCCTCGAATTCAAAGACCTGACCATCCAGTTCTTTTGGATCGACCTTGATCAGCGAACGGCCGCCGACAGCTTCGGACGACTCGAGCCACTCGAACGCCGTCCCTCGCGCGCGCAGATCTTCGGCCTTGGCCGCCAGATCGTTAACGCCGATGCGGATGTAGTAAGGACCCGGCCCCCAATTGTTCAGATAGTGACCCGCATCGGTGTTCCAGTACGTTGCTTCGAGCACGTCCAAGGTCGCGCTGTTGGCCACCGTGAAGCCCATGCGCGCACGGCGATAGCCTTCGCTGCGGATGTTTTCCACCGGGCCGCTAGGCTCCCAGTCGAGGTTGCAGGAGACCTTGCGCAGGGTTTCATCGAGGTCGCGCACCAGGAACCCGCGAGCGGTCACCCGCACCATGTCACCGGGCTTCAGGTCACGCGGTTGAGCCGGCGGCAGGGCGTAGGTTTCCGCCGGCATCTGCAGCGGCTCGGTGGGCATGATTTCGATGCACAGGCCGCCATCGACCGTAGGCTGGTAGAACGGCTGCTCCGGGGTCGCCCCGAGCCAGAGGCGGTCGAATGGCATTTCCGGGGTGCGCTGAGCCATGCGGAACGGCAGCCGACGGCGCATCAACTTGTCCACCAGGGCATCGAACTTGTCGCCATGCAGCGCCAGGACGATGGAGTGGGTGAGCATCGGCCGGTGATGGCCCTGGAAGTCCTTCAGACTTTCCAGAAAGTCATGAAACAGCGGGTCGCCCGGATTGGGCAGATCAAGGTGCCATTGCGGCTCGATGCGCGTCGGCGCAACGGCCAGCGACTTGTGTACGCGCAGGAAGTGCGCGATGTATGGGTGATTGTCGAACGCCTGACGCCAGCGCTCGTGCTTGTAAATGCCGAGCTTGTCCACCAGCTTTTCCGTCATCCCATCGGGGTCCGGAACCATCATGTCGGCACTCATCAACAATTCAAACATAGCACTCTCCCTCCAATAGCTGGCCAGGGCGCTAGCCTTGGCCGATAAGTCAGTGGAGCCCGCCGTCTGTGCGGCGGACTCGGTCAATGAGCAGAAATCGCCTGGGTGTTGCTGTCGGCCTGCTTGCACGAGGGCCGCGGCTCGTCTGTGCCGAGGGTCTCGGCAGCCATGACGGTGGTCTTCGGGTTGAGCAGGAAATGCGACAGCGCCGGGATGAGGATCAACGCGCCGAGCATGTTCCAGAGGAACATGAAGGTCAGCAGGATGCCCATATCGGCCTGGAACTTGATCGGTGACCAGGCCCAGGTAACGACCCCGGCTGCCATGGTCAGACCGATCAGCGCCACCACGCGGCCGGTGAAGTCCAACGAGCGGCGGTAGGCGACGGCCAGCGTGCCGCCGCGCTCCTGCACCGCGAGCTGCACGCTGAGCAGATAGAGCGCGTAATCCACACCCACACCCACACCCACGGCAATCACCGGCAGGGTTGCCACCTTGAGGCCGATACCCAGCCAGACCATCAACGCCTTGCAGATAATCGTGGTCATGATCAGCGGAATCAGCGCGACCACGGTGGCGCGCCAACTGCGGAAGGTCAGCAAACAGAGCAACGCAGTGGCGCCATACACCGCGAGGTACATGGTGACGATGCCCTTCTCCACTTCGATGTTGGTGGCGGCTTCAATCCCGGCATTACCGGCAGCCAAGAGAAACTCAAGCGGTTGTTCGGCATCGGCGGCGCTGTTGTGCTCGGCGGCGAACGTTTCCGCGACCTGCAATACGCGGGTCAGAGTGTCGGCCTTGTGATCCGCCAGATAGGCGATCAGCGGCGTGACCGAGCACTTCTGATTGGTGATGCCCGGCGACGAGATCATCGCCGCATCCACCGACGAGTTGGTAATCGCCTGGTCGCGGCTGATGGTCAACCACTTGGCACTGCCCTCGGCCATCCCCGAGGTCACGAAACGCACGGTTTCAGCCAGCGAGCTGGTGGTCTGCACGCCCTCGGTCTGGCGCAGGCGCCAGGCCAGGCGATCCATGGTTTGCAGAGACTGATAGAGGCGGCAGCTGTCCTCGTTGGTCTTCATGATGACCACGAACTGGTCGCTGGACAGACCGTAATGTTCGGTGATGTAAGCACTGTCGCGGTTGTAGCGCGAATCGGGACGCAACTCAGGCGCACCAGGATCGAGATCGCCGATTTTGAGGTCGAGCATGACCACGCTGCAAACCACCGTGACGACGACCGACAAGCCGATCACCACAGTTGCCCAGCGGCGCTCGGTGAAGCGATCAAGACCGTGCCAGACATGCCCCAGCAAGCCGCGATTCTGCTCGCCGGCGCGGTCCTTCTCGATGGCGATCCGCGCGGCCTTCTCGCTCACACCGATATAGGACAGGGCGACCGGGATCAGCAGCAGTTTGGTAAAGATCAATACCGCCACGCCGATGCTGGTGGTAATGGCCAGATCGCGGATCACCGGAATGTCGATAATCACCAGCACGGCGAAACCAACGATATTGCACAACAGTGCGGTGAGCCCGGTGAGGAACAGCCGCCGGAAGGTGTAGCGGGCCGCGATGTACTTGTGGGTGCCGCGGCCAATGTCCTGGAGGATGCCATTCATCTTCTGCGTGCCATGGGAAACCCCGATGGCGAATATCAGAAACGGCACCAGAATCGAATACGGGTCCAGCTCATAGCCGAGCAGTTGCATCAGCCCCAGCAGCCAGACCACGCCCGCTACTGCGATACTCACCAGCAACAGGGTGCTGCGCAGGCAACGGGTATAGAAATAAACGAACAACGCGGCAATCACCACCGAGGCGCCAAAGAACATCATCACGGCGTAGAGGCCGTCGATCAGATCTCCCACGAGCTTGCTGAAGCCGACGATATGAATGCCAATCTTGTCGCTTTGCAACGAGCGTATCTGCTCTTCCAGCTGGGTGGAGAACTCGCCATAGTTCAGCGGTTCGCCCGTCTGTGGATTGTTGTCGAGCAGCGGCGCGACGATCATGCTCGAGGTCGCATCGTTGGCCACCAGGCTGCCGACGATGCCCGCGCGATTGATATTGCGCCGCAGGGCGTCGACCGAGGCGGCGCTGCCATCGTAGTCGGACGGCATGACCGCACCGCCATCGATACCGTCTTCGGTAACTTCCTTCCAGCGCACAATCGGCATCCACAACGACTTCATCCAGGAACGGTCGATGCCGGGAATCAGATAGAGCTTGTCGTTGACCTCCTGCAAGGCTTGCAGGTACTCAGGGTCGTAGATGTCGCCCTGTTTGTTCTGCACCACCACACGGATGCTGTTGCCCAAGCCCGGTAGCTGATCTTTGTAGGTCAGGTAGTTCTTGATATAGGGGCTGGAGCTCGGAATCATCCGTTCGAAGCTGGCATTGACCTGCAGCCGCGTCGCGAAGAAACCCAGCACCAGCGTAGCGAGCAGACAGGCAACGACGACCAGCATGCGGTTACTGAAAATAATCCGCTCGAGGAACCCCCCGGACGACTTGTCGAAGTCCTGAAGGTTCGGAATTACTGGCATCCCGCTGTTGTACTTTTGCTCTACCATTTCTGCTCACTCACTGAAGAATCGTGCCGGCAAGTCATTTTGCCTGGGCGATCTCGACGACCTGGGCGCCGGAAAAACGGGTCACGACCAACTTACCGGCCTTGTCGGTTGCGCTGGCTGCATAGACCTCTCCAGCATTGGCCGCTTGCAACGGGGTGACCTGCAGATTGCCGCGATCGATGGCGATCATCTCGCCGCTCTGGCTAACCAGAATCAATTGCCCGTCTTGCTCGACTGCGCTCACCAAGCTGGCATTCAGCCCCGTCTCCACCTTCACCCACTCTTGGCCTTGGTCACGGCTGACGAACAGGTTGCCGCGCAGGCCATGCACCAGCAGCAGATCGCTGAAGGCGCGTACCCCGAAGTAGGTACCGGTATAAGGGGTTTCCTGCATGAGAAAACGCTGTGACTGCGGGTCAAGCTGCATCAGCAAACCTTGCTCACCGCTGACGAAGAAGCGCCCCTGGTATTCGGCCAAGGCATACAGGTGCATGCGCCGGTCGTTTTCCGTGCGCTCGATCCAGGGCTCCCAAGTGGCGCCATCATCGGTGCTACGCAGGATCATGCCGAAGGCGCCGACGACGAAACCCTGACCATTGGCGTCGAACAGCACATCGAGCAAAGGCGCCGCCAAAACATCGGGACTCGCCGAGGTGCCCATCGCAAAGTCGATTTCCTGGAGCATGTCTTGCGCAGTCGAATCACCATTGCTGGCGCGCCGCCCATAAGTCTCGCGTAACAAGGTCAACAGGCTGCGACCGTCCAGTTGCACCACCCAAGTGCGCCCGCCATCGCGGGTGTGCAGCAGCAGCGAATCATGGCCGACAATCCAACCGTGCTGGGCATCGCGAAAGCGCACCTGCACCAGGTCGCTGGCGACCGGGCTTGGCACCTGCAGCCAACTCTTGCCGCTGTCGGAAGAACGCAAGATCAAGCCATGCGGACCAACGCTGAACAGATCGTTACCCGCCCGCGCTACACCGATCACCGGTGCGGGCAGTCGGGCATCGATCTGCTGCGCCGGTTCGGCCAGAGAATCGATATCGGCAGAGGACGCCGCGTCGGCGGCCACCACCAGTAGCGTAGAAAAAATCACGATGATCGACAGCAGAGATCTGCACAACTGCCGTAGCAGCTGGCGATTGCGCAACAGGCAGAACATCTCAAGGTTGGCGCCAATCATTATTTTTATCCTCAACCGCACAGGACTAGGCTGCCGCGCTGTCGCGCGTCAGTGCATGCCTACCTACTGCTAGCAAAACCTATCGTCAGCGCCCGAGTAAGAACAGGTTCGTACTCGGGCGCGGTAACGTGATCAGCGCTGGGTGACCCGCGAGACGATGGCCTCGGGCTTCATTTCGCGCTCGGAAAGTGGCGTGTCGACAAACTTGTAGCCACCTTTCAGGCCATCGTTGACCAAGGCGTACATACCCTTGTTGAAGTCATAGATGACGTTCTTCACGTTGTAAGGAATGTCTTTGTCGTAGATCTGTACACCGCTGAGGAACATCGAACGATACAAGGCATTGTTCTTGTCCCAGGCGTCGTACAGGCCTACCCCAAAGGTGTCCTCGTCGAGGTAGTAGGTACGCTTGCCATACACGTGACGCTTGCCTGGTTTGAGCGTCGCTTCGACGACCCAGACCCGGTGCAACTCCCAGCGTTCGCATTGCGGATTGGCATGGTTGGCCAGAAATTGCTCGTCCTGTTTGCAATCGAAGTAGAACTTGTAGGCGTTGTTAGGGATGTACATCTCCTTACGGCCTACCAGTTTGTAATCGAAGCGCTCTTGGCTACCGGAGAACATCTGCAGTTCGTCGAACAGCGTTACACCGCCCTGGCTGGCAACGGGGGTATCGAAGGCGAACTCAGGAGCCAGTTTGACCCGACGCTGTCCTGGCGTGTAGCTGAAGGAGCGACGCGGCTTGGCCAGCGGATCGAGGTAATCACTCAACACGATCACTTCACCGGAGCGACGTGCCGGGTAGTCATTGCGCGAGAACACCCGGGCATACATCAAGGGATCGCGATCGGCCTGCGTCACCTGGTAGTAAGGCGTTTCCTCGAAGGTGGCCTGCTCGGCCGCCTTGGTCACCTGACCGTTGCTATCGATGATCCAGCTGTTGGAGGACGAGGTGGTGGAGTAACCGGCACCGATCTTGTAGCGCAGTTGCTGGTTCCAGATCACCTCATTACCGGTTTTTGGGATCGGGAATGGCAAACCGCCGCGGCAGGCTGGATCGACCGCCAGGCCATCCTTCTGGATAACGCACTCGGTTGCATTGCGTAACGTCGCATCGACCACTTCCTTGGGGTAAGCAGCAGTGCGGTGACTCGGGTAAATATCCAGGTAGTACTCCGGATACTTTTTCAGCAGGGTTTTCTGCCCTTCGCTCAGCTTGTCGGCATATTGATCGACGTTCTTCGAGTCGATACGGAACAAGGGCTTTTCATCTTTGAAGGGATCGACCCAGAAGCCGCTGTCCGGCTTGAAGCCTGCTGGCGCCTGACGCAGACCACCTTCATAGGCAGGAATAGTACCTTCGGCGTTGCCGGCTTGAATGGCGCCCCAGGGCGTCAGGGTCTTACCCAGCTCGGCGGCTTCTTCGGGGCTCACCGCAGCGAGCGCACAGGCCGACAAGCCACTCAAGGCAATAGTTAGTGCGAGTTGGAGTTTCATAACCAGTCTCCGTTCTTGGAATTATTAAAAGGAGGTCTTGTACGTGAACGCCAGCCAACCGCGATCGGTGCCACCTACGGCACCGTTGCCGTTGATCATCCGGTCACCGTTAGCGTTGCGCGAGTTCTTTTCCTGTGCCGAGGTATCGGCATAACGCAGGCTGAATTCATGCTGCTGGCGGTAGGTCATCTTGGCACCAACCGACCAGGACAGAGCCCCTTCGCTGCCGCCGCCGGCAGTGGCCGCGTTGCCCTCCAGGCCGTAGTTGACGGTCAAGGGCACATCCAGGGTCCAGGATGGCAGGATCTCTACATATTGCGGGGTGTAGTTCACCGCAACGGCGTAGTAATCATCGGTCGAGCAACCATCCGATTTATCCCCGACTAATGCAGCGTTTTGTACATCCCGGCACGCGGCGGAACCTTCACCTTTGTACAGCTCCTCGTGGGAGGTCACTTTATCCAGGCGGCTGTAGGCAAACTCGGCCACCAGGGTGGCGTTATTGGCGATGAAGTTACGCGGCACGCCGTATACAGCGTTGGCGACAAAGTGAATGGTGTTACCACGCGGGCCTTCGTCATCCAGCAGGCTGACGCCTGTAGCATTGAGTGCGCCGTCCTTGCGGTAGGACAGATCCATCCCGACAGCAGCACCGCCAATGGCCTTGGAAATACTCACGCCATAGAGCTTGACGTCACGCGGGTAAACCAGGCGGTACGAGCGCTGCGCGACATCCACCTGCGGGGCCAGCCAGGCCTGGTAATCGTCGAACTCACGGTAGTAAGCACCCACCGTGCCCTCGATCGCTTCAATGTCCAGCTTGGCCATCACGCCCCAGTTCTGCCCATCGCGCCCCCGCTTGGAGGTTGCATGGTTAAGATCGAAACCTGGACCAGCGGCCAAACGATCGGGACCTTCGAAGAACGGGTCCGCAGCGCCGAAATAGGTGCCACCGTATGGAAAGCGGGTGTTATCCCACTCATAAAAGTATTGACCGGCAATCGACAGGTTATCGGTGACCTGCGCCTTGGCCGAGACCTGGCCGATGGGCAGGAACACTTCTTTGGTCTCGATACCTGGGCTGGTGACCGCTTTCACCGCATCGGTAGGTGCCTGCGAGTAGGACACGGCATGCGCGCCGAACAGCAAGCCCTCACCCCAGAACAACGCATGGCGACCGACTTTCAGGTTGACCGGCGCGGCGCCCAGATTGAAGTTGCTCCATACGAAGGCATCGAGGATCTCGCCTGACGGGCCATTGACGTAGCGCTCAACCTCACGGCTGTATCGGTTGCCGTTATAGCTCGTCGAAAACCCTGGAACGCTGCTTTCAACCGAGGTGTCATCGTAGGCGTTGTCGTACCAACCCGCCGCACTGACACGCCCACCAAAATCATTCTTGTAGGAAACGTCAAATTCGGTCAGCAGGTCCAGACGGTTGGTGACGATGTCGCCCTTGTCGAACTTGCCATCTGATTCATCGAAGTTCGGGTTGTTGAGGATCTTTTGCTCCTGATCCTCCATGCGCATGCCCAGGTTGTAGCGCACGGTAGTGTCCAAGCGCACACGAATGTCGGGGTTACCAACATCGAGCTGCAGGGCAGCAGCACTTCCGGCAGAACTCATGATCGCGAGCGCCAGCACACTGCGTGGCATCGAGATATGGCTAAGCGTTCTAATCATTTTCATCTCAGCTCCGTTATTCTTATTTTTCAACGACTTAAGACAGAAAAGCAGGTCACGACTGCGTTGGGGTATTCCACAGAATGGCTCTACACCTGAACACTTACGACGGAATCGTTCCACTCATCGTGAAGCACACCTTAGCGGATAAAATCCTGTAATTCCATATCCAGATTTAGATTCTTTATTGAGAATAAGCACGCACCTAATACGAAAAGCGTCTCAAAGGAAACGCCTGTATCCAGGTGAATATCAGGTAAGACGCTGGATACAGAGCCCGCGCATGGCGAAAAGCAAAATAAACACATTATTGATATTTGTTCAATATCATCTTTAGTCGTGGTGAGATTTAAGCTTTAATAAGCCTAGCACCGAGCCCACTTGGCGCTATCCACGCCAGTGGAATTGAAGAGCCGAACGAACGCTCTGCCCCCTCACCCAGAAGGAGGACCTATGAACATTGATCTCAGTGGCAAGCGCGTCATTGTCACCGGTGCTTCGCGCGGCATCGGCTGGGCCATAGCCCAGGCATTCGCGGCAGAAGGTGCGCGGATCGCCATCTGCGCACGTACCGAAGAAGCCGTCATCAGCGCCGGCCAGGCCTTACAGGCAAACGCCCAGGCGGTAATTGCCCGGGCGGTGGATGTGACCGACAGCCAAGCGGTCAACGCCTTCGTCAAGGAGATCGCCGATGCCTGGGGTGGCGTGGATGTGCTGGTCAACAATGCCGGTCAGGGCAAGGGCGGCAACCTGGACACGCTGACGCCGGAGGACATCCTGGAGCATGCGAATATTCTACAAATGGGCCATTTCCGCTTTGTCCAAGCGGTGGTGCCCTACATGCGTGAACAACACTGGGGACGGATCATCGAAATCAATGCCTTGGCGGGCACTATTCCGACCCCAGACGGCATCCCCTCGGTGATCAACCGCGCCGCCTGCGTCGCCCTGTCGCGCTCGCTGGGCATGTCCCTGGCCAAGGACAACATCTTGGTCAACAGCCTGAACATGGGCTGGATCGACACCGGACAGTGGGACCGCCACTACAAGGAGATGGGCCCGGGCGTGAGCCGCGAAGAGTTCGATGCCATGGTCATGAAAGTGGTGCCGATTGGCCGCTACGGCAAGCCGGAAGACGTTGCCGGCATGGCCCTGTTCCTGGCCAGCGACTACGCCAGCTTCATCAGCGCCGCCTCCATCGATATCGCCGGCGGCATGGGCGGACAAATCGCCTACTTCCCGACCCTGAAACGCGATTTCGCCGCCACTATGCGCGAGCGCAACAACAGCAACCAGGAATGACCGTCGCGGCCCCAAACGTGCCATCCCGGCAGACTGTTCAAGGGCCGCGCCCCTTACCCGCAGGAGCAAGCGTATGAGTCAGAAACTCTTCGATATTCCGCTGACGTCGATTGGAGGCAACCACCTGACGCTCGAGCACTTCAAAGGCAAAGTGCTGTTGATCGTCAACGTCGCCTCGAAATGTGGGCTCACCCCGCAATACGAAGGCCTTGAAGCGCTGTATGCAGAAAAGCGTGAACAGGGGTTCGAAATTCTGGGTTTTCCAGCGAACGACTTTCACGGCCAGGAACCAGGTAGCAATGAGGACATTCAAGCGTTCTGCAACCTCAACTACAACGTACAGTTCCCACTGTTCGCCAAGATCGCAGTGACCGGCGCTGCACAGCATCCGCTGTACCGCCTGCTTACCGAGACGCTACCGTTGGCCAGCGGCGACGGCCCGATGCGCGAACGCCTCAAGGGCTACGGCATCGAAGCCGAGCCAGCTCCGGCGGTGCAGTGGAACTTCGAGAAGTTCCTGATCAGCCGTGACGGACAAGTAGTCGGGCGTTTTGCTCCGGACGTCGCCGCCGATGCCCCCAGCCTGCGCCAGGCCATCAGCGCCGAATTGAACCTGACGCCTTAAGCCGGCAGCGCCGCCCGGCCAAACATTGCGGCCTGCTGCAAGCGGGCCGCAATGCTCACCCGTTAGTACTCAGGATGCACACGCCATTATCAGGAACTGGCGAAACGCCTGGGCCGGCTCCGTCAATTGCGCGTCGGGGCACCAGATCAACCCCAGCTCCATCGGCGGAATGGCATCGGCCAAAGGTCGGCTCTCGATCTTCTTGCCTTCCAGCGACCAAGCTCGGTAGAGCATGTCCGACAGAATGGTCACGCCAAAACCATGGGCGACCAGCCCACGCAGCGCCTCCATCGAGGAGGTGCGAAAGGCCACATCCGGCGCCAAGCCTTGTGTACGCCAATAACGCAATGCCGACTCCTCGCCCTCGTCCACCGTCGGCATGATGTACGCGTGCTGGGCAACGTCGGCGAGGGTGATCGCAGACGCCGAAATAAGCGGATGCTGGCTCGCCAGCCACAGTTGTCGCCGCGAGCGGATCAACACATGGTGTTCGAAACGCTGCAGGTTGTGGGTGTTGGAGACGATGGCCAAGCCCATGTCCAGGCTACCGCCCGCGACAGCCGCCTCGATGCTCGCGCGGTCCATGTCGAGCAGGTCGATTTCCACCTGCGGGTAACTGCGTTTGAAGCGTGCCAGCAAGGCGGGCAAGAAATAACCGAGTACCGTATAAGACGCGCCAACCCTTACCACACCTTGCATCGAGTGGCCGAGGAACAACGGTTCGCTGAGTGCATCCTGCAACGTGTCGAGAATATGCCGGGCATGCTGGGCAAACTTATTGCCTTCAGCGGTCAACGCAACGCCATACGGCAAACGCTCGAACAGGCTGACCCCCAGCGCCTGTTCGAGCTGTAAGACCGCTGCGGTAATCGCCGATTGCGAGACGTGCACCTTGAGTGCCGCCTGGGAAAACTGCCCCGCGTCGGCAGCCGCCACAAAGTAGCGCAGCTGACGCATCGAAATGTCCTTGCCCTTAGCCATTTGTTTTTCTAATACCTGCGACGTGTATTTGTGAACTACCTGCGAGCAGCCGCTGAGTAAACTCAATTTTCGAGCGGATCCCCGCCCCACGGAAAAGGCGTGGCCGGCTCCCTAAAGCGGTCTCGCGACCGTCCGAGTTTCAGCACCAACAATAAGAACGGCTGAAGGTAGAAGATGAACGCGATCAACTATAGCGAGTACACCTCCGAACATTCCGGCGACTTTCAGACTGAAGCCTCTTTATCCAAGAAAGGCTTCGACATTCGTGTCGAGCATGCTCGGTGGTCCTGTTCCGGAACCGCAGTGGTGGAAATCCGCAACAGCTGCCTGATACGTCTGCTGTTGCCCGCTGACAACGTCAACCGCGACGACAGCGCATACAACCTCGGACGTTTTTCCGGGCAGGGCATGCGCCACTTCAAGCAACTTGGCCCGCTGTTGTTCATTCCTCATGGTACCGAGTTTCATCTCAAGCATGGCGTCTGCCAACAGAAAGCACTCATCTGCCTGTTCGACCCCACGGCACTGGGAGCACTGTCGGCTTATCGCTGGAACTGGGAAGAACGCGCCAACGAAAGCATGCTCAACCTGCAGAGCCTCTACCTCCAGGCATCGTTGCTGCGGCTGGCAGAAGAAGTCGCTGCGCCGGGATTCGCCAGCGAGCTGCATACCGAATGCCTGTTGACCAGCATCGCTTTGGATCTACGGCGAGAGTTTCTCGGCCCCCAGGAGGTCAGCGAAGTCGTTGGCAAACTTAGCGCCAGACAGCTAAAGCTGGTGTACGAGCTGGTGGAAGCCGGCCCCGAGGAAGACCTTTCCCTGAACCGCCTGGCGAATGTTTGTGCCTTACCGGTAAGGAAGCTGTCGCTCTACTTCAAGAACACCACTGGCAAGACCCTGCGTGGCTATGTCGCCCAGGCGCGCGTGGAGAAAGCCATGGCTTTGCTCGCCGACCAGCGCCTGCTGATCAAGCAGGTGGCGTATGGGGCAGGCTTCCAGAATGCCGCGGCCTTTACCGCGGCCTTCCACAAAACAGTCGGCCTGACCCCCGAAGAGTTCCGTCGCCAGCGTTTGGGCTGAAACGCGCCTACGGCGAACCACTCACCTGGCAGCCGCTGCGCTAACTGAACCGAGTTAAAAGCCGTCAAAAAAAACGGCCCGTAAGGGCCGTAAAACTCATGGAGCGGAGCACTGGGCTAACAGCGGCCTGCTACACGCGCATCAACGTTGCGTTTCCAGGGACACAATCGATTCGGGGCTCATGTCGCGCTCCGAGTGCGGCTTGTCATGGAATCGGTAGCCACCCTTCAGGGCGTCGTTGACCAACGCGTACATGCCTTTGTTAAAGTCATAGCTGACGTTCTTGACGTTGTAGGGGATGGTCTTGTCGTAGATCTGCACCCCGCTGAGAAACAGCGAGCGATACAGCGCGCCGCTCTGATCCCAAGCGTCGTACAGGCCGATGCCGAAGGTATCTTCATCGAGGTAGTAGGTCCGTTTGCTGTAGACATGGCGCTTGCCAGACTTGAGCGTGGCCTCGACCTCCCATACGCGATGCAACTCCCAACGCTCGCACACCGGGTTAGCGTGGTGCTTGAGAAATTGCTCCTCCTGCCCGCACTCGAAGTAGAACTTGTAGGCGTTGTAGGGAATGTACATTTCCTTCTTGCCGACCAGTTTGTAATCGAAACGGTCCTGGCTACCGGAGAACATCTGTAGCTCGTCGAACAGGTTCACCCCGCCCTGGTTCGGCACCGGGGTGTCGTAGGCGAACTCAGGTGCCAGCTTGATGCGGCGCATGCCGGGGGTGTAGCTCCAGGCAAGGCGCGGTTTGCTCTGCGGGTCGAGGTAATCGGCGAGGATGATCAGTTGCCCGGCGCTACGCGCGGGGTAGGTATCCATGGCCCATACCCGTGCGTACATCGCCGGATCGCGGTCGGCCTGGCCGACCTGGTAGTACGGCATTTCCTCGAAGGTGGTGGATTCGGCGGCCTTGGTCACACTGCCATTGCTGTCCACTACCCAGCTGTTGGACGAGCTCGTGGTGGAGAAGCCAGGGCCGATCTTGTAACGCAGCTGCTGGTTCCAGATCACTTCGTTGCCATTCTTCGGGATCGGGAACGGCAAGCCGCCACGGCAGGTGGGATCGACCGCCAAGCCATCCTTGAGCATGCTGCAGCCGGTGGCATTACGCACCGTCGCCTGCAAAATATCCTGGGGATAGGCCGTAGTCCGGTGGCTCGGGTAGATATCCATGTACCAGCTGTCCGGATGCTTCTTCAGCAGGGCCTTCTGCCCTGCGCTGAGTTTGTCGGCGTATTGCTCGACATTGCTTGAGTCGATGCGAAACAGCGGTTTCTCATCCTTGAAGGGGTCGACCCAGAAACCGCTGTCGGGTTTGTGTCCAGCCGGGATGGTGCGCAGCCCACCCTCGTAGGGCGGAATGCTGCCATCGGCATTGCCGGCCTGCACGGCACCGAAGAGCGTCAGGCTCTTGCCAAGCTCCTGCGCCTCATCGGCGCTGACCGCTGCCTGGCTGCATGTGGCAAACCCCATCAAAGCGAACGCCAGGGCTATTTGATTTCTCATCGGAAGGCTCCGTTATTGGATTTGTTAGATGGAGGTCTTGAAGGTGAGTGCCAGCCAGCCACGGTCGGTGCCACCCACCGCTCCGTTACCACCGACGCTGCCATCATTCAGGGTCTTGGACTGGGCGCGGCTATCGGCGTAACGCAGACCGAACTCGAAACGCTGCGCATAGGTGAGCTGAACCCCCGCCGACCAAGTCAACGCACCCTCGTTGCCGCCACCGGCCGTGGCCGCATTGCCATGCAGGCCGTAGTTGACGGTCAGCGGCACGCTCATGTCCCAGGACGGCAACACCGACAGGTATTGCGGGGTGTAATTGAGCGCCACAGCCAGGTAGTCGCGTGTCGAGCAGCCGTCCGACTTGTCGCCCGAGCCAGGCGTACCAACGCGTGGGTCAATGCAGTTGGCGCTGCCTTCGCCCAGATACAGTTCTTCGTGGTCGGTGACCTTGCGCAGGTGGCTGTAGGCAACTTCGGCCAGCAGCGTGGCGCTATTGGAGATGAAGTTGCGAGGCACCCCATAAATGGCGTTGGCCACGGCATGGATCGAGTCGCCGCGCGGCCCTTCGTGGTCTTGCAGATCCACGCCCACGGCATTCAGCGCACCGCCCTTGCGGTAGGACAGCTCGCCGGCGACCGACACCGTATCGAGCATGCGCGAGAAGCTCAGCCCTACCAGCTTGACGTTACGCGGGTAGACCAGTCGGTAACTGCCTTCCAACGGGTTGACCTGTGGCGCCAGCCAGGGTTGGTAATCGTCGAACTGGCGGTAGTACAGGCCAATGGTCGACTCGATGGCCTGGGCGTCGTATTTGGCCATCAGGCCAAAGTTGGCGGCATCGCGACCCAGGCGAGAGGAGCCACGCTGAAAGGTTGCACCGTTGGGCGCCAGCGGCAGACGGTCCGGCCCCTCGAAGAACGGGTCCGCCGCACCGAAGTAGGTACCGCCATAGGGAATCCGGGTGTAATCCCACTCGTAGAAATACTGCCCAGCGAGCGTCAGGCTCTCGCTGACCTGCGCCTTGGCGGATACCTGGCCGATAGGCAGGAACACCTCCTTGGTTTCGATACCCGGACTGGTCACCGCCTTGACCCCATCGGTAGGAGCCTGAGAGTAGGAAATGGCATGGCTGCCAAACAACAGCCCTTCGCCCCAGTAGTTGGTATGGCGCCCCACCTTCAGGTTGACCAACGACTCGCCGAGCCTGAAGTTGCGCCAGACGAAGGCGTCCAGAATCTCGCCGGAAGGCCCGTGCACATAGCGCTTCACTTGCGAACTGTAGCGATTGTCGTGGTAGCTGGTGGCATAGCCGGGGACAGCACTGTGCACCTGATCATCGCGGTAGGCATGGTCGTACCAGGCCGCCGCGCTGAGCCGGGCGCCCCACTCCCGGCGGTAGGAAAAGTCGATTTCACTCAGCAGGTCGAGGCGATTGGTGACGATATCGCCTTTGTCGAACTTGCCGTCGGACTCGTCGTAGGTGGGGCTACGCATGATGCGGCTGTCCTGCCCCTCCGTGCGCATGCCCAGGTTGTAGCGAACGGTGTTGTCCCAACGCAGGCGCATATCCGGGTTGGCCATCTCGATGGTGGCGCCCATCGCATGCCCCGTCCCGCTTAGCGCCAGGAACGTCATGGCGCCCCGGGTAAGCCACCATCGATCTTGTTTGCTCATGCCATTCATGTAATCCACCTTCTTGTTTTTGTTTTCAGTCGTGATGGGCGCTCGACGAAATTGCAGGCGTCGAAACCCCATGGCGTGGCGTACGGGCCACACCAGGTCGCATCGAAACGCGTCAGCGCCCGATGGGATAAATGATCGATTTCTCCTCGGTGAACTCCCTCAGCCAATCCGGGCCGAACTCTCGGCCGATGCCCGAGCGTTTGTAGCCGCCGATCGGCGCGTAGGGCATCTTGCCGCCACCACCGTTGAGGTAGACGCTGCCGGCGCGGATACGCCGGGCCATCTGGTAGGCGGTCGCGGCGTCGGCTGTGGCGATGCCGCCGTTGAGGCCGTAGCGCGAGTCGTTGGCGATGGCGATGGCCTCTTCGTCCGTGTCGAAGCCGATGGTCACGCCGACCGGGCCGAAGATTTCCTCTTGGGCAATGCTCATGTCGTTGCGCACGTCATCGAACAAGGTGATGTCGCTAAAAAAGCCCTTGGCCAATCCCGCTGGGCGGCCACCACCGCACACCAGGGTCGCCCCAGCATCGCGCCCACTGGCGACGAAATGCTCGACCTTGCCGCGCTGCGACTCACGAATCAGTGGCCCCATCACCACGCTGGGGTCGGCTGGGTTACCGATCTTCATCTGGCTGGCCACGGCCTTGGCGATCTGCACGAACTGCTCGCGCACCGAGTTGTGCACCACGAAGCGCGTGAGCAAGGCACAGCCCTGGCCCGCATTCACCGTCAGCCCGGCGATGGCGCCCAAGGCGGTGGCCTGGATATCGGCATCCGGGCGCACGATCAACGCGGACTTGCCGCCCAACTCCAGGTGCACGCGTTTCAGGGTGGCGGCTGCCTGGGACATGATGCTCACGCCAACCGCTTCGGAGCCGGTAAAAGACACCATGTCCACCCGCGGGTCGCTGCTCAGCAAACTACCGACCTCGGCCCCGCCCGTGACAATGTTCAGCACGCCCTTGGGCAGGCCGATTTCTTCAGCGATCAGGCCGAACAACAGCGCCGAATACGGCGTGAACGGCGATGGTTTAAGCACCAACGTGTTGCCCGCCAGCAGGGCCGGAAACACCTTGGCCAGGTTGAGCAGAAACGGAAAGTTGTAGCCGGTGATACCCGCTACCACGCCGATAGGCTCGCGCTCGATACTGCCGCTGCCGAGAATCATCGGCCCCGCCGGATTGAACGGATTGACCGTCGCGTCCACCGGAATCTGTCGCGCGTCGTTGTGCAGCGACTGGTCGATGGCGGTGAGCACGTGGGCCAGCGGCATGTCCACCTGCATGGCGTAGGTGACGCCCTGTGAGCAGCCAACCTCGGCGATGATCAGTGCGGCGATCTGTTCGCGGCGCACCACCAGTGCACCGTGCATGCGGCGCATGTAGTCAGCCCGTTCGGCCATGCTCAAGCGGGGCCAGGGACCGTTGTCGAACGCTTGTCGTGCAGCGGCGATGGCGGCATCGGCGCTGACGCTATCGCCGACCGGCGCATGGCCGATCACCGCTTCGCTGGCCGGGTTGAGCACGGCCTCGCTGGCACCGTCGGCCGCCACCCAGGCACCGTCGATATAGAGTTTAGTCAGGTGGGTAAATGGAATACTCATGCGCCTACCGCTCCTGCGACTTTCCCAGTGATGATTTCCGCGGCGCGCATGGCAATCGCCATGGCCGGCGCATTGGTGTTGCCCGAAATCAGGCAGGGCATGACCGAGGTATCGACCACACGAATGCCCTCGACCCCGCGCACGTTGAGTTGCGGATCGAGTACCGCATCGCGGTCGGTGCCCATGCGGCAGGTGCCGGAGACGTGATAGGCGGTCTGCCCGTAGCGGCGGAAGGCGGCAAGGATCTCCTCATCACTTTCCACCTGCGGACCAGGCGTCAGCTCATGCACGATGAACGGTTTAAGCGCCGGCTCCGCGGCCAGACGGCGGAACCAACGGAACAGCGAGATGGCCGAACTGCGGTCGACTTCAGCACTCAGGTAGTTGGCGACGATCTGCGGCGGCATGGCCGGATCAGCCGACTGAATGCGGATCTCGCCCTGGCTTTGCGGGCGCAGGAAGTAGCCGCCGATAGTCAGGCCCGGCTGCTTGTCGATCATCACCTGGTTGCCGTCGCCGTCCATGGAAAACAGGCTGACGCCAATCTGCGCATCCGGGCGCTCCAACTCGGGACGGGTTTTCACGAAACCGCCGGCCTCATGCGCCGCGTGCGTCATCGGACCTTTCTTGCGCAGGAAGTACTGGATGACCGAACGCAGC
The DNA here is from genome assembly GCA_002354655.1 of Pseudomonas sp. UBA2684. Taxonomy (GTDB): domain Bacteria; phylum Pseudomonadota; class Gammaproteobacteria; order Pseudomonadales; family Pseudomonadaceae; genus Aquipseudomonas. The sequence goes on from DELY01000044.1 coordinate 278,593, forward strand.
AAGCCCACGCCGGCAAAGCAATGATTCAGGCTGCCGCGGGTGACCCGGTACTGCATGGCCATGTACACGTGTTCGCGCAGGTTGCGGCCCACGTCCGGTGCATCGCACACCAGGGCGATGCCATGCTGCTTAAGTAACTCGGCCGGGCCAACGCCAGACAGTTGTAGCAATTTCGGCGACTCGATGGCCCCCGCACACAACAGCACCTCGCGGCGCACGCCGAAGCGCAACGGGGCGGATGCGCGCTGGGCGTGCACAGCAACCGCACGGCGCTGGCGAAACTCGATGCGCTGCACGTCGGTGCCGGTCATCACCGTCAGGTTGGCACGACCGCGCACCGGGTCGAGAAATGCCTTGGCCGCGCTGAAACGCTGGCCGTTCCAAGTGGTTTGCGGCTGATAACCGAACCCGCCGTGGCTGACCGCATCGACATGGTTGGTATCGGCAACGCGGGCGGCGCCCACCTCGCCCGCAGCGCTGATGATCGCCTCGCACAGCGGATCGCCCGCCGGGTGCACGCTGACCTTGAGCGGGCCACCAACACCGCGCCATTGCGCCGCACCAAGCTGGTGATCCTCCAGGGCGACGAATTGCCGACCCATGTCTTTCCAGCCCCAGCCGGTACATCCCTGGGCTTCCCACGCATCGTAGTCGGCCGGTGCGCCGCGGACGTAGACCATGCCGTTGACCGAACTGGAGCCCCCAATGGTTTTGCCCTTGAGCCATAGTTCATTGGCCATGCCTTCGCCACGCGCGGCCTGGTAATTCCACACATGCGGGTTGCCGGCGCTGAGTAGTTTGCCGATACCGCGCGGCATCGCGATCAGTGGGCTGGTGTGATCCGGCCCGCTCTCGAGCAGCAGCACCGACACCTCGGGGTCAGCGGAAAGTCGGTTGGCCAGTACGCAACCGGCAGACCCGGCCCCGATAATGATGTAGTCGTAGGTTTGGCTCATAACATCTCTTTTTCTTCTGGATTGCCGAATAAGGTCACGTTTGTACGGGGGCATGCACTACGCATGCATGGCGCATGCGTTATGCCGGTAACAGCTAACTCAGCCGGTGCTGGGCTCGTCGATACCTGAATGATTCGTTCCGGGCAGGCTCGGGCTCCGCGCAGGGCAAGCCCTTCCTGCCCCGCCGCGACCACAAAACCGCAGGTGGCGATGTAACCGTTGTCATCCAGCTCATACAGCCCGGGCGCCACGTGATGGCAGCGCGCATGACCGGCGCAGGCCAAGCTGTCGACGATGATCTTCATGGGCTCACCTGCTGGGCCTGGACAGCGTGCGCATGAGCGGTTGCACTGGGCAGGTCCCATTCCAGGTGCAGGTCTTCCATGCCGAACACGCCATAGGCGTTGAAACGCGGCTGGGTGTCTGCGGCGATGCGAAATGGCGGCATCAGTTGCAGCCACAGTTCCAGGGCGATACGCAATTCGCGGCGCGCCAGGTGCGAGCCAACACAGCGGTGCACGCCGTAGGAAAACGCCATGTGCGGCGCATGACCGGCGCTGCGCAGGAAGTCGACCTGGTCGGCGGCATCGAATACCTCGGGGTCGAGGTTGGCCAGCTCGGTGCTGATCAGCACGATGTCGCCCTTCTTCATCGTCGCCTCGCCGATCTGCACATCGCAGGTCACGGTACGGCGCATATTGACGATGAAATACGCGCGCAGCAGTTCCTCCACCGCGTCAGGGATCAGCTCCGGCTTGACGCGTAGCTGCGCCTGCTGCTCGGGGTTACGCGCCAGGTGGCGGAAAAACAGACCAATACTGGAGGTCACGGTATCCAACCCACCGATGAAGATCAGGAAGTTGATACCCAGCATTTCGTCGTCGGTCAGCGGGCGCCCGTCGATCTCGCTGGCCAGTAGATAACTGGTGAAGTCGTCGCCCGGATTCTTCCGGCACTCGGCGATGTGCGCACGAATCCAGCCGGTGATAGCCTGCGCATTTTCCGTGACCACCTGGGGGTCGACGCTCTTGATCAGCGTCTGCGTCCAATGCTGGAACAGCGGCTGGTCGGCCAGTGGCCAGCCCATCAGCTTGAGGAAGATCAGGGTCGGAAAGGGTTTGGCGAAATCTTGGTTGAAGTCGCAGCGTCCGCTCTGCGCGATCTGGCCAATCAACTGGGTGGCCAGTTCGCGGATGTCTTGCTCCAGCGCATCGACCTTCTTCGGTGTGAACAACGGGTTGAGCAAGGCGCGATATTTGGCATGCTCCGGTGGGTCGACTTCCAGCGGCGCCAGCCGCCAGCTTTCACCAAGCAGCCTCGGATATGGCGTCAGGCCAACGCTGCTGAACGTCTGCGGGTCCTGCAGGATGCGCCGTAAGTCTGCTGAACGGCGCGGAATCCAGGTGCCTGGAAGAAAGCCCAGACTCGGCACCCAGAAAATCGGCGGCATGCTCTGGTGCAATTTGGCAGCCCAGGCGTAGGCGTTTTCACCTTGAGCGGTGAGCTCGGCCCATAGATCGAAATTGCGAATCAGATGCGGCGGAATATGCGCAGGCACAGCATGTTCGGTGGTCATTTTTATTGTTCTCCGGTCGTCTCTAATGGACGGAGAGCACGGTAGGTCTCGGCCTAAAAACCCACAACAGACAGAATTTAAAAACCGTCCGCTTTCAATATTAGAATTTCCATCTACACGCATTGCCTTGCCTAGCAGACGAAGCCTGTGCCAGGCTGCCTCCATCACCGCTATATCGCGCCCGTGCGCATGGCGCCATGACTCCAATAAGAAAGCCTTGCAGAGGTACAGGATGAAGCAGCGAAACCCTGTCCACCTGGACGCGCCTCACGCGGACATGGTCGGCAACCGCCATGCACTGCGCTCGCAGCGCACCCGCGAACTGCTGCTCGACACCATGTACCGGCTCGCGCTGGAGAAGGACTATCGCGATATCACGGTGCAGGAGTTACTGGAACGCACCGGGGTGGCCCGCTCCACTTTTTATGCACACTTTCGCGACAAGGAAGACCTGCTGGTCGCCGGTTACGAAAGCATCGGTGTGCCTCCCACCAAGGTCTGCGAAGTATCCGGCGACAGACGGGTGCTGCTGGATGTCTCAAGCTGGCTGTTCGCCGCCACCGAGCGACACGCCGAGCTGACCACCTCGTTTTTCAGCAGCCCATCGCAGGGCGTCATTCTTGCCCACCTGGAAAACATCTTGATCATCCAGGTGCGCGAGCATTATCAGAAGCAAGGCCTCTACGACTCACAGGGCTTGCGCGGCGAGGTGGTGGTACGTTGCTTTGTCGGTGCCCTGATTGGGTTATGGCTCTGGTGGGTACGCCATGACTACCCTAGCTCGGCCAAAGAAATGACCGAAGCATTCGATAGCCTGATGAACAACGGCACATGGCCTGCCGCTGGCTGATCTGCCGGCAGGCCGCCGCAGGGTCAAGGCATTGCAGCATCCAATAAATGCGCGGCCCCGTGGCCAGCTGAATTCGCCACTGTAATCACCCGGATCGACGGTTGACCCGGTGCGGTCATCCAGCATGGGGTACGTCAACACCTGACAAGCGATAGGCACCTCGCCGCGATCCCGTGCCAGCAACACCAAACCCGCTGCAATCCCACCGCCAGCGCTGTCGCCCAGCACCGCAATGCGCTGCGGATCGACGCCAATAGTTGCCGAGTCGCGGTAAAGCCAGCGCAGCACCGTGTAGCAATCGTCGACAGCGGCCATGCCGCTCGCTTCAGGCGCGAGCCGGTAATTCACCGCCACCACGACACAGCCCAGGGTTTCGGCTAACTGGAGATTGTGCCCATCACTCTGCTCCGGTACGCCCATGACAAAGCCACCGCCATGAATTTCCAGTATCGCGGGGGTGGCCAATGCAGCTGAGACCGGCCTGTAGATAATCACCCGCACTGCGGGTGCAGAGCCCTCACCTGGGATATGCCGCTCTTCGACCGCGACAGCCGCAGATGACAGCGCCTGAGCCGGAACAGCCAGCATTTCCAGCAGATAATCACGTGCCGCCGGCAGGTTCTCCAACGACAACTCAAATCCGGGCACTTGCGCCATGGCGGCCAGCTCGGGATCGACAACGCTTGCTACATTCATGCGGCTTTCCTTACAAATAGACCCACAGCCTGTGCCCCATTTACCGACCAACAGAACGCAGTGGCGGTGGATAGCGGAGCACCTGGGCAGAGGGGGAAATGTAGGAGCAGGCCGGGCAATCCACAACGCACAGAAAGCTGGATATGTTTGCCTGGCTATTCAGGCTCCGACAGCAGCCTGCAAGCCGCTGCGGCCATCACGACGTGAGTGCTTAGCGTGCAGTATCAACGGCGCTCAGACGAGCAAAAACGGACCCTCCGCAGTCGGCGCCGATGATCTGCGGCAGTATTCGACAGGATGAGAAATGTCGGCACAAGGCCACTCAAAAAAGGGATAGAAGAGTTGATCACCCTTTATCAATGCCGCCCATGCCCCTTCCGCGGGGCAGGGCAATAGGCTGAGCGCTTATGCCAAACGCGAGCTCAGCTTCAGCCGCGGATACGCGCGGTGATCTTGGCGTGCGGGCCAGACACTTGCGCTGCCCACGCCTCGGCGGCCTGGTCCAGGGTGTAATCGGCGTAGTCGATCAGGATCTCCTGCTCCTTGGCAATTTTCAGCAAGCGCAGCCATATCTGCTCGCGGTCGGCGGGCGGGCGCTGGCCAGTACCGATGCAGGACAGCGAACGGAACAGCAGGTCGGCGATATCGAGATTGAGCTGGCGCCCAGCCCCGGTACCGACGGTCAGAATCCGCGCGCCCCAGTTGGTCGCCTTCAGTGAGGTGAGCATCGGCTGGCCGCAGACCAGATCCAGAACCACATCGAAACCACCACCGGCAGCCTCTTTCAGTGCCGCGACATCGTCGTCGCCACCCAGGCGCACCACGTCATCGGCAATGCCTCGCGATTTCAGGCGCAGCAATGCTTCTTCGGAACGCGCCGCCCCCACCACCTTACCAGCGCCCATGTGGCGGGCCAGTTGCAAAGCGATCTGCCCGAGGGTGCCGGTGGCGCCGAGGATCAGCACCTTCTCACCCTTCTGGATCTTGGCATTCTCCAGCGGCACGATGGCACCGGTGCCGGCGATACCCATGCTGATGGCAGTCTTATCGTCGACATCGTCAGGCACATTCCAGACTTCTGCAGCCGGCACCAAGGTGCGTTCTGCCCAGGCGCCGAACGGCAGCACCGAGCGCTCGCCGAAGTACACCCGACGCCCGTCTTCGGCGCGGCCGACGCCCTCACCACGAATGACGCAGGGGTATTCCACGCCGAGGCGATAGGCCCCCAGGACATCCCAGCCACCCAACCCGGCCGTATCGACATCAATCAGAACAGCCCCGTCCTGCGGCTCTGGCTCACGAAATTCACCGACTACCGGCAGGGCATTGCGCTCGGAAATCACAGCAGCACGCATAGAAAGTCTCCTTGGAAGTTTTGTTATGGGACCCCATCTGGGCACTACATAATGGAACACTTATTTAATATTTGTTCAATATCATGTGGCACAAATCAATACGCAGGGAGCGCCTCGCGCTTGAACACCGGGTAACCACCCAGCGTCAACAGCAACAGCGGCCCGACCACAAAACAGACGAAACTGAAACCGAGCAGACCCGAATAGCTGTCAGTCATGCTGAACAACGCGCCGAACAACAAAGGCGCCGTGGCGGCACCTGCGGTGATCAGGCCCAAATGCGCGCCAAACAAGCGACCATAGTCACGCATGCCGAAATAGCGGGCGATCAGAAAGGCCGCGATATCGAATTCCGCACCGGCGCCAATCCCTACCAGCATCGTGGCAAGGGTGAATAGCAGCAGGTTGTTTTCCGCAAAGGCAAATATCAGGCAGGCGAAAGCCGGCATCAGCAAGGCCAGCGCGGCAACGCCCGGGGCCCACAACCGATCGATCAGATACCCCACCACCAGCCGTCCAAGGATCAGCGAGATGCCAAAGGTGCTGAACACCTGGCTGGCCTGCGTGGCCGTCAGCCCGCGATCCTGCAACAAGGGCACGATGTTGGTGACCATGCCGACCACGCAGGCCACCACCAGGGTCATCGACAGGTTGCAGATCCAGAAGCGCCAAGAGCGTAGGGCCTCTTTCAACACGATCCCCGGCAAACGACTCACGTCGTTACTCATTGGCGCCGCCGCACGGCCCACCGGCACCACCGGCAGCAACCAGCGCAGGGCCAGCGGCAAGGCGAAGATCACTGGCAACAGGCCGAGGGCGAAAAATCCCGCCTGCCAGTTCCAACGGCTGATCGACCAGGTGGTGAGCAGTGGCAAAGCGATAGCCGCCAGGCCCGAGCCGCTGAGAATGATCGCCAGGGCAAAGCCACGGTTTTCCTCGAACCACAGGTTGACCAAATGCGACCAGGTGATCTGCAAAGTACCCAGGCCCGCCAGCGGCACCAGAAAAAACCCCAGGTACAGGCTCCAGATCGAGCCGCCCATATGCGTAAGCAGGTACAGGCTGAGCGACAGGGTGACCAGTGAGACCAAGGTGACGGCCCGCAGGCCATAACGCAGGTTGAGCCAGCCGGCCAACTGCGAAGCCACGATCGTGCCCAGGGACAAGGCCGTGATGGCCGCCTGTAATTCGCTACGGCCCCAGCCCATCGCCTGCTCGAGCGGGATGATCATCGAACTGAAGCTGTACAGCAGCAGCGAACTGGAACTGGTGGCAACGCCGACAATCGCCAGAATCAACACGCGCCAGCCGCGTTTGAACTCCATGTTGTTGAAGTTTTTCATGAACAATACTCGTCTCGGGAGAAGAATCGACTGCCTCGCAGCGACCGCCAGCACCGACGGTCGCGCCACTCAGTCAGCACCGATGAACAGCGCCGCTTCGGCGCTTTTCTTCAGCACATGCCGATGGCGGGCGAGGCCAGGCTTAGCCTGTGGGTCGCTGGCGACGACATCCTCGGGATGGATCAGCGTCGGCCCATTGGCAAGCTCGCGCAGCGCAACGGCAACGATGTCTTCGGCCTTGGCCAGCGGCATGCTCAGCGCATCGGGAATGTTCAGTTTGACCATCGCCTCGCGCATCGTTGGGGTGTCCACCGTGCCGATGAGCAGGTTCAGCACATCGATGCCGCGCTCCTTCCACTCGGCCCACAGCGACTCGCCGAGATTCATCGCGAAGGCCTTGGTCGCGGAATACATCGCCAGCTTGCGCACACCTCCCAAAGCGGCTTGCGAGCCAACCAGAATCAGCCCACCGCGCCGACGTTCGAGCATTCGCCCGCCAAAGGCATGGCAGCACTCCATCACGGTCTGGGTGTTGAGGCGCAACAACGCGCTCCAATCGACCGCCGAGGTATCAAGGAACCGGGTGATATAAGGATCGCCACCGGCGTTGTAGATCAACAGACCGATTTCGCGCTCCGCCACGGCGGCGACCAAGCGAGTCGTCGCATCGGCATGCGACAGGTCCAGGCTGAGCGTCACGACTTCAATCCCGTAGCGCGTCACCAACTGTTGCTGCAGCGTGGCCAAGGCGTCCGCGCGGCGCGCCACCAACACGCAGTTGAGACCGTGCGCGGCCAACTGCTGGGCAAACGCCGCGCCGACCCCGTGCGAGGCCCCGGCGATCACCGCCCAAGGCCCATATTTATGTTTGAACGCCAGTGCCTCACTGGCTTGCTTGGCATGCTCCGACATCATCGACTCCAGGCCTATGGCCAAATGGGTGAAGCGAACCGTCACTGCGGCTCGATGGGCGGCAGGTCGATATGGCTCGCCGAGCCACCGATTGCCGTGGCGCCGTAAACCAATACACGCCGCTCGATCTGCGCCATGAACAGGCGCAGCAGGCGCTCGTCGTACTCCGCGCCGGCCGATTTGACGAAGGCCTCCAACGCCTCATCGATTTGCCCGTACTCATCGAAACGCAGCCCCAACAGCTTCTCCACGTCGCTCTGCTCCACGTGCTGTAGGTGCAGCGCCATGGCGTCGGCCTTGCTCAGGTACTCCACAATTTTGCCTGCGGCAGTGCGCTTGGATTTCTGGAAGTCGCTGCTCACCTCAATCTGCTCGACGGCATCCGCCAGCATCATCAGCAATTGCGCGTTCGGCCCAGCGCTCACGATCGGCAACTGCGGTGTTTCGATGGCGATACCCATCGCCTCCGCCAAGGCATGCACCACCACGCGGCGCAGGGCAATATCGAACTCGATATAGGTGTCGTGTGGGTCGCCCGGCTGCGGCGTGGCGACGGTCGCAGAGAACTGCATAGTGCTGACGGTGGAAAACAGCACCGTGTGGTAGCGCACCACGTCGGCATCGGCGGCCTCGCCGGTGACTTCCTGGTAGTAGCGGTACAGATCGCTGAAACGCTCCCCCAGCGGTTCGTAGTTGTCGCGCATGCGCGCCGACGCAAGGTCCGCCAGCGGGTCGCCGATCATCGCGAATTCAAAATCATAGAGTGCGTTGACCTGGCCATTTTCGAACAGATACTGACCGGAGTCGTACTGCACGAACGCAGGCTTGATACGGTGCTGCGGCACGTTGCGGCGCAGCCAGCCCAGGGCGAATTCGGCCAGGGGTTGCGGCTTGGTCTTGTTGCGGACGTACAGTGGGTAATAGGCCTCAAGCCCGGCCAGGGTGATCGCATCGGCGCCTTGCGGTAGCGCGATGCCCTGCGCGACGAAAGGCTCGAGCGGCAGCTGATGCATGGCCGCCATCGCCCGCACATACTGGCGGGCGACCGAACGTCGCTCTTGCGCATTGGCTGCGGCAGCGACGTCACGCGTGCCAGCAACCAACGCCATGACGATGGCCGGTGGGTCCTCGCAGTAGCCGTAGATATGCGGAACCGGGATACCCTGCTGGCCCAGCAGGCTGAGGATATCCGCTTCGCGCCGCAGGTCCGGAAACGGGCTAACATCGCCTCCCCGCTCGCCCCGAAGATGCAGCTGCAGGGTTTCACCGTCGCGCTCAAGCTCAAGGTTCCACGCCGGCCGCCAACGCAATAAGCGCTGCATGCCGGTGACCTTGCCGCCGACAAGCTGCTCTACGAAGGTGCGTAATTTCTGTTCGATCAGCGCGTTCGCACCGACTTGCTCGTCTAACATTTGCATCTGGATTTATCCCCAAGGTTGTCTGGATTACACATCGGCCACGCGGCGTGTCTTCAGCCCATGGCCTGGCTCAGGCTGGGGCCACCGACCTGTTCGAGCGGTACGCCCTTTTTCTTCGCCAGGTCCGCGGTATCCAGGTATTCGCGCCACGCCTTGATCAGCCCGTGCTCATCCAGTTCATAAACCGCCACCATCGAATGCGGCATCGGCTTGCCGCTGGACACCGCATAATCGTCGCGCTCGGTCATCACCACGTTGTCCGAGGACACCATGTGCCGGATCGTGCATTTGTTCTGCGTCACGTAGGTCATCTGCCGCTCGATCTCCTGCCTCAGCGCGGCGCGGCCGCGGATGACCAGACCGCCCGGCACCCACAATTGCCAGACGGCGTCCTCGGCCATCATGGCAATGATCTTGTCGACCTGCGGACGTGACTCCAGGGTGCCGTCGCCCCAGGCGTCACAAAATTCACGGATGAAACTTTCTTGTCGTATACCCATGAGGGAATCCCGCTTCGTTGATGGAATGTTCGGACTTCGCGTGAGCCTCAGAGGTAGGCCCGCACCACTGGCACCATGGGGGTCGCGCAGCTCATGCCGCCATCGACCCGCAGCAGCGCGCCATTGACGTAGCGCGACTCGTCGGAAGCGAGAAACAGCGCCATGGCGGCAATATCCTCCGGTTCGCCGAGACGTGGCACGTTTTGGATATCGAGAAAGGCCTGGGTCATCTGCGCATTGGCCCAGCCTTCCAGCGCCGCGGTACGGATGACCCCGGGCAAGATCGCGTTGCAGCGCACACCGCGCTTGCCGAAAGTCGCGGCGATACTCTGCACGTACCAGTTCAGCGCCGCCTTCGAGGCGCCATAGCTGAACTGCGCCACCTCCCCGGCGATCGAGCTGGTCGAAGAGGTGAAGATGATCGACCCCTCGCCCTGCGCCAGCATGTGCGGCAAGGCGTACTGGCAGGCCAGCACGCCGCCGAGCACATTGACCCGCATGTTGGTGTGGAACAGCGCCTGATTGAAATTGAGGAAATCCACGTCGCGCGCGGTTTCCGGGTTCTTGCTCACGGCATTGTTGAATAGCACATCGATCCGGCCGAAGGCCTGCAAGCTGCTGTCGATCATCCGTTGCAGATCGTCCTCGACGCCAACATCGACCTTTAGCCCGATGGCACTGCCACCACTGTCGACAATCGCCTGTGCCACCCGCTGCGCCGCATCACCGTAGAGGTCGGTGACCACCACGTGCGCGCCCTGAGCGGCAAACATCTGCGCGGAGGCACGGCCGATGCCGCTGGCGGCACCGGTGATCAGCGCCACCTTTCCTTGAAGTCGTTGCATAGACGCTCTCCTGTTGCAGCAAGGTTCGGGCGCAGCGCACTGCGCCCAGCTCAATCACGGGTGTCAGCGGGTCTGACCGCTGGCGATGGTCTGCGGATTGGCTTCGCGCTCGGCCACCGGAGCCTGGCGATAGCGAGTCGGGCCGTTGCCGAACATGCCGTACTGGTTACGGGTGAAGTCGTACAGCGAATAGGCATCGTTTTGCGGATTATTGGGGATGCCATAGGCCTGGATGTTGTACTGCGCGCCGCTGCGGAACATCGCCCCGCTGTCGTCCCAGGCGTCGTACAACGCAGCACCGTAGGTGTCTTCGTCGATGTAGTAGCGGCGGGATTTTTGCGCGTGACGCACACCGTCCTTGCGGGTCGCCTCGACCACCCAGACGCGGTGCAGCTCCCAACGTTCGCAGGCCGGATTGATGTGTTTCTCCATCAATTTGGTGGCCATGTCGCATTTCCATTTCAGGTCGTAATTGCTGTAGGGAATCAGCATTTCCTTCTTCCCCAGCAGCTTCCAGTCGAAGCGGTCCATCTTTCCGGAGAACAGGAAGATTTCGTCGTAAAAGGCCACTCCACCAAAAGCCGAGTTGGGGGTGTCGTAGGCGAACTCCGGGGCCTTGCGCACGCGCCGCTGGCCGGTTGAATAGCTCCAGGCGGAACGTGCATTAGCCACCGGATCGAGGTAATCCCAGTAACCGGATGCCTGCCCGGCGGTGCGTGCCGGAGCGATGATGCGCGACCAGATACGCTGGGCCATGCGCGGGTCACGCCCGGGAACATCAAGCTGGTAGTAGGGCTTCTCGCCGGTGGCGCGGTTGGTGTTGGTTAATGTGGCGTGGCCCTGATTGACCACATAGGCGCTGTGGTTCCAGTCCCAACCATTGATCCCCTGGTAGTTGAGGATGTAGTTCCACATCACCTGCTGGCCGTCCTTGGGCAGCGGGAACGGTAGGCCGCCGCGGCAGGCTTCACTGATCGAAAGGCCGTCGTTTAGTGACTTGCACTCCGGGTTGCTGGCGTTGCGCTCAGTGGCGGCGAGAAACGCCTCGGGAAAGGCCGCCGTGCGATGAGTCGGGTAAACCTCCATGAAATAGCTCTGGGGATTGTCCTTGATCAGCTTCATCTGCCCGGCGGACAACTGCGCGGCGTATTGTTCGACGTTGCTCGCATCAATGCGCAGGCGCGGCTTTTCAGCGACAAAGGGGTTGGGCCAGAAGCCGTCGCTAGGTTGCAACCCGGCGGCAACCTTGAGGCCGCCGTCATAGGCGGGAATGCTGCCATCGGCGTTGCCGGCGGCGATGGCGCCGAAGCGGGTCAGCGTGGTGCCAAGGTCACTCGGCGAGGTGCGGTCATCGGCAACTGCGGCACCGGCCAGCAGCACCGCCAACAAACCCAGCGCACAGGTATTTATAGTCATGAAGACCTCCAGTCATTGTTGTGGTAATCGCCTGCAACCATGCATAACGCACGCGAACAAACAGGCACGCGTAAGCCGCACAGCATTCGCAGCACGAACCGGGTTATCGTCAAAGGTGGGTTGCCGGAGGCCCGCCAGCGGGCCTTGGCAATCAATCAGAACGCGGTGCTGAAGGTCAGCGAGAGCCAGTTGCGGTCAGACAGACCGATATCGCCGGTACCGCCCACCACCGTCTTGCCTACACCGGCGATGTCGGCATATTTGCGCTGGCTGCCATACCCGATATAAGCCAGGGTGACGTCGTAGCGCTCGTCCAGAGTGCCCTTGATGCCGACCTTGTAGCTGTACTTGCCCTCGCTGCCGCCACCGTTGGCCGCATTACCGGAAAGGCCGTAGTCGAGGCTCATCGGCGCGGAAATGTTCCAGCCGGGGAACACCCCCAGCCATTGCGGGGCGAAGTTGAACGCGACACCGACATAATCCCGTGTCGCGCAGCCCCAGGCCTTGTCCTGCCCTGCGGCGCAACCACCATAGCCTTCGCCGCGATACAACTCCTCATGCTCGGTGACTTTCTGCACGTGGCTGTAGGCCAGTTCCGCGATGAAGCTGCCGGTATCGAAGTATGCGGTGCGCGGTAGCAGCCACAGACCGTTGACGACCATGTGCCAGGTATCGCCGCGTGCGCCCTGGTTATCCACGGCGTTGAAATTGCTGGAGATCAGCGAAGCATTCTTGCGGTAGGACAGATCGACGCCCAACGAGCCGCCGCCCAGCACCGGCCCGGCCGCCCAGCTCAGGCCATAGAGTTTGACGTTCTCGGCATAGACGTAGCGCGCGAAGTCGGCACCGACCTGTAGGCCCCAGGGCGTGTAGTCATCATATTCGCGGTAGTACAGACCGATATCCGAGTGCAGAAAATCCAGGCTGTAAGTGCCCATCACGCCCCAATTGCCACGGTTGTCCGGGGTCAGCGGATCGATCAGCGGGCGGGCAAACCCCTGAAACAGCGGCAACTGATCTGGCCCCTCCAGGGCCACGTCGGCAGACGCCAGGTAGGTGCCGCCCTCCGGTGCACGGGTGGTGTCCCACTCGAGGAAGTACTGCGCGGCCAGCGACAGCCTATCGCTGATCTGCGCCTGCGCCGATAGCTGGGTGAGTGGTAGGAAGATCTCGCGGGTTTCGGTGCCGGGGTTACTCACCGCTTTGCGCCCGTCGAGCGGGGCCTGAGAATAGGAAACCGCATGGCCGGGAATCAGCAGGCCGTTGCCCCAGTACACCGTATGCCGTCCAGCACGCAGGCTGACGGGCGTATCACCAAGGTTGAAGCGGGTAAACGCGAATGCATCCAACAACTCGCCACTGGGGCCGCGGTGGTAGCGCTTGGTGAAGGCCGAGTAGTGACCATCGCGGTAACTCGGCGTGCTCGCGCCGGGAAAAGCACCGGGATAATAGACATTGCCGGCGGCGGTCTCGACATCGCTATCGGCATACGCCTGGTCATACCAGGCCGCGCCGCTGATGCGAAAGCCATGGTATTGCTGGTAGGCCAGTTCGAACTCGCTCATCAAATCGATGCGGTTGGTGACCACATCGCCGCGGTCGAACTTGGAATCGGACTCATCGTAGGTGGCATTGTTGGCCAGCGCCCGCTCGCGCTCCTCGGCACGCACCCCCAGGTTGTAACGTAGCGTATTGTCCCAGCGCAGATTCAAATCTGGATTCGCTGTCGCGAACTCCTTCGCCTGCAGTTGACCGCTACAGGCCAAGGCGATTGCCACGCCAATCGCCAGACGGGTCGCTATCAGGTTGGCACTCGACATCGGAAAACCTCCATCACACTCATTATTTTTATTCGCTGCGGATGCGCCGTCCCCATGGCGGAGACGTGGAATGAGTAGACGGAAGAGCAAGAGAAGAGACAACGAATCAGACTATCGATGAAATGCACAACGCTATCGCCGAAATGCACTGTCACTGCCTGGCGTACCTTTCGCGACGTTCGGTTACAGAGCGGAAGGCACCGCGCAGCCGCAATTCACCGCAGCAGGTATCTGTTTATCAAATACCTAAAACCAGTTTTTATCACTTTAAGATAATTAAACACTAACCAATAATCTGTTCAAATCTATACGCAGCTCCGCCACGGCTGGCTGCATCGATAAGAATAAGACTGGAGGTTAGCCATGAGCACGTCTCCCTCACTGGACGACAAGTACGTTCAGCAAAGCGGAAAAGTATTGCTAACCGGCATCCAGGCGCTGGTGCGCCTGCCCCTAATGCAGCGCCAGCGCGATCTGGCCAATGGCCTGAATACCGCAGGTTTCATTTCCGGTTACCGCGGCTCGCCCCTGGGCACGCTCGACCAGGCGCTGTGGAAAGCCCGCGACCACCTCAAGCAGAACCACACAGTCTTTCATCCTGGGGTCAACGAAGACCTCGCCGCCACCTCGCTGTGGGGCACCCAGCAAGTCAACATCTTCGAAGGCGCCAAGTACGACGGCGTATTCGGCATGTGGTACGGCAAGGGCCCAGGCGTGGATCGCTGCGGCGATGTGTTCCGCCATGCCAATGCCGCCGGTACCTCGAAGTTCGGCGGCGTTTTGGCGATTGCTGGCGACGACCATGGCGCCCGCTCCTCCTCGCTGCCGCATCAGACCGAGCACATCTTCAAGGCAGTGATGATGCCGGTGTTGGCGCCGTCCGGCGTACAGGAATACCTCGACTACGGCATGCATGGCTGGGCCATGTCGCGCTACTCCGGTTGCTGGGTAGCACTCAAGGCAGTGGCCGACACCGTGGAAAGCGCGGCCATCGTCGATGTCGACCCGCAACGGGTACAGCCGGTGATCCCCGACTTCGCCCTGCCCGAAGGTGGCCTGAATATCCGCTGGCCGGACCCGCCCCTGGCTCAGGAGCAGCGCCTGCTGGAACACAAGCTGTATGCCGCACTGGCGTATGCCAAGGTCAACCGCCTCGACCGCATCGTGCTCGACTCGCCCAAGGCGCGTATCGGCATCATCACGTCCGGCAAGTCTTACCTGGACGTGTGCCAAGCCCTGAAAATTCTCGGCATCGACGACGCGCTGGCGCAGCAGATTGGCCTGCGCGTGTACAAGGTCGGCATGATCTGGCCGCTGGAGGCCGAGGGCGTGCGTCAGTTCGCCGACGGCCTGGAAGAAGTCGTGGTGGTCGAAGAAAAACGCCACCTGATCGAATACCAGCTTAAGGAAGAGCTCTACAACTGGCGCGAGGATGTGCGTCCGCGCATCGTCGGCAAGTTCGACGACAAGGGCGAGTGGAGCCTGCCGCACACCGGCTGGCTGTTGCCGGCGATCGGCGAGCTGACCCCGGCACAGATTGCCCGCGCCCTGGCCCGGCGCATTCTGCGCCTGCACCAGAGCGGCCCATTGCAGGTCATCCTGGCGGTACTCGACGCGCAGTTGGCCAGCAAGGATAACTTCAATAACCTGATGGATCGGGTGCCGCACTACTGCTCAGGTTGCCCGCACAACACCTCGACCAAGGTCCCCGAAGGCAGCCGCGCACTGGCTGGCATCGGCTGCCACTACATGGCCGCCTGGATCTACCCACAAACCCAGACCTTCAGCCAGATGGGCGGCGAAGGCGTGGCCTGGATCGGCCAGGCGCCGTTCACCGAGACCCAGCACGTGTTCGCCAACCTCGGCGACGGCACCTACTTCCATTCCGGCCTGCTAGCGATTCGCGCAGCGGTCGCGGCCAAGGCACGCATCACCTACAAGATTCTCTATAACGACGCCGTGGCCATGACCGGCGGCCAGCCCGTGGACGGCAGCCTCAGCGTGGCGCAGATCAGCCGCCAGCTCGCCGCCGAAGGCGTGCAGCGCATCCTCGTGGTCAGTGACGACCCGGACAAGTACCAGGACATCAAGGACCTGGCCGATGATGTACCGGTCTACGGCCGCGAGCAGATGGATGAGCTGCAGAAAGAGCTGCGCGAATTCCCCGGTGTTTCGGCGCTGATTTACGACCAGACCTGCGCCGCCGAAAAGCGCCGCCGGCGCAAGCGCGGCAAATTCCCCGATCCGGCGCGCCGGGTGGTGATCAACGAAGCGGTGTGCGAAGGCTGCGGCGATTGCAGCAGCAAATCCAACTGCATGTCAGTGGTCGCAGTGGAAACCGAGTTCGGCCGCAAGCGCGAGATCGACCAGTCGTCGTGCAATAAGGATTTTACCTGCCTGTCCGGCTTCTGCCCGAGCTTCGTCACCGTCGAAGGCGGCAAGCTGCGCAAGCCCAAGGCCCTGGCCGACAACAACGAAGAACGTTGGGAGCTGGCGCAACCCGCGCCACTCAACCTGGATCAGCCTTACAGCATCCTTGTCACCGGTGTCGGTGGCACCGGCGTGGTCACCATTGGCGCCCTGCTCGGCATGGCGGCCTTTATCGAAGGCAAGGGCGCGCTCAACCTGGACATGGCCGGCATGGCGCAGAAAGGCGGCGCGGTGTGGTCGCACATCCGCATTGCCGCACGCCAGGAACAATTGTTCGCACCACGTATCGCCGAGGGCGAAACCAGCCTTCTGCTGGGCTGCGACCTGGTGGTGAGCGCCAACAGCGAGACACTCTCGAAGTTGCGCCAGGGAGTCACCCACGCCCTGATCAACAGCGAGGAAAGCATCACCAGCGCCTTCGTCCGCACCTTCGCCCAGCAGGCGGAAAGCGGCGACCTGCACGCCCACCCCGACCCGCAGTTCCGCACCCGGGGCATGTCCGCGCAGATCAACGAGGCGGTCGGCGAGCAGCAGGCCACCTTTATCGACGCCAGCCAGATCGCCACCGCACTGATGGGCGACTCCATCGCCACCAACACCTTCATGCTCGGTTTTGCCTACCAACAAGGCTGGCTGCCGGTGGGCGAAGCTGCGCTGTTGCAAGCCATCGAGCTCAACGGCACCGCCGTGGAATTCAACCGCATGGCCTTCACCTGGGGCCGTCGCGCGGCAGTCGACCTGCCACGGGTGCAGCGCAAGCTCGCCGCCGGCAAGGTCGAGAGCCGCGACCGTCAGCTGTCGCAGAGCCTGGAAGAAACCATCGCGCGGCGCGTCAGCTACCTCACCGATTACCACGACGCCGCCCTCGGCAAGCGTTACCAGGATCGCGTCGAACAGTTCCGCACGGCAGAGACCGCACTCGCCGGCCAACCCGGCCCGCTCACCGAAGCCGTAGCGCGCTACTACTTCAAAGTGCTGGCTATCAAGGACGAATACGAAGTGGCGCGCCTGTTCACCAATGGCGAGTTCCTCAAGAAGATCGACGCGACCTTCGAGGGCGACTACAGCCTGCGCTTC
Organism: Pseudomonas sp. UBA2684; assembly: GCA_002354655.1. GTDB lineage: Bacteria > Pseudomonadota > Gammaproteobacteria > Pseudomonadales > Pseudomonadaceae > Aquipseudomonas. The sequence goes on from DELY01000044.1 coordinate 295,787, forward strand.
CACCTCGCCCCGCCACTGCTGAACAAGGCCGCACCTGGCGTCGAACCGGCAAAACGCAGCTTTGGCCCGTGGATGCTCAAGGGTTTCAAGCTGCTGGCCAAACTCAAGATACTGCGCAATACCTGGCTCGATCCGTTCGCCTACACCCATGAGCGCAAGGTCGAGCGTGAGTGGTTAGGCAGCTACGAGCAGATGCTCTACCAACTGCTGGCGGACCTCAACACGGACAACCTCGACCTCGCGGTCCAGTTGGCCAGCCTGCCAGACAGCGTCCGCGGCTATGGCCCGGTCAAGGAGCGCTATCTGGCGCATGCGCAAGCACAGCAGGCCCAGCTTCTCGATCAGTGGCGCAATGGCGGTCAGTTCCACGATGCCAGCAAAGCCGACAAAGCCGAACGAATCCACGCAACCCAACTGTGATCAAAGGCCCCGCCGCAAGTCGGCGGGTCGCTGAATCGAGCGCCGCCAGGCAACACAGCGGTGCTGGATCGACGGCAGCGGATGAACGTTAACGTAAAGGTAATAAGCGCGTGAGCATGCCAAGGACATACAGCATTTCCGAGCTCGCCCGTGAGATGGAGGTGACCACCCGCACCATCCGTTTCTACGAGGAGCAGGGGCTGCTGGTGCCACAGCGGCGCGGTCAGGAGCGTATCTACTCGGTACGCGACGGGGTCACCCTGAAGTTGATCCTGCGGGGCAAGCGCATTGGTTTCTCCCTCGCCGAATGCAAGGAGCTGATCGGCATGTACGACCCCGCAGGCGGCAATCACAAGCAGTTGAGCCGCCTCCTGGAAAAGATCGTCGCGCGCCGGCAACAACTCGAACAACAGATGGTGGACATCCAGCACATGCAGTTGGAGCTGAACACCGCCGAGCAACGCTGCCAGGCAGCACTGCGGCTATCGGCGTGATGAACCAAACAATCGACACTCATTTGAGGAGAACTGGACCATGAGCAATTTGCCCGGACTGAATTTCTTCCTTGGCGAAGACATCGACATGCTGCGTGATTCCGTCGCCAGCTTTGCCGCCAAGGAAATTGCCCCGCGCGCGCAAGACGCAGATCGCACCGACCAGTTCCCCATGGACCTGTGGCGCAAGTTCGGCGATATGGGCCTGCTCGGCATGACCGTTCCCGAGCAGTACGGCGGCTCGGGCATGGGCTACCTGGCGCACATGATCGCCATGGAGGAAATCTCGCGCGCGGCGGGCGGCATCGGCCTGTCCTACGGTGCCCACTCCAACCTGTGCGTGAACCAGATCAACCGCAACGGCAGCGCCGCGCAGAAAGACAAGTTTCTGCCCAAACTGGTCAGCGGCGAACACATCGGCGCCCTGGCCATGAGCGAACCGAATGCCGGCTCCGATGTGGTGTCGATGAAGTTGCGTGCCGACAAACGCGGCGACCGCTACGTGCTCAACGGCACCAAGATGTGGATCACCAACGGCCCGGATTGCGACGTGCTGGTGGTTTACGCCAAGACCGATCTGACCGCCGGCGCCAAGGGCATGACCGCGTTCATTCTTGAAAAAGGCACGCCAGGCTTCAGCTGTGCGCAGAAGCTCGACAAGCTCGGCATGCGTGGCTCACACACCGGCGAGTTGGTGTTTCAGGATGTCGAGGTGCCGGAAGAGAACGTACTCGGCGGCGTTGGCGAAGGCGTCAAGGTGCTGATGAGCGGCCTCGACTACGAGCGTGCGGTACTCAGCGGCGGGCCGCTGGGGCTGATGCAAGCGGCAATGGATGTGGTGATTCCCTACATCCACGACCGCAAGCAGTTCGGCCAGAGCATCGGCGAGTTCCAGCTGATCCAGGGCAAGGTCGCCGACATGTACACCACCCTGCAAGCCTGCCGCGCCTATCTTTACGCCGTCGGCAAGCACCTCGACTCCCTGGGCACCGGTCACGCCCGCCAGGTCCGCAAGGACTGCGCCGGAGTGATTCTCTACACCGCAGAAAAAGCCACCTGGCTTGCCGGTGAGGCGATTCAGATCCTCGGCGGCAACGGCTATATCAACGACTACTCCCCCGGCCGCCTGTGGCGCGACGCCAAGCTCTACGAGATCGGTGCCGGCACCAGTGAAATCCGCCGCATGCTGATCGGCCGCGAGCTGTTCAACGAAACCAAATGATGGTTTCGCGCGCGCTGCGTATTTGTAGGGTGGACATGCCGCAGCGCGGCTTGTCCACCGGGGCACCCCTTTATTGGTGGACAAGGCTACGCCATGTCCACCCTACGCCTTGAGGTTCTCATGGCCATTCTGCACACCCAGATCAACACCCGCTCAGCGGAGTTCGCCGCCAATAGTGCGGCGATGCTCGCTCAGGTCAACGACCTGCGCGCCCTGCTCGCCCGCGTTCACGAAGGTGGCGGCGCCAAGGCCCAGGAACGCCACACCTCGCGCGGCAAGCTGCTGCCGCGGGAACGGATCAACCGCCTGCTGGATATCGGCTCGCCCTTCCTTGAAATCGGCCAGCTGGCCGCCCACGAGGTGTATGGCGAAGAGGTGCCCGCCGCCGGCGTGGTCGCCGGTATCGGCCGGGTCGAGGGTGTGGAGTGCATGATCGTGGCCAACGACGCCACGGTGAAAGGCGGCAGCTACTACCCGCTGACAGTGAAAAAACACCTGCGCGCGCAGACCATCGCCCAGCAGAATCGCCTGCCGTGCATCTACCTGGTGGACTCCGGCGGTGCCAACCTGCCGCGTCAGGATGAGGTGTTCCCCGATCGCGAGCACTTCGGGCGGATCTTCTTCAACCAGGCCAATATGTCCGCCATGGGCATCCCACAGATTGCCGTGGTGATGGGGTCCTGCACCGCTGGCGGGGCCTACGTGCCAGCCATGGCGGATGAAGCGATCATGGTGCGCAACCAGGCCACCATCTTCCTCGCCGGCCCGCCGCTGGTAAAAGCCGCCACCGGCGAAGTGGTCAGCGCCGAAGACCTTGGCGGCGCCGATGTGCACTGCAAGACCAGCGGTGTGGCCGACCATTACGCCGACAACGACGAACACGCCCTGGCCCTGGCGCGCCGCTCAATTGCCAACCTCAACTGGCGCAAGCTCGGCGTGTTGAATAACCGTACGCCGATCAATCCGCTGTACAGCTTTGATGAGCTGTACGGGGTGATCCCGGCAGATGCCAAGCAGCCCTTCGATGTGCGTGAAGTCATCGCCCGCATCGTCGATGGCAGCGTGTTCGATGAGTTCAAGGCGCTGTTCGGCACCACCCTGGTCTGCGGCTTTGCGCATATCCACGGCTATCCGGTAGCGATCCTCGCCAATAACGGCATCCTGTTTGCCGAATCGGCGCAGAAAGGCGCGCACTTTATCGAACTGGCCTGCCAGCGCGGCATTCCGTTGCTGTTCCTGCAGAACATCACCGGCTTTATGGTCGGGCAGAAGTACGAAGCCGGTGGCATCGCCAAGCACGGTGCCAAGCTGGTCAACGCGGTGGCCTGCGCCAAGGTGCCGAAATTCACCGTGATCATCGGCGGCAGCTTCGGCGCCGGTAACTACGGCATGTGTGGCCGCGCCTACGACCCGCGCTTCCTGTGGATGTGGCCGAATGCACGGATCGGCGTAATGGGTGCCGAACAGGCCGCCGGCGTGCTGGTGCAGGTCAAACACGAACAGGCTGCCCGCGCCGGGCAGAACTTTTCCGCCGAAGATGAAGCCAAGCTCAAGCAGCCGATCCTCGAACAGTACGAGCGCCAGGGTCACCCCTACTACTCCAGCGCCCGCCTGTGGGACGACGGCGTTATCGACCCGGCGCAAACCCGCGACATCTTGGGCCTGGCGTTGTCCGCCAGCCTTAACGCGCCGATTGAGCCGACCACCTTTGGCGTGTTCCGCATGTAAGGCAGCGCCCTGCCCCGGATTCTAGAGCGACAGACCATGACCGACTTCAACACCCTAGAACTGCAAACAGACCCACGCGGCTTTGCCACGCTCTGGCTCAACCGCGCGGACAAGAACAACGCCTTTAACGCCGAGATGATCCGCGAGCTGATTCTCGCCCTCGACGCGGTGATGGCCGACAAAAGCCTGCGCTTCCTGCTGCTGCGCGGCCGTGGCAAGCACTTCTCCGCCGGCGCGGACCTAGCCTGGATGCAGCACGCGGCGACCCTGGACTACACCGCCAACCTGGCCGATTCGCGCGAACTGGCCGAGCTGATGCACAACCTGTATCAACTGAAGATTCCCACCCTGGCCGTGGTGCAAGGCGCGGCCTTTGGTGGGGCGCTGGGTTTGATCAGCTGCTGCGATATGGCCATCGGCACCGTTGATGCCCAGCTGTGCTTGTCCGAAGTGCGCATCGGTCTGGCACCGGCGGTGATCAGCCCCTTTGTTGTACAGGCCATCGGCGAACGCGCTGCACGGCGCTATGCCCTGACCGCCGAGCGTTTCAGCGGCCAGCGCGCTCAGGAACTGGGGCTGTTTGCCGAATGCTACCCGGCAGACCAGCTCGATGAGGCAGTAAACACCTGGATCGATAACCTGCTGCTCAACAGCCCGCAAGCCATGCTGGCGAGCAAGGATCTGCTGCGCGAAGTCGGCAGCGGCGTGCTGACCCCGGCGCTGCGCCGCTACACGGAAAACGCTATCGCCCGTATCCGCGTCAGCCCCGAAGGTCAGGAAGGTCTGCGTGCCTTTCTGGATAAACGCAAACCCGCATGGCAGGAGCCACAAGCATGAGCCTCAAGCCTATCGATACCCTGCTGGTGGCCAACCGTGGCGAAATCGCCTGCCGAGTGATGCGCACGGCCAAGGCCATGGGCATCCAGACCGTGGCGGTGCACAGCGCCATCGACGCCAACGCCCGCCATGTGCGCGAGGCCGATCAGGCGGTCAATCTGGGCGGTGCCAAACCGGCCGACAGCTACCTGCTGGTGGACAAGCTGATTGCCGCAGCCAAGGCCAGCGGTGCCCAGGCCATTCACCCCGGTTATGGCTTTCTCTCGGAAAACGCCGGCTTTGCCCGCGCCATCGAAGCCGCGGGCCTGATCTTCCTCGGCCCGCCCGCCAGCGCCATTGACGCCATGGGCAGCAAGTCCGCCGCCAAGGCGCTGATGGAAACCGCTGGCGTGCCACTGGTGCCGGGTTATCACGGCGCAGCGCAGGATATGCAAACCTTCCGCACGGCCTCGAACGCAATCGGCTACCCGGTGCTGCTCAAGGCCGCGGCCGGCGGCGGTGGCAAGGGCATGAAGGTGGTAGAGCGCGAAAGCGAACTGGCCGAAGCCCTGGCCAGCGCCCAGCGCGAGGCGCAGTCGTCGTTCGGCGACTCGCGCATGCTGGTGGAAAAATACGTACTCAAGCCGCGCCATGTGGAAATCCAGGTGTTTGCCGACCAGCACGGCAACTGCCTGTACCTGAATGAGCGCGACTGCTCGATCCAGCGTCGCCATCAGAAGGTGGTCGAAGAAGCCCCGGCTCCAGGGCTGTCAGCGGAGCTGCGTCGCGCCATGGGCGAGGCGGCGGTCAAGGCGGCGCAAGCCATCGGTTATGTCGGGGCCGGCACCGTGGAATTTCTCCTGGATGAGCGCGGCGACTTCTTCTTTATGGAGATGAACACGCGCCTGCAGGTGGAGCACCCGGTAACCGAGCTGATTACCGGCCTGGATCTGGTGGCCTGGCAGATTCGCGTGGCCCGTGGCGAGCCTCTGCCGCTGACCCAGGAACAGGTGCCGCTAATCGGCCACGCCATCGAGGTGCGCCTGTATGCGGAAGATCCCGATAACGACTTTCTCCCCGCCACCGGCACGCTAAAGCTGTACCGCGAAGCCGCGCCTGGCCAAGGCCGCCGGGTAGACAGCGGCGTCAGTGAAGGCGATGAAGTCTCGCCCTTCTATGACCCGATGCTCGGCAAACTGATCGCCTGGGGCGAAAACCGCGAAGAGGCGCGCTTGCGCCTGCTGGCCATGCTCAAGGAAACCTGCGTAGGCGGGGTTCGCACCAATCTGGCGTTTCTCACCCGCGTGCTGGCCCATCCAGCCTTTGCCGCTGCGCAGCTGGATACCGGCTTTATTCCGCGTCACGAAGCACAGTTGCTGCCGCCGGTGAGCGAGCTGCCGGCCGAATTCTGGCAATTGGCCGCCGAGTCCTTTGTGCAGAGCGCCGCGCCGCTGCAACGCCTCGACGATGCGCATTCCCCCTGGAGCAACCACAACGGCCTGCGTTTAGGGCTGCCGGCGGAAACCGATCTGCACCTAAGCTGCCAGAACGAGCGCCAGGTGGTACGTCTGCGCCATGCCTCGGCGTCCAACGTACAACTGCAAGGCGAAGTCCTGCAGGTGGAGCGCGACGGCCTGCGTCAGCAGCATCAGGCGATTCGCCGCGGCGACAATCTCTATCTGCACTATGCCGGTGAGTTGCGCAGCATCCAGCGTGTCGACCCGATTGCCGAAGTCGAAGCCAGCCATCAGCACCACGGCGGCCTCACCGCCCCCATGAACGGCAGTATCGTACGGGTACTGGTCGAGGCCGGCCAGCAGGTCGAAGCCGGCACCGCCCTGGTGGTGCTGGAAGCGATGAAGATGGAGCACAGCATCCGCGCAACCCATGCCGGCACCGTCAAGGCGCTGTATTGCAGCGAGGGCGAGATGGTCAGCGAAGGTGCGGTGCTGGTGGAGCTCGACGAAGCCAACGCATAAACGCATATGTGGGAGGGGCTTTAGCCGCGACGAATGAGAAAAATCTCGCGGCTAAAGCCCCTCCCACAGGTAGTCAGTGCGATACCCATCGAGATAAATAACGAGGCAACCATGAACCTACCCAAACAAGTCCGCCTGGTCGAAGTCGGCCCGCGCGACGGTTTGCAGAACGAGCAACAGCCGATCAGCGTGGCCGACAAGGTGCGCCTGGTCGATGACCTGTCCGCCGCTGGCCTGGGCTATATCGAAGTGGGCAGCTTTGTTTCGCCCAAGTGGGTGCCGCAGATGGCCGGCAGCGCCGAGGTGTTTGCGCAGATCCAGCAACTGCCAGGCGTTACCTACGCGGCGCTCGCGCCCAACCTGAAGGGGTTTGAGGCCGCGCTGGCCGCCGGGGTCAAGGAAGTCGCGGTGTTTGCCGCCGCCAGCGAGGCGTTCTCGCAGAAGAACATCAACTGCTCGATCAGCGAAAGCCTTGAGCGTTTCGTGCCGCTGATGGACGCCGCCAAGCAGCACGGCGTGCGCGTGCGTGGTTACGTGTCCTGCGTGCTCGGCTGCCCCTACGAAGGCAACGTGCCGCCCGAGCAGGTCGCCAGCGTCGCCCGCGAGCTGTTCGCCATGGGCTGCTACGAAGTCTCGCTGGGCGACACCATCGGCAGCGGCACCGCCGGCGACACCCGCCGTCTGATCGAAGTGGTTGGCCGCGATATCCCTAGAGGCAAATTGGCCGGGCACTTTCATGACACCTACGGCCAGGCCCTGGCCAACATCTACGCCAGCCTGCTCGAAGGCATCAGCGTGTTCGACAGCTCGGTCGCCGGCCTGGGCGGCTGCCCCTACGCCAAAGGCGCCACCGGCAATGTCGCCACCGAAGATGTGCTGTACCTGCTCAGTGGCCTGGGCATCGCCACCGGCATCGACATGGACAAATTGATCGCCGCCGGCACACAGATCAGCAGCGTACTAAACCGGGAAACCGGTTCACGCGTTGCGCGGGCACTCAACAACCAGCAGAGCAAAACGCTAACCGCCTAAAAACGCGATGAGGAGTTGCACAACATGAACAAGATCTACCCCAACGCCCATCACGCCCTCGAAGGGCTGGTGGAAGACGGTATGACCCTGGCCGTCGGCGGCTTCGGTCTATGCGGGATTCCCGAAGCCTTGATCGCGGCCCTGCGCGACAGCGGCAAGCGCGAACTGACAGTCATCAGCAACAACGCTGGCGTCGATGGCTTCGGCCTCGGCCAACTGCTGGAGACCCGGCAGATTCGCAAGATGATTTCTTCCTATGTCGGCGAGAACAAGGAGTTCGAGCGCCAATACCTGGCGGGCGAGCTGGAACTGGAGTTCACCCCACAGGGCACCCTGGCTGAAAAGCTGCGCGCCGGCGGTGCTGGCATTCCTGCCTTCTTCACCAAAACCGGTTACGGCACCCTGGTCGCCGAAGGCAAGGAGACCCGTCAGTTCAATGGCGAATGGTTCGTCATGGAACACGCGCTGACGGCCGACGTGGCCCTGGTCAAGGCCTGGAAGGCGGATAAGTCCGGCAACCTGGTGTTCAACAAGACCGCACGCAACTTCAACCCATTGGCCGCCACGGCCGGCAAAATCTGTGTGGTCGAGGTCGAGGAAATCGTCGAGATCGGCGAATTGGACGCGGACCAGATCCACCTGCCAGGCGTATACGTGCAACGCCTGGTGCTCAACAGCAGCCCGGAAAAACGTATCGAACAACGAACCCTGCGGAGCGTTTGATCATGGCTTGGACACGCGAACAAATGGCACAACGCGCCGCACAGGAGCTGCGCGACGGTTTCTATGTGAACCTCGGTATCGGCCTGCCGACCCTGGTGGCGAATTACATTCCCGCGGGCATGGACGTCTGGCTGCAAAGCGAGAACGGCCTGCTCGGCATCGGTCCCTTCCCCGACGAACACAACGTCGACCCTGACCTGATCAACGCGGGCAAGCAGACCATCACCACCTTGCCCGGCAGCGCGTTCTTCAACAGCGCCGAATCCTTCGCGATGATCCGTGGCGGCCATATCAACCTGTCGATCCTCGGCGCCATGCAGGTGTCGGAGCAAGGCGATCTGGCCAACTGGATGATCCCCGGCAAGATGGTCAAGGGCATGGGCGGCGCCATGGACCTGGTCGCAGGCGTCAAGCGCGTGGTGGTGCTGATGGAGCACTGCGCCAAAGGCGGCGCACACAAGATTCTCGCACGCTGCGACTTACCACTGACCGGCGTGGGCGTGGTCGACCGGCTCATCACTGATCTGGCCGTACTCGATGTAACCGAGCAAGGCCTGCGTCTGGTCGAACTTGCCGAAGGAGTCAGCCTCGACGAACTGAGCGCCGCCACCGGCTGCCAGGTACTTGTCGACTGAAACCCAACTAGGCGATAGCCCAGCGTTGCATCAGCAGATTGGCGGCTCGGCCGCCGAACTGGCGAGAGTTATGCCGCCTGGCAACACGTGGTCCACCTCGAAGAGGCACCGCGCCACGTTTTTTATTCGGAGTTAAACATGCAAGACGTCGTCATCGTAGCCGCAACCCGTACCGCCATTGGCGCCTTCCAGGGCAGCTTGGCGAATGTCAGCGCCGTCGAGCTGGGCAGCACCGTCATCCGCGCTCTGCTCCAGCAAACCAGCCTGGACCCAGCCAGCGTCGATGAAGTGATTCTCGGCCAGGTACTCACTGCCGGCTGTGGACAGAACCCCGCGCGCCAGTCCGCAATCAACGCCGGTTTGCCACACAGCGTGCCTGCGCTGACCGTCAACAAACTCTGCGGCTCAGGCCTGAAAACCGTGAGCATGGCCGCGCAGGCGATTCGCTGCGGCGACGCCGAGGTGATCATCGCCGGCGGCATGGAAAGCATGAGTCTAGCGCCCTACGTCCTGGCCAAGGCCCGCACCGGCCTGCGCATGGGCCATGCGCAACTGGCCGACTCGCTGCTGCAGGACGGCCTGATAGATGCCTTCAACGACTACCACATGGGTATCACGGCGGAAAATCTGGCCGAATGCTACAGCCTGACCCGCGAAGAACAGGACCATTACGCCGCACGCTCACAGCGCCTGGCCTGCGCCGCAATTGAAGCCGGGCGTTTCAACAACGAAATTACCCCGGTGACGATTTCTCAGCGCAAAGGCGAACCCCTGCTGTTCGCCACGGATGAGCAACCACGCGCGGAAACATCCGTTGAATCGCTGGCCAAGCTCAAGCCTGCGTTCAAGAAAGATGGCAGTGTCACCGCCGGCAACGCCTCAACCCTCAATGACGGCGCCGCCGCCGTACTGTTGATGAGCGCAGCCAAGGCCAAGGCGCTCGGCTTGCCCGTACTGGCCACTATTCAAGCCTACGCCAGCGTCGGCGTAGACCCGCAGATCATGGGTATCGGCCCGGTATCGGCGAGTAAGAAATGCCTGGAGAAAGCCGGCTGGAATCTCGCCGACCTCGACCTGATCGAAGCCAACGAAGCCTTCGCCGCACAAGCCCTATCGGTAGGCAAAGAACTGGGTTGGGATATCGACAAGGTCAACGTCAACGGCGGCGCCATTGCCCTCGGCCATCCGATTGGCGCATCCGGTTGTCGGGTCCTGGTCAGCTTGCTCCACGAGATGATTCGCCGGGATGCCAAAAAAGGTCTGGCTACCTTGTGTATCGGTGGCGGCCAAGGAGTGGCACTGGCACTAACCCGTTAACCCCTAGGACTCCAGCCAGAAAAGCGCTCCGCGTAGCAGGCTGGAGGCCCCTCGAACTAGTACTCAGTGGATATTTTCATGTCATTAAGCTCCTCGACTACACCTGCAAAGAGGACAAAGGCGAATAGTGGCCTTGCCTCCTCGCATGAACAGGTAAGGGAGATCGCCCTGACACTTTTTGCCGAAAACGGATTTCAGAATGTCAGCCTGCGCAAACTAGCGGAAACAGTAGGGGTACAACCCGGTTCGTTGTACAACCACATTGAAAGCAAAAACGATCTGCTGTTCGAACTGATAGATGAACATGAAACCGACTTGCTTGATGCGCTTGAAACGGGAACGCCCCGCAATGGCGGTGCGCAGGAAAGACTTTTTGCTTATATTCGCGCACATTTGGATTTCAACATTCAACATCAGCAACGCTTTTCACTTACACACTTCGAGTTTCGAAATCTAACCACTGGCCAGAAAAAAACAATTGAAATACTCCGCAACAAGCAAGTAAGCGTTCTCAACGAAATAATTCAACAAGGGGTTCAGAAGAAACTATTCAAATCTATGCCACACCAAATCGGCACAGCCATCATTGTGGCTATGCTAGGCGAAGCGTCCAATACAAAACATGTAAACAACGGCACAGCATCCCAGTGCACGACAGCTTTACTGCAAAACATGATCCTTAATTTATTATCCCCAGCAAGCCCGGCCACGCCGCATAGCGTCATATCACCCACTTAATACCACGGCAAAATACCCGATACTCGTGCAGGTAACCTGATCGACAGTGAGAAACCAGATGACAAACCAAGATGCAATTCTTGCCCTGCTCCTAGCCGCTAAAATCCACGGCACCCCCAAAGCCGTAAAGAACACAGCCAAGCGCTGTGCAAAATTGTTACCCAGAAGCAAGCGCAATTTCATGTTCACTGTAGCGGAGAGTCCACGCCCATTAGAGATGATCGTCTATATAGGAGAAAACCTGGATCGTGCTTACAAAGGAAAGCCCGTATTCATAAATTAAAATTTATACATAAATGTGAAATCACTTATTTCCAGGCAATCTATATCAAGCCAAGTCATCGTGAGTGACCGCATTTAGCGGCCACGACAGCAGCAGTCCGTGAACAAATGAATGGCCAACCTGCATATAACCGACAGCGCACACTCCACATGCCACGCAATCCGACAAGCGGCAACGCCCAGCACTTGATATGCGAACAAACAAGGATATATTGAGCTTAAGAAGCTAGCTGTTAATCAAAAATAAAAACCACAAAAAGTGGAGCATGACGTGAAGACAAAAATAATTATCAGTTTTGTTTTTTTATTAAATCTAACGGGTTGTGCCGAGCTTGAAGAAACTAGTCAAGCTGCGGATAAACCCTATACTTCCGCCGACTGTCAAAACCAGCAAAGCGGTTGCCGTTACGGCGCATCGCCTTCTTGGCAAAATGCGTTTTAATTATAAACCCTCAAATAAACCTATAATAATTTCTCGGAATCCCCCTACTCAGGGATGTTCTAAAATAGCCATGTATGTCTGACCGACTTCAGCCCCGCTGATTTTGAAAGCGGCGAATTGATCGTAAGCGCTCCATAAACCCCACCTCCCGCTGGTGGGGTTTTGCGTTTTACAGCGATGTCGTTGGTTGGCAGTTCCACGGCAGCAGCGCTTCGTAGTCTTCGATGCGGTTGGCCTGCGGTAGGCGTTCGAGGATATAGCGCAGGTAAGCGTAGGGTTCCTGTGCGTTAGCCTTGGCGATTTCCACCAGGCTGTAGAGCTGGGCGCTGGCGGTCGCGCCCTTGGGCATGTCGCTGAACAGCCAGTTCTTGCGGTTATGCCAAGCTTGGCTTAACCGCAATTATCCGCAGTCGGAAATTATGTCGGGTATGCAGCAGTGGCGGCGGCGCGCCTGGCTGCCAACCACTGCCGACTTTGCATAACTTCAGAGGCTTTCCAGAAACTTCAGCAGGGCGTCAGTCGGACGCTAGCGCGTGCGCATGGTTTCAGGTGGAAGCGCATATTCCTTCATGGCCAGGTCGGCTTCGACATAACCGTGGTTGGTGACCGGGCTTTCGTGGCCCAACCATAGAGCGATGACGGTGATGTCCACTCCGGCCTGCAGCAGGTGCATGGCCGTCGTATGACGAAGCGCGTGTGGTGACACCTTGCGTTACTGCAACTGGGGACACTTCTTTGTCGCCACGGTGACAGCCAAGGCAATCCGCTCGGCCACATTCGAACGCGTCATCGGCAGTCCGCGTCGGCTGGGTAGCAGGGGCTGCCCCGCCCGCAAGCCAACGTACTGCAGCCAGTGACGGATCGGCTGGCTGCGCTGCTCGGCGCGGGCGTCCTTGAGCTCGCGTTCGATGCCGTAGAGCTTGTTGATCAGGTTCAGCGCCACGCCGGCGCACCCAGTTTTGCCCTTGGGCTGCACCTTTTACGCTTCGATAAATTTACGCCGCGCATGCGCCCAGCAGGCCAGGCGTTCATTCGGCGCATTAAGGATGGTCTGAAGTACCCACTACCGACGACAGCAGGATCGGAGACGCATCCGCCCCCATCGAATCCGCAGGCACTCCTACGTCTTCGTCCAGCACAGGCACACCATCGATGCGGATAGTCAGATGCGCACTGGCAGCTTTCACCTCCCCCTGATCCAGCAGATCGAGCCGATCAGCCCAGTCCTGCATCATTTTCCGGCGTGGGACCACATACAGGGCGTGGTTGTAAGTGGCACTGACCTTATTGGGGTCCGCGTGCGAGAGCTGGGCGTCCACCCAACTCTTGGGGTAACCAACCTCGTTGAGCGCCGTGGAGAGCGTGCCACGGATACCGTGGCCGGTGAGCAGCCCCTCGTAGCCCATACGCTTGAGTGCAGCGTTCAGCGTGTTCTCGCTGATGCGCTTCTTCAGGTCGCTACGGTGAGCCAACAGGTAACGCTGTGCAGGTTTGACCTGGCCCAGCAGATAGCGAACGATCTCGATAGCCTGAACCGATAATGGCACAACGTAGGGCGGAATATCCTGCGGTCGCTGTCCCCGCTTGCGCATGCCATCCTGCAGTTGCTTGACCACCTCAGGGGGAATGATCCACAGACCGCACTCAAGATCGAACTGATCAGGGGTCGCCAAGCGCAGTTCACCGGTACGCACACCCGTCAGTAACAACAGACGAATACCGAGTTGTGTGGTGATCTTGCCCCGATAACGGCGCAGCTTGTGCAGCAGGTCGGGCACCTCAGGTAGCCGTAGGAAGGGATTATTAGCCACAGGCGGCTTGGGGACAGCCACCACATCTGCGGATTCCACGCCATTCGG
>DELY01000050.1:0-158817 GCA_002354655.1 Pseudomonas sp. UBA2684
CCGAGTCAGCGTGGAATCCGCAGGGTATCGACTCCTCTACGTACTAGACAATCTGCGAGCCATTCCAAGCTGCAGTCTCGAGAGTACTATCGCAAGCCCTGTGCCAACCCAATAGATTCAAATAACCCATTACTTATCAAGTACTTAGAAAAACATCGGCATCGCTCGATTCGTGCAAGCTGCATGTTCCAAGCAATCAACCCAGGCAAATTGCACGATGCAAAATGCCATCACGCCTGGTCGCGCAGTTTCGCCAGCGTCGCTTCCAAAGCGGCCACGTCGCCCAATAAAGGCGACTGCGGGTAACGCATACGGATAAACGCCAACAGTTTCTGCGCCGGCTCGACCTGGCCCAAGTCTTCGGCAAACCCGCGGGCAGCCAACAGGTAGGCACGTGGAATATGTGGGTAAGCAGGGAAGCGTTGATGCAGGTTGCGCAACAGGCTCAGCCCCTCACGCGTCTTGTGTCGCAGCAACAACGCAGCGGCCAAGCGCTCGCAGACCAGCGCATCGTCGGGCAGGTAATCCGCCTGTAACTGACGCGCATTGAGCAAGGCCGTCGCCGCCAACGGCGGGTTCAGCCGAGCAGCCAACGGCAGGTAATGCGCCAGATGGCGCAGGCAGCGCTCGCGCGCATGCAGACCAAACAACAGCTGATGAAAGCGCTCGTTGAGCTTGAGGTCGTCGGCATCGCGCTCCAGTGCCACGGTCAGGGTCTCCAGGGCCTGGGCACTCTGCCCTTCCTTGAGGCGAATCTCCGCTTCAGCCAAGGCACGCCGGCGTAGGAATTCGGCGGCCGGGAACGCCGCCTGAGCCTCTTCATCGGCAATCACATAGCCCAGCGCGCCCTGATACTGGAACACCGCATAGCCCATCATGGCGCACATCACCACGCCGAAATAGGCGAACAGGAACGCCGCAATCGGCAGCAGCACCACGCGCGGCAAGCCACTGGAAAGCATGTACGTCACCCAACTCGGCGATTGCCAGAGGATGAACAGGAACGCGCAGAGAATCAGGTAGCGCCAGCCCATGGCACCGATCACCTGGCCAACCTGCTCGGGACTGAGTGCGGCGCCCAGCTCTTTGTCCAGCGCCAGGCGGATGATGCTGGCTGGCAACGCCAGAAGGATGCCGATGTTCACCGCCCAGTACAGCGCTTCGCTGTCGAAGTCAGCGGCCAGCCAGAGTGCGGCAAAGGCAATCAGAAACACCGCCAGTTGCTTGAAGAACAAGCTGAACCCTTCGCCACTGAAGGCGCTGAGCAGGCTGGGTGCCTGCTTGTCCGCCTGGCTGCTGGCTTCGATCACGCTATGGAAGTATTTGGTCGCCACGCTGAACAGCACGACCCACAGGATGATCGAGCGCGGCATGAACAGGCTGGCCAGCGCCAACAAGGCGGCGAATGCGAGCGGACCGGTCTGCAGGCCGTAGACGAAGAACGTGGCAATCCGCTCCCAGAAGGGCTGGGCGCTGTTGGCCGCGCCAAGAAACTGCAACGGCCCGACGCACAGCGGACAAACCGGCGCATCATCCGGTGCATCGGCACTCAGCGGGATGCAGCAATCGCCGTAGCTGCGCTCGCAAGGCATGCACTGCCAGGTGGCGGGCTGCGCCGGGTGGTAGCGGCAGACAGTCTTATCCATAAGTAAAGCGTTCCTGAGGGGGCGTGCAGAGCCGGTGGACGCACCAGCCGACCGCGAGAAGTGAGGCGCTATTGTCCAGGCAAAAAAAGAGGGCCCGCAAGGGGCCCTCTTTCAGTCGCGTGAAGCAGTCGCGTCAACGCGTGGTCGATTAAACGCCCGAAGCCTTGGCAGCGGCGACGTCCTTGATCGACAGCTTGATACGGCCGCGGTTGTCCACGTCCAGTACCAGTACTTCAACTTCCTGACCTTCTTTCAGAATGTCGGTGACTTTCTCAACGCGCGCGTCGCTCAGCATGGAGATGTGCACCAGACCGTCTTTGCCCGGCAGGATGTTGACGAAGGCACCGAAATCGA
Source organism: Pseudomonas sp. UBA2684 (assembly GCA_002354655.1). Lineage (GTDB taxonomy): Bacteria > Pseudomonadota > Gammaproteobacteria > Pseudomonadales > Pseudomonadaceae > Aquipseudomonas. The sequence goes on from DELY01000050.1 coordinate 2,001, forward strand.
CGATGCGCTCGACCTTGCCGACGTAGATCTTGCCGATCTCGGCTTCCGCGGTAATGCCCAGCACGCGCTGACGCGCAGCCTCGGCCGCTTCCTTGGTTTCGCCGAAGATCTTGATGGTGCCGTCGTCTTCGATGTCGATCGACGCCTTGGTTTCTTCGCAGATGGCACGGATGGTCGCGCCACCTTTGCCGATCACGTCGCGAATCTTGTCCTGGTCGATCTTCATCGCGATCATGGTCGGTGCGTTGGCCGACAGTTCGGTACGCGACTGGGCGATTACCTGGTTCATCTGACCGAGGATATTCAGGCGCGCTTCCAGGGCTTGGCCCAGGGCGATCTCCATGATTTCTTCGGTGATGCCCTGGATCTTGATGTCCATCTGCAACGCGGTGACGCCCTTGGCGGTACCGGCCACCTTGAAGTCCATGTCGCCCAGGTGATCTTCGTCACCGAGGATGTCGGTCAGCACGGCGAACTTCTCGCCTTCCTTGACCAGGCCCATGGCGATACCGGCAACCGGCGCCTTCATCGGCACACCGGCATCCATCAGGGCCAGGGAAGCGCCGCAGACGGAAGCCATCGAGGACGAACCGTTGGACTCGGTGATTTCCGAAACCACGCGAATGGTGTACGGGAACTCGTCGGCGCTCGGCAGCATGGCGGCAACGGAACGGCGCGCCAGGCGACCGTGACCGATTTCGCGACGACCAGTAGCGCCCATGCGACCACACTCGCCTACCGAGTACGGCGGGAAGTTGTAGTGCAGCATGAAGGGGTCTTTGCGCTCGCCTTCGAGGGTGTCGAGCAGCTGCGCATCACGCGCGGTACCGAGGGTGGCAACCACCAGGGCCTGGGTTTCGCCACGGGTGAACAGGGCCGAACCGTGGGTCTTGGCCAGTACGCCAACTTCGATGTTCAGACCACGTACGGTACGGGTGTCACGGCCGTCGATACGCGGCTTGCCGTTAACGATGTTCTCGCGCACGGTGCGGTATTCGATTTCGCCGAAAGCGTCCTTCACTTCACCGGCAGACGGCTGACCTTCTTCGCCGGAGAACTTGGCAACGATTTCATTGCGCAGCTCACCCAGACGGCCATAACGCTCGTGCTTGATGGTGATGGTGTAAGCCTGGGAGATCGCCTCGCCGAATTCGCTACGGATAGCGCTCAGCAGTGCAGTGTTCTCAGGCTTGGCGGACCAATCCCAAGTCGGCTTGGCAGCTTCGGCGGCCAGTTCGGTAACAGCCTGGATCACGGCTTGGAATTCGTCGTGGGCGAACAGTACCGCGCCCAGCATCTGGTCTTCGGTCAGCTCTTTGGCTTCCGATTCAACCATCAGTACGGCGTCTTTGGTGCCGGCTACGACCATGTCCAGGCTGGAGGCCTTGAGTTGTTCGTAGGTCGGGTTCAGCAGGTAGCCGGTTTCCGGGTGGAAGGCGACGCGCGCGGCACCGATCGGGCCGTTGAACGGGATGCCGGAGATCGCCAGAGCGGCCGAGGTACCGATCATCGCAGCGATGTCCGGATCGGTCTTCTTGCTGGTGGAGATCACGGTGCAGATAACCTGCACTTCGTTCTGGAAACCTTCCGGGAACAGCGGGCGGATCGGACGGTCGATCAGGCGCGAGGTCAGGGTTTCTTTTTCGCTTGGGCGCGCTTCACGCTTGAAGAAGCCGCCTGGGATCTTGCCGGCTGCGTAGGTTTTTTCCTGGTAGTGCACGGACAGCGGGAAAAAGCCCTTGCTTGGATCGGCAGTCTTGGCGCCGGTTACGGCAACCAGTACGGCGACGTCGTCGTCAACGGTGACCAGCACTGCGCCGGAGGCTTGACGGGCGATACGGCCTGTCTCGAGGGTAACGGTCGATTGACCGAACTGGAACTTCTTGATTACCGGGTTCACGGTGTTTTCCTTCTCTTTGTTGCCCTTGGGGAAAGCGTTTCTTGCGACCGTTTGCTCACGCATGTGAACACGCGGGTCTTGCAGAATGGGTGGGCGGTTACGGGAATCGGACCCGCTAGCGTCCAAAACAGCTAAAGCAGAAAAGCAAAAGCTGGAAGCAGGGGCAAACCCCACTTCCAGCTTCGGCAGTCAGCTACGCGTAAGCATTGCTTAGCGACGCAGACCCAGGCGACCGATCAGGGCGCTGTAACGACTGGCGTCCTTACCCTTCAGGTAATCCAGCAGCTTACGACGCTGGTTAACCATACGGATCAGGCCACGACGCGAGTGGTGGTCTTTACCGTTGGCCTTGAAGTGGCCTTGCAGCTTGTTGATATTGGCGGACAGCAGTGCAACTTGCACTTCCGGGCTACCGGTGTCGCCAGCAGCTTGCTGGTAGTCAGTTACGATTTGGGCTTTTTCTTCAGCGCTGAGTGCCATGGGGCAATCCTCTCAGTTAAGAAACCGCTGCAATGCAGCCGTTTCAATAGGCCGGGAATCGCTTCCCGTGTTTTTAAAGTGAGGTATGACCGTGCCTATTAACAGCCACCCTCGATACACGCAGGCCAGAGCCGAAACCCCTTGCCTGCGCTACGGTCATGCCGACCGAATCTTGCGCCACAGGCCTGTGACCTGTGTCTGTAACCAAGGCTAGGCCTTGTTTGCAATCAATCGACGCGGCGCAATGCGCCCATCTTCGCTCACTTCACCGATACCGATAAAGCGACCGTTGTGATCCTGAACCCGCACCATGCCGAATTTCGGCGCGTCCGGGGCGCGTACCGGCTGCCCTTGCAACCAGTAGAACGAACTGTGCTCGGAGAACTGCAGCAACGGCCAATGCAGCAGGCCACTGTCCGACGGCAGCAGGAACTGATCCACCGCCTCATTGCCACCCTCGGCATGCACCCGTTCCAACTCTTCGAGCGTCACGGTGCGGGCCAGATCGAAAGGGCCGGCCTTGGTTCTGCGCAGCTCTGCAACGTGGGCGCCGCAGCCCAACAACTGGCCAAGATCTTCGACCAGGGTGCGGATATAGGTGCCTTTGCTGCAATCGACCGCCAGGCGCGCCTGCTCCGCCTCGCAGTCCAGTAATTCCAGGCGCGCAATAGTAACAGAACGCGGCTCGCGCTCCACTACCTCACCGGCACGGGCCAACTTGTACAACGGCTGACCGTCACGCTTGAGCGCCGAGTACATCGGCGGTATCTGACTGATTTCGCCACGAAAACGCGGCAACAGCGCGTCGATATCGGCGCGACCAACGGTCACCGGACGCCGCTCCAGCACTTCGCCTTCGGCATCCGCGGTGGTGGTGGTCACGCCCAACTGCATCAGGGTTTCATAGCCCTTATCGGCATCCAGCAAATACTGCGAGAACTTGGTCGCCTCACCGAAGCACAGCGGCAATACGCCAGTGGCCAGCGGATCGAGGCTGCCGGTGTGTCCGGCCTTCTCGGCATTGAGCAACCAGCGCACCTTCTGCAGTGCGGCGTTGGAGCTGAAACCCTTGGGTTTATCCAGCAGGATGATGCCATCGACGGCACGACGAATACGTTTGACCTGGGCCACGTGCTTACTCCTTGGCCTCGGGTTCATCACCGTGCTGACGGTCTTCACTGACCGCACGCTCGATCAGCGCCGACAACTGCGCACCACGAATCACGCTCTCGTCGTAATGGAAACGCAGGTTTGGCACGCTGCGCAGCTTCATCGCCTTGCCCAACTGCATGCGCAGGAAACCGCTGGCGTCATTGAGCACCTTGAGGCTCTGCACGACGGGATCGACGCCTTCTTCAGGCTCGCCGCCCATGATGGTGACAAACACCTTGGCGTGGCTGGAGTCACGACTGACTTCCACCGCCGTCACAGTCACCAGGCCACCAAGGCGTGGGTCTTTGACTTCCATACGGATCAACTGCGCCAGTTCGCGCTGTATCTGGTCGCCGATGCGCTGGGCACGGCTATATTCTTTGGCCATATCTACTACCTTCCACTCGCCTCGACACCTGGAAAAGCATCGGGCCTAAAAGCGGCAAACGCCCGGCCGAGCAAAAGCAGGGCCGGGCGTTGCATGTTGCAACTCGTGCTTACAGGCTACGAGCCACTTGGACTTTCTCGAACACTTCGATCTTGTCGCCGACCTTGACGTCGTTGTAGCTCTTCACGCCGATACCGCACTCCATGCCGGCACGCACCTCGGACATGTCGTCCTTGAAGCGGCGCAGGGATTCCAGCTCGCCTTCGAAGATCACCACGTCTTCACGCAGCACGCGGATCGGACGGTTACGGTGCACAACACCTTCGATCACCATGCAACCGGCAACCGCGCCAAACTTCGGCGAACGGAATACGTCACGTACTTCGGCGATACCCAGGATGTTCTCGCGAACATCGCTGCCGAGCATGCCGGTCAGGGCTTTCTTGACGTCTTCGATGATGTCGTAGATCACGTTGTAGTAACGCATATCCAGACCTTCCTGCTCGACGATCTTGCGCGCGCCGGCATCGGCACGCACGTTGAAGCCGAACAGGACCGCGTTGGAGGCCAGCGCCAGGTTGGCATCGGATTCGGTGATACCACCGACGCCGCCACCGACCACACGCACTTGCACTTCGTCGTTGCCCAGGCCACCGAGCGAACCTTGCAGTGCTTCCAACGAACCACGGACGTCGGATTTGAGGACGATATTCAGCGTCTTCTTCTCTTCCTGGCCCATGTTCTCGAAGATGTTTTCCAGCTTGCCGGCATGGGCACGGGCCAGTTTCACTTCGCGGAACTTGCCTTGACGGAACATCGCCACTTCACGGGCTTTCTTCTCGTCGGTCAGCACGCTCATCTCGTCACCCGCATCCGGGGTGCCGTCCAGGCCGAGAATCTCAACCGGAATCGATGGGCCAGCTTCTTTGATCGGCTTGCCGTTCTCGTCGAGCATCGCGCGGATACGCCCGAAGTTCGAACCGACCAGCACCATGTCGCCTTGACGCAGGGTGCCGTCTTGAACCAGCACGGTGGCAACCGGGCCACGACCTTTGTCGAGACGCGATTCGACCACGACGCCACGACCAGGAGCGGACGGAGTGGCTTTCAGTTCGAGAATCTCGGCCTGCAGCAACACCGCCTCGAGCAGGTCGTCAACGCCAGTACCCATTTTCGCGGATACCGAAATGAACGGCGTATCACCGCCCCACTCTTCGGACGTTACGCCATGCACCGACAGTTCGCTGCGGATGCGATCGAGATCGGCGCCCGGCTTGTCGATTTTGTTCACTGCGACCACCAGCGGAACGCCAGCGGCTTTCGCGTGCTGAACCGCTTCAACGGTTTGCGGCATCACGCCGTCGTCCGCAGCCACCACCAGAATCACAATGTCGGTCGCCTGGGCACCACGAGCACGCATGGCGGTAAACGCCGCGTGACCCGGGGTATCGAGGAAAGTGACCATGCCACGCTCGGTTTCGACGTGGTAAGCACCGATGTGCTGAGTGATACCACCGGCTTCGCCAGCGGCCACTTTAGCGCGACGGATATAGTCGAGCAGCGAGGTCTTACCGTGGTCGACGTGACCCATTACGGTCACCACCGGCGCACGGGAGAAGGTCTCGCCTTCGAATTTCAGCGACTCGGCCAGTTGATCTTCCAGGGCGTTGTCGCTAACCAGCGTGACCTTGTGACCCAACTCTTCGGCGATCAACTGGGCAGTTTCCTGATCCAGCACCTGGTTGATGGTCACCGGGGTGCCCATCTTGAACATGAACTTGATCACTTCAGCGGCTTTCACCGACATCTGCTGGGCCAAGTCGCCGACCGTGATGGTCTCGCCAATTGCCACGTCACGCACCACTGGCCCGGTTGGGCTCTGGAAACCGTGGGCGTTACGCTTCTTCAGCTTGGACTTGCCACGACCGCCACGACGGAAACCATCGCTTTCTTCGTCGATGGTACGCGGCGCGACACGTGGTGCCGGGGCCTTTTCCTTGACGGTCGGACGGTGCTGAGTGGTCTTGCGATCGCCGCCACGGCGATCGGCATCGTCGTTACGCGCTTTATCGGGACGACGCGGCTCGTCTTTCTTACGCTCTTCGACCAGCGGAGTCGCCACCGGCAACTCGACAGCCGCGACAGCGGCAACCGGTGCAGGCGCCACATCGCTGGCAGACGGTGCTGCGCTCTGGCGCTGCGCCTCTTCCTCGGCGCGACGCTTAGCCTCTTCTTCAGCCTTCAGGCGCGCCGCTTCGGCTGCCACACGCTGCTCTTCGAGCTCACGCTGCTTCTCAGCTTCGATCTCTTCGTTGCTGCGCTTGACGAAGGTTTTCTTCTTGCGCACTTCAACGCTGATCGTCTTGCTGCCAGCCACCCGCAAGGTGCTGGTGGTTTTGCGCTGCAAGGTGATCTTGCGCGGCTCTTCAACTTTATCGCCGTGACTGCTCTTGAGATGAGCGAGCAAGGCTTGCTTCTCATTATCGGTGACAACTTGCTCGGCACTGCTGTGCGGCAAACCCGCCTCACGCATCTGCTGCAGCAGGCGCTCTACCGGTGTGTCGACCACTTGGGCCAGTTCTTTCACCGTGACTTGCGTCATGCACTTCTCTCCTCAGGCCGTGAAACTTACTCGAACCAATGGGCTCGGGCGGCCATGATCAACTTGCCGGCACGCTCTTGGTCGATGCCGTCGATGTCGAGCAGGTCGTCAATCGACTGCTCGGCCAGGTCTTCGCGGGTAATCACACCGCGTACTGCCAGTTCCTGCGCCAAACCTTTATCCATACCCTCAAGCGAGAGCAGGTCTTCGGCGGGGTGCGCGTCTGCCAGTTTTTCTTCAGTGGCGATGGCTTTGGTCAGCAGGCGATCTTTTGCCCGCGAACGCAGCTCATTGACGATTTCTTCATCAAAACCGTCGATGCTGAGCATCTCTTCCATCGGCACATAGGCGATTTCTTCCAGGCTGGTAAAGCCTTCCTCGACCAACACCTGGGCCAGTTCTTCGTCGACTTCCAGCTCGTCGATGAAGTTCTGCAAGATGTCGCCCGTTTCCGCTTGCTGCTTGGCCTGAATGTCCGCCTCGGTCATCACGTTGAGCGTCCAACCCGTCAACTGACTGGCTAACCGCACATTTTGACCGCCACGACCAATGGCCTGAGCAAGGTTGTCTGCGCCAACGGCGATGTCCATGGCATGGGCATCTTCGTCAACGATGATGGCTGCAACTTCGGCCGGCGACATGGCGTTGATCACGAACTGCGCCGGGTTGTCATCCCACAGCACGATGTCCACACGCTCGCCCGCCAACTCGCCGGAAACTGCCTGCACGCGCGAACCGCGCATACCGATACAGGCACCTTGCGGATCAATACGTTTGTCCTTCGAACGCACGGCCAACTTGGCGCGCGAACCCGGATCGCGGGAGGCAGCCATAACTTCGATCAGCTCTTCGGCGATTTCCGGCACTTCGATACGGAACAACTCGATGAGCATTTCCGGCGCGGTACGCGAGAGGATCAGCTGCGGGCCGCGGTTCTCGGTGCGGATTTCCTTGAGCAGCGCACGCAAGCGCGCACCGACCCGGAAAGTCTCGCGGGAGATGATGTCTTCACGGGCCAGCAAAGCTTCGGCGTTGTTGCCCAGGTCAACGATAACGTTGTCGCGGGTAACCTTCTTCACCGTACCGGAGATGATTTCGCCCAACCGCTCGCGGTAGGCTTCAACCACCTGCGCGCGCTCGGCCTCGCGAACCTTCTGCACGATGACTTGCTTGGCAGTTTGCGCAGCAATGCGACCAAACTCGATGGACTCGATCTTTTCCTCGAGCACATCACCGACTTTTGCATTGGCCTCGACAGCCCGTGGCATGTCGGTGGTCAGTTGATGCGCCGGGTCATCAAAATCGACTTCCTCGACCACTGTCCAGCAACGGAAGGTCTCGTAGTTGCCCGTCTGACGATTGATCGCCACACGCAACTCGACTTCGTCTTCAAAACGTTTTTTGGTCGCTGTGGCCAAAGCCAGCTCAAGCGCTTCAAAAATTACGCTAGCCGGCACGCCCTTTTCGTTGGACACCGACTCAACAACCAGCAGTACTTCTTTGCTCATCGTACGCCTCGCCTTTCGCAATCCATTTGGATCCACGCAATCCGCGTACACCGCGGGATCCGCGTCTCAATCAAATCGGGGGATGATATTGGCCTTGTCGATCAAGTCGATCGGCAACAGAAATTCGTGGTCATCCACCTGCACCACCACGTCCTGCTCCTCCACACCGCGGAGAAGACCTTGAAAGTTACGGCGCCCTTCGAAAGGCGAACGCAGCTTGATCTTTACTTGCTCACCGGCATGACTGGCGAACTGTTCCAACGTGAACAGCGGCCGATCCATGCCAGGCGAAGACACCTCGAGGGTGTACTCCGCACTGATCGGGTCCTCGACATCGAGGACACCACTGATCTGCCGGCTGACCTTCTCGCAATCTTCGATGAGAACGCCATTGGCATGATCGATATAAATTCGCAGCAAAGAATGCCGCCCTTGCGACAGGAACTCGATACCCCAGCATTGATAGCCGAGAGCTTCGACTACCGGGGCCACCAAGGCCTGCAACTGTTCTAGCTTGCTCGACACCTGAACCCCTCGCGCATGCTGTGCAAATGAAAAATGGGCGAAACGCCCATCCCTAAAACCGCCTCCAAGAGGTCGGCAAACCTGTCTACCAGCTAGCAAAAAGCCCCTGAAAAGGGGCTCCGCTATTACTGGTTGCGGGGGCTGGATTTGAACCAACGACCTTCGGGTTATGAGCCCGACGAGCTACCAGACTGCTCCACCCCGCGTCAAAGCTGGGGCCGAAGTATACGGCCGAACCCCCTCAAGGGTCAACCGACGCTCCAGCAACAAGAAAGCCCGCATGTAGCGGGCTTTCTTGCAAATTGGTACCGAGGAGGGGACTCGAACCCCTACAGCCTATGGCCACTACCACCTCAAGGTAGCGTGTCTACCAATTCCACCACCTCGGCAAAACTGCGTTTACTGCTGCTCTGGAGCTTGAGGTACATCCGCCGCTTCGACAGCCGGCTTTTGCTCTTCGAGCACCGGCACATCTTCAGCTGCCGGTTTTTCTTGTTGCACTTCCAACACCGCCGGATCAGGCAAACCTACCTGAGTCAGCGCGTCAGCTTTTTCATTAGCAAAGAACGCTAAGCCCAAGCTAGTCATGAAAAAACCGGTGGCGAGTATAGCAGTAACGCGACTCATAAAGGTAGAGGAACCTTGACTACCGAAAACGGTAGAAGAAGCACCTGCACCAAAAGACGCGCCCGCATCGGCACCCTTACCCTGCTGCAGCAAAACCAGCGCAACAACACCGATCGCACCCAACAGATGAAAAACCACTATGACTGTTTCCAGCATTTCTTTAGCTTCCTGCGGCGCGACAAATAGCGCCGAACTCATCAGCATTCAGAGAGGCTCCACCGACAAGCCCCCCATCGATATCCGGCATACCGAACAACTCGGCTGCACTGGCGGCCTTTACACTGCCGCCATATAGAATTCTCACACCACGCGCCACATCGGCATTCTCTGCCGCGAGCTGCGCACGAATAGCCGCATGGACTTGCTGCGCCTGCTCGGGCGAAGCCGTCAAGCCCGTACCAATCGCCCAAACTGGCTCGTAAGCCACTACAGCCTGCGCAAACACGCCGACACCAAGCGACTCGATAACACTATCCAGCTGACGTCCAACCACCTCGAGGGTCTTGCCAGACTCGCGCTGCTCACGCGTTTCACCCACACACAGCACCGGGGTCAAGCCGCACGACTGCGCCGCAGCAAACTTGCGTGCAACCCAATCATCAGACTCACCAAGCAATATACGCCGCTCGGAGTGACCAACCAGAACCAGAGAACAACCTGCATCTTGCAGCTGACTGGCCGCCACCTCACCAGTCAACGCTCCCTGCAAGGGCTCAACCGCGCAATTCTGCGCGCCCACCAAGATCGACTTACCTGCCAGACCTTCTACAACCTGGCCGATGTACAAACAGGGTGGAAAAACTGCAACCTCGACGCCTGCCGGCATTGCCAGCTGACGAAGACCTTTGATCAGCTCTGCGACGCTGGCGCGAGTACCGTGCATTTTCCAGTTACCAGCAACCAATGGGCGACGCATGCTTTACCTCGTCGGTCAAAGAGGGCGCAGATGTTACCCAACAGCACCAGGCCTGGCAAGCCGAATCAAACGCAGACTTCAGCAACAACTTTAGCCAATTCATCGGCATAGCTGCGCACCTGGGCTTCGTCATCACCTTCGACCATCACCCGCACCAGTGGCTCGGTGCCGGATTTGCGCAACAACACCCGCCCACGCCCCGCCATCCGCTCGGTTACTCGCGCACTGGCGTCCTGCACAGCCGGGTGTTCAAGCGGATCGACGCCACCGGCAAACCGCACATTGACCAGCACCTGCGGACACTTGCGCAATGCCTGCCGCGTCTCGGCCAAACTCTGCTCACGCCGCTTGAGCGCCAGCAACACCTGCAACGCGGCGATAATCGCATCGCCCGTCGTAGTGTGCTGGAAACACACCAAATGCCCGGAGTTTTCCCCGCCCAGCTGCCAGTTGCGCGCCAACAATTCGGCAATCACATAACGATCGCCCACATTGGCCCGCACGAACGGAATACCCAGATCGGCCAGCGCCAATTCCAGGCCAAGATTGCTCATCAAGGTGCCAACCACGCCACCCTGCAACTTGCCACGCTCCTGCAAATCACGCGCAATGATGAACAGCAACTCATCACCATCGACCACAGCGCCCGTGTGATCGACCATCAGCACGCGATCGGCATCGCCATCGAAGGCGATGCCCAAATCGGCCTGCTGCGCCACGACCTCAGCCTGCAGGGCCTCGACATGGGTCGAGCCGCAGGCATCATTGATATTCAAACCATTCGGCTGCGCCGATAGCACAACAACCTGCGCACCCAACTCACGAAACACACTGGGCGCAACTTTATAGGCAGCGCCATGGGCGCAATCAATGACGATTTTCAAACCGGCAAAATCAGTGCTGGTCGGCACGCTACTTTTGCAAAACTCGATATAGCGCCCGGCCGCATCATTGATCCGCGAGACTTTACCGAGTTGCCCCGACTCGACCACGGTCATCGGCGCATCGAGCAGTTCCTCGATCATCAACTCGACCTCGTCCGGCAGCTTGGTGCCCTGCCCCGAGAAGAATTTGATGCCATTGTCATGATGCGGATTGTGCGAGGCGCTGATTACGATTCCGGCTTCGGCATGAAAGGTCCGAGTCAGGTAAGCAATCGCCGGCGTCGGCATCGGCCCCAGCAGCATGACGTCAGCACCGGCGGCGGAAAGACCCGCCTCCAGGGCCGACTCGAACATGTAGCCAGAAATTCGCGTGTCCTTGCCGATCAGAATGCGGCACTTGCCTTGCTTGCGGAACGCCATACCAGCCGCCCAGCCGAGCTTGAGCATGAAGTCCGGGGTAATCGGAAACTCACCGACACGCCCACGGATACCGTCAGTGCCAAAATATTTTCTGCCCATAACCCACGCTTCCTTCTTACTTATTCAGCCGCTTCAACTGCAGCAATCATGCGCACCACATCAACCGTTTCCGCCACATCGTGCACCCGCAGGATGTGCGCACCCTTGGCGACGGCCAGAGCGGCCAGAGCCAGACTGCCATACAGCCGCTCGCCCACCTCATGGCCCAGCACCTTGCCGATCATGCTCTTGCGCGACACACCGACCAATAACGGCCGACCGAAGGCGTGTAACGCCTCCAAGTGTTTGAACAGGCTGAGATTGTGCTCCAGTGTTTTGGCGAAACCAAAGCCCGGATCGAGAATCACCCGCTCAGCGGCAATACCGGCCGTCGCGCACGCTGCCAGTCGCTCAGCGAGAAAGTCCCGCACCTCGACCAGTACATCGGCGTAAACCGGGCTCTGCTGCATGGTGGTTGGTTCGCCGCGCATGTGCATCAAGCACACCGGCAAGCCGGTATCGGCCGCCGCATCCAGCGCACCATCGCGCTGCAGCGAACGCACGTCATTGATCAACCCGGCACCCAGGCGCGCCGTTTCGCGCATGACCGCCGGCGTGGAGGTGTCGACGGAGATGATCACATCGAGCTCAGCCGCAATAGCTTCGACCACGGGCGCTACACGCTCGAGCTCCTCGATGGGCGAGACCTCACGCGCACCGGGGCGGGTCGACTCGCCGCCCACATCGATCAGCGTCGCGCCGGCACGCAGCATCGCCTCAGCGTGACGCAACGCGGCATCACGCTGGGCGAAACGGCCACCGTCGGAAAAGGAATCAGGGGTTACATTGAGAATACCCATCACCTGCGGACGGGTTAAATCAAGAAGCCGGCTGCCACATGGCAGCCGGCTAAGGTTTTGCGCTACAGACATGTCAGGCCTTAATGCTCGGCAGCAGGGCCACCGATCGGCTTTTCAGGACGATCTGCCTCGTCGGCATTGACCACTGGCTTACCCGCATCGCTGTCACCACCATTCCAGTCGCGTGGCTCACGCGGAGCACGACCATTCATGATGTCCTCGATCTGCTCGGCATCGATGGTCTCATATTTCATCAAGGCTTCAGCCATCGCATCGAGCTTGTCGCGATTTTCTTCCAGCAAGCCCTTCGCGGTGGCGTAGCAGTGATCGATGATGCTGCGCACTTCCTGATCGATCAGCTTCGCCGTATCGGCCGAAATATTGCTGTGCTGGCTGCCCATGCTGCGACCAAGGAAGACTTCACCTTCTTCTTCCGCATACATCAACGGACCGAGCTTCTCGGACAAGCCCCACTTGGTCACCATGTTCTTGGCCAATTGAGTCGCACGCATGATGTCGTTGGACGCACCCGTGGTGACGCCATCGAAGCCCAAGGTCATTTCTTCGGCGATGCGGCCACCGAACAGCGAGCAGATCTGGCTGGTCAGCGCACGCTTGCTAAGGCTGTAACGGTCCTCTTCGGGGAGGAACATCGTCACACCCAGGGCACGACCACGCGGAATGATCGACACTTTGTAGACCGGATCATGCTCGGGCACCAAGCGCCCCACAATCGCGTGACCCGCTTCGTGGAAGGCCGTATTGAGCTTTTCCTTGTCCGACATGACCATGGTTTTGCGCTCGGCACCCATCATGATCTTGTCTTTGGCCAGTTCGAATTCCTTCATTTCGACCAAGCGCTTACCGGAACGAGCGGCAAACAACGACGCTTCGTTGACCAGATTGGCCAAGTCCGCACCAGAGAAGCCTGGCGTGCCACGGGCGATGACCGCCGGATTGACATTCTCGCCCATCGGCACTTTGCGCATGTGCACTTTGAGGATCTGCTCGCGCCCACGAATATCCGGCAAACCAACCACGACCTGACGGTCAAAACGACCGGGGCGCAGCAGCGCTGGATCGAGTACGTCCGGGCGGTTGGTGGCCGCGATAACAATAATACCGTCATTGACTTCGAAGCCGTCCATCTCCACCAGCAACTGGTTGAGGGTCTGCTCACGCTCATCGTGACCGCCGCCCATGCCAGCGCCACGATGGCGGCCGACGGCGTCGATTTCGTCAATAAAGATAATGCACGGCGCGTGCTTCTTGGCTTGTTCGAACATGTCACGCACGCGGGACGCGCCGACACCGACGAACATTTCCACGAAATCGGAACCGGAAATGGTGAAGAACGGTACTTTCGCCTCGCCGGCAACCGCCTTGGCCAACAGTGTCTTACCAGTACCCGGCGAGCCAACCATCAACACGCCACGCGGAATACGCCCACCGAGGCGCTGGAACTTACCCGGATCACGGAGGAACTCGACCAGCTCACTGACTTCTTCCTTGGCCTCGTCGCAACCGGCGACGTCAGCGAAGGTGGTCTTGACCTGGTCTTCCGAGAGCAGACGCGCCTTGCTCTTGCCAAAGCTCATCGGCCCGCCTTTACCGCCAGCACCGCCCTGCATCTGACGCATGAAGAACATGAATACCGCGATGATCACCAGAATCGGGAAGCTGGCCACCAGCAACTGCGTCCAAATGCTCTGCTGCTCAGGCTGCTTGCCGACGATTTCGACGTTGTTGTCGATCAGGTCCTTGATCAGACCGTTGTCCTGGATAGCCGGACGCACGGTTTCGAAGGACGAGCCGTCTGCGCGCAAGCCGCTGATGATGAAACCGTCAACGGTAACCCGCTTAACGCCGCCATCTTGAACCTGCTGAATGAATTCCGAGTAATTGAGTTTGTTCGACTCGCTCGGGCTGGAGAAATTGTTCATCACCGTCACCAAAACAGCAGCGATGATCAGCCACAGGATCAGATTCTTTGCCATGTCGTTCAATTAGCTACCCTCTGAAGCAGGCCTCGTGCCGAAGCGTGCCTCGCATGACGACCAGTTATGTACCGATCTAACTTACTACACAACGCCCACCCCTGGCAGACGCTGTCTGTAACCCTTTATTAGGCAGCAACCCGAGCAGATTGTTCACGCCCCGTCGGACCGCCAAACCCGCCGCAGATTGCACATCGCTCAAACGCCGCGAAAACCACGCGCGAGTAGATACTGCTCGCGCGAACGGTCGCGTGACGACAACGGTTTGCGCATCTGCACCTTGTCGAACATTTCGCGCACTTGCTTGTGGTACAGGTCGAAACCTTCGCCCTGGAAAATCTTGATCAGGAAATCTCCGCCCGGACGCAACACGCGACCGGAGAGATCCAGCGCCAATTCGCAGAGATACATGGCCCGCGCCTGATCGGCAGTTCTTACCCCACTCATATTGGGGGCCATATCGGAAATCACAAGGTCTACCGGACGATCGCCAATAGCTTCCAATATCTGTGCGAACACTGCATCTTCGGTGAAGTCGCCCTGGATGAAGGTGACATCGGGGATACTGTCCATTTCCAGAATATCAGACGCGATCAGCGTGCCCTTGTCACCGATTACCCGACTGGTGACCTGCGACCAACCACCTGGCGCCGCACCCAAATCGACCACGGTTATGCCTGGCCGCAGGATGCGATCCTTTTCCTGGATCTCCAACAGCTTATAACTCGCACGCGAGCGGTAGCCGTCCTTTTGCGCCATTTTGACGTAAGGATCGTCGAAGTGTTCTTTCAGCCAACGCTGGCTGGTTTTGGAACGGGCCACGCAATACCTCGATTGTGCAAAGTGTGAATATCTGGGCGGCCCCGAAGGCGCTCGGGTAAACTAATCGCCGTTTTTTACCAGATCAGACGCAGGGGTCGGATTATGCCGCTCACTCAAGAGCAGAAGAAACAATTCAAATCTATCGGCCACCATCTGAAACCCGTATTGATCGTGGCGGACAATGGTTTGACCGAAGGTGTGCTAGCCGAACTGGAGCGCGCACTGGGCGATCACGAACTGATTAAAGTGCAATTACGCATCATCGAACGCGAAGATCGCCTGGCCGCCATCAATCAACTGTGCAAAGCCGGCAATGCCGATCTGGTACAGGTAATTGGCAAGATGGCACTGATTTACCGCAAGAACCCGAAAGTGAACAAGAACCTGTCCAACGTTCACCGCCATCACGGCTGAGCCACACATCATTGCGAGGCGCAACCAGCGCCTTCGCAAGGATCTGGCCCGCCGCTTTAGAGCCTGCGCCTGAACCGCTCCGGTACGGGCTGCAACACCAGTAGCAGACCGCAAAACGCCATGACCAGGTAACTGAACATCAACCACAGTTCAGCCTCGGGCAGCAGCAGCGGTACCGCGAAGTAACTCCCCGCCATCACCACAACCACCAACAGCAGCTGCCCGCGCATGTCGCGCCACAGGCTCGCCAGTCGCTCGGCTCGCACCAGCACCAAGGCCTGCAAGCCGGCACAGAATGCCGCCAAGCCCACCAGCAGCGGGCGCAGGGTATTGCCAAGCTCTTCGACCAGCAAAGCCGCCAGCCCGGTTTTGGCTATCGCCGGCAACACCAGAAAATGCAGCAGCCAGAGGCCGCCAACCCACAGAGTCTGGGCCAGCAACCAACTGATGGTGCCCGCATCGCGCAGACCTGGCTTAGATATGGCGAACCTCGACAATCTCATACTCGACCGCGCCGCTTGGCGTTTTGACCAGCACCACATCCCCCTCTTCCTTGCCGATCAAGGCGCGGGCAATCGGTGAGCCGACCGACAATTTGGACTGCTTGATATCCGCCTCGTCTTCGCCAACGATCTGATAGGTCACGCTTTCATCGGTCTCGACGTTGGCGATCTCGACGGTCGTGCCGAAAATCACCTTGCCGGTGTGCTCGATGTTGGTGACATCGATGACCACCGCATTCTGCAGGCGGCCTTCGATATCGCGGATACGCGCCTCGACCATGCCCTGCTGCTCGCGCGCGGCATGGTATTCGGCGTTTTCCTTGAGGTCACCGAGCTCGCGCGCGGTGCCAATGTCCTGGCTGAGCTTGGGACGCACCACCTTGGTCAGGTGCGCCAGCTCTTCCTCCAGGGCGCGAGCGCCCTGGACCGTCATCGGGTATTTGGTCATGCCTTGATTCCTGCATGCAGATCCTGCAAACGGCGCACGGTCTTCTCGGGACCAAACTTCAGCGCCTCACAGATCGCCTGACCACCGGCCAACGTGGTGGTACAGCAGATTTTGTGCTGCAGAGCGTTACGACGGATCGAGTAGGAGTCGGCAATCGACTGACGCCCCTCAGTGGTGTTGATGATCAGGGTGACTTCGTCATTCTTGATCATATCGACAACGTGCGGGCGCCCCTCGGTCACCTTGTTGACCCGACGCACGGGCAGGCCGGCGGCTTCGATCAACTTGGCCGTACCGGCGGTCGCGACCACCTCGAAACCCAACTCGACCAAGTCACGCGCCACGTCAGCCACCAGCGGCTTGTCGTCGTCGCGCACGCTGATAAAGGCGCAGCCACTGTTCGGTAGAATCTCGCTGGCGCCCAACTGAGCCTTGGCGAAGGCTTCGGCGAAGCTGTCGCCTACACCCATCACTTCACCGGTGGACTTCATTTCTGGGCCGAGGATCGGGTCGACGCCGGGGAACTTGGCGAAGGGGAACACCGCTTCCTTGACGCTGTAGAAGTTCGGAATGATTTCCTGGGTGAAGCCAACCTCGGCCAAGGTCTTGCCAGCCATCACCCGGGCACCGAGCATCGCCAGGGAAATGCCGATGCACTTGGAGACGAACGGCACGGTACGCGAGGCGCGCGGGTTCACTTCGATGACGAAGATATCCTCGCCCTGCACGGCCATCTGCACGTTCATCAAACCGACTACGCCGAGCTCCAGGGCCATCTTCTTGACCTGTTCGCGAATCTCGTCCTGGATATGCGCCGGCAACGAGTACGGCGGCAGCGAACACGCCGAGTCACCGGAGTGCACGCCGGCCTGCTCGATGTGCTGCATGATCGCGCCGATCACCACGGTCTCGCCGTCGCAGATGGCGTCGATATCGACTTCGATGGCGCAATTGAGGAAGTGGTCGAGCAGCACCGGGCTGTCGTTCGACACCTTCACCGCTTCGCGCATGTAGCGACGCAGCTCTTCTTCCTGGTAGACGATTTCCATCGCGCGGCCGCCCAGCACATAGGACGGACGCACCACCAGCGGATAACCGATGACCTTGGACGCAGCCAGCGCCTCTTCTTCGCTGCGCGCGGTGCAGTTTGGCGGCTGGCGCAGGTGCAGGCGCTGGACCATCTGCTGGAAGCGCTCGCGGTCTTCGGCGCGGTCGATGGCATCCGGGCTGGTACCGATGATCGGCACGCCGGCTTCTTCCAAGGCGCGGCAGATCTTCAGCGGGGTCTGCCCGCCGTACTGCACAATCACACCTTTGGGCTGCTCGACACGGACAATTTCCAGCACGTCTTCCAGGGTTACCGGCTCGAAGTACAGGCGATCCGAGGTGTCGTAGTCGGTGGAGACGGTTTCCGGGTTGCAGTTGACCATGATGGTCTCGTAACCGTCTTCACGCAGCGCCAGTGCCGCGTGCACGCAGCAGTAGTCGAACTCGATGCCCTGGCCGATGCGGTTCGGCCCGCCGCCGAGGATCATGATCTTGTCGCGGCTCGACGGATTGGCCTCGCACTCTTCCTCGTAGGTCGAATACATATAGGCAGTGTCGCTGGCGAACTCGGCGGCGCAGGTGTCGACGCGCTTGTACACCGGCAGCACTTTCAACTTGTGGCGGTGGCTACGCAGGCTCTTCTCGGAAACGCCGAGCAGCTTGGCTAGGCGGATGTCGGAGAAGCCCTTGCGCTTGAGCTTGTACATCAGCTCGCGGTCGATGCTGGCCAGACTCAGGGTCTTGATCCGCTCTTCGTCCTTGATCAGGTCCTCGATCTGCACCAGGAACCACTCGTCGATGTTGGTCAGTTCGAAGATTTCCGCGACGCTCTTGCCGGCGCGGAAGGCATCAGCCAGGTACCAGATGCGGTCGGCGCCCGGCACGATCAGCTCGCGCTTGAGGGTGCTTTCCGCCTCGGGATCATTCAGATCGAGAATCGGATCGAAGCCAGACACCCCGACTTCCAGGCCGCGCAGGGCTTTCTGCATGGATTCCTGGAAGGTCCGGCCGATGGCCATGACTTCGCCGACCGATTTCATCTGGGTGGTCAGGCGCGCGTCGGCCTTGGGGAACTTCTCGAAGGCGAAACGCGGGATCTTGGTCACGACGTAGTCGATGGCCGGCTCGAACGAGGCCGGAGTGCGACCGCCGGTGATGTCATTGGACAGCTCGTCCAGGGTGTAGCCGACAGCCAGCTTGGCGGCGATCTTGGCAATCGGGAAGCCGGTGGCCTTGGAGGCCAGCGCCGAGGAACGCGACACCCGCGGGTTCATCTCGATCACCACCATGCGCCCGGTGTTCGGGCAGATGCCGAACTGCACGTTGGAGCCGCCGGTTTCCACGCCGATCTCACGCAGCACCGCCAGGGAAGCGTTACGCAGGATCTGATATTCCTTGTCGGTCAGGGTCTGTGCTGGCGCCACGGTGATCGAGTCACCGGTGTGCACGCCCATCGGGTCGAAGTTTTCGATGGCGCAAACGATGATGCAGTTGTCCTTCTTGTCGCGGACCACCTCCATCTCGTATTCCTTCCAGCCGATCAGCGACTCGTCGATCAGCAATTCGCTGGTCGGCGACAGATCGATACCGCGGGCGCAGATTTCTTCGAACTCTTCACGGTTGTAGGCGATACCGCCACCGGTGCCGCCCATGGTGAAGGACGGCCGGATGATGCACGGGAAGCCGACCTTTTCGAGTACCGCGTAGGCTTCTTCCATGTTGTGTGCGATGCCGGAAACCGGGCAGGCCAGGCCGATGTCTTTCATCGCCTTGTCGAAGCGCGAACGGTCTTCGGCCTTGTCGATGGTGTCGGCGTTGGCGCCGATCATTTCCACACCGAACTTTTCCAGCACGCCGTGCTTTTCCAGGTCCAGCGCGCAGTTCAGCGCGGTCTGTCCACCCATGGTCGGCAGCAGGGCGTCCGGGCGCTCCTTCTCGATGATCTTGGCCACGGTCGACCATTTGATCGGCTCGATATAAGTGGCGTCGGCCATGGCCGGGTCGGTCATGATGGTGGCCGGGTTGGAGTTCACCAGAATGACGCGGTAACCCTCTTCTTTCAGGGCTTTACAGGCCTGGGCACCGGAATAGTCGAACTCGCAGGCCTGGCCGATAACGATCGGACCAGCGCCGAGGATCAGGATGCTTTTAATGTCTGTACGTTTTGGCATGTTCTCTCTCGAATCCTTGGGCAGTCGGCGAGTCATCTTGAGAGCTACTGCGCGCGGCCTGGGCTGCGTTGCGCGGTACTCACTTCCTCACCGTACTGCATGTACTGTCTCGTCGTTGCGTTCCGGGCGCCTTGCCCAGACAGCGCTCGCTACACTCTCCAGACGACTCGTCTATTGCCGCTTGGCCATGGCTTCGATAAAACGGTCGAACAGCGGCGCCACATCGGCGGGGCCTGGGCTCGCTTCGGGGTGACCCTGGAAGCTGAAAGCGTCCTTATCGGTCCGCTCGATACCTTGCAGAGAGCCGTCGAACAGCGACTTGTGGATCGCCCGCACATTACTCGGCAGGCTGGCTTCATCCACCGCAAAACCATGGTTCTGGCTGGTGATCATCACCACGCCGCTGTCCAGGTCCTGCACCGGGTGGTTGGCGCCATGGTGGCCATGGCCCATTTTCAGGGTCTTGGCGCCGGAGGCCAGGGCCAGCAACTGGTGGCCGAGGCAGATGCCGAATAGCGGGATTTCGGTGTCCAGTACGTCCTTGATCGCCTGGATCGCGTAGTCGCATGGCTCGGGGTCACCCGGGCCGTTGGACAGGAACACGCCATCGGGATTCAGCGCCAGCACGTCGCTCGCCGGGGTTTGCGCCGGCACCACGGTCAGGCGGCAGCCGCGCTCGACCAGCATGCGCAGGATGTTCCATTTAACGCCGTAATCGTAGGCCACCACGTGGTACTTCAGCTCACTGGCCGGGCGCTCCGGGTGGCTGTCGTCTTGCAGACGCCACACGCTGGAGCGCCACTCGTAAGGCTCGGTGCAACTGACCACCTTGGCCAGGTCCATGCCTTTGAGGCCAGGAAAGCTGCGCGCCAACTCCAGCGCCTTCTCTTCGGTGGCGTCGTCGCCGACCAGGATGCAGCCATTTTGCGAGCCTTTCTCACGCAGAATGCGGGTCAGGCGACGGGTATCGATGCCGGCGATGGCAACAGTGCCGTTTTCCTTCAGGTATTCATCCAGCGGCTGCTTGCTGCGCCAGTTGCTGGCAATCAACGGCAGGTCACGAATGATCAGGCCGGCTGCCCACACACGGTTCGACTCAGCATCTTCCGGGGTGATGCCGGTGTTGCCGATATGCGGATAGGTCAGGGTGACGATTTGTTGGGCATAGGAAGGATCGGTAAGGATTTCCTGATAGCCGGTCATGGCGGTGTTGAAAACCACCTCTCCAATAGTTTGGCCATCGGCACCGATGGCCTCGCCGCGAAAAATACTGCCATCAGCAAGAGCCAGGATGGCAGGTTTAAGGGCTGGCTTACTCAAGAAAACCTCCGAAAATCAAAGCTTGAAGCAAACGCAGATTGTAAAAAAGCGGGATGACGTATCGACCGTCACCCCGCTTTTTTATCTGATTCATTCTGCGTAACTTTTAGTGGACACACTAAAGCGGGAAGCTTACAGGAAAGTGCCTTTTTGGTCCACCGCAAGATGCAATCAAGCCCAGAGCAAACGTCTTCTTTCTGACAAGATGCTCAGTTGAGGCCCAATACATCCTGCATGTCATACAGCCCCGACTGTCGCCCCTGTAGCCACAATGCCGCACGCACGGCGCCCTTGGCGAAGGTCATGCGACTGGAGGCTTTGTGGGTAATTTCCACGCGCTCACCATCGGCGGCGAACAACACCGTGTGATCGCCGACCACATCGCCGGCACGCACGGTGGCGAAACCGATGGTTTCCCGGGCGCGCGCGCCGGTTTGCCCCTCGCGACCATACACGGCGACTTTTTGCAGGTCGCGCCCCAGCGCATTGGCCACCACTTCGCCCATGCGCAGCGCCGTGCCGGACGGCGCGTCGACCTTGTGCCGGTGATGGGCTTCGATGATCTCGATATCCACGTCATCGCCAAGCAC
The DNA here is from genome assembly GCA_002354655.1 of Pseudomonas sp. UBA2684. GTDB lineage: Bacteria > Pseudomonadota > Gammaproteobacteria > Pseudomonadales > Pseudomonadaceae > Aquipseudomonas. Next base: position 23,614 of record DELY01000050.1, read on the forward strand.
CCGCGCGGCAGTGTCGAGCAATTTCAGGCACAGGTTGACGCCGACGCTGAAGTTGGCGGCAAACACAATCGGGATCTGCTTGCCAGCATCCGCCAGCAGCTGTTTTTCCTCCGGAGAGAAACCGGTGGTGCCGATGACCATGGCTTTGCCGGCCTGGCGACAGATTTCCAGGTTCTTCAAAGTCACCGACGGGTGGGTGAAATCGATCAGCACGTCGAACCGATCGAGCACCGCGCCCAGATCGCCCGACAAGCTGACACCGATTTTGCCCACGGCCGCCAACTCACCGGCATCGGCGCCGACCAGGCTACTGTCCGCGCGGTCGACGGCAGCGGACAAGCTCGCGCCCTCGGCCTGCTGCACCGCCTCGATCAGGGTTTTACCCATGCGCCCAGCGGCGCCCATCACTGCAATACGCTGCATAACCTCAGCTCCACGCTACTAGCCGCAAACCGGCGACAGCGCTACACACCTGCCGCCGACCTGCCGCCGATTACTTACAAATCGCCAAAGAAGCGCTTCACGCCTTCAAACCAGCCATTGGCCTTCGGCGAATGCGAGCTGTCGCCAGCCAACGACTGGCGGAATTCTTCGAGCAATTCACGCTGACGCTTATCCAGGTGCACCGGTGTTTCCACTGCTACCCGGCACATCAGGTCGCCAGCACCGCCGCCCCGCACGGGCGCCACGCCCTTGCCGCGCAGGCGGAACAGCTTGCCGGTCTGCGTGCCCTCGGGAATCTTCAACTTGACCCGACCATCCAGAGTCGGCACCTCCAGCTCGCCACCGAGCGCGGCATCGGCGAAGCTGATCGGCACCTCGCAATACAGGTGCTTGCCGTCGCGCTGGAAGATCGAGTGCTCGCGCACATTGACCACCACGTACAGGTCACCCGCCGGACCACCGTGAGCCCCCGCCTCGCCTTCGCCCGACAGGCGAATGCGGTCGCCGGTATCGACGCCAGCTGGCACTTTCACCGACAGGGTTTTGTGCTCTTCGACACGGCCGTGACCGTGGCAGGAGCCACAAGGATCGGTGATCATCTTGCCGCTGCCGTGGCAGCGCGGGCAGGTCTGCTGCACCGAGAAGAAGCCTTGCTGCATGCGCACCTGGCCGATACCACCACAAGTGGTACAGGTCACCGGCGTGGTGCCTTTCTTCGCACCGGAGCCATCGCACGGCTTGCAATTGACCAGGGTCGGCACACGGATGGTCACCGTGGTGCCACGCACCGCCTCTTCCAGGTCCAACTCCAGGGTGTAACGCAAGTCACTGCCACGCTGGGCACCGCCACGCTGACCACCACGCGCCCCACCGAAGAAATCACTGAACACATCGCCGAAAATATCGGAGAAGTTCGCCCCACCGAAGCCAGCACCACCGGCGCCGCCACCCATCTGCGGGTCGACACCGGCATGTCCGTACTGATCGTAGGCCGCACGCTTGCTGGTGTCGGACAACACTTCGTAGGCCTCATTGGCCTCTTTGAACATGTCTTCCGACGCTTTATCGTCGGGATTGCGGTCCGGGTGATGCTTCATCGCCAGGCGCCGGTAAGCCTTTTTCAGCTCCGCTTCGCTGGCACCGCGCTCGACACCCAGCACCTCGTAATAATCACGTTTAGCCATAAGTCTTCAACACCCTTAAATCGTCGCCTCCAGACACGCCAACGCGGGAGCAAGCTCCCGCGTGGCGGATCGTGCCGGCCGCGACTCGCGCCACAACCGGTTGGTACGCATAAGCTCGCGCTTACTTGTTTTCCTTGACCTCTTCGAACTCAGCGTCGACCGCGTCATCGGCGGAGCCTTTTGCCTCGCCTGCATCTTGCGGCGCAGCACCCGGCTGCGGCTGTTCGGCGTACATCTTTTGCGCCAACGGCGTGGTGGCCTCGGACAGTGCGCTCATCTTCGCCTCGATGGCCGCTTTGTCGTCGCCCTTCACCGCGACTTCCAGCTCACCCAGGGCTTTTTCGATGGCGGCTTTCTCGTCGGCAGTTGCCTTGTCGCCGGCTTCGGCGATCATTTTGCGGGTGGCGTGCACCAGTTGATCGCCCTGGTTGCGGGCGGTCGCCAGCTCTTCGAACTTGCGGTCTTCTTCGGCGTTGACCTCGGCATCGCGAACCATCTGCTGAATTTCTTCCTCAGACAGACCGGAGTTGGCCTTGATCACGATCGACTGCTGCTTGCCAGTCGCCTTGTCTTTCGCGCCGACGTGCAGGATGCCGTTGGCATCGATATCGAAGGTTACTTCGATCTGCGGTACGCCACGCGGAGCCGGTGGAATCTCGGCCAGGTCGAATTTGCCCAAGGACTTGTTACCGCTGGCTTGCTTGCGCTCGCCCTGCAGCACGTGAATGGTCACGGCGCCCTGGTTGTCGTCGGCAGTCGAGAACACTTGCGACTTCTTGGTCGGAATGGTGGTGTTCTTCTCGATCAGCGCGGTCATCACGCCGCCCATGGTTTCGATACCCAGGGTCAGCGGGCTGACGTCGAGCAGCAACACATCTTTCACATCGCCCGCCAGAACCGCGCCCTGGATAGCCGCGCCCATGGCCACGGCTTCGTCCGGGTTGACGTCTTTACGCGCTTCTTTGCCGAAGAACTCGGTCACCAGCTTCTGCACCAGCGGCATGCGGGTCTGGCCGCCGACCAGGATCACGTCGTTGATCGCGCCCACGTCGATACCGGCGTCTTTCAACGCGATACGGCACGGCTCGATGGTGCGCTGCACCAGGTCTTCGACCAGCGACTCCAGCTTGGCGCGGGAGATTTTCACGTTCAGGTGCTTGGGACCGGTGGCATCTGCGGTGATGTACGGCAGGTTGACGTCGGTCTGCTGGCTCGAGGACAGCTCGATCTTGGCTTTTTCAGCGGCTTCTTTCAGGCGCTGCATGGCCAGCGGGTCACCCTTGAGGTTCATGCCGCTTTCTTTCTTGAATTCGTCAACCAGGTAGTCGATCAGACGAATATCGAAGTCTTCACCGCCGAGGAACGTGTCGCCGTTGGTCGCCAACACTTCGAACTGGTGCTCGCCATCGACTTCGGCGATCTCGATCACCGACACGTCGAAGGTACCGCCACCCAGGTCATAGACGATCACGGTGTGGTCGCCCTTGGCCTTGTCCATACCGTAAGCCAGCGCGGCTGCGGTCGGCTCGTTGATGATGCGCTTGACGTCCAGACCGGCGATGCGACCGGCGTCCTTGGTGGCCTGACGCTGGCTGTCGTTGAAATACGCAGGAACCGTGATCACTGCTTCGGTCACTGGCTCGCCGAGGTAGTCTTCGGCGGTTTTCTTCATTTTTTTCAGGATTTCAGCGGAAATCTGCGGCGGCGCCATCTTCTGGCCGTTCACTTCGACCCAGGCATCGCCGTTGTCGGCTTTGACGATCTTGTACGGCACCATCTGGATGTCTTTCTGCACGACTTCTTCGTCGAAACGACGACCGATCAACCGCTTCACCGCGTACAGGGTGTTGTGCGGATTGGTCACAGCCTGACGCTTGGCCGACTGGCCAACCAGAATTTCACCGTCATTGGCATACGCGATGATCGACGGCGTGGTGCGCGCGCCTTCGGCGTTCTCGATGACCTTGACGTTGCCGTTTTCCAGAATGGAGACGCACGAGTTGGTGGTCCCCAGGTCGATACCGATAATCTTGCCCATCTTTACTCTCCCAAAACTTGGATATTCCCGCCGCTGTGATTTGTCAGCGGCGGTAGCACTAAAACGCTTGACTCATAAGTTGGGGCTGATCGCCGAATTTCAAGCCTGCTCATCGATGGATGGCGGTACTTCGCTTGGCGCCTTGCTGACCACCACCATTGCCGGACGCAACAAGCGACCGTTGAGCAGATAGCCCTTCTGGAACACCTTGAGCACGCTATTGGGCTCGACATGGGTGCTTTCCTGCAGGGCCATGGCTTGATGGTGCTCCGGGTTGAACGGCGCGCCATGCGGGTCGACGGCCTCCAACTGATAACGCTTGAGGGTGTCGTGGAACAACTTGAGGGTCAGCTCCATGCCCTCGCGTACCGCCCTGATCGCCTCGTCGTCCGGGCTCGATAGCTCCAGACCGCGCTCCAGGCTGTCGATGATCGGCAGCAGATCGCCAGCGAACTTCTCCAAGGCGAACTTGTGCGCCTTTTCAACATCCTGCTCGGCGCGACGACGCACGTTCTGCAAATCAGCCGCCACGCGCAAGGCCTGATCCTGAGCGGCAGCCAACTCTTCCTCGAGCACGTGGATGCGAGCGTCCACCTGATCGCTCGACTCCATTTCGGCACCAGGGGCCACATCGGGAAGCTGGTTATCGTGGGTCTGTTCGTCAGCCATGCGTTTCTCCTCTAAATATTCGACGCGAGCCTCAACTCACGTGTCTGCCGCCTATATGGGGACAAATTCTCGCGCTTCAAGGGTTACATGGCGAACAACCCAGCCGCCGCGGGATGCGCAGCCGAACCGACGGCAGAGCGAATTGGCCATAACCGAGGATTGTCAGCCCACAAATAAACACTGTATAAATAACCAGACTTCAGGCTTGGGAGGCCGCGCCATGCTGGTACACCTGTCCGTACACAACTACGCCATCGTTGAACACCTCGACCTTGAACTGGATGGCGGCATGAGCGTCATCAGCGGCGAAACCGGCGCCGGCAAATCGATCATGCTCGACGCGCTTGGCCTGACCCTCGGCGACCGCGCCGACAGCGGCGTGGTGCGCCCAGGCGCCGACAAGGCGGACATCCTCGCCAGCTTCGACCTCCGCGACATCCCGGAAGCCCGCGCCTGGCTGGCCGAACGCGATCTGGGCCATAACCAGGATCAGGACGGCCCGTGCATCCTGCGCCGGGTGATCACCGCCGAAGGCCGCTCGCGCGGCTACATCAACGGCTCGCCGTGCCCCCAGGGTGACCTCAAGGCCCTCGGCGAGCTGCTGATCGATATCCACAGCCAGCACGAACACCAATCGCTACTGAAAGCCGAGACCCACCGCCGCCTACTCGACGAATACGCCGGCAGCCAGGAGCTTGCACGCCAAGTGCAACTGGCGGCGCAGCGCTGGAAGCAAACCAAGAGCGAACTGCAGCGCCTGTCGAGCATCGGCGACGAGCAACGTGCCCGCCATCAACTGCTCAGTTACCAGCTGGAGGAACTGGATAACCTGGCCCTCGGCGAAAACGAACTGGCGCAATTGGAGCAGGAGCACAAGAACCTGACCAACGCCGAAAGCCTGCTCAGCGCCTGCCGCCTGGTCATCGAACAATGCAGCGAGAATGATGCCGGCAACGTACTGTCCGCACTGACCGGCAGCCTCAACCGCCTGGGCGCCTTTCAGGGACAACCGGGCGCCTTGAACGAGGCGATCAACCTGCTGGCCAGCGCGCAGATCCAGGTGGAAGAAGCCGTCGGCGAGCTGAACCGCTTTCTCGACCACTTCGATGCCGACCCAGAGCGCTTGCAGCAGATGGAAGAACGCCTGGACGCGATCTATACCCTGGCACGCAAACACCGCAGCCAGCCCAGCGAACTGACCGCCTTGCAGCAGCAGCTGTTCGAAGAACTGGAAAGCCTGAATGCCGACGACCAGGCCACCGAGCGCCTGGGCGAAGAACTGGCGGCCTACGCACGGCACTATCAGGAAAAAGCCGCCGAGCTGAGCGCCCTGCGCCATGGCGCCGCCAGTGCGCTGGCGAGCGCCGTCGAGCAGGAAATGCAACACCTGGGCATGCCAGGCGGCCGCTTCACCATCAAGCTCAGCACTAACCACAGTGCCGAACCGCACCCCAATGGCCTGGAGCAGTTGGAGTTCCTGGTCAGCGCCAACCCCGGACAACCGCTGAAAGCCCTGGCCAAGGTCGCTTCCGGCGGCGAACTCTCACGGATCAGCCTGGCCATCCAGGTCATCACCGCACAAACCTCGCGCGTGCCGACCCTGGTGTTCGACGAAGTCGACGTCGGCATTGGCGGCCCAACGGCCGAAGTGGTCGGTCAGCTGCTGCGCCGCCTGGGAGAACGCGGCCAGGTGCTGACCGTCACCCACCTGCCGCAAGTCGCCGCCCAGGGCCATCAGCACCTGTTCGTGCACAAGGTGCGCGACAGCGACGCCACGCGCACCGCGGTGAGCAAACTGGACAACGCACAGCGCGTCGAGGAAATCGCCCGCATGCTCGGCGGCGTCGATCTCACCGAGGAATCCCTGGCCCATGCGCGGCAGATGGTCAGCAGCGCTCAAGCGTAGGGCCGGCGGGCCGCCACACAGCAAAAAGGCGACCCGAAGGTCGCCTTTTTCATACACACGGGCTGCTTATTTCTTCTTGCGCACGTACAACACCAGGTTGTGATCGACCATCTCGAAACCGTGCTCGCGGACGATCTCTTTCTGACGTTTTTCGATCTCAGCATCGAAGAACTCGATCACCTCGCCCGAGTCGACACAAACCATATGGTCGTGGTGGCCGCCATCGGCTAATTCGAACACCGCATGACCGCCATCGAAATTGTGACGCACCACCAGGCCGGCGGCTTCGAACTGGGTCAGTACGCGGTACACCGTGGCCAGACCGACATCCTCGCCCGCCTCCATCAGTGCCTTGTAAACATCTTCTGCACTCATGTGACGCTGCTCGGCTGAGTCGAGCATCTGCAGAATTTTGACCCGTGGCAGGGTCACTTTCAGGCCAGCTTTGCGTAGTTCGCTATTTTCAACCATGGTCTGCTTTCTCGCGGAAGCGGCTTCGCAGCTTCCTTTATTGCGGGTATGATCCGGGTTTACGTTGCCCAGCCAAGATAGTGGAAGTCGCCCACCGATGCAAAAAACCAAACTCCTGCTGACCAGCCTCACCTTTATGGGGCTCATCGCACTCGCCGGTTGTTCATTCCCCGGGGTTTATAAAATCGACATTCAACAGGGCAATGTCGTCACGCAAGACATGATAGACCAGTTGCGTCCAGGAATGACCCGCAGCCAAGTGCGGTTTATCATGGGCAATCCGCTGCTGACCGACACCTTCCACGCTAACCGCTGGGACTACCTGTACAGCATCCAGCCGGGCGGCGGGCAACGCCTGCAAGAACGCGTCAGCGTGGTGTTCGACGGCAATGATCAACTGGCAGGTCTGGCCGGCGACTTCATGCCAGGCGTCAGCCGCGACCAGGAAATCCTCGGCGAAGACGGTGTCTCCGCACCGCAAACCCAGCAGCCACAAGCTGAAGACGAGCCACCGGCACCAGGCTCGCTGCTGGAGCAGATCCAACGCGAAGTGGATAACGTCGAAACCGTACCGGTACCGACGCCAGAACCACTGGAAACCACCCCGCAGTAACCTGTCGCAACACATACAGGTACAAAAAAGCCCGGATCGCTCCGGGCTTTTTCATGTGTGCGCATAAGCCGATCAAGCGTCGCCCTGATCGGCTTTGGCTTGCGCGGCTTTGGCCGCACGCTGTTTGCGCACCTCTTTCGGATCGGCAATCAGCGGCCGGTAGATTTCCACCCGCTCACCCTCTTCCAGCACCCGCTCTTCTGGCTTGGCCACGGCCTTGCCAAATATCCCCAGCGGACTCGTCGCCAGATCCAGGCCGGGGAAATGTGCGGCCATGCCCGATTGCTCGGCAGCCTGACGCACCGTCGTGCCATAGGGCAGGCTCAGACGCAGCAGCTTCTGCTTGTCCGCCAGGGCATAGGCCACCTCGACCACAATCGTTGGGTTATCCATGCAGTTGCTTCGCCCTTTGACAGAAGGCGTCCACCAAGGTGTTCGCCGCCTGATTGAACAGCGGCCCGAGCGTGGCCCGCACCAATGGTCCAGCGTAGTCGAAGGTCAGGTCCAGGCTGATCTTGCAGGCTTTTTCGCCCAGCGCCTTGAACACCCAACGGCCATGTAACTGGCTGAACGGTCCCTCCTCCAGATTCAACTCGATCGACTCCCCCGCCACCAGGGTATTGCGGGTGACGAAGCGCTGGCTCAGCCCGCCCTTGGCCACCGCCAGACTGGCGCGCATGTGCGTCTCGCTGGCCTCCAGCACTTCACTCGACGAGCACCAGGGCAGGAACTCCGGGTAGCGCGCGACATCGTTGACCAAGTCGAACAGCGCATGCGCCGGGTACGGCAACAGGGCCGAACGCTGGATATGGGTACTCATAAGGCAGCAACTTCGCACAAAAGGTGGAGGGCACTCATTTCATCAGCTCTGCGACAAACACAATCAATACACCAATCGGCGCAACCACGCGGATCAACCAATACACCACCCCGAACAACAGCGGGCTCTTCAGCGCCAACTCGTCGCGAACCGCCTCACGCTTGAGCACCCAGCCAGCGAATACGGCGAAAGCCAAGCCACCCAACGGTAGAAGAATCCGACTGGTGAGGTAGTCGATGCTGTCGAAGAAATTCCGGCCACCTTCGGCACCCCACTGGAACAGATGGAAACCGTCGTCGGCAAACACGAAGAACTTGGCCTCGGCAGCGATATTGAAGGACAACACCGTGCCCATGCCGACGATCCAGCACAGCAGCGCCAGTACGCTGGTGACCACGACACGGCTGCGCCGGGTGCGCTCGACCAGATACGCCACCGCCGGTTCGAGCATGGAGATCGACGAGGTCCAGGCGGCAATCAGCACCAGGATAAAGAACACCGTGCCCATGATCTGGCCGAAGGCGATATTGCCGAAGGCCACCGGCAAGGTGACAAACATCAACCCCGGCCCTGCGCCTGGCTCCATGCCGCCGGCAAAGACGATGGGAAATAACGCCAAACCAGCGGTCAACGCCACCAGCGTATCGAGAATACCGACGGTGAGAATGGTCCCGCCAATCGAGGCATTTTTCGGCATGTACGCGCCGTAGACCATGATCGAACCGACGCCGACGCTCAAGGTAAAGAAGGCATGGCCCATGGCGGCAAGCACGCCGTCGAGCAGCTTGTCCGGCTGAAAATCGAAAAGAAAATGAAAGCCCTGCATGAAATACCCGGTGGTCATGCTGTAGCCGAGCAGAATCAGCAACAACACGAACAGCAACGGCATCATGATGCGCAAACTACGCTCCAGGCCGGCAACCACGCCGCGGGCGATGACAAAACCGGTCAGCAGCATGAACAGCGTGTGCCACAGCGTCAGCCGCCACGGGTCGGCAGTCAATGCGCCGAACGCCGCACCGGCACCGTCGGCAGTCACGCCGCTGAACTGCCCGCGCCCCATGCCCAGGATGTAGTCCAGCGACCAGCCGGCCACCACGCTGTAGAACGACAGAATCAGCAGCGCGGCAATCATCCCCATCAGCGCCGCCCACGACCACTTCGGCGAGGCGCCGGACTCGATCGCCAGGGTCTTCAAAGTATTCACCGGGCTCTGCCGGCCACGGCGACCGATCAGGGTTTCGGCGAGCATGATCGGCAAACCGACCAGAAAGATGCACACCAGGTACATCATGACGAAGGCCCCGCCGCCGTACATGCCGGTCATGTAGGGAAACTTCCAGATGTTGCCGAGACCGACCGCCGAACCGGTGGCCGCCAGGATAAAGACCCAACGACTGGCCCATGCACCGTGGATGGAAACCTTGTCACTCGCCATGAATACGCCCGAGATGCGTGCAAAAGAGCGCGCATTGTCCGGGATTAGCCTAACGCTCTCAAGATCAGGCTGTCGCCAGCAGGCCGCCGACTCCCTATAATGCGCGCCCTATGGCTAAACAAAAGAAACACCCACAAGGCAGCATCGCCCAGAACAAAAAGGCGATGCACGACTATTTCGTCGAACACAAGTTCGAGGCGGGCCTGGTGCTGTCTGGCTGGGAAGTGAAGAGCCTGCGCGCCGGCAAGGCCCAGTTGGTCGACAGCTATGTACTGCTGAAGGACGACGAAGCCTGGCTGATGGGCTGTCACATCACGCCCCTGAAAACCGCCAGCACCCATGTGATCGCCGATCCGATCCGCACCCGCAAGCTGCTGCTGAACAAGCGCGAGCTGGAAAAACTGTTCGGCTCCGTGCAGCAGAAAGGCTACACCTGCGTAGCCCTGTCGATTTACTGGAAGCAGCATCTGGTCAAATGCGAAATCGCCTTGGCCAAGGGCAAGAAGGACTTCGACAAGCGCCACACCGAGAAAGAGCGCGATGCCGACCGCGAAGTGCAGCGCGCCATGCGCAGCAAAGGCAAAGACGACTGAGCCCGTGGCGCGGGGATTAACAACGCCGCGTAAACCGCCACCGCGCCTGCACCCATAAAGCCATGATGAACCGCGCCGATATGCGGCGCGCTCAACCCAACGCACTCAAGACTTGGCCACGCCACCACGGCGTTGCGCGCGCGCCATGCGCCGGGTCTCCTGCTGCACTTCGGCGAGCACTTCCTGCACGTAATCGATATGCCGGTTGGACAGCTCCCGCGCCTCTTCCGCCCGCCCTTCGATAATCGCCGCGTAGAGCGCGCGGTGCTGGTCGATCAGCATGTCGCGGGTCTCGCTGCGCTGGGCGTACATGCCACCGATATTGGTCACCACGTTGCGCTTGAGCAGGTCGAACAAGCCGCGAATGGTGTGCAGCAACACGGCGTTATGACTGGCTTCGGCGATAGCCAGGTGAAAACGGGCGTCGGCGGCCCCTTCTTCCAGGCGGGTGACCGTGCCGCTGCGGCCGTAACAGTCGAGCAACTCGCTGAAGGCTTCGCCCAGTCGCTGGCGATCGAGTTCGGTGGCACGCAGCGCAGCGTAATAGGCGCAGGAACCCTCCAGGGTGTGGCGGAATTCGAGCAGATCGCGCTGCGCCTCGGGGTTGCTTTCCAGCAAGTGCAACAGCGGATCGCTGAAGGTCGAGCCCAGCGATTCGGCGACATAGTTGCCGCCGCCCTGACGACTGACCAGCAACCCTTTGGCCGCCAACTTCTGGATTGCCTCACGCAGCGACGGCCGCGATACGCCAAAACGTTCGGCCAACAGCCGCTCGGCCGGCAAGCGCTCGCCGGCCTTCAGCGTGCCCTCGAGGATCATGGTTTCCAGCTGCGCGACGATATCGTCCGACAAACGGCGCTGGCGCACCTGACCTACTTCCATATCCCGCTCTCCACTGGTTTTACCACCTGCTCAGGCCCTTGCAGGCCCGTATCCGGCAAGCCTATAGCGGCCCTCCAAGGCACACAAGTCGGCTCCATGCGACCAAAGTCGTAGACCGCTCAATTGACAGCGACGCGAGCGCGCTTTTAACCTGAGCAGACTATTTTGTAAATTGGTAATACCAATTTAACGAGTTCCATAACAACAAGTCCAAACGCTCAACCGAGGTTTCCCCATGCTGGTTATGCCTGTCACGCTCGCTGCGCCGTTGTTTCTGCCCTGCACTTCGCGCCCTGCGCGCTGCTGAACGGAGTCGCCATCATGTCCTCCGGTCTGCTCGCCCTACTCGCCTTTTCGCCCATCCTGCTCGCCGCCATTCTGCTGATCGGCCTGCGCTGGCCGGCCAAACGTGCCATGCCTCTGGTCTACCTGCTCACCGCAGGGATCGGCCTGTACGCCTGGGACATGAGCCTCAACCGCGTCCTCGCCTCCACCGTACAAGGCCTGGTGATTACCGCCGGCGTGCTGTGGATCATCTTCGGCGCCATCCTGCTGCTGAACACCCTCAAGCACTCCGGCGGCATCACCGCGATCCGCGCCGGCTTCGCCACCATCAGCCCGGATCGGCGGATTCAGGCGATCATCATTGCCTGGCTGTTTGGCTGCTTTATCGAGGGCGCTTCCGGCTTCGGTACGCCAGCGGCCATCGCCGCGCCACTGCTGGTCGCCATCGGCTTCCCGGCGCTCGCCGCGGTGATGCTCGGCATGCTGGTGCAAAGCACGCCGGTGTCTTTCGGCGCGGTGGGCACGCCGATCATCATCGGCATCAACAGCGGCCTGGACACCGCCACGCTCGGCGCCCAACTGACCGCGCAAGGCTCCAGCTGGGAGATTTTCCTGCAGTTGATCACCAGCAATGTGGCGATCATCCATGCCCTCGTGGGCACGGCGATGCCGCTGATCATGGTGCTGATGTTGACGCGCTTCTTCGGTCGGGAAAAAAGCTGGAAAGCCGGCTTCGAAGTACTGCCGTTCGCGATCTTTTCCGGCCTGGCTTTCACCGTGCCCTACATGGCCACGGGGATTTTCCTCGGTCCGGAATTCCCCTCGCTGGCCGGTGGTTTGATCGGCCTGGCGATAGTCACCAGCGCTGCGCGCCTGGGCTTTCTGATACCCAAAACCACCTGGGACTTCGCCCCGGCCAAAGACTGGCCGAGCGAGTGGATCGGCAGCATCGAGATGAAGCTCGACGAACTCACGGCCAAGCCGATGAGCAGCCTGCGCGCCTGGTTGCCGTACGTGCTGGTCGGCGCCCTGCTGGTGATCAGCCGGGTCTTTCCGGAGGTCGGCAGCGCACTGAAATCGGTGGTGCTGGTATTCCCGGACATCCTTGGCGAAGCCGGGATCAAGGCCGACTTCATGCCGCTCTACTTGCCTGGCGGCATCCTGGTTGCCGTGGTGCTGGCGACCTTCTTCCTGCACGGCATGAAAGTGCGTGAGCTGGGCGCCGCACTGGGCGAGTCGACCAAGGTCTTGCTGGGCGCGGGCTTCGTCTTGCTGTTCACTGTGCCGATGGTACGTATTCTGATCAACTCGGGCGTCAACGCCGCCGACCTGCCCAGCATGCCGATCGCCATGGCGCGCTACGTGGCCGACAGCGTCGGTGGCGTCTACCCGCTGCTGGCCCCGAGCGTGGGTGCGCTGGGCGCCTTTATCGCCGGCTCGAACACCGTCAGCAACATGATGCTCAGCCAATTCCAGTACGGCGTGGCGCACAGCCTGGGGATTTCCGGCGCGTTGATCGTCGCCGTGCAGGCCATTGGTGCCGCCGCCGGCAACATGGTGGCGATTCACAACGTGGTGGCGGCATCAGCCACCGTGGGCCTGCTCGGCCGCGAGGGCACCACCCTGCGCAAAACCGTATGGCCTACCCTCTACTACGTGCTCTTTACGGGATTGATTGCCCTGGTAGCAATCTACGTACTGGGCGTCAGCGATCCGCTGGTGGTGCACTGACAGACACCGCGCCACGCACCCGCAGCATCGGGCGCGTGGAGCGCGAAGCAGCAAGCGTTCACGTTCATTACAACTAGAAGAAGCCGGAACACTGGGCGAGAACAGCCGCTCACTTGGCTCCCATTTTTCCTGAACCAGGATAAATCCAATGATCATTTCCTCTTCCACCGACTACCGCGCCGCCGCACAACGCAAGCTACCGCCATTTTTGTTTCACTATGCCGATGGCGGCGCCTATGCCGAGCACACGCTGCGGCGCAACGTCGAGGACCTGGCCGAGATCGCCCTGCGTCAGCGCGTCCTGAAGAACATGTCCGACCTGAGCCTGGAAACCCGCCTGTTCAACGAAACCCTGGCGATGCCGGTAGCCCTGGCACCCGTCGGCCTAACCGGCATGTTCGCGCGCCGCGGTGAAGTGCAGGCGGCCAAGGCGGCAGCGGCCAAAGGCATCCCCTTCACCCTGTCGACCGTATCGGTATGCCCGATCGAGGAAGTGGCCCCGGCCATCGACCGCCCGATGTGGTTTCAGCTCTACGTACTCAAAGATCGCGGCTTCATGAAGAACGCCCTGGAGCGTGCCAAGGCCGCCGGCGTGACCACCCTGGTGTTCACCGTGGACATGCCGGTGCCGGGCGCCCGCTACCGCGATGCCCACTCCGGCATGAGCGGCCCGAATGCCGCCGCGCGGCGCATGCTCCAGGCCGTGACCCACCCGGCCTGGGCCTTGGATGTCGGCCTGCTCGGCCGCCCGCACGACCTGGGCAATATCTCCGCCTACCGCGGTAACCCCACCGGACTGGCCGACTATATCGGTTGGCTGGGGACGAACTTCGACCCGTCGATCTCGTGGAAGGACCTGGAGTGGATTCGCGACTTCTGGCAGGGGCCGATGGTGATCAAGGGCATCCTCGACCCAGAGGATGCCAAGGACGCGGTGACGTTCGGCGCCGATGGCATCGTCGTTTCCAACCACGGCGGCCGCCAGCTCGACGGCGTGCTGTCCAGTGCACGGGCAATGCCGGCCATCGCCGATGCGGTCAAGGGCGACCTGGCGATCCTCGCGGACTCGGGCATTCGCTCCGGTCTCGACGTGGTGCGCATGCTCGCCCTCGGCGCCGACACGGTGATGCTCGGACGCGCCTTCATCTACGCCCTGGCCGCTGCCGGTGGCGCTGGCGTGAGCAACCTGCTGGAGCTGATCGAAAAAGAAATGCGCGTGGCCATGGTGTTGACGGGCGCCAAGTCCGTGCACGACATCAGCGCCGACTCGCTGGTCCGCGAACTGGGCCGCTGAGCCCGGCGCCACCGCCACGTGAGGTCGGCTTGCGCGACACATATCGCAGATCAAGCCGCGCCCCCAACACGCCGAGCAGGCCGCTCAAACGGCCCCCGTAACCGATGCACTCTGGAGCACGCATGAGCCTGCCCGCTGCCTTTCTCACCGCCGTGCACCACCTGATCCCACGCGAGCGCCGCTTCGACGACCCACTGTCGACTTTGGCCTTCGGCACCGACGCCAGCTTCTACCGCCTGATTCCCAAGCTGGTGGTGCGCGTGGAGAGCGAAGAGGAAGTGGTCGCGCTGCTCAAGCTGGCCAGTGCCGAACAGGTGCCGGTAACGTTCCGCGCTGCCGGCACCAGTCTGTCCGGTCAAGCGCTCAGCGACTCGCTGCTGATCGTCCTCGGCGACAACTGGAACGACCGCGAAATTCGCCGCAACGGTGAGCAAATCCGCCTGCAACCCGGAGTCATCGGCGCCCAGGCGAATGTCCTGCTGGCCCCCTTCCAACGCAAGATCGGCCCTGACCCAGCGTCGATCAACGCCTGCAAGATCGGCGGTATCGTCGCCAACAACGCCAGCGGCATGTGCTGCGGCACCGCGCAAAACAGCTACCACACCCTGGCCGGCATGCGCCTGGTGCTGGCCGACGGCACGGTGCTGGACAGCGAAGACCCGCAGAGCGTGGCACGCTTCTGCGCCAGCCATGCCGACCTACTCGAACAACTGGCCGAGCTGGGCCGCACAACCCGCGGCAACCGCGAACTGGCGGCGCGGATTCGTCACAAATACCGGCTGAAAAACACCACCGGGCTGTCGCTCAACGCCCTGGTCGACTTCGACCAGCCGCTGGATATCCTCAGCCACCTGATGGTCGGTTCCGAGGGCACCCTGGGCTTCATCAGCGCGGTGACCTACAACACCGTGCCCGATCACCCACACAAGGCCAGCGCGCTGGTGGTCTTTCCCGATGTGGAAAACTGCTGCCGCGCGGTCACCGTGCTCAAACAGCAAGCAGTCTCAGCGGTCGAGTTGCTGGACCGCCGCAGCCTGCGCTCGGTGGAGCACAAAGCGGGCATGCCGGCATGGGTGAAACACCTGTCGAACGGCGCCTGCGCGTTACTGATCGAATCGCGCGCCGCCAGCCAGAGCCTGCTGCACGAGCAACTGAGCCAGGTCATGGCTGCCCTCGCCGACTTCCCGGTAGAGAAACAGGTCGATTTCAGCGCAGACCCGGCGGTCTACAACCAGCTGTGGAAGATGCGCAAAGACACCTTTCCGGCGGTCGGCGCGGTACGCCAGACCGGCACCACGGTGATCATCGAAGACGTCACCTTCCCGATCGAGCAGCTCGCCGAAGGCGTCAATCGCCTGCTCGCGCTGTTCGACAAGCATCACTACGACGAAGCGATCATTTTCGGCCACGCCCTGGAAGGCAATCTGCACTTCGTCTTCACTCAGGCCTTCGAAACACCGGCACAAATCGCCCGTTACTCCGCGTTTATGGACGAGGTGACGCAGTTGGTGGCCGTGGAGTTCGGCGGTTCGCTGAAAGCCGAGCACGGCACCGGACGCAACATGGCGCCCTTCGTCGAACTGGAATGGGGCGCGGATGCCTATCGGCTGATGTGGCAACTCAAGCGCTTGCTCGACCCCCAGGGCATCCTCAACCCGGACGTGGTGTTGTCGGACGACCCGCAGATTCACCTGAAGCACCTCAAGCCCTTGCCGGCCGCCGACGCGATCGTCGATACGTGCATCGAATGCGGC
The DNA here is from genome assembly GCA_002354655.1 of Pseudomonas sp. UBA2684. Lineage (GTDB taxonomy): Bacteria > Pseudomonadota > Gammaproteobacteria > Pseudomonadales > Pseudomonadaceae > Aquipseudomonas. The sequence goes on from DELY01000050.1 coordinate 39,736, forward strand.
TTCTGCGAGCCCGTCTGCCCATCCAAGGAGCTGACCCTCAGCCCACGTCAGCGCATCGTCATCTGGCGCGATATTCAGGCGCGAAAACGCCGGGGCGAAAACACCCACGAGCTGGAACGCGATTTTCAGTACCAGGGCATCGATACCTGCGCCGCGACCGGTCTGTGCGCGCAACGCTGTCCGGTGGGCATCAATACCGGCGACCTGGTGCGCAAGCTGCGCGCGCGCAGCGCCGCTAACCCGCGCAGCGCCGACTGGCTGGCCAGCCACTTCCAGCGCGCCATGCAGGGCACACGCTTGCTCCTGCATGTGGCCAATGGCGCGCGCATGAGCCTCGGCGCGCCGCTGCTCAAGCGCGGCTCAGCGGCTCTGAGCAGAGCCAGCAATGGCCGCGTACCGCAGTGGACACCTGCCGTCCCGCAACCGCTGCATCGGCTGGTGTTGCCCGAGGCCACGACCGACGCGCGCCCGCGGGTGGTGTATCTGGCGGCTTGCGTTTCGCGTGTCATGGGCCCCGCCGCCAGCGACCGCGAACAAATGCCGCTGCTCGACAAAACCCGTGCTCTGCTGGAAAAGGCCGGCTATCAAGTGGTGTTCCCGGCCGGCCTCGACAATTTGTGCTGCGGCCAGCCGTTTGCCTCCAAGGGCTATGCCGAACAGGCCGAGCGCAAGAAGCAGGAACTGCTCGACGCCCTGCTCAAAGCCAGCCGTGGCGGCCTCGATCCGATCTACTGCGACACCAGCCCATGCACCCTGCGCCTGCTACAGGACGGCCTCGATCAGCGCCTGCAGCTGCACGATCCGGTGAAGTTCATTCGCGAACACCTGCTCGATAGGCTGGAATTGCAGCCGCAAGAGGCGCCGGTAGCGGTGCACGTCACCTGTAGCACCCAGCACCTGGGCGAAGCGCAAGGGCTGATCGAGATCGTGCGGCGCTGCACCAGCCACGTGGTAATTCCGGAAGGCATTCACTGCTGCGGCTTTGCCGGCGACAAAGGCTTCACCACCCCGGAGCTGAATGCCCACGCGCTACGCGACCTGAAAGACGCGGTGCAGAGCTGCGCGGAAGGCATCTCCACCAGCCGCACCTGCGAAATCGGCCTCAGCCAGCACGCCGGCATCGACTACCACGGCCTGGTGTATCTGCTCGATCGGGTGTCGCGGGCAAAATCGCCATAGCCTTTGGTCTGTGCAACCCGCCAGAGCCCAAGGCTACCTCGGCAAACCCCTGGCGCTTGAGGCGCAAGGCGAGAGTGACTGAGCAACCATGCCTCAGCCGCTCATCGCCTTTTCACCTTTTTAGAGCAACTCTCCTACAGTAAAAGCTCACCCCTAAGATGGAGAGACACCATGCGCCGCCTTGTCGTTTTCCTGACCGCCGCGCTACTCAGCACATCGCTCTGGGCCATGCATTGCCCGGCCGACATGGCAAAAATCGACGCCCTGTTGAAAAGCGATCCACCCAGCGACCCCGCCGTACTGGCGCAAGTGCAAAAACTCCGCGCCGAAGGCGAGGAGCTGCATAAGGCCGGCAGCCACAGCGAGTCCGTGCAAGTGCTGGGCGAAGCCCTGCAACTGCTCGAAGCCAGCGAATAAATCCGCGCGCCCGTGCGGCCTAAAGGCCCTGACCCAACAAGGTCAGGGCCAACCGCCGTACCTGAGCCAGATCAATGGGTTTGGCCAAACAGGCTTGCGCACCGCGACGGCGGGCCTCGGTAAACACCACCTCATCGGCCGCCGCGCTGATCACCAACACCGGCACCGCGCGCAAGCGCGAATCGCTACGCATGGCATCCAGCACCTGCAAACCGTCACCGTCCGGCAAGTCCAGGTCGAGCAACAACAAGGTCGGCGTGCAATTGGCCAGTTCCGCGAGGGCGCGCTGCACCGAGCCGACGCCGCGCACGTGGGCAAACTCGCGTAACGCCTCCTGCACCACTTTCAAACAAGCCGGATGATCTTCGACGCATAACACATCGGCTAGCTGCTTGGGCTCCGCCACCTCGACCAAGGGCGCACTGCTCGCGCTCGACTCAGGCGGCGCGGCGCTCGGCAAATCGATCCAGAAGCGGCTACCGCTGCCCGCGACACTGCGAAAGCCCATCTCACCGCCCATCAAACTGGCTAGCTCGCGGCACAGCACCAGACCGATGCCCGTGCCGGGGATGCTGGAGTTCTCGCGCCCCAGACGCTGGAACGGCTGGAACAGCTGGCTCTGCTGCTCGCTGGTCAACCCCGGACCATTGTCCTCGACCCACAGCCGTACACAATCCGAGCGCACCTCATAGCCAATGCTGATCAGGCCCTGTGGGCTGTTGTACTTGATCGCATTGGACAGCAGGTTGAGCATCACCTGGCGCAACCGGCGCGCGTCCGCCTGTACATACAGCGCCGCATCGGCCGCCGCCATTACCTGCAACTGCAAGCGCCGCTGCTGCACTTCCGGCTGGACCAGCTCGGCGCAGCCATTGAGCAACGCGCTGATCTCCACCGCCTGCAATTGCAACTGCTGACGCCGGCTTTCGATGCTCGATAAATCGAGAATGTCATCGACCAAAGACGTCAGGTGGCGGCTGGCATTAACGATCTCACGCGCGTAGTCGGCTTCCTGCTGGGCATCGGCTTTCTCTTGCGCCTCCATCTCGATCAACTGACCAAACCCATAAATCGCATTCAGCGGCGTGCGCAGTTCATGGCTCATGCTCGACAGGAATCGGCTCTTGGCCTGGCTGGCGGCCTGGGCTTCGAGGCTCGCGCTGCGCAACTCTTCCTGCACCCGCTTGAGCCGGGTGATGTCGACATGGGTGCCGGCAATACGTAAGGCACGGCCTTCACTGTCGCGTTCCAGCACCTTGCCGCGGCTGAGCAACCAAGCGTACTCACCACGCGCATCGGCGTAGCGGTATTCACCCTCGAACTGATCCTCGCCACTGCTGGCGAACAGCTGGCGCAGGTGACGGATACGCTCCAGATCGTTGGGGTGCACGCGCAGGTTGAACTCGCTAAAACTCATGCGCTCGGAGGTCAGCCCGAAACGTTTGACGAAGCGCCCACTGAGCTTGATGGTCATGCTCGGCGTATCCACTTCCCAGAGGCTTTCGGTGGTGCTTTCCAGTACCAGTTGCAGGATGCGCTGCGCTTCGTGGCGCTCGATCTCGCTGGCTTGCAACTGCTCGCCCGTCTGCTGCACCGCTTGCGCCATGAACGTCAGTTCCTCGATCTGACTCGGCGGCGCGCTGGGGTGGAAATCGCCCTGGCCAAGCCGGCGCATCATCCCGACAATCCCAGCAATCGGCTGTGCCAACTGATCGCTCAAGCGCCGCGAACGCACCCACATCCAGGCGAAAAACAGCAGGTAGAACAGTACCAGGCCAGCAATCAACAGATAGCCGATCTGCAAATAGCGCTCGGCCAGGCGATTGGTTTCGCGGAAGACATTGTTCTCGTCCACCACCAGCAGCAGGCGCCAACCGGTTTGCGGAATCTCACTCCAGGCCACCAGTTGCTTGCGCCCGCCGAGCAACACCTCCTGCACATTGCCTTGCCCGGACGACATCGCCGCCAACAGCGGCTGCATATCGGCGCGCTTGCTCAAGCTGAAGTCTTCCGGCTTGAGTACCTCACGGCGCACCGCCTCGGCATAGGAATATTCAGTCAACTCGCGCAGGCCAAAGTCCTGTTCGCCGGCCTGTGGCAACGCCATGATGTTTTGATCGCGGCTGACCAGCAGCGCATAGCCCTGCCAAGGCACATCCAGCTCACCGATTTCACTGAGTATCTGCCCGACGGTGATGTCCTGGCCGACCACCCCCTCAAGGAAGTCTCCACGGTACACCGGGGCCACCGCCGACATCATCCAACCCTGGCCCGCCGGGTCAAGGTAGACATCGGTCCACACCACCTTGCGCGTGGGATTGTGCTTGGCGTCGGCGAGGTAATAGAAGTTGTAATCGGGTATCACCATGTCATGGGGATACTGCTCGGGCGTCATGAAAAACGGGTAAATACGGTTGTAACTGTCCCAACTGTTGAAATACAGCGCCGCCACCAAGGGATTGGCGGCGCTGATCGAGCGCATCAGCGGATCGAGTTGCGACAGGCGCAAGGCCTTCGCATGATCCTGCTGGGCAGGCGGCGTACTGTTGGCGTAGAACGACGCCGCGCGACCGTCGTCGCTGCGGCTGTAAAACACCCCATCCGCGCTCATGACATGCCGCTGCCGCTCCAGATCGTCCGGCTGAAAGCCCGTATTGCTCAAGGCCCGACCCGCCTCATCACGGAAGATCTGCACCTGCGCTTCGACCGAACGCAGGCGACTGTCGATCACCTGCCCTTCGCGCGCCACCGCCGCGGACAAATCCGCCAGCGCGCTTTGCTGCAAATGGCCGATCTGCGCATCGCGAATCGCCGCATTGCTCAGCAGATACACCGTGATCAGCACCGACTCCACCAGAATCAGCGGAATCAAGGCACTCTGTACGAAGGCGCGCCAGATCCACTGACGCAAGGGGTAACGTGACGCGCGCGGCGGCATAGATAAGGTCTCATCCCAAAGACATAACAGCCCAGACTCGCAATCATAGCTGCACTCAGCCCGCAGCGTCCGCTCAGAGATTGCCGGGTCGACGCTGTGGAACCTTTGCCGTACACTTCGCATCGAAGCTACACGCAACAAAAGTTTTGGGGCCGATTAGGATTCGACGCCGGTAGCAAAACTCGAGGGGCATGCCGAGTTGGTAACAGAACTCGTAAATAAACTGTTGCAAAACTCTATAATTGCCAATGATGACAATTACGGTGCCCAACTAGCTGCGTAAGCAGCCTAGTCGCACTTCTGGTAGCTTCGGCTCCAGCAATCATTAGGGGATGTCTGTAAACCCGAAATGATTGTCATATAGAACAGAATCGTCGCCTAGTACGTTGTGGACGAAGCGACTAAAACTTACACAACTCGCCCAAAGCACCCTGCCCGTCGGGCGGCCAAGGGTTAACTCAGTAGACACGGCTAAGCATGTAGAACCAACAGCGGAGAACTGGCGGACGGGGGTTCAAATCCCCCCGGCTCCACCAAATAAGCCCCTGATTTTCCTAGAGAAAGTCAGGGGTTTTTCTTTGGGTGTCGATAAATAGTCGATACCGCTTCCCGTAGAAGCATCCGATCAAGCTATGCTGGCACTTCAATAGCCAATCCAGATCGGAGCAGATAATCATGGAACGATATAAAGACCTAGATGGGGATTCGGGCGTTGTCGCGTTCGAAATCGGTGAAGGGTCAATCACCGTTCAGTTCAGCACCGGCATGAAGTACCTGTACACAGTAAAGAGCGCAGGGGCTGCAGCCATAGCAGATATGCAGCGTCTAGCCCAAATTGGTGATGGGCTGAACAGCTACATAAAACGGTTAGCCAACAAAGCCTATGAGTCAAAATGGCGTTGAGGATTATTAATCAATAAAACTGAGAGGGCCTAGCCTCACAGCATCCTGCAGATGATCCGGAGCCAAGTGCGCATAGCGCATGGTCATAGCCAGGCTGGAGTGACCCAGGATCTTCTGCAGGGTCAGGATGTTGCCGCCGTTCTGGATGAAGTGGCTTGCGAAGGTGTGTCGCAGCGAGTGAGCCGCCTGCCCTTTCGGTAACTGGATAGTCGTCTTGGCCAATGCACGGCGGAATGAGGTTATAGCCACGTTGGGCTGGCCATGCTGTTTCCAGTGTTGGCGGATCTTGGCTTCTAGCTCTGAAGTGATCGGCACAGAACGTACCTTGCCGCTCTTGGTTCCGCTGAAGGTGATCACCCCATTACGGAGCCCGGTCGGTTTGAGCTTTTCAGCTTCTGACCATCGAGCGCCGGTAGCCAGACAAATAAGCGTGATGATCTCAACGTGTGGGTTATCACAGCGATCACGGATGACCTCTAACAGCTCGCGGAGCTGGTCAGTGGTCAGCCAGGACAATTCACGTTCCTGGATCTTCAATGGCTTCACCAGGGCCAACGGGTTGGCGTAGGTGATGACACCCAGTCCGCGCAGTTCGTTGTAGACCGAACGCAGATACCCCAGCTCGTTGTTTAGGGTTTTGGGTGACGTGCCCTCCTCCAGCCTGATACGTCGATCATGGGCGTATATCTGCGGATCTAGCTTGGCTCCAAGCGGATTACCCAGGCGCTTTGCGACCAGATCCAGCTTGGAGCGGCGGCGTACACCGTCCCTTAGCGAATGTCCGTGCAGATCAAACCATGAACCAATCAGAGCCGTAAGCCGGCGCGCATCGGTGGGCTTGGGTGACCAGCTCGGGTTATCAACGACCTTGGCCCGGCACGTTGCCTCAAACCGTTGGGCCTCGCCCTTGGTCTTGAAGGTCTTGCGAAAGCGCTTGCCCTTGATCGGCTCAACATCGACCTTCCAGCGCCCGTCCGGCTGTTGCTCAATAGACATTAAACGGCACGCCCCCACCTGACGTTGCGCTCTTCCAGCAGGTTTTTGATGTGCTTGTAGATGTCGTGCTCGCTCATGTCCTTGGCGGCGTAGTGATCACGAATGACCGGCCAACATTCCCAGGTTTGCAGACGGTCAAGCACATGGAAAGCGCCGGCATGCGCAGTAAAGCCGGGCAGGAACTGCGCCTACTGGATGTGCCAGCCTATCGCCGTTATGGCGCTTACGATGAGTTGCACGGCCTGGGGCTGGCACACAACGCCAGCAGCGAGGATGGGCGCAAGGGAGCCGGTCGCGCCTTCGCCGATACTCTCAAGCGCGCTACGGCCAAGCATTACGGTCAGCTAGCCGACATGCGCTTTACCGACTTCATCAAGACCAAAATCAAGCCTAAGGGCGCACGCTTGCGCCCCGTCGATTGTGAGCGCCTGCTGGGACACTGGGCCGCGCGCTACCGTCACGAAACCACGGCTGTAGCCCTGGCCGTGTTGATGCTGACTCACAGCACACGCATCAGCGAGACCCGGCAAGCCAAGTGGCGGTACTTCGATTTGGTCGGCAAAACCTGGCATATCCCTGCCGTCGACACCAAGACCAAGAAAGCCCACACGCTACCGCTTACCGCCCAGGTGTGCGCATTTCTGACCCGCTACCGCGCCAGCCAGTCCGCCAAGGGCTATGACGGAGCTTACCTATTTCCCGGGCTCCACGGACAACCGTTAAACAGAACGGTCGCACAACTCGCCTTTTCCGCATTGGCGGGCGGGGAATGGACAAGCCATGACCTCAGGAAAGCCGCACGCACGGCCTGGACCGATTTGGGTGTCGATTACCTTATTGGCGAGCTGCTGCTAAACCATGCCCTGAAAGCCTTGGACGTAACCTATATCCATACCTCTGCGGAGGTGCAAAAACGGCAGGCCCTGGAGCGCTGGCATGCCTGGCTCGATGAGCGTGGCTTTGCGGCCTTGCACAGCCCGGCGGACATTGCCTACGCCAGGACATAGCCAAGACCCACCAAACCCAGCTAGCGCGCCCAGTCCCGCAGGCGGCGTGGGCTGGGCATCACCTTAGGAATTGATTACAGGGGAGTAGGTATTAGCGATGTAAACGGCCTTGCTTCAAGCAGCGTAGTTTCTGCATAGTGGCGACAAGCTTTGATAGCAGCTAAGAACCTGCTCACCACTCTGTCGTAGCTACTGCCGTGACAGCTCTACTTATAAGGATTTAGGATGGGCGGAAAACCAAGACCTAAACCGTCGATAGTTGACAATTTCGAAGTTGCTTTTGTCGAGGGACATAGAAAGTACTACTTCGATCCGGCTGAACAACGATACTACTCATGGGACTCTTTGCACGGAGAGTTTGAAGTTTTCAACCGGCGGGGCTTTCACCTTGGATCAGTCTGCCCGACTACAGGCTCACTGCTTAAACCGGCGGTACGCGGCCGCAGAATTAATCCAAATTAGGAGACGCAAATGAGCTTTATAAAACTTTGCCTGTCCGGTGATGTGCTAGCCGAAGAAATAGATAAATGTGTCGAAGATTGGCATGAAGGGCGTGCAGGTGGTGATCAAGAGCTACATGATTTCCTAGGAATGAACTGGGATGAGTATGCCATCTGGGCTACAAACCCATCTATTCTTCCTTTCATTTTGGCCGCCCATTACAAGGGCATATCTCTAGATGAAGAGATCAATAGAGAGCGGTATGCCTTAGCTGCACGCGCACGCTCAGCTATTGAAGCCAAGCAAATCGAAAAATGGTTGCGTGTCATGGGTAAAATTTAATGACGCGAGAGGAAAAAATGGCCAGGCGTGTATTGGCTATGCGTAACTTACTCCCTCCGTTCGACCTAGTGGGTTTGGCCTCGGAATATGGTGATGTTGAATTCTTGCAGCTTCCGCACGGGGCTGACGGAATAACAATTGGTATTGGTGGGCTAGAAAAACCCAAGATACTGATCAACTCTACCGCGCCCGAAACGCGCATGAAGTTCACACTGGCGCATGAAATGGGTCATGTTGTTATCCCCTGGCACACTGGCACCATTGTTTCACACTTAGACCCTGGAGAAGAGGATTTCGAATACCTGCAAATGGAGTCCGAGGCGAATCGTTTTGCAGCTGAGCTTCTAATGCCAAGCGATTGGTTATCTGGCGAATTCGAAGAGGCTAAATCAATAGAGGGCTACTTTCACGGCGTCCTCAAAAAATCTGGCGCATCAAAAGACGCCGCCTTCATTAAGATATTTAAAGCCCTTGCGGCTCCAATCATTTGCGCCTATGTCGACCCAAACTTCCGTCTAATTCAACTTACAAGATCAAGTACAGCTCCCTATTTTTCGCCGGCAAGACAAACGAAAATAGACAAAACAATGTTCGGTTCCGATAATGAGTTTGAGCAGTTTGAGATTGACGACAGGATTTATTTTAGCTGGCGATTTACTGGGAAAAACATTACTGAGATAGACCCCAGGAACTGGCGGGAAATTTTAGCTGTTGTCCTCTCTGACACTAATTCTGCGGAAAAGCTACAAAGCACAAATGCAACTATGGCCGCCGCTTTCCAGAAGTCTAAAGCACTCAGTGAGCCAGAAATCTGCGGGGCAATAATTAGAACCTTCATGACAAAAGACAACTTGTCTTATATTGCGAGCCACCCTCTTTTCGAACAATACGTATTAAAACGAGTTAAAGAACTATCAGTACGAAAATAACCTTCAGATAGCCTAATTCGTGAGCCCAGCCTCCTTTTTGGGAAGCGGGTCCCTCCAGAAGACTGCATTCTTTATACGGTCGTCAGGCACGCACGATTCACGAATTTTTCAACGCGGCGAAATCATTGCCCTTTGCCCACCATTATTGGCTAATAAACAGCCAAGTCATGCGCCTAACATGTTGATTTACCTAACTTGTGCCACCTTAAAAAAGGTGGCAAGGTGGACATGGCGGGCGCGCTAACCTCAACCAAATACGCGATAAATACCGATTTTTTGGTTTCATCACCATGATGGAGAGGCGATCAAACCTCTTCACCTTTAGAGCCTCGTTACCGAACGCCCGCGCCCTTCAACGTATCCATGAAATAAAAAAACCTCAGCCAGGCTGTCTAGCAGACGCGCTTGACTGCCCACCCCTTATGCATACAATGAAGGTCTCTTTACGCGTTTTTGGAGCGCAAGCTCTAGTCCGGTGTATAGCCAGACTCTAATTTATTGATCGGCTTTAGTTGCGACGAAGGCTCGTGTGGGCTTCAGTCGTCGTTCCTCCTCCTAAAGCCCACACGAGCCTTCGTCGCTATATCTTTGGTAAAGAGAACCTTCCTAAAACTGCTGAGTTGATGGCGTGGACTTGAGAGCTAACAGTGAAGTTCGATGACAAAAGGATTGAATCTCTAGCTCATGTCACTCTAAAGAACTCACGAATTGTTCTAACTCAGCCCATACTTTTCCTCTGTGGCGGCCAGATTGATATTAAGTCAGTCGAGCCACTTTCTGTGCGTGGTGCACTTGTTGATCATCTACACTCAGTTGGCTGCGATTTAGCTCAGGGCATAACACTTGCCGAAGAGTTCGCAGACTGGATTCACGACTCTAACTATCGTGATCTTTTGGTTTTTGAGAGCGATATAGCCCACATATCCTCGCTCATAGTTATTATTCTTGAGAGCGCGGGGGCACTAACTGAGCTAGGGCTATTCGTAAAAAACAAGGCGCTTAGAAATAAAATTCTTGTTTTTGTTAGGCAGGATCATTACGAGCAAAACTCTTTTGTCAGGCTAGGCCCTTTGAGGCATTTGGAAGATATCAAGGAAACAAGTGTGTGCGCCTATCCTTGGGATCAAGATAATATTAAGAAAAGCCTAGCGCCATCCCTTCAAGAAATGAGGGAGGATATTTTAGGAGCTGTCGCTAATCAGGATAAAAGCGAGATTTTTAATGAGGAAAATGACGGGCATATATCTTTTGTAATATATGAGGTCATAAAGACATTCCGCGCACTAAAGCTATTAGAGATCGAGTCTTATCTGGCTATTTTAAAACTTGAAATTTCAAGGGAAAAATTAAGGCGACTCTTATTTCTTCTCGGTAAATTTAATTTAGTAGGCTGCTCCAAACGTGGCCACGTTTATTATTACTATGCTGCAACAGAAATTTTGAAAGTGGAATTTGCTGGAAAGTTTGACCAAACAACAGCAAAAATTGCAGCAATGCAGTTCTATATAAACAACGATGGCGAGTCCAAAAGGGTGAATGTCATTCAGGCTGCTTACAAGCAGTCTGTTTCGGGACCAGCTGCGACCTCATCAAATGGAACGGGGTCATGACTATACTGACCGAGCTATCTCAAAAGCTTTTGATTAGCTCAGAAGAGCTAAAAGAATTTATCAATACCGCTCCCTATAGGTACAAGGTTTACCCAATCCCAAAGCGAAACGGTCGCGGGGTTCGAGTAATTGCGCAACCCACAGAAGTACTGAAAGCAATGCAGCGCATGGTACTTGACGACTTCCTCGCAGGGCTCCCTGTCCATGCCTGCGCAATGGCCTATAGAGATGGCTTAGGGATAAAGGATAACGCAAGTTTACATGTAAAAAACCAGTACCTTTTAAAAATGGACTTTTCTGATTTCTTTCCTTCTATAGGCCCCGACGATCTTATTTCCCACATAAGAAGACATAGAGAAGGAATTGGGCGGGAGGATGCTTATGCAGTTAAAAAACTGTTTTTTTGGGCCAGGAAAAAAGACCCCACTCATAGATTGAGCATTGGTGCCCCGTCCTCTCCGTTCATCTCAAATACATTGTTGTATGATTTTGATTGCAGAGTTAATGATGAGTGCACTCGCCTCGGTATTATTTATACTAGATATGCAGATGATCTTACCTTCACTACAAACAATAAAGGCGTGCTTTTCGGCATCCCAGATTTCATCACGCATATTTGCAAATTAGTTGACTACCCAACCCTCAAAGTAAATCATGAAAAAACGGTATTTTCTTCCAAAAAAAATAATCGCCACGTAACCGGTTTGGTCTTAACAAATGACAACAAGATTTCTTTAGGTCACGATAAAAAAAGACACATTAGATCACTGATATACAAGTACTCTCTTGGGGGTATCCCCAGCGAGGAAATTTTGGCGTTGAAGGGTATGCTCGCATTTGCCAAACATATTGAACCTGTATTTTATCAAGCTGTCATGCGCAAGTATGGGTTTCACGTCTTAGACTCAATCATGAGTTTTCAACCTAAAGAATAACCCCTCAGCATTTGTGCCGTTGGCTGGGCTCGCTTGATGGTGTCGTGTAAGGACACGCCTCGACACGGTTCGCCTTAAAAGCTACGCCGATTGTGAATCTGAGACCAAGCACCTTACGAAGACCATGGCAACATCTTCTTAGTGGGGTTTAAGAGTTTTTGCCTGGGACAATGGATAGCAACTGGCACTGTGTATGCCCTCGTGTATGCCGAGGCAACATAAAACACAGAAAATGCTTAAATATCATGGGCTTTTAGAGCTTGTTCAAACGACCCCGGCCCACCAAACATACATCTAAGGGCGTCCACGGACGTCCTTTTTTGTGCCTGAAATCCAGAAAATACGGGGCTTTCAGCTCCATATAAGTCCACCTATTGGATATCTGATTTTCGGTGGTGAGCGCTAAATTCAAGCAGCTACCTAACGTTCAGCGTGAGCTTCTTGGCACAATACCAACCTGCATACCGAACGGATTAAACACGCTATTCAAGGTCTGAACGGTCGGGTTGCTTTCGTCATGTTCTAGCTGACGCAACGCACGTAGGGACAGCTTACACATCTGTGCGAACCTTGCCTGCTGCAACCCCGTCACGTCCTTGCGTAAACGCCTAACTGCCTCGCCGATAGTGATTTCGCCAGAAGCCAGCTGCTCCTGTAGCTCGGTGAGAATCCGATTTCGTTCGAGAATATCCATTAGATGAGCCCCCAGTTTTTGAGCCGCTGAGGCAGATCTCGCAACGCTATGCGCGGATGATTCATTGTCGCCGCAGGCAGTCCATCTGCACTCAACAAGTCAGGCAAAGCCAGGAAAGCTTGAGCTGCGGCCCTGAGCCGCTGAAATAGCTCATCAACCTCGACCCACTCAGCAGCTTCATCGCAGGCAGCTTTCCAGTCGACCTGACCAGCCATCTCAATCTGCTTTGGCCATTTTGTTGTACGCGTTACACCTTCATCATCCATAACCATAGGGGCCAGATCATAGATTGGGGCCAGGCTCATGCCTTGCTCAGTCCGAAGGATTGAGGTGTTTCGACCATGGTTGTCTGAGTTGCCAAGAATCTGGTTCAGTAAATCACGCCGCATGTACTCGAATACCAAATCACCAACCTGTTCGGCCTGTCCAACGTTTTGCCATAACGCGACCAAATTTCGTAGCACATCCGAATGCGACATATAGCTGCCAGCTTCGGCTACGCCTGACAGTGAATACATCGACTCAACAGCGACACGATTAACGCCGGCAGGACCAACCCCACGATCAAAGCGATGCATCCACAGGCTGGGCTTCTTTCCTTCCTCCAAAGCCAATCCTTCGGCTGCTATGGTATCGAGCCCCAACTGCCGAACCGCTCGATAGAAGCAGTACTCGCTGCGGAGGATGTCCTGATCGGTCTGACTGGCTTTGTTGCGTGCGAATTTCACAAACCAGTGCTGGACAGCATCTGCATCGGGCAATACAGCGTCGGGATGCAATGCGCCATGGCGGTCTTCTGTTAACAGTAGCTTTGGCGCCTCACCGCCTGCTCCAGTAGCACCGCCAATTGCAGCTCCCTGCTCATAGGCATACTCCAAAAAGCGTGAGTCGCGGCTGACCACTTCGTCTCGCGTAAAACCCAACACAGGACTGCCTGCGACTGCGCCTGCCGACTCCTTGATACGCAAATTTCCAATAGGCGCAGGCGTACAGCGCCCCAACAGAAACAAATCCAGGCTCATGCCCTCCGGTCGCTCACCACTCAAACGCTTCAGCAAAAAGCGTCTAGCCGCTCCAGCAGGCAAGATATCGAAGAGAAAGGCCGGAGCCTTCTTACTCCGCCAAGAGTCCCAACCCAAAGGTAAAGTGGCACTGACCGCGCCATTCAGACGAGTGCTAATCGAGTCAAGGGAGCCCACTAGATAGCCCTGCTCGTACCCATACGTACAAGGACCATCCAACCCTAGGTCAGGCTGCTCGAAACCAATCCCCATGGCGTCCTGCCATTCACCACCCGCATAGATTTGTAGAGTGAGCTTGTACATAGCGATAACCGGTAACTTAATGCCTAAAACCTTAGCCAAGTCACAGCAAAAAGGCAATTAACTGCCGAAAAACCCTCTATAACAATCAAAAATAGGCACTTTAATACCTGCAAAAACTCTATACTCAGTAGCTAGACGCCCCCGCACAGCGCGGGGTCAACTCAGTAATGAGGATTTGAACCAGCAATTTGGATTCGCTACGTGCCTCTTAACGAAGGGCTCAAGGTTTCTATACTCGGGGCCGTGACTGTATGAATTCCAACAAATCATTGGCGAAAGGCAACTGGCCTAGAACCGTTGATTTGAGCAGGGGTAAGACGTTTAGGATTCAAATCCCCCCGGCTCCACCAAATACACATCTAAGGGCGTCCACGGACGTCCTTTTTTGTGCCTGAAATCCAGTAACTCAGCGCCATCAGTGTCCAGAATTCGTTGACCACAACAAGCAGCACCGTGGGGGTTCAACTCCCTTCTTAAAGGCGTCGCCGCCCTTGCCGAAGAGCGTCAAGGGAAAGTTACTCTGCGCATGCACCAGGCCGATATCAAACAGCTCGGGCCTGCGACTGAATCGCCCCTTGGCAGTCATTTGGCTGCTAATTTCACACCTACCGATGATGGCCGTTGGCGAGGTCACGCCGACGCGTCACGGACGCCCGACGGGGTGGGTTGTAAACCTTGCGCCGCGCGATTTCAGAGGAGACGCAGCATGGACCGATTCACGGGCGGTTGCCTTTGCGGCAACGTCCGCATTGAGGCGGCGGGACGACCATACCGGGTTGGTCTTTGTCATTGCCTCGACTGCCGCAAGCATCACGGGGCGCTCTTTCACGCTGCCGCAATTTTCCCTCAGGATGCAGTGATGATCGTTGGCGAAACCCGCGACTACGCCGGGCGGTTTTTCTGTCCGCGCTGCGGCTCGTCCGTTTTCGCCCGTACCGCAGACGAGATCGAAGTGAATCTGGGCTCCCTGGATGCCCCTGACCAACTGATACCCACCTACGAACTCTGGACCGTGCGGCGCGAATCCTGGTTGCCGCCGTTTCCGCTCACGAGACGATACGCGCGCGATCGTGACGCCACGGGGCGCGTTGAGGAGTAGCCAGTCTGCCGTATCTGCACGGTGTAGGGATGGGCAGAGCCCCCTTGCGATGGCTCTGCCCACACCGTTACCGAGCCTAGAGAATCGACAGTGGGTAGTTGATGATCAGGCGGTTCTCGTGCAAGTCGACGCCCACGTCGCGGCGCACGTCGGAGTTGCGCCAGCGCACGCTGAGGTTTTTCAGGGTGCCGTCCTGGATGGTGTAGGCCACTTCGGATTCACGGCCCCACTCCTCGGCGTCCTTGCGTCCGCCGGCATGGATGCTGTCGCCGCTGACGTAGCGGTTCATCAGGGTCAGGCCCGGGATGCCGACACCGGCGAAGTTGTAGTCGTGACGCAACTGCCAGGAGCGCTCGTTGGGGTTGTCGTAGCTGTTGGTGAACCCGTCGTTGACCAACGTGCCGCCACTGGTGCCGTCGATGCGCATGAATTTGGTGTCGCCGTTGAGCTTCTGGTAGGCCACGGAGACGGTGTTGCTGCCGTGCTTGGCGGAGAACATGCCCTGGTACACCTGGTTGTCCAGGTCGCCGGCCTTGCTCGCCCCGTCGTCCTGGCCATCGACATAGCCCAGGTTGGCGCTCAGCACCCAATCGCCGACGGGCTGGCTGTGAGTCAGTTGCAGGTAGTTCTGCTGGTAGACATCGCTCAGTTCCGCGCGCCACAGGCCGACCAGGGTGCGGTTGTCGTTGAAGCGGAATTCACCGCCGGCGAAGTTGAAGTGATCGCCCTCGACCCCGCCGAACGACATATCCGGCATGCTCGCGTCGTTACGCTGGCTATTGCCGCGGAACTGGCCGCCGTAGAGGCTCAGACCGTCGATCTCGTTGACCGTGACCTGTGCGCCGCGGAAGGTTTGCGGCAGCGAGCGGCCATCGTCGCCACGCAGAATCGGCAGCACCGCCATCCACTCACCGACCTTCAGCTCGCTCTTGGAGATCCGCGCCTTGGCGGCGACGGCGGTACGGCCGAAGTCGTCGGCGGCCCGCCCGTCGTCATGGATCGGCAGCAACTGGCTGCCCACAGTGCCCTTGCCGCCATCGAGCTTGAGCGAGTACAGGCCAAGAACATCGAGGCCGAAACCGACAGTCCCCTGGGTGAAGCCGGAACGGGCATCGAGGATGAAGCTCTGGGTCCATTCAGCCGCTTGCCCCTGACCATTATTAGTCTGGTTGAGGAAGTTGCGGTTGAAGTAGTAGTTGCGCAGGTTCAGCGTGGCCGTGGCGTCTTCGACGAAACCGGCAGCCTGGCTGGCCATGGGAAACGCAGCCAGCGCGGCGGCCAGGCTGCAGGGCAGGAAACACAGGTGTTGGCGGATGCTTTTTGTCATGTCTTTATTCTTATCTTCGACAGGTTGGAGAAAGCGGCAGCGCAGTGCCTGAGCTGCCATCAATACCTGTGCCGAGGCCTCGGCCGGGCGCAGGCGATACACCGCCGCGCACGAGTGTGCGCAGCGCTGATGGGGTACCGGGCGGGGGGGTTAGTTGAGCGGGTCGCGGCTGTAGGCGCCGTCGACCAATCGCTGGATGCCCAGCGGGTTGGCGTCTTGCAGGGCTTCGGGCAGCACCTCGTCCGGGTAGTTCTGGTAGCACACCGGGCGCAGGAAGCGGTGGATCGCCAGGGTGCCGACCGAGGTGCCACGGGCATCCGAGGTCGCCGGGTATGGCCCGCCATGGACCATCGAGTCGCAGACCTCGACACCCGTTGGGTAACCGTTGAGCAGCACCCGGCCGGCTTTTTCTTCGAGCAGGCTGAGCAGGTCACGGTAGGCCAGCAGGTCATCGCGCTCGGCGATCAGGGTGGCGGTCAATTGCCCGTGCATGCTTTGCAACGCGCGGGTCAGTTCAGCCTTGTCGGCGACTTCGACGACGATGGTGGTAGGCCCGAATACTTCTTCCTGCAACAGGTGATCGCCGTCCAGCAGCATGCGCACGTCAGCCTTGAACAATTGCGGCACACCCTGTTTGCCGGTTTGCTCGGCACCGGCCAGATGACTGACCAAGGCATGTTCGTGCAGCTGCGCAACGCCAGCGGTATAGCTTTTCAGGGTGCCGGCGTTGAGCATGGTCTGGGCCGGGTGTGTCGCGATGGCATCGCCCAGTTGCTCGATGAACGCGCTGAATGCAGCGGAACGGATGCCCAGCACCAGGCCAGGATTGGTGCAGAACTGGCCGCACCCGAGCACCACCGACGCAGCCAGTTCCTTGGCCACGCTCGCCCCGCGCGCCTGCAATGCCCCAGGTAGCAGCACCAGCGGGTTGACGCTGGACATCTCGGCGAACACCGGGATCGGTTGCGGGCGTGCAGCCGCCAGATCGCACAGGGCGCGACCGCCCTTGAGCGAGCCGGTAAAGCCCACGGACTGGATAGCCGGATGCTTGACCAGCGCCTCGCCAACACCAGAACCGAAGATCATGTTGAACACGCCCGGCGGCATGTCGGTTTTGTTCGCCGCGCGGATGATCGCATCGGCGACGCACTCCGCCGTGGCCATGTGCCCGCTGTGCGCCTTGAACACCACCGGACAACCGGCCGCCAGCGCGGAAGCGGTATCGCCGCCAGCGGTGGAAAACGCCAGCGGGAAGTTACTGGCACCGAATACGGCCACCGGGCCGACGCCGATCTGGTACTGGCGCAGATCCGGACGCGGCAGCGGCTGGCGCTCCGGCAACACACGGTCGATCCGTGCAGCGTAGAAATCGCCACGGCGCAGCACCTTGGCGAACAGGCGCATCTGGCCGCTGGTACGGCCACGTTCGCCCTGGATACGGGCAGCCGGCAATGCGGTTTCACGGGTGACCAGGGCCACGAAGTCATCGCCCAGGGCGTCGATTTCGTCGGCAATCGCGTCGAGGAATTCGGCGCGGCGTACGGCCGCCAGGTTGCGATAGCGCGGGTATGCGGCGGCCGCAGCGTTCGCGGCGGCATCGACTTCCTCAGGCGTGGCCTGAGTGAAGAGATAGGGCAGTGCTTCGCCGCTAGTGGCGTCGAGGCTCTTGTGCTGGATGCTGCCCGCGGCACGGCGCTCGCCGCCGATGTAGTTGTGGCCAATCAGATTCAGCATGGCATTCTCCTGCCTGGGGTTGCGGCGGCATCATCGCCACCGACAACGGTTGAATAGGGATACCCCGGCCTTGTGGGCCAGGGGTGGTCGCCGGCTCAGCGACGACCGAGCAAGAATGAGAGAACACACCCGGCCCCTTGTGAGGGCGCGGGCCAAGCCCGCCTCAGAGAGGGCGTACGCCACCTACGGCAATACCGGGCTGATGCACGCGGATGCCGTTGCGCAGCGGCTCGCCCAGGGCTTCCAGGCTGACTTCGAAGGTGTCGCCGGGTTGCGCCTTGACGCCATCGGCGAACGACAAGGTGGCCGTGCCGAAGAAGTGCACATGCACATCGCCCGGACGCAGGAACTGGCGATACTTGAAGTGGTGGTACTCGAGGTTCTCCAAGGTGTGGCACATGTTGTCCTCACCGGAGAGAAACTCCTTCTCCCACAGCACCTGGTCGCCACGGCGAATACGGCTGATACCGGACAAATCACGCGGCAGCTCGCCGATCAGCATTTCCGGGCCGAAGGAGCAGAAACGCAGCTTGGAATGCGCCAGGTACAGGTAGTTCTTGCGCTCGGTGACGTGGTCGGAAAATTCGTTGCCCAGGGCGAAACCGACGCGGTGCGGCTGACCGTCATCGGCAATCACATACAGGCCCGTGAGTTCCGGTTCCTCGCCGAAATCCTCGGCGAAATCCGGCACCGGGAAATCGTCGCCCGGACGCACCACGATGCTGCCGTCACCCTTGTAGAACCACTCGGGCTGGGCACCCTCGGTGCCCGCAGCCGGACGCCCACCGGCCATGCCCCACTGGAACATCTGCATGGTGTCGGTGAGTTTGCCTTCGGCCTGCTGCGTCTCGACTTGCTGGTGCATTTTGTCGCGGGTTGCGGCGCTACCCAGGTGGGTCAGGCCGGTGCCGCTGACCAGGCAATGGGCCGGGTCGGTGTGGTCCAGCGGCGCCAGCACGCGGCGCTGTTCGAGCAGCTCGGCGTAGAGTGGGCCGCTCTCGACGCCCAGCGCTTCGATCTCGGCGATCAGGCCACGGCCGTTACGAATGGCCTGCAGGGCCAGTTCACGGGTGCTGTTGACCGCCTTGATAACGCTGATGTGCTCGCCGCTGACCACCCCGACCCGACGTTGGCCTTGCTCACTTTCGAATTGAATCAGCCGCATTGCGGAGCTCCTTGTTATTGTTGACCGCGTTGGCGGCTCTCACTGGCTGGGCACTTTAAAAACTGCCAGGGGTGCTGCCTAATGAAAGCTTCTGATTAGGTGATAACTTTTTGTCATCCCCCATGATCCCGTCACTGACCTACATCGCCTCGCGCCTGCGCATTCGCCAGTTGCAGCTGCTGATCGCCCTCGACGAGCACGGCACGCTGCACCGCGCGGCCGAACGCGTGTCGATCAGCCAACCCGGCGCCACCAAGGCCTTGCACGAAATCGAAGCGACTTTCGGCATGCCGTTGTTCAGCCGCACTAGCCAGGGGCTACAGGCCAACGACCTGGGCCGCTGCGTGATCCGCTATGCGCGCCTGATCCACAGCGACCTGGCGCACCTGCGCGAAGAGATGCTCGGCATTCTGCAAGGCCATGGCGGACACCTGGCGGTGGGCACCATCGCCGGCGCCGTGCCGCTGGTGCTGCGCGCACTCACCGACCTGCGGCAAATCCAGGCGGATATCTCGGTACAGATCGTTGAAGACATCAGCCCGCGCCTGCTCAAGCTGCTGGACGAAGGCCGCCTCGACCTGGCCATCGCCCGCACCAGTGGCAGCCAGCATCCGGATGTCTATGCCTGCCTGAGCCTGCATCCGGAGCGCCTGGCGTTGGTGGCCAGCCCGCAGCATCCACAGCAGCAGAACCTGGCGCTAAACCTGACGGACCTCAGCCAATACAGCTGGGTGGTGTACCCCACCGGCACGCCGATGCGCGCGGTACTGGAGCGCGAGTTCAGCGAGGCGGGATTGGAGTTTCCACGCTACCCGCTGGAAACCTCCTCGACCTTCACCATGCTCAGCCTGTTGCAGGAAGACCCCAACCTGGTGGCGGTGATGCCCAACTCGATCGCCAGCTCCAGCGAAGGTTTCGGCCTGCTGCGCCGCTTGCCGCTGGAGTTGCTGTCACGCAACGAGCCCTACGCAATCGTCCATCGCCGCAATGCCAGCCTTTCACCGCTGGCGCAACTGCTGCTGGAGCACCTGCGCAGCCAGCAGGAGCAAGAGGCGCGGCTAAGCGACTAGAGCCGGCGCGCTTACGCCAAGCGGCGCGCCGCCAGGTTCTCGATAAACGCCAGCAGGCCGAACTGCCAGGGCGCCAGCGCGTCGCTGTGCTGCACGCGGTTGTGCAGGCTGCCGAGTTGGCGGCTGTGAATGCTGACGTGGTCGCCGAGCTTGTGGGTAAAGCCGTTACCCGGCTGGTCGCGGTCTTCGGTGGGGGCGAACAGCGTCCCCAGGTAGAGCAGGAAGCCATCGGGGTACTGGTGGTTGGCGTTCAGCGTCTGGCCGACCAGGTCCAGCGGATCGCGGCTGATCTGGTTCATGCTGCTGCGCCCCGTGAGCACAAAACCGTCCTCCCCCTCGACCCGCAGATCCACCTCGCAGTGGCGTACATCGTCGATGCCGAAGCTGTCGTCGAACAGCCGGATGAACGGCCCGATGGCGCACGAGCCGTTGTTGTCCTTGGCCTTGCTCAGCAGCAGCGCGCTGCGGCCCTCGAAGTCGCGCAGATTGACATCGTTACCCAGCGTGGCGCCCAGCACCCGGCCGCGGCTGTTGACCACCAGAACCACCTCCGGCTCCGGGTTGTTCCAGGCCGACTTGGGGTGAATACCGATGTCCATGCCGCTGCCCATGGCCGCCAGCACAGGCGCCTTGGTGAACACCTCGGCATCCGGGCCGATGCCCACTTCAAGGTATTGCGACCACAGCCCTTTCTCCTGCAACAGGGCTTTCAGGCGCGCCGCGTTTTCCGAACCGGGAACGATACTGCGCAGGTTGTCGCCGATCAGCTCACGCACCTGGCCACGGATGTCCTCGGCGCGCTGCGGATCACCGCCGGCACGCTCCTCGATCACCCGCTCGACCATGCTCGATGCGAAGGTCACGCCCGCCGCCTTGATCACTTGCAGGTCAGCGGGTGCCAACAGGCTCGGGCGGGTGGCATCGCGCTGACTGCCGCTGTTGGCGAGCAGCTCGGCCACGCTACAGACCCACTGCACACGGCTATCGTGCAAGCGCGTGGGAAGATCATCCAGTTCGCACAGGCCGGCCAACGTGGGCGCCACGGCGCTGAGGTCGAAAACCCCGTCCTTATGCAGCAGCACCGGCACAGGCCCTGAGACTGCGCCAGGCAGCCAGATGCGACCGATCAGGGTGCCGGTCAGGCCATCTTCCGGCAGCGTATTGTCAGGGGTCAAAATTACGGGACGGGCCATAGCAACGCTCTTTTATTGTCGTGGGGAGGCAGCCGAGCGACACAGATCAATGGAGGCTACGGCCGATGCTGTGCGACCATAGCCAAGCACTTGCGCCGCCGACCAATGACGAATCGTCAAGGCCTGATGCACGTTGGTTATCGCCACGAACTCCCTGGTAGGTCCATGACAGTTAATCTGAGCAAGCTCCCCGCCCTGCACAACTGGCTGCGCTTGCGCCATCTACAGCTGATCGAAACCCTGGCCGACACCGCCAACATGCACGCCACCGCGCAGCAGATGGGGCTCAGCCAACCAGCCGTGAGCAAGATGCTGCGCGAGATCGAACAGTTGCTCGACTTCCCGCTGTTCGAGCGCCAGCCCCGCGAATTGGTCGCCACCGAGCTCGGCCAAGTGGTGATCGCCTTCGCCCGGCGCACACTGAATGATTGCCGGCATTTCTCCCAGGAATTGCAAACGCTTCGCCAAGGCGGGTACGGCCATCTGCGTATCGGCGCCATCTTTGCCGCAACCGCGCAGGTGGTGCCCGCCACCCTGTTGCAGCTGAAACAGCAACGCCCGCTGCTGACCCTCGAACTGCTCGAACACACCAGCGACCACCTGCTGCAGATGCTCCTGCACAAGCAGCTGGATCTGGTCATCGGGCGCTTTATAGAGCCGCATCAGCCGGAGAATTTCAGCTACGAGGAGTTGGCCAGCGAGCCCTTCCTGCTATGCGCCGACGCGGGCCATCCCCTGGCCCTGGAGGCCACGCCCAGCGCCAGCGACCTGGAGCAATGGCCCTGGGTGGTCTATCCGTCCCACACGCCGTTGCGGCGGATGATCGAACAGGCCTTTACCGATGCCGGCATTCGCTTCCCTGGCAACCGGGTGGAAACCGCCTCGGTGCAATCGACACTGCACCTGCTGCATCACAACCAATCCCTGGCGCTGCTCCCCGAATCCATCGCCCTGCAACAGGTCGCCCTCGGTCAGTTGGTCGTGCTGCAACCACCGCTGCAAACCCCATCGCTCGGCTACGGCCTGATCCGCCGCCGCAACGAGCCATTGTCGGCGAATGCCGAGCAGTTCTGCGCGGCATTGCAGCAGGTCCTGGGCCGCCGCGAATAACTGTTCGTTATGGCTTGATTACAAAGCCTCATTAGACAGCCACGCTTGTCAGACAATAGCGTGCAACCCATGCCCGGCTCTCCAGTACGGGCTATCGCGACCGCGCACCACGGTGCGTCGACGCGATCACTGACAATAATTTCAACAGGTGACTGTCATGCTTTCGTACCAGGCTGTGCGCGCCTCGCGCCGTACCTTGAAATCCCTTCTGCTCTGCGCACTCTTTGTCTCGCCCATGGCCATGGCGGCCTACCCGGAAAAACCCATTCAACTGATCGTGCCCTGGGCCGCGGGTGGCGGTAGCGACGCCGCTGCACGGGGGATTGCCGCAGCACTGGAAAGCGAACTCGGCGTCACCATCAACGTGGTCAACCGTGCCGGCGGCAACGGTGTCGTCGGCCATAGCGTGATGGCCGCGGCCAAGCCGGATGGCTACACGCTGGGCTTCATCACCGGCGAGTTGAACATGATGCACTGGCAGGGTCTGACCAAGCTGACCTACAAGGATTACACGCCGATCGGCATGACCAACTATGACTACCCGGGCGTGCAGGTAGCGGCGGATTCGCCGTACAACAGCGTCAGCGAATTGCTCGACGCCATCCGCAACGAGCCCAAGGGCACCATCATGGCCTCCGGCACCGGGCTCGGCGGCATCTGGCATGTGGCCTTCTCGGGTCTGCTGCTGGAGCAGGGTATCGCACCGGAGAAGATCACCTTCGTCCCAAGCCAGGGTGCAGCACCGGCGATGGTCGAACTGGCTGCCGGCAGTATCCAACTGGTGCCGACCTCGGTGCCCGAGGCTCGCTCGATGATCGAAGCCGGCAAGGCCAAGGGCCTGGCCATTCTCTCGCCGGAGCGCAACCCGGCCTTCCCGACCATTCCGACGCTCAAGGAAAGCATCGGCAGCGACTACTCACTGGGCGAGTGGCGCGGTGTGGCCGGGCCCAAGGGCCTGCCACCGGAAATCGTCAACACGCTCGAAGCCGCGCTGGAAAAAGCCTACAACTCGGAGCAATACCAGAGTTACATGCGCAAGCTCGGCTTCGGGGTGGAGTGGCATGACGCCGCGGGTTTCGCTGCCTTCCTCGAAGCGAACAACACTTACATGGGCGATATCATCGAAAAGATCGGCATGAAGAAGTAACCCGCCGAACCGTCGCGACGCCCTCAGGGGCGTCGTCTGTCTTTGCCCCGCTGTAAGAGAACACCGCTATGAAAGACCTCGTATTCGGCATGACCTTCGTCGCGTTAGGTATCGCCGTCATCATCCTGGCGCAAGATTTCCCAGCAGTACCGGGTATGCAGTATGGCGCCGACCTGTTCCCCACCCTGATTGCCATCGGCATGATCGGCGCGGGCAGCGTCCTCAGCTTCACCGCACTGGGCCAGATACGTCAAAGCAGCGTTGCCATCCGCCTGCCGAGCGGCTTCTTGCGCAGCACTCTGGGCGTGGCGCTGCCGTGCCTGATGGTGGTCGTCTACATCCTGTTCAACGAAACCCTCGGCGCGGCCTTGACGATGCTGTTGATCATGCTGGTGCTGCTGGTCCAGCAAGGCGTTCGCATACTGCCCGCCGTGGCCATCAGCGTGGCCGCTACCGCCGTGATCAGCCTGTCCTTCGGCCACCTGCTCAAGGTTCCCCTTCCAGTCGGACCGCTGGGTTTCTGAGGAGTCACGTATGAACGAATTACTTGATGGAATGCTCCTCGTCTTCAACCTCCAGACGTTGCTGGTGATCCTCATCGCGGCAGTTTTCGGCGTCTTCGTCGGCGCCATCCCCGGCCTTTCGGCGACCATGGCGGTGGCCCTGCTGGTGCCGATCACCTTTGCCATGGAACCCACGGCCGCGATTGCCGCAATCATCACCACCGCCGCCATGGCGATCTTCGCCGGCGACATTCCCGCCACCTACCTGAACATTCCCGGCACACCCGCCTCGGCGGCCTATGTCGCCGACTCTGCCGCCCTGGGCAGGCTAGGCCGCGCCCGCGAATGCCTGGGCGTCAACGTGACCTGCTCGATGATCGGTGGCCTGGCCGGCACGCTGGTGCTGGTGATGGTCGCCCCCTCACTGGCCGAATTCGCCCTCAACTTCAGCTCGTACGAATACTTCTGGCTGGCGCTGCTCGGCCTGGGCAGCGCGGTATTCATTTCCCCGGGCTCGGCCGTCAAGGGCTTCCTCTCGCTGATGGTCGGCCTGCTGCTGGCCACCGTGGGCCTGGACCTGGTCACCGGCGCGCCGCGCTTCACCTTCGATGTGCCGGACCTGATGGGGGGCATTAACTTCATTCCGGTGATGATCGGCTTCTTCGCCATGTACGAGGTGATGAAGCTCTACGGCCAGCACAAGCTCACCGGCGGCCGCACCACACAGACCATCGCCCCGCAGCACGGCAGCGTGTTTGGCCAGGTGCCCACGCACCTCAAGCGCTACTGGAAAAACGTCATTCGCGGCAGCACCCTGGGCGCCTTTATCGGTGCCCTGCCCGGTGCCGGCGCGGACATCGCGGCCTGGATCTCGTATGCGGTCAGCAAGAAGCGTTCGAAAACCCCCGAAGCGTATGGCACCGGCCATATCGAGGGGCTGGTCGATGCCAGCTCGGCGAACAACTCCGCGGTCGCGGGCGCCTGGGTGCCGGCACTGGTGTTCGGCATCCCCGGCGACTCGATCACCGCGATCGTGATTGGCGTGCTGTACATGAAAGGCATGAACCCCGGCCCGACCATCTTCATGGACAACAGCGCCATGGCTTACGGCCTGTTCACCGCCTTCTTCGTCGCCAACCTGATCCTCCTGCCGATCGGTTACCTGGCGATTCGCAGCGCGCATGTCTTCGCCGTCACGCCGACCCGCGTGCTGATGCCGATCATCCTGTGCTTCTGCATCGTCGGTGCCTTCGCCATCAATAACAGCCTGACCGACGTGTGGATCATGCTGGCCTGTGGCGTCGCCGCCTACCTGATCGCCACCGCCGACTTCCCCATCGCCCCGGCGATTCTCGGCCTGGTGCTGGGCAATATCCTGGAAAGCAACTTCATGACTTCGATGATCAAGGCCAACGGCAACCTGCTGGCCTTTATCGAGCGCCCAATCAGCGCCTGCCTGGGCCTACTCGTCCTGCTGATCGCCCTGTTCCCGCTGATCGCCAAGCTCTGGCGCGCGCGCTATCCCGCCGCCCTGCCCCCGACCAAGGAAGCCATTGAATGAGCCGTATCGCCCCGCAGCAACTCGAAAACTTCATCGAACAGCTGTTCCTCGACACCGACGTCAGCCCGGAAGTGGCCAGCGTGGTCAGCCGGGTGCTAGTAGAAGGCGACCTGCTCGGCCATCACACCCACGGGGTAAAACTGGCCCAGGGTTACCTGAAAGACCTGCGCAATGGCCACGCCAAAGGCAACGCCGAGAGCCTGCGCATCGTCAAGCAGAGCCCGGCGGCGGTGCTCTACGACGCCGACTACCTGCTCGGCCCCTACTGCGTGGAGCGGGCGCTGGATTTCACCGCCCAGGCCGCGCGCACCTTCGGCATCGGCGTGGCCAGCATCCGCCGCTCGCACCACATCGCCTGCCTGGCCGCCTACCTGCAGCGTTACACCGACCAGGGTCTGATGCCCCTGGTGCTGACCTCGGACCCGGCCGTCGCCTCGGTGGCGCCGCATGGCGGGCTGGACCCGGTGTACACCCCCAACCCGCTGGGGATCGGCATCCCCACCGGCGCCAAGCCGATTCTCATCGACGTCAGTATGTCGACCATCACCAACGGCCTGGTCAACAAGACCCACCAGGCCGGTGGCCAGCTGGAGCACCCGGCCCTGATCGGCCAGGATGGCCAACCGACCCGTGACACCGCCGCCTATTTCACCAGCCCGCCAGGCAGCATCCTGCCCCTGGGCAGCCTGGAGTTCGGCCACAAGGGCTTCGCCCTGGGCACCATGGTGGAAGCGCTGACCGCCGGTCTGGGCGGCTTTGGCCGCAAGGATGGCGTCAAGCAATGGGGCGCGGCGGTCACGGTACTGACCTTCGACCCCGAGTTCTTCGGCGGTACCGAACCGTTCAAGGCGGAGATGGATCACTTCGTCGACGCCTGCCTGGCCAGCCGCCCGCGCCTGCCGCAAAGCCCGGTACGCATGCCCGGCCACGCCGGCATCGGCCGCCGGCAGAAGGCCTTCGAACAAGGGCTGGAACTGCCCGCAGACGTCCTCGCCGCACTGCGTGGGGCCGCGACCGAAGCAGGTTGTGCGTACCCGTTCTAAGGGGCTGCCCCGCTCCCCCGGTCATTAATAGCGGCCAAGCATGCCCACCCTACCTCGCCTCGTACGAAGGCTTGTCCACCGGATGCGGTCTAAGCGCGCTCAACTCGCGGCCAAGGCCCCTCCTACCCAGCCAGCACGCAGGCGCCGGACTACGGGTAGTCCATAAAAAAGGGGCGGTTAAACCGCCCCTTCTTTTTTAGCCTGGATTTACCGCCGTATGGCTTCAGCCAGCGCACGCCAGTGCGGCGCGTGAATCAAGTCTGGGGTCAGTTCCTCGAGGCTGGCGCAACCGAGTAGCCCAAGCGTACGGTCCAGTTCGCTGCGCAGGATCTCGATGGCATGCGCTGCGCCCGGCCCCTTGCCTGCCGCCAGGCCATAGAGCCCGGCGCGCCCAATCAGTACACCGCTGGCGCCCAGCAACAGCGCCTTGGCGATATCGCTGCCACGGCGGAAGCCGCCATCGAGAAACACCGCCATCCGCCCCTGACTGAGGCGCACCACCTCCGGCAGGGTTTCCAGCGCCGACACCGCGCCGTCGAGCTGACGCCCGCCATGGTTGGACAGCACCACGCCATCGACGCCGTACTGCAGCGCCAGCCGCGCATCGTCCGGGTGGATCATGCCCTTGACGATCAGCTTGCCCTGCCAGATATCGCGCAACCAGGCGATGTCGTCCCAACTCAGGGTCGGATCAAGCTCGGCGGCCAGGGCGCTGGCCGCGCCCTTGACCGAATCCTTGCCGGGCGGCAATAGATCGCCCAGGTTCTTGAAGCGCGGCACGCCGTCAGGCACCAGCACATCCCAGATCCAGTCGGGATGGCGGAGCACATCCAGGCGATTGCGCAGGTCGAGGTGCAGCGGTTTCGCGTAGTTGCGTTTGTCCCACTCGCGGTTCCCGAAAATGGCGCTATCGGTGGTCACCACAATGGCTTCGAGATTCAAGCGCTTGACCCGTTCGACCAGCTTGGCCACGTGGTCGCGGGTGCGATACAGGTAGATTTGCATCCAGGCGCGGACGCCCTCGACCGCGGCAATATCCTCGATCGACGTGGTCGAGGCATTGCTCAACACAAAGGGGATACCGGCCTTGGCCGCCGCTCGCGCCAGGTGCAGATCGCCATCGCGCGTCAGCAGACCGTTGAAGCCGGTCGGGCCGATCATAAACGGCAACTCGGCGGTTTGGCCAAAGAAGCGGCGTTGCAGATCGCGCCCACCGACGTCCCGCAGCGTTCGCGGTTGCAACGTCACGCTCTCGAAAATCGAACGGTTGCGCTGCAAGGTGAACTCGTCATCGGCGCCCCCCTCGACGTACTCGAAAGAGAAGTTGGGCAGACGGCGCCGAGCCATTTCGCGCAGCTCGGCAATATTCTGTGCCCGACGAAAATCTCGCCCAGGATACAAGCGTCGTTGCATGTGCTAACCCCTAATACAAATGCCGGGGGCGCCTCGATGCTGCGACGCCCCGCTCGATCAACCCGGCCAGGCGACAACGTCCTGGCACTGCTCGCCCAGACCGCTGATGCTCAGGCGCATGCGGTCGCCCGGCTTGAGGAACTGCGGCGGCTGCATGCCCGCGCCGACGCCCGGTGGCGTCCCGGTGCAGATCACATCGCCGGGGTTGAGGGTCATGAACTGGCTGATGTAGCTGACGATTTCATCGATGGCGAAGATCATGGTGTGGGTGTTGCCCCGCTGGCGTAGCTCACCGTTCACGCTCAGGCGCAGGTCGAGGTCACGCAGGTCGGCAATCTCATCGGCCGTCACCAGCCAGGGGCCGATGGGCGCGAAGGTATCGCAGCCCTTGCCCTTGTCCCACGAGCCGCCTCGCTCGTGCTGGAAGGCGCGCTCGGAGACATCGTTGACGATGCAGTAACCGGCAACATGCTCCAGGGCTTTCTCGCGCTCGACATACTGCGCCTTGCGGCCGATAACGATGCCCAGCTCCACCTCCCAGTCGGTCTTTTGCGCGCCGCGCGGGATGATCACCCGATCGTTCGGCCCGCAGATCGCGCTGGTCGCCTTCATGAACAGCACCGGTTCGCTGGGCACCGGCAGGTTCGATTCCTTGGCGTGGTCGGCATAGTTCAGGCCGACACACACCAGCTTGCCGATGCTGGCGATGGGCGCCGCAATACGCACGCCCGCCTCGACCGTCGGCAGGCTGTCGAGATCCAGCGCGCGCAACTCCGCGAGCACCTGTGGATCGAGCGTGCGCGGGCTGATGTCCAGCACATGCGCAGACAGGTCGCGCAGGCTGCCGTCGGCAGCCACGATCGCCGGTTTTTCCTGGCCGGGCGGGCCATAACGCAACAGCTTCATGCCTTGTTCTCCGCGCTGGCGCGCACGCGCACGCCATTGATTTCCCCCAATACATCAAACAGACGCGGCACGTACTTGTCGCCGTGGCCGAGGGCCTTGGCCAACATGAAGGTCTGGTACACCGCATCGGCGACCATGGCGGTGGCGGGGGTCGATTTGGTCAGCTCGGTGTAATAGCGCATGTCCTTTTCGCAGTTGGCCAAGGCGAACTGCTGACCGGAGTCATCGCCGCTCAACACGTAGGGAATGATCCGTTCGAAGGTGCGGCTGTAGCCGCCACTCATGCTGCAAATTTCCGCGAAGGCGGCCAGGTCGATGTGGTTCTTCGCCGCCGTGCAGAAGGCCTCGGCGAGGATCGTCGCGTTGCCCTGGGAAATAAAGTTGTGGATCACCTTGGCCTTGTGCCCCGAACCCAGCGGCCCCAGGTGATGGATGGTCTCGGCGAAGCACGCCAGCACCGGGCGCACCTGGTCCAGCACCTCGGCATCGCCCCCCGCCAGGACGTTGAGACGCCCCAGCACGGCATCTTTGGGGGTGCGGTTGACCGGCGCATCGAGGTAATGACCACCGCGTTCGCGCACTTGCGCGGCCAGCTCGGCGGTACGGTTGGGATCGCCTGTGCTGCAATCGACCACGATCTGCCCCGGACGCAAGCCGGCCAACACACCCTGCTCGCCGGCCAGCGCCTTGCTCACCTCGGCCGTGCCCGGCAGGCACAGCAGCACCACGTCCATGGCGCGGGTCAGCGCTGCGGCGCTGGCAAACTCCCGAGCCCCCTTGCCGACCAGGTCGTCAACCGGCTGGCGATTACGGTGCGCCATCACACCGAGGGCAAAGCCCTTCTTCTGGATATTGGCGGCCATGGCATGGCCCATCAGCCCGAGGCCGATAAACCCAACATTGATAGCTGTCATTGCGATACCCACGTTGCGTGCAGATCCAAGATGCCGGCGCGGGCGCGCCGGCCATGTGGCTCAGGGGTTATTGCGTAGAGCGGACCTTGGCGATTTCGGCGTTCATGGCTGCCATCAGGTCAGGACCGTATTCGGCAATCAGCTTCTCGCTGGCCGGACGAACCACCTCACGCATGCGCTCGATTTCGGCCGGGGCCACTTCGTTGATGTGCATGCCCTGCTTGGCCAGCACATCACGCGAACTCACCGCCATTTCGCGGGAAACCTTGCGCTCGTAGGCTTGCGCTTCGAGGGACGCGGCACGCACCAACTGACGCTCGCTCTCGTTGAACTTGTCCCAGGTGCGCTTGCTGAAGATCGCCACCAGCGGGTCGTAGAAGTGGCCGGTCAGCGACAGGTATTTCTGCACTTCGTAGAACTTTGAGGTTTCGATGGCCGCCAGCGGGTTCTCCTGGCCATCAACCGTGTGGGTTTCCAGCGCGGTATAGAGCTCGGTGAACGACAGCGGCACCACGTTGGCGCCCAGGGCCTTGAAGGTTTCGATGGCCGTCGGGATCTGCTGCAGACGCAGTTTCAGGCCCTTGATGTCTTCCAGGTTGTTCACCGGGCGCTTGCTGTTGGTGACGTGGCGGAAGCCATGGTCCCAATACCCGAGGCCGACAATGCCGTGCGGCTCCAGGGTGCTCAGCAGGTTTTGTCCGGCGGGGCCATCGAGCACCGCATCGACCTCTTCCGCGTTCTGGAACAGGAACGGCAAGCCGTACAGACCAAAGCCTTTCTCGATACCGGTCAGCAGGCCTGGGGTAACCAGGGTCATGTCCACAGTGCCGCCCTGCACCGACGAAATCACCTGGGCATCGCCACCCAGCGTGCCGCTGGCGAAGACCATGACCTTCATCTTGCCGGCGCTTTTCTCTTTGATGATTTCCGCGAACTTCTGTGCCCCCAGGCCATGCGGGTGATCCTTGGCCTGCACAAA
This sequence comes from Pseudomonas sp. UBA2684, assembly GCA_002354655.1. Lineage (GTDB taxonomy): Bacteria > Pseudomonadota > Gammaproteobacteria > Pseudomonadales > Pseudomonadaceae > Aquipseudomonas. Next base: position 70,616 of record DELY01000050.1, read on the forward strand.
CGCGACTTTGAGGGTGTGCCGGTTGATTTCGTCCGCATGAGCGGCAGCAGACACCAACAGCGCGGAAGAGCAGAGCAGTGCAGTCAGTGCTTTAGGAATGAATTTCATGGCTACGTCCTCTTGTTTTTATTACTGCCGTTGTTGGCATGAAAGTGGGCATGCGCCCGTTCACATCCGCTACGCCCGGTAGCCGATGTGGGGTATCCGTTTAGAAAAACCATTGCGCCGGAACCAGCAGCAGCTGTGGGAAGGCCAACAGCAGGCCAATCACCAGCAACTCCGCCAGCAGGAACGGCAACACGCCGCGGGCAGTGGCCAGGAAGTCGATCTTCGACACCCCGGCGACGACGTTGAGCACCAGCCCAACGGGTGGGGTAATCAGGCCGATGGCGCAGGTCATGACAAAGATCACGCCGAAGTAGATCGGGTCGATACCCGCCTCGACCGCCACCGGCATCATCACCGGCGCCAGGATCAGAATGATCGGCGACATATCCATCGCCATGCCGATGACTACGATGATCGCCACGATCAGCAGCATCAGCAGGCGCGGGCTGTCCATCAACGGCTCCAGCACCCCGACTACCGAACTCGGCAGGTCGGCCACGGTGATCATCCAGGCCGCCACCATCGCCGAGGCCACCAGGAACATCACCATCGCCGTGGTCATGACCGAGGACAGCAGCACCTGGTACATGCTCTTCCAGGTCAGTTCCCGGTAGATCACCAGCGAGACGAACAGCGCATACACCGCAGCGACCACGCCCGCTTCGGTCGGCGTGAAGACCCCGGCGCGCAGGCCAACCAGAATGATCACCGGCAGCAGCAGCGCCCAGACCCCTTCATAGAAGGCCTTGAGTATTTCCTTGAGTGGCGCACGCGGCCGGGTGATCAGGGTTTCGCGGTTGGACACGAGGTACCAGGCGACGCACAGCGAGAGGCCCATCATCAGCCCCGGCGCGATCCCGGCCAGGAACAGCTTGGTAATCGAGACATTGGCCGCCACCCCGAACAGGATCAAACCAATCGACGGCGGCAGCACCGGCGCGATGATCCCGGATGCGGCCACCAGACCCGCCGCGGTCGCCCGGTCATGCCCGACCTTAACCATCATCGGCACCAGCAAGGCCGCCAGGGCAGCAGCGTCGGCGGCGGCCGAACCGGAGAGGCTGGCCAGCACGCAGGCCGCGAGGATGGTCACATACCCCAGACCACCCTTGATATGCCCGACCAACGCGACCGCCATAGTGACGATGCGCTTGGAAAGGCCGCCCGCGTTCATCAACTCGCCGGCCAGCATGAAGAACGGCACAGCCATCAGCGGAAAGCTGTCCGCCCCATTGACCAGACCCTGGGCGACGATCTGCGCATCGAACAGATCGAGGTGATACATCATGGCCAGCGCACAGAGAATCAGTGCGTAGGAAATCGGCACGCCGATCGCCATGGCACCCAGCAGGGAGAATACGAATATCGCGATGATGATCATCACACCACTCCGGTTTTTATTATGTGGAGAGCGCCGCCAGCTGTCGGCGGCATGCCAGCGGGCGTACTACGGATGCGCATCGGCCAAGATGTCCGGGCGATGGATATCGCCGCCACGGGCCAGCCGCACGATTTCGTAAAGATGAATGGCGCAGGCCGACACCCCGAAGAACACCCCGGAGCCATAGAACAGGCCCATCGACCAGCCGGCGACCGGTGACGGTACGGTCCAGTTGATCTGCATCTGCTGCCAGCTGCCCCAGAAGAACAGGCCCGAGCAGAGCAGCATCAGCAACTGCGACGCGATCAGGCAGCCGCGCTCGCCCCAACCCGGCAATGCGCGCAGTGCCAGGTCCACGCTCATGTGACCGCGCTCGCGCAGCAGCACCACCGCGCCAATGAAGGTCAGCCAGACAAAGGCCCAACGGGAAATTTCTTCGGAAATCAGAATGCTCTCGTTGAACGCGTAGCGCAGAACCACGTTGCCGAACACCAACACCACCATGGTGACCAGGCAGATGATCGCCAGCACCTTGAGCAGGGTGAAATAGCCTTCGATGAGCTTAAGCATGGCAACCACCCGTCAGATCAGGGCAGTTCGCCACTCGGCAGACAGGCGCCGCAAACGGGGCAGATTGCCGCTGCACGCCGACGCTGGGAGAACAGAAACGATGGGCAGCTAGAACCATCTGTAGAGCCTCACATTGTTGTTTTTGTATGCCGCTTGGCGGCTATGTGGCAGCGACCATAACACCCAAAAATATTGCATGCAATGTTCATTTTTGTCAGTATCGATGCCACTCAACAAAACAACAACGAGAAAAAGCCCATGCAACTCATCACGCAGAATCAGTCCGTGGTCATCCTCAGCGACATCGACTCAGTCGCCGTTGCACGCAAGTCGCTGGCACAGGGAGTGCGCGTTGAAAGCCTTGGTCTAGACGCTGCGGAAGAAATTCCCAGTGGCCACAAAATCGCTCGACGGGCCATCACCAAAGGCCAGCAGGTGCTCAAGTACGGCCAGGTCATCGGCATCGCCACCCAGGACATCGCGGCCGGCGCGCATGTCCACACCCACAACGTGGCCATGCCCGACAGTCACACCAGCAAAGAGCTGCCAGCGGTCATCGAGCGCACCGCTGTGCTGCCGCCTGAGCAGCGCCGCCGCTTCATGGGCTACCGGCGCCCGGACGGGCGCGTGGGCACGCGGAACTATATCGGCATCCTCTCCACGGTGAACTGCTCGGCCACCGTTTCCCGTGCGGTAGCCGCACACTTCAATGGCTCGGAATTGCTCAAGCAGTACAACATCGACGGCGTGGTCGCGCTGACCCATGGCAGCGGCTGCGCTATCAACACCGATTCGGAAGGTTTCAAGTTTCTCGAACGCAGCATCTGGGGCTATGCCTGCAACCCCAACATCGCCGGTGCGCTGATCATCGGCCTGGGTTGCGAGACCAACCAGATTTCCTCGCTGATGAAGCGCTACAACCTCAGTGAAGGGCCGAACTTCCGCGTGTTCAACATCCAGAATGCCGGCGGCACTCGGGCCAGCATCGCCAAGGCCATCGACCAGGTGACCGACATGCTGGCGGCCATCGGGCGCCTGGAGCGCACCTCGGAGAGCGTGGAACACATCATGGTCGGCATGCAGTGCGGCGGCTCCGACGGTTACTCGGGGATCACCGCCAACCCGGCGCTCGGCTACGCCGCCGACCTGCTGGTGCGCCACGGAGGCACGGCGATTCTCAGCGAAACCCCGGAAATCTACGGCGCCGAACACTTGCTGATCGCCCGCGCCACCAGCCACGACATCGCGCAAAAACTGCTTGATCGCCTGACCTGGTGGGAAAACTACACCCGCATCAACGGCGCAGAGTTGAACAACAACCCCTCCCCCGGCAACAAGGCCGGCGGCCTCACCACCATCCTGGAAAAGTCCCTCGGCGCCGCCGCCAAAGGCGGCTCCACCTCGCTCAACGGCGTGTACGAATGGGGCGAACCCATCACCGAGCACGGCTTCGTGTTCATGGACAGCCCCGGCTATGACCCGGTGTCGGTGACCGGCCAGGTGGCCTCCGGCGCCAACATGATCTGCTTTACCACCGGACGCGGCTCGGTATCCGGCTTCAAGCCGGCGCCCTGCATCAAACTGGCGACCAACACCGACATGTACCGCCGCCTGGAAGAGGACATGGACATCAACTGCGGCGGCATCGTCGACGGTGAGCTGAGTGTTGCCGAGGCCGGCGAAAAGATCTTCGACATCCTGCTCGAAATCGCCTCGGGGACGCCGTCCAAGAGCGAGCAGTACAACTACGGGGACAACGAATTTGTTCCATGGCAGGTAGGCGCGGTCACCTAACCACGCAGTAGCAGACCGTTGAAAAACTACTGCGCTCGGCTATGCAGCGTTGAAATCAGTCTCAAAATGCTCATGTACAACTCGTACACTGCGCTTTTTCGCCTGATTTCGCCTTGCCTAGCCTTCGCTCGCTACATTTTTCAACGGCCTGCTAGCAGCTGTTTACGCTCGCATACCACCGAGCGTAAACAGCGGCTCAGGCAAGCCGCTCCAGATACGGCACCGCGGCGATGCGGTTGTGCTCGCGGAAATACGCCAGGCGCTGCTGAACCTTGCGCTCGGCGATGATCAGGTGCTCTTCCATACTGCGGGCCGCCAGGTCGGCACGGCCCGCCTGCAGGTTCTCGAAGATGTACAGGTGCTCGCGGAAGAAGGGTTCTTCGTCGGGGAAGTAGCTCTTGTCGAGCAGGATGTGTTTGCCCGACAAGAGCAACGCGTGAGTGCGCCGCAATATCTGCAACATCTGCCGGTTGGGGCAGTGGCCCAGCGTCTCGATGTGCAGGTCGCTCTCCAGCTCATCGAACTGGCGGCTGTCCATGTTCGGGTAGATGCTGATCGCGTGATGGAGCCGCTCGATATAACCGTCGAGCTGCTTCGGCTTGAGAAACTCCGCCGCGCGCATCAGCACGTATGGTTCCAGGCGGCGGCGCACCTCATACAGCTCACCCAGGCGCTCTTCATCCCACTGCGTCAACTGCCAGCGCGAGCGTTCATCGCGCTCCACCAGCCCCATCAGCGACAGGCGTGTCAGCACCTGACTGGAGACCGTGCGGCTGATCGAGTAATGCCGCGACAGCTCCAGCTCGTTGATATGGTAAGTGCCGAACAGCGACTGATGCAGCAGGTCGCGCTCAATCCGGTCGTAGACCGCCTTCCAGCTTTCGGTTTTCCGGGGGGTTTGCCCCTTGCCTTCGCTCAGCTTGAAATCACTGGGTTCCAGCTTGCGCTTGAGCACCTCGCCCGGCGCGGCCCCGACCAGATAACCGCGCCCGTCAAAGGTGCAGATCAGGCCTTTCTCATGCAGGTTGACGAGCGCCTGGCGCACCGGCGAGCGGCTCACCCCAAATAGCTCAGCCAGCGGCCCTTCGAGCAGCAAGGTGCCTTGCTTCAGCCTGCCCTTGTTGATGCTCGAGGCGATGAGGTCATACAGCTGATCGTTGAGGTGCTTTTTCATTCGTTATTGTTTTCACTGTCATTGGCTTGAGCGGGTCACCTGCACAACTGTAACAAGCCTGAACCACCCACTCATAAACTCGCGCAGCCGGGCAAATCGCTGTTCAACCAGCGGGTACGGGCGGGCCGGGCCTTGTCACTTTGCGTGCAATGTACTTTATTGCTTCCCCCCAGCAACCTCCATCACTTTTTGGCACGGGCCACACGATACCCCAAGCAGCCGCGCCAGAAGCGGTTGATGCTGCTGGACCACGGCATAAAGCATATCGCCCTAAACGCAAACACCCCGCGAACGCTGAGCGCTCGCAGGGTGTGGAAGCCAGGCAGTTGGCCCTTAGAGCAGGCCCAGCGCCTGCGCCGTGCGGTCCACCGCGCGTTTGGTTTTCTCGATCAGCTCATCGAGTTCGCCACGGCTGGCGACCAGCGCCGGGGCCATGATCATGCGGCCCTGGGTCGAGCGGATGATCACCCCTTCCTCGAAACCGTAGGTGCGGCACTGCCAGGTGATCTCGCCTTCGTTGTCGAAGCGTTTGCGGCTGGTTTTGTCCTCGGCGAACTGCAACGCGGCGACCATCCCGGCGCCCTGGATGTCTCCCACCAGCGGGTGCTCGGCGAATACCTGGCGCAGGCATTGCTGCCAGTACGGACCGGTGTCGTTCTTCACCTGGGTGACCACCCCTTCGTCGCGCAGCGCCTTGATATTGGCCAGCGCCACCGCAGCGGCAACCGGGTGGCCGGAGTAGGTCAGGCCGTGGGCGAACACCCCGCCCTGCTCCACCAGCACCTCGGCGATGCGCTTGGACAGCACCAGGCCGCCCATAGGGATGTAACCGGAGGTCAGGCCCTTGGCGATCGACAGGGTATCGGGCTGGAAGCCGAAGTGCTGGTGGGCGAACCACTCGCCGGTGCGACCGAAGCCACCGATCACTTCATCGGCGCACAGCAGCACGTCGTACTGGCGGCAGATGCGCTGGATTTCCGGCCAGTAGCTTTCCGGCGGGAAGATCATCCCGCCGGCGCCCTGGAACGGCTCGGCGATAAAGCCGGCGACGTTCTCGGCGCCCAGTTCGAGGATTTTCTCCTCCAGTTGCAGGGCGCAGCGGCGACCGAATTCGGCCGGGGTCAGTTCGCCGCCGTGGGCGTACCAGTAGGGCTCATCGATGTGCGCAATGTCCGGCAGCATGCCGCCCATCTCGTGCATGAACTTCATGCCGCCCAGCGCGGTGCTGGCCAGGGTCGAGCCGTGGTAGCCGTTCCAGCGGCCGATCATGATCTTCTTCTGCGGCTGGCCGAGAATCTGCCAGTAACGGCGTACCGTGCGGATCAGCACCTCGTTGGCTTCCGAGCCGGAGTTGGTGTAGATCGCGTGGCTGTAGTGGCCGGGCAACAGGCTGAACAGCAGCTCGGACAACTCCACCACCGCCGGGTGGGTGGTGTGGAAGAACATGTTGTAGTACGGCAACTGTTCCAGCTGCCGCGTGGCGGCGGCGGTCAGGTCCTGGCGGCCATAGCCCAGGTTGGTGCACCACAGGCCGGACATGCCATCCAGGTAACGGTTGCCGTCGTTATCCCAGAGGTACAGCCCCTGGCCTTTGACCATCACCCGTGGGCCTTCGGCGTTCAGCGCCTTCTGGTCGAGGAAGGCATGGATGTGGTGGGCGGCATCCAAGGCTTGGTAGTCACGGGTTTCACGCTTGGCCTTGATTTGGGCATTCATTACGACTCTCCTCTCGCCCTTTACGGGCATCGACGCTACGACCGCGAACGGTCTTCAGACTTGATCCGGGTTCAACGCGCGCTCGATCGGCTCCGGCGTGAACAGGGGTTTGCGCATCACCAACTTGATCCACAGCACGGCGATCAGCGAGACCAGCCCCAGCACCACACCGGCGCTGGTAAAAATCTGCACGGTCAGTTCCGGCGACGGCGAGGCATGCCACACGGCATACAACATTCCGCCGATACCGAACAGCTGCGGCAGCGGGTAAAACGGCGTGCGGTAGGGCCGCGCCAGGTGCGGGTAGCGCTTGCGCAGAACGATCACATCGACGTGGGTGATGATGTAGGCCAGCAGCCAGGCCAGCGCGGCGGCGATCAGCATCAGATTGATCGAATCCTGGCCCATCAGCACGATCGGCAAGCCGGTGATCGCGGCGACGAACAGCACCGCGACCCAGGGCGAGCCGGTGCGCGCGCTCAGGCGCTTGAAGCAGGGAAACGCCTGACCGCGTTGCGCCATGCCGCGCAGCATCCGCGGGATCGCCGCCAGCGAGGTATTGAGCGTGCTGCACGTGGCCGTCACGGCGGCAGTGACCAGCAGCAACTGCCCGGTTTCGCCGAATACCGCGGTGGCGAACAAGTAATGCGGTAGGCCGTTACTGGCCAGCTCCGCTTGCGGCACCACCAGCAAGGCGCCCAGGCAATACAGGGCGATGGTGCCGAAGATCACACTCAGGCCGATGATCATCGAGCGCGGAATATCGCGTTCCGGTTTGCGCGATTCCTCCACCAGCGGGCAGACGAACTCGGCGCCGACAAAGCCCCAGATGGCCAACGCGGTCAGCGCCAGCACCCCCATGCCCAGCGGGTTCCAGCCCTCTTGCGCGAGGCTGGCCAGCGGCACGGCGCTGTCGCTGGCCACGGCGTTCAGACCGATCAACAGCAGCACCACCACCATCACCACCGCCAGCAGCGATTGCAGGCGGGCGAAGATGTCGATGTTGCACAGGTTGAGCACGGTAAACAGGCCGAGCACGCCGAAGGCCACGGTCATCGACGGCAAGGCGTGTGGGTAGACCTTCTCGATGATCATGTCGAGCAACAACAGCTCGGCCGAGAGGGCGAACATCGCCACCACGATATAGCCGGAGAAGGTTGCCAGGATCGCCGGAAACTGGCCGATGGCGACTTCCGTGTAGCTGCTCAAACTGCCGGCGCGGGGAATCATCAGCGACAGTTCGGCGAAGGAAAAGGCGTAACTGAGCGCCAACAGGTATGCCAGGCCCAACGGCACGATAAAGCCCAGCCCGGCGATGCCCGCGCCTTGCAGCATCAACACCATCACGCCTTGCGAAACCACCAGGCCGATGGCCACGGCCAGCAGGGAACCGAGGCCGAGTACTTTGCGCAACCGGCCTGACCGGGCCTCGGTCGTTGCGGTTTGCAGCGGTACGCTTGCACCTTGAGTCATTGTCTTGCCCTCTATTGTTGTTGTGGGGAACACACTCACTAGCGCAACTGAAACCAGGTGGTTTTCAGTTGGGTGTACTTGTCCAGGGAATGCAGCGACAGGTCGCGGCCAAAGCCCGACTGCTTGCCGCCGCCGAACGGCACGCTCACGTCGAGGGCGTCCACCGTATTCACCGACACGGTGCCGGCATTCAGCCGGCGGGCCACGCGATGGGCACGGTTGAGGTCGTCGCTCCACAGCGACGCAGCCAGGCCGTAGATGCTGTCGTTAGCCAGATGCACGGCTTCGTCCTCGTTGTCGAAGGCGCCGATCGCCAGCACCGGGCCGAATACTTCCTCGCGGGCCAGGCGCATGTCGGCGCGCACCCCGGTGAACAGGGTGGGCTGCACGAAGTTGCTTGAGCCGTTGAAGCTCAGCCGCTCGCCGCCGCTGACCAGCTGGGCGCCGTCGCGCTGCGCGCCGGCAATGAAATCCATCACGCTGGCGGTCTGCCGGGCGTCGACCAGGGCACCGGCACGGCTGGCCGGATCGAGCGGATCGCCCGGCTGCCACTGCTGCGCCTTGGCGATCAGACGCTCGACGAACTCGTCGTGAATCGAGCGCTGCACCAGCAGGCGCGAGTTGGCCGAGCAGACTTCGCCCTGGTTGAAGAAAATCGCGAAGGCGGATTTTTCCGCCGCCAGGTCGAGGTCCTGGCAGTCGTCGAACACCAGGCTAGGGCTCTTGCCGCCGCACTCCAGCCAGACCTGCTTGAGGTTGGATTGCGCCGAATACTGCATGAAGTATTTGCCCACCTGGGTCGAGCCGGTGAACACCAGGCAGTCGACATCCGGGTGCAGGCCGAGGGCCTTGCCGGCGCTTTCGCCGAGGCCCGGCAGCACGTTCAGCACGCCTTCCGGCAGACCAGCCTCCAGCGCAAGCTCGGCCAGGCGCAACGCCGAGAACGGCGACTGCTCGGCTGGCTTGAGCACCACGCTGTTGCCTGCGGCCAGCGCCGGGGCGAGTTTCCAGGCGGCCATGTCCAGCGGGAAATTCCACGGCACCACCGCGGCGATGACCCCGAGCGGCACCCGGGTGATGGTAGCCAGGGCGTTCTGCGCGGTGGGCGCGACCTGGTCGTAAAGCTTGTCCAGGCTCTCGGCGTACCAGCTGAACACATGGGCGGCGCCGGGCACGTCGATGTTGTAGGCATCCATCACCGGCTTGCCCATGTTCAGCGAATCGAGCAGCGCCAGCTCTTCGCGGTGTTGCAGCATCAGCTCGGCCAGGCGCAGCAATATCTTCTTGCGCTCGCCCGGCGCCATGCGCGCCCACGGCCCATGCTCGAAGGCGCGACGGGCGCTGCGCACCGCCAGCTCGACTTCGGCCGCGCCGCAGGCGGCGACCGAGGCCAACAGCTGGTTGGTCGCCGGGTTGATCGCGTCGAAGGTCATGCCGGATTCGGCGGCGATTTGCCGGCCGCCGATCAGCGCCTTGTCAATGAACCCTTGGCGGGCAGCCCGCTGCTGCCAGTAGCTGAGATCGAACACCTTGCCTACCCTCACCGACCGCCGCAGCGGTCTGCCTGTTATTGGAGTGAGGGAGATGGTGCGACATCGTTTCGCCGAGGAAAATTAGTAAATATATGCTCGTAACCCATGAAAAAACTGGGCAGCCACTGCACGCTTGCTGGGGTATGTTGAGCCTCGAAGTACGGCGTAGGGCCGCAGCCGCGTAGCGAACAGCGCGCAGGCGCCCTTACATGACCAACGGCTGTTCAGGCCCCAACGGAGGTACTCCATGGCCGCTTACACCTTGCGCCAACTCAAGTATTTCGTGACCACCGTGGAAGCCGGCAGCGTGGCCGAGGCATCGCGCAAGCTGTACATCGCGCAGCCGTCGATCTCCACCGCGATCAAGGGCCTGGAAGAAAGCTTCGGCGTGCAACTGTTCATCCGCCACCACGCCCAGGGCGTGTCGCTCACGCCCAGCGGCGCACGCTTCTACCGCAAGGCGCAGGAGTTGCTGCGCATGGCCCACGAATTCGAGCAGAACGCCCTGGCCGATAACGACATCGTCGCCGGGCAGATCGATATCGGCTGCTTCGAAACGGTGGCGCCGCTGTACCTGCCGCAACTGATCGCCGGCTTCCGCGAGCAGTATCCGGGGGTGGATATCCGCATCCGCGACGGCGACCAGCAGGAGCTGGTGCAGGGCCTCACCGCCGGCACCTTCGACCTGGCCTTTCTCTACGATCACGACCTCGACAACACCATCGCCACCGAACCGCTGATGCCGCCGCAAAAACCCTACGCGCTACTGCCCGACGGCCACCGCTTCGCCGCCCAGGCCCAGGTATCGCTGCGCGACCTGTGCCTGGAGCCGATGATCCTGCTCGACGTGCTGCCCAGCCGTACCTATTTCGTCAGCGTCTTCAGCGAACTGGGCCTGAGCCCGCATATCGTCTTCAGCTCGCCGTCCATCGAGATGGTGCGCGGCATGGTCGGCCAAGGTTTCGGCTTTTCTCTGCTGGTCACCCGCCCGCACTCGGAATGCACCTACGACGGCAAAAAGGTGGTGATGGTGGAGATTGCCGAAGCAGTGGCCACCTCGGGCCTGGTCTCGGCGCGGCTGAAGCGCGCGCAACTGACCAAGCCGGCGCAGCTGTTCGTCGACTACTGCAAGGTGCAACTGGCGGCCAAGGCAACGGCCACCACGCCTTGAGCGCACTCAGTGGGTTTGCAGCACCCGGGCGAACAGCTCGGCGTGACCGCTGACATCGAGCTTGTGATAGAGATTGCGCCGGTGCACCTTCACCGTTTCCGGCGAAATGCCCATGCGCTGGGCAATCGCCTTGCTGGAGAAGCCCTGCAGGATCAACCGCGCGGTTTCACTTTCGCGCTCGGACAGGCGTGCACCCAAGCCCGCCAGCATCGCCGTAAAGTCGCCGGCCGCCGGCTGGCTGGTGGGCACGTCGAGCGCACTCAGTTGCAGATGGCGACGCATCGCCGCCAGCACCCAGTCGCGCACGCAGAGCAAGCGGCCGAACTCTGCGTGGCTGAAGGACGCCTGTCGGCCTAGGGACAGGCCCAATACCGCGCCCTCATGGTTGATCAGGAACTGCAACTCGCCACTGCCGACCGCCGAGCGGAAATAACTCAGGTAGTACTCGCTCTGCTGAAACTGATCGGGCGCCACCGCTTCCAGGCTGTGCAGGCCATCGGCGATGCCGGCGCAAGCGGCCTGGTAGAACGGATCGAGCAGGTACATGCCGGCGCAGTAGTCGGCCAGGTCCTCGCTCTCGCCAACGGCGGCGCGGAACTCGAAATCGGCCAGCAGGCGGGGCACCCGCCCCGGCTGCATCAGCGCCACCAGGGCATTGTCCAGCGGCACCAGCAGGCGCAGGGTGTCCACCAGGCCGCGCCAGAAACCGTCCTGGCCCAGGCTGCCGAATACCCGCGCCAGGCCTTGGTGCATCGGCAACTCTTTGAGCAAGGCGTCCACTCTCTACCCCTTTCGTGTAACCCATGGTGGGAATTGGTCTGCCCCGAGCACGGCACTAGCCTGAGGCCTCCTGAATCAACGGGCCTGTAGCAGGCCAGGAGTGCCGCATCATGCGTCGTCACCGCTCGTATCTCAACATCGGCCTGGGCGCCTGCCTTGCGGTCTGCTTGTCTGCCGCAGTCGCCGCAGTCGCCGCCAGCGATGGCCCCAGCGTGCATGTGTACAACTGGTACGACTATATCGGCCCCACCACCCTGGCCGACTTCAAGCGCGCCACCGGGGTCAAGCTGGTGTATGACACCTTCGATAGCGCCGAGGTGCTGGAGGGCAAACTGCTGACCGGCGGTAGCGGCTACGACGTGGTGGTGGCCAGCAATTACAGCCTGCCGACGCTGATCAAGGCCGGCGTACTGCAACCGCTGGACCTCGCGCAGTTGTCCGGCAGCAAGCACCTCGACCCGACCTTGCTGGAGAAGCTGGCCAGCAACGATCCGGGCAACCGCTACGCCGTGCCCTACCTGTGGGGCACCAACGGCATCGGCTACAACCCGGACAAAGTGCGCGCCGCGCTGGGCGCAGAGGCGCCGCTGGACTCCTGGGATCTGCTGCTGGACAAAGCCAACCTGGCCAAGCTCAGCCAGTGCGGTGTCGCGGTACTCGACTCGCCGGCGGAAGTGCTGCCGATTGTCCTGCACTACCTCGGTCTGCCGCCCAACAGCAGCAACCCCGAGGACTACGCCAAGGCCCAGGCGCTGCTGCTCGAACTGCGTCCGTACATCACCTACTTCAACTCCTCGAAGTTCATCACCGACCTGGCCAACGGTGATATCTGCATCGCCCTCGGCTGGTCGGGCGCCATGCTGGAGGCCCAGCTCAACGCCAAACAGGCCGGCAACGGGGTAACCGTCGAGTACAGCCTGCCGCGCGAGGGCGCCCCGGTCTGGTTCGACACCCTGGTACTGCTCAAGGATGCCCCGCACCCGGTCGAGGGCCTGAGCTTTATCGACTACCTGTTGCAGCCCCAGGTCATCGCCCCGATCACCGAACACCTCAACTACCCCAACGGCAACCGCGATGCCACGCCGCTGATCGCCGCCGAGACGCGCAACAACCCCAGCGTCTACCCACCAGCCGAGGCCATGGACACGTTGTATGCCTTGCAGCCGCTGCCGAAAAACATCGAGCGAATCCGCACCCGCGTCTGGAGCAAAGTGAAGAGCGGTCAGTAAGCCAGCCGAACTTTGCCTGAACACTCCCTAACCATGAGAACGACCATGAAACTGCGTGCCCGCGACCTGCATATCCAATTCGGCCAACTGCAACCCGGCCCCCTCAACGCCATCACCGACGTACCCGGTGTGCGCGTCGGCCACAGCGATGTCCGGGGGCGCACACCGGGCGGCCGCGACATCCATACCGGCGTCACCCTGATCGAACCGCGCGCCGGTTCCACCACCGAGCAGCCGTGCTTCGCCGGCGTGCACATCCTCAACGGCAACGGCGACGCCAGCGGCCTGGAATGGATTCGCGAGGCCGGCCTGCTGACCAGCCCGATCGCCTTCACCAATACCCACAGCGTGGGCACCGTGCGCGATGCGCTGATTGCCCTGGACCGCCAGGATCAGCCCGCCGACGGCCGCCTGTACTGGAACATGCCGGTGGTGCTGGAAACCTTCGACGGCCTGCTCAACGACATCAACGGCTTTCACGTGCGCGCCGAGCATGTCGCCGAAGCCCTGGACCGCGCCGTCGGCGGGCCGGTGGCCGAGGGCGCGGTCGGTGGCGGCAGCGGCATGATCTGCCACGAGTACAAGGGCGGCATCGGCACCGCTTCGCGGCGCCTGAGCGCGGCGCAGGGCGGCTGGACCGTGGGCGCCATCGTCCAGGCCAACCACGGCACGCGCCGCGAATTGCGCGTGGATGGCTACCCGGTGGGCCGCTATATGGAGAAGGCCACGTCGCCGTTCCTGCGCGCCGACCTGCCGCATCCGGGGATGGGCTCGATCGTGGTCTGCCTGGCCACCGACGCGCCGTTGCTGCCGCACCAGTGCACCCGCCTGGCCCAGCGCGCCAGCATCGGTATCGCCCGCACCGGCGGCGGCAACGAGGATTGCAGCGGCGACATCTTCGTCGCCTTCTCCACCGGCAATCCGCAGCTGCAAGCCACCACCTACGAACGCAAGGGCGCCTTCACCTGCGACGGCCTGCGCATGGTCAACAACGACCATATCGGCGACCTGTTCCTCGCCGCCTCGGAGGCCGTGGAAGAAGCCATCATCAATGCGCTGCTGGCGGCCAACACCGTCGAGGGCAATGGCCATCGGGTGCAGGCACTGGACCGCGACACCCTGCTGGACGCGCTGCGCCAAGCGGGCTGGCCAGGGGCTCAATAAAGGCCGGGGTTGAGTGGGTTAGGTGACGCACACACTCCGCAGCGCCTTTGCCCGCGTGCCTCTGCGCCACTAACCCACCCTACAAAAGCTGCGTATAACCCGCAAAAAAGCCCGCCCTGCGCATCTGCCGCGCAGGGCGGGCAAAGGGTGACTCAGTTATCCAGTTGCAGCCAGTCGGCCAGACGCGCCAGCAGGGCGTCGCAGCCGGCCAGTTGCTCGCAACTGACAAATTCGTCCGGCTTGTGGCCCTGCTCCATGCTGCCGGGGCCGCAGACCACCGTGGCAATGCCGGCCTGGTCGAACAGGCCGCCTTCGGTGCCGAACGCCACCGTGCCGAAATCCGTTGAACCACTGAGCAAGGCCAGCAGTTGCGCGGCCTCGCTGTCCACCGCGGTGGCCAGGCCGGGGTAGGCGCTGAGCGGCTGCCAGCGAATCACCGTGTCGGCCTGCACCACCTGCATCCGTGGCAGCAGCTCATGCTCGGCATAACGCGCCAGCTCGTCGGCCACCTGCTGAGCATCGAACCCCGGCAAGGCGCGCACCTCGAAATCGAACTCGCACTCGGCCGGCACGATATTCAGCGCCCGGCCGCCCTTGATGGTGCCGGTCTGCACCGTCGAATACGGCGGATCGAAACGCGCGTCGCGATGCACGGGCGCGGCCAGGCGCTGACCGATCTCGCCGAGTTTGCCGATCAGCTGCGCGGCGTATTCGATGGCATTCACCCCAGACGGCGCGTAGGCCGAATGGCAGGCCGCGCCCTGCACCTGGCAGCGCATGGCCAGCTTGCCCTTGTGCCCGAGCACCGGTTTGAGCTCGGTGGGCTCGCCGATCAGGCACAGCCGCGGCCGGTGCGGGCGCCGCGCCAACTCGGCGAGCATCGGCCGCACACCGAGGCAGCCGACTTCTTCGTCATAGGAAAACGCCAGGTGCAGCGGCAAGCGCAGCGGGCTTTCAAGAAAACGCGGCACGGCGGCCAAGACGCAGGCGATAAAGCCCTTCATGTCGGCGGTGCCACGGCCATAGAGCTTGCCGTCGCGCTCGGTCAGGGCGAACGGTTCGACCGTCCAGGCCTGGCCATCCACCGGCACCACATCGCTATGCCCGGACAGCAGAATGCCACCGCGATCTCGCGGGCCGATACTGGCGAACAGGTTGGCCTTGGTCCGTTCGGCGTTGTAGAACAGCTCGCACTCCACCCCCAGCCCCGCCAGGTAGGCGCGGATAAAGGCGATCAGCGCCAGATTGGAATCACGGCTGACGGTGGGAAAGGCCACCAGTTCGGCCAGCAGATCGCGGCTGGTGAGCATGCTTGGGGCTCCTTGGGGATGGGCAATAGCAGGCCGTTGAAAAATGTAGGCGAGGCCGCCGAGACAAGGCAAAAACAGGCGAGGAAGCGGACTGGGCTCGCACTCGAGTTTACGAGCTGTAAATGAGCATTCCGACTGGGCTCGCATCCGAGCCTGTTTTTAACGCCGTATCGGCAACGCAGGTAGTTTTTCAACGGCCTGATAGGGGTCAGCGAAGCAATGGGCGGCGTGGCCTGCGGCCTCACTCGTCGCCGGGCACGCCGTAACTGGGCGCGGCGGTCGGGTCGAGGGCGCGGGTCAGGTAATCCTGCATCTGCGGGCGGTAGGCCTGCCACAGACCCTCGAGCTGGCCGATGGGGTTGTCCTCGGCCCAATCCACGCGCAGGTCGATGATCGGCCAGACCAGCTCGCCGACCACCTTGAGCGCCGCCGAATGCACCGGCCCGGCCTCGCCACCGGCGGCCATGGCCGCGTGCATGGCCGCCAGCAAACGCTCGGCCAGGCAGCCTTCGGCACTTTCGAACGCCGTGACCATGGCCTCGATCACCGCCCGAGCGGTCAGCAGGTTGCCGGCGGCGACGCACTGCTCGCCGGCCAGCGCGTGGTTCACGCCCAGCGCTTCGCTGCCGCTGAACAGCGCAGTCCGGCCGTGGCTATCGAGCACCGTGACCTGGCGATACTGGCTCCAGCCATTACTGCTCAGCGCGCGGTCCAGGGCCGCCGCCGGCAGCTCGCCGGCATCGAGCAGGTCGAGGATCTGCGGGCCGAGCGCCGGCAGGGTGATGTTCTGCGTGGCCACCGCACCGACCCCGGCGCGCAGCCACGGGCAACGCGCGCCAACAGCGATACTCGACGAGCTGATGGCGATGCCCAACTGCCCGGTTTCGGCGCAGCGGCCAACGATGGAAAAGGTCATGCGTACTCCTTGGGATCGGTAGGGTGGATCGGGGCGCGTAGCTGACGTTTCACCCATCCACCATGGGCCATTCGGTGGACGGAAAAAGCGCCGTCCACCCTACGGGTCTGGCTGCAGACGCGCGCTCTTAGGCGTTACGTGGTTGCCAGTCGTCCGGTATCACCGCGATCACGTCGATCTCCATCAACCACTGCGGCTGACCGAGGGCGCTGACCACCAGGCCGGTGGAAATCGGGAACACACCTTTGAGCCACTTGCCGACTTCCTGGTAGACCGGCTCGCGGTAGCGCGGGTCGATCAGGTAGGTGGTGGTCTTGACGATGTGCGACAGGTCGCTGCCGGCTTCTTCGAGCAGTTGCTTGACGTTCTTCATGGCCTGCTCGGCCTGCGCGCGCGGGTCGCCGAGGCCGACCAGACGGCCCTCGAAATCGCTGCCGACCTGGCCACGCACGTACACCGTATTGCCGGCGCGTACCGCCTGGCAGAGGTCGTTGTCGAGCGACTGGTTGGGGTAGGTTTCCTTGGTGTTGAACATGCGGATACGGGTATGAGTAGGCATCGACGGGCTTCCTGTAAACGGAGTGGTTGAGGAGGCCCCGCAGGGCCTCGGTCAGCGAGCTGGGTATGGGGCTCAGTCAGCGGTCTGCCGCGCGGCGCTATCGCGATAGGCCAGGTAGGTGCGCTGCGTGGCGATATGCCCGGCGACGTGTTTGGCGTCGTGCCACACACCCCAGATGAAACTTGAACCTCGACGCGACAGCCACGGCAGGCCGAGGAAGTAGATGCCCGGCTCGCTGGACACGCCGCGCTGATGCTGCGGCTTGCCCTTGGCGTCGAAGGCGTCCACCTGCAACCAGCTGAAATCCACGGCATAGCCGGTGGCCCAGATAATCGTGCCGATACCCGCCTTGGCCAGATCCAGTTCGAGCAGAGGCTTGCTCACGCACTCCGGCTCCGGGTAAGTGGCGCGGGCTTCCGGCTCCTCCGGCAGGTCGAGGGCATTGCGGGCGATATAGGCATCCGCCGCATCCAGCAGCGCCAGGTAGTTCTCATCGCCGCGCGCCAGGTTCTCGGCCAGGTCCTGCTGGAAGGTCACCACGCCGTTGTCGAAGGCTTTGGTCAAACCCACCAGGGTCATGCCCTGATGGGCCAGGCCACGAAAATCCACGGTATGGCCACCACGGGCACCGCTGACGGCGATGGTCACGTGCTCCTTGCCTGGCTGGGCGGCTTCCGCATCCCACTCGCCAAGCACGCCCAACCACCAGCAGAAATCACGGGTGCGGTAAGCGCGTGGCGGACGATCATGCGGCCCGACCGAGAGGTAGACCTGGCGCCCGGCACGTTGCAACTCATCGGCGATCTGCACCCCCGACGAGCCAGCGCCCACCACCAGCACCGCACCCTCGGGCAGCTGCTGCGGGTTGTAGTACTGCGCGGAATGGAGCTGCGTGAGCCGGTCATCCTGGGGCGCGATCGGCGGGATCACCGGACGCTGGAACGGCCCGGTGGCGCAGACCACGCGGTTGGCCTCGATCACGCCCGCGGAGGTTTCAATGGTGAAGCCCGGTCGGCCGCTATTGCGCACCACCTTCTTCACCTCCACGCCAGTGCGGATCGGCGCCTCGAACTTCTGCGCATAGGCTTCGAAATAGGCCGCCACCCGCTCTTTGGGGGCAAAGGCGTCGGCGTCGAGATCGTCGAATTCCAGGCCCGGGAAGCGGTCGTGCCAGGCCGGGCCATTGGCCACCAGCGAGTCCCAGCGCCCAGTGCGCCAGGCTTCGGCGATGCGGTTGCGCTCCAGCACCAGATGCGGCACGCCGAGCTTGCTCAGGTGCTCGCTGATGGCCACACCGGCTTGGCCGGCACCGACCACCAGCGTATCGATTTCGATCTTTTCAACTGTCACGCCTGTGGGTTGCTGAAAGGCGGTTTGATTCAGGTCGGTCATGGCTTGCCTCCTCTGACTCCGAACATGGTTGTGCTACTGCTGCGGCTATCTGTGGGTGTTGGCCGCATTCTGTTCGGAGCCAGGGATTCGCGAAATTATGATTTTTGTAGTCGCTGGCAAGGTAAAAGCGTGCCCCCACGCGCGCCACGTCGCAGGGCCCGGTGGACAAGGCTGCGCCATGTTCACCCTACGGACCTATCGCGTGCAGGCAGCAGCATTTAGGCGCCGGGCGCTGGCGGGCTAGGCCTTGGCCGCGCGCTCGGTGGGCGCTCTGGGCACGTTGCCGGAACAACTCGCGGTCAAGGCCGTTTGCACAAGCGTGTGCCGCTAATTGGCAGAGCGCCTTTTTGCGGATCGCCGCCCGGTGGATCGCCGCCCGGTGGATCGCCACCCGGCGGATCGCCGCCCGACGGATCGCCGCCCGATGAATTCACCGCTAACGCCCTAAGTTGAGGCGAAGTTGTCTTTTTGGTCAGAAAAAGTGCATGACGCGGCGTCGGGACATGACCCGATTAGGCGGCAATAAATCGGTTAAAAGTCCCTATTTCCCGGTATAAAGCCAGCCCGCTACGTCACCAATCACGACTTGGCTTCGTTTTTGCTCTAGCCCCAGCAGCCTGACCAACTAGACAGGTTTAAAACGATAATTCTGCACACCAGGAGCACCATCCCGATGAACCGTACCCTTTCTTCCTTGATCCTGGCCGGCGGGCTTCTGGCGGGCGGCCAGGCCGTTGCCGGCGAGCTGATGCACTGGCAGAACAACAGCCTGACCTACCTGTATGGCCAGGACTTCAAGATCGACCCGGAAATCCAGCAAACCGTGACCTTCGAGCACGCCAGCGGCTGGAACATCGGCGACCTGTTCTTCTTCGTCGACACCATCAAGTACAACACCGACGCCACCAATGGCGCCGGTGACGGCCACACCTTCTACGGCGAATTCTCTCCGCGCCTGAGCTTCGGCAAGCTGTTCGGCAGCAAACTGGAAATCGGCCCGATCAAAGACGTGCTGCTGGCCATGACCTACGAGTTTGGCGAAGACGACGTCGAGTCGTACCTGATCGGCCCAGGCTTCGACCTGGCGATCCCCGGCTTCGACTATTTCTCGCTGAACTTCTACAACCGCCAGACCGACGGCAAGCGCGACGGCGACAACGTCTGGCAGATCACCCCGGTGTGGAGCTACACCATCCCGGTGGGCAAATCCGACATCGTTATCGACGGGTTCATGGACTGGGTGGTCGACAACGACGACAGCTACCACGCCAACCTGCACTTCAACCCGCAGATCAAATACGACCTCGGCAAAGCCCTGAGCTGGGGCGACAAGCAGCTCTACGTCGGCATCGAATACGACTACTGGAGCGACAAGTACGGCATCGACGACGACAGCTTCCTGGGTGACGAAATCCTCGGCGGCACCGATCAGAACACCGCCAGCCTGCTGGTGAAAGCGCACTTCTGATACCCCCAGCGCCTCGGTCCAGTTGCATCCTCGGCCGAGGCGCTTGCTACCCAAGACCCGCCTTTGTGCAACTTTCCGCCAATCCCCGCCACACCCGCGCTGTGTTTAGATAGCCCGACCTGACTGCCCAGCCAGACCTCGCACAAGGATGGCCGATGACCACCCGCACCCTGCTGCTGACCGCCCTGGCCATGCTCGCCTTCGCCGGTAACTCGCTGCTCTGCCGCCTGGCCCTGAAACACACCGAAATCGACGCCGCCAGCTTTACCAGCCTGCGCATCCTCTCCGGCGCGCTGACCTTGTGGCTGCTGTTGCGCCTGCGTCCCGGCCACGCTGCGCTTGCCGGCAGTTGGGCCGGCGCACTGGCGCTGTTCGCCTACGCGGCGGCCTTCTCCTTCGCCTATATCAGCCTGGATGCCGGCGCCGGAGCCCTGCTGCTGTTCGGCGCGGTGCAGATCAGCATGCTGCTGTGGGGCTTCTATAAGGGCGAGCGCCTTAGCCCGCTGACCGGCGCCGGCCTGCTGTTGGCCTTCGGCGGCTTGCTGCTGTTGCTGCTGCCCGGGGCCAACGCGCCGGCCTTGGGTGGGGCGCTGTTAATGCTGCTGGCCGGTGCGGCCTGGGGCGCCTACTCGCTACTCGGCCGCGGGGTGGCCGACCCGCTGGCGGCCACCGCCGGCAACTTCCTGCGCGCGATTCCGCTGGCGCTGATCGTCAGCGCACTGTTGCTCAGTCGCGTCAGTTGGGATCTGCCGGGGTTGCTCTACGCCCTGCTCTCCGGCGCGCTCACCTCGGGCATCGGCTACGCCATCTGGTACACCGCCCTGCGCGGCTTGAAAGCCTTCCAGGCCGCCACCGTGCAACTCAGCGTGCCGATCATCACCGCCCTGGCCGGCAGCCTGCTGCTCGGCGAAGCCCTGAGCCTGCGCCTGCTGATCAGCAGCGCGGCGGTGCTCGGCGGCATCGCCCTGGTACTCGGCGCCAAGCAACGCGGCTAGCCGCGCGGGCGAACGGGCGAACGGGCGAACGGGCGAACGGAGCAATACCCGCAGCAATGCTGTCTGCTAGTGTGCCCTCTCGACAATCGGAAGCCCCGCTCATGTCCAGCCATCCACGCCGTCCCGCTGCCCCCATGCTGCGCGCCCTGTTCGCCGGCCTGCTGCTTGCCAGTCTGGCCGCGTGCAGCACCTTGGGCGCGCGCGATCCGTTGCATATCGACCTGGTCGGCCTCGACCCGCTGCCCGGCGAAGGCCTGGAAGTGCGCTTCGCGGTGAAACTGCGGGTGCAGAACCCCAACGAAAACGCCATCACCTACAACGGCATTGCCCTGCAACTGGAGATCAACGATCAGCCGCTGGCCAGCGGCGTCAGCGACCAGAGCGGCCAGGTGCCGCGTTTCGGCGAGGCGGTGATCAGCGTGCCGATGAGCATTTCCGCCTACTCCGCACTGCGCCAGGCCTGGGGCGCATCCGGCTATAAAGCCGGGCAAGACCTGCCTTACACCCTGCGCGGCAAACTCGCCGGCGGCCTGTTCGGCACCACGCGCTTTACCGACGCGGGCACGCTGAACTGGCCCGAACCGACCACCGCGTATTGAGTCCCCACCGCCGCTCGCCATAGGCCCTCACGGCCGCCACCTTGCGTCCGAAAAACCTGCCGGATGTACGCGCGCATGCGACTTCCCGCCTGCGTGGCGGTCGATATGTTTACCCGGCATCTGCCGGTGATCTGAAGGAGGCCCAATCATGCATGGCCGGATTCCTTTACTCGCCGTGCTCGTGGCCAGCTTGACGCTGGCAGGACAGGCCGCGGCGCATGGCTCGCACCGCGAAGCCGCCATCGCGGGGGTTGTAGTCGGGGCCTTGATCGGCGGCGTCATCGCCAGCAACAGTCGCTACCCGGTGTATGTCGAGATTGGCTTACCGCCGCCTGTCGTGTACTACGAACCCTACCCGATCTACTACCATCCCTACCCGGTGTACCAACGACACCCGTACTACCAGTACCAACCTCGCCACCACAAGCATCACCGCCACCACCGCGGCTATTACGCAGCCCCACGCTGGTAGCCCTGAAACACAAAAGCCCCGATAGCAGACCGGGGCTTTGCGTGGGCAAGATTGCCGCGCTTACTGGCTCAGCGATACCTGGCTGGCCTCGATGTTCACTGCACTCAAGCGCTTGAGCAGGGCTGCGATATTTTCCTTGGCCGACCCCTCGTTGGCCAAACGCAGGCGTTTGAGAATCACCCACGCAACAGCGACCAGCCCGCGCACACGCCAAAAGCCGGTAAAACCCTATACAATTTGCGGCCTTTAACCTGCCTGAACCAGAGAGCCCGCCGTGAGCACCCTGCCGCCCTGCCCTAACTGCCACTCCGAATACACCTACGAAGACGGCGCCCAGCTGGTCTGCCCGGAGTGCGCCCACGAATGGTCCGCCACCGACAATGCCGAAGCCACTGGCGAAGGCGACAAGGTCATCAAGGATTCAGTCGGTAACGTCCTGCAGGACGGCGACACCATCACCGTGATCAAAGACCTCAAGGTCAAAGGTTCGTCGCTGGTGGTCAAGGTCGGCACCAAGGTCAAAGGCATCCGCCTGGTCGACGGCGACCATGACATCGACTGCAAGATCGACGGCATCGGCGCGATGAAGCTGAAATCCGAGTTCGTGCGCAAGGTCTGATCGCCCGCTGCGCTTGCGCACAGCGATACCCCACACGGCTCACGGGCTGGCGACCAACCGCGCGATGATCCCATGCAAGTCAGGGTGCTCCGGCACCCGCAGGCCGAACTCCTCCCGCAGCACCCTGAGCAGCTCCTCGACACTCTGCAACTGCACGCGCTCGCTGCCTTGATCCAGACGGTGGATGGCGAAACTGGCGTTGTTCAAGGTCTTGCGCATCCGTGGTCCGCTACGCGCCACCATCAGTTGGCCGAGGAAAGGCGAGTCCGGGTGAGTCGACACGTACCAGTTGCCGACCGTGTAATCGATATCCGCCGTCGGTTGCAGATCGAACACATACATCGCCCGCCAACTCTCGGCCACCTGCGCGCGCAAGGTATAGCGGCCCTCGACCTGAGTAAGCCGGTAAGCCTCGTGCGGAGTGGCCTGCGGCGCTTCGCTGTCGAGCAGCAACGGCGCGGTCGGCACCATGCCGCCAAAACCGACATCGGCGATATAGCGCGTGCCGTCGATGGTCACCAGCAGCAACAGGTGAGTGCGCGCGGTCAACGCATCCTCCGGCCCACCCATCACCACCCGCCCGATCAGCCCGCGCGCCTCGAAACCGAGGGTGTGCAGCAGCAACAGAAACAACCGATTGAGCTCAAAGCAATACCCCCCGCGCCCCTGCCTAAACAGCTTGTCCTGCACGGCAGACGGGTCGATGGGCACCGGCGCGCGCAGCAGGGTCGACAAGGTCTCGAAGGGAAACTCGGCGGTGTGCCGCCACTGCAACTCGCGCAGGGTTTCCAGAGTCGGCGGCGGCGCCGAGCGGTAGCCCAGCCGCGTGAGGTAAGTCTCCAGTTCCAGCTGGTACAGCTCGTCCATCGGGGGTGCTCCTTGCCACAGATAGATTGCCTTTCGCTCATCCGGTGCTAACCGCTAACCGCCGCACAAGACGCCCTCTTAGCCAAGCAGCTAATGCCGCAAACACAAGCGCCGCCACCGGGTTGCAACACGGACCACATTGCCTACAGTTGCTAGGCTTGAACGTTAGCCCAGCGGCACACCAGAGGCGCGCGGCAACGGGCATCACGGAGTGTGAATATCAGGGGAAGGAGCGCGCATGCCGACCGTCAAGATACTGATGTGGAATACCCAGCACCTCAACAACCAGAACGTACGCAAGCCGATGAGCGAAGCGTATGAGGAAAAACTGGATGCCTTGACCGGCACCCTGATGATGCTGAAGCCGGAGATTCTTGCACTGTTCGAGGTCGGCACCACCGGCAACCCGAACTTGAAACTGGTGGACGACCTGAAGGGCACCTACGAACTGAAAGCCTCGCTCAGCCAGGAAGGCGGCTTGCGCAAGAGCACGACCCTGGGCTCCATGGTGTTTGTCAGGAACGACGTGGCGGATCAATATTCCGAAAAATTCGAACTTCCGCTCGGCGACCAGGCGATCCGCGCCACCCTGCTGTTGAGCGACAACCAGGACAACCTCTTCGCCTTCTGCCACGCCAACGCCTCCTACAAAGCCGCCGCGCAGGTACGCGACGACATTCAACTGCTCGGCACTCTGCAAGAGCAAGACGGCAAAATTAAACGCCTGGTGTTCTTCGGCGGCGATTTGAATACCGAGGCCAGCAACGCCGCAAAGTCAATCACCCTCAACCCCAGCAAGGAACAAATGCTGCGCTGCACACCGGGCAAAGCCGGGTTCACCCACATCTCCGTGCGCACCTCACTCTCCCTGGCGAAAAAGCTCTACGCCGAGGAGAAAAAGAACGCCTACGGCGGCGTGCAACTGAGCGAAAGCGACTACGTGAATTACTGCATGGGCAGCGATGTTGCGTTTGGCGATATCGCCGTGCCCTCCTTGCTGGACTACGCCTACATCAACGAAAACTGCGAATGGGACTCCGTGTGCCACGCCGCGGTCTCGGTCAAAACACTGTCCGACGAAGTGGACACATTCAAGTCCGTCCACCACTTCAAACCGAACGAGGTGTACAACACCGTCGAAAGGATTTACCTGGGCAAAGTCCTGCGCAGCGACCACTTCCCGGTCGCCTATCGCGTGACCTACCCCTGACGCACAAAACAACCACAAACGCCTTATTGGCATAGCGGCCAGCACACCACGCAGCCGTAGGATGGGTTGAGCGCAGCGATGCCCATCACAGCTCGACAAGCAACTTGTCATATCCGGGGTTCGCCCTTACGGCGATTCACTTGGCTAGCTCGCAGGGCGCAACCACCAGCACGAACAACGCCTAAGCGGCGCGCGCACCCAAGACCAAAAGCCAATGCGCAAACTATGGCGCATAGCCACCTATTCGCAGTAATGTCGAGCCAACCTCATTCAAGGAAGAAGCATGGCCGCCAAATCCAGCCCACCTCGGCAGCAGAAGCACCTTGCCGTGCTAATCGACGCCGACAACGCCTCAGCCGCAATCGTTGAAGGCCTGTTCGAGGAAATCGCCAAATACGGCGTCGCCAGCGTCAAACGCATCTACGGTGACTGGACCGGCCCGCAACTGGGCGGCTGGAAGAAGGTGCTGCTGGAACACTCGATTCAACCCATGCAGCAGTTCGCCTACACCACCGGCAAAAACGCCACCGACAGCTCACTGATCATCGACGCCATGGACCTGCTCTATACCCGGCGCTTTGATGGCTTCTGCCTGGTCTCCAGCGACAGCGACTTCACCCGCCTGGCCGCCCGCCTACGTGAAGAAGGGCTGGAAGTCATCGGCTTTGGCGAACAGAAAACACCCAAGCCGTTCGTCTCCGCCTGCGACAAATTTATCTACACCGAACTGCTGCGCAACGACGCCGAACCTGCCGAACCAGAAAGTCCTGGCAACGGTGCGTCAGCCGCAACGCCGGCACCCGCCATCACAACAGAAAGCAAACCCGCCACGCCGCCCGCACCGGCCAAGGTCAAACCGCAGAAAGTGCCGGTGGACTTTATTGCCAAGGTGATCGATGACAATTCGGACGAGGATGGCTGGTGCCACTTAGGTGCTCTCGGCATGAACATCAGCAAATTGCGCTCGGACTTCGACTCGCGCCTTTATGGCCATAAGAAGCTTAGCGATTTGATCAAAGCCCTTGGTAGCCGCTTTGAAATGCAGGAACGCGGGGTAACCGCTACTGGCGGAAAATCGTTATATGCAAGAAATCGTAAACTAGCCAAGTAGCGAATAAAGAACTGAATTCAGGGCGCGTTTAGGACAAATCAAATTACGGATCTATAAATTCCCTCCAGAAGAAATAATACTGCATCCATTACCAATTGAGGTTAACTGCAGACATGGAAAAAATTAAAATTGCAGAATTCTCCTACGACATCCATAACGCCCTTGGCGACTATGAATCACCAGAATTTGATCATCTAAAATTACTAGGCATGGCAGCAACTCTTTCAATACACATAAGAGGCCTAGGCGAAATAGAATATGAGGTCCTAAAAATGGCCTCGTACTACTATTTCAAAATACCATCACTTGCATTAAAACAAGTCATACAAATACTAAGCGAACTTGAATTTATCGACGTAATAGGATCAAAAATAAATATAAAATCCATAATCCCAAAAATACCGCATTTCAAAAGCATCTACCAACTGATAGGTGACTACACCGAACCAGGCGATCTAAACGAAACAGAACTCGCCATGCTTGCAATACTAAATGAAATCTCCAGCAAACCAGAAAACAAGCAACGACTAATAAATTCCGTATCAACCGACAAACAAATTTTTGATACTTGCTTTAGATATGGAGAGTCAAGCGGGCTTCTTCGTACCCACAGCGCCCGAGGTAAAGAAATAATACTTAGCCCCTATTATTTTGCCGACAACCTCGACGGCCTTGCTGACCTTACAGCAAAATCAGGCTCAACTAAAATAAAAAACGTGCTGGACAAAGTAAAGTCCAATCAAGGCTGGCCACTTTCTTTAGTCATGCAACAATCAGAAATTGGAGGTCAAAAGCTTGACAGCATTGAGCTTTCTCTAATTCACACAATGGCATCAGAAGGGATATTAAAGCCCCCATCCATAAGCTTTGGAACCACAAAGACAGAACAGTTTATTTTCACTCCTAACCCTGGCTCAACTCGACTAAACGCATCAAACCGAGAAGTTTACGAAAGAGCAATGGCACTAATCTCTTGCGTTCGGAAGGGTCAACTCATGCCTGATGAATACAAAATAAACTGGCCACTGGCACTTTTACGCAGCCTAAGAGACAAAGGATATTTAAAAAGCAATTCAGAAGCACCGGAACAGTATAAAAATCTTGTTTTCATGAAAGTAGCAAACCTGATACCGACAGGTGGAAAGCGCTATCAGCTGAAACTAATAAATTCAGAGGAAAACATTCAAGCCATTAACATTGCGATAAAGCTTTTAGAAGGAGGTAGCCTTGCAAACCTCGAGGTTAACAAAGAGGCAAGGTTATCGTTCTCAAAAGATGAGACATATATACAATCAATAATTTCCTCATCCGAAATGAGAAAACGAAAACAAATACAAATTGCAGAAGAAGCAAAGCATGAAATGGATCAACTACTTCTAAATCTGGACATTTAAGGTAAGCCATGGCCATCTCAGATAAAGACACATTTCAAAAACAAAAAGCCATACGATATTGCTTATCTAACAACATACTTCCATTTCTTGAAGTAATAATAAGTAACCTACGCGAAGTAACCGAAATCAACACCGTAATTACCGACATCGACGTAATGGGGGTTGAAATATCCCGGAGAGGGAAACCCAGAAGAATATTATTTGACTGCAAAACAGTTAACAAAATGAGTGCCGTTAACCGGGCATTTTGGGCATCCGGAGTAATGAGCTACACCGGATGCGATGAATCATATGTAATACTTACAAAGAAGGCATCTGAAGCACACAGATTAAGCGCAAAATCCCTTAATGTTCACCTATTCACTGAGAGCGATTTCGATGCATATGCCGAGTCCGCAAATATCGGGTATTTAGACCAGCTTTCCTATTCCTCTAAGATATGTAACTGGCACAAATATTTAGAAATTTTCGAAAAAAACCCAAAACTCAAAACAGCGGGCGACTTTTTAAATAGCAGAATACCTATAGAGCAAGACCACTGTAAATCCCTAAGAGAGTTACTTGGGATAGCCCGCACTATTAAAGGAGAGCTTGATCCAGACAAAGATATACACATGTCTGTATACCTGACCCTTGTCATGTCGTTAATGCTAGTTTTTGCCCCTATCTCCTCCGAGCTTTCTGACATTTATGACCCTGACATGAGTATCGAAAACTATGAAAAGCTACTCAGGTTCTACATATGGGGAGGCAGAGAGAGCTACATACAACGCCGCGACCTTAAGAATGCAGCGCTTGAGTTTACGGGGCAAAAAAAAGCAGAGCTTGAACTTCCCGGCTGGGCGAAATTTATTGAATTATCTAGAAATCTGCTAAACGCTCCTGCAGAGATAAGCTCGACCTTGATACCTTGTCGAGAACTCGCAATGAGGTTCCTCTCCGATAATGATGTTGAAATCGACAAACATTTACGAGCTCGACTAAAAACCTCAAATAGAACAAAGCAATTTATGACAGCAGCCTCGGACTATCTCGTATCTGCAACAGGGCTTCCAAAGGACCTCCACACTCGTCTAACAACGGCTATTTCTGAACTCACGTAACATCCAGAGTGCCTACGAGAGAATTCAATAAGGCCCGTCATTCGACGGGCCTTTTTTTTCAATCACCAACGCAGTGTTTAGACCAACGCCGCCTCACTGCGGCACTCAAGCTTCTTCACCTGATATTCCCGCGCCGCCTGATGAAACGCCCCCAGCAGTGCGTCGTACTGCGGATTCTCCCAATAGCGATACTCAGGATGCCACTGCACCCCAACGGCAAATGCCTTGGCGCCCATCACACTGACCGCCTCGATCTGCCCGTCCTCGGCCACGGCTTCAACCTGTAAGCCCTCGCCCAATCGATCAATCCCCTGACCGTGCAACGAGTTGACCTTGATCTGCCGCTCGCCGAACAACGAATGCAGCACGCCGCCATCGGTCAGGGCTACATTGTGCATCGGGCCGTAGGCCACGTCGTCCGGTACGTCCTTCACCTCGCGGTGGTAGAGGCGGCCGGCCACTGCATGCACTTCACGGTGCAGGGTGCCGCCGAACAGCACATTGAGTTTCTGCACACCCAAGGAAGGGAATGCCACGTTCCAGGCAGGCACGCACCAAGCGCAGCACGCTCACGTCGCGGGGTTTTGTGGAGGATAGCTATCGCTGCGCTCAAGCCACCTTGCGATGCTGCTTTTGTAGGAGCGAGGGGGACGCCTAGTCCTTGCCCGCGAACATCGGCTGGCGCCTTGATCACGGATCGCGGCCAAAGCCGCTTACAGAACCAATATTCCTGCGGGTGATGGATTTATCCTGTGGCTGCGCTGATGCCATGCGTCAGGCTCGGCTACGCAATTGGAGCCATATTCAGGCCAATGTGAAAGCTCGCGGCTAAAGCCCCTCCCACGGTGCGGGAGCATGCATCAAAAAAAGGGGGCTGATCCTGCGATCAGCCCCTTTGGGTGTTACGACAGATTGTTGAAAAACGTAGCCGAGGCAGCCGAGCCTGTTTCTAACACCCTTTTCTTTTATTAGAAGGGGGCAACGTAGGTAGTTTTACAACGGCCTGTTAGCCATTACTCGGGAAAGCGAACTGCGCCGCCTCGTGGCTGGCGCGCTGCGGCCAGCGTTGGGTGATGGCCTTCTTGCGGGTGTAGAAGCGCACACCGTCGGGGCCGTAGGCGTGCAGGTCGCCGAACAGCGAACGCTTCCAGCCGCCGAAGCTGTGGTAGGCCACTGGCACCGGCAGCGGTACGTTGACGCCGACCATGCCGACTTCGATCTCGTCGCAGAACAGCCGCGCCGCTTCACCGTCGCGGGTGAAGATGCAGGTGCCGTTGCCGTATTCGTGGTCGTTGATCAGCTGCATGGCTTGTTCCAGGCTGCCGACGCGGACGATGCACAGCACGGGGCCGAAGATTTCGTCGGTGTAGATGGTCATCTCCGGGGTCACCTTGTCGAACAGGGTGCCGCCGACGAAGAAGCCGTTTTCGTTGCCCGCCACCACCAGGTCGCGACCGTCGACCACCAGGCGTGCGCCCTGGGCCACACCGGCGTCGATATAACCTTTGACCTTGTCACGCGCAGCAGCAGTAACCAGCGGGCCCATGTCCAGGCCGCAGGAGGTGCCGGCACCGATTTTCAGGGCTTTGATCTGCGGCACGATCTTCTCGACCAGGGCATCGGCGATCTGGTCGCCTACACACACGGCCACGGAGATGGCCATGCAGCGCTCGCCGCAGGAGCCGTAGGCCGCGCCCATCAGTGCGCTGACGGCGTTGTCTAGGTCAGCATCAGGCATCAGCACGGCGTGGTTTTTCGCGCCGCCCAGGGCCTGGACGCGCTTACCGCGCTTGGTGCCTTCGCTGTAGATGTATTCGGCGATTGGCGTGGAGCCGACAAAGCTCAGGGCTTTGACTTCCGGCGCTTCGATCAGCGCATCCACCGCTTCCTTGTCGCCGTGCACCACGTTGAGTACGCCTTTCGGCAGACCGGCCTCGATCAGCAGTTGGGCGATATACAGGGTGGAGCTTGGGTCGCGCTCGGACGGCTTCAAGATAAAGCAGTTACCGCAGACGATGGCCAGCGGGTACATCCATAGCGGCACCATGGCCGGGAAGTTGAACGGGGTGATGCCGGCCACGACGCCGATTGGCTGCATGTCGCTCCAGGCGTCGATATTCGGGCCGACGTTGCGGCTGTACTCGCCCTTGAGGATTTCCGGGGCGGCGCAGGCGAACTCGACGTTCTCGATGCCGCGCTTGAGTTCACCGGCGGCGTCTTCCAGGGTCTTGCCATGCTCTTCGCTGATCAGCTTGGAGATGGTCGCTTCGTGCTGCTCAAGCAGCTGCTTGAAGCGGAACATCACCTGGGCGCGCTTGGCCGGCGGGGTGTTGCGCCAAGCCGGGAAGGCGGCCTTGGCCGAGTCGATGGCCAGTTGCATGGTGGCGCGGTCGGCCAGGGCAACTTTCTTGGTCGCTGCGCCGGTGGACGGGTTGAACACGTCAGCGCTGCGGCCGGTGCCGGCGGTCAGTTCGCCGTGGATCAGGTGGTTAACGAGGGTCATGGCAATTCCTTAATAACGGATCTGGTTTTGTAGGAGCCAGCTTGCTGGCGATCAGGCTTTAAAAGCATCGCCAGCAAGCTGGCTCCTACAGGGAATAGTGTTTGGCTTAATCCAGGCGGTTGAGTACGTCGCCCACGGCGTTGAACACGCGGTCGAGGTCTTCCATCTTGGCGTTGAAGGTTGGGCCGAATTGCAGGGTATCGCCGCCGAAGCGCACATAGAAGCCAGCTTTCCATAGGGCGATGCCGGCTTCGAACGGACGGATCACCGGGTCGCCGTCGCGCGGGGCCAGTTGGATCGCGCCGGCCAGGCCGCAGTTGCGGATGTCGACGATGTGCTTGCTGCCTTTCAGGCCATGCAGCGCCGCGCCAAACGTTGGCGCCAGGTCGGCGGCTTGCTGCACCAGGTTGTCGCGCTTGAGCAGCTCCAGGGTCGCCAGGCCAGCGGCGCAGGCCACCGGGTGCCCGGAGTAGGTGTAACCATGGGTGAACTCGACCATGTGCTCGGGCGACGGCTGGTTCATAAAGGTCTGGTAGATCTCTTTGCTGGCGATCACCGCGCCCAGCGGCACGGCGCCGTTGGTGATCTGTTTGGCGGTGTTGACGATGTCCGGAGTGACGCCAAAGTACTCGGCGCCGCTCCATTTGCCCATGCGACCAAATGCGGTGATCACTTCGTCGAAGATCAGCAGGATGTTGTGCTGCGTGCAGATTTCGCGCAGCCGTTGCAGGTAGCCGACTGGCGGCACGATCACGCCGGCCGAGCCGGACATCGGCTCGACGATCACCGCAGCGATGTTCGAGGCGTCGTGCAGTTCGATGAGTTTCAGCAGCTCGTTGGCCAGTTCGACGCCGCCGGTCGCGGCCATGCCCTGGGTGTAGGCCATGCCCGCTTGCAGGGTGTGCGGCAGGTGATCGACATCCATCAGGCTGCCGTACATTTTGCGGTTGCCGCCGATGCCGCCGAGGCTGGTGCCGGCGATGTTGACGCCGTGGTAACCGCGGGCGCGGCCGATCAGTTTGCTTTTGCTCGCCTGGCCTTTCAGGCGCCAGTAGGCGCGGGCCATTTTCACCGCGGTGTCGGCGCACTCGGAGCCGGAACCGGTGAAGAACACGTGGTTGAGTTCGCCCGGCATCAGGTCGGCGATCTGCTCGGCCAGCTTGAACGACAGCGGGTGGCCGTACTGGAAGCCGGGGGCGTAGTCGAGGGTGCCGAGCTGCTTGGCCACCGCGTCCTGGATTTCCTTGCGCGAGTGGCCGGCGCCGCAGGTCCACAAGCCGGACAGGCTGTCATAGACCTTGCGGCCCTGATCGTCGGTCAGCCAGCTGCCGGAGGCCTCGACGATAAAGCGCGGGTCACGCTGAAAATTGCGGTTGGCGGAAAACGGCATCCAGTGCGCATCCAGCTTGAGCTGGCTGGCCAGGGACGGGGTGGTGGTTTGCGGCATGTTCATCGGCGGCCTCGCGTATGGGCAACTTCATCGGTGTAGGTACCGTGGGAGGGGCTTCAGCCGCGACAGCTGTCGATCATCGCGGCTAAAGCGGATCGCCGCCCGCCCCTCCCACAGAGAAAGCGCATCTGTTGCCAGTAAAGGTGCCACGGGCTTAGAGTCAGGAAAACACGACTCTTCTTATCTTTAGTTATCCGGTGACTAAACAAATGAGCACCCGCCGCCCCGATCCGCTGGCCCAGGTCAGCGACTTCGATATCCGTTTACTCAAGCTGTTTCGCAGCGTGGTCGAGTGTGGCGGCTTTTCCGCCGCCGAAAGCGTGCTGGGCATCGGTCGCTCGGCGATCAGCCAGCAGATGAGCGACCTCGAACAGCGCCTCGGTCTGCGCCTGTGCCAGCGCGGCCGCGCCGGCTTCGCCCTGACCGAAGAAGGCCGCGAGGTGTACCAGAGCACCCAGCAACTGCTGGCGGCGCTGGAGAGTTTTCGCACCGAGGTCAACGGCCTGCACCAGCACCTGCGCGGCGAGCTGAATATCGGCCTGACCGACAATCTGGTAACGGTGCCGCATATGCGCATCACCAACGCCCTGGCGCGGCTCAAGGAGCGCGGCCCGGACGTGCGCATCCACATCCGCATGACCCCGCCGAGCGAAGTGGAGCAAGGCGTGCTCGACGGCCGTTTGCATATTGGCGTGGTGCCGCAGACCAATGCGCTGTCCGGGCTGGAATACCAGACGCTGTATGACGAGCGTTCGCTGCTTTACTGCGCGGTCGGCCACCCACTGTTTTATGTCGACGATCAGCAGCTTGAGGAGGCGCGGCTGAATGATCAGGACGCCATCGCCCCAACCTTCCGCCTGCCGCCGGAGGTGCAAAGCCACTACCAGACGCTCAACTGCACCGCCAGCGCCTCGGACCGCGAAGGCATGGCGTTCTTGATTCTCACCGGGCGCTACATCGGCTACCTGCCCGACCATTACGCCAGCGCCTGGGTGCAACAGGGCCGCCTGCGCGCGCTGAAGCCAAGCACGCGCTTCTACGACCTCAGCCTGGCTTCCGTCACCCGCAAAGGCCGCCGCCCGCACCTGGTGCTGGAGAGTTTTCTCGACGCCCTGGCGGCCAGCGCTTGAAACAGCGCACGCTCGGGCGGAAGGGGTTTTAGCCGCGAGCGGTTACGCCGCCGGCGATAGCACGGCGGGGCTCTTGCCGTGCGCCTGCGCATGGGGTCTGCCCCACGCAAATCGACACAGCAGGTAACAACTGGCCGGAAGCCGGCGGCGGAGCGCTGCGGTCACAGGTCTATGCTCGGTCGGTGCCCTCGTTGCGAGGGCGCCTCTCTGCCACTTCCTGTGCAGTGCCACCACGGAGGACACCATGCCCAACCGTCGTCACTTCATCCAGCGCAGCGCCACCCTGCTCGCCC
The DNA here is from genome assembly GCA_002354655.1 of Pseudomonas sp. UBA2684. Lineage (GTDB taxonomy): Bacteria > Pseudomonadota > Gammaproteobacteria > Pseudomonadales > Pseudomonadaceae > Aquipseudomonas. Next base: position 104,099 of record DELY01000050.1, read on the forward strand.
TCGCGGCTGCCGCGCCCTGGTTGCCACGCTTCGCCTTCGCGGCTGATCCCACTCAACTGCTGCAACGCGCGATCCCGTCCAGCGGCGAAAAGCTGCCTGTGATTGGTCTGGGCACCTCACGCACCTTCGATGTACGCCTCGATGACGCCAGCCTCAAACCACTCGACGAGGTGCTGCGCACCTTTATCAACGGCGGCGCGCGGCTGATCGATACGGCGCCCAGTTATGGCGCCTCCGAGGCGGTCACCGGCGAATTGCTCAAACGCACCAACACCCAGGGCAAGGCGTTTCTTGCCACGAAGATTTCCGCCACTGGCCGCGAGCGCGGCATGGCGCAGTTCGAGGCCAGCCTCAAGGCCCTGCAAACCGACAAACTCGACCTGGTGCAGGTGCACAACCTGCAAGACACACGCACTCAGCTGGCGCTGCTGCGTGAGCTGAAAGCCCAGGGCAAGGTGCGCTATATCGGCATTACCCACTACATCGAATCGGCCCACGACGACCTGCTCGCGGTGCTCGCCCAGGAGCCGGTGGATTTCGTCCAGCTCAACTACTCGGTGGGCGAACGCAACGCCGAGAAACGCCTGCTGCCGTACTGCGCCGACCATGGCATCGCCACGCTGATCAACCGGCCGTTCCAGCGCGCGCAGTTGCTCAGCCGGGTCAAGGGCCGGGCACTGCCGGACTGGGCGATGGAAACCGACGCCACCTCCTGGGCGCAGTTATTGCTCAAGTTCATCCTCGCCAATCAGGCGGTGACGGCGGTGATTCCCGCCACCTCCAACCCACGCTACATGGCCGACAACCTGCAAGCTGGCCAGGGACGCCTGCCGGATGCGGCCCTGCGCGCGAAGATCGTCCAGGCGTTTACCTAACGCTTTTGTAGGGTGGACATGGCGAAGCCTTGTCCACCACCTGCCGATTACTCGGCGGACCAGCCTAGCGGCGACTGCGCAGCACCGACCAAGCCCCGTAGGCGCCAACTTGCTGGCGCCTACGCAGTCATCCCACAGCAGTGCGAAAAGGCAGTTTCATGACCCCAGCCCAGCGCCTAGCGACAGCGATCAACGCCAGGCCCACAGAACTGTTCGCCGCGCTGTGCGGCTTCGGCCTGTTCTTCTGTCTGTTCAGCGGCTACTTCATGCTGCGGCCGATTCGCGAGGCCATGGGCATTCGTGGCGGCGTGGAAAACCTGCAATGGCTGTTCACCGCGACCTTCCTGGTGATGCTCGCCGCCGTGCCGCTGTTCGCCTGGCTCAACTCGACGGTGGCGCGGGCGCGCTACATCGACTGGGTGTACGGCTTTTTCATCGTCAACCTGCTGGCCTTCGCCGCGCTGTTCCAGCAGGCCGGCGACGACATCTGGGTGGCGCGGGTGTTTTACGTGTGGATCTCGGTCTACAACCTGTTCGTCGTCTCGGTGGCCTGGAGCCTGATGGCCGATGTATTCGATGCCACCCAGGCCCGGCGCCTGTTCGCCTTTATCGCCGCCGGCGCCAGTTGCGGCGGCCTGGCCGGCCCGGCGTTGGGCGCGTTACTGATCGATGGCCTTGGGCAGAGCGGTTTGATCCTGTTAGCGGCGCTGCTGCTCGGCGTGGCGATCCTGGCCAAGCAGCAGCTGATGACCTGGCGCGCCCTGGGCGGCGCCGGCCGCCCCGACGCGCCGCCCAGCGAAAACCCGCGCCAGCCGGTGCTTGGCAACCCGTTCAGCGGCCTCACCCGCGTGCTCGCCTCGCCCTACCTGCTGGGCATTAGCGCCTTCGTCATCCTCCTGGCCACCGCCAGCACCTTTCTCTATTTCGAGCAGGCGCGGCTGGTGGCGCAAACCTTCCCCGAGCGCAACGAGCAAATCCGCGTGTTCGGCCTGATCGACTTCTGCGTGCAGGCGCTCTCCTTGCTCGCGCAGCTGTTCATCACCGGACGAATCGCCCAGCGCTTTGGCATTCGCGCCCTGCTCGCCGGGGTGCCGCTGCTGGTCTGCCTGGGCTTTATCGGCCTGGCCCTGGCGCCGACCTTCGCCATGCTCGCGGCATTGATGATCGTACGCCGGGTCGGCGAATACGCCTTCGTCCGCCCCGGCCGGGAAATGCTCTTCGCCCCGCTGGATGCCGAGAGCAAATACAAGGCGAAGAACTTTATCGACACCGTGGTCTACCGCGCCGGCGACGCCGTCAGCGCCTGGGCCAAAGCGCTGCTCGACATGCTCGCCAACGGCGTGCTGATCGCCGCCCTGGCCGGAGCCGCCTGCGCCGCATTGTGGGGGGCACTGGGCTGGTACCTGGGTGGGCGCAAGGAACAGAGCACGCAACCGGCAAACGCGGAGTTGCGCGACTGAGGCTGCTGCCATGCCCGTCGTGGATGGCATCCGGGCTTGGGCTGCGATGCCAGTAGGTGGGTGCTGACGAGGGGCACGCAGCCAGGGCATATGACGCGTCGAGCGCAGCCACAAGCGGCTCCCTGTTGGGCCGGGCTACGTAGGCTTCGTGCCTCAACCCAACCGACCGTCCGGCCAGAAACCGTGCACTCGCAGCGCTCCACCGCACAACTGCGGTGCATCGCCTAGGCTAAAGGCCATCGACAGCGGTTTTTCTGCGCCTTGCGCTTGTCACCTCGCCAACAGTGGGGTATCTGTGCTCTCGCTCCGCTCCCTGATCAGTTCGGAATCGCCCATGACCTTTGAAGTCCCCGCGCACAGCGCCCATTCCGCCGGCAAGCCTGCCGGGCGCATCCGCCAGAAAAATGAAGAAGCCATCCTCGCTGCCGCCGAGGAAGAGTTCGCCCGCCATGGCTTCAAGGGCACCAGCATGAACACCATCGCGCAGAATGTCGGCCTGCCCAAGGCCAACCTGCATTACTACTTCAACAACAAGCTGGGCCTGTACCTGGCGGTGCTGAGCAACATCCTCGAACTGTGGGACAGCACCTTCAACACCCTCACCGTCGACGACGACCCGGCCGAAGCGCTGACCCGCTACATCCGCGCCAAGATGGAGTTTTCGCGGCGCTACCCCAAGGCCTCGCGGATCTTCGCCATGGAAGTGATCAGCGGCGGCGAATGCCTGTCGGACTACTTCAACCAGGATTACCTGACCTGGTTCCGCGGCCGCGCCGCGGTGTTCGAGGGCTGGATCGCCGCTGGTAAGATCGACCCGGTCGACCCGGTGCACTTGATCTTCCTGCTATGGGGCAGCACCCAGCATTACGCCGACTTCGCCTCGCAGATCTGCCGCGTCACCGGCCGTTCGCGCCTGACCAAAGTGGACTACGAAGAAGCCAGCGATAACCTGGTGCGCATCATCCTCAAGGGCTGCGGCCTGACGCCTCCCGTCAAAGACGCCTGATGCCTTTCACCCTGCTCGGCCCTTGCGACTACCGCGAGGAGATTCGCAAAAGCCGCTTCATCGCCCTCGCCGCGCCGGCTGCCAGCGCGGCCGAGGCGCAGGCGTTTATCGCCGCGCACAGCGATGCCAGCGCCAGCCATAACTGCTGGGCCTGGAAGGTCGGCCAGCAGTACCGCTTCAGCGACGACGGCGAGCCCGGCGGTACCGCGGGCAGGCCGATCCTTGCCGCCATCGAGAGCCAGGAAATGGATCAGGTGGCGGTGCTGGTGATCCGCTTCTATGGCGGCATCCAGCTCGGCACCGGCGGCCTCGCTCGTGCCTACGGCGGCAGCGCCAACAAATGCCTGCAAGCCGCTCCGCGCCGCGAGCTGATCGCCCGCGCGCAGTACCGCTGCCATTGCCTGTTCGCCGAACTGCCGCTGCTCAAGGCGCGCCTGGCGGAACTCGATTGCCTGCTGGAAAGCGAGAGCTACGACGCCAGCGGTGCCGAACTGCACCTGGCCATCCCCCCGCCACGGGTTGCCGAGTTGCAGCGGCTGCTGGCGGATATCAGCCGTGGGCGGATTGAGTTGCGGCCGTTGTAGATCCACTGCACTACACTTCCTCATTGACGCTTTGAGCCTGCACCCAACTTCACGAATTATCGCGGGCAAGCCCGCTCCTACAAAAACGTGCAACGACGGCCATCCCGGTCACGCCTGCCCCCTGTAGGAGCGGGCTTGCCCGCGATCAATCTCGAATACACCACAAGAGGCAATGGAATGCCTGCAAAACCCCATGGCTGCAACCTGCGGCGTGGCCGCCATTCAGAGCCGGATCGCCTTTACCTACTGACCGCAGCCCTGTTGCAGCGCCGCCCGCTGTTTAATGACTTCGCATTGGCCCGCTTACTGATCACTGAACTGCGCGCAGCCCATGAGCAGCAAAAGGTTGCGTCTCTGGCCTGGGTGGTAATGCCCGATCACTTGCACTGGCTTGTGCAACTGCAGTCAGGCTCGCTGGATGAACTGATGCGCCGCATCAAAAGCAACAGTGCACGGCAGATCAATCAGCGTCTTGGCACACAGGGCCCAATCTGGCAGCCGGGTTACCACGACCGCGCGCTACGCCAGGATGAAGACATGCAATCGGCAGCTCGTTATATCGTCGCCAATCCATTGCGCGCGGGGCTGGTAAAACATATTGGTGATTACCCGTTATGGGATGCGGTGTGGCTGTAAGCCTGCATCGACCTCAGGATTTATCGCGGGCAAGCCCGCTCCTACAGGGGCGGTAGCGTTCTTAAAATCTCTGATCAACACACGCTCACTTGTAGGAGCGGGGGGAACGCCCAGTTATTGCCCGTGATGCGCCAAAACGCACCAAACCGTAAGACTGCGCACCACGCTGGAGCCTGCGCCTGACATGGCATTGCGGCGAGGCGTGCACGGGCGCTGGCCGCCAGCGTTTCTGACCCACTGGCCAGCTTTTTGCTTTAGCCAGGCCAGTTGTCATTCCTGAGCCACTGCCCATGTCCAGTTCCCCCTCTGTTCCACGCTTGCAGCTGAGCGGTATCAGCAAGCGCTATCCCGGCTGCCTGGCCAACGACCGTATCGACCTGAGCATCGCCCCTGGGGAAATCCATGCGCTGCTCGGCGAGAACGGGGCCGGCAAGAGCACCCTGATGAAGATCATCTACGGCGTCACCCAGCCCGACAGCGGCGAAGTCCGCTGGCAGGGTGAGGCCCTGAAGATGCGTGACCCGGCCATGGCCCGCAGTCTCGGTGTGGGCATGGTGTTCCAGCACTTCTCGCTATTCGAGACCCTGAGCGTGGCGGAGAACATCGCCCTGGCCATGGGCGCGGCGGCCGGCACACCGAAGCAGCTGGAGCCGAAAATCCGCGAAGTCTCCCAGCGTTATGGCATGGCCCTGGAACCGGGCCGCCTGGTGCACAGCCTGTCCATAGGCGAACGGCAACGGGTAGAGATCGTCCGTTGTCTGATGCAGGACATCAAACTCTTGATCCTCGATGAGCCGACCTCGGTGCTCACCCCGCAGGAGGCCGACGAGCTGTTTGTCACCCTGCGCCGGCTGGCCGCCGAGGGTTGCAGCATTCTGTTTATCAGCCACAAGCTCGGCGAGGTGCGCGCCTTGTGCCAGAGCGCCACGGTGCTGCGCGGCGGCAAGGTGTCGGGGCATTGCGTACCGGCCGAATGCAGCGACCTGCAGCTGGCGCGGCTGATGGTTGGCGATGCCGAGGGCCTGGAAAGCAGTTACCCGAAAGCCAGCGGCGGCCTGCCGCGCTTGCGCGTGGATGATTTGAGTTGGCACAACGCCGACCCGTTCGGCTGCACCCTCAGCCAGATCCGCCTGGAGGTGCGCAGCGGCGAGATCGTCGGCATCGCCGGGGTCGCCGGCAATGGTCAGGACGAACTGCTGGCCCTGCTTAGCGGGGAAACCCGCCTGCCGCGCAGCGAGCGCGAACGCATCAGCCTGGACACCCTGCCGATTGCCGACCTGTACCCGGATGCGCGGCGCAAGCTGGGCCTGGCCTTTGTTCCGGCCGAGCGCCTGGGCCACGGCGCGGTGCCGGATATGAGCCTGAGTGATAACGCCCTGCTCACTGCCTTCCAACAGGGTTTGCTGAGCAAGGGCCTGATCCAGCGCGGCAAGGTGCGCGCCCTGGCTGACGAAATCATCCAACGCTTTGCGGTAAAAACGCCGGATGCCGATGCGCCCGCGCGCAGCCTGTCCGGTGGCAACCTGCAGAAATTTATCCTCGGCCGCGAAATCCTGCAGAACCCGAAACTGCTGGTGGCCGCGCACCCGACCTGGGGCGTGGACGTGGGCGCGGCGGCGGCGATTCATCGTGCGCTGATTGCCCTGCGTGATGCCGGCGCGGCGATTTTGGTGATTTCCGAAGACCTCGACGAGCTGTTCCAGATCAGCGACCGCATCGGTGCCCTGTGCAGCGGCAAGCTCTCGCCCCTGGCCGCCACGGCAGAAACCGAAGCCGTTGATGTCGGCCGCTGGATGGCCGGCGAGTTCGCCCCGTTGCCCCCTATCACAATCACGCCCGCAGCCACTGCAGCCGGCCTGAGCTGACGGAGTTTTCCATGCTGTTATCCCTCGAACCGCGCGGCCAGCAATCGCGCGCCATGCTCTGGTTGTCGCCACTGCTCGCCGCCGTGCTGACCCTGCTCAGCGGCGCGCTGCTGTTTAGCCTACTCGGCCACGACCCGCTGCAAACCCTGCACACGCTGCTGATTGCGCCACTGGCCGACTGGTATGGCGTCTCCGAACTGCTGGTCAAGGCGCTGCCGATTCTGCTCTGCGCCCTCGGCCTGGCCGTGGCCTATCAGGCGCGCATCTGGAATATCGGTGCCGAAGGACAGCTGCTGCTCGGCGCACTGGCCGGCAGCGCCATGGCGATCCAGATTATCGACTGGGACAGCCGCTGGGCGCTGGTCTGGGTGGTGCTCGCAGGCGTGGCGGCGGGCGCGGCCTGGGGCGGCCTGACCGCCTGGCTGCGCACGCAGTTCAATGCCAACGAAATCCTCACCAGCATCATGCTCAACTACATCGCGCTGAACCTGCTGCTGTTCTTTGTGCATGGCCCGCTCAAGGACCCGGCCGGCTTCAACTTCCCCGAGTCGGCGATGTTCGGCGATGCCAGCCGTCTGCCGCTGGTGAGTGAAGACGGTCGCCTGCATGGCGGCCTGTACTTCGCCCTGCTGGCCCTGGTGGCGGTGTGGGTGCTGCTGCACAAGAGCTTTCTCGGCTTTCAGATCAAGGTGCTCGGCCTCGACCGCCGCGCCGCCGGTTTTGTCGGTTTTCGCGAGAAGCGCCTGGTGTGGTTTGCCCTGCTGGTCAGCGGCGGCCTAGCCGGGCTGGCCGGTGTCGGTGAAGTAGCCGGGCCGATTGGCCAACTGGTGCCGCAAGTGTCGCCGGGCTACGGCTACGCGGCGATCACCGTGGCCTTTCTCGGCCGCCTGAATCCGCTCGGCATCCTGTTCGCCAGCCTGCTGATGGCCCTGCTGTACCTGGGCGGCGAGAACGCGCAGATGACCATGAACCTGCCCCAGGCGATCACCCAACTGTTCCAGGGAATGATGCTGTTCTTCCTGCTCGCCTGCGACGTGCTGATCCTCTATCGGCCACGGCTGAAGTGGAATTGGGCGCAGCGCGAGAAGCTCACCGAGGCGACCACCTGACAGCTCTGCGATTCAACATGTCGCGGCTAAAGCCCCTCCCACGAAGCAGATAACCCCATCATTTTTACCTACCGCGCGCAGCGTGCAGTCTGAGATTTCAAATATGGATATCGACCTGTTAAGCAATATCTTCTACGCCATGGTGCGTACCGGTACGCCGCTGCTGCTGGTGGCCTTGGGTGAACTGATCTGCGAGAAGAGCGGCGTACTCAACCTCGGCCAGGAAGGCATGATGCTGTTCGGCGCGGTGATCGGCTTTATCGTCGCCCTCTCCACCGGTAACCTGTGGTTGGGCGTGCTGCTGGCGATGGCTGCCGGCATGCTGCTGTCGATGCTGTTCGCCGCCGTGGCCCTGGGCTTTAACGCCAACCAGGTGGCCACCGGCCTGGCGTTGACCATCTTCGGCGTGGGCCTGTCGACCTTTGTTGGCGCGGCCTGGGTCGGCAAACCGCTGGCCGGTTTCGAGCCCATCGCCATTCCACTGCTTAGCGAAATCCCTTTGATCGGACGCATGCTGTTTGCCCAGGACATTCTGGTCTACCTGTCCTTCGCCCTGTTTGCCCTAGTGGCCTGGGCGCTGCTGAAAAGCCGCATCGGCCTGATCATCCAGGCGGTCGGCGAGAACCCCGACGCTGCCAGCGCCATGGGTCTGCCGGTGCTGCGCGTACGCACCCTGGCAGTACTGTTCGGCGGCGCCATGGCCGGGTTGGCGGGCGGCTATCTGTCGCTGGCCTATACACCGATGTGGGCAGAGAACATGACCGCCGGGCGCGGCTGGATCGCCCTGGCGCTGGTGGTGTTTGCCAGTTGGCGGGTATTCCGCGTGCTGCTCGGTGCCTACCTGTTCGGCCTGGCCAGCATCATTCATCTGGTGGCCCAGGGCATCGGCCTGTCGATCCCCTCCAATCTGCTGGCGATGCTGCCCTATGTGGCGACCATTCTGGTGCTGGTATTGCTGTCGCGCGATGCGCTCAAGACCCGCCTGCTCGCCCCCGTGTCCCTGGGCAAGCCCTGGCAGCCGGGGCACTGACGTTTTTTACCTTGTTCGCGGCTAAAGCCCCTCCCACAAAAGCCCCTCCCACAGGATGTGGTGAGCTGTGGGTACTGCCGGGCGGCACTCCGCTTTAGCCGCAGCTGGCGTTGCCCCTGACCAATGAGTCAGGTATCTTCGCTGGCACGTCGTTCGACGCACCTGGATCAGCAGACAGGGTCAACACTGAGCTGGCTAACCTGAACTCACCCTCAGAGGAGCCTGCTCATGGCAGCTACCCGTATCTGGATCAAGAACCCCCTGGCCATCTTCACGGCCAACAGCCTCGACGCCGCTGGCGGCCTAGTGATTGAAGATGGCGTGATCGTTGAACTGCTGACGGCCGGGCAACAACCGAGCAAACCCTGCGCGCAGACCTTCGATGCCCGCGAGCATGTGGTGCTGCCGGGGCTGATCAACACCCACCACCACTTCTATCAGACCCTCACCCGCGCCTGGGGCCCGGTGGTCAACCAGCCGCTGTTCCCCTGGCTGAAGACCCTGTACCCGGTATGGGCACGCCTGACCCCGGAGAAGCTCGCCCTGGCCAGCAAGGTGGCCCTGGCCGAACTGCTGCTGTCTGGTTGCAGCACTGCGGCGGACCACCACTACCTGTTCCCCGGCGGCCTGGAAAACGCCATCGACGTGCAGGTCGAAGCGGTGCGTGAGCTGGGCATGCGCGCCATGCTCACCCGCGGCTCCATGAGCCTGGGCGAAGCCGACGGCGGCCTGCCGCCGCAGCAGACCGTGCAACAGGGTGAAGTGATCCTGGCCGACAGCCAACGGCTGATCCATGACTACCACCAGCGTGGCGACGGCGCGCAGATTCAGATCGCCCTGGCGCCCTGCTCGCCGTTCTCGGTGACCCAGGAAATCATGCGCCAGAGCGCCGAGCTGGCCGAGGAGCTGGACGTGCGCCTGCACACCCACCTGGCGGAAACTCTCGACGAAGAGGACTTCTGCCTGCAACGCTTCGGCCTGCGCACCGTGGATTACCTGGACAGCGTCGGCTGGCTCAGCTCGCGCACCTGGCTGGCCCACGGCATCCACTTCAACCCGGACGAAATCGCCCGCCTGGGCCAGGCCGGCACCGGCATCTGCCATTGCCCGAGCTCGAATATGCGCCTGGCCTCAGGCATCTGCCCGACCCTCGATCTGCAAGCGGCCGGCGCGCCGATCGGCATCGGCGTCGACGGCTCGGCCTCCAACGATGCCTCGAACATGATCCTCGAAGCGCGCCAGGCCCTGTATATCCAGCGCCTGCGCTACGGTGCCGAGAAGATCACCCCGGAATTGGTGCTGGGCTGGGCCAGCAAGGGCTCGGCCAAACTGCTCGGCCGCACGGATATCGGCGAACTGGCGGTGGGCAAGCAGGCCGACCTGGCCTTCTTCAAGCTCGACGAGCTGCGCTTCTCCGGCAGCCACGACCCGCTTTCCGCGCTGCTGCTGTGCGGTGCCGACAAGGCCGACCGAATGATGATCGCAGGCACCTGGCGGGTGATCGACGGGCAGATCGAAGGCCTGGATGTCGCCCAACTGATCGCCGATCACCGCCAGGCGGCGCGTGAGTTGATCGCCGGCTAAGGCCACTCGCCGTCACCCCCGTAGGATGGGTTGAGCGCAGCGATACCCATCGAACCCAGGTTACCCCCGCGCAGCGGTGGACAAGGCTTCGCCATGTCCACCCTACCCAGCGACTACCGCACCATCACGCAGCACGGCTCAATATCCTCGCACCAACCCGGCTCCAGACGAACTCAGCCTTCAGCAACGCCATGGCTACAGGCAGCGTATTCACGCGTATCTGTCTTATTGGTCAGTTTTTTGCAGTCAGGGGATCAGCCAACCAACGGCCACCCCAACACAGACTGGAGCTGCACCCACCATGCACAAGAAGAGCAAAAAACCCCTGCTGCGCGCCCTCGTTGCCGCCCTTGGCTTTAGCGCCACCTTAGGTGCTTCCGCCGCCGACCCGTTGAAGGTCGGCTTCGTCTATATCGGCCCGATTGGCGACCACGGCTGGACCTACCAGCATGAGCAGGGCCGTCAGGCGGTGATCAAGCAGCTCGGCGACAAGGTCGAAACCAGCTACGTGGAAAACGTGCCGGAAGGCGCGGATGCCGAGCGGGTAATCCGCAACATGGCCAAGGGCGGCTATGACCTGATCTTCACCACCTCCTTCGGTTATATGAACCCGACGCTGAAAGTGGCCAAGCAATTCCCCAAGCTGACCTTCGAGCACGCCACCGGCTACAAGCAGGACAAGAACCTCGGCACCTACCTGTCGCGCTCTTATGAAGGCCGTTATGTCGGCGGTTTCCTCGCGGCGAAGATGACCAAGACCAAGAAGATCGGCTACGTCGCCTCCTTCCCGATCCCGGAAGTGATCCGCGATATCAACGCCATCCAGCTGGCCCTGGACAAGTACAACCCCGGCACCGAAATCAAGGTGGTGTGGGTCAACTCCTGGTTCGATCCGGGCAAGGAATCCGATGCGGCCAACGCGCTGATCGACCAGGGCGTCGATGTGGTGTTCCAGCACACTGACAGCCCGGCACCGATCCAGACCGCCGAGCGTCGCGGCGTCTACTCCGTGGGCTACGCCTCGGACATGGCGCACTTCGGGCCGAAGGCCGTGCTCACCTCGATCGTCAACGACTGGGGCCCGCACTACGTCAAATCCACCCAGGCGGTGATCGACGGCAACTGGGCCGCGCAGGATTTCTGGGGCGGCCTGGCGGAAGACACCATCAAGCTGCCGATCAGCGACCTGGTGCCGAGCGAGGTGAAAGCCGAAGCCGAGCAGATCATCGCCGACATCAAGAGCGGCGCGTTCCACCCGTTCACCGGACCGATCCTGGACCAGAGCGGCGTAGAGAAAATCCCGGCCGGCGTCGCCGCGACCAACGCCGAACTGGCCTCGATGAACTACTACGTGGAAAACGTAAAGGCTGAATTGCCGAAGTAAGCGGCTACAACAACCTGTGGGAGGGGCTTTAGCCGCGAGCTGTCCAATCGTCGCGGCTAAAGCCCCTCCCACGGCACATCACCTAGATGCCGTCCCTGCTGGTCGCCAGCAGAACCGCATCAGAAGGACGATGCCCTAACCAGGCATCGTCCTTTTTCGCTGCCCTGGGTACGAGAAGACTCGCAGCACGCCCCCACCCGGAGCCCTTATGAATACCCTACCGATTATCGATATCGCCCCGTTCTACAGCGACAACCAAGCAGCCTGGTCCACCGTAGCTGAGCAGATTGACCGCGCCTGCCGCGACTGGGGTTTCTTCTATATCACCGGCCACCCGATCAGCCCGGCGCGTATCGCCGAGCTGCTGACGGCCGCCAAGACCTTCTTCGCGTTACCTACGGAAGAAAAGCTCAATATCGATATCACCCAGACCGCCCATCACCGCGGCTACGGCGCAATTGCCACCGAGCAGCTCGACCCGAGCAAGCCGAGCGATCTCAAGGAAACCTTTGACATGGGTTTCCATATGCACCTGAACCATCCAGAGGTCTTGGCCGGCAAGCCGCTGCGCGGGGCCAATCGGCACCCCGACCTGCCCGGTTGGGACACACTGATGGAACAGCACTACGCCGATGTGCAGGCGCTGGCGCAAACCCTGCTGCGCGCCATGACCCTGGCCCTGGATATCGAGCGCGACTTCTTCGATACCCGCTTCCATGAGCCGATCAGCGTGCTGCGGATGATCCACTACCCGCCGCGCCACACCGCCAGCAGTGCCGAACAGCAAGGTGCCGGCGCACACACCGACTACGGCTGCATCACCCTGCTCTACCAGGACGATGCCGGCGGCCTGCAAGTGCGCCACCGCGACGGTGAATGGATCGACGCACCGCCGATTGCCGGCAGCTTTGTGGTGAATATCGGCGACATGCTCGCGCGCTGGAGCAACGACCGTTACACCTCGACCCCGCACCGGGTGATCAGCCCGCTGGGGGTTGATCGCTACTCCATGCCGTTCTTCGCCGAGCCGCACCCGGATACCGAGATCAGCTGCCTGCCCAACTGCTCGGACGCCGCCAATCCGCCCAAGTATCCGTCAGTAACCAGCGCCGACTACCTGCTATCACGCTTTGCCGACACCTATGCCTATCGGCGGGAGGAAGCGAAGGATGCATGAAGCGTAGGGTGGACATGCCGCCAGGCTTGTCCACCACGAAACCGGCAATGGTGGACAAGGCTTCGCCATGTCCACCCTACACAGGCCGATTCGGCGAAATCCTGTCTCAGCGGTTAAACTTTGCGGCACCTCAGCCTGATAACGAGACCTGACCATGTACGACTGGCTCAATGCCCTGCCCAAGGCCGAACTGCACCTGCACCTGGAAGGCTCGCTGGAGCCCGAGCTGCTGTTTGCCCTGGCCGAGCGCAACAAGATCAAACTGCCCTGGAACGACGTCGAGGCGCTGCGCAGCGCCTACGCGTTCAACAACCTGCAGGAGTTTCTCGACCTGTATTACGCCGGTGCCGACGTGCTGCGCACCGAGCAGGATTTCTACGACCTGACCTGGGCCTACCTGCAAAAGTGCAAGGCGCAGAACGTGATCCACACCGAGCCGTTCTTCGACCCGCAGACCCACACCGACCGTGGCATTCCCTTTGAAGTGGTGCTGCGCGGCATCAAACAGGCGCTGGTCGATGGCGAGAAACAGTTGGGCATTAGCCACGGCCTGATCCTGAGTTTTCTGCGCCACTTGTCCGAAGAAGAAGCCTTCAAAACCTTTGAGCAAGCCATGCCGTTCCGCGATGCGTTTATCGCCGTCGGCCTGGACAGCTCGGAGATGGGCCACCCGCCGCGCAAGTTCCAGCGAGTGTTCGACAAGGCACGCAGCGAAGGCCTGCTGACCGTCGCCCACGCCGGTGAGGAAGGCCCGCCCGAATACATCTGGGAAGCCCTCGACCTGTTGAAGATTCAGCGGATCGACCACGGCGTGCGCGCCATCGAAGACGAGCGGCTGATGCAGCGCATCATCGACGAGCAGATCCCGCTGACCGTCTGCCCGCTGTCGAATACCAAGCTCTGCGTATTCGACGACATGCGCCAGCACAACATCCTGCAGATGCTCGAACGTGGAGTGAAGGTGACAGTGAACTCGGACGACCCTGCCTACTTCGGCGGCTACGTCACCGAAAACTTCGCCGCGCTGTACGACAGCCTGGGCATGACCCAGGAGCAGGCCAAGCGCCTGGCGCAGAACAGCCTGGATGCACGGCTGGTGCAATAAGAGTCCGCAGTGGGAGGGGCTTCAGCCGCGATATTTTCAGCGCTATCGCTGACGGATCGCCGCTAAAGCGCCTCCCACGAGGCAATGCGAGCCGGTCAATGGCCTTGATGTGCCTGCCCGTGATCGGCAGCAGCCTCTGGCGCATCCTTCTGCACCGCGATCTCCACCTCGACCGCGCCGGCCTTCTCGAAGGTCAGGGTCAGCGGGAAGCGCTCGCCGTCCTTGGCCTGCTGTTTCAGGTTGAACAGCATCACGTGGTAGCCCATCGGCGCGAACTTGACCTCGCCACCGGCGGGAATCGCCACGCTCTGCACCTGCTGCATCTTCATCAGGCCATCGGCGTGGAGATGTTCATGCAACTCGGCCTTGCCGGCCACTGGAGTGCTGACGCCAAGCAGGCGATCAGCCTCGGTGCCCTTGTTATGCACCACAAAATAGGCCGCCGCCGTCGGCGCTACTGGCGGCATTTCCCGCGACCAGGGGTGCTCGATATGCAGCTCGCCAGCGCTGTATTCATGGGCGCTGGCAAACAGGCTCGGGCTCAGCAATGCGGCGATCAGCAGGGTCTTTTTCAACAACATGGTATTCCTCCACTAACGGACTGACTGTCCATGACACGTGTTGTAACGCGAAGCCTTGACGCGGGCCAAGCCCGCGTCGGGAAAACGACTCAACCGTTGGCCAGACGCTGACCTGACAGGCGCGACAGCAGCAACCAGTCCAGCGCCCAGATCAGCAGCAGGGATGCCCCCACCAGCGGGAACGCCGCACCGAGCAGCAGCATGATGACGATGGCGCTTTTCCAGCGCGGCAGGTCATGGCGCAGCGGCGGAACCCCCAGGCTGCCTTGCGGCCGCCGCGTCCACCACATGATCAGGCCGCTGACGGCGCTGAGCAGCACCAGCAGGCACACCGCGAGCATCAGCAGTTGGTTGGCCAAACCGAACAGCTTGCCTTCATGCAACATCACCCCGGTTTCCACGGTTTTCGCCACCGGGCCGTAATCCTGCCAGCGCACATCGGCGAGTACCGCGCCGCTGTATTGATCAAGGTGCAGGGTCGCATCATTACGCGGGTCGTCGGCAAATAGCGCCACGCTGTACACCCCGGTTTCGCCTTTCGGCATTGTGATGCTGTAACCCGGCTGCACGCCGCGCGCGGCGGCGCTGTCGACCACCTGTTGCAAGCTGACCTGCGCTACGGTGCTGGGCGCACTGCTGGCGGCATGGCCGTTATGCGCGGCATGCGGATCGGAAGCCGGCAGCGGTGTGGTTTCCACCGCCCAGGCAACAGTCTGCTGGCTGCTGTTATTCAGGCTGCCGGTGAGCTTGCCGGACTGCGGCACGGCATCCCACATCGCCGCCGGGAAGTGGTTCCAGGCCCCGGCGAACTGCGCGCCCCAGAACCCGGTCCAGGTCATCCCGGTCAGCAGCATGAATAGCAGTAACAGCGAGCCCCAGAACCCGGTCACCGCATGCAGGTCACGCCACAGCAGGCGGCCACGGGCGCTCAGGCGCGGCCACAGCACACCGGCGCCGGAGCTGCCGCGCGGCCACCACAGGTACAGGCCGGACACCACCAGCACGATGCCCCAGCCGGCGGCCAGTTCGATCAGGCGGTCGCCGACGGTGCCGATCATCAGCTCGCCGTGCAGCTGGCGGGCGATGGCTTGCAGGTTGTTCTGCGCATCCTGGCTGCCGAGCAGCGTGCCGCGATAAGGGTCGACAAACACGTTGAGGCCCTGGCCTTCGGCCTCGATCACAAACTGCGCACTGCGCTCGGCATTTATCGGCGGCAGGTACTGTTTGATCAGCGCCTGCGGGTACGCCTGCCGCACCACCGCCAGCTGCTGATCGGCGCTGATCGGCTGCGCCGCCACCGGCACCTGCAACAGTTCGGGGTACATCAGCTGATCAAGCTGCGGCTTGAACAGGTAGATGATCCCAGTGAGCGACAGCAGGATCAGAAACGGGATAACGAACAGCCCAGCGTAGAAATGCCAGCGCCAGGCCAGGTTGTAAAAGGAAGGGGCGCGCTTGTTCATGCTGCAACTCCAATAGATCGCGAACACCACGCCTGCACGCAGTGCAGGGCAAGGGAACGGCAGAGAATGTCCGGGAAGGCGTCGCGCAATGCGCACGCCAGTGGCTATTCGCTAGATCGATGGAGAGGCGCGGGGGTTGGCCGAGGGCCAGAGGTAGCGGACGGGACGCGGAACGAAGGTGGGTGCGGCCAGCGGCGGGAGACTGGCGCTGAGTAGCCCGAGCAGGCCGAAAAACGCGGCGAGGATGATGGCGCTGAAGGTCGAACTGAGCGAGCAACCGGAACCGCTGGCAGGGTTCAGTGGGGCGATACCGGAGCCGCGCAGATCTGCCCCGGCGCCGAAATTGCCGTCGAAGGAGCAGTACTGGCCATCCAGGCCGCTGAGTTGCATGCCGGCCATCTGACCGTGGCCGATGCTGCAGGCGAACGCACTGAACAGAACGCTGAAATACAGCATCCAGGCAATCAGTGAACGGTCGGTGCGGGCCAGTTTCATGGCGGGCGACTCTAGCAGTTGCTGTCGGTGGAACAAGCGGAGCGCGCTGTGGTGGATTGCCGCAGCCGATCCCCCGACAAGCCTAGTGCTGCCACGGCGCGTGCGCCAGCAACTCGCTGCAACGCGCCTGGACGAATTCGCGCAGCAGGTGCACCGGTTTGCTCAGTTGCGCACGGTGGGCGCAGATCAGGTTGAGCGGCGTCGCCTCGCCCAGCCACTGCGGCATCAGCACCTTGAGCCGCCCGGCCTGCACGTCGCCGGCCACGTCCAGCCAGGATTTGTACACCAACCCAGCACCCGCCACGGCCCAGCGGCGCACCACATCGGCATCGTCGCTGACCCGGTCGCCGCTGACTGTCAGGCTCTGCTCGCGCTTGCCGGCCTGAAAACGCCAGCGCTCATGCACCCGTCCGCCGAGCATGTACAGCAGGCAGTTGTGCTCGGCCAGCGCTTCGACCGTTTGCGGTTCGCCGTGGCGCGCCAGGTAATCCGGCGCGGCGCAGAGCACCCTGCGGTTGCTCGCCGCCACCGGCAAGGCGACCAGGCTGGAGTCCTCCGGCGCGCCATAGCGCAGGGCAATATCCACCGGCTCGCGAAACAGGTCGGTGACGCGGTCGCCGAGCAGCAGGCGCACGTGCAGTTGCGGGTGAGACCGTTGGAACTCATCGAGCCAGGGCAGCAAGGTGTTACGGCCGAAATCCGAGGGCGCCGAGAGTTGCAACAGCCCGCTGATACCGACCTTGCTGCCAGCCAGTTGCTGGCGCCCGGCGTCCAGGCTCTGCAAGGCCTGGCGCGCATGGGCGAGGAACAGCTCGCCCTCGGGGGTCAGGCGCAGGCTGCGGGTGGAGCGGGCGAACAGGCGCGCTTCCAATTGCCGCTCCAGGCGCTTCAACGCGGCGCTGGCGACGGCCGGCGAGATATCCAGCAAGCGCGCGGCGGCGGACAGGCTACCGAGTTCGGCAGTACGCACGAACAGCTGCAAATCATCGAAACGCAGCATGATGCGCCACCATTTTCAAAAAAATATTGAAAGAGACTCTACTTCGCCGCGGTTTTTCTTGCCACGCAAATCCACGAGCATGGGCGCCTTATTGCACTGGAGCCACGCCATGTCCACGCCGCTCACTCTGATCGCCACCCTCACCGCGCTCGATGGTCAGGCCGAGGTCGTCGAAGCCGGCTTGCGCCTGCTGGTCGCTGCCAGTCGCCAGGAAGCCGGTTGCCTGCAATATGACCTGCATCGCCACCAGGACAACCCGCAGCGATTCATCATGATCGAACAGTGGCAGAACAGCGCCGCGTTGAACGAGCACCAGAACACCGCGCATTACCAGCACTTCGGCAGTACCTGCGGCGAGCGCTTGCAGGGTGTCGACCTGCAACTCATGCACCGTATCGCCTGATTTCCCTCTCTCAAGGAGCACGCATGAAAGCCATCGCCTACTACCAGTCCCTGCCCGCAGAACACCCCGAGTCGTTGCAAGATGTGCAACTGGCAGAACCCACACCCGGCCCGCGCGACCTGTTGGTGGCAGTCCATGCCATTTCGGTCAACCCGGTGGACACCAAGATCCGCCGCAACGTCGCCCCGGAAAACGACGACGCCAAGGTGCTCGGCTGGGATGCCAGCGGCATCGTCACCGCCGTGGGCAGCGACGTCAGCCTGTTCCAACCCGGCGACCGGGTGTATTACGCCGGGGCGATCCACCGGGCGGGGGCCAACAGCGAACTGCATGTGGTGGACGAACGCATCGTCGGGCATATGCCCAAGAGCCTGTCGTTCGCCGCCGCCGCCGCCCTGCCGCTGACCGCGATCACCGCCTGGGAGCTGCTGTTCGAGCGGTTGCAGATCCGCCAGGGCAGCGCCGATGAGGGCCAGAGCCTGCTGATCGTCGGCGCCGCCGGTGGGGTCGGGTCGATCCTCACCCAACTGGCGCGCCAGCTTACCGGCCTGACCGTGATCGGCAGCGCCTCGCGCCCGCAAACCCAGGCCTGGGTGCGTGAGCTCGGCGCGCACCATGTGATCGACCACAGCCAGCCGCTGAGCGCAGAGCTCAAGCGTATCGGCATCGACCAGGTGACCCACGTCGCCAGCCTGACCCAGACCGACCAGCACTTCGAGCAACTGATCGAAGCCCTGGCGCCACAGGGCCGCCTGGCGTTGATCGACGACCCGCAGCAGCCGCTGGATGTACTGAAGCTCAAGCGCAAGAGCCTGTCGTTGCACTGGGAGCTGATGTACACCCGCTCGCTGTACGAAACCGCCGACATGATCGAACAGCACCGCCTGCTCGAACGAGTCGCCGAACTGGTCGATGCCGGGGTGCTGAAAACCACCCTCGGCGAGCACTTCGGCACCATCAACGCGGCCAACCTGCGCCGCGCCCATGCGCTGCTGGAAAGCGGCACGGCCAAGGGCAAGATCGTCCTCGAAGGTTTTTAAGCCGGCCGCCCAGGGTTCAGTCGCCGACTGGCCCTGGGCACACCGACCAACGGTAATAGCACCGCGTAACGCCACTGCGACTCATGCGTCCATTGAGTCGTAGAACATCCTTACGAGGTCACCATCATGAAACGCCTTATGCCCCTCGCCCTCGCTGCAGTCTTCGGCTTCGCCGGCTCGGCCTTCGCGCAAACCCCACTCACCACCAATGCCAAGGATGTGCAGGCGGTGGATTACCACTACGGCATGCACCTGGACATCCAGCGGGTCATCCACATTACCGATAACTCGGACAAGATGGGGGTCGTGCCGGCAACCATCACCTTCATCGACAGCAGCGGCATGCTGCGCAAGGTCAACTACCTGGAGCTGGGTGGCTACGACCGCAGCAACTGATCGACAGGCACCACCTCAGGCGCCGGCCACCTTAGCCGGCGCCTGATTTTTTTACGCGCCACACTGCCTTTCGCCACGCAATCGATTAGTGGCCGACTAGACTCTCAATAGCGCCGAGCGAATTGGCGCGATGCCCAGCCGTCTCCCGCTAACCTGCGACTCTTCGGCGGTAAGGATGCGACCCGATCTAGTAGCGCCCATGCGCCTGGCAAGCGTGTATATCCTCTTCAGTACCGCCTGGATTCTCTCCAGCGACTACCTGCTGACGGCCCTGATGTCGAACAGCGAACTGACCGCGCGCCTGCAAACCATCAAGGGCTTGACCTTCGTCCTGCTCAGCAGCGTGCTGATCTTTTACGTCAGCTACCGCGACCGCCTGGCGCAACGCGCCTTGCTCGATGCCCTGACCCATAACACGCGCTTGCTGCAACAAGCGCAGCGCAATGCCGCGCTGGGCAACTGGGAATACGACGGGCGCTTTCACTGGAGCCAGGAAGCCCTGCAACTGCTCGGCCGCGACGCGGGCAGCGCCTCCAGTAGCATCGAACAACTGCTCAACTGGCTGCACCCGGCCGAACGTGCCAGCGTGCAGCGCGCCATTCACACCCTGCTTGAGCAGCGCACGCCGCTGGCCATCAGTGCCCGCCTGCACCAACCGCACCGGCAATACGCCACCTGGCTGATGCTGCGTGGCGAAATCGACGACAGCGGGCAGATTCTCGGCACCGTGCAGGACGTCAGCAACCAGAAGCGCGACGAGGCCGCACTGCGCGAGAGCGAACAACGCTTTCGCCAACTGTTCGAGCAAACGCCACGGATTGCCGTGCAAGGCTACGACCGCGAACGCCGGGTGATTTACTGGAACCAGGCCAGCACCCAGCTGTATGGCTACAGCCTGCAAGAGGCGATGGGCAAGCGCCTGGAGGAGCTGATCGTGCCGCCGGCGCTGCGCAACCAGGTGGCCAGCGCGATCAACACCTGGCTCCTCGGCGGCCCGGCGATTCCCGCGGCGGAGCTGCAATTGCAGCGCAAAAACGGCAGCCGAGTGTGGGTCTATTCCAGCCACTCGATGCTGCGCAACAACCGCGATCAACCGGAGCTGTACTGCGTCGACATCGACCTCAGCGAACAGAAGCAGATCTACGGCGAACTGCATGCCAGCGAGGCGCGCTACCGCGAGCTGGTCGAACAACTCAACGACGTGATCATCCTGACCGATGCCAACGCCCACCTGACCTTTCTCAACCCGGCCTGGGAGCGGCTCAGCGGTTACGCCAGCTATGAAAGCATCGGCCGCTCATTGACCCAGTTCTTCGATGCCCACGATGGCATCCGCCTGAGCGAACAACTGGCCGCCATCGCCCGTGGCGAGTACGCCACGCTGCGCAACGAATACCGCCTGCTGACACGCCAAGGGCAATTGCGCTGGGTCGAACTGCACCTGACGCGCAACCTGCCTGGGCAACACCTGCGCGGCAGCCTGCGTGACATTCACGAGCGCTACCAGAACCAGGAGCTGCAACAGGCGCGCAATGCCGTGCTCGACGAACTGCTGGGTCGACGCCCCCTGACCAGCATCCTCGAGGGCATCAGCCGGCGCCTGCAAGACCTGCACCCACACATGCTGGTGTCGATCATGCTGCTCGACGCCCACCAGCGCCTGCACGTGGCAGCCGCCCCCAACCTGCCCATGGCCTACCGCCAAGCCATCGACGGCATCGAAGCGGCCCTTGAAGTCGGCTCCTGCGGACATGCCGCACGCAGCGGCGAACTGGTGATCGTCGAAGACCTCGGCAGCCATCCCTACTGGCGCAATTTCCAGAACGATGCGCAAGCCGCCGGCCTACGCGCCTGCTGGTCGCTGCCCTTCAAGGATGACAACGGCCAGGTACTCGGCACCTTCGGGATTTACTACAACAAACCGGCCAGGCCGAGTGCCGCCGATATTGCCCTGGTCACCGAGTTCACCCGCCTGGCCGGTCTGGCCGTGCAGCAGGCAGCCAGTGAGCGGTTTACCTCGATTGGCGCCATCCGTGATGACCGTCAGTCGTTCACTTGACCACGGTCAGGGAAAATTCACATGGGCTGGCTAGACTAGATTTTCCGTGTCTAGGAGGTGCCGACCATGAACATCCGCATTCAGCCGCTGAACAAGCCCGACGGTATCTGCTGGCAGGTCTGCTTCGCCAACAACAGCGTGACCTTTCGCAGCGAAGCCGAAGCCCGGCAGTTCGTGGCCACCCTCGAATCACGCTTGCAGGCACCGCACCGCTTGCCGTTACCCGAGCAGCGCGTCGCCAGCTGAGCGCTGCTCAGCCCGGGTGTCCGGCACGCCGCTCGGCCCAGCGGGTAACGCGCGAGAACAGCACGGCCAGCACGCCGCAGCCGCAAATCACCAGCGCCATTGGCCAGGCACTGCCATCGTGCAGTGCGCCGACCAACGCGGCGGCGCTGGCAGCAATCGCGAACTGCACGCTGCCAAGCAAGGCCGAGGCACTCCCGGCATGTCGTCCCTGCCCGGCCATGGCGCAGGCCGAGGCGTTTGGCAGGAGGATGCCGAGGCTGGCTATGCAGCCGAATAACGGCAGCAGCAATGGCCACAACGCCATCGGCCGCACCAGCGCAACCGCCAACAACGCGACCCCACACGCCAGGTAGAACCACACCGTGCGCCGCAGCCAATAACCTGGGCCGTGGCGCACCACCAGCCAGGCATTCAATTGCGCGGCCAGAATGAAACCCAACGCATTGCTGCCGAACAGCCAACCGTAGTGCTCGGCGGGTACGCCATACAGTTCGATGAAGACGAAGGGCGAGCCGGCGATATAGGCGAACATCCCGGCAATCGCCAACCCACCCGTCAGCGCATGACCGAGAAACGGCAGGTCGCCGAACAACCGCCGGTATTCGCCCAGCGCACCGCGCAAGGGTGCTTTGGGCGCATCCGCCGCCAGGGTTTCCGGTAGCCACCAGGCCACAGCCACCAAGCACACCGCGCTGAAGAGCGTCAGGCAGACGAAGATCGACGGCCAGCCCAGGCTGCTCAGCAGCAACCCGCCGGCCAGCGGCGCGAGAATCGGCGCCAGGCCCATCACCAGCATCAACTGGGAAAACACCTTGGCCGAGGTAATCGGGTCACACAAGTCGCGCACCACCGCCCGCGACACCACCATGCCCGCGCAACCGCCCAAGGCCTGGACGAAACGTGCAGCGATCAACCACTCAAGACTCGGCGCCACGGCGCAGGCCAGCGACGCCAGGGTAAACAGCAGCACCCCGGCCAATACTGGGCCACGCCGCCCAAAGCGGTCGGCCAATGGCCCATACAGCAGCTGGCCGATGGCCAGACCGGCGAAATAGGCCGCCAACGTCAGCTGCACATGCTCGACATCGGTGGCGAACGCCCGTGCCAGGGCGGGAAAGCTCGGCAGGTAGAAATCGATGGCCAACGGGCCAAAAGCGCTCAAGGCGCCAAGAATCAGCAGAATACGTAACGGCATGGGCATCCAAAGCGGGTAAGGCTATTTATCGACCGACGCCGCATCCGGCGCGCGGCGTATAACAGTGCGGACAGTCGCGCTTGCGCAGGGTGGCCATGGCTCAGCCTTGTCCACCGCCGATGCTTGCCCCTCGGCAATTCAGCCGCGGCAGCGTGGCTATCGCCAAGTGCAACCCAGCCTACCGCGCGGGTATATAACCTATTCATCGGTCATCGACGCACAAAACGCCCGGCTTGCCGCCGGGCTACGAATTGCGTTTCCACCTCTTGCGCCCGGATGGCGGACAAGCCTTGCGGCATCTCCGCCCTACGACTCTGGTAACGACGGAGGGTACACGGCGCGCCTAACCCAGCTTACGGCTCGGCCACCTCTTCGCGCGGGTTGCGCCGGCTGCTCAGCTTGGCCGCCAGCGACTCCACCAACAGGTAGAACATCGGGATCAAGAAGATCGCCAGCACGGTGGCGGCGAGCATGCCGCCGATCACCCCAGTACCGATCGAGTGACGGCTGGCCGAGCCGGCGCCGCTGCTGATGGCCAGCGGTACAACGCCGAGGATAAAGGCCAGCGAGGTCATGATGATCGGCCGGAAACGCAGGCGCGAGGCCTCCAGCGCCGACTCGAAGATGCCCATGCCCTGCTTTCGGCACAGCACGGCGAACTCGACGATGAGGATGGCGTTCTTCGCCGCCAGACCGATCAGCGTCACCAGGCCGACCTGGAAGTACACGTCGTTCTCGATGCCGCGCAGCCACACCGCGAGGATCGCCCCGAACACCGCGAACGGCACCGCGGTGACCACCGCCAGCGGTAGGGTCCAACGCTCGTACTGCGCGGCGAGGATCAAAAACACCATGATCAGACCGAAGACGAACGCCGTGCTGCCAGAGCCCTGGGTCGCCAGTTCCTGGTAGGCCGAACCGGTCCAGCCGATGCTGTAGTCGCTGCCGAGTACCTCGTCCGCCACTTCCTGCACCGCCGCCAAGGCCTGCCCGGAGCTGAAGCCCGGCGCCGGGCCACCGAGGATTTTCGCCGCCGGGTAGACGTTGAACCGCGCATAGGTGTCCGGGCCGAGAATCCGCTCGACCTTGACCAGGGTCGCCAGCGACACCAGTTCGCCACCGGCCGACCGCACATACACCTGGGACAGGTCTTCAGGCTTGCGGCGGAATTCCGATTCGGACTGCAAGCTGACCTGGAAGGTGCGGCCGAACAGGCTGAAGTCGTTGACGTAGTAACTGCCGAATGTCGCCTGCATGGCGGTGAACACATCGGTGATCGACACCCCCAGCGCGCGCGCCTTGGTGCGGTCGAGGTCGATGTAGTACTGCGGCACATCGGCGCTGAAGGTGCTTTGCACGCCCGCCAGTTCCGGGCGCTTGCGCGCTGCGGCGAGGAAGCTGTTGACCCGCTCTGCCAACTGCGCGGTGCCCGCGCCGCTGCGATCCTGGATATAGCCTTCAAAACCGCCGGTGGTGCTCATGCCAGTGATCGGTGGCGGGTTGAAGGTCATCACCACGCCATCCTTCTGCGCGGCGCCCATGCCCATAAATTCACGCGTCAGATTGCGCGCGTCCAATTCCGGCGTGGTGCGCTCGCTCCAGTCCTTCAGCGGCACGAACGACACCCCGGCGTTGCTGCGGGTGCCGAAGGTCAGCACGTCGAAACCGGCGAAGGTCACCACATCCTGCACCGCAGGGTGCGCCATCAATTGCTGGGTCACGTCACTGGTGAGCTTCTCGGTGCGGGTCAGCGAGGCGGCCGGCGGCAGGAAATAGGCGTTGATCACATAGCCCTGGTCTTCATCCGGCACCAAAGAGCTGGGCACCCGGCTGAACAGCACGACCATCAAGGCGATCATCCCGCCAAACAGCAGCAAGCCGACCAGCGAACGCTTGAGGAAGAAGCGCACCCCGGCGGTGTAACCGTTGGTGAAGCGGTCGAAGACCCGGTTGAAGGCGCGGAACGGCGCCGCCGGCTCGTGATGCCCCGGCTTGAGCAGCAGGGCGCACAGCGCCGGGCTCAAGGTCAGTGCGACGATGCCGGAAATCACCACCGACACGGCAATGGTGATGGCGAACTGTTTATACATCTCCCCGGCCAGGCCGCCGAGAAAACCCACCGGCACGAACACCGCGCAGAGCACCAGCACGATGGCGATGATCGGTCCGGTCACCTCCTCCATGGCCTTGATGGTCGCCTCGCGCGGGCCGATCTTGTCGGTGGCCATCACCCGCTCGACGTTCTCGATCACCACAATGGCGTCGTCGACCACAATGCCGATGGCCAGCACCATGCCGAACAACGTCAGCAGGTTGATCGAGAAACCGAGCATGTACATGCCGGCGAAGGTGCCGACCAGCGATACCGGAATCGCCAGCACCGGGATCAGCGTGGCGCGCCAGTTCTGCAGGAAGATAAACACCACCAGCACCACCAGCACCAGTGCCTCGAAGAAGGTGTGGATCACCTCGGTGATCGACACCCGGACGAATTTGGTGGTGTCGTAGGGGATTTTGTAGGTCATGCCGCTGGGGAAGCTCTGCGACAGTCGCTCCAGGGTGACCGCCACCGCGTCGGCGGTATCCAGGGCGTTGGCGCCCGGTTGCAGGTAAACGCCGAAGGCAGCGTTCTGTTGACCGTTGAGGGAGGTCATCAGGGAATAGTCCTGAGCGCCCAACTCGATCCGCGCGACATCTTTGAGCAACAAGCTGGCGCCGGTGGCATCGCTGCGCAGGATCACGCTCTCGAACTCGGCCGGATCGGTGAAACGGCCCTGGGTGGTTACCGTATAGGTGAAGTCCTGATCCTGCTCCAGCGGCTGCTGACCGAAGCTGCCGGCGGCGAATTGCGAGTTCTGTTCGCGGATCGCGTTGACCACATCGGTGGGCGTCAGGTTGTACTGCGCCAGCTTGTCCGGGCGCAGCCAGATGCGCATGGAATAGTCTTTCGAGCCGAACTGGCTGACATCGCCGACGCCGGGCAGGCGCTTGAGTTCGTCGATCACGTTGATCAGCGCGTAGTTGCTGATATACACCGGATCGCGCGAGCCGTCCGGGGAAAACAGGGTAACCACCTGGAGAATGTCCGAGGACTTTTTCACCACCTTGACGCCCTGGCGGCGCACTTCTTCCGGCAACTTGGCCAGGGCGGCCTGCACCCGGTTGTTAACGTCGATAGTGGCCTGATCGGGGTCGCGGCCGACTTCGAAATACACCGACAGGCTCATGGCGTTGCCGCCGGAGTTGGACTGTTGGTAGATCATGCCCTCGACGCCATTGATCGACTGTTCCAGCGGCGCGGCGACGGTTTCCGCGATCACCTGGGCGCTGGCGCCGGCATAGGTTGCATTGACCGAGACCTGCGGCGGCAGAATCTGTGGGTATTGGGCAATCGGTAGCGCACGCATGGCCATCAGGCCGGCGAGCACGATGACGATGGAGATGACTGCAGCAAATACCGGGCGGTCGATAAAGAAGCGTGAGATCACCGGAGAAGCTCCCTAAGATTGCTTGGCGGGCGGCTCAGCGGCATCGCTGACGCTGACCGGGGTATCCGGGCGCACCTTGGGCAAGCCTTCCACAATCACCCGATCGCCTTCGCTGACGCCAGACTCGATCACCCAGCGGCCATTGCCGGTGCGGCCGGTACTGACCTCGCGCATGCGCGCGATGCCCTCGCCGTCCACCACATACACGAAAGTGCCACGCGGCCCCTGCGCCACCGCGCGCTCGGGTACGGTCATGGCGCTGGGCAGGCTGATGCCCTTGACCAGCACCCGCACGAACTGGCCGGGCAGCAACTTCTGCTCCGGGTTAGGCACCACCGCGCGGGCGCCGACGGTGCCGGTGCCGCGGTCGACCAGGCTGTCGGTAAAGTCGACCTTGCCTTCCAGCGGGTAGCTGGAGCCGTCGCCGAACATGATCTGCACGCTCATTTGCCCGCCTTCGAGCAGCAACGCGCCACTCTGCAAACCGCTGCGTACGGTTTCCACATCATTGTCCGGGGCGGCGAAGTTGACGTAGATCGGGTCGAGCTGGGTGATATTGGTCAACAGGCTGGCACTCGGATCGCCGGCCACCATCAGGCTGCCCTCGGAGACCGTTTCCTTGCTGGTGATACCGGAGATCGGCGCCTTCACCGTGGTGTAGTCGAGGTCGATCTGCTTGGATTGCACCTCGGCTTCGGCCGCCTGGATATTCGCCTTGCTCTGCTCGAAGTTGGAAATCGCGTTGTCCAGCTCGCTTTCGCTGGCGAAGCCCTTCTTCTGCAACTCGCGGATGCGCTTGAGGTCACGCTCGGTCTGCCGGTAGCGCGCCTGCTCCTGCGCCAACGCACCTTTGGCGCGCGCCAGGGCAGCCTGGTAAGTGCGCGCATCGATGCGAAACATCACCTGGCCCTGCTTGACCTGACTGCCCTCCAGGTAGGTGCGCTCCTGCAAAATGCCACTGACTTGGGCGCGCACCTGCACCTCGCGAAACCCCGCAGTACGCGCCGAATACTCCAGCTCCAGGGGAAAGGCCGCCGTCTTGACGATTTCCACCACCACTTCCGGTGCGGGCGGTGCATTCCCTGCCAGGGCCACAGGCAGCAGAGCGCTGGCGGTTAACATCCCAAGGGCGAAGGGCAGCTGACGAACAAAGAACATAGGTCTCTCCGAGACGACGCGAGGCACGGCGCACAAAGGCGACGATGCTAATTACATACACTTATGTTTGTAAACAGAACATCGAGCGCTAAATTCATTACACTCTGTTCCCCAAAGCAGAGCCTAGCCAGAAATCGCCCAGCCGCCATGCGCCGAACCAAAGAAGAAGCCGAAAAAACCCGCAGCGCCATCCTCGAGGCGGCCGAGGCGTTGTTCCTGGAAAAAGGCGTGGCGCATACCAGCCTCGAACAGATCGCCCGTCACGCCGGCGTGACGCGTGGCGCGGTGTACTGGCACTTCGAGAATAAAGCGCATCTGTTTCACGACATGCTCAGCCACGTGCGCCTGCCACCCGAGCAGTTGGCCGAACGCTTGAGCGGTTGCGCCGAGCGCGATCCGTTACTGGCCCTGCGCGACCTGTGTGTAGAGGCCATCGAAAGCCTGGCCGTGGACCCACAGAAGCGGCGAATTTTCACCATCCTGCTACGCCGTTGCGAGTTCACCGAGGAACTGCGCGAAGCCGAAGAGCGCCACGAAGCCTTCATCAACCAATTTATCGGGCTCTGCGAGCAACAGTTCAGCAGCTCTTGCGTGCTTGATCGCCTGCAACCGGGCATGACCCCGCGCCTGGCCGCGCGCACGTTGCACGCGCTGATCATCGGCCTGTTCAGCGATTGGCTACGCGACCCGACGCTGTTCGACCCGCTCAACGACACCGCGCCGATGATCGACGCCTGCTTTCGCGGCTTGATCCGCGACTGGCAGGTCTGAGCGCCGCCGTTTTTGGCTATGCCTGCCTAAAAAGGTTCTTCACGGCTAGCAGGCAAGCGCAGCAACCTCGTTGGCTGGGTTAGCGGCGCAGGCCTCCAAGGTACAGGCGACACATTTGCCGAACGCCGCGTAACCCAGCCTACGGAACCGATGGCTATTTCTGAGACAGCGCACTAACCGAGTTCAGCGCATAAGCTAGGCCAGGCTTACCTCGTAGCCCTCCTGGCGAATTGCCTCGGTTAGCTCTTCTACAGACAATCGGCTGGCCACGCGCACCTCTCCGCCGGCCAGATCGACCTGCACCTCGGCGGCCTGATCGCGCGCCTGCACGGCCTGGGTAATCGCCCGCACACAATGCCCGCATGACATGCCTTGCACCTTGAATACCTGCATCGCTTACCTCCACATAAGCACCCGGACAATCCGCGGCTGGCTCGCAGTATTCGGCTTGCCAGCGTGGCAAGGTCAAGCCCGCCACTTGTCCAATCCGCCGACCTCGACCACGCTCAATGCAGTTCATCACGTGCGTGGGAGGTGTGCCATGCCCCGTTTAGCCACCCTGGCCCTGCTCGGCCTGCTGTTCTCCAGCCTGACATCTGCCCAAGTGGTGCCGGCACTGACGCCGCAGGCCGACGGTTACGCGGTGCTGATTATTTCGCGCGAGCGCCTGGAAGTGGCCACGCCCTGCGAAATCGGCCTGTACCTGCAAGACCAACTCGCCGCCCGCCTGTACCAGGGCCAATCGGTGGCGTTCAACCTGCCGCCCGGCCCAGTTTCTCTGCGCCTCGGGGTGATCGGCACGCAGACCTGTCAGCCGGGCATCACTCAGCTCAAGTCTGAACCGCTGGTGTTGCAGGCCGGCGAAGTACGCCGCCTGCGCATCGCCCTGAGCACCTCGGGGCTGTACGTGCTGCCGGCACCGGCCAGCCAATAACGGCAAAGCACTTGACCTTACCCCAAGGTCAAGGTTGATCCTAAGGGCGAACTCACGGGAGAACGCCCATGTCCAGCCTGACCACCTTCGACCTGCCGATCGGCGGCATGACCTGCGCCAGTTGCGCCGGCAGGGTCGAACGCGCCCTGCGCAACGTGCCCCTGGTCGCCAGCGCCAGCGTCAACCTGGCCACCGAACAGGCACGCATCCAGGCGCCGCGCGAGAGCCTCGGCGCATTGATCGGCGCCGTGGAAAAAGCCGGTTATCAGGTACCCAGCGAGCGTCTGGAGCTGAACATCGGCGGGATGACCTGCGCCAGTTGCGTCGGCCGCGTCGAGCGCGCCCTCGGCCAGCAACCCGGGGTGCTGGCGGTCAGCGTCAACCTGGCCACCGAGCAGGCGCAGCTGCGCGTCGCCCCAGGCAGCAACCTCGACAACCTGCTGCAAGCCGTCGCGGCAGCCGGTTACCGCGCGACCGTGCTGGACGAGGCGCAACCAAACGCTGTCGGCGAGGCGGATCGCCTGCTGCGCCGCGAGCGCTGGGCGCTGCTGCTCGCCCTGCTGCTGGCCGCGCCGCTGGTGCTGCCGATGCTGCTGGCGCCCTTCGGCCTGCACTGGATGCTGCCGGCCTGGTTGCAGTTCGCCCTGGCCACGCCGGTGCAGTTCGTCCTCGGCGCACGCTTTTACCGTGCCGCCTGGCGCGCCCTGCGTGCGGGCGCCGGCAACATGGACCAACTGGTCGCCATCGGCACCAGCGCCGGTTACGGCCTGAGCCTGTACCAGTGGGCGATTACCCCGACCGGCGAGATGCCACACCTGTACTTCGAGGCGTCGGCGGTGATCATTGCCCTGATTCTGCTCGGCAAGTACCTGGAAAGCCGCGCCAAACGCCAGACCAGCAGCGCCATCCGCGCCTTGCAGGCGTTGCGCCCGGAGCGCGCCCTGCGCCTGCGCGACGGCCAGGAGGAATGGGTCGCCCTCGGCGCGCTGGCGCTTGGCGAGCAGATTCTGGTCAAGCCCGGCGAGCGCTTCCCGGTCGACGGCCGCGTGCTGGAGGGGCGCAGCCATGCCGATGAAGCGCTGATCAGCGGCGAGAGCCTGCCCCAGGCCAAGGAGCCAGGCGACCGGGTCACCGCCGGGGCGATCAACGGCGAAGGTCAACTGCGGGTGGAAATCGGCGCACTGGGCGCGGAAACCGTGCTGGCGCAGATCATTCGCCTGGTGGAAGACGCCCAGGCCGCCAAAGCACCGATCCAGAAGCTGGTGGATAAAGTCAGCCAGGTGTTCGTCCCGGCGGTATTGCTGATCGCCCTGGCCACCCTGGTCGCCTGGCTGATGCTCGGTGCGCCGCTGCAAGTGGCGCTGCTCAACGCCGTCGCGGTGTTGGTCATCGCCTGCCCCTGCGCCCTCGGCCTGGCCACGCCGACCGCGATCATGGCCGGCACCGGCGTGGCCGCGCGCCATGGCATCCTGATCAAGGACGCCGAAGCACTGGAAGTCGCCCATGGCGTCACCGCGGTGGCCTTCGACAAGACCGGCACGCTGACCTCCGGCACCCCGAAAATCGCCCACCTGCAGGCCATCGATGGCGACAGCAACAGCCTGCTGCAACTGGCCGGCGCCCTGCAACGCGGCAGCGAACACCCGCTGGCCAAGGCGGTGCTCGACGCCTGCAGCGCGCAGCAATTGCCGCTGGCGGCAGTCAGCGCCAGCCAGGCCCTGGCCGGGCGCGGTATCGCCGGGCAACTCGGCGAGCGCCGCCTGGCCCTGGGCAACGCCCGCCTGCTGCACGACAGCGGATTACCGGCCGGCGAACTGGCGACATTGGCGCAGGCCTGGGAAGCCGAGGGCCGCACGTTGTCCTGGCTGATCGAGCAGGCGCCGCAAACGCGCCTGCTGGGGCTGTTCGCCTTTGGTGATACGCTCAAGGACGGCGCTCGCGACGCCATCGAGCAACTCAGCGCGCGCGGCATTCGCAGCCACCTGATCAGCGGCGACAACCTCGGCAGCGCCTCGGCCGTGGCCAACGCCCTGGGCATCGACGCGCTGCACGCCAACGTGCTGCCCGCCGACAAAGCCAGGATCATCGACGAGCTGAAGCAGCAGGGCGTGGTGGCGATGGTCGGCGACGGCATCAACGATGCGCCGGCGCTCGCCGCCGCGGATGTCGGCATCGCGATGGGCAGCGGCACCGACGTGGCCATGCACGCCGCCAGCATTACCCTGATGCGCGGCGACCCGCGCCTGGTGCCCGCGGCGCTGGACATCAGCCGGCGCACCTACAACAAGATCCGCCAGAACCTGTTCTGGGCCTTCGTCTACAACCTGATCGGCATCCCGCTGGCCGCCTTCGGCCTGCTCAACCCGATGCTGGCCGGCGCCGCCATGGCCCTCTCCAGCGTCAGCGTGGTGAGCAATGCCCTGCTGCTGAAAACCTGGAAGCCGAAACCATGACCCGTAGAGCGGCGGGTCCGCGGTTGCCACCGATTGGCGGACAAGGCTGCGCCATGTCCGCCCTACATACTGGAAGCCGAAGGGTCACCACTGACCGCGATCACGATTTCACGGACAGACCGTAGGATGGGTTAGCCGCCCCGGCGATGCCCGGCAAGACCGCGTTTTCTGTGCGGCGTACCCCATCATTGCGGCGTACCTGCTGACGCTCTGTTGGGTTACACGGCGTCTCGCATCTGTGGCTTGCTCGGGAGTGCAGCCGCCGCTAACCCAACCTACGAACAATGTTTGGAGACCGCCTATGAATATCGGCCAAGCCGCACACAAAACCGGCCTCAGCGCGAAGATGATCCGCTACTACGAAAGCATCGCGCTGCTGCCGGACGCCGGGCGTAGCGAGAGTGGCTACCGCCAGTACAGCGCACAGGATCTGCATCGCCTGGCGTTTATCAAGCGCGCCCGCGACCTGGGTTTTTCCCTCGCCGAAGTGGGCAAGCTGCTGGCGCTGTGGCAGGACCGCCAACGCGCCAGCGCCGACGTCAAAGCCCTGGCCGCCGAACATATCGTCGAGCTGAACCGCAAGATCGCCGAACTCAGCGGCCTGCGCGACACCCTGCAGGAGTTGATCGAGGATTGCCACGGCGACCACCGCCCGGACTGCCCGATCCTCAAGGACCTGGAATCCGGCGGCGGTCACACGAACAGTTGACGCTGGACCAGGCTGCGACGTTCAGGGTCTGCCGCAGTGTAGGGCGGCCATGCCGAAGGCTGGTCCACCAAGCACAACGCCGGCTGGATCAGAACCCTACAGCGCCTGGCGTAACGCCGCGCAATCCACGGCGAAGTGATCGACCAGCTCCGGCCAGGGGTTTTCCGCGAGATTGACCAGCACACTGAACGCGCCGGCGGCGCGGGCGCACTCCAGGTCGTAGCGGTAATCGCCAACCATCACCAGCTCATTCGGCGCCACCTGCCAGCGTTCGGCAAAATGCAGCAAACCGCCGGGGTGGGGTTTTGGCGGTGCTTCGTCACGGCCAAGGATGTCCGCTGTGGCAAAGCAGTCGCCCAGGCCAATCGCCTGCAAGGTCAGCAGCGCCAGCTCATGCGCGTTGCGCGTGAGGATGCCCAGCCGGCAGTCGCGCGCTTGCAGGGCGTGCACCAGTTCGATCGCCCCCGGCGCCGGCTGCGCGGTCAACGCCAGCTCGCGCTCGTGCGCCAGCAACCAGGCGTGCTTGGCTGCGGCTTCCGACTCTGGCAGGGCCGCCAGGTGGTGAAGGATGTCCTGCTGCGGCGGAATCGCCAGCGCCCGCTTGATCGCCTCGAAGTCGTGCACCGCCAGGGTCAGGGTGCCGTCCATGTCGAATATCCAATGCTTGAAACGTGCCAGCATCATTGCCCCCAAGGCGCTCAGTCATGCACGCAGAATAACGCGTCGCGCTCAGTAACTGATGATAAGGGAGACATTGTCGAGGTAAGTCGCGGCCGGCACGTTGGCCTGAGTCGGGTCGATGATCACCTGGTAGGCAAAACTCTGCGGGTCGCCGCTGCCGGTGGCGGCCTGGGTCTGGCTGGCATTGTCCCAAACGATAGTGGAGTTCGGGTGGTAGAGGTTGTAGCGCAGGTAATTGCTCCCGGCGAGCATTCGCCGCCAGGGCGCCTGGTAGTGCTGGCCATTGTCGTAGCCGATGCGGTAGCCCTCGGTATTGGTGCAGGTCACGCTGACCGACTGGGTGACCGGGGTGAACTGGCTGACCAGCGCCTGGCTGCCGAAGTCCACCGTCGGCGTACTGTTGATCAGGCAGGCCTTGCTCACTGTCAGCGTCAGGTTGAGGGTAGCGGTCTGCCCAGTGCCCCAGTTGCTCGGCGTACCACAGACACCAAGCGGGCAGTTCTGCGTCAAGCCGGGGCTACGATCCCATGAGGTGCAGGCGCCCAGCGCGCCGAGCACGCAGATCGCCCACTGCCAGTTGAGGGAAACACTGGCCGTGTAGGTGCCGGCGGGTACGTTGACGCCCAGGGCGGTACGGAAATACAGCGGAATCGCACTGGCGCTGCCACCGATGCCGATCAGCACAACATTATTCAGGCTCACCGGCTGGGCGACCTGCAAAGCCTGGCTGTAGCCACTGTCGGCATAGACCTGGAAGGGGATCTGCGCGCTACCACTCTGCAGGTGCAGGCTACCGCTGCTCAGGGTGACCCGTACGTAGTTCTGTGACAGCACGTTCAACACGCTGTCGCAGCTCAAACCACCATTGGCCGCCGCCTGCTGGGGCACTGTGCGCAGGCTCAACGAGTTGCTGCTGCCCAGGCTGATCGCCGCGGCGCTCGCCATGCAAACCGCCTGCACCTGCGTTCCCCACAGCAGGAATAACAACGCCAGCCAGCATGCGTTGGGGTGCATCGCCATCTCCTTGTTCAACGGCATGTCAGTGGCCCGACCAGAGCAACGGCCTCGGCCGTGCCGTCGAGATCGAAACCTGCGGCACACTGGCGGCCATCGACCAGGCGCGCGCGCAGGCTGTTGCGCGCCTGCAAGCCTTCGAAATAAACCAGGCCGTCCCAACCGACATAACTGCGCTGGGCACTCTCCACCTGCTCGACCAGTGTGCCGCGCGGCAGCACTTCGCCACGGCTGTCGACCAGCACGATACTCGCCGCCACCACCCGCTGCAGGCTGAACGCCAATTGCACACCGCTGCCCTGGTGCACGGCAATGCTCTGCACCACCTCGGACGCCTGCACGTTGGCCGGCAGGCCAAGGGGGTCGATTTCGTACTGGCCGCGGTAATAGGACGGTACCCAGGGCACCAGCAGGTGACCATTGCGGTCAGTACTGCCCAGCAATTGATGTTCGAAACGCACGGGAACATCGGCGAAGCCGTCGGTATCGACCAGCACGAAAGCGTCGTCGATGCGGTTGCTGGCGAACAGCGCCGCGTCCATCGCCACCAGCGAGCCGCTGATGCCGCCCCAGCGGGTATCGCGGCCAGCGCTGCGGTACATGCCGCCTTGCAGTTGCGCATAGGGCGTACGCCAGGTCGCATCGGCCTGCTGGAAATCACTGGCGCCCCGGGCATAGCCGAGGTTGTAGCCGATGCCGCCCTGGCTGGGCAGCGCACGGCTGTAGTTGATCCGCTCTCTGTAACTTCCACGGCTGTTGCGTTCGATGCCAGCGGTGACGGTCGAATACAGGTCGAAGGGCAGCACCAGCTGTAGCTGCGCCGAATACCCGGAATCCTCCAGCAAGCGGTTGAACGAGGCGTACAGGTTGGCATTGCCAAAGAAGGTGCGCGACCACGACAGGTTAAGCAAACGGGTGCGCTGGCCCGCGCGATCACGCAGATCGAAATAGCCCAGGCCCAGAGTACCGAGCCTCTCAGGGGAGAAAGAGAACGTCAGTTGATCGCTGCGCTCGGCGAGGAAGCTGCCGCTGAAGCGGTTCTCCAGGGCGCTGACCACGCTGAGGTCGGCAAACCCCGAGGTGCGTTGGATATGCTGCAACGCCACGCCGAAATGCGGCGAGTAGTAGCTGTACCCCAGACTGACCTGCTGGCCGCCCTCGCCCGCGAAACGGCTGTGCGACAGCGAAGTGCCGAGGGTACCGAAGCGGTCGACGGCGAAGGTAGCGCCTACGCCCGCCAGGTCGAGGTCATCGCCTATCTCGGCATGCCCTTCGAGGGTGAAGGCATCGTTGATGCCGTAGCGCAGACTGCCACTGCTGGCGAAACTGCCATAAGAAAAGCTCTCCAGGCCATAGTCCTTGCGCAACTTGCCCGCCGCCAGCGAATAGTCAAACAGGCCTTTCCGCAGCAGTTGGTTGGTCACGTAGAACGGCACGCTGGTGGAGACGCGCCGCCCCTGCGCATCGGTGGTGACCACCGTGGCCTCGCCCGCACCGCTGATGAACGGCACGCTGTTGACGGTGAAGGGACCAGGGGCGAGGGACGCGCTGCTGACCTTGGCATTGTTGATAAACAGGTCGACGCTGCTGGGCACCGTCGCATCGCCGCTGAAGCGTGGCAGCGGATAGGTGATCAGGTCCGGACGCAGGCCGAAGTTACGGCCGATTTGCGCACCGCCGAGGCGCACCGCGCTGTTCCAGGTCAAGGCGGAGCTGACCAAGTCGCCGGCCGCGTAGCTGGTCATGCGGTCCTGGCGGTTGTAGCGCCAGAGGGTGTCGTAGCGGGTATAGCCATCGTTATCGCCGTCAACGCCATCGAAGGCCTGGCGCCAGATGCCGGTGTTGGCGATCACGCCAAAGCCGTCAAAGACCCGCTGTTCAGACCAGGCACTGGCCGCCTGCACGCCATCCTCGGTGTCGCTGTAGTAGAGGTCGTAGTTGAACAGCGCGCCAAACGAACTTTGCGCCGGGGTCAGATCGAACAGCTGCGCAGAGCCGACCTCCTGGCGCGGCAACCAGGCGCTGGGCAATACCAGCAACAGGCGCTGGTTCGCTTCGTCATAGCGACTTTGCAGGCCCGCAATCGACTCTAGCGCCAGCGGGTCGCCGACCGGCACGTCGTCCAAACGCACACCGACCGCCAGCAAGGCCTCACGGCTCAACCAGAACTGGCTATCACGGGCGATCACTCCCACGATCCGCCCGGTCGGCAGCTCATTGACCACCAGCTCCAGGTACAGCTGCTGCTCGCCGGCCCAGGCCACGGCGGCCAAGAGCCAGGCACCCAGCAGCCACCCGACCTGGCCGGGGACGTGCGGCCGCACGCCGCGGCATCCATCAGAGCGCAGGGATGCCGAGCGGCTCACGCTGCTCGTTGATCAAGGCTTCCAGGGTAAAGCCGCTGGCCAGCACGGCCGGCGGCAGCGGCCAGCGCATCCAGGCTCCCGGCAGGACATAACCGAGCAGGCCGTCAGCCAGCGCCACCCGGCGGTCGCTCTGGCGTACATACACCTGCGCCAGGCGCGCATGGGCGCCCCCTCGATTGTGCACGCTCAGGTAGCGCCGACCGCCGACCTCCTCGACCCGGTAGGCCAGGTCCGGACTCAGCGGGCGCACGTCCTTACCTGGCGCCCACGCGCCAGTGTCCAGGGCCGCGCCGGCACCGAAGACGAACAAGGGCACCGAATAGCGCATCTGAAACATCACCCCCAGTTGCGGGTTGGCCTCGCTGCCGGGTTGCAGCATTTCATCCACCAATACCCGATAGGCCTGCTCGCTGTGCGCAGCCGCGGGTTGCATGCTGATCAGGCGCACCATCTGGCGCTTGCCGGGGGCCACGGTAACCACCGGCGGGCTGCCGACCACCTGCTGTTGCGGCTGCAATTGGTCGGTGAAGCCAGCCTGCTGCCAGGCCATCACCCGCACCTGCAGGCTGATCGGCTGCTGCCCACGGTTCTCCAACCACAGCGCCGCGGCTTTCTCCCCGGCCTCGATACGCGGGTTGATCGGCCAAATCAGCAGCGAGCTGGCGGCGTGCAACTCGCCCGCCAGCAGCCAGAACGCGGCAAGAGCCGCCAACCCGATGCGTTGTAGAACCCCCGTCATAGCCCCGCTCCCTGTTCAGTAACTGATGGTCACCGTCACCGTATCGCTGTAGAGGCCCGCCGACGGCATCGGGCTGACACTGAACAAACGCGCATACACCGGATAACTCTGCACCCCACCGCTAAGAGGAAAACTGACGCTCAGCGCCGTGCCGCCGTTACCGCCATCGCCCCACACCTGGCTGTTGGCCACATCCTGAAAAAGCTGATAACGCAGACGCTCGCTGCCTTTGCCGAGAAAGCGCCCCCCGCCGACATCGCTGGCATAGCCACCGGTATTGAGGGCGATGCTCACCGCCGCCCCCGGCGTGCACTGCAGCACGATGGACCCGGCGCCCTGGCTACTGCTCACCTGGATATCACTGGCCAGCGTAGCGAACTGACCAAAGGCGATGCTGCCGAAGCTGCTCGCATCGCTGCTGCCACTGCCGAGCAGGCAGCCCTGCACCACCGTGGCACGCACCTGGAAACTCTGGTCGATGCTCAGCTCGTTCAGGCCGGTGTCGGCCAGGGCGCCAGTGCCGAGCAGCATTCCCACCAGCAACCCGGCACGCTTCACCAGCTCACCGTGACGGTGACCGTATCGCTATACAGCCCCGACGCCGGCACTGCCTGCGCGGGCACCCGGCCATACACCGGTAGCCATTGATCGGCGCCACTGCCAAGACCACTGACCCCGGTACTGTCATCCCACACGGTGGTGTAATCGGCCGCAGTGTAGAGGTTGTAGGACAGGGACGCGGCGGCAGGACCGAGCAGCGTGCGCGACGTGCTATCACCACTGTTGCCGGCACTGATCAGCACGCGATAGGGGGTATTGGCGATGCAGTTGACACGCAGACCACCATTGCTGCCCTGGGCCAGCGCCGTGACCGCTGCCGCGAGAGCGAAATGGCTGCCGAAATCGAGGGTACCGAACTGGCCTAGCGTGGCGGGGACGCTGCTACCGGCCGTGCAGGCGGGCAGCACTTCGGCGGTCACGCCGAGGGTCGCGGTCTTGCTGGCGGCTAGCGCAACAACCGGGCTGCATAAGCCAAGCACCAGCGCTATCCATTTGCTGTCGCCAAGACCGTGCATAACGCTTCCTGTCGCTGTGAGCGTGCATCCATGCGGAGTAAACGACTATCACCAACTGACGGTGACTTGCACCGTATCCAGGTAGGTGCCCGGCGAGGGGGTCAGCTGTGACGGCACCCGGCCATACACCACGACCTCCTCGTCGGCGCCGCTGCCGGTACCGGTGAGTGCCGTCGCGCCATTACTGCCATTGCCCCAGGGCAGCGTGCGCGCGGCATCTTTGTACAGGTTGTAATTGATGTAGGCGCCGGCGCTCTGCATGCGCCGCTGGTTGCCTGTGACGTTCTGCCCGGAGTCGAGAGCTACGTTGTAGCTGGTGCCGGCATTGCACTCCAAGCCGAACGAACCGCCCCCGCCGGCGCCGACCGAGCGGCCTTCGGCGATGCTGTCGAGTGAGGGGTATTCGCCGAAGGTCAGACTGCCGAAGGTGTTGCTGCTGCCATTGTCGTCACCGTTGGTCACGGTACAACCGCTGCCAATGATCAACTGCACATTGAGCTGCCCCTGCACCTGACCGGCGGCATGGGCCGCGCCGGCAGACAGCAGAAACAGGACCGGGAGGACAGGCTTCAGGTAGGGCTTCACGGCTCAACTCCTGTAAGGGCTCTTTAACATCCTTGAACGCACGTAAAAGAAACCCTAGCTGAGAATCTTCTTACATCAATCAGGTGATCAGTACCCACTGCAGCCACTCATTTGACGAACGACGCAAGCAGCTGATTTACCTGGCATAAAACTCGATGTAGGTGAAAACCATAGGAGCTTCGAGCCAATTTCCTACAGAGAAACCAGCATTCGACCTGCAGCCAACCGTCCGTTCATTGATTCAGCGCTAGATGGCAGCGCTCACTTCCAGTCCTCACGGACTCGGGTCAGGCCTTCCTGGGCTACCGAGGCGACCAGTTGGCCCTGGCGGTTGAAGATGCTGCCGCGCGAGAAACCACGGGCGTTGCCGGCCCAGGGGCTGTCCATGGCGTACAGCAGCCAGTCGTCCATGCGCAAGTTGCCGTGGAACCACAGCGAATGGTCGAGGCTGGCCACCTGCATGAACTTCTGCCACACCGACACGCCATGCGGCAGCATCGACGTGGTCAGCAGATTGAAGTCGCTGGCGTAGCCGAGCAGGTACTTGTGCAACTGCGGGTCGTCCGGCAGTTCGCCGGCGGCGCGGAACCACACGTACTTCACCGGCTCGCTCGGCTCCGGGGCAAAGGGGTTGCCGACGGTCACCGGGCGAATCTCGATCGGTTTGTCGCTCACCGCGCGCTCACGGATGCGCTCCGGCAACGAGTCGGCGACCAGGCGCGCCAGTTCGGTTTCCGACTTCAGCCCTTCCGGCCCTGGCACATCGGGCATGCCGAGCTGGTGGTGGAAGCCCTCCTCGTCGTACTGGAAGGAGGCGCTGCAAGTGAAAATCGGCTTGCCCTTCTGGATCGCCATCACCCGCCGCGTGCTGAAGCTGCCGCCGTCACGCACCCGGTCGACCTGGTAAACCACCGGCAAGGTGGCGTCGCCAGGACGCAGGAAATAACCGTGCAGCGAATGCACATGACGGTCCGCCTCGACCGTCTGGCTGGCCGCCGACACACACTGGCCGAGCACCTGGCCGCCAAACAGCTGGCGAAAGCCCAGGTCCTGGCTGACGCCACGAAACAGGTTTTCCTCGATGGCCTCCAGGCTCAATAACGCGACCAGCTCATTCAATACGTGACTCATCCAGGCTCTCTCCATCCACCGCTCACGGCTGCGGCGGTCTTCTCGGTTGTTCATAGGCCGGCAGGGACGTCAGGCGCTCATCCCACACGGCGCGGCCAAGGGTGAAATGGTAAAGACTTTGCCAGCGGCTGTCGGCAAGTCCGAGCAATTCATGCAGCGCATCGTCGAAATAACAGCCGATTCCGGTGGCGGACAGCCCCGCCGCCTCGGCTTCCAGGTACAGCAACTGGCCGATCTGCCCGCACTCCCAGTAAAGCCGCGGATAGCGCCAGGCGCCGTCCGCCAGCGCGGCGTCGAACCGCGCCAGCATGGCCAGGGCTACGCAGCCGTCGCTGGCGATGTCCTGGCCGCAGGAAAGAAACGCGGCCAGGCCGCGGGCATCGCCCTCCAGCAACCGGTACAAGGGCAGCTCGTCGTGCACCCGCTGCCAGCTGAAGTCCTCGCGCAAGCCCGGCTGCGCCTGACCATCGACCCGCGCCAGCCAGTACAGCCCCGGCATCAGCCCTTGCACGCGATGGACGAACAGCAACAGGTCGACCTGCGCCGGCTCACCGCTCAGGGCGAACGGCACCGGCGAGTTGGCCGGCAGCACGCGCTGCAACCAGGCATAGAGCAGCTCGGCGCTGATCCCGGCCTGGCCATCCATAGCCTGCGCACTGCGCCGCCGGTGCAGCAGCGGGCGCAGCGGCAAACCCGGATTGTCCGACTGCGCTCGCCCAGGGGCAGCCAGCCAAGGTGCGGCGGGCAACGCCGGGGCGCGGCACAGCGCCTGCACGCGCGCCAGCTCCGGCCATTCGCGGTACTGACGCGACAGGCGATTGGGCGTCCCGGCCAGCTCAAGCGCCGCCAGGCTGTCCAGCACCGGCGCCGGCAGGCCGAACGCGCGTGCCTGGGGCGGGCCGATCCAGAGCAGGCAGTCGCTGTGCTCGGCTTCATGAAAGCCATCGCGGTCGAGGCCAAACACAGCGTCCAGCTGCACCTCGGCCACCCCGCGCAGCAGACGCACCTGCCAGCCCAGGGCGCTGGCAGCAATCGCCACGGCGGCCAGGGCGTGGCCGAGGTCGTGCTGGCAATAACGGTAGGCGCGCTCGCCGTACTTCCAGGCTTCACGCCAGGGAATGCTGGCCAGGGCCAACAGGCAACCACCGGCCGGCAACGCCGCGCTCAATTGTGTGGCCAGGGCCGCCGGCAGCTCGGCGCGCACCTCCAGGGCATGGGCGTCGGCGCAGTAATGGGCGAGCAACGCACCGTCCTCCAGGCTGCCCGCCGGCAGCAGCAGGTAGGCTTCGGTCGGGTGCAGGTTGCCCGACGAGGGATTGACCCGCAGCGCCCAGCGACTGCCACCCGCTTCTTTCCAGGCAGACAGCCCCAGGCTGTCATAGAGCAGTTGGGAAATACTGGCGCGGTTGCACGGGGCCGGCGGCCCCAGCGGCGCGGCGAACAGCGCATCGTAGGCCGGCGACTCTTCCTGCGGGCGCTGCCACAGCTCGATCAGGCGGGTGCCGGCATAGCGGCGAAACGGCGCCGGCTGGGTTGCCCAGTCCAACTGCCCCGGCCCGGCAGCGAACTGCCCGGGGCGGTGCTTGCTGAGCTGGTGATAGGCACGCACGGCGTCACTCATCGGCTGACCTCCCACTCACGGCGGCGCAAGCGATACAGCACATGGCGGCGCAACGGGTGACCGGCGGCCAGGGCTGGATGGTCGAAGTCGTCCGCCGCATCGCGGCGCATGCCGAGACGCTGCATCAGGCCTTGCGACGGCAGGTTGTCCCGCGTGGTAAACGCGACGATCTGCGTTAACCCCAGTCGTTCGAAGCCGCAGGCCAGAGCCGCGCTCGCCGCCTCGCGGGCGAAGCCTTGACGCCAGTGCGCGCGATCCAGGCGCCAAGCGATCTCCACCGCTGGGGTGAAGGGCGCGCTGAAGCCCACTCGCAGCAGCCCGGTAACGCCGATAAAGGCGCCACTGTCACGCCGTTGCAGCACCCACGGGCCAAAGCCATGTTCGGCGAAATGCCCACGGATGCGCGCCGCCAACGCATGGCTTTGCGCCTGTTCGAGGCAAGCCGGAAAAAAGCGCATCACCTCGGGGTCGGCATTCAGCGCGGCAAAGCCTGTCAGGTCGTCATCGCTCCACTGGCGCAAGAGCAGACGCGGGGTTTGCAGTTCGATCGGTGCAGCCATGGGCACTCCGCTTGAATGAAGTCGCGCAGCGCCGCCATACTCAGGCGCTGTCCATAAGAGCACCAGTGTATGCGTCTGCCTCTCGTCTATCACGA
Source organism: Pseudomonas sp. UBA2684 (assembly GCA_002354655.1). GTDB lineage: Bacteria > Pseudomonadota > Gammaproteobacteria > Pseudomonadales > Pseudomonadaceae > Aquipseudomonas. Next base: position 146,173 of record DELY01000050.1, read on the forward strand.
GGACTACAGCCCGCCCTTCCCGGTCGCGCACCGTTTCCCCATGGAGAAGTTTCGCCTGCTGCGCGACCATTTGGTGGACAGCGGCCTGACCCGCGACGCCGACCTGCTGCGTCCGCAGCTGTGCCCGCCCGAGGTGCTCGGCCTGGCCCACTGCCCGGCCTATATCGAGCGTTTTGCCAGCGGCGAACTGGCCCATGAAGAACAGCGCCGCCTCGGCCTGCCCTGGAGCGCAGCCCTGGCCCGGCGTACGGTGCGCGCGGTCGGCGGCTCGCTGCTGGCTGCCGAGCAGGCCCTGCAACACGGCCTGGCCTGCCATCTGGCCGGCGGCACCCACCATGCGCATTACGATCACCCCGCCGGCTTCTGCATCTTCAACGACCTGGCGGTGATCAGCCAATACCTACTGCACAGCGGCAAGGCGCAGCGCGTGCTGATCTTCGACTGCGACGTGCACCAGGGCGACGGCACCGCGCGCCTGCTGGCCGAAACCCCGGAGGCGATCACTGTCTCGCTGCACTGCGCAAACAACTACCCGGCGCGCAAGGCCGCCAGCGACTGGGACATCCCCCTGCCCAACGGCATGGGCGATGCCGACTACTTGAAGGTAGTGGATGACACGCTGAACTACCTGCTGCCGCTGTACCAACCGGATATCGTGCTCTACGACGCCGGCGTCGACGTGCACCAGGACGACGCCCTCGGCTACCTCAACCTCAGCGACGCCGGCATCGCCGCCCGTGACGAAGCCGTGCTCAACCACTGCCTGGGCCGCGATATTCCGGTGGTCGGGCTGATCGGTGGCGGCTACGACAAGGACCGCATGGCCCTGGCCAAGCGCCACGGGATTCTGCATCACAGCGCAGCGCGGGTCTGGCAGGCCTGCGGGCTGGGATAAAACCTCGGCGCGCGCTGTCACACGCCGACTCACCACCATCAAGGAACAACGCACAGCATGCACGCCAAGATCATCGCCTTGCCGGCTCTGTTGGCCGCCCTCACAGTCGGCGCGGGCACCTGCACGGCCGCAGAAACAGCCCCAAACGCCTTGCAGACGCTGGTGGACGCCAACATCCGCCCGCTGATGGCGGAATACGACATCGCCGGGATGGCCGTGGCGATCACCCACCACGGCCAGGCCCAGCATTTCAACTACGGCCTCGCGCGCCTGGACGACCAGCAGCCCGTGACCGCCGACACCCTGTTCGAAATCGGCTCGCTCAGCAAAACCTTCACCGCCACCCTCGCCGCCCTGGCCCAGGCAACCGGCAAACTGACCCTCACCGACAGCGCCGGCAAGCATTGGCCTGAGCTACGCGGCAGCCAGCTGGAACACGCCAGCCTGCTCGACCTCGGCACCTACACCGCCGGTGGGCTGCCCTTGCAGTTCCCCGACCACGTGACCGACCAAGCCAGCATGCTCGCCTATTACCGCCAGTGGCAGCCCGCATACGGCGCCGGCAGCCACAGGCGCTATTCCAACCCCAGCATCGGCTTGCTCGGCCTGCTCGCAGCAAAGAGCATGGGCCAACCGTTCCCCACGCTGATGCAGGGCACGCTGTTCCCCGCGCTCGGCATGCCGCACAGTTATATCCAGGTGCCAGCGGCGCAGATGCCGCGCTATGCCTACGGCTACAGCAAAGACAACCAGCCGCTACGAGTCACACCGGGGATGCTCGACGCAGAAGCCTACGGGGTGAAAACCAGCGCCCGGGACATGCTGCGTTTTATCCAAGCCAACCTCCACCCAGCCGGCCTGAGCCCCGACCTGCAACGCGCCATCGCCACCACGCAGACCGGCTATTACCGCATCGGTGAAATGACCCAGGGCCTCGGCTGGGAGCGTTACCCCTACCCAACCAGCCTTGCACGCCTGCAAGCCGGCAACTCCCCAGCCATGGCCCTGGAAGCACACAACGCCACCCGCCTCGCCCCAGCCGAGTTCGAGCCGGGCGACAGCCTGTTCAACAAAACCGGCTCGACCGGCGGTTTTGGCGCCTATGCGGTGTTTATCCCCAGCCAAGACCTTGGCCTGGTGTTGCTGGCCAACAAAAACTACCCCAACGCCGCCAGGATCAAGGCCGCCTACGCCATATTGACCGCGCTGGCTAAGTCCACGGGCGAGTCTGAGTAATAACCGTGGGATGGCGTTGAGCGCAGCGATACCCATCGGCAGTTAGTGCCGATGGGGGATGGGCGCGGGTGAGTAGGGAGATGGATCAACAGGGGCATTCATTTATCGATGGTTTGATGGGTATCGCGTTGCTCAACCCATCCTACCCGTAGCTATCAGCCCGCCAACACCTTATCCAGCGCCTGCTCCAGGGTCGCCACGGTGCGCTCGATATTGCCCAGCTTATCCAGGCCGAACAGGCCTAAGCGGAAGGTCTGGAAGTCCGCCGGCTCGTCGCACTGCAACGGTACGCCAGCGGCGATTTGCAGGCCCTGGGCGGCGAATTTGCTGCCGTTCTTGATTTGCCCATCGTCGGTGTAGCAGACCACCACGCCAGGCGCTTCGAAGCCTTCGGCGGCGACGCTTTTAAAGCCTTTGCTGGCCAACAGTGCGCGCACCCGCTCGCCCAGTTCCTGCTGTTGCTGACGCACGCGGGCAAAGCCGATGGACTGGGCCTCGCCCATGGCATCGCGGAAACGCGCCAGGGCATCGCTGGGCATGGTGGCGTGGTAGGCGTGGCCGCCCTGTTCGTAGGCCTGCATGATTTGCAGCCACTTCTTCAGGTCGCAGGCAAAGCTGGTGCTTTGAGTGGCTTCGACGCGGGCCTGGGCGGCCTCGCTGAGCATGACCAGGGCGCAGCACGGCGAGGCGCTCCAGCCTTTCTGCGGGGCACTGATCAGCACGTCGATGCCGCAGGCCTGCATATCCACCCAGAGGGTGCCGGAGGCGATGCAATCCAGCACGAACAGGCCGCCGACGGCATGCACCGCGTCACTCACGGCGCGCAGGTAGGCGTCGGGCAGGATCATCCCCGAGGAGGTTTCCACATGCGGGGCGAACACCACCTGCGGCTTTTGCGCGGCGATGGTCGCCAGCACCTCGCTCAGCGGCGGCGGGGTAAACGCCGCCTGACTGCCCTCGGCTATCGGGCGGGCCTTAAGCACAATCGATTCAGAGGGGATCTGGCCCATCTCGAAAATCTGCGTCCAGCGGTAGCTGAACCAGCCATTGCGGATTACCAGGCACGTCTGCCCAGTCGCCAGCTGGCGCGCCACCGCTTCCATGCCGAAGGTGCCGCTGCCGGGCACCACGGCCACGGCATGGGCGTTGTAGACCTGCTTCAGGGTGCTGGAAATCTCCGTCATCACGCCCTGAAACGCCTGCGACATATGGTTGAGGGAGCGGTCGGTGTAGACCACCGAATATTCGATCAGACCGTCGGGGTCGATGCTGGGATAGAGGTCTGACATCGCGGGCTCCAGTGACAAAACATGAAGCCCGACCCTGCCCGAAGCCTGGCCAAATGACAAGGCCGGCACGGCCTGACCCGCCCGCCGCGGCCTCGGTTAGAATGCGCGCCTAGCCCACTCGAGCAACGATATGCCCATGCCTGAATCAGCCCCGCTCTCCACGTCGCGCGTCGCCATCATCGGCGCTGGCCCCGCCGGGCTGATGGCGGCCGAAGTGCTGGCGCAGGCCGGGGTGCGCGTCGAGCTGTTCGACGCCATGCCCTCGGTGGGGCGCAAGTTCCTCCTGGCCGGGGTGGGCGGGATGAACATCACCCACTCAGAAGCCAGGGACGCCTTCCTCTCACGCTACGCCGAGCGCCGCACCGAGATCGCCCGGTTGCTCGCCGAGTTCGATGCGGAGGCCCTACGGGCGTGGATTCATGGCCTGGGCATCGACACCTTCGTCGGCACCTCGGGGCGGGTGTTCCCCAGCGACATGAAAGCCGCGCCGCTGCTGCGCGCCTGGCTCAAACGCCTGCGCGAACTGGGCGTGGCGATTCACACCCGTCACCGCTGGCTCGGCTGGGACGCACAGGGCGCCCTGCGCCTGGCCACACCGACCGGGGAGATCGCGGTGCAGGCCGACGCGACCCTGCTCGCGCTGGGCGGCGGCAGCTGGGCGCGACTCGGCTCGGATGGCGCCTGGGTGGCATTGTTGCAGGCGCGCGGCATCGCCATCGCGCCGTTGCAGGCCAGCAACTGCGGCTTCGAGGTCAGCGCCTGGAGCCCCTTCCTGCGCGACAAATTCGCCGGCGCGCCGCTGAAGAATGTCAGCCTGCGCCTGGACGACGAGGCACCGCGCCTGGGCGAATTCATCCTCACCGCCCAGGGCGTCGAGGGCAGCCTGGTGTATGCCCTGTCGGCGCGGATTCGCCAGCGCATCGAGCAGCACGGCGCGGCCACGCTATACCTCGACCTGCTGCCGCAACACAGCCTGGCCAAGGTCGAGGCGGCGTTGCGCAAGCCGCGTGGCTCGCACTCGCTGGCCAAGCATCTGCATCGCCAGCTCGGCATCGATGGCGTCAAGGCCGCGCTGCTGCGCGAGCTGACACCCGCCGCGCAGTTCAACGACGCCGCGCAACTGGCCACCGCGCTCAAGCACCTGCCGCTGACGCTGCGGCGCCCACGGCTGCTGGATGAAGCGATCAGCAGCGCCGGCGGGGTGCCGTTCGAGGAGCTGGACCGGCAGTTGATGGTGCGCCAGGTGCCAGGGCTGTTTTGCGCTGGGGAGATGCTCGACTGGGAAGCGCCGACCGGCGGCTACCTGCTCACCGCCTGCTTCGCCAGCGGACGGGCTGCCGGGTTTGGCATGCTGAGCTGGTTAGCTCGCTAGCCGTAGGCTGGGTTAGGCGCGCCAATAGGCTCTTCATCGCGCGTCGTAACCCACCAGTCGCGGCCACTCACAACACGGAATGGCTGCGGCCGCAATGGTGGGTTACGCGGTACGAATACCGGGGTCGACTCGCGTGCAACTTGCCGCTAACCCACCCTACGGTGCTGCTTCGCCAGCGGCTGGGCTGAGCATGCTGGAGTAGTCGTAGGATGCGGTTGAGCGTAGCGATACCCATCGCTGCCAGATCCGCCAACTAATCAGCGCGCGCGGCCACCCACAACACGACATGGCGGCGGACGTTGGTTGCAGAATCGTAGAGTGGGTTAGGTGCGCAAACAGCGCTCACGCCCATGCTCGGATACTTGCCACCAACCTTCCCTTCAAGCAGAAAAGCCTAGCGCGCCGGTTTTTTCGCCGTTGGCTTGCCGCCAAAACTCGGCACCTTGCGCACCGCCTTGACCGTTGGTGCGGCCGGCTCGTCGCTTTCCATCCAGCGCCCCAGGCTGCCGCCTTTGCCGCCGCCGACCACTTTCGGCTTCTTGGCCTTCTTCGGCTTTTTCACCACCTGGCCGCCGGGCAAGGTCTGCGGCACACGGTGATCGGGAATGAAGTCTGCCTCGTCGATGCGTTGCAGCACCTGCTGGGTCAGGGTCTCGATGGCCGACAGCAGCTGCACTTCATCGGCGCACACCAGCGACACCGCCAGGCCCGTGGCGCCGGCACGGCCGGTGCGGCCGATGCGGTGCACGTAGTCTTCGGCGACGATCGGCAGGTCGAAGTTAACCACCAGCGGCAGGTCGTCGATATCCAGGCCACGGGCCGCCACATCGGTGGCCACCAGCACCTTGGCTTCGCCGTCCTTGAAGCGTTGCAGTGCGCGCAGGCGAGTGGCCTGCGGCTTGTCGCCGTGAATCGCGTCGGCGCTGATGCCGTGGCGTTGCAGCTCGGCTTCCAGCTCATCGACGCCCTTGCGGGTTTTCACGAACACCAGCGCCTGGCTCCAGCGCTTGCTCTGGTAGAGGTGCAGGAACAGCTCGCTCTTGCGCTTCTTGTCCACCGGAATCAGCCACTGTTTGACCGACTTGGCCGCCGCGTTGCGCGGGCTGACCTCGATGCTCAGCGGATCGTTGAGCATCTCGCCGGCCATGGCGCGAATCGCTTCGGAGAAGGTCGCGGAGAACAGCAGGGTCTGGCGCTTTTTCGGCAGCGCGGCGAACACGTCTTCCAGCTCGCGGGCAAACCCCAGGTCGAGCATGCGATCGGCCTCGTCGAGCACCAGGGTTTGTACTTGGTTGAACTTGACCGCGTTCTGCCGGTACAGGTCGAGCAAACGGCCGGGCGTGGCCACCAACACGTCGAGGCCTTTGCGCAGTTTCATCATCTGCGGGTTGATGCTGACCCCGCCATACACCGCATAACTGCGCAGCGGCAGGTGCTGACCGTAGGTCTGGAAGCTCTGCTGCACCTGCTCGGCCAGCTCGCGGGTCGGCACCAGCACCAGCGCGCGCACCGAGTTGCTGGCAACCACAGGGCCTTCCATCATCAGCCGTTGCAACAGCGGCAGGGCGAAGCCGGCGGTCTTGCCGGTGCCAGTCTGCGCGGCGGCCATCAGGTCGCGGCCTTTGAGGATCGGCGGGATGGCCTGGGCCTGCACCGGCGATGGGGTTTTATAGTCGAGGTCGTCGAGGCAGCGCAGCAGGGGCTCGATCAGGCCGAGAGAGGCAAAAGTCATAGGGTTCTAACCGCAGGGGCAATAAGGCAATGGCGCGCAGTTTATCCTGCCCGCCGCCGGCAAGCGCGTCTTCTTCGTCAGCCCACGGGACCAAGCGCCGCCCTATGCGGCGCGAATACGTTGCAGCGCTTGCGCCATCTTCGCCGCAGGGATTTTCTGCAAGCTGCACAGCAGCTCATGGGACAGCTCGGCAATGCCGTGCCGCTCACGCAGCAGGGCCGCCATAAAGCAGGTCAGGTTGGCGGCCATTTCCGCATCGGCCAGGGCCCGGTGGGCCTGGCCGGTATCCGGCAGGTGCGCCCAACGGTTGAGGTTGCCGAGCTTGTGGCTGGGGGCTTGCGGCAACAGCCGGCGCGAGAGCAACAGCGAACAGGCGAACGGCTGCACGCGCTGGCGACGGATCAGCGCCAATTCGGCATCCCAGAATTTCTGGTCGAAGGCGGCGTTATGCGCCAGCAGCGGAATGTCGCCGACAAAATCCGCCACCTCGTTCATCACCTGCGCCGCTGGCGGTGCGTTGCGCAGCATGCTGTTGCTGATGCCGGTGAGCTGCTCGATAAACGGCGGCACCCAGGCGCCGCTGTTCATCAGGCTCTGGTAGCGCGCGACGATCTGCCCGCGCTCGACGATCACCACCGCGATTTCGGTGGCGCGCTTGCTGCGCCGGCGACATGCCGGTGGTCTCGAAGTCGATGACTGCAATGGGCTCCACATCGGCTCCTTAGTGTTTCAACAACAACGCGCCGTCGATCGGCACATAGCGGCTGGCGGCGCGCACCAGCGATTGCGCGGTCAAGCCAGGCACGCCGTAGGCCACGGCCTCGACGCCATGACTGCCGCGAATTTTCTCCAGCAACAGGTCGAAGTCGCCGTCGCCGGATGCCAGCACCACTTGGTCGACGCGGGGCGCCGCGTCCATGATGTCGATGGTGATGCCGACATCCCAGTCGCCCTTGGCCGAACCGTCGCTGCGCTGGATAAAGGGCTTGAGCTTCACGGTGAAACCGAGGTTGCGCAGGATCTGCTGGAACTGCTGCTGCTTGGCGTCGCCACGGTCGATGGCATAGGCGTAGGCCTCGACGATCTGCCCATGCTGGCTGATGTCGGCCCACAGCGCGGCGTAGTCGAAATGGCAACCATACGCTTGGCGCACGGTGTAGTAGAGGTTCTGTACATCGGCGAATACGGCGATTTTCTTCACCGGGAATCCTCATTGGGAGCAAAAAAACGCCGCCCAGTATGCCTAATGCCAGTCGCTAAAGGACACTCGCGCCGATCACTGACCACCCGTAACACCATAGTCGTGGCGAGCAGCCGATCGTTGCGCGCCGTAACCCACCGCCACTGACGGATCGGCCAACATGACTATGTTGGAGCCATGCAAGCCATCGGCTAGAGTGGCGACTCTGCCCATCCGACCGCGACCACTGCCAATGAATGCCCTTCACGTCCTGCGCGACGCCTGGTTTTTCTTCAGTCACAACCTGGCGACCATCGCCCGGCTGTGCTTGCCCCTGGTGTTGCTCGAAGCGCTGGTGCAGCAGCAGGTCACTGCCCTGGTCGGCGTCGAGTCGGCGGCGGTTTATGGGATTTTAGTGGGGCTGCTGTTCTACCCGCTGTACACCGGCGCGCTGATCCTGTTTCTCGCGGCCCGCAGCAACAGCGAGACACCGACGATTCGCGACTTGCTCGCCGCCAGCCTGCGCCTGTGGCCGAGCTTCGTGCTGATGGCGGGCCTGAGTACCCTGGCGATCATGCTCGGCGCCTCGCTGTTTGTGCTGCCGGGGCTGTGGATCATGATCAAGCTGTGCTTCGCCGAATGCCTGCTGGTACTGCGCGGCCTGCCGCCGCTGAAAGCGCTGCACGAGAGTTTCGAGCTGACCAGCGGTTATTTCTGGCCGATTCTGCTCTGCGTGCTGTGCGTGATGGTGCCCCTGTGGGCGCTCGACTGGTGGAGCCAACCGGCCGCCGACAGCGAGCCGGACCTGCTGCTCCACCTGCTGTTGGACGGCGCCAATCGCTTCCTGCAACTGTTCGCCACCGTGGTGCTGTTTCGCCTGTTTATGCTGCGCGCCAGCCTGCCAGCGGCGGAATAACAGCGGGCTGCTGGCCTGCACGGGGGCCAAGCTCGGATGGTCGAAGTGCTGAGGCGCGACGCGTGATGGCGGGCTATGGCGAGGAGCGCCACAGACGCCGAACTCGACGAATTGAACTAACCACACAGACCACTACGCTATAGGGGCTGAATCTCCAAGGAGGATTCCCCATGGCCGACGCCAACCCCAGCATCCTGTCGCACCTATCGCTCGGCACCAACCAATTCGACCAGGCCGTGGCCTTCTACGACCGGGTTCTGCCGACCCTCGGCTGCAAACGCATCCTCGCCCACCCCGGCGCCGTGGCCTATGGCCGCGACTACCCGGAGTTCTGGGTGCAAACGCCGATCAACGGTCACCCGGCGAGCGTGGGCAACGGCACCCACGTTGGTTTTGTCGCACCGGATAAAGCCGCCGTGCATGCCTTTTATGATGCCGCGCTGGAAGCCGGCGCCGTCGGCGAGGGCGCACCGGGGCCGCGCGCCGAATACGGCGAGCCCTATTACGGCTGTTTCGTGCGCGACCTCGACGGCCACAAGATCGAGGCGACGTTCTGGGACCTGAGCCAGGTCTACGAGCTGTATATCGAGGCGCACGAACACTGAGTAACGTCGGCGTTTAGCTACGCCCGGCACGCTGCGGTTTCAGGCCGGACAAGCGCGGCAACAACACCCGCTCGAACACCCGCGGGAAGAACCGCGCGAGGATCCGCGCGCGCCAATCGACGTTGGACAGCACCAGCAGGCGCCGGCGCTTGAGCGCACCCTGGTAGATGGCTTCGGCAACATCCTGGGGTGAGGCGACCTTGCCCATCGCCAGCGGCGGCTGCGCGGCCACCGAGCCGTCGCCGACCAGGGCGTTCTTGCGCAGGTCGGTGGCGGTGAAGCCGGGGCACACCAGCATCACATTGACCCCAGCGCCTTTCAGCTCGTAGCGCAGGGTTTCGAACAGGCCATGCAAGGCATGCTTGCTGGCGTTGTAGGCGCTGCGGTAGAGCAACGGGGCGAATCCCGACAACGAACTGAGCACGATGATCTGTCCGCCACGGGCAATCAGGCTGGGCAGCGCCGCCTTGGTGCAATGCAGCGCGCCGAAGTAGTTGACCGCCATGACCCGCTGAAACACCGCCAGTTCGGTATCGGCAAAGCTGCTGCGGTGGGTGATGCCGGCGTTGTTGACCAGCACGTCGATGCCGCCGAAACGCTCGATGGCCAAAGCCACCGCGCGCTGCACCGCCTCGGCATCGGCAACGTCGCAGAGCAGGCCCAGGGCCTCGGCGTTGTGGTGATCGGCCAGGTGTTGCACCAGGCTATCCAACGCCTGCTGCTGCAAATCGAGAATCACCAGACGCGCGCCGGCCTGGGCCAAGCGCATGGCCAGGGCACGGCCGATGCCGGCGCAGCCACCGCTGATCAGCACCACCTTGCGGTCGAATACCTTGTTGGCGAACACCTTGCGATACATAGCGGGAACCTCGACTGATCAGGTTGGCGAAAGGCTGGCGCCAGGCCAGGCATAACCGGGCGCCACGCCGCCGCACGGCACACGACTGCGGCGAGCCGTCGCTACTACAACCGGTTATGGCTGCCGTCGCAACAAGGTGGCGTCTGGGTGTGCTTGCAGCCACAGAAAAACAGCGTGTCGCTCTGCTCGGCATGGTATTTCAGCGGCGTAATGCCCGTACCCTTATGGCTGCCATCGCAAAATGGCTGGGCCGCGCTGCGCCCGCAACGACACCAGAAATAATCCTCGCCGGCCAATACCTCGACCGGGTATGGGCCACGCTGGGCAATCAACGGTTCAGTCATGACAACCTCCGGTTCCCCCGCGCACCGCTATCGGCATAGGTCGCGGGCACAGTGCTGTGGGAAACGCCGAGCCACGGCTAGCAGGCCGTGTTTAACGCCGAATCGGCAACCCAGGTGGTTGTGCAACGGCCGGTTAGGCAACCAGGCCGGCGCATTTCTCGGGTATGCTCGACCTTTTCAGCATAGTCCAAGCCCCCTGCGGCTAAGCCTGCCCATGACCTTGCCACGCCCGCTGCGCATCTCCCTGCTCGCCTTGTTGCTCATCCTCAGCGCCTTGTTCGCCCTGGTCTATAGCCTGACCTGGCGACCCGCCGCGCGCGCGGCGGCGCCCGTCAGCTGCACGGCTCAGGCCCCAGTACTGCAACCCGGACAAGCCCTCAAGGTGATGACCTGGAACGTGCAATACCTGGCCGGCAAGCGCTACGTGTTCTGGTACGACCTGGCCGACGGCAGCGGCCCGCACAGCCGCCCCAGCAGCGCAGACCTGGCCTTGACCCTGGACCAAGTGGTGCGCGTGCTGCGCGCAGAGCAGCCGGACATCATCCTGTTGCAAGAGCTGCACGACGGCGCCAAAGCCAGCGATTACCAGGACCAACTGGCGCTGTTGCAGCAAGGCTTGCGCGACGTTTACCCGTGCAGCGCCCAGGCCTTCTACTGGAAGGCCGCGTTCGTGCCGCACCCACGGATTCTCGGCAGTGTCGGCATGAAGCTCGGCACCCTTAGCCGCTACCAGATCGGCCATGCCGAACGCCTGCAACTGCCGCAGATGTCGGCCAACCCGCTCAGCCATGCGTTCAACCTCAAGCGCGCCTTGCTGATCAGCTACCTCCCCTTGCGCGGCGGTGGTCAGTTGGCGGCGATCAACACCCACCTGGATGCCTTTGCCCAGGGCGACGACACCATGCGCCAACACGTGGCGATGACCGCCCGCCTGCTCGACCAATTGCAGGCCGAGGGCACACCCTGGCTGCTCGGTGGCGACTTCAACCTGCTGCCGCCCGCGCAATATCAACGCCTGGCACCGACCCAGCGCAGCGGGTATGCGCCGCACAGCGAATTGCAGCAACTCGCCGAACGCTACCCGATGATCCCCAGCCTGGAGCAGGCCAACGGTGCGCAGCAAGCCGAGTGGTACACCCACTTCCCCAATGACCCCAGCGTGCCGGGCCCCGACCGCACCCTCGACTACCTGTTCCACAGCCCGCAACTGACCCTCCTCGACGCCCGCGTACGGCAACACGACACCCTGACGATTGCCGATCACTTACCGCTGCTCGCCCGCCTGCTGCTGCCACTCGACTAGGCTAACCACAGGTCGGCGCACGCAGAATGCTGGACAACACCGGCCGTGCTTCGCCATGCTCGGCCTGGCGACACTTTTATAACGACAAGACGGCCAAGAGCCGCTGCGTAAATCGATGCCAAAAATCTGCTGCCTTGTACTGATCGCCGCCCTCTGGGGCAGCCTGAGCCACGCCGAAACGCTTGCCGACGGCCCACAACCGGTGGTCCAAGTCGGTTTCTATGAGTTCCCGCCTTATTCCTACAGCGACAGCCAAGGCCGCCCGCGAGGCGCGATCCTCACGCTGACCGAGCGCCTGCTGGCGCACGCCGGCTACCGCGCCGAGCTCCGTTCTTACCCTGGCGCCCGTCTGTACAGCGGCTTGCAGGACGGCAGCGTGCAGGTCTGGCCCGGCGCCCCAGGCAAACCGGAGCTGGCGGCACACACCCTGGAAACCCACACGCAAGTCGGAGAAATCGTCCTCAACCTGTATTTTCGCCGCGACACGCAACTGCCACGGATTCCCGACGACCTGAAAGGCCGCGGCATCATCCTGATCAGCGGTTACACCTATTGGCAGCCGACCAACGACCTGATCAACGACCCGGCCCTGGCCATTCAGCAGCACCGCACCGGCACCCACACCGCCGCCCTGGAAATGCTCCAGCGCCGCCGTGGCGACTTTCTGTTGGACTACCAGACCCCGGTGGAGCAGGCACGGCGGCGCCTGGGCATGGGCGAATTACCCTTCGTGCAACTGCAACGCCTGCCGCTGAAATTGATCGTCTCGCGGTACGCCCCCGGCGCCGAAGCCCTGCGCGACGCCCTGGACCGCGCCTATCAGGAACTGCAGGCCAGCGGCGAAGACCTTCGCCTGCCTTAACAGGCCGTTGAAAAACTACCTACGTTGCCGATACTGCGTTAAAAACGGCCTC
>DELY01000050.1:158924-255297 GCA_002354655.1 Pseudomonas sp. UBA2684
CGCCTACATTTTTCAACGGCCTGTTAACCCACGCGCGGCAGCGCCTGGGCCGCGCCACCCGTTTGCCGCAGACCGACGCACCGGGTTTATTGGCGCGGTTTGGCCCGCGCGGTGGGCTCGGCGATCAGCGGGTCGTCCGGCCAATAATGCTTGGGGTAGCGCCCCTTGAGGTCCTTCTTCACCTCGGCGTAGGTGTTGGCCCAGAAGCTGGCCAGATCCTGGGTCACCTGCACCGGTCGCCGCGCCGGCGACAGCAGGTGCAACTTGACCACCTGCCGGCCGCCGGCGATACGGGGCGTCTCGGCCAAGCCGAACAACTCTTGCAGGCGCACCGCCAATACCGGTGGCTGCTCGCTGTAATCCAGGCCGATGCGTGAGCCCGAGGGTACGCCGAGCGCCTTCGGCGCCCACTCATCCAGGCGCTGCGGCAAAGGCCAGGGCAACAAGCCGTGAAGAATCCCCGGCAACTGCAGATTGGCGAAGTGACTGAGGCGGTTGACCTTGTCCAGATACGGCGTCAACCAGTCTTCCAGGCTGTCGCGCAACGCCTGATCGGACACATCCGGCCACTCGCTGCTGCCCGTCTGGGCCAGATCGAGGCCGCGCAACAAGGCCACCCGCGCCTGCCACTGGCGCAGCTCCGGCGTCCAGGGCAGCAGCTCCAGGCCTTTGCGCCGCACCAGAGCGACCAAGGCCTGCGCCCGCGCATCCGCATCCAGGCCCGGCAAGGCTTCGCGGGCCAGCACCAGCTCGCCGACCTTGCGCTGACGCTCGGCGCGCAGCACGCCTTCGCGCTCGTCCCAGTCGAGTATCTGCTGAGCGCTGACCTGCTCGGCCAGGACACCATCGAACAACGCCGGCTCCAACTCCGCCGCCAGGTAAATGCGCTCCTCGCGCTGCCCCTGACGACTGCCGAGGTCGGCGACCACCAACCAGGGGTATTTCATCAACCCATCGGCCTCGCCGAACTGTGCCGCGCGGCCATTGGCCAGGCGGTATTCGGCGCCGCCGGCACGGCGTTGTTGGGCGACGCGATCCGGGTAGGCGAAGGCCAGCAGGGCGCCGAGCCAGCGCGAATGCTCGGGATCGGCGACTGGCGAGGCAACCGGTAGCCGCTTGAGGTAGCCGTGAAACTGCCGAGCCAACTGCCGCACGCGCTGCACAGCGCTTTGGTCGGCATTCCGATGGCCGGCATTCCGGTGCTCGCCACGTGCGACCTTGTTCTCCCCCGAGAGCAGAGCCAGGCGGCTGTGCAGGTCCGCCCCCGCGCCGCGCCGGATGTCGCGCTCGCCGAGCAGCGCCGCCAGGTCGCAGGCCAGCGCGGCCAAGCCCAGCGCCTGCCCGCGCAGCAGCAGGTGGGCGATGCGCGGGTGTGCCGGCAACTCGGCCATCGCCTGGCCATGGCGCGTCAGCGTGCCGTGCCCGTCGAGCGCGCCGAGACGCGTCAGCAAATCCTGGGCCTGGGCGTAGGCCGCAGCCGGCGGCGAATCGAGCCAAACCAGTTCGCCAGGCTGCACACCCCAGCGCGCCAGCTGCAAGGCCAGGCCGGCAAGGTCGGCCTGAAGGATTTCCGCCGCCGAGTAGGCCGCCAATTGTTCATGCTGCGCCTGCGACCACAGGCGGTAGCAGGCGCCTGGCTGCAAGCGCCCGGCACGGCCGGCGCGCTGGGTCGCCGCAGCACGGGAAATACGCTGGGTATCCAGACGGGTCATGCCGCTGCCGGGGTCGAAACGCGGCACGCGCGCCAGGCCGGCATCCACCACCACACGTACCCCGTCGATGGTCAGGCTGGTCTCGGCGATATTGGTCGCCAACACCACTTTGCGCAGGCCCGCCGGGGCCGGCTCGATGGCGGCACGCTGGGCACTGAGGTCCAGTTCGCCATGCAGCGGGCAGAGCAGGATATCGCGGCGCCCGCTCAGGGCTTCACTCAGCTGTTCATTGACCCGACGAATCTCCGCCTGCCCCGGTAGAAACACCAGCACGCTGCCCGGCTCGTCGGCCAGCGCCTGCAAGACCGTTTGCAGCACCCTGGGCTCGAGCCATTCGCCGACCTGGAACGGCGCGCCCCAACGCACCTCCACCGCAAGCATGCGCCCCTCGCTGCGCAACACAGGCGCATCGCCGAGCAAACCGGCCAGGCGCTCGCCTTCCAGGGTCGCCGACATCAACAGGACTTTCAGCGCCGGCTCGTCGCTATCAGGCGCGCGGAACATGGCGCGGCCGTTAAGGGTCAGCGCCAGGGCTAGATCGGCATCCAGACTGCGCTCGTGAAATTCGTCGAAAATCACCAGGCCGACGCCTTCCAGCGCCGGGTCCTCCTGCAAGCGGCGGGCGAGAATGCCTTCGGTGACCACCTCGATGCGCGTGCGCGGGCCGACCTTGCTGTCCAGGCGGATGCGGTAGCCGACGGTTTCCCCCACCGCCTCGCCCAGTTCGCTGGCCAAACGCTCGGCGGCGGCACGGGCGGCCAGGCGCCGCGGTTCGAGCATGATGATGCGCTGCCCGGCCAGCCACGGCTCGTCGAGCAATGCCAGGGGCACGCGGGTGGTCTTGCCGGCCCCGGGCGGCGCCTCCAACACGGCCTCATGGCGACTGGCCAGGGCCTCGCGCAACGCAGGCAACAGGGCATCGATAGGCAACGAATTCATGAACCCTCCCAATCAGGCCGGCGATTATAGCGGCGAACTGCCAACCCGCTTTGCTGGTCTTACTGCCGTCGCAACCGGGCATAGCAGTTTTGCCATCCTCGGCTTGCTATAGTTGCGCCACTTATTACCTGGAGGTGCTTGATGCGCACGAAATCCCGCGTTATCGGCGGCGTTCTCGCCGTGACCCTGTTCACCCAACTGGCCGCCTGCGGCACCCTGTTCTACCCGGATCGTCGCGGCCAGATCGAAGGCAAGATCGACCCGGTGGTCGCCGCCCTGAACGCCATCGGCATCCTGTTCTTCGTGATTCCCGGCCTGATCGCCTTCGGTATCGATTTCGCCACCGGCGCCATCTACCTGCCCGGCGGCCAGACCGCCCAGGTCGACCCACAGGAACTGCAGCAGTTGGTGGATGCCGACGGCAACGTCGACCCGGCCAAACTGAAAGCCCTGATCGATGCACAGACCGGCCACAGCCTGCCGCTCGACGACCCGCGCCTGATCCAGCACAGCGGCAGCGCCGAACAACTGGCCGCCTACGGCCTGCGTCCGGCGGCGTAACCGATCATGGGCGTTCTGCCCCAGCACGCGCGGCTGATGCGCCTGGCCACGGTCGCCGCACTCGCGGTGGCCTTGGGCCTGGTGCTGGCCAAAGCCGTGGCCTGGTGGCTGAGCGGCTCGATCAGCCTGCTGGCCGGCTTGACCGACTCGTTGCTCGACAGTGCCGCCTCGCTGCTCAACCTGATCGCCGTGCATGTCGCCCTGCGCCCGGCGGACGAGGATCACCGCTATGGCCACGGCAAGGCCGAAGCCCTGGCGGGCCTCGGCCAGTCATTGTTCATTGCGGCCAGCGCCATGCTGGTGGGTGTGCAAGGCGTCAAACGGCTGCTCGAACCGCAGCCCTTGAGCAGTGAAATGCTCGGCATCGCGGTGATGCTGCTGTCGCTGGCACTGACCGTCGCCCTGCTGCTGTTCCAACGCCATGTGGTACGCCTGACCGGCTCCACCGCGATCCATGCCGACTCGCTGCATTACCGCTCGGACCTGCTGCTCAACAGCAGCATCCTCTTGGCCTTGTTGCTGGCGAGCATCGGCTGGCAGCAGATGGATGCCCTGTTCGCCATCGGCATCGCCTTCTACATCCTCTGGAGCGCCATCAGCATCGCCCGCGAGGCGGTCGCCGTGCTGATGGATCAGGAGCTCTCGCCGGCAATCAGCGCGCAAATGCACGCCTTGGCCTGTGGCGTACCCGGCGTGCTCGGTGCCCACGACCTGCGCACGCGGATTTCCGGCACCCGTTGGTTCGTCCAACTGCACCTGGAGTTGCCCGGCGAACTCAGCCTGTCCCAGGCCCATGCGCTGTGCGTGGCCGTGGAAGAGGCGATCTGCCGTGAGTTCCCACGGGCCGAGGTGCTGGTGCATGCCGACCCGCCGGAAGTGCTGAAGCCCTAGCCAGCGCGCTGGCAGAGGGTCGCGGCGGCATCCAGCGGCGTATGCAACGCCGACTCAGGCCCCGAACTCGGTGGCATGGCTTGAATCAACGGCGACAGACCGAGCAGCAGCAACACGCCAATCTCCGCCCAGACAAAACGCTTTTTCATCGACTCGCTCTCCTACCGATTAACCAGATTCCTAGCCTGGCCCAAGGCCAGTAAACCCGGGGTCAAGCCTGGGTAAAGCCTGAGTAAAGTGGGCAATGCCCTTCACTTGCGCCGCTGCAGCAGCATGGGTTGCGTACTCGGCACATGCCGATGCCGGCCGCCGGAGAGGCCCAGGCGATGACTAGAGCAGTTGCTGATCCTCGCCTGGTGGCTGCTGCGCCTGGCCGGCCTGGGATAGCGCGCAAGAAAAAAGGGAGACCTGGCGGCCTCCCCTCGGGAAAATGTCCTGTGCTGGCGATGCTGTCGCCGCTTTCCTCGCCCGCCTGGTTGGGCAGTGCGGACCCGGGTGCCGTGACGGTCCGGTGGGACCGGCGGCGCCGGCGCACCTGATTGGGCGAGCCGGGTGGACGTGTCGTCCGGGCCGTGAAACTGAGGTAAAGCTTACGCCCGGCACTCCGGCAGAAGATTGCGAAAATTGCTAACAAACCGACCACTTGCGCAATTTTTTACTTATGCAGCACTATTAGGCGCAAGCCAAATAGAAAAGCAGCGTAGATATGAACAAACTTGATCGCTACGACCTGAATATCCTCGCCGAATTGCAGCGTGATGCCACCCTGTCCAATCAGGACCTCGCCGAACGCATCGGCCTGTCGCCGTCGCCTTGCTCGCGGCGGGTCAAACAGCTGCAAGACGACGGTTATATCCTCGGCCAGGTGGCCCTGCTCGATCGCAAAAAGCTCGGCCTGAGCCTCACCGCCTACGTGCTGATCGGCATGGATCGACACACCCCGGAGCGCTTCGAGCACTTTCAGGAGGTGATTCGTAAATGCCCGGAAGTGTTGGAATGCAGCCTGGTCACCGGTATGGATGCGGACTACCAGTTGAAGGTGGTGGTGCCGGACATGGACCATTACCAGAAGCTGCTGCTCGGCACCCTGACGCGCATCGACGGCGTCTCCAGCGTGCGCTCCAGCTTCGTTCTGCAACAGGTACTGTCCAGCACCCAGCTGCCGTTGCAGCACCTGCGCAGTTAAGCGTGCTTACCGACGGTCGCTGACAACGCCAGGCGCTGGCGTATAATCCGCGGCGTTTCGCTGTGCCCCCGCGTGGCCCGTCATAAGCGCTTGTTCGCGCACACAACAACAATCGCCTCGCCTGCCACCCGCCAGGGTTCCCCCTGACGGCACAGCCTGCTGTCAGCCAATTGAGGTCGCGATGGATCCGAAAGTATTCGAAGAGTTGATGATGACCGCGCTGGTCGGCGGTCTGGTGCTGTTCATGGCCTTTATCGTTTGGGACTTGGCGAAGAAGTCCAAGGCCGGGCGCTTCGGCAGCATGATCCTGTTCCTCGCGCTGGGCCTGGGCGTGCTCGGGTTTATCATCAAAACCCTGGTCATCGCCGGGCTGGAAGGCGTGTAACCACTCCTCTACAAGACGCGCTTCGAGCTCTTTCCACTCGCCCGGCTGCAAACCGTCCAGGCTCCAGGGGCCGATGCGCACGCGCACCAGGCGCAGGGTCGGCAGCTTCGTAGGATGGGTTGAGCTGGCGATCCCCATCACGCTTCACGCCCCGCATGGGTATCGCTACGCTCAACCCATCCTACAAACGCGCCTCGAGCTCTTTCCATTCGCCAGGCTGCAAACCGTCCAGGCTCCAAGGGCCGATGCGCACGCGCACCAGACGCAGGGTCGGCAGGCCCACGGCGGCAGTCATCCGGCGCACCTGACGGTTGCGCCCCTCACGAATCACCAGTTCCAGCCAGGCCGTCGGGATGCTTTTGCGAAAGCGCACCGGCGGGTTGCGCGTCCATAGCTGCGGTTCATCCAGTAACCGTGCTTCGGCCGGCAGGGTTGCGCCGTCATTCAATTGCACGCCGTCACGCAGCTGCTGCAACTGCGCCTCGCTCGGTTCGCCTTCCACCTGCACCCAATAGGTTTTCGCCAGCTTGTGCTTGGGGTCGGCGATACGCGCCTGCAAGCCGCCGTCGTTGGTCAGCAGCAACAGGCCTTCGCTGTCACGGTCCAAGCGCCCGGCCGGATAGACGCCAGGGACACTGACAAAATCCTTAAGAGTGGCGCGACCTTGCTCATCATTGAACTGAGTCAGCACATCGAACGGCTTGTTCAGCACCAGCAAACGCGGCTCGGCGGGTGGTGCCTTGGCCACGCGACGCACGGCAGGTTTGCCGCTGTGCGGACGAGAGGACGCAGGGCGAGGTGGGCGCGACATAGGTGATCCAGAAACAGATTGCGAGGCGGCCAGTGTAACCGAGGCCACCGTGCAACCATCAGCCGGGCTTATGCAGGCGCATTACGCCGGCAGACCCGGCTATGCTGGCTGAGTCCTGTTCTCCGCACCGAGGCTTATTGTTATGAGTTCGTCCGAATCCATCGTCGACACCTTTACCGGCTGGGCCGCCAAAGCCCCCGGCGCGCCCCTCGAACCGCACAGTTATGATCCCGGCCCGCTGGGTGCCGAGGAAGTGGAAGTGGCCGTGGAATACTGCGGCATCTGCCATTCCGACCAGTCGATGATCGACAACGAATGGGGCAATGCGCGCTATCCCTTTATCCCCGGCCATGAAGTGGTCGGCACCGTGGTGCGCCTCGGCGCGCAGGCGCGCGGCCTCAAGCTTGGTCAACGGGTCGGCATCGGCTGGTACAAGGGCAGCTGCATGCATTGCAGCTCGTGCATGGAAGGTTCGCACCAACTCTGCGGCACGGTAAAACCGACCATTGTCGGCAGCAACGGCGGTTTCGCCGACCGCCTGCGCAGCCACTGGGCCTGGGCCGTGCCGCTGCCGGATGGCCTCGACCCGGCTCTGGTCGGCCCATTGTTCTGCGCCGGCTCCACGGTGTTCAGCCCGCTGCTGGATTTTGATGTAAAACCCACCGACAAGGTCGGCGTGGTCGGCATCGGCGGCCTCGGTCACTTGGCGCTGGGCTTTCTCAATGCCTGGGGCTGCGAAGTCACTGCCTTCACCTCGTCCTTGAGCAAACAGGAAGAAGCCAAGCGTTTGGGCGCGCACAAGGTGGTGGCCTCCACCGACAGCGCGGCGCTGAAAGCCATAGCCGGCAGCCTGGATTTCCTGCTGGTCACCGCCAGCGCCGACCTCGACTGGAACGCCATGATCGGCACCCTGCGCGGCAAGGGCCGGCTGCACTTTGTCGGCATCGTACCCAGCGCGATCCCGGTGCATGTATTCAACCTGATTCCGAAGCAGAAGAGCCTATCTGGCTCGCCTGTCGGCTCACCGGCGAATATGGCGACCATGCTGGAATTCTGCGCCCGCCATCAGATTCTGCCGCAGGTCGAGCACTTCCCCATGAGCAAGGTCAACGAGGCCATCGACCACCTGCGCGCCGGCAAGGCGCGTTACCGAGTGGTGCTGGACGCCAAGGCCTAACCCGAAGGCGGGCAAGGATGCCCGCCCCATCCTCAGGCATCAAAGCAGCGGCATGTTCTTGGTCACGCAGTGGATACCGCCACCGCCAGCGGCGATCGGGTCGATATTCACCTGCACCACCGCACGCCCCGGATACAGCTTGGTCAGCAGATCCTTGGCGAACTTGTCGGCGGTGGTGTCGCCAAACTGCGGCACGATCACCGCGCCATTGATCGGCAGGTAGTTGATATAGCCGGGGGCGAAATCCGGGTTGTTCTGGGTGTAGACGTTGCTGCGCTTCTTTAGGGGAGGCGGCAGGGTGTGCACCACCAGCTTGCTGCCATCGGCATCGGTGGCGTTCTTGAGGATCTCGAGGTGGGTGCGGGTCACCGCGTAGTCGTAGGACTTGGGGTCGTTGTCGAGGTTGGCGATCACCACGCCCTTGGAGGCGAAGCGCGCGTAGAAGTCGACGTGGGCATCGGTGATGTCCTTGCCCTTGATCCCTGGCAGCCAGATGATCTTGCGCAGGCCGAGGTTGGCC
This sequence comes from Pseudomonas sp. UBA2684, assembly GCA_002354655.1. Lineage (GTDB taxonomy): Bacteria > Pseudomonadota > Gammaproteobacteria > Pseudomonadales > Pseudomonadaceae > Aquipseudomonas. The sequence continues at coordinate 167,107 of DELY01000050.1, forward strand.
TTCAGCTCGGCCTCGATCTGCGCCTTGCTCATACCCGGGTTGCGGTTGCTGTTGACCCAGCAGCTCTCGGTCATGATCGCCGTGCCGTGGCCATCCACCTCGATGCCACCACCCTCGCCGGTGAGCATGCTGGCGATATAGGTGGCATAGGTTTCGTAGCTCAGGCTATCGGCCACCTGGGTGTCGTTGCTCGCCGTCTGCTTGTTGCCCCAACCGTTGAAGTTGAAGTCGACCAGGCCACGACCGCCCTGGCCGTCGACCACGAAGCAACCGCCGTAATCGCGTACCCAGATGTCATCCAGCGGCATAGTCAGAAACTTGATATTGGTGGTGCCGCACTTGCTCTTGGCCAGCGCCAGCTGGTTGGCACGGCACAGCACGGTCACCGGCTGGTACTTGGCGATGGTCTTGGCCAACAGCGCGATGCAGTTGTTCACCGGCGTCGCCCAGTCCTCCCAGACCGTCGTCGAAGCGGCGAACGCCAGGAAGATCCGTTCCTGCAGCTCGTTCTCGTCCGGCATATACCAGCTGTTGGCCAGGGCGGCACGCACCCGCGGTGCATTCAACCCCAGCCCGGTACTGGCCAGCGCCCCCAGCCCGGCTAACAATGAAAACTGCTTGATAAAGTCACGACGAGTCGACATGCGCTATTCCTCTTTTTATGGCTTATCCCGGAGCACGCCCGCTGGCGCCCCCATTGTTTATGGCTATGTCCCAATTACGTGTTGCACGCAGCTTTTGTAGGGTGGGTTAGTGGCGCAGAGGCGGGCTGGCAAAGACACTGCGCAATGGGTGCGCCACGTAACCCACCAAGCGGTGATCGGCCTGCCTCATCTGGTGGGTTACGGCGCAACTGACTACGTATCAGCCGATAGCCCGTGGTCATGCGCCTAACCCACCCTACGAACTGCTGGAGGCAGGCAGGCGAGAGGCCTAGAGATCGGTCTTGAAGGTGCTCCAGGTACGCATGCGCGCACGCATGTCGCGCTGCGGAATGTCCTTGCCGGGAATCAGCCGTGCGTAGGTGGCTTCATCGGCATAGATATCCGGGTTGTTGCGCATGTCGTCCGCGACCATTGGCCGGGCCTTGGCGCTGGAGGTGGGATAACCGGTGGCGTTGCTGATGGCCGCCATGTTCTCCGGACGCATGATGAAATTGATCAGCGCGTAGGCATATTCAGGATGCTGGGCATCGGCCGGAATGGCCATGGTGTCCATCCAGATGGTGCTGCCCTGCACCGGGATGCGGTAACCGAAGGTCCGCCCCGCTTTCGCCTCATCCGCCGTGCGCTGGGCCTGGGTCATGTCGCCGCTGTAACCGAGCGACAGGCAGATCTCGCCATTGACCAGCTGCGTGACCGGTTGCGACTGGAACTTGCGCACGTAAGGCTTGATGCTTTTCAGCAGCGCCAACGCCTCGGCCAGGTCTTCCGCCTTGCCGCTGCGCGGCTCACGCCCCAGGTAGTTGAGCACCACGGCCAGCACTTCGTCCGGCGAGTCGATCATCGAGATGCCGCAGTCGGCAAACTTGGCGGCCAGCTCCGGCTTGAACAGCAGGTCCAGGCTATTGACCGGTGCCTGCAGCATGCGCTGCTCGATCATCTGCGTGTTGTAGGTCAGGCCGATCGAACCCCAGGTGTAGGGCACGGTGGCATGCCGCGAGTAGGGGTACTTGGTCTGCAGGTTGCGCAGGCCCGGCTCGATGTCATCCAGGTGCTCGAGCTTGCTGGTGTCCAGCTTCTGCAGCGCGCCGGCACGCATCAGCCGTTCGGCCACGGTGTCGCCGGGGAAGATCAGGTCATAGCCGCTGCGCCCGGCCATCATCTTGGCCTCCAGCGTTTCGCTGCCTTCCATGACGTCGTAGATCACCCGAATGCCGGTTTCCTTGGTGAAGTTGCTCAGGGTATCCGGGGCGAAATAGTCGGCCCAATTGTACAGGCGCAGGGTCTTTTCCTCGGCCTGGCCCCAGGCCTGGGCACAGCTCAGGGCGAGGCTCAGCGAGCCGATCAGTAAGGCTTTACCAGGTTTCATGGTCAGACTCCTTGGTGATTCCAGCGCACGTGGGTTTGCCGTCCGTCCAGCCCCAGCAACGGGCCGTACATTTCCGGGCGACGATCACGGTAGATGCCCCACGTCTGGCGCTCTTCGCCCATGGCGGCCAGATCCAGTTCGCGCACCAGCACACCGCTGCTGTCGCGATCGGCCTCGGCGAGCAACTTGCCCTTGTGGTCGGTGATAAAGGACGAACCGTAGAAGCTCATCGCCAGCGCTGGATCGCCGGTTGCCACTTCATGACCGACGCGGTTGGCGGCGATCACCGGCATGATGTTGGCGGCGGCATGGCCACGCTGGGTCAGTTGCCAATGGTCACGGGAATCCAGCACCGCAGCGCCCGGTTCGGAGCCGATGGCGGTCGGGAACAGCAGCACCTCGGCACCTTGCAGGGCCAGGCAGCGCGCCGTTTCGGGGAACCACTGGTCCCAGCAGATGCCGACGCCGATACGCCCGAAGGCGGTGTCCCAGATGCGGAAACCGGTGTCGCCGGGGCTGAAGTATTCCTTCTCCTGATAGCCGATGGCGTTGGGAATGTGGGTCTTGCGGTACACCCCAAGCAAGCTGCCATCGGCATCGGCCACGCTCAGCGAGTTGAAGTAGGCGTTGCCAGCCTTCTCGAACCAGGAGAGCGGCAGCACCACGCCCAGCTCCTTGGCCAGCGCAGCGAAGCGCTTGAGCACGCGACTCTGGCCGTACTCCTCAGCCAGCGCCAGGTGCTTGTGGTCCTGTTCGATGCAGAAGTACGGGGTGGCGAACAGCTCCTGCAGGAGGATCAGTTGGGCACCCTTGGCGGCAGCCTCGCGCACCAGGCGCTCGGCCTGGTCGAGGTTCTGTTCAAGGTCCCAGCTGCAGGCGAACTGGGTGGTGGCGACGATCAGCTTGCTCATAACCTCACCCCTTCAACGGCCAGGCCGGCTGTTGCTGGGTGATGCAGTGCACCCCGCCGCCGCCATGGGCCAGCTGATTGATCTGCACCGGTACCACTTCACGGCCCGGGAAGGCCATGCGCAGGGTCGCCGCCGCTTCCTCATCGGCGGCAATGCCGTAGGCCGGCATGATGATCGCGCCGTTGCAGATGTAGAAGTTGGTGTAGGAGGCGCAGAACACCTCGGCTTCAGTATCCACCGCATCGGTGGCCTCGAACAGTTCGAGCAGCTCGAACTTGCGCCCGCGGGCGTCGGTGGCCAACTCGATGGCGCGGCGGTTCTCGCGTACCACCTCGGCATACACCGAACCCTGATCGCGGGTGGCGTCCACCAGCAGCGCGCCGGGCTTGGCAAAGGCACACACGCCATCGATATGGCCGTCGGTCATATCGCCGGTGACGTACTTGGGGTCGCCCGGCAGCCAGATGGTCTTCTTCACGCCGAGCAGGCGGGCGAAGATTTCCTCCATCTCGGCCTTGTTCATGCCGGGGTTGCGGTTGGGGTTGAGCAGCACCGACTCGGTGGTGATCAGCGTGCCGTCGCCATCCACATGGATTGCCCCGCCTTCGTTGCTCAGCGGCGTGCCGAAGCAATCCATGCCCAGGCCATTGAGAATGCGCCGCGCCAGGCTCTCGTCGAGATCATGCTCGGACTTGCCGCCCCAGGCGTTGAAGCGCCAGCTGACCCCGGCCAGACCATGCTGCGGATGGCAGACGAAGCTCGGCCCCGAGTCACGGCACCAGCTGTCGTTGACAGCCAGCTCGATCAGCTCGATGTTGGCCCCGCACAGCGTACGAGCGCGCAGCGCCGCAGACGGATCGACCACCATCTTCACCGGCTCGAAACGGGCAATGGCGTTGGCCACCCGGGCAAAGTCGACCTGTACCTCGGCCAGGGTCACGCCCCAACCGGACTCCCACAGCCCTTGGTTGTGCGGCCAGACCATCCAGGTAGCGGCGTGCGGGACCCATTCGGCGGGCATGAACCAGGTGTTTTCTGCGACTGCGTTATGCTGCATACAAGTGCCTTCAGTTAAGTCTTTGTTATCACTGAAAACCGCGAATGCGGTGATGACTTGCATGCTAGGCCTGTAAAAATGCCGTAACAAACGATAGATTTTGCGCAATTCTGATTAGCAGGACTTATCAATAATGTTGAAACACTGGCCCCCACTAAACGCCCTGCGCGGCTTCGAAGCCGCCGCCCGCCTCGGCAGCTTCCACAGGGCGGCCGAAGAGCTGCACCTCACCCAGTCGGCGATCAGCCAGCAGATCCGCAGCCTGGAAGGTTTCCTCGAACAACCGCTGTTCTTCCGCAACGGCCGTAGCGTCAGCCTGACCGATGCCGGGCATGACCTGCTCAGCACCACCCAGTCGCTGCTGCAGCAACTGGCGGTCGGCATCCGTCGCCTGGAGCAGTACCGCAAGCCCAACCAACTGGTGGTCAACACCACCCCGGCCTTCGCCCGTCACTGGCTGGTGCCGCGCCTGGGCGAGTTCCATCGCCTGCACCCGGAGGTCGACCTGTGGCTGTTCACCACCGACGAAATCCCCGACATGGCCACCCAGACCGTCGACGTGGCCGTGCGTGACGACCTTACCGCGCAGGCCGAATGCAGCTTTCGCGTGTTGCTGGAAGACCGCCTCTATCCGGCCGCCCATCCCAACCTGCTGACGCAACAGCCAGCCGAACGCAGCACCCTGCACGGTGAACGGGAGATGGACTGGAGCCACTGGGCGGTACAGGGCGGACAGGACGTGGGCCAGCAAAGCCGCGGCTTGAATTTTTCCGACCCCGGCCAGCTGCTGGATGCCGCCAGCCAGGGCCTGGGGATTGCCCTGGTCAGCCAGTTGCTGGCTGACCAGGCGCGGCGCAATAGCCTGTTGCAGCCCCTGGTGGAGCAGAGCGTGCGCGGCCCCAACTGGGCCTGGCTGGTGCACCGCGACAGCGAAAGCGACCCGCTGACCCGCAGCTTCTGCAATTGGCTGGAAAGCGCGCTGGGCTGTGGCGCGGTAACCAAATCGTAGACTGAGCTAGCCGCGCAGCGGCGCAACCCAGCGATGAGGGGTCACCTAGACGATGGGTATCGCCAAGCTCAACCCATCCTACGGAGTGACTGGAAACCCACCGGCGTTGTAACGCAACACCCAAACCGCAGGCTGGGCTAGCCGCGCAGCGGCGTAACCCAGCTAGCGGAACGGCGGCTCGTCGAAACTGCGCAGCTTGCGTGAGTGCAGCGAATCGAGCTGGTTGCGCAGCAAGTCGAGGGCGGTGATGCCGATATGCAGGTGCTGGGTCACCGCGCGCTCGTAGAACGCCCCGGCGGCGCCCGGCAACTTGATCTCGCTGTGCAGCGGTTTGTCCGAGACGCACAGCAGCGTGCCGTAGGGCACCCGCAGGCGATAGCCTTGGGCGGCGATGGTGCCGCTTTCCATGTCCACCGCCACCGCGCGCGACAGGTTGATCAGCGGCCGCTCCTGGGCCCAGCGCAGCTCCCAGTTGCGGTCGTCGTAGGTCAGCACGGTGCCGGTGCGCAGGCGTTTCTTCAGCTCGTCGCCCTGCTCGCCGGTGACCTGCTTGGCCGCCTCCTGCAACGCCTGCTGCACTTCGGCCAGGGCCGGCAGCGGAATATTCGGCGGCAGCACCCGATCGAGGATGCCGTCGCGGCGCATATAAGCGTGGGCCAGCACGTAGTCGCCGATGGTCTGCGATTGGCGCAGGCCGCCGCAGTGGCCAATCATCAGCCAGCAATGCGGGCGCAGCACGGCCAGGTGGTCGGTGATGTTCTTCGCGTTGGACGGACCGACACCGATGTTCACCAGGGTGATGCCGTCGCCGTCGGCAGCCCCTTGCAGGTGATAGGCCGGCATCTGGTAACGGTGCCAGACCACCGTCTCGATGATCGCCTGCATCTCGCCTTCGGCCATGCCGCGCTCGATCACCACGTTGCCCGGTAGCACCATGCGCACAAAACGCGAATCGCCGACCAGCATGTCCAGGCCGTGGCGGATAAATTGGTCGACGTAGCGGTGGTAGTTGGTCAGCAGAATCCACGGCTGCACATGCCGCCAGTCGCTGCCGGTGTAATGCACCAGGCGGCGCAGGGAGAAATCCACTCTTGCTGCGTCGAACAGCGCCAGCGGCAGCGGGTCGGTGTTTTCCCAGTCATACAGGCCATCGGCGGTGCCATCGGTGGCGGCGGACAGGTCGGTACTGGGGAACACCCGCGCCAGTTCGGCGGCGGTCACCCCGGAGCCGGCCAGCTCATCGCCCTGCTCGACCACATAGGGATAGGGAATGTTCTGCTGGCTGATACCCACTTCCACATGCACGGTGAAGTCATGCATCAGCGGCTGCAACTGCTCCAGCAAGTACTTACGGAAGGCCGCGGGATGGGTCACGGTAACGCTATAGGTCCCCGGCACCTGCACCTTGGCATAAGCGCGCACGGTGGTCGGCGCTTCGCCCTGGCACAGGTAGGTCAGGCGCAACTCGGGGTAGCGGAACTGGCACTGCTCGGCGGCATCCGGCTTGATGCGCTCCTTGAGATAGCGCTTGAGCGCCTGGCTGAGGGCGCTGGTGGCTTGCTGGTGCAGAGCGGCCAGACGATCCACCGCCTCCTCTGCACTGTGGGCGACGACGAAGTCTTCGGAACAAGGGCTCACGGCGGGCATTCCTGGCTGAACAGACAGGCTCTATCTTGCCTGTATCAGCGCGGCTTGGCATAGCGCTTCGCGACAAGCCAACGCAACTCCCTCGCCCACTCGGGCCCCCATGCCGACATTTATTATTAGTCACTTCATCCGCCGCTGGCGCGGGGAAGACAGCTCGGCCTTACCCTGACTGGACTGCACCTGCGGTTCATCCCCGCTGGCGCGGGGAACACCGCCGGAGATCCCGGCTGAACTGCGCGATGAGCGGTTCATCCCCGCTGGCGCGGGGAACACATATGGTTGGCCTCCTCCCAACCATTGATGAACGGTTCATCCCCGCTGGCGCGGGGAACACCGGCAGCGCCACTGTTTGGTAAACCGTGTTGTCGGTTCATCCCCGCTGGCGCGGGGAACACGAGATCTAGCAAAACCTTCAGGGCGGCCTGCGCGGTTCATCCCCGCTGGCGCGGGGAACACGCCGGCATAAGGGTGTTCGGGCGCTATAGGAGACGGTTCATCCCCGCTGGCGCGGGGAACACAACACCAAGATCGGCAGATATGTCCTGCACCGCGGTTCATCCCCGCTGGCGCGGGGAACACGCGATGAGCACCATCCACAGCCAGGCATAGCTCGGTTCATCCCCGCTGGCGCGGGGAACACCACGACAAGCTGCGCGATCAAGTCGCACGCGACGGTTCATCCCCGCTGGCGCGGGGAACACCCAGTTCTCGCCGCATTGACTCCAGCCAAGGTCGGTTCATCCCCGCTGGCGCGGGGAACACTTCACTACATCGGTCGGTTTGAGGTAGGCCGGCGGTTCATCCCCGCTGGCGCGGGGAACACACCACTTAGCTTGAGGCGTTCGGCCAGCAGGTCGGTTCATCCCCGCTGGCGCGGGGAACACTCTTAGCGTAACCAACTGTTCCTCTGAGAAAAAATCGGCCGCTAACAATCCACCGATTTTTTCACGAATGATCGGACAGGCACGGATCAGATCAGATGCGGCGTGCTGCGCGCCACCAGCGCTTCGGCAGCCACGCCGCGCGGCAGGGTGCCGTAGACGCGGCCGCCGTCGCCCAGGCGGCTGGCGATGAAGGCGTCGGACACCGTGGCGTTGCCGGCCTCCAGCAGCAGTTTGGCTTGCAGCGCCAGGGCTACGTCTTCGGTGAGCTGGCGGGCGCGGTACTGGATGTCGGCGGTGTCGCGGAAGTTCGCCTGCAACTGCTGGATATGCGCGGCCAACCGCGCATCGCCATGGCCGTCGCCCAGTTCATTGAACAGTGCGTCGAGCACGCCCGGTTCCTTCGACAGGGCGCGCAGCACGTCCAGGCACTGCACGTTGCCGGAGCCTTCCCAGGTCGAGTTGACCGGCGCTTCGCGGTACAGCCGCGGCAGGATGCTGTCTTCGACGTAGCCGGCGCCGCCCATGCATTCGGCGGCTTCGTTGATCATCGCCGGCGCGCGTTTGCAAATCCAATATTTGCCCACGGCGGTGACCAAGCGGGCGAATTTGTCTTCCTGCTCGTCGTGCGGATTGTCCAGCGCCTTGCCCATGCGCAGGGTCAGTGCCAGGGCGGCTTCGCTTTCCAGGGCCAGGTCGGCCAGCACGTTCTGCATCAGTGGCTGCTCGCTGAGCACGCGGCCACCGACCTGGCGGTGCGCACAGTGGTGCGCGGCCTGGGTCAGGGCCTGGCGCATCAGGGCGCTGGAGCCGACCATGCAATCGAAGCGGGTCAGCGCGACCATCTCGATGATGGTCGGTACGCCACGGCCTTCCTCGCCGATCATCCAAGCCAGCGCGCCGCGGAACTCGACCTCGCTGGAGGCGTTGGATTGGTTGCCCAGCTTGTTCTTCAGGCGTTGGATATAGAACTCGTTGCGCGTACCGTCCGGGCGGTGGCGCGGCAGCAGAAAGCAGGTCAGGCCCTGGTCGGTATAGGCCAGGGTGAGGAAGGCATCGCACATCGGCGCCGAGCAGAACCACTTGTGACCGACCAGCTCGTAGGCCTGGCCGGGGCCACCGATGCCCACCGGGTAGGCGCGCGTGGTGTTGGCGCGCACATCGGTGCCGCCCTGCTTCTCGGTCATGGCCATACCGATGGTCGCGCCGGTCTTCTGTGCGATTGGCAGGTTACGCGGGTCGTACTGGGTCGAGAGGATCTTCGGCAGCCACTGCGCGGCGATATCGGCTTGCAGCTTGAGCGCCGGCACGCTGGCATAGGTCATGGTCAGCGGGCAGCCGCTGCCGGCCTCGGCCTGGCTGTGCAGGTAGCTCATCGCCGCGCGGGCGACTTGCGCGCCGGCGCGTGGGTCGGTCCAGGGCATGGACGGCAGGCCATGCTCGATGGCCGCGCGCATCAACTGGTGATAGGCCGGGTGGAACTCCACCAGGTCGATGCGCTGGCCATAGCGGTCGTGGCTTTTGAACACCGGCTTGTTCTCGTTGGCGAGAAAGCCGGCGGCCATCAATTCACCGCCGGCCAGGGCACCATAGGCGTCGATCCGCGCCTCGGCCCAACCGCCGCCGAAGCGCCGCGTCCACTCCTGCAACGGCAGGTCGACGCGGTACAGGTTGGCGCCGTCCAGCGGCGGCACCTGGTTGAACACTTCATGGGTTTCGGCATTCAGGGCGGGGATCATGGCGTGGGTTCCTCGGCGCCAACGGCGCGCAGGCAGAAGGTCACCAGACTCTGGCTGACTTGCTCCAGGTCCAGGGAAAGCCGCCCGGCTTCGCGGGCGGCACGGGCGGGCGGAGACAACGGGCCGACCAGGGATTCGGCAATCGCGCCGACCAGGCAGGCGGCGATCAGGCTGACATGCTGGATGCGGAAAACGCCCTGAGCGACGCCCTCCTCCAGCAGTTCGATAAACAATTCGGCATAGGCCTCGCGGTACAGCAGGCGCTGTTCGTCGACCTCCGGGTCGACCGGCTCGGCGATCAGCGCGAAGGCCAGGCGGCGGCTGTGCCAGGCGCGCGCGGCGAATTGCTGCAAGCCGGCGGCCAGGCGCTCGACGGGGCTGCCGGGGCCACGTAACGCCGCGGCCAAAGCGTCCACTTCGCGCTGGCTGGCGTTGGCGAATACTTCGGCGGCCAATTCGCCCTTGCTGCGAAAGTGTCGGTACAAACTGCCGGTGGCGATGCCGACAGCCTCGCCCAATCCCTGCATGGTCAGCGCGGCGAAACCACCCTCGGCGACGCGCGCCAAGGCGCAGGCCAGGATGCGCTCGCGCAGAAGTTGGTCGCGGTCGATACGCAGCGCACTGGTACGGTAAGCCATGGTCTGAATCCTGATTCACATTTCAGTCAGTGAATCAGGATTCAGACCATGCAAAAAGGGGGATTCAGGACAAAAGTGCGGCTGAAGTGCCACGCAGGCGCGCAGGGGAAATCGAGAGGACGATGCTGCACGCGGCCGCCCAAGAGTCGACGCGCGCGGGCCGGGCCGAAACCCAGCCGACGGCTACAGGCTTGCGTGCGCGCTGTTCGGCACGCTCGAACACGCCGTAGCGCGCATTGCTCAGGCCGTAGCTGGGCGGCACAGCACCCAATCGTGCAACAGGCTGCGCAACTCTTCGAATTTCACCGGTTTGGCCAGGTAGTCGCTCATGCCGGCCGCCAGGCAACGCTCGCGGTCGCCGCTGTGGCTGTGCGCGGTAATGGCCAATACCGGCAGCTCGACACACCCCGGCAAGGCGCGCAACGCACGGCAGGTGGCGAAACCGTCCATCACCGGCATCTGGCAATCCAGCAAGATCGCGTCGACCGCCTCACCGCGCAACACCTCCAGCGCCTCGGCGCCGTGGTCGGCGGTGCGCACGCGGTAGCCGAGTTTGAGCAGCATGCCGCGAGTCACCAGCTGGTTGATGGCGTTGTCCTCGACGATCAGCACCGTGCACTGCTCAGGGCGGCGCACGGCCTGCGTAGAGGCGCGCCGCACCGGCACGGGCTGGGGCGCCGCCTGGGCCGGCAGAGCCAGCGGCACATTCAGTTGAAAGCAACTGCCTTGTCCCGGCTGCGACTCGTGACTCAGGCTGCCGCCAAGCAGGTCGACCAGCTGTCGGCAGATAGCCAAGCCGATGCCCAGGCCGCCGTACTCGCGGGTCATGGAACCGTCCAACTGGCGGAACTGCTGATACAACGAGGCATCCTGCGGCACGCTGAAACCGACGCCGCTGTCGAGCACCTGGATGCTCAACGGCAGGCTCTCGGACATGGCCCCGACCCGGCCGATGCGCAGCGTGACCGAACCCTGTGCGGTGAACTTGATGGCGTTATCCAGCAGGTAGCCCAGGCTCTGCGCCAGCTTGCCAGCGTCGCCTTCGAGGGTGTCCGGCAGGCTTTCGTCCAGCTCCAGAACAAACCGCAAGCCTTTCTCCTCGGCACGCGGCGCGTACTGCACGCGCAGGCCGTCGAACAACCCGCGCAGGCTGAACGGCTCGCGCCGCGGGTAAAGCTTGCCGGCCTGCAACTCGGTGAGCGCGAGGATGTCATTGACCATGCGCATCATGTCGCGCGCCGAACTGGCGGCGGTCTTCTGATACTGCGCCAGTTCGGCGTCGAGGCTGACGGTCTGCATCAGCTCCAGCGAACCGATCACCCCGTTCATCGGCGTGCGCAGTTCATGGGTGACGGTGGCGAGGAATTCGTCCTTCAGGCGGTTGCTGTTGGCCAGTTCCTGGTTCAGCGACTCCAGCTTGCGCCCGGCCTCCTGGAGGATGCGCGTACGTTCCTCCTTCATCGCGTTGATACGGTCGGCCAGCGCCAGGGACAACAGACCAACCTCCAGCGCCGAGCCGATCTGGCTGGCGTACATGGTCAGGAATACATTGGGCAGGTAGCCCAGCACCATCAGGGTGTTGATCGCCCCGCCGAGCAAAAAAGCGCTCCAGGCGATGATGAAATAACGCGCCACACGCATGCCGCGCAGCCAGGCGAGAATCCCCGCGGCGAAAATCACCACGGTGAACAGCAGCGCCAGGTAGGTGGCCAGGCGCAAGGCGACGGCATAGCTGACCGTCAGGGCCAGGACCATCACCAGGGCGCCACAGGCCATCATCACCAGCAGCGTGCGGTCGACCCATGGGCTGTGTTCGGCGGTGTGCAAAAAACTGCGGGCGAACTGGCAGCCGAACAGTGCCGCCGAGCCGATCAAAAACGGCGTGGCGGCATTTGCCCACCAGGGGCTGTTGGGCCAGAAATACTCGATGCCGGCGCCATTCACCGAGATCTGATAGAGGCCGAACGAGGCGATGTAGAAGATGTAATAAAGGTAGCTGGTGTCGCGCACGCTCAAGAAGATGAACAGGTTGTAGATCAGCATCACCAGCAATACGCCGTAGATGATGCCGAGCACATAGATACGCCCCGGCTGCTCCTCAAGGTAGGCATTCGGCGCCCACAGGGTCAGCGGCGCCTGGATCGAGCCCTGGCTTTCCAGGCGCAGATACGCGCGCTGCGGCTGATTGGGCTGCAACTTGAGTTCGAACAGGTAGTTGTGTTGTTTGATCTGCCGACTGGCGAACGGCAGCGCATCGCCGGTGCGCTGCGCCAACTGGAAACGGCCCTGACCGTCGTCCAGGTAGAGCGCCAGATGGTCCAGGGGCGGGTAGGCCAGTTCCAGCAACCAGGGCTGTTGGCCGCCCAGGCTGTGCGGGCGGTACTCCAGATCCAGGCGCAGCCAGAATACCGAGCGCGAATAGCCGGCGTTCAGCACCGCCTTGTCGTGCCGTCGAAAACTGCCTTGCAACGCTGGCGAGGTGACCTCGTCGATGGTCGCATCGCCACGCACGTCTTCGAACACATACATCGCCTGGCCAAGCGACAGCGCACGGGTGTGCTCGTCGAACACCACGGCACCGGCAAATACCGGCCAGACAGCCAACAGGAAAATCAGGACGTAGCGCATGCGCCCCCACAAAGGCCATGTCGGACGGCGCCGGGGAGCCCCACCTCCCCTGAATGACGCCGCCTCGCATGGCCTGGTTATTCGAATGCCGCTCACTCTAGCACAGCCCATAGATGGAAAAAGCCGCCCAGCGCAAACATCGAAAAAGCGGCAAAAGGCTCTGGAATGATACTTAGGCGTGGGCTATGCAGACCCATCGGGGCGCATCGTAAAGCTGCCTACAGCGTCAGGAAACAATCTGGCAGGCGGCCCCGAAAAACCGCGCGCAACATGCTCGACCCGGCGCAAAACCATGGATTAATGGTAAGCTCGCGCACCATGAAAACGCCTACTTCCCGCCCCGTAGTGCTGTGCCTGTCCGGTCATGACCCCAGTGGTGGTGCCGGCCTGCAAGCCGATATCGAAGCCCTGCTCGCCCAGGGCTGTCACGCCGCTCCCACCGTCACCGCGCTGACCGTGCAGGACACGGTGAATGTCTCCGACTTCCGCGTGCTCGACCGCGAGTGGGTGCTGGCCCAGGCCAATGCGGTGATCAACGACCTGCCGGTCGAAGCGGTCAAGCTGGGCATGCTCGGCTCGGTCGAGATGGTCGAAACCGTGCTGCAGATCATGCAGCGCCTGCCGGGCATCCCACTGGTCTGCGACCCGGTGCTGCGCGCTGGCGGCGGCGGCGCACTGGGCAAGGACGAGGTCGGTTACGCCATGCGCGAGCGCCTGTTCGCCGTCTCGACCATCGCCACGCCGAACCTACCGGAGGCACGCATCCTCGCCGAACTGCCCGACGGCAGCGCCGATGAGTGCGCCGCGAAGCTGCTGCCGTATATCCAGCACCTGCTGATCACCGGCGGCCATGGCGACGAGCACGAAGTGCACAACCGCCTGTACTCACGCGACGGCAGCCGCCACACCTTTACCTGCCAGCGCCTGCCCGGCGGCTACCACGGTTCCGGCTGCACCCTGGCCAGCACCCTGGCCGGTCGCCTGGCCCTGGGCCAGGAGCTGGTCAGCGCCGTGCAATTCGCCCTCGACTACACCTGGCGCACCCTGCGTGACGCCGAGCAACCCGGCCACGGCCAGTACATTCCGCGCCGCCTGCCGCTGGATGCCTTTTGATAGAGAGCAGTTGATGAGCACCTGCTGGAGTACCCCATGAAACTGCGTGGCCTGTATGCCATCACCGACAGCGAATTGCTCAAAGGCAGACTGCTGCCCTACGTCGAGGCCGCACTGAAGGGCGGCGCGACGTTGCTGCAATACCGCGACAAGTCCAGCGATAACGCGCGCCGCCTGCGCGAGGCCGAAGCCCTGCGCGAGCTGTGCAATCGCTACGGCGCGGCCCTGATCATCAATGACGACGCCGAACTGGCCGCGCGCCTCGGCGTGGGCCTGCACCTGGGCCAGACCGACGGCTCGCTGTCCGCCGCCCGCGCCCTGCTCGGGCGCCAGGCGATCATCGGCGGCACCTGCCACGCCCAGCTGGAACTGGCCGATGCCGCGGCCAAGGAAGGCGCCAGCTACGTCGCCTTCGGCCGCTTCTTCAACTCCAACACCAAACCCGGCGCACCCGCCGCCACGGTCGAGCTGCTGGATCAGGCGAAAGCCCGGATCAACCTGCCGATCGTCGCCATCGGTGGCGTGACCCTGGATAACGCGCCCGCGCTGATCGAACGCGGCGCGAGCATGGTCGCGGTGGTTCACGCCCTGTTCGCCGCCGACTCCGCCGCCGAAGTCGAGCGCCGCGCCCGCGCCTTTAGCGACCTGTTTATCCCTGATTAAATCTTTAGCGGGCGACCCGGCTCGCCCCGACTCCCAGTTTGAGAGGCCCTGCCATGTCCCGTTCTGAAATCCTCTTCGCCAACGCGCAGAAACACATCCCAGGCGGCGTCAACTCGCCGGTACGCGCGTTCAAAAGCGTCGGCGGCACGCCGCTGTTTTTCAAGCACGCCGAAGGTGCCTACGTCACCGATGAAGACGACAAGCGCTATGTGGATTACGTCGGCTCCTGGGGCCCGATGATCCTCGGCCACGGCCACCCGGACGTGCTCGACGCGGTGCGCAATCAGCTGCAGCACGGCCTGTCCTACGGCGCGCCGACCGCCATGGAAACCGAGATGGCTGACCTCGTGTGCAGCATCGTGCCGTCCATGGAAATGGTGCGAATGGTCAGCTCCGGCACCGAGGCGACCATGAGCGCCATCCGCCTGGCCCGTGGCTACACCGGCCGCGACGCGATCATCAAGTTCGAAGGCTGCTACCACGGCCACTCCGACAGCCTGCTGGTGAAAGCCGGCTCCGGCCTGCTGACCCAGGGCGTGCCAAGCTCGGCCGGCGTGCCGGCGGACTTTGCCAAGCACACCCTGACCCTGCCGTTCAACGACCTCAAAGCGGTCGAGCAGATGCTCGCCGAAGTTGGCCAGACCGTGGCCTGCATCATCGTCGAACCGGTCGCCGGCAATATGAACTGCGTACCGCCAGCGCCAGGCTTCCTCGAAGGCCTGCGCGCGCAGTGCGACAAGCACGGCGTGGTGCTGATCTTCGACGAAGTGATGACCGGTTTCCGCGTCGCCCTCGGCGGCGCCCAGGCGCACTACGGCGTGACCCCGGACCTGTCGACCTTCGGCAAGATCGTCGGCGGCGGCATGCCGGTCGGCTGCTTCGGCGGCAAGCGCGCGATCATGGGCTGCATCGCCCCGCTGGGCCCGGTCTACCAGGCCGGCACCCTGTCCGGTAACCCGCTAGCCATGGCCGCCGGTCTGACCACCCTCAAGCTGATCAGCCGTCCGGGCTTCCACGCCGAGCTGACCGACTACACCAGCCGCCTGCTCGCTGGCCTACAGCAGCGCGCCGATGCTGCCGGCATCCCGTTCGTCACCACCCAGGCCGGCGGCATGTTCGGCCTGTACTTCAGCGGTGCCGACGACATCGTCACCTTCGACGACGTGATGGCCAGCGATGCCGAGCGTTTCAAGAAGTTCTTCCACCTGATGCTCGACGGCGGCGTGTACCTGGCACCGAGCGCCTTCGAGGCCGGCTTCACCTCCATCGCCCACGGCGAGACCGAGCTGCAGCTGACCCTGGACGCCGCCGAACGCGCCTTCGCGGCCCTGAAAAAAGCTTAATCCAGCTCTATATGCGCAAATAGACCGCGAAGGCCAGCACGCCGCGACGAGACAGTACAAGCAGTACGGCGAGGAGCGGCGTAGCGCAGCCGGCAAAGCTCTATGAACGAAAGAGAGTTGGAATGATGCAGTACAGCACCGCACTATCCGATGGCGTACTGGCACTGGCCTGCCTGGCCTGCACGATCGCCATTGGCAGAGCGCGCAAGCACTATGGCGAAGCCGATCAACCGGCATTGTTCTGCGCCTTACTCGGCTTCCTGATGCCCGCCGCGGCAGCTACGGTCGGCGCCATACGCTACGGCCTCGACCCGAGCTGGCAAGCCGCGCATCTGTGGCTGAGCCAGGCCAGCACCTTCCTCGCCCTGCCGCTGCTCGGCGTGGCGGCACTCACCCTGGGCCGTGGCTGGGCCTGGAGTCGACCGAACTGGGGCCGGGTGGTGCTCGGGCTCTGCGCCTTCTTCGAGCTGTTCCGCCAGATGAACCTGCTCGACGACTACCGCCTGCTGCTCAACCTGGCGACCCTGCTGCTGATCCTCTATGCCGGCGCCTTGCAATGGCCGCGCCGCGCACCGGCACTGGCCGCCGTCGGCGTGGCGGGCCTGTTTCTGTTGGCCGGAGTGGCAGTGGGCAGCACGGGTTTTATTGGCTCGCTGCGCCGGGTCGATCTGTTCCACGCACTGCTGACACCGGCATATCCACTGCTGGCCTGGCTCCTGCTGGCACTGCCCGGGAATAACGCTGCGACAGAAAAGCCGGTAAAGACTTTGTAAGAACGCCTCTGCTTATTTCATAATGTGACGACCGCCGCGTTTCGGCGGCCGGAATGCCACCCGCACAGCACCTGAGGTACACGGATTTTCATGAACTGCACCGGCCGCACCCTCTCTCTGGGCTGCCTGTTGCTTCTTCTTCCGCTGCTCGCATTCGCGGGCGGTAACTCGTTGCTGATCCCTGCGACCGGCAGTTGCTCGCTGAACACCGCCCCTGAAGACTTGTCCGCGGCACTCACTGCCTGCCAACAGGCCGCGCAGAATGGTGACCAGCAGGCCGAATACGAATTGGGCGAGTTCTATTACGACGGCAAGCGCACCCCGCGTGACCTGCCACAAGCGCTGAACTGGTTCGAGCGCGCCTCGCTGCAAGGCCACGCGCAGGCGCAATACCGTCTGGGCATGATGTTCTATCGTGGCGAAGGCGTTCAGGCGAACAACGTGCAGGCCTACATCGTGCTGAAAATGGCAGCGGTGAATGGTTCGGACGAGGCAATGGACAGCGCCGACCAGGTCTCCGCACAAATGCCGCGCGACGAACTGGAAATCGCCAGCCAAGTGCTTGGGCAGATTTTCCGCAACTACCTGCTGGAACTGCAAAGCGCCGACACCCTCACCTCGCCTTTCGCGCCGCTGCCGTAAGGTGGGTTGAGCAAAGCGATACCCATGCGGCCTGATGATGGGTATCGCAAGCTCAACCCACCCGACATCCTAAGACCGCTTTATTTATCCGGCATCGGCATGGGGAACGGCATGATATTGCCGCTACCCTTGGCCTCGCTGATCTTCGGCGTACCGAGACGCTCCACTTCGTCGATACGAATGATTGCGTGCATCGGCACGAAACTGCGTACCACGCCGTCGAACTGGGCTTTGAGCTTTTCTTCGCTGGGGTCGACCACCACCTGGGTACGCTCGCCGAAGACGAATTCCTCCACCTCCAGAAACCCCCACAGATCGCTTTGATAGATCTGCTTGGCGTACATCTCGTACACCTGGCCCTGGTTGAGGAAAATCACCTTATAGATAGGCTCGCGCTTGCTCATGGATGGCAGTTTAGACTGATCGGGAAATGGAGAGGGCGCGAATCATAGCACAGCCACCAGACAGGCAACGCTAGGAAGCCAGCCACCAGGCCACTATAATGCGCGGTTCTTCGAATCACCCGACGAATGCGCATGACCAAGAAGCTTTATATCGAAACCCATGGCTGCCAGATGAACGAGTACGACAGCTCGCGCATGGTCGACCTGCTGGGCGAACATCAAGCACTGGAAGTCACCGAACGCCCGGAAGACGCCGACGTCATCCTCCTTAATACCTGCTCGATCCGCGAGCGCGCCCAGGACAAGGTGTTTTCCCAGCTGGGCCGCTGGCGTGAGCTGAAACTCAGCAACCCGGACCTGGTGATCGGCGTCGGCGGCTGCGTGGCCAGCCAGGAAGGTGCGGCCATCCGCGACCGCGCGCCCTACGTCGACGTGGTCTTCGGCCCGCAGACCTTGCACCGTCTGCCGGAAATGATCGAGGCCGCGCGCAGCACCAAGATCGCCCAGGTGGATATAAGTTTCCCGGAAATCGAGAAATTCGACCGCCTGCCCGAACCGCGCGTCGACGGCCCCAGCGCCTATGTCTCGGTGATGGAAGGTTGCAGCAAGTACTGCACCTTCTGCGTGGTGCCCTACACCCGTGGCGAGGAAGTCAGCCGACCGCTCGACGATGTACTCGCCGAGGTGCTGCACCTGGCCGAGAACGGCGTACGCGAAGTCACCCTGCTCGGCCAGAACGTCAACGGTTACCGCGGCGCAACCCGTGACGGGCAGATCGCCGATTTCGCCGAACTGCTCTACGCCGTGGCCGCCCTCGACGGCATCGACCGCATTCGCTACACCACCAGCCACCCGCTGGAGTTCTCCGATGCGCTGATCCAGGCCCACGCCGAGATCCCCGAACTGGTGAAATACCTGCACCTGCCGGTGCAATCGGGCTCCGACCGCATCCTCGCGGCGATGAAACGCAACCACACCGCGCTGGAATACAAGTCGCGCATTCGCAAGCTGCGCGCCGCGGTGCCGGACATCCTGATCAGTTCGGACTTTATCGTCGGCTTCCCCGGCGAGACCGAGAAGGACTTCGAGCAGACCATGAAGCTGGTCGAAGATGTCGGTTTCGACTTCTGCTACTCCTTCGTCTACAGCGCACGCCCCGGCACGCCGGCGGCCGACCTGCCCGACGACACCCCGCTGGAGCTGAAAAAGCAACGCCTGGCGCTGCTGCAACACCGCATCACCCAGCAGGGCTTCGAAAACAGCCGACGCATGGCGGGCACCGTACAGCGCATCCTGGTCAACGATTACTCGAAGAAGGACCCCGGCATGCTCCAGGGCCGTACCGAGAGCAACCGGGTGGTCAACTTCCGCAGCGACAACCCGCGCCTGATCGGCCAGTTTGTCGACGTGCATATCGACCAGGCCATGCCCAACTCACTGCGCGGCACGCTGCTGAGCGAAACCACCTGCAACTAAAGCCGCAGCGGCCCGAGCTTCCCCCTCGCGGCCGCTAGCGCTATTCTTCGTTTCACTACCCCAGCCGACTGGCGGCCATCACACGACCTTGAACGCACCCATAGAACCGCTTCGTTTTATCCTTGAGCCCTTTGAGGCTCGCCGCTTCGCTAACCTGTGCGGACAATTCGACGAGCATCTGCGCCTGATCGAACAGCGCCTGGCCATCGAAATCCGCAACCGCGGCAACCAGTTCGAGCTGGTCGGCACCGCCGGCCAGACCAACGCCGCCGAGCAGTTGCTGCGCCGCCTCTACCGTGAAACCCAAAGCACTGAACTGTCACCCGACCTGGTGCACCTGTTCCTGCAGGAATCCGGTATCGAAGAGCTGAGCAACCCGACCGTCGAGGCCAGCGTTGCCCTGCGCACCCGCAAGGGCATGATTCGCCCGCGCGGGGCCAATCAGCAGCGCTACGTCAAAGCCATTCTCGATCACGACATCAACTTCGGCGTCGGCCCGGCCGGCACCGGCAAGACCTACCTGGCCGTGGCCTGCGCCGTGGACGCCCTGGAGCGCGAGCAAATCCGCCGCATCCTGCTGGTGCGCCCGGCGGTCGAAGCCGGCGAGAAGCTCGGCTTCCTGCCCGGCGACCTGTCGCAGAAGATCGACCCCTACCTGCGCCCGCTGTACGACGCGCTGTACGAGATGCTCGGTTTCGAGCAGGTGGCCAAGCTGATCGAGAAACAGGTGATCGAGGTCGCGCCGCTGGCCTATATGCGCGGCCGCACGCTGAACAACAGCTTCATCATCCTCGACGAGGCCCAGAACACCACCCTGGAACAGATGAAGATGTTCCTCACCCGTATCGGCTTCGGCTCCACCGCGGTGATCACTGGCGACATTACCCAGGTCGACCTGCCACGCGGCACCAAGAGCGGCCTGACCCACGTGATCGACGTACTGCGCGATGTGCCGGGCATCAGCTTTACCCACTTCAAGCCCAAGGACGTGGTGCGCCATCCGCTGGTGCAGCGCATCGTCGAAGCCTACGAGCGCTACGACAACCGCATGCACGGCAAACTGGATGACCAGCAGGACGACCACAATGCTTGAGTTGGACCTGCAAATCGCCACTGACGCGACCACCCTGCCGAGCGAGGTGCAGTTGCGTGCCTGGTGCGCGCTGGCCCTGCGCCAGCGCACGGCCGATTCCGAGCTGACCATCCGCCTGGTCGATGAGGCCGAAGGCCGCGAGCTGAATCACACCTGGCGTCATAAGGATTACGCCACCAACGTACTATCCTTCCCTGCCGATGTGCCGGACGAGCTGGGCGGTATTCCGCTGCTGGATATCCCACTGCTCGGCGATCTGGTGATCTGCGTGCCGGTGGTTGAGCGCGAAGCGCTGGAACAAGCTAAAACCAGCGAAGCGCATTGGGCGCACCTGGTGATCCACGGCTGCCTGCACCTACTCGGCTACGACCACATCGAGGATGAGGAAGCCGAAGAGATGGAAGCGCTGGAACGAGAATTGCTGGCTGAGCTGGGTCACTCCGACCCTTACGCCGACCACGAATAAGAGGGCACCTACAAACTACTGCGCTCGACCATGCTGCGCTGCACCCAGTCCGGGACTCGGCGTCTCAAATGCTCATGTACAACTCGTACACTGCGCTTTTCGACCGAGTGCGCCTTGCCTGACCATCGCTCGCTACGTTTGTAAGCACCTTCTACAACCCACAGAAAATACAAAAGGTTCCTGAGTAACCACCATGAGCGAAGACCGATCGAGCAACGAGCAGAAGTCCTGGTTTAACAGACTGACCCAGGCTTTTGCTCATGAGCCGAAAAACCGCAAGGAATTGCTGGAAGTGCTGCGCGAAGCGCATCAGAACAAGCTGCTCGACACTGAAGCACTGGCCATCGTCGAAGGCGCCATTCAGGTCGCCGACCTGCAGGTTCGCGACATTATGGTGCCGCGCTCGCAGATGATGAGTATCAAGGCCAACCAGACGCCCAAGGAGTTTCTGCCCTCGATCATCGAAGCCGCGCACTCGCGCTATCCCGTGGTTGGCGAAAGCCTCGACGATGTGGTTGGTATCCTCCTGGCCAAGGACCTGCTGCCGCTGATCCTCTCGGGCGAACAACCCAACTTCAATATCAAGGACCTGCTGCGCCCAGCGACTTTCGTACCCGAATCCAAGCGCCTCAACGTGCTGCTGCGCGAATTCCGCGCCAACCACAACCATATGGCCGTGGTGATCGACGAATACGGCGGCGTGGCGGGCCTGGTGACCATCGAGGATGTGCTCGAACAGATCGTTGGCGACATCGAGGACGAACACGACGTCGAGGAAGACAGCTACGTCAAACCGCTGCCCAGCGGCGACTTCCTGGTCAAGGCGCTGACGCCGATCGACAGCTTCAACGAAGCCTTCGACACCGAATTTTCCGATGACGAGTTCGACACCGTCGGCGGCCTGGTGATGAGCGCCTTCGGCCATCTGCCCAAGCGCAACGAAGTGACCGAGATCGGCGAGTTTCGCTTCCGCGTGTTGAATGCCGACAGCCGGCGCATCCACCTGTTGCGCCTGACACCGCTGACGCGCTGACGGATGGGTTAGTCGTAGGGGGGGGTTAAAGCGCAGCGGATCATGGTCTGAATCGACAGACGCAGCCCGGCGCCTAACCCACCCTACGCATCGGACAAGCCTTCACCCCACCCGTGCTTCGCTCTACTCTTGCGCCACTCCAATCCAAGGACCTGCACGCGATGCACTGGATAACTCGCCCCGGCTGGCCGGGCAACTTACTCGCCCTGGCAGCCGGCGCCGTCACCACACTGGCGCTTGCCCCCTTCGACCTGTGGCCGCTGGCCATTCTCTCCATCGCCCTGTTTTACCTTGGTCTGCGCGATCTCAGCCCACACCAGGCGGCTGGGCGCGGCTGGAGCTATGGCTTCGGCTTGTTCGCCGCCGGCACCAGTTGGGTGTACGTCAGCATCCACGACTATGGCGCCGCCTCGCCACCGCTGGCGGCCTTCCTGACCCTGGCGTTCGTTGCCGGTCTGGGGCTGCTGTTCGCTCTCGCCGCGTGGGTATGGGTACGCTGGATCAGGCGCAGCGAAGCGCCATTGGCCGATGCACTGGCGTTCGCCGCCCTGTGGCTGGCCCAGGAAGCCTTTCGCAGCTGGTTTCTCACCGGCTTTCCCTGGCTCTATGCAGGCTACAGCCAGCTCGACGGCCCGCTGGCCGGGCTCGCGCCGGTTGGCGGCGTCTGGCTGTTGTCTTTTGTGCTGGCACTGAGCGCCGCACTGCTGGTCAACCTGGCGCAATTGCGCGCACGCAAGGCCTTCCTCGCCGCCGGCCTGGTCTTGCTGATCGCACCTTGGATCGCCGGCATCGTCCTTAGCGGCCATGCCTGGACCACCCCGGCCGGGCAACCGCTGAAGGTCGCGGCCATGCAAGGCAATGTGCCACAAAACCTCAAATGGGACCCGGCGCAGCTCAATGCGCAACTGGCGCTGTACCGCGACATGAGTTTCAGCGCCACACCGACCGATCTGATCGTCTGGCCGGAAACCGCGGTTCCTGTGCTGAAAGAGCAGGCCATCGGCTACCTCAACGTGATGGACCGCTTCGCCAGCGAACGCCAGGCCGCGCTGATCACCGGGGTGCCGATCCGCCAGGCCAATGAGCGCGGCGAGCCGCGTTACTACAACGCGGTGAGCGTGGTCGGCCAGGGCAGCGGCGATTACCTGAAACAGAAACTGGTGCCTTTCGGCGAGTACGTGCCGTTGCAGGAGGTACTGCGCGGACTGATCGCCTTCTTCAACTTGCCGATGTCGGATTTTGCCCGCGGCGCGGCCGAACAACCGCTGCTGGAAGCCAAGGGCTACAGGATCGCCACGTTCATCTGCTACGAAGTGGTCTACCCGGAGTTCGCCGCCCAACTGGCCGCGCAAAGCGACCTGCTGCTGACGGTGAGCAACGATGCCTGGTTCGGCAGCTCGATCGGCCCCCTGCAACACTTGCAGATGGCACAGATGCGCGCCCTCGAAGCCGGCCGCTGGATGATCCGCGCGACCAACAACGGCATGACTGTGCTGATCGATCCGTTCGGGCGGATCACCGCGCAACTGCCCCAGTTCGAGCGCGGCGTGCTGTATGGCGAAGTCCAGCCGATGCAGCAACTGACGCCTTACCTGCAATGGCGCGCCTGGCCGCTGATCATCCTCTGCGCCCTGTTGTTCGGCTGGGCGCTGCTCGCCAGCCGCATGGCCAAGACGCTCTAACCCTCTCGCTTACGCGGAGGGGCTTTGGCCGCGAACCGCTTTCGCGGCCAAACGCCCTCCCACAGAGGTATCGCGCATACCGCTCAGCGGCTTAGTCGCGGTTTGCCGTACGCCCATAAAACAGCGGATAGGCGAGCAAACCGAGCGCCTCATGCAACAGCTGACCGCTCTGCCAGAGCGCCTTGCCTTCCGGCAGCCAGCCGCCGGCGGGGCGAGCGTTGGCCACGCCGAGAAAACCCAGCGGCGCAGGCAACACCTGGAAGCCAACCTGTTCAAAACACCAGCGCGCCCGTGGCATATGCCACGCCTGCGTCACCAGCAGCACGCGCGCTACCTCGTCATTACGCAGCAACGCGGCGCTGTGCGTCGCATTCTCCCAGGTGGTTCTGCTCAACCCTTCCTGCCAGCGCACCGTCACGCCGTAATCGCGCAGCAACACCTGCGCCATCAGGGCGGCCTCGCTGGGCGGTTGGCCATAATGCAGACCGCCACTGACCAGCAGGGGCAAACCGGAAGCCTTGGCCAGCCGCGCGGCATAACGCAACCGTTCCAGAGCCAGCGAGCTCGGCTGGTCGCCGCCCCAGGTCGAATCGGCCTGCTCACGGCCAGCGCCGAGCACCACGATGGCATCCACCCGCTGCGCCAGACCGGCCCATTGCGCCTCGCTCAGCGCCGGCTCGCGCTCCAGCAAGCGCGCCGACCACTGCACCGTGACCGGCAGGCTCATCAGCCATAAACCACCGAGACCGAGCACAAAACAACTGGCAGCCAACCGTGGAAAACGCTTACGCAGCCACCAGGCGACAAGCAATAACAGCAGCAACACACCAGGTGGCAGCAACAGTTGTTTGAGGATGTAGCGAATCGGCATCGGGCACCTCCACGGGTGCGCGAAGCCTAACGGGGATTATTCGCCCGGAACAGCTGCGAGCCGCAGCAGGTACACGCCTGCACGCCATGGCCGGTTTGCCACTCGGCGGCCACGCCGCACAGCGCACAGCACAACTGCATGCGCCGCTTGAGCAGCGGCTTGGTCTTGCCGAGCGCGCGGCCATCGGGCTTATGTCCTACCCGCCCAGGCTTCACCGTGCGGGCCGGCCAGTGCTCGATCACGGCCAACTCCTCGGCCGCCGCGTGCCAGCCGCGTAGCCAGTCCACATCGCGGTCCAGGTAGGCCCGAATCAATTCCAATTCAGCCGAAGTCAGGTCGCGCAACTCCAGTTCGCGCGTGGGCTCGGCGGATAAACGACTCACGCTATCGGCTTCATCCAGTGCCAGGGCAAGGCGTTGCAACAGCCGTTCGTACAAACCGCCGCTCGCCTCCGCTCGTCGCACTTGGACCATCCACCCACCTCGCGCCGGGCTCGTTCGTGCAGCCCATACAGCAAGCTTAGCGGCAGCCCCCCAACCAGCAGGCCGCCGCGACAAACGGCGACTTCACCCGGCGCGGCGTATGGCCGCCGCTGTAATCAGGGTTTCCCTCAGTCAAGGGGGGTCATGTATGCTACGGCGTTTCCCGAACAGGCCGCATGAAGGCATAACGAGCGAAGGCTGAACAAGGCGCAACGTCGCACAGCGGAGTAACAGCCGACGGCTAGCCCACAGGGCGAGCGTCGCGAACCCACAGTGCAGTTTACCTGCGGCAAATGGCTCGCCTTCGAGCCTGCTGCCAACGCCGTGTAGCCGAGCCCAGTAGTTTTCACGCCGCCTGTGTAAGCCCCTTTCCCTAGCGCCAGTAGCCATGCACGAACAGTATCAGCCACGCGAAATCGAAGCCGCCGCGCAGTCCCATTGGGACGTGCAGAAATCCTTTGTAGTGAGTGAGCAACCAGGCAAAGACACGTTCTATTGCCTGTCGATGTTCCCCTACCCGAGCGGCAAGTTGCACATGGGCCATGTGCGTAACTACACCATTGGTGACGTGATCGCCCGCTACCAACGCATGCAGGGCAAAAACGTGCTGCAGCCGATGGGCTGGGACGCGTTCGGCATGCCGGCGGAAAACGCCGCGATGAAGAACAAGGTCGCGCCGGCCAAGTGGACCTACGAAAACATCGACTACATGAAGACCCAGCTGCGCAGCCTGGGCCTGGCGGTTGACTGGACCCGCGAAGTCACCACCTGCAAACCGGATTACTACCGCTGGGAACAGTGGCTGTTCACCCGCCTGTTCGAGAAAGGCGTGATCTACCGCAAGAACGGTACGGTCAACTGGGACCCGGTCGACCAGACCGTGCTGGCCAACGAGCAGGTCATCGATGGCCGCGGCTGGCGCTCCGGCGCACTGATCGAAAAGCGCGAAATTCCCATGTATTACTTCAAGATCACCGCCTACGCGGAAGAGCTCTTGAGCAGCCTCGACGACCTGGATGGCTGGCCAGAACAGGTCAAGACCATGCAGCGCAACTGGATCGGCAAGTCGCGCGGCATGGAAGTCAGCTTCCCCTACGACGTCGCCTCGATCGGCAGCGCCGGCAAGTTGAACGTGTTCACCACCCGCCCCGACACCCTGCTGGGCGCGACCTACGTGGCCGTAGCCGCCGAGCACCCGCTGGCAACCTTGGCCGCACAGAACAATCCGCAGCTGCAAGCCTTTATCGCTGAATGCAAGGGCGGCAGCGTGGCGGAAGCCGACGTCGCCACTCAAGAGAAAAAAGGCCTGCCCACCGCACTGTTCGTCGAGCACCCGCTGACCGGCGAGAAGCTGCCGGTATGGGTCGCCAACTACGTACTGATGCACTACGGCGACGGTGCGGTAATGGCCGTGCCGGCGCACGACGAGCGCGACTTCGAGTTCGCCCACAAATACCACCTGCCGATCAAACCGGTGGTGCGTACCAGCGCCGGCGACACGACACCAGCGCCCTGGCAGGATGCCTACGGCGAACACGGCCAGTTGATCAACTCCGGCCTATTCGATGGCCTGGATTTCGCCGGAGCCTTCGACGCCATTGAAGTGGCCCTGCTGAAAAAAGACCTGGGCAAATCGCGCACCCAGTTCCGCCTGCGCGACTGGGGCATCAGCCGTCAGCGCTATTGGGGCTGTCCGATCCCGATCATCCACTGCGACGCTTGTGGTGACGTACCGGTGCCGGAAGACCAACTGCCGGTGGTATTGCCCGAAGACGTGGTGCCGGACGGCGCCGGCTCGCCGCTGGCGCGCATGGCGGATTTCTACCAGTGTCAGTGCCCGAAATGCGGTGGCGCCGCCAAGCGCGAAACCGACACCATGGACACCTTCGTCGAATCGTCCTGGTACTTCGCCCGCTACGCCTCGCCCAACTACGCCAAGGGCATGGTTGATCCGGCCGCAGCCAACCACTGGCTGCCGGTGGACCAGTACATCGGCGGTATCGAACACGCCATCCTGCACCTGCTCTACGCACGCTTCTTCCACAAACTGATGCGCGACGAAGGCCTGCTCAACTCCGACGAGCCATTCAAGAACCTGCTGACCCAGGGCATGGTGGTGGCCGACACTTACTACCGCGTGCTGGAGAACGGCGGCAAGGACTGGTTCAACCCAGCCGACGTCGAGATCGAGCGAGACGCCAAAGGCAAGGTCATCGCCGCCACGCTGAAGGCTGACGGCTTGGCCGTGGAAATCGGCGGCACCGAGAAGATGTCCAAGTCGAAGAACAACGGCGTCGACCCGCAGGCGATGATCGATGCCTACGGCGCCGACACCTGCCGCTTGTTCATGATGTTCGCCTCGCCGCCGGACATGAGCCTGGAATGGTCCGATTCCGGCGTTGAGGGCGGCAGTCGCTTCCTGCGCCGCGTCTGGCGCCTGGCCCATGCGCATGTCAGCCAAGGCCTGCCCGCCGCGCTGGATACACTCAGCCTGAGCGACGCACAGAAAGAGGTGCGCCGCGCCATTCACCTGGCCATCAAGCAGGCCAGCGTCGATATCGGCCAGCACCACAAATTCAACACCGCCATCGCCGCCGTGATGACCCTGATGAACGTGCTGGAAAAAGCCCCGCACGACCACACTCAGGACCGCGCCCTGCTGCAAGAAGGCCTGGAAACCGTGGCCCTGCTGCTGGCACCGATCACCCCGCACATTAGCCACGAACTGTGGCTGGAGCTCGGCCACGACGGCGCGATCATCGATGCCAGCTGGCCGCAACTTGACGAGTCGGCCTTGGTTCAGGACAGCCTGCAACTGGTGATCCAGGTCAACGGTAAGCTGCGCGGACAGATCGAGATGCCGGCCAGCGCCAGCCGCGAAGAAGTCGAAGCGGCGGCGCGGGTCAACGAAAACGTGCTGCGCTTTACCGAAGGTCTGAGCATCCGCAAAGTGATTGTGGTGCCAGGCAAACTGGTCAATATCGTCGCCAACTGATTACGCCTGGCACGACCGCATTGCGGCGTGCCGGGAGGCTCGACAAGGGGATAACCAAGATGATGAAACGGAATCTGTTGATAATTGGTCTGGCAACATTGCTCAGCGCCTGTGGCTTCCAGTTGCGCGGCACCGGCGACGTGCAGTTTGCCCTCAAGGAACTCGACGTCAGTGCGCGCAATGCCTATGGCGAAACAGTCAAACTGGTCACCCAGGTGCTAGAAAACAACGACGTGCGGGTATTCCCTGGCGCGCCCTACAGCCTGGTGCTGAGCAACGAACAGGAAACCCAGCGCACCGCCAGCTACACCAGCTCGGCACGCAGCGCCGAATATGAGCTGACCACTACCCTCGATTACGAGATCCGCGGCGCGAAGAACCTGCTGCTGACGAGCAATCAGCTGGAAGTGCAGAACTTCTATGTGCAGGACGGCAACAACCTGATCGGCTCCGACCAGGAAGCCGTTCAACTGCGTAACGAAATGCGCCGCGACCTGGTGCAGCAACTGGTGCAACGCCTGCAGCTGGTGACACCGCAACAGCTCGACGAGCTGCAACAGGTTGCCGAAGCCAAGGCCAAAGCCGAAGCGGATGCCCTGGAAGCAGCGCGCCAGCGCGAAGCCGCGCAACCGCAGCAGTCGCCGGTGCAACTGCCGACGCCCAGCCCGTAAGTTCGCCGGGGCCGCTTGCGTGGCCCCGCGCTCCAACACCCGATGAAACTCAATCCGGCACAACTCGGCAAACACCTCCAGGGCAACCTGGCGTCGGTGTATGTGGTCAGTGGCGACGAGCCGCTGCTCTGCCAGGAAGCTTGCGACGCTATTCGCGCCGCCACTCGCCAGCAGGGTTTCAGCGAACGCCAGGTGTTCAACGCCGAAGCCAATTTCGACTGGGGCAATCTGCTGCAAGCCGGCGCCAGCCTCTCGCTGTTCGCCGATAAACGCTTGCTGGAATTGCGCCTGCCGTCCGGCAAGCCGGGCGATAAAGGCGCCGCCGCGCTGCTCGAATACCTGGGCCGCCCACCGGAAGACACCGTGCTGCTGGTCAGCCTGCCCAAACTCGATGGCAGCGCGCAAAAAACCAAGTGGGGCAAGGCGCTGATCGAAGGCGCGCAGACGCAGTTCGTACAGATCTGGCCGGTCGACGCCCATCAGCTACCGCAATGGATTCGCCAACGCCTGGCCCAGGCCGGCCTGAGCGCCAGCCAGGAAGCGGTGGAGATGATCGCCGTGCGCGTGGAAGGCAACCTGCTCGCTGCCGCCCAGGAAATCGAAAAACTCAAGCTGCTCGCCGACGATGGTCAGATCGATGCCAGCACGGTGCATGCGGCGGTCGCCGACAGCGCCCGCTTCGACGTCTTCGGCCTGATCGATGCGGCCCTCAACGGCGAAGCCGCGCACGCCTTGCGCATGCTCGAAGGATTGCGTGGCGAAGGGGTCGAGCCGCCGGTGATCCTCTGGGCATTGGCCCGGGAAGTCCGCCTACTGGCGAGCATTGCCCAGCAATACGGCCAAGGCATACCGCTGGAAAAAGCCTTCAGCTCGGCACGCCCACCGGTGTGGGACAAACGCCGCCCACTGGTCAGCAAAGCCCTGCAACGTCTGTCCGCCGCACGCTGGGCCGCGCTGTTGCAGGATGCGCAGCAGATCGACGCACAGATCAAAGGCCAGGCGGCCGGCGATCCCTGGAGCGGCCTGAGCCTGCTGACCCTGAGCATCTGCGGCCAACGCCTGGGCCTGCCCCGCTAGCAGGCTGTTGAAAAGCTACCAGCGCTGCCATCGCCAACGCTCTCAACGGCCTGCCAACATCCAGAACCTGGACTTTTTGCCGGGTGCGGATCATGCTTTGCCCGCCTGCGAACATGCAGGTCATTTCCCGAGGAAACGCCATGGCGAAGAAAGCCAAACGCGGCCCGAACAAGGCCAAATCCCTGATTGCCCAGCCGCTGTTTCGCTCACGCCAGGAAACGCCCAGCAAAGGCAAAGGCAGCTACCGCCGCGAAGCCTCCCAGCAAAACTGGGAGGCTTCATACGTTCTGGCGGCTTGAAAAGCCCGCCACAGCCCGCATCTCGCCTCAATCATGCTAAGGTTACCGCCTGCAAAATGTGCCGAGACCGCCATGCCTTACCTGCTTCTTCGGGGCCTGTCCCATAGCGTCACCGCCTGCATCCTGCTGTTTCTGACTGCCTGCGCCGAAGCGCCTGCCCAGCCGCTTGTTGCCGCGCCAGTCACACCCAGCGCAGCATCCACCAGCTCCGCCGCCAGTGTGGCCAGCAGCCCAACTCCGCTGCTCAGCTTCGATGAATGGCGCATTCTGCTGCGCAGCGATGCCATCGCCGCGGGTATCGATGCCGAGCTGTTCGATCGCACCTTCGCCGGCATCACCCTGGACCCGAATGTGATCAAGGCTGACAGCAGCCAGCCCGAGTTCACCCGCCCGGTATGGGACTACATCGACGGCGCCGTTTCCGTCTCGCGCATAGCCCAGGGCCGCCTGCTCAAGGCGCAGCATCGGTCAACCCTGAAAGCCATTCGCAGCGCCTACGCCGTGGACCATGAAGTGCTGATCGCGATCTGGGGCCTGGAAAGCAATTACGGCAGCAATATCGGCAGCAATAACGTGATCCGCGCCCTCGCCACCCTGGCCTACGACGGTCGCCGCCAGGTGTTCTGGCGCAGCCAGCTGCTGGCTGCGCTACAGATCCTGCAAGCCGGCGACGGCCCTGTCCAGGGGCTGATCGGTTCATGGGCGGGCGCCATGGGGCAAACCCAATTTATGCCAACCACGTTCAATCAGCATGCCGTGGATTTTGATGGCGACGGTCGCCGCGACCTGTGGGCATCCACGCCCGACGCCCTCGCCTCTGCCGCCCATTACCTGCAAGCCTCGGGCTGGGAAAACGGCCAGCCCTGGGGCTTTGAAGTCAACCTGCCGCAGGGCTTCGATTACGCCCTGGCCGATCCAGAAGTGCGCCGCAGCCTGGCACAGTGGCGCGCCCTCGGGATCAACCCGGTCAGAGCCATCGATGCCAATGAGCAAAGCCTGGCAACGCTGTTTCTGCCCGCCGGTCATCGCGGCCCAGCCTTCCTGCTGCTGAACAACTTCCGCAGCATCCTCAAGTACAACAACTCCACCGCTTACGCTCTGGCTATCGGCCTGCTCAGCGATGCGCTGGATGGCAACCCGGGCGTGCAGGCCGCCTGGCCGCGCAACGACCGCCAACTAGGGCGCAGCGAGCGCATCGAACTGCAGGAACTGCTGACCAGCAAAGGCTACGAGCCAGGCCCGGCAGACGGCATCATCGGTGCCAACACGCGCAAAGCCGTACGCGCGTTCCAGCAGAGCCTGGGGCAACCCGCCGATGGCTACCCCAGCCATGAGCTGTTGCAGCAACTCAGATAACCGACCGCGCAGCGCCCAAACGCTGCGCGCCGGCCCTGCCTCAGCGAGCAACCTGGACCGCACGGCGCCAGCCGGACTGAACGGTCAGCGTCTGTGATAAACTGCGCGGCGGCCACAAGCCGCCTCGTCCACGGAGCCTCTAGCGGAGCCCAGATTGCCGATGTCCGATACCTCCCCGCCTAAAACCGTCGCCAGCGGCGAAAAATTCCGCACCACTCAGGGCATCACCGCGATCAAGGACGGGCAAAAGCGCCGTGCCTCGAGCGAACCCCAGGTGTTCGAACCCAAACCCAAGTGGCTGCGGGTCAAGGCGCCCGGCGGCAGCCGCTTCGAGGCGGTCAAGCGTAATGTCGGCGAGCACCGCCTGAGCACCGTGTGCCAGGAATCCCACTGCCCGAACATGGGCGAATGCTGGTCCAACGGTACCGCCACCATCATGCTGATGGGCTCGGTGTGCACCCGCGCCTGCCGCTTCTGTGCGGTGGACACCGGCAACCCCAATGGCTGGCTGGACCTGGAAGAGCCGCAGAACACCGCCAAGTCGGTGGAGCTGATGGCACTGCGCTATATCGTGCTGACCTCGGTGGACCGCGACGACCTCGACGACGGTGGCGCCGCGCATTACGCGGCCTGCGTACGGGCAATCAAGGCGCGCACCCCGCAGGTGGTAGTAGAGGCCCTGACCCCAGACTTTGACGGCGATCTGCAAGCCATCGAACGCGTAGTGGATTCCGGCCTTGAGGTCTTTGCGCAGAACGTCGAGACGGTCAAACGCCTGACCCATGAAGTGCGCGACCCCCGCGCCGGCTACGAGAAAACCCTGCGCGCGCTGGAACACGCCAAGCGCCATCGCCCGCAGATGCTGACCAAGACCAGCTTGATGCTGGGCCTGGGCGAGACCGACGAGGAGGTCATAGAAACCATGGATGACCTGCGCGCCATCGGCGTGGACATCCTCACCCTCGGCCAGTACCTGCAGCCCACGCGCAATCACCTGACGGTCAAGCGCTGGGTCAGCCCGGAAGAGTTCAATAGGTTCCGCGATATCGGCCTGGCAAAGGGCTTTATGGAAGTCGCCGCCGGCCCACTGGTACGCTCCAGCTACCGCGCCGACAAGGTATTCGAGAAGAACAACCTGGGCCTGGCCGCCCCGGTGCCCGTACCGGGCCAACACGTCGACAACAACCTGATTCCGACCCTCAATCTGAACTGATCGGGCCGCACTACGCCTGCCCCTGAGCTTTGCCTGGGGGCAGGCGTTTGTTTATCCGCCCAAGCCATTACCAGCAGGCCGTTGAAACATGTAGGCGAGGCCGCCGAGACAAGGCGCAACGTTAGTAACAGCCTACGGCTGGTCAAAACGGCGAGGAAGCGGACTGGGCTCGCATCCGAGCCTGTTTTTAACGCCGTATGGCAACGCAGGTAGTTTTTCGACGGCCTGCTAGCAGTCTATTACGCCCGCCAGGGTCTGCTGCTGCGCGTAGTCGAGGTGTTTGACCAGTTGCTCACGCAGCCGGGCACTGACCTCGGAAAACTCCAGCGGACCGTCGAGCAAATCGGCCAACTGGGTGACCGGCATGCCGGCATAGCCGCAGGGGTTGATGCGCTGGAACGGTTGCAGATCCATGTCGACGTTCAACGCCAGGCCATGGAAAGAGCGCCCATTGCGGATACGCAGGCCAAGCGAGGCGATCTTCGCCTCGCCCACATAGACCCCAGGCGCATCGGGCTTGGCATTGGCCGTCACGCCGTAACTGGCCAGGGTCGCAATCAGGCTTTGCTCGATGCGCGTCACCAGCTCACGCACGCCGAGGGAAGAACGGCGCAGGTCGAGCAACAGGTAGGCCACCAACTGACCGGGACCGTGGTAGGTCACCTGGCCGCCACGGTCGACTTGCACCACCGGGATATCGCCGGCAAACAACACATGCTCGGCCTTGCCGGCCTGGCCCTGAGTGAACACCGGCGGGTGCTGCAACAACCAAATTTCGTCCGCCGTTTGCGCGTCGCGCTCGTTGGTGAAACGCTGCATGGCGTGCCAGGTCGACTCGTAAGCCACCTCACCCAATTCGCGAAAGCCGAGCGGCAGGCTCATCACAACACCATGTGTACGCGACCGGTGGCACGCAGGTCGACATGAATAGCCTGCAATTGCTCCACCCCGGTGGCGGTGATCAATACCTGCACCGAGAGGTAACGGCCATTGCGGCTATCGCGGATCACCAAGGTGGTCGCATCGAGATCGGGCGCATGGCGCTGGATCACTTCGACTATCAGGTCGGCAAAACCTTCGCCAGCATCGCCGATCACCTTGATCGGGTAACGCTCGCAGGGGAATTCGATTTTTGGGGCTTGAACGTCAGTATCGGTCATGGGTATCAGCAGGCTTGTGGCCTGTCCAGAGCAAAACGCCCCGGATAGGGGCGTCCATGGGCGGAATCAGTTGAACAAACCGTAGAAGAACAGGCGGATGCTATCCCACACGCGGCGGAAGAAGCCACCCTCCTCGACGGTCTCCAGCGCCACCAGGTCGGCGCTGTGCACCACTTCGTCGCCCAGTTTGACTTCGACCTTGCCGATGACATCGCCTTGCGCGATCGGCGCGATCAGTTGCGGATTGAGGGTCATGCCGGCTTGCAGCTTGTCCAGCTGGCCTTTCGGCAGGGTCAAGGTCAGGTCGTTGGCCAGACCGGCCTTGAGCTGACGAGCGGCACCTTTCCAGACCTGCGCTTGCGCCAGTTCGGCGCCTTTCTGATAGAAGGTACGGGTCTCGAAGAAGCGGAAGCCGTAGGTCAGCAACTTCTGGGTTTCCGCCGCACGGGCCTGCTCGCTGACGGTGCCGAACACCGAGGTGATCATCCGCGCGCCATCGCGTACCGCCGAAGACACCAGGCAGAAACCAGCCTCTTCGGTGTGCCCGGTTTTCAGGCCGTCGACAGTCTTGTCGCGCCACAGCAACAGATTACGGTTGGGTTGTTTGATGTTGTTCCAGAAGAACTCCTTCTGCGAGTAGATCGCATAGTGCTCAGGGTCTTCGTTGATGATCGCGCGGGCCAGGATAGCCATGTCGTGGGCACTGGAGTAGTGCTCCGGGTCCGGCAGGCCGGTGGCATTCATGAAGTGGCTGTTGCTCATGCCCAGACGCTCGGCGGCGGCATTCATCATGTCGGCGAAAGCCTCTTCGCTGCCGGCGATGTGCTCGGCCAGCGCCACGCTGGCGTCGTTGCCCGACTGGATGATGATGCCGTGCAACAGGTCGCTGACGCTAACCTGGGTGCCAACCTGGATGAACATGCGCGAACCACCGGTACGCCAAGCCTTCTCGCTGACCGTGACCAGGTCCTGCTCGCCGATCTGGCCCTTACGGATTTCCAGGGTGGCGATGTAAGCAGTCATCAGCTTGGTCAGACTGGCCGGCGGCAGACGCTGGTCACCATTGTTCTCCACCAGCACCTTGCCGCTGGCGGCATCCATCAGCACATAGGATTTGGCGGCTAACTGCGGCGGCGACGGAATCATCACCTGGTTGGCCCAGGCGACCGGTGCAGTAAGCAGCAGAAGTGACAAGAACAGGCGTTGCGCAAAGCTGGTGATATTCATCCGTCTCTCGAAGTTGCTAATGGTCAGACAGGCCCCAAAGGGCAAATTATGGCCTGCCGCAGTGGCAGGAACCGCACACGGGCGGCGTGCTGCTTAGGCAGATGAGCGGCCAATAAGTGCCGCGTCAATCTGCCTTCACCAGTGTTGGCTGGCCGAGATTGGCCAACCGCACACTGTCTTGCAGTTGCTCAGCCTCGCCCTGGCTGTTGATCGGTCCCAGGCGCACGCGGTGCAGGATCTGCTGGTTGCGCACCACTGAGCTGATGAACACGGGGGCAGCTACCGTCTCGCTCAACTTGGCCTTGAGCAGCTCCGCAGCGTCCGGATTGGCGAAGGCTGCCACTTGGAGATACAGGCCAGAGACTGCGACTGAAGCGTTTTTTTTTGCGTCGATCTGCACCGGCAGCACGGCGGCTGCGTGTTGCTGCGGTGGCGGCGAATACTGTTCGAGCGGCTGCGCCAGCGGTTGCGCGACGGTTTTTATCTGGGCGCTCTGTTGCGGTGCCGCGAGCACCATCGGCACCGGCTGCCCCTGCTGCGCCCACCACTCGTGCGGGTCGATACCCTCGACCTTGACCCGCGCCGTACCGCTTTCGGCATAGCCGAGTTTCTTCGCAGCGGCGAAGGACAGGTCGATGATCCGGTCGGAATAGAACGGCCCACGGTCATTGACGCGCAGTACGGCACTCTTGCCGTTTTCCAGGTTGGTCACCTTGACGTAGCTGGGTAACGGTAAGGTCTTGTGCGCGGCAGTCATGCCGTACAGGTCGTAGGTTTCGCCGTTGGCCGTGGCCTGGCCGTGGAACTTGGTGCCGTACCAGGACGCCGGGCCAACCGCCTGATAGCGGCGGGCATCGGGGATCGGGTAGTACTGCTTGCCGAACACGGTGTAGGGGCTGGCCTTGACCGGGCCGTAATGCGGCATCGGCACGGCATCCGGAATCCGCGAGACGTCCACATCCCACCAGGGCGCGCCATCCTTATGCGGCCGATTGAAATCGGCGGGGCCGGAAATGCCTGCGCCGGCCTGCACCGGCGCGCTCGGTGGCGGCGTACGCTTGGACGAACAGCTGGCCAGTGCCAGGGCGAGAACCGCATAAGTCGCGAGTGTGAACGGCAAGCCGCGCATCAATGCTGCCCTCGCGCATCGACCAGCAACTCGGCCAGCTGATTGACTGCCATGGCGTACATCACGCTGCGGTTATAGCGGGTAATCACGAAAAAGTTCGGCAGGCCCAGCCAGTACTCGGCCCCTTCGGCACCCTCCAGGCGGAACGCGGTGACCGGCATCTCGGCGTCCAGTGAGTCCTTGCTCGACCAGCCTAGAGCGCGCAGCTCGGCGACATTCTTCACCGGGTCGAGGCCCTGGGTCAGGCCCTGCTCGACCTGCTCGCCCGATACGCTGGCGGCGCTGACCACCGGCTCGCCAGGCAACCAGCCATGACGTTTGAAGTAGCTGGCAACGCTGCCGATGGCATCCACCGGGTTGGTCCAGATATTGATGTGGCCGTCGCCGTCGAAGTCCACGGCATAGGCGCGGAAACTGCTCGGCATAAACTGCGGCAAGCCCATGGCGCCGGCATAAGAGCCTTTCAGATTGAGCGGGTCGACCTGCTCCTCACGCGAGAGCATGAGAAATTCGCGCAGTTCCTTGCGAAAGAATGGTGCCCGTGGCGGGTAATCGAAGGCCAGGGTCGACAGCGCATCGACCACCCGGTAACTACCGGTATTGCCGCCGTAGAAGGTTTCCACCCCGATGATCGCGACGATCACCTCGGCCGGCACGCCGTATTCCTGCTCGGCCCGCGCCAGGGTCTGTTCATGTTCGCGCCAGAAATCCACGCCACGGGCGATACGTGAGTCGGTGATGAAGATCGGCCGGTAATCTTTCCAGGGTTTGACCTTCTCCGCCGGGCGCGAGATGGCATCGAGGATCGCCTGCTTACGCTCCACTTCAGCGAACAGACTGACCAGTTGCTCACTGGCAAAGCCGTAGTCGCGGGTCATCTCGGCGACGAACTCGGCCACTTGCGGCGAGTTCGTGTAATCAGCGGCAACAGCCTGCTGAGCCAATCCGAACACGCTGGCCAAACCTAGCCAATGTGCATGCCGTACAGCCCAGCCACGCAGTATGTGCATTGAATTCATAACCCCAATTAAACCTGTGTGATCCATTTACGGTGCGTGTGGATCGACATCAAAATTCCAAATCCTGCAAGCAGGGTGATCAGCGAGGTTCCACCATAGCTAATGAACGGCAGCGGCACCCCGACCACCGGCAACAGCCCGCTGACCATCCCGATATTGACGAATACGTAAACGAAGAACGTCATGGTCAAGGCCCCCGCCAGGAGCTTACCGAACAGCGTCTGTGCTTGCACGGTAATCACCAGGCCACGGGCGATCAGCAGCAGGTACATCAACAGCAGCAAACAGACGCCGACCAGGCCGAACTCCTCGGCGAGCACGGCAATGATAAAGTCCGTATGGCTTTCCGGCAAAAAATCCAGGTGCGACTGGGTGCCGAGCAACCAGCCCTTACCCAATACGCCGCCCGATCCGATTGCCGCTTTCGACTGGATGATATTCCAGCCGCTGCCCAGCGGGTCGCTCTCCGGGTTGAGGAAGGTCAGCACCCGCTGCTTCTGGTACTGGTGCATGACAAAGAACCA
The DNA here is from genome assembly GCA_002354655.1 of Pseudomonas sp. UBA2684. Lineage (GTDB taxonomy): Bacteria > Pseudomonadota > Gammaproteobacteria > Pseudomonadales > Pseudomonadaceae > Aquipseudomonas. Next base: position 204,359 of record DELY01000050.1, read on the forward strand.
CATGGCCACGGCAATCGGCACCACCGCTGCCACTGCCCCGAAAATCCAGCGCCATTGCAGCCCGGCAATGAACAACACGAAGGTCCCCGAGGCGATTATCAACAGCGAGGTGCCGAGGTCCGGCTGCACCAGGATCAAGCCAAATGGCACGACAATCAGCGCCAGACTGATCGCGATGTGCTTAAAGCGTGGCGGCAGGCTGCGCTTGGACAGGTACCAGGCGATGGTCGCCGGCATGATGATTTTCATGAATTCCGAGGGCTGGAAGCGAATCACCCCGGGGATATTGATCCAGCGGGTAGCACCCATGGCGTTGTGGCCCATCACATCCACCGCCACCAGCAGGCCGACGCCGGCCACGTAGGCCAACGGCACCCAGCGCGCCATGAAGCGCGGCTCGAACTGGGCGATGATGAACATGCCGACCAGACCGATACCGAACGAACTGGCTTGCTTCATCAGCAAGTCGACGTTCTTGCCGCTGGCCGAGTAGAGAATAAACAGGCTGCCGGCCGCCAGCATCAGCAATAACAGCAACAGAATGCCGTCGATGTGCAGGCGCTGCAGCAGGCTGGCGCGGCGGCGCAGTACGTCTTCGTTGGACAGGGTACGGTCGAAGCTACTGTTCATGGGCGAACCACCTCTGCGCTCAAGGGCGGCGCGTACTCGGCTTTCAATTGGCCGTTTTCGTCGAGCAACCAGGCGTCCATCACCAGCTTGACTACCGGCGCGGCCACGCCCGAGCCGGACTCGCCGTTCTCCACCATTACCGCCACGGCAATCTGCGGGTTGTCGGCCGGAGCGAAGGCGACGAACAGGGCGTGGTCGCGGTGGCGCTCCTGCACCTTGTCGCGGTCGTATTTTTCACCCTGCTTGATCGCCACCACCTGCGCCGTACCACTTTTGCCGGCGATGCGGTAAACCGAGGCGTCGCCGACCTTGCGCGCGGTGCCGCGCGGCCCGTGCATCACTTGCTCCATGCCGAAACGCGCATGATCCCAGGCCTTGGGGTCGCGCAATTCGATGTCCGGCAACGGGGCACTGTCGACCGGCGGCAAGCCTTCGATGCTCTTGGCCAGGCGCGGGCGAATCCACTTGCCGCGATTGGCCATCAAGGCAGTGGCCTGCGCCAGTTGCAGCGGAGTGGTTTGCATATAGCCCTGGCCGATGCCGAGGATCAGGGTTTCCCCCGGATACCACGGCTGGCGGTAACGCGCGCGCTTCCAATCGCGCGACGGCATCAACCCGGCGGTTTCCTCGAACATGTCCAGGGACACGCGCTGGCCAAGACCGAAGCGCGTCATGTAATCGTGCATCCGATCGATGCCCATCTTGTGCGCCAGGTCGTAGAAGTAGGTGTCGTTGGAGCGCGAGATGGCCAGCTCCAGGCTCACCCAGCCGTCGCCGCTGCGGTTCCAGTTGCGGTATTTGTGGCTGTGATTGGGCAATTGGTAGAACCCCGGATCGAACACCCGCGAAGTGGGGGTGATCACGCCGGCATCCAGGGCGGCCACCGCCATCATCGGTTTGATCGTCGAACCCGGCGGATACAGGCCGCGCAACACGCGGTTGTACAACGGCCGATCAATCGAATCGCGCAGCTCGGCATAGGCCTTGAAACTGATGCCGGTGACGAACGGATTGGGGTCGAAACTCGGCTGGCTGACCATCGCCAGCACTTCGCCGGTAGCCGGTTGGATCGCCACGATGGCGCCACGCCGCCCGGCCAAAGCGGCCTCGGCGGCCTCCTGCAAGCGCACGTCGAGGGTCAGCACCAGGTCCTTGCCCGGCAGCGGATCGGTGCGTTTGAGCACCCGCAAGACCCGCCCGCGCGCGTTGGTTTCGACCTCTTCGTAACCCACCTCGCCGTGCAACTGCTCTTCGTAGAAACGCTCGATACCGGTCTTGCCGATATGGTGGGTGCCGCTGTACTCCACCGGATCGAGTGCTTTCAGTTCCTTTTCGTTGATCCGCCCGACATAGCCCACCGAATGCGCGAAGTGCTCGCCCTGCGGATAGTGGCGCACCAGTTGCGCGACCACCTCGACCCCTGGCAAGCGGAACTGATTGATGGCGATGCGGGCGATCTGCTCTTCGGACAACTCGAACAGCACCGGCACCGGTTCAAATGGGCGCCGCCCCTGACGCACGCGCTTCTCGAACAGCGTGCGTTCGTCTTCGCTGAGTTGCAGCACCTCGACGATCACATCCAGCACCTGCTGCCAGTCGCCGGCCCGCTCGCGGGTCAGGGTCAGGCTGAAGCTCGGCCGGTTGTCGGCGATGATCACCCCGTTGCGGTCGAAGATCAGCCCGCGGTTCGGCGGAATCGGCTGGACATGAACGCGGTTGTTCTCCGAGAGGGTCGAGTGGTACTCGAACTGCACCACCTGCAAGTAATACAGGCGCGCAACCAGTACCGCCGTAAGCAACAGGATCGCCACGGCACCGACCAGCGCACGCGTACGGATTACCCGAGCGTCTTTTTCGTGGTCTTTGATACGGATCGGCTGCGGCATCGGCTACTGCTGATTATTTGTGATAAGGATGGCCGGACAACACGGTCCAGGCACGGTAGATCTGTTCGCCGATCAGTATCCGCACCAACGGGTGCGGCAAGGTCAGCGGCGACAACGACCAGCGCTGCTCGCTACGCGCCTGCACCTCCGGCGCCAGCCCTTCCGGGCCACCGACCATGAGGTTGACGGTGCGCGCATCCAGGCGCCACTTATCCAGCTCGGCGGCCAATTGATCGGTGCTCCACGGTCGCCCTTCGACTTCCAGGGTGACGATGCGTTCCCCCGGCCCGACCTTGGCCAACATGGCGTCGCCTTCCTGACGCATCATCCGCGCCACGTCGGCATTCTTGCCGCGCGTGGTCAGCGGAATTTCCACCAATTCCAGGGCCAGCTCGGTCGGCATACGCTTGGCATATTCCTGCCAACCGTCTTCCACCCAACGCGGCATCCGCGAGCCCACGGCAATCAATTTGATGCGCACCGCCGTCGCCCTTATTCGTGATCCGGGCCTTGTCCAGGCGCGTGCAGGGCACGGCTTTGTTCGGCGCCCTGCCACAGACGCTCGAGGTCGTAGAACTGACGAGCGGTCGGCAGCATGACGTGAACGACGATATCGCCCAAGTCGAGCAAGGCCCACTCGCCGCTGTCCAGGCCTTCGCTGCCCAGCGGACGCACGCCCTGTTCCTTGACCTTTTCCAGCACGTTGTCGACCAGCGACTTGACGTGGCGGCTGGAGGTGCCGCTGGCGATCACCATGAAATCGGTGATGCTGGTCTTCTCGCGCACATCGATGGTGGTGATGTCTTGCGCCTTGACGTCTTCCAGAGCAGCGATGGCCAGTTTGACCAGGTCTTCGCTGAGCATTTTTGGGTTCTTCATAAGTAACTCGTTTGCCTCGTGTTCAGTTCGACGCACGGTACAGCCCGTGCGCATGGATATAGGCCAGTACCGCGTCAGGCACCAGAAAACGTACCGACTTTCCGCTCGCCAGCAGCGCGCGGATCTGGGTGGCAGACACCGCTAACGGTGTCTGCCAGATAAAAGAAATCTGCCCACTCGGCCCATTCAGGGCCAGCGGGTCACTCACGCTACGTGCCGCCAACAGGTTGCGCAGGGTGTCCGAGGCTTCGCTATCGGCATCCGGACGCTGCAACACCAGGATATGACAGTGTTCCAACAACGCGTCCCAGCGATGCCAGCTCGGCAACCCGCAAAAGGCATCCCAGCCCAACAGCAGAAACAACTGATCGTCGGCCGCCAACTCGGCGCGCAACGATTCCAGGGTATCGATGCTGTACGACGGCTTGGCGCGCTTGAGCTCGCGATCATCCACGCTCAGCGGCGGCAAACCGGCCACCGCCTGCTCGACCATGGCCAAGCGATCACTCGCCGCGACCTGCGGCGTGTCACGGTGCGGCGGCCATGCGCTGGGAATCAGACGCAACTCGTCGAGCGCCATGAACTCCGCCACTTCCAAGGCGCCGCGCAGGTGACCAATGTGCACCGGATCGAACGTGCCGCCGAAGATGCCGATGCGTCGGGCGCCGCTGCGTTTAGCCATTCTGCCCGCGCAGTTGACCGTCGCCGATCACCACATATTTTTCGCAGGTCAGGCCCTCCAGGCCGACCGGGCCACGGGCGTGCAGCTTGTCCGTGGAAATGCCGATCTCCGCGCCGAGGCCGTACTCGAAGCCATCGGCGAAACAGGTCGGGGTGTTGAGCATCACCGAACTGGAGTCGACCTCGGCGAGAAAACGCCGGGCTTGCCCCTGGTGTTCGGTGACGATCGCATCGGTGTGGTGCGAACCGTAGTGATTGATGTGCTCGATGGCCTGCTCCAAACCGTCGACCACGCGGATCGAGAGGATCGCCGCCAGATACTCGGTGTGCCAATCCTCTTCGCTGGCCGGCGTGGCCTCGATCAGCGCACAGCTGCGTGCACAACCGCGCAACTCGACACCCTTGGCGCGGAGGCGCTCGGCCATGCCCGGCAGGAAGTCGGCGGCCACGGCCTGATCGACCAGCAAGGTCTCCATGGCGCCACAGATGCCGTAGCGGTAGGTCTTGGCGTTGAACGCGATGTCCTGCGCCTTGGCCAGGTCGGCATGCGCGTCGACGTAGACGTGGCAGATGCCGTCGAGGTGCTTGATCACCGGCACCCGTGCCTCGCGACTGATGCGCTCGATCAGGCCCTTGCCGCCGCGCGGCACGATCACGTCGACGAACTCCGGCATGCTGATCAGCGCACCCACGGCGGCGCGGTCGGTGGTGTCCACCACCTGCACGGCGGCAGCCGGCAGACCCGCCTCGGCCAGGCCGCGCTGGATGCAGGCGGCGATGGCGCGGTTGGAATGAATGGCTTCCGAACCGCCGCGCAGGATGGTGGCGTTGCCGGACTTCAGGCACAGGCTGGCGGCGTCGATGGTCACATTGGGCCGCGACTCGTAAATGATACCGATCACCCCGAGCGGCACGCGCATCTTGCCGACCTGAATCCCGGACGGGCGGTAGCTCATGTCGCGGATCGCGCCGACCGGGTCGGGCAGGCTGGCGACCTGGCGTAGGCCTTCAATCATGCCGTCGATGCGTGCCGGGGTCAGCGCCAGGCGATCGAGCAGCGCCGGCTCCAGACCATTGGCACGGCCAGCGGCGAGGTCCTGCTCGTTGGCCGCGCCCAGCTCGGCGCGCGCAGCGTCCAACGCGGCGGCGGCGGCTTGCAGGGCACGGTTCTTCTGCGCGGTACTGGCGCGGGCGACCACGCGCGAAGCTTGGCGGGCGGCCTGTCCCAGGCGGGTCATATAGTCGAGCACGGACTCAGTCATGGGCTGCGGAGGTCTGGCTGGTGGAAAAAGTTGCTGATTATAGCCGGCACGCCGCCCCACGCCCAGCAGTGCCGGGCGGATGGTAAACAGTCCGTGCAATCGGGCCCGCCGGTAACGCCACCAGGCAACGGTCTGCGGCCACCTGGCACGAGACGGTGACACCCGCCCACACAGCCCGCCCGAAGGTTGGGTAAACAAAACCAGCGCAGATGTTTACCTTCAATTCGGGTGCGGGAAAAACCGCGCCCAATGCCGGCGCCGTTAGCCGCAGCCCCATAAAAAGGCGGTTCACCGCCGGAGTGTTCGCCATGCGTTACCGCACCGACTACAGCGCCGCGCGACTCAGCGCCGCCCCGCAAGTGCTCGAACTCGGCTCCTGGCGCCTGCATTACCAGGCGTACGCCACGCACAGCCACGACCGGCGCGCCCCGGTATTGCTGCTCGGCGGAGCATTCCAAAGCTTTCGCTCGTTCGCCAATGAAGTCAGCGAATTACTCACCGAACACCCGGTGATCCTGCTCGACCTGCCCAGCCAGGGCGGCAACCCGCAACTGGCAGCGGAATTGGGCCTGGAGCAGTTGGCCGACTTGATCGCCGCCTTCGCCGCCGAATTACAGCTGCCGCCGCTGATGCCCATCGGCCTGTCCTACGGCTCGGCCCTGGCCGCCCTGTTCGCCGCGCGCCACCCCAGGCATTGCGCCCGCCTGCTACTCGCCGGCATCAGCGCCTTTGGCCGCCCCGGTGCCCGCCTGCTGCTGGAAGAGAGCCTGGCACTGCTCGCCGAAGGCCGCAGCGACGCCTTCGCCCAAGGCGCCTTGACCGGCCTGCTCAACCCGCTGCGCCTGCACGAGACCGGGGTTGCCCCGGTATTTCGCAAAGCCTTGCTGCGGCAGATGCAGCGCCTGACGCCGAGCGAAGTCGAGCGTTACCGGCAAAACAGCCAGCGCCTCCTGGATTTTCCGGGGTTTGCCGGCCACCCGGCGTGTCCGACCCTGGTGCTGGCCGGCGAATACGACCACTTCACCCAACCGTGGGAACATGCGCACTTTGCCGCCGCCTGCGCCGACGCCACCTGTGCAGTGATCCACAACGCCGACCACCTGGCCCAGTTCGAGCGCCGCACAGCCTGCGCGGCGCTGTACCACCCGTTCCTGCGCGGCGAAACGCTGCCGCCACGCAGCGCCGGCGCCACACGCCTGGCGCGCCACCAGTTACTGAACCTGGAGAAACGCCACGAGGCGCGCCTGACACCCAGCAACCGACGCGCCCGACTGCGCCACAGCGACGCCGGCGAATGGTCGGTGGAGATCGCCGAACTGGGCTTTTTCGGCGGATTGCTGCACGGCGCACTGCCCTCTCAACTGCCGGTTCGCGGCTGGCACCTGCTCAACGGCGAGCTGCCCGCACAGCCCATCTTGCCGTTACGCCACAGCGGCAGTGGCCTGGCCTTCGTCTTCCCACACAGCGACGCCCAAGCCAGCAGCGCTTTAGCCGCCCAATTCAGCGCCCAGTCCTTGCCCGCCGTCGCCTGCGCGTAAGCGCGCCGCGCGCCGAAGCAAACATCGCCAGCGGCGCGGACACCGCGGCGAATTCAGGGGACGCGTCTAGCAGGCCGTTTTTAGCCCAGTATCGGCAACGTAGCCTGCTAGAGACTGGCCTGGATAACCCGCACCAGCCCCGGCGTACGCGCCGGCTGCAAGCCCAGGGCGGCAGCCTGGGCGCTCGGGTCGAACACCTCGACCTGGCGAAAACCGCAGCGTTTGAAGCCGGCGACAATCTCTTCACCATTGCGGTAATGCAGGGGATAGCTACCGCGAGTCAGCCGGCCCACCAAATCCACGCCCCAGCGCAGCTGCCGATAACGCGGATGCTCGCGCAGGTCCGGGTACAGTTCGGTCAGATAGGTCGCCTGCGGAAATGCCGCGAGCTGCTCGGCCAAACGCGTCCAGAACGCCTCGATCAGCGGCAACTCGAAGTAGTTCACCAGGCCCTCGGTAATCACCAGAATCGGCTCGCGATGGTCGAGGCCGGCGAACAAGGCCGCCAGGCTCTTGCCACCGCGCTCGGCGAGAATGTCCACCGCCTTGACCTGGTGGCGCCCATCCAGCCAGCCCTCGCCGTGCAGCAGCAGACGCTTACGCGCGGCCATCGCCGGCAGGTCAGCCTCGAGGTACTGCAACTGAGGATAACGCGCGCTGAAACGCCGCCCCCGCGGCGACAAGCCACAGGCGATTTCAACCACCTGGCGCACGCCGCCCTGCTCGATAGCCGCCGTCAGCTGCGCATCGATCTGTAAATGCCGTTGCAGCAGAATATGCTCGATGTCCAGGCCGAAACCGACCCGCGCGCCCCAGGCGATCGGCGCCAACAAGCCGTGCACAAGGCGCCCGAACGCGGTGACGAAAGCCGGTTCGGCCAACTGATGGCGGTACCAGACATAACCGGTGTAATGCGCACTGGGGCTGATATGCGCACTGCTGACGCGGGCACGTTCAGACATGCTTAAGGCTCTTATTGTTATGATCGCGCCCAGCCTATGCCCTGCCGCCGAGCGGTGACACCACATGCCACACGAACCCATCCTTAGTTTGCCCTGGCCAACGGCCCAGCCTCTGGCGGCGAGCTTTTTCGACCGCGACGCGCGGCTGCTCGCCCGCGAACTGCTCGGCAAGGTGATTCGCCACCGCGTCGGCGAGCACTGGCTGGCCGCGCGGATCATCGAGACCGAGGCCTACTACTGCGCAGAGAAGGGCAGCCACGCCTCGCTGGGCTACACCGAGAAACGCCGCGCGCTGTTTCTCGATGGCGGGCACATCTATATGTATTACGCACGCGGTGGCGACTCGCTGAATTTCAGCGCGCAGGGGCCAGGCAATGCCGTGCTGATCAAATCCGCGGCGCCCTGGCTCGACCGTCATTCGGACGCCGCCAGCCTGGCGCAGATGCACGCCAACAACCCGGACGCCCACGGCTTGCCGCGCCCGCTGGAGCGGCTGTGCGCCGGGCAGACCTTGCTGTGCAGGGCCCTCGGCCTGAAAGTCACGGACTGGGATGCGCAACGTTTCGATACGCAGCGCCTGTTCGTCGACGACGTTGGCGAGCATCCCACTCCCGTTGTGCAGACCACTCGCCTGGGCATTCCCGCCGGGCGCGACGAACACCTGCCCTACCGTTTCGTCGACGCCGCCTTTGCCCGCCAGTGCACGCGCAACCCGCTGCGCCGTGGCCAGGTCGAAGGCCGCGACTACCACCTACTCCATCCCGAGGATGCGCACCAATGAGCCAGTGGCTCGACACGCTGACCACCTGGCTGGCCGCCAACCCACAGTGGCTGGGCCTGGCAATTTTCCTGATCGCTTGTATCGAATGCCTGGCAATTGCCGGGATCGTCGTGCCAGGCACCATTTTGCTGTTCGCCGTCGCCGTGCTGGCCGGCAACGGCGCGCTGACACTCTGGCAAACCCTGGCCCTGGCCTACTGCGGCGGCCTGCTCGGCGACGCCCTGTCGTACGCGGCCGGGCGTTACTTCCACCAGGACATCCGGCGCCTGCCGGGGCTGCGCCAGCACCCGCAATGGCTGGCCGGGGCCGAAAACTACTTCCAGCGCTATGGCGTCGCCAGCCTGCTGGTCGGCCGCTATATCGGCCCGCTGCGCCCGATGCTGCCGATGGTCGCCGGCATGCTCAACATGCCGCTCGGACGTTTTATCGCGGTCAGCATGCTCGCCGCCGCCGGCTGGGCGGTGGCCTATATGCTGCCGGGCTGGGCCACTGGCGCGGCGCTGCGCCTGCCCCTACCGGAAGGCTTCTGGTCGCAAGCCGCGCTGCTCGCCGGCGGCCTGGCTCTGCTGCTGGTGATCAGCGTGCAGAGCAGCCTGCGCGAACAACGCCACGCCAGCCTGATCGCCGCCGGCCTGAGCCTGCTGCTGTTGCTCGGTCTGTTCATCGGCTGGCCACACCTCAGCCAGCTCGACCAGGGCCTGCTCGCCCTGGTTCAGGAACAACGCAGCGCCAGCCTCGATAGCCTGATGGTGCTGATCACCCGCCTCGGCGATTTCTCCACGCAACTGGCCGCGGGCGTGTTGCTCTGTCTGTTGCTGCTGGTGGCCCGGCAATGGCGCGCGGCGATGTTCGCGGGCAGCGCCCTACTGGGCACGGCTCTGGCCAACGGTGCCCTCAAAGCCCTGTTCGCGCGCCACCGGCCGGAGGTTTTGCTGGAACCGCTGAGCAGTTTCAGCTTTCCCAGCGGTCACAGCTCGGCGGCGTTCGCCTTCTTTCTGGTGCTCGGCGTACTGGCCGGCCGTGGCCAACCGGCACGCCTGCGCCTGACCTGGTTACTCTTGGCAGCACTACCGGCGCTGGCGATTGCCTTGTCCAGGGTGTACCTGGGTGTGCATTGGCCCAGCGACATCATCGCGGGCGCTTTGTTGGCCGGCGGTCTGTGCGCCCTCAGCCTGGGCCTGACGCAATGGCAAACCGCGCTGAGCGCGCTGCCGGCAAAAGCCTGGTGGCTGATCCTGCCGGCGTGCATCGGGCTGCTCGGCGCCATCGCCACCTGGCAACTGTCGGAAGGGATACTGCTGTACCGCTATTGAAACAACCGCACAGGCCAGGCGTGTGCCGTCTCAAATAACGCCGCACCGGCAACGCAGGTCGTTTTCAACGGCCTGCTAGCCCTCACCCTGCAACTGATCGAGCAAGGCTTGCAGCAGGACCAAACGCTCCTGCGGCGCGTCGAGGGCCAGCAGTTGGAGTTTCTGCTCGGGCGCCAGAGGCAGCAGGTAGGCCAGTTGGTTAGCCAATGCCGACTGGTCGTTGACCGCCTCGCTCATGCCCAGCGCGGCCACCAGCGGGTGCTCGGCCAGGGCGCTGAGCAGCGCGAGCAAATCGGCATGTTCGGCACGCAACGGCGACGGCGACGCCTCGTCCAACCAGTCGACCTCGGCCATGGTCAGTTGGTCGGGCAATACCTGGGCGCGCTGCACCTTGAACCGCCGCCCACCCTCGACCCGAATCCCCAGCAAGCCGTTGGGTCGCTGCTGAAAATCACTGATGCGCGCCTCGCAGCCCACCGCGGCAAAACGCTCGGCGGCTTCGCCGACCTCCGCGCCCTCGACGATGCAGACCACGCCAAAGCCTTCGCCCTGCTTCATGCAGCGGCTGATCATGTCCAGATAGCGCGCCTCGAAAATCTGCAGGTCGAGCATGCAGCCGGGGAACAGCACGGTATTCAGCGGAAACAATGGCAGGTTCATCGCGTCGTCCTCATGCCAGTAAGACAATCGCCAACGGCAACAACACCGCCGTGACCATGCCCATCAAACTCATCGCCAACGCGGCGAAGGCGCCGCACTCCTCGCTCTCCTGCATCGCCCGGGCGGTACCGACCGCGTGCGCGGTCATGCCCAGCGCCATGCCCAGCGCGGCGTGGTGACGTACACCGCAGACCCGCAGCAAGGACGGCCCGAGGATCGCCCCAACCACCCCGGTGATCATCACGAACACCGCGGCCAGCGCGGCGATACCGCCAATCTGGTTGGCCACCAACATGGCGATCGGCGACGTCACCGACTTGGGCGCCATGCTCATCAGCATGATGTGCTCGGCACCGAACCACCAGGCGCAGGCCACACCGAGCAGCGTCGCCACGCTACCGCCAATGAACAGGGTCAGGATGGTCGGCCAGAACAACTGGCGAATCCGCCGCAGGTTGAGAAACAGCGGCACCGCCAAGGCCACAGTGGTCGGCCCGAGGAACAGGGTCAGGGCTTCGGCGCTGACTTTGTATTCGGCAAAGCTCAGGCCGCACAGCAGCAACACGCCGATGACGATCAACATCGACACCAGCACCGGCTGCAAAAGCACCCAGCGGGTCTTTTCATAGGCGGCAATCGCCAGCTGGTAGGCGCCCAAGGTCACTCCGGCACCAAACAACGGGTGATGCGTGACCGCCTGCCAGGCGCCATACCAGTCGAGCGTCATACGTCCTCCCGCTGGCGCTGTTGGCGCTCGATCAACTTTTGCATCATCCAGCCGGCAAAGACCACCGAGAGCACCAGCGACACCACCAGCGCGCCGACCACCGGCCAGAAGTCCGCGACGATAGCCTCGGCGTACGCCATCACCCCCACGGCCGGCGGCACCAGCAGCAACGGCAGGTATTTGAGCAGGCTGCCGGCGGCCATCTGCAAGGGCTCGCCGACGTCGCCCCGGACCAGCAAAAAGACGAACAGCAACAACATGCCGATGATTGGCCCCGGCAACATTGGCAGCAGCAAAACGTTGAGCGCAGTACCGAGCAACTGGCACAACACCAGCCAGGACAGGCCGCGTAACAGCATGGAAACTCTCCAATTCAGGTGATGGCCGGCATCGCGACGAGGCCACCAGCGAGCGCATCGAACACCAGCCTAGGCACTCTCGGTGCCTGGGCGAACGGCGACCATTATAGGCTGGCAAATCGCTCGCCTATAACCCGCTATTCAGCAGGGCGCTGCGCGCTTGACCCAGCGCGCGACCCGTGATGATCTTAGGCAAGAGCGGTTTGCCACGAAAAACAATAAACACCCCGTCTCCTCAAGGAGGAACTATGCCGTTAGTACCCGTCGCACAACTGCAAGACTATGTAGGCAAGGAACTTGGACGTTCCGACTGGCTGACCATCGACCAGGAGCGCATCAACCAGTTCGCCGAATGCACCGGTGACCACCAGTTCATCCACGTCGATCCGGAAAAAGCCAAGCTGACGCCGTTCGGCAGCACCATCGCCCATGGCTTCCTCTCACTGTCGCTGATCCCGCTGCTGATGGAAAACATCATGATCATGCCCCAGGGCCTGAAAATGGCGGTCAACTATGGCCTCGACAGCGTGCGCTTCATCCAGCCGGTCAAGGTCAACTCCAAGGTTCGCCTGGTGGTCACCCTGACCGACGCCAACGAGAAAAACCCCGGTCAATGGCTGCTCAAGGCGCGCGCCGTGCTGGAGATCGAAGGCCAGGAAAAACCCGCCTATATCGCCGAACCCTTGACCCTCTGCTTCGTCTGACCCCAGCACCGGCAACGGGGCATGCAATCACCCGATTGCATGCCCCGTTGTGCATTGCGCGTGCACACCCGCGCACCGCTCATCGCCTGCTTTACGGCATACTCCCAGCAACCATTCTATCTGGATGCTCGTCATGCGCCGCCTCGTCACCCTGGCTCCGCTGAGCCTTGCCCTGCTACTTGCCGCCTGCGGCGACGGCGAACCCCTGTTGCCGCCCGATGCCATCCTGCCCGACGGCGGACGCTATCGCGGCGCGGTGGTCGACGGCCTGCTGCAAGGTCCCGGACGCCTGGACTACCGCAACGGTAGCTGGTTCGCCGGCAGCTTCAAAGACGGCCAACTGCACGGTGCCGGCGAATGGCACGGCGCACATGGCGAACACTACGTCGGTGAATTTCAGCAAGGCGCGCGGCATGGCCAAGGCACCCTGCGGCAAAGCGATGGCAGCACCTACAGCGGCGGCTTCGTCGACGGCCGCTTTGCCGGCGAAGGCAGCCTCGAACAGCAGGGCCAGGTTTATCGCGGCCAATTCAAAAACCATGCGTTCGACGGCCTGGGCACCCTGACGAACGCCGACGGCAGCAGCTTCCAGGGGCAGTTCCGCAACGGCCAACCCGACGGCCAGGGCGTGCGCCGCGACGAATACGGCAACCAGCTCAGCGGCGAATTCAACAACGGCCAGCTGCATGGCATGGGCAGCTACCAAGGCGCTGACGGCGAGCTGTACAGCGGCACATTCCACAACAGCCTGTTCCACGGCAAGGGCCGCTATCAGAGCGCCGCCGGCGACGTCTGGAGCGGCCAGTTCGTCGACGGCGCACTGAGCGGCGCGGGCCAGTTCCAGGGCGCCGACGGCAGCCATTACCGCGGCCAGTTCCGCGACTGGAACTACCACGGCGCAGGTCACTTGAGCCTGGCCGACGGCAGTGTCTACGAGGGCCACTTCGCCCAGGGCGAATACGCCGGCAGCGGCAGCCTGACGCGCGCCGACGGCAGCGTGCACAGCGGCACCTGGCTGCGCGGCCAACGTCTGCGTGACGAACACCAGCGTTTACTGCCCGACCCGCTGGAGCTCGGCCTGCTGGAGCAAGGCCGGCTGCTCGATGCGGCCATCGCTGGCCTGCCTGCCTCAACCCCGCAGATTGAGCTGTACAGCCTGACCCTGGCCGGCGACGGCAAGCAAAGCGTGTTCCTGCGCGAGGCCGATTACGTCGCGCAACTGCTCGACACCCGCTTTGCCGCCCACGGCAACATCACCCTGGCCAACCACCGCGACCACCTCGCCGATCGCCCGCTGGCGACCCGTGAAAGCCTGACCCGCGCGGTGCAGGCGCTGGCCGAGCGCAGCGGCGCGGAAGACCTGATTTTCATCTACCTGACCAGCCACGGCTCGCGCCAGCACGAGCTGAACCTCGACCAGCCGCGCCTGCAACTGGCCGATCTGCCAGCCAGCGAACTGGCCGCCCTGCTGACACCGCTGCGCGAGCGACACAAAGTGCTGGTGATCTCGGCCTGTTACTCCGGCGGCTTCATTCCGCTGCTGAAGGACGACAAGACCCTGGTGATGACCGCCGCGCGCGCCGACCGGGTGTCGTTCGGCTGTTCGGAAGAAAACGACTTCACCTATTTCGGCCGCGCCCTGTTTGCCGAAGCCCTGCACGAGACCGACGATCTACAACGCGCCTTCACCCTGGCCACGGAGAAAGTCGCCGAGCGCGAGCAGGCCGACGGCTTCGAAGCCTCTGAGCCGCAAATCTGGGCGCCCCAGGCCGTATTGACGCACTGGCGCGAACTGCGCGAGCAACAAGCCAAGCGCGCCCTGAGTGCCACGCCCACCGACAAACCAACGGCCAGCCACTAAGCTGATGGATATCAGCGGAGACTCGAAATTATGTACTTGACGCCCCAGCACATCCTTCTCGCAGGTGCCAGTGGTTTGACTGGCGAACACCTGCTGGATCGCCTGCTCAACGAACCCACGGTGGCGCGCGTGCTGGCGCCAAGCCGCCGGCCGTTGGCCGAACACCCGCACCTGGAAAATCCGGTGGGCGAGTTGCTGGCGCTGTTGCCGCAGCTCAGCGGGCGGGTCGACAGCGCATTCTGCTGCCTCGGCAGCACGATCAAACAGGCCGGCTCGCAAGAGGCCTTCCGCGCCGTCGACCACGACCTGGTACTGGCCTTCGCCGAACGCGCGCGCGCGCTTGGCGCGCGGCATCTGCTGGTGATCAGCGCATTGGGCGCCGATGCGCAGTCCGCGGTGTTTTACAACCGCGTCAAAGGTGAAACGGAGCTGGCCCTGCAAGCCCAGGGCTGGCCGCAGCTGACCCTGGTGCGGCCATCGCTGCTGCTCGGCCCGCGCAGCGAATTCCGCCTGGGCGAGCGCCTGGCCGCACCGCTGATGCGCTGGCTGCCGGGCAAGTACCGCGGCATTGAGGCCACCGTGCTGGCGCGCGCACTCTGGCGCCTGGCCCTGGAAGAAGAAGACGGCGTGCGCGTGGTAGAGTCCGACCAGTTGCGCCGCCTCGGCCGCTAACCCCCTCATCGAGCCCACCCATGAGCACATCCCATAACAGCTTGGTCGAAGCCCTTGAGGCTGCCGACATGCTGGAAATCGACGACCTCTACGCCTGGCAGTTCAACCTGGATAAAGAACTGCTGGCCCAGGTCAGCGCCGGCTCGGCCAGCGCTGGCAGCCAGGAACACGTACTGCTGAGCATCGAATGCATCGACGGTCGCGATCGGCGTCACTGGCAGTTTTCCCTGGCCCAGGTGATGGCAGCGACCTTCGATGCGGCGAGCGACAGCTGGTGCCTGACCAACGGCGAGGAACAGCACCGGATCAAGTGCTTTGCCGCCATCAGTGGCGACAATAGCGACGCTGACAGCGGCGACGACGCCTGACCCGCCGGGAGCCCGTCATGCCCCTGTATGAGCGCTATATCCTGCCGCACCTGATCGACTTCGCCTGCGGCATGGGGGCGGTGATGAAGGCGCGCGCGAAAATCGTCCCGCAGGCCCAGGGCCGGGTGCTGGAAATCGGCATCGGCAGCGGGCTGAACTTGGCGTTTTACGACGCGCAACGCGTCAGCGCGATTGTCGGTGTCGACCCGTCCGCCGAGATGCAGAAACTGGCCCACGCACGCGCCGCCCGTATCGGTATCCCGGTCGAGATGATCGCCCTGGAGCTGGGCGAGATTCAGGCCGCCGAGGCCAGCTTCGACAGCATCGTCTGCACCTTTACCCTGTGCACCATCCCCGATGCCGTAGCCGCACTGAAAGACATGCGCCGGGTACTCAAGCCCGGCGGACGCCTGTTGTTCTGCGAACACGGTCTGGCGCCCGATGCGCCGGTGGTGCGCTGGCAGCACCGCCTGACGCCCTACTGGAAACCCCTGGCCGGCGGCTGCCACCTCAACCGCGATATCCCGGCGCTGATCGCCGCCGGCGGTTTCCACATCGGCGCCCTCGACACCCGCTACCTGAAAGGGCCGAAGCCGATGACCCACGTATTTTCCGGCTGGGCAGACTGAAATCGGCGACGCGCCATAACGCCCCACGCCGGCGCAGGTGCGCGGGGCATATTCTGTCTATCGTTGTTGGATATATTCATCGGATTGAAGCCGGTTCGCGCATGAAGCCACCCTCGCGGTTGCCACTGATCACTCCTTATGCAGGCCCGCTCGGCGCCCTGAGCCTCTGCCTGTGCCTCGCGCTGCCGGCCTGGGCAGAGCCGCGCGATGTACGCGTGGGGGTGTACGCCAACGAGCCGAAGATTCTGCTGGACGAGGACGGGCAGATCTCCGGCATTCTCGGCGAGTTGCTTGGCGAAATCGCCCGCCAGGAAGACTGGAGCCTGCAACCGGTGCCCTGCGAATGGCAGCACTGCCTCGAACTCGCACAACGCGGCGAGATCGATCTGCTGCCGGATGTCGCCTACCACGAAACCCGCGCGCTGCAACTGGACTTCCACCGGGTGCCGTCGCTGTTCAGTTGGTCGCAACTCTACAGCCGCGACGACGCCCGCCTCAAATCGATACTGGACTTGCAGGGCCAACGCATTGCCGTGCTGGATGGTTCCATCCAGCAGACCTACCTCAGGGCCCTGCTCGACAGCTTTGGCCTGGAGGCCGAGTTGATTGCGCTGGAGAGCCTGGAGCAAGGCTTCGAGCTGGTCGCCAATCGACAGGCCGAGGCCGTGGTGGCCAACCACCGCTTTGGCGACTTCCATGCCCCGCACTTCCAGATGCGCAGCGCGCCCATCATGTTTCAGCCGACCCAGCTGTTCTACGCCACGCGCAAAGGGCACAACGCCGATCTGCTGAGCGCCATCGACCGTCACCTCCTCAGCTGGCAAAGCAACTCATCCTCGCTCTACTACCAGACACTGCAGCGCTGGGGCGGCGAGCGCCCCAAACTGCTGATCCCCAGCAGCCTGTGGTGGGGCCTGGCGACGCTCGCCGCCCTGCTGTTGACGACCAGCGGCGGCGCCTTGCTGCTGCGCCGCCAGGTGGCGGAAAAGACCCGTCACCTCAAGGCCAGCGAACAGCGCCTGAACACCATTCTCGACAGCGTCGAGGCGTACATCTACATCAAGGACCCACAGCTGCGGTACCAGTACGCCAACCGCAAGGTCTGCGAGCTGTTCGGGCAGCCGCTGGAACGCGTCGTCGGGCAGACCGACGACGCGTTCTTCGATGCCCTCACCGCCGCCAACCTGCAACACAACGACAGCCGCGTATTACGCCTCGGCGAACGGGTGGAGAAAGAGGAAACCAACCGCAGCCTGGACGGCAGCAGCGAGCGCACGTTCCTCTCGGTCAAACTGCCGTTGCTCCACCCCGACCAACGCATCTATATGCTCTGCGGCATCTCCACCGACATCACCGAACACAAGAAGAACCTCGAACAGATCAATCGCCTGGCCTTCTACGACCCGCTCACCGGCCTGCCCAACCGCCGCCGGCTGCTCGACCGCTTGCAGCACGCCCTGGCCCAGCACGCGCGCAGCCAACTCGAAGGCGCGTTGCTGTTCATCGACCTGGATAACTTCAAGGACCTCAACGACACCCTCGGCCACGACATGGGCGACCAGTTGCTGACCCAGGTGGCCCAACGGTTGAGCAGCCATGTGCGTGAGGAGGACACCCTGGCGCGCCTCGGCGGCGACGAATTCGTGCTGATGCTGGAAGGCTTGAGCACGCACCCCGGCACCGCCATGCAGCAAATCGAAACCGTTGCCGGCAAGATCCTGCAGACCCTGGCGCTGCCCTACACGCTGCAACAACGTAGCCATACCAGCACCGCCAGCATCGGCGTGGCGCTGTTTTCCGAGGGCCACAGCACGGTCGACGAGGTGCTCAAGCGCGCCGACCTGGCGATGTACGAAGCCAAGTCCGCCGGACGCAACAGCCTGCGCTTCTTCAACCCCGAGATGCAGGCCGAAGTCAGCTCGCGCGCCAGCATGGAAAGCGATTTGCGGCAAAGCATGAGCGACCGCCACTTCATCCTGCATTACCAGCCACAGGTCGACCGGCATGGCCGGCTGCTTGGCGCCGAGGCCCTGATCCGCTGGCAACACCCCAGCCGTGGGTTGGTGGCGCCGGCCGATTTTATTCCGCTGGCGGAAAGCACCGGGCTGATCCTGCCGCTGGGCCGCTGGGTTCTGCACAGCGCCTGCCACCAACTAGTGGCCTGGTCCACACACCCCGAACTGGCGCAGCTGACCCTGGCGATCAATGTCAGCGCCCGGCAATTCCACCACCGCGACTTCATCGACGACGTCCTGGCGGCCCTGGAAGAAAGCGGCGCCAACCCCGCGCGCCTGGAGCTGGAGCTGACCGAGAGCCATCTGGTGGAAGATGTGGAGGCCATGATCGTCAAGATGGGCCACCTCAGAAGCCGAGGCGTGCGTCTTTCGCTGGATGACTTCGGCACCGGCTACTCGTCGCTCAGCTACCTCAAGCGCCTGCCCCTGGATCACCTGAAGATCGACCGTTCGTTCGTCCAGGACCTGCTCAGCGAACCCAACGATGCCGCCATCGTGCGCACCATCGTGGCCCTCGGCGACAACCTCAACCTGGCGGTAACCGCCGAGGGCGTGGAAACCATGGCGCAGCGCGATGCCTTGCTGCAACTGGGCTGTCACAAATTCCAGGGCTACCTGTTCGGCAAGCCGGGGCCGGCGTACCTTCTGGAGAAATGGCCGGCGGCGACGGCCTGAGGAACACCCATGCGCCCACTCAAGGTCTTCTACAACAGCGCCTGCCCGGTGTGCAAAGCCGGTATCGACGGTCAGCGCCAGCGCATGCAGGCCGGCGGCAGCTGCCCCATCGAGTGGATCGACGTGCACCACAACCCGCAGGCGGCCGCAGCGCTCGGCAGTGACCTGGAACAGGTACGCGAGCGCCTGCACGTGCAGGACAGTGCCGGTCAGATCACGGTTGGCGTCGACGCCTTCGCCGCGCTGTTCCAGCAGTCGCCGCGCCAGCGCTGGCTGGCGCGCCTGCTGCGGCTACCGGGCATTCACCTGCTGGCGCGCGGGGCGTACAACCTGTTCGCCCGCGTGCTGTATCGCTGGAACCGCTGGTGCAAGCACTGGTAACGGGCGGTTTTACAGCCCGCCACTGACGCCCAGGCCCACGCCCAACTCGACGGCCACGGCGAACGGCAGCAACAAGGTATCGAGCAACGCGCTGGCCGGCAGATCGAGTGCCGCGTATGTCGGCGCCTCGGCGCCAAAGCGCTCCAGTGGGCAACAGCCACCGTTCAGCGCATACCAATCCAGGCGGGTGCCGGCGTAGATCACCGGCGCCCCCGGCTTGGCCGCATCCAGGGTGCGCACGCTGGCGCAACCGCTGCACAACAACACAAGCGCCAGGCAAGCCAGTCGGTAGGATGGCTTAGCCAAAGGCGTCACCCATCGCGTGCTCGCCTGCACCGCCCGCTCACTCATCGCCGCTGACCTGATGGTGTTCGCCCCAGCGCGGCAGCATGTCCTGGGGAATGTTCAGGCAATTGAGGATGCGCGCCACGACGAAGTCGATCAGGTCATCGATGGTCTGCGGCTGATGGTAGAAGCCCGGTGCAGCCGGCAGAATGATTGCCCCCATATTCGACAGCTTGAGCATGTTCTCCAGGTGGATGCTGGAGAACGGCGCCTCGCGCGGCACCAGAATCAGCTGCCGGCGCTCTTTCAGCGCCACATCGGCGGCGCGTTCGATCAGGTTGTTGCAGGCGCCGGTGGCGATGGCCGACAACGTACCGGTGGAACACGGCACCACCACCATGGCCGTCGGCGCACCGGAACCGGAGGCCGCCGGGGCCATCCAGTCTTCCTTACCGTACACGCGAATCTGCCCCGGCGCGGCGCCGGTGTACTCGCTCAAGAACGCCTGCATGGCCTGCGGTTTGCTCGGCAGGCTGACGTCGGTCTCGGTGGCCATGACCAACTGCGCCGCCTTGGAGATCAGGAAATGCACCTCGCGCTCTTCCTGCACCAGGCAATCGAGCAGGCGCAGGCCGTACTGCGCGCCGGAGGCGCCGGTCATGGCCAAGGTAATGCGTTCAGGACCGCTCATAAATTCACTCTCAAAGCTGCTGCGCTTGCTTATGCTGCGTTGAACGATACCCATCGAGCCGATGGCTGATGGGTATCGCTGCGCTCAACCCATCCTAGAATTGGCGATTAGCCGGCCAGGGCCACAGCCAGCTTGCCATGCAAGCCGCCAAAGCCGCCATTGCTCATCACCACCACCTGGGTGCCCGGCGCGGCTTCGGCCTTGACCCCGGCAATGATCGCCTCCAGGGAGTCGCAAACCTGGGTCGGCACTGTGGAGCTGGCCACCGTGGCCGCCAGGTCCCAACCGAGATTAGCGGGGGCGTACCAGTACACCGAATCGGCCTGCACCACGGACTCGGGCAAGCCATCGCGGTGGGCGCCGAGCTTCATCGAGTTGGAGCGCGGCTCAACGATGGCGATCAGTTTGGCGTCGCCGATGCGCTTGCGCAGGCCATCGAGGGTGGTGGCAATCGCCGTAGGGTGGTGGGCGAAGTCATCGAAGATGGTCACGCCCTTCACTTCGGCAACCTTCTCCATGCGTCGCTTGGCGTTGATAAAGCCGCACAGCGCGGCGATGCCCAGCTCCGGCACCACGCCGACATGCCGCGCCGCCGCCAGCACCGCCAGGGCGTTGGCCACGTTGTGCTGGCCGGTCAGCTGCCAATCCACGGTGCCGGCAAGCTTGCCCGCGAAGCTCACCTCGAAGCGCGAACCGTCGGCGCTAAGCAAACGCGCCTGCCACTGACCGCCTTCGCCGGTGGTTGCTACCTCCGTCCAGCAGCCCATCTCGATCACCCGCTTGAGCGCAGGCTCGGTGGTCGGATGAATGATCAGGCCGTCGCCCGGAATGGTGCGCACCAGATGGTGGAATTGCCGCTCGATGGCCGCCAGATCGGGAAAGATGTCCGCGTGATCGAACTCCAGGTTATTCAGGATCGCGGTGCGCGGGCGGTAGTGAACGAACTTGCTGCGCTTGTCGAAGAAGGCGCTGTCGTATTCGTCGGCCTCGACCACGAAGAACGGCGTGCCACCCAGGCGCGCGGAAATCCCGAAGTTCTGCGGCACGCCGCCAATCAGAAAGCCCGGGCTCATGCCGGCATGCTCCAGCACCCAGGCCAGCATGCTCGAACTGCTGGTTTTGCCATGGGTGCCGGCCACCGCCAGCACCCAACGGCCCTGCAGCACATGGTCGGCCAGCCATTGCGGGCCGCTGACATAGGGCAAGCCCTGGTTCAGCACATATTCCACCGCCGGGTTGCCGCGCGACAGGGCGTTGCCGACCACCACCAGATCCGGTGCGGGGTCGAGTTGCGCGGCGTCGTAACCCTGAGTCAATTCGATGCCCTGGGCTTGCAGCTGGGTGCTCATGGGCGGGTAGACATTGGCGTCGGAGCCGGTCACGCGGTGGCCCAGCTCCTTGGCCAGCACGGCCAGCGAGCCCATAAAGGTGCCGCAGATACCGAGAATATGGATGTGCATAAGGTCCTCGAAGCGGGCAAATCGCGCCCGATAAAAACTGGCCGCAGGTTAGCACAGCGGCCCCTGGCGCGGCCTATGCCTCAGCCGCCGCGGTTCGACCGCACCGCTACGAGAAAGGTCGCAATCATCCGCCCAGAACAGCGCCTCGCGGCGCAGTTCATCCTCGGTTATCTGTCGGGTCACGGCCATGATTCGCGCCTACAACAGCCGCGGGCTCAACGCCTCAGGCGCGGCCTTAGCCTTACGTCTAGGCCAGCAACGGGCAAATCAAACGCTTGCTTGGATTGCGCTTTCCAAAAGCTTTAGGCAGCATCGGTGCGTCGCTGGCATAGCACCTGCATTGCCGAAGCAGCCCATCCCATTGAAGTCGAGGCCCGCCATGCGCATCGTCCAAGCCACCCTGGAGCACCTGGACCTGCTGACCCCGCTGTTCGTCAAATACCGTGAGTTCTATGGCGAACTGTCTTTCCCCGATTCGTCGCGCAAGTTTCTGGAAACCCGTCTGCGCCGCAAGGAATCGGTGATCTACCTGGCCCTGGCCGATGACGACGACAAGCTGATGGGCTTCTGCCAGCTCTACCCCAGCTATTCCTCGCTGTCGCTCAAACGCGTGTGGATTCTCAACGACATCTACGTGGCCGAAGACGCCCGCCGCCAGTTGGTCGCCGACCGCCTGCTGCAAACCGCGAAGAAAATGGCTAAGGAAACCAACGCCGTGCGCATGCGCGTCGCCACCAGCCGCGATAACGAGGTGGCGCAGAAGGTCTACGAGTCCATCGGTTTCGTCGAAGACGAGCAGTTCAAGAACTACGTGCTGCCCATCAACGGCGACTGACCGCCGTCCGCGCGGCTTTACACAGCTGTATCGCCAGTGATACAGCTGTGTGCATGTCACTACATCGCCTGTATCGCCTGATCGGCGGCCTTTGCCTGAATGTTTGCGCCAGCCTGGTGCAGGCCGAGACATTGCGTATCGCCACCCTCGAATGGTCCCCCTACGTCGGCGCCGACTTGCCCGGCCAAGGTTTAGCCGCGCGCATTCTGCATGAAGCCCTGGCGCTCGAAGGCATGCAGGCCGAACTGGTGTTTCTGCCCTGGCAACGCGCGCTCAACGATGCCAGCGCCGGACGCTATGACGCGTTGATGCCGGCCTATCTGTCGACGGAGCGCGCCGCGCTGTTCCACACCTCGATGCCGTTGCTCGATTCGCAACTCGGGTTTTTCCGCCGCCGCGACCAGGCCATCGCGTTTACCGACCTCGACAGCCTGCGCCCCTATCGCATCGGCGTGGTGCGCGGCTACGTCAACCGCGAAGATTTCGACCACGCCGATTACCTGCACAAGGAAGTGGTCACCCACGACTGGCAGAATCTGGAAAAACTCCTGCGCGGACGCCTCGACCTGGCGGTGGTCGACCGCTACACCGGCTATCACCTGCTGGCGCGCCATGCACCGGCACTGCGCGAACGCCTGGAGTTCATCGAACAGCCGCTGGCAGTCAAACCGCTGTATGTCCTGGTGCCGCGCAGCAGGCTCGATGGCCAGCAACTCAACGCCCGCATCGATCGCAGCCTGCGCACCTTGCACCGTAGCGGACGGATCGAACAAATGGTCGCGCAAGCCCGCCTGGAACAGGCCAGCGCCATCCGCGCATTCGCCGGCCAGCATTTTGGCGCGCGCTGATCGGCGCCCGCCGTCATCCCGCCAGGCCACTCACACTCAGCCACAAGCCCAGCGTCAACTGCACCAGCAGCACGCCCACCACGGCCAGGCGCCAAGCGTGTGTTTGGGGGCGCCGCGGCGCCACTGACAACGCCGCCTGCAAGGGCCGCTGCAAGGCCTGCTGAAACGCCGACAGAGCCTCGAAACGCGCAGCCGGCTGCGACGCCAGGGCGCGCGCCAAGACGCCATCCCACCCCGCCGGCAAGCGCGCGGTGAAGTTCGCCAACGGCACATAGCGGCTCAACGGCCCACCTTCCTCCCGAGCCACTTCCGGCCACTGGCCACTGAGCAGCCAATAGGCCAGGGCCGCCAAGGCGAACTGATCGGCGTGGCCATCCACCGGCTGGGTGCCACGCAATTCCGGCGCCAACGGGATCGCCTCGGCCGGCAGGCGCTGCCGCGGCACGCCCGGCAGCAGCGCGGCGTATTCCGGCAACAGCAACAAGCGACCGCCCTCGCCGATCAACATATGCCGTGGGTTCAGCCACAGTCCCTGCATGCCGCGGCGCTGCAACGCACGCACGGCCGCAATCGCCTGCTCGAGCAGGGCCAGCACGCATGCTCCATCCAGCGGGCCATGGGCCGCCGCCCAATCCGCCAGGCTGCGCATGCCTGGTGGCGGCAGCTCGAACAATAAAAAGGCGTGATGCCGTGGCCGGTGGGAAGACAATACCTGCGGCAAACTGGCCAGCGGGCTGCGCCGCAACGCCCACTCGCGCTGCCAGAAGGCATCGTCGGCCGCCTGCTCGGCCAGCCACAGCAAGGCCTCGCGACCACTCTCGTCACACGCGCGAAACAAGCGCCTGGGCGGGCCGAACGGACACTCGCCCAGCAGCGTCCAACCGTCCAGCTGCATGCCCACAACGGCCTCGCGCAGCGCCGGCCACTGTTCGCGCGGCGCCGCTGGCGGCAGGCTCTCGGGCGCCCCAGGCAACAGCAGCACGGCCGCGCCAGGAGCCTGCAGCAATGGCCTCAGCAGCGCCGGCAGACGTTCGCGACTGAGTGCCTGGCAAGCGCTGCGAAAACCCTGCAAATCGGCCACGCCAAGCAACGGCTGCGGCGCCAACAGCAGCGCTTCGCCCACAGTCAGCGGCAAGCTGTGCTGCACCAGCGCCAATTCGGCCTGCATGCCCAACTGCATCCCGTCGCGACCCACCAGGCTCTGCAAGCTGCCGCCGTGGTAACGCAACAGGCCAATCGCACCGGCCTGCAGGAACTGCGCCTCGCCGTCCTGCAGCAGCAACACGCCGGCATCCAACTGCGGGATGCTGCGGCCGCTTTGCTGACGGCGAAACAGCTGCTGGTTGAGCGCCGCCAGCACCTGACGCGCCGCCTGCGTCTCGCTCCAGCCTTCCGGCGTGCAGCGATAGTCGGCAAACAGCGCATCCAGATAATGCTCCAGGGCTTGCACCACATCAGGGCACTCGCGTGCCCAGAGCAATGCCACCAACAGCACCGGCGAGCGCCCCTGACGCCCCGCCAACCACATCGCCCGCGCCCGCGCCGCCTGGGCCGGCAGGTCGATACCGTGGCCCTGCACCAGGCTGACGGCACGATGATCCATGCGCTCTATCGACATTGGCAGTCCCTCCTCAACGCGACTGCCTTGTCCTTTGCAGCCTTTATGCCGAGTCGGCGCGGCTTGTCGCCTGTGCGGTCCGCGCTTAAGGTGGTCTGCCTGATTCCCGGAGTCGCCTCAGCATGTGGTCGTTCCGCGCCTGGCGCCGCCAGCGCATCCTTGCCCGCCACCCGATCGAGCCCACCACCTGGGCCACGGTGCGCCGACGCCTGCCGATTCTCGACGGCCTGACGGAGGCCGAAGAACAACGCCTGCGCGAGCGCGCGGTGCTGTTTCTACACCGCAAACACCTGACGGCCCTGCCCGGGGTCGAACTC
This sequence comes from Pseudomonas sp. UBA2684, assembly GCA_002354655.1. GTDB lineage: Bacteria > Pseudomonadota > Gammaproteobacteria > Pseudomonadales > Pseudomonadaceae > Aquipseudomonas. The sequence continues at coordinate 229,396 of DELY01000050.1, forward strand.
GACGAGGTCGATCGGCTGGCCCTGGCGGCGCAAGCCGAGCTGCCGTTGCTGCACCTGGCCGAGCTGAACTGGTACCAGGGCTTTCATGAGATCGTTCTGTACCCGGACGACTTCGTCAGCCCGCAACGCCACCGCGACGCCAGCGGCGTGGTGCATGAGTGGGATGGCGAACACAGCGGCGAAGCCTGGCAGCAGGGCCCGGTGATTCTCGCCTGGCCGGGCGTGCAGGCCAGCGGCGGCTGGGAAGGCTACAACCTGGTGATCCACGAACTGGCGCACAAGCTCGACATGCTCAATGGCGATGCCAACGGCCTGCCGCCACTGCACCGTGACATGCGCGTCGGCGAGTGGGCCAGTGCCATGCAGGGCGCCTTTGATCAGCTGAATGCCGAGCTGGATGCCAACCCTGACGGCGAAACCGCGATAGACCCCTACGCGGCGGAAAACCCGGCGGAGTTTTTCGCCGTGACCAGCGAATACTTCTTCAGCGCCCCGGATCTGCTCGCCGAGGCCCTCCCGGCGGTGTACGCGCAACTCGCACTGTTCTACCGACAACAACCGCTGGCGCGCCTGCACGACCTGCAAGCGGCTCACCCGGACTACCGCATTACGCCCGAAGTAGGTCACTGCGCGACCAATGGCTAAGTACGCCGGCGTAGCAACCGCTGGGGAATGTGCCTATAATCCGGCCACTTTTTTTGGCCCATCCCAGGGAGTCGCCCCATGAGCTACAGCAAGATTCCGGCCGGTAAAGACCTGCCGAACGACATCTACGTCGCCATCGAAATCCCGGCCAACCACGCGCCGATCAAATACGAAATCGATCACGACAGCGACTGCCTGATGGTCGACCGTTTTATGGCCACGCCGATGTTCTACCCGGCCAACTACGGGTTCATCCCGCACACCCTGGCCGACGACGGCGACCCCCTCGACGTGCTGGTCGTGACCCCGTATCCGGTTGCTCCAGGCTCGGTAATCCGCGCCCGCCCGGTCGGCGTGCTGCACATGACCGACGAAGCCGGTGGCGACGCCAAACTGATCGCCGTACCGCACGACAAGCTGAGCCAGCTGTACGTGGACATCAAGGAATACACCGACCTGCCGGCCCTGCTCCTGGAGCAGATCAAGCACTTCTTCGAGAACTACAAAGATCTCGAAAAAGGCAAGTGGGTCAAGGTTGAAGGTTGGGGCAACGCCGACGCGGCCCGCGCCGAAATCATCAAGGCGGCCGCGGCTTACCAAAAATAAGCCCTGACCACCCCCTAAAAACCGGCCACAAGCCGGCTTTTTTATGCTCCAAAAAAACACTATAAAGTCCTAACCACAAGCTTATAGCCTAGATAAGTCAATGGCTTAAGCCATCTCTAAATCCGATCCAATCCGATGAGATTCGACCCCATCCGAGCGTGAAGTGGGGGGACAAGTGGGGGGACAGAGGCGAACCGATGTGGCGGTGACCTAATGGGAAAGCTGAATCCAAAGCAGGTCGAGAACCTCGCAGAACCTGGCACCTACGAAGAGGGAGACGGACTTCGACTAGTGGTAAAAGCGGCTAGTCGAAAATCGTGAGTACTGCGTTTTCAACTGCCAGGCAAACGCAGAGAGATGGGCCTAGGCTCCTACCCGGAAGTGAGCCTGCATTACGTGTCCTGGAAGCGTCGCGTAAAGGTGGCGGCTGACCTGAGGAGGATTTACCAGTCTGCCACGGCAGACGAGGCCGAACGGCGCCGCGGAGAGTTCGAGGCCAAGCAGGGCAGCCCGCAGAATTCGGAAAAAATCGTACGCTAAGGCGCCCCATCTGCTTGCGCGCGAGCGCTCTCAAGAGGAGGGTTTCTCGTGCTTCCGAAACGCGCGCCAAAGTGCAACGTCATAGGCGATCTTGAGCAGGCCGCAGGCAACCAGCGGCGCCGCCAGCCAGCCAGCGGCGAACAGGGCGCCGCCAATGGCGGGGCTCGCTGCGGCGGCAAGGCTCCTGGGAGCGGCGGTGAAGCTCGCCGCCGCGGCGCGCTCTGCCGGCGTTACCACCGCCATGACGAAGGCCGAGCGCGTCGGCACGTCCATCTGCGACAGGGCGCTGCGCAGGAACAGCAGCGCGAGCGCCGCCGGCAGGCTATCGGCGAAGGCGGCGAGGATCAGACAGACGCTGGACGGGATGTGCGTGAACACCATCGTATTGATCAGACCAATATGGCGTGCCACCCAGGGGGCGGCGAGCTGGGAGCCGGCCGACAGCAGTCCGGCCCAGAAGAAGAACTGGCCGGCAGCGGCGAGTGAGAGGTCGAAACGCTCGAACAGCCAGAGCGCGAGTAAGGTATTGACGATCAACCCGCCGGCGAAGGCATCGACCGAGAACAGCGCCGCCAGTTTGATCACGATGCCGCGCGAAGGCCCCAGTGCTGCGGACGGCGCCGCCTGCTCGTGCACGCGGTGGTCCGGCAAGGCGCGATACAGGACGAAGATCGCGACACCGATCAGCCCGTAGGCGACGAACATCAGGCGCAACGCGTCGAGTTGGGCCAGGCCGGCATCAGTCAGCACTTGCGGGATCACGGTCGCCAGCGAACCGGTCGCGGCACACAAGGCGCCGACGAAGGTGTAGCGCGCGAACAGGAAGGTGCGCGCCTCGCCTTGTGCCGATTCGGCCAGCCGCGCATGCTCCAGCGGCAGAAAGACGCTGACGTCGCCGGAGCTGGGGTTCATCGTGCCGACGAAGGCGACGATCAGCAGCGGCCAGAAGGCGCCGATGCCGCCCAGGCCGGCCAGCAGCAGACCGGTGGCGGCCATCAGCCAGGCGGCGGCGAGGAGCAGCCGGCGCTGCGGAAAGCGATGGCCCCATTGCCCGACCGCCAGGGTCGCCAGCGCCGATCCGAGCAGGGTGGCGGAGCTGATCAGCCCGACTTCCCACTTGCCGAGCCCGAGCGTGAGCAGATAGACCGGCAGCAGAATGGCCACAAAGCCGTCGGTGAAGGCCCGCAGGGCCCGGCCGATCAGCAGCAGGCGTGCCTCGGGCGCGACGCCGGCGGGCAGCAGCATCACTTCAGGCCGGGCAGGCGGGCGACCGTCTTCAGCGGCCCCGTGGTTGAGTGGGCGCACCAGGCGTAGAGCGCGTCGTACATCACCATGCCTGCCTTCAGCATCTCGTGGTCGTCGGCGAAGTTGAGCGACAGCCCTTGCGAGATGGCGAGCAGGCCGGCCGCTTCGGTCGCCAGTTGCGGCTGGGCACAGTCGGCGGCCCGCACGATGAGCGCCAGCTTGTTCAAGGCCGGATCGTCGAGTTTGTACTTCTCGATGAAGGCATCGAAGCTGCAGCGGTCGCTGTGGTGGCCGAGCTCTACATTCGGCACGTCATAGGGGATCGCGCCGGTGTCGGCCGCGACTCTCATGACGTCACTTGCCGGCACGTACAGGAACTCGGGGGCCTCGTCGACGAAGCGCGCTACCAGCCAGGGGCAGGCGATGCGGTCGATCTTGGGCCGTTCGCGGGTGATCCATTTCATGCTCAGCCCTCCACCTTGGCAAATGCAGCGTCGGCAGCCGTCCAGGACAGGTTCTGCATGAAGGCGTCCACATAGGCCCCGGCCTTGGCGCCGAAGTCCATGTGGTAGCTGTGCTCGTACATGTCCAGGGCGATGAGCGGCGTGGCGCCGGCGAGGTTGTGGGCGTGGTCGGCGGCCCAGGCGTTCACGAGGCGCCCGCGGCGCGGGCTCCATACCAGCAGGGTCCAGCCGGAGCCGCCGCCCTGGGCCTTGCCCATGGCCGTGAATTCGGCGCGCCACGCGTCCACGGAGCCGAAGTCCCGCTTGATGGCCTGCTTCAACGCTCCGCCAGGGTCGCCGCCGGTACCGCCGAGGGAATCGAAGTACACCTCATGCAGGATCATGGAACCGCTGGCGATCATCTCCTCGCGCTTGAGGCCGTTGATCTCGAACACCGGGGCGCTGGCCCAGGTCAATTCGGCCAGGCGCTGCTCGATGGCATTGAGGCGCTTGACCGCCCCGCCGTAGTTGTTTTCCCAGTGGCTGACGATGAGCTTCTCGGACAGGCCGGTGAGTTTGGCCGGATCGCACGAAAGGGGCTTCAGTTCGTAAGGCATCTTGGCTTCCTCAGTAGGGTGGATCGGAAACGGCGCGGCGAAGGCTGACTCGATCAGATTCAGCCTTGGTTCGGAAACACCAGCCAGCCCGCCAATCCCGCCGCGAGGATCACGACGACGACGTTGAGCTTGTTCTTCCAGGCATAAAGGAATGCCAAGCCTGCGGCGAAGATTGACATGCCCATCGTCAGCGATGGCACACGTTCAGCCGTGACCTGCGCCAGGTCGAGGGTGGTTGCGCCGATCAGGCCGACTACGCCGGCCGCGACGCCGTCCAGGAACGCGTGCAGCCGTTTGTTCTCCACGACCGCCTCCAGCCGGTCGTAGAAAATCAGCGAGAACGCAAAGGCCGGAAGAAAGACACCCACCGTCATGGCCACCGCCCCGATCGGCCCCCCTGCCACATAGCCGACGAACGTGGCGAAGATGATGAGGGGTGCCGGCAGCACACCGGACAGTGCCAGGCCGTCCAGGAACTGCCCATCCGTCATCCACCCGCGCCCGACGGCGTCGTTGCGAACGAACGGGATCGCCGTGTAGGCGCCGCCGAAGGTGAGCAAGCCGGCCTTCAGGCCCGAGGCGAAGATGAGCAGCACCGATGCCTGGCCTTGAACGACCGTTTCCACCAGCTTCGCCGCCGGCGCAGCCCACAAAGCCACGGCCGCGGCCAGCGCCACCGCCCCCAGTGTCACCAGCAGCGCCAAGACTCGATGCTTCAGCACGAGCAGGGCGTACACCAGGCCGCTCGCCGGCAGGGTGATCCAGAAGTCGACACGAGCCATGGCGGCCAGCGCGCAAACGATGGCAATGGCCCACAACCAGCGATCGAGCAGGATGTGCTCGCCGATGCGGTGCACGGCGCGCACGATCAGGGCGATCACGGCCGCCTGCACGCCAAGGAACGCCGCGCCCAGCGAGGTGCCCACGAATTCGATCTGGAAGTACAGCCAGGACAGCGCGAACATCAGCAAGAATCCGGGAAGCATGAACCCGAGTCCCGCCAGTACGCCCCCAAGCCGCCCCTTCGCTCGGATGCCCAAATGAACGCATATTTCGTGCGCTTCGGGTCCGGGCAGCACCTGCATCACCGCAAGCAGCTTGTTGAAGCGTCTGCTGGAGATCCAGCGTTCCTCGTCCACGAGCTCGCGGCGCAACATGCCGATCTGAGCCACAGGCCCGCCCCATGCGAGCAAGCCGAACTTGAGGAAGCGCGCGAAGAGCTGCAGGTAGCTCATCGCTGGAGGGACGGCTTCAGTCGTGGCAGCGGTCTGAGGTCTGGTCGGGGCGTTCACGTTGCTTTGTCCTCGTAACTCTTGAGTAGCCAGTCAAAGACTTCACACGCGCGGGTAAGCAGCGCGTCGTCGTCGGGTTCGGATGCGCGCAGGCCGGCGAGCAGCGCTTCGATGCCCAGCGCTTCCGCGACCGGGAGTCCCCCCACGTCCAGGCAATGCACGAGCTCGCCCAGACGTACCAGTGCAGGGGCGGAATCAAGTCCGAAACTCGCCAGCAGCGTCTCGAAGGTGACCTTGGTGCCGACGTGGCTGAACGCCGCTCCGTCGAAATCGAAGCCGAGCCAATCAGCTTTGCAGTCGGAGGGGCTCGCCAGCCAGACGATGCGAGCGCTCGGGTCGATGAACCGGCGGATCAGCCAGGCACTGGCCAGCCGATCCACCCACGGGCGCGCCCGCGTGGCCCAGGTGCGGCCCTGATAGTCGGAGCGGCCCAGCCGCGGAACATCCGCCTCCCGGGCGGTCGGCTCGTCGGGAGACAGGCGGCGGGTGATCGCGTCGCGCAGGTCGTCGAGCAGCTTCAAGGTCTGGCGCTGCGCCTCGCCAGGGAAGAAGTCGATGCGCGCCACCTGCTCGAAGCGGCGCACGAGCGCCTGGAGCTTGCGTGCGGCGGCTGCGCCATCCAGGGATGTCAGGCTCCGTCCGAGCTCCTTGATCTCCTCGGCGATGCCGGCGTACTCCTCGCCACGGTCGAACAGGGCGCGCAGTGCAGCCTCCTGGGCTTCGTCACACCCCGACAGACGATAGACCTCGCCGCTGCCTCCGGCCTCCGCCGCCTGCGCCGCCACTTCGTCCAGCGCTGCGGCGTTGTCGGCCGTGTCGGGCAGCAGATAGACCCCATCACGCAGCGTTGCGCAGCCCAGCGCCTTGACGGAGCGCCAGGCGCGCATGCGGCCGGTCGATGCCTTGGTGGGCAGGCTGATGAATAGGGCAAGAAAGCTCAAGCACGGGCTCCTTCGTCAACAAGGAATAGCGAATGTAATAGACTCTACATCACGTTATAGTTAAAACTCAATTTGTGCTGAAGCGTCAATTTAAGGCATACCCTAACTGGATGTCAGGAAAGGCCGCGCCGCACCGTCAGAATAGAGTCTACTTTCATATTCTTTGACACCTGCTTGCCAAGGTCACAGATTTCAGCCTGACAAATTCAAGGCTTAGGGCGCAATGGAACCAAAAACCAACGTAAGCCCTGCCGCCCATCCAGCCCATGGAGGCATCTTGCAGGGACAACGCATCGGTTACGTCCGGGTCAGCAGTTACGACCAGAACCCGGAACGCCAACTTGAGCAGGTCGAGATCGGCAAGCTGTTCACCGACAAAGCCTCGGGCAAGGACACCCAGCGTCCACAGCTGGAGGCCATGCTCGGTTTCGTCCGCGAAGGCGATACCGTGGTGGTGCACAGCATGGATCGCCTGGCACGAAACCTCGATGATTTGCGCCGCCTGGTGCAGAAGCTGACCAAGCGCGGTGTGCGCATCGAGTTCTTGAAGGAAGGCCTGGTGTTCACCGGCGAGGACTCGCCGATGGCCAACCTCATGTTGTCGGTCATGGGGGCCTTCGCCGAGTTCGAGCGCGCCCTGATCCGTGAGCGGCAGCGCGAAGGCATCGCCCTGGCCAAGCAGCGCGGCGCGTACCGGGGCCGCAAGAAGGCCCTGTCCGACGAGCAGGCTGCTACCCTGCGGCAGCGGGCGGCTGCCGGCGAGCCCAAGGCGCAGCTTGCCCGCGAGTTCAACATCAGCCGGGAAACCCTCTACCAGTACCTCCGCACGGACGACTGATACATGCCGCGTCGCTTGATCCTCTCGGCCACGGAGCGGGACACCCTGCTTGCGTTGCCGGAAAGCCAGGATGACCTGATCCGCTACTACACCTTCAACGATTCCGACCTGTCGCTGATCCGTCAGCGGCGCGGCGACGCCAACCGCCTGGGCTTCGCGGTGCAGCTCTGCCTGCTGCGCTACCCCGGCTATGCGCTGGGCACCGACAGCGAGCTGCCCGAGCCGGTCATCCTGTGGGTGGCCAAGCAGGTTCAGGCCGAGCCGGCGAGCTGGGCGAAGTACGGCGAGCGGGACGTGACTCGCCGCGAGCACGCCCAGGAACTGCGCACCTACCTGCAACTGGCTCCATTCGGCCTGTCGGACTTCCGCGTCCTGGTGCGCGAATTGACCGAGCTGGCCCAGCAAACCGACAAGAGCTTGCTGCTGGCCGGTCAGGCGCTGGAGAGCCTGCGGCAGAAGCGGCGCATCCTGCCGGCGCTGAGCGTGATCGACCGGGCCTGCTCGGAGGCCATTGCGCGGGCCAATCGGCGGGTCTACCGCGCCCTGGTCGAACCACTCACGGACTCGCATCGGGCCAAGCTGGACGAGCTGTTGAAGCTCAAGGCCGGCAGCAGCATCACCTGGTTGACCTGGCTGCGACAGGCACCGCTGAAACCCAACTCCCGGCACATGCTTGAACACATCGAGCGGCTGAAGACATTTCAGCTGGTGGACTTGCCCGAAGGCCTGGGCCGGCACATCCACCAGAACCGCCTGCTCAAGCTGGCCCGCGAGGGTGGGCAGATGACGCCCAAAGACCTCGGCAAGTTCGAGCCGCAGCGACGTTACGCGACCCTGGCCGCCGTGGTGCTGGAGAGCACCGCGACCGTGATTGATGAACTGGTCGATTTGCATGACCGTATCCTGGTCAAGCTGTTCAGCAGCGCGAAGCACAAGCATCAGCAGCAGTTCCAGAAGCAGGGCAAGGCGATCAACGACAAGGTGCGCCTGTACTCAAAAATCGGCCAGGCTCTGCTGGAAGCCAAGGAAAGCGGCAGCGATCCCTACGCGGCCATCGAGGCGGTGATTCCCTGGGATGAGTTCACCGAGAGCGTCAGCGAGGCCGAGCTGCTGGCCCGGCCGGAGGGCTTCGATCATCTGCACCTGGTCGGCGAGAACTTCGCCACCCTGCGCCGCTACACGCCGGCCCTGCTGGAGGTACTGGAACTGCGCGCCGCACCGGCCGCGCAAGGCGTGCTGGCAGCCGTGCAGACCCTGCGCGAGATGAACGCCGACAACTTGCGCAAGGTGCCGGCCGATGCGCTCACAGACTTCATCAAGCCGCGCTGGAAGCCGCTGGTGATCACCCCGGAAGGCCTCGACCGGCGCTTCTACGAAATCTGCGCCCTGTCCGAACTGAAAAATGCCCTGCGCTCCGGCGACATCTGGGTCAAAGGCTCGCGGCAGTTCCGCGACTTCGACGACTATCTGCTGCCGGCAGAGAAGTTCGCCGCGCTCAAGCACGAGCAGGCCCTGCCCCTGGCGATCAACCCGAACAGCGACCAGTACCTGGAAGAGCGTTTACAGCTGCTGGACGAGCAGTTGGCCATCGTCACCCGCCTGGCCAAGGACAACGAGTTGCCCGATGCCATCCTCACCGAGTCCGGGCTGAAGATCACCCCACTGGATTCTGCGGTGCCGGATCGGGCGCAGGCGCTGATCGACCAGACCAGCCAGTTGCTGCCGCGCATCAAGATCACCGAACTGCTGATGGACGTGGACGACTGGACGGGCTTCAGCCGCCACTTCACCCACCTGAAGGACGGTGCCGAGACCAAAGACCGGACGTTGCTGCTGTCCGCAATCCTCGGTGATGCGATCAACCTCGGGCTGACCAAGATGGCCGAGTCGAGCCCCGGCCTGACCTACGCCAAGCTGTCCTGGCTGCAAGCCTGGCACATCCGCGACGAAACCTACTCGGCGGCCCTGGCCGAGCTGGTCAACCACCAGTACCACCATGCCTTCGCCGCCCACTGGGGCGACGGCACCACCTCATCCTCCGATGGCCAGCGCTTCCGCGCAGGCGGCCGGGGCGAAAGCACCGGGCACGTCAACCCGAAGTACGGCAGCGAGCCGGGACGGCTGTTCTACACCCACATCTCCGACCAGTACGCGCCGTTCAGCACCCGCGTGGTGAATGTCGGCGTGCGCGATTCCACCTATGTGCTCGACGGCTTGCTGTACCACGAGTCCGATCTACGGATCGAGGAGCACTACACCGACACGGCCGGCTTCACCGATCACGTCTTTGCCCTGATGCACCTGCTGGGCTTCCGCTTCGCGCCACGCATCCGCGACCTCGGCGAAACCAAACTGTACGTGCCGCAGGTCGTGCAGGCCTACCCGACGCTGCGCCCGCTGATCGGCGGCACCCTGAACATCAAGCACGTCCGCGCCCATTGGGACGACATCCTGCGCCTGGCCAGCTCGATCAAGCAGGGCACGGTCACCGCCTCGCTGATGCTGCGCAAGCTCGGCAGCTATCCGCGCCAGAACGGCCTGGCCGTGGCCCTGCGCGAGCTGGGCCGGATCGAGCGCACGCTGTTCATCCTCGACTGGTTGCAGAGCGTCGAGCTGCGCCGCCGCGTGCATGCCGGATTGAACAAGGGGGAAGCGCGCAACTCCCTGGCCAGGGCGGTGTTCTTCAACCGCCTCGGTGAGATCAGGGATCGGAGCTTCGAGCAGCAGCGCTATCGGGCCAGCGGCCTCAACCTGGTGACGGCGGCCATCGTGCTGTGGAACACGGTGTACCTGGAGCGCGCCACCCAGGCGATGGGCGACACGGGCAAGCCGGTAGACGGCGAGCTGCTGCAATACCTGTCGCCGCTGGGCTGGGAGCACATCAACCTGACTGGCGATTACGTCTGGCGGCAGAGCCGCAGGCTGGAAGACGGTAAGTTCCGCCCGCTACGAATGCCCGGAAAACCTTAGCGTACGATTTTTTCCGAATTCTGCGGGCTCCCCAAGCAGGACGATGACTACTTGCCAATTGGCCAGTCTTGGCGGCGCAACTGGGCCCGGATCACGCCCTTCTGAGCGAGCCCAATCGTGACAATCACTTTGTCAACCTTAAGTCAGTGTCCACTCAACCCGGGACAGGCAAGCCAAGCAATCAGTAGGGTCTGACTCCCATCGACGCACGGCAGGTCGTTATAATTTAAGACGCCAATCCTGCCACCCAAATTGGCTAAGCAAACATCGAAACTAGCCTCAGGTAATCCATGGCCACGCCAGTTAATTTATCCGTCATAAAAGCGTTTCGAATGCTGAATGCCTTCGAGTATGCCGGGGAAAAACTAAGCCTCTCGCAACTTACCCGGCGCCTCGATATGAATGTCGCCACCGCCCATCGCTTCCTGATCACCCTGCAATCGGTGGGGGCAGTAGTGAAGACGCCGAATGGATCCTTCGAACTGGGGTTGTTGCTGGCCGATCTCGGCGGAAAGGTGTCGATCATCGATGTGATGAACAGCATCTCCATGCCCCATGTCGAAAGCCTGGCCGAGCGCTTCGGCGAGACCATCCATGCCGCTATCCTCGACAACGACATGGTTTGCTATGTGGCTAAGGGCGAGGTCTCGCGCAGCCTCACGCTGATCACGCACATCGGCAAGCGCTTGCCGGCCTATTGCACGGGACTGGGCCAGGCCCTGATGTCGACGCTTGACGAAGCCGAGTTGCAGCGCTGCATCGCCCGCCAATCCTTCCAGCCATTCACGGAAAAGACGACCACCGAGCCGGCCGCGCTGCTCGAGAAGTTGCAACTGACCCGAGAGCGAGGCTATGCGATCGACGATGAAGAAGTGGAGATAGGCTTGCGCTGCGTGGCGGTGCCGATCATCGGGCGCAGCAACCAGCTCAAAGCAGCGATTTCCCTGTCGGCGCCAACCACCCGCCTGGACCAGGCGAAGGTCGAGGAAGTTGCCCAGGCATTACGCGAACAGGCCTTGCTGATTGGCGAGAAGCTGGCCGCCCGGCCCTGAGACGGCATCGATCATGACTCCCCTAATCGTCGGGATGCAGGTGTAGCCGCAGGTTGTTCATGATGCGCGCCGTCAGCCCCCATATCTGCTCGGTGCCGCAATCCAGCACCAGACTGTGTTTTTCCTCGCCGTCGTAGATCCTGCGCTCCTGGCGATAATGGTCGGCCTGGAGAAAATGGCTCAAGGGCACTTCGATCACCTCGGCCACCTCCTTGGCCTGCAGTCGCCAGCGCAGCGGACGCGTGACGATGCCCACCACGGGATAGATCACGACGCCACGGCTGTTGCGGCAGAGCGGTAGCACCAGCGGTACCTGCACTGCCGCTGGTGGCAAGCCGACTTCCTCTTGCGCCTCACGCAACGCGGCGCGTATCACCGCCCCCTGGTCCACCGCTTCGAGAAGGCCACCCGGCAAGCTGATTTCCCCCGCATGCCGGCGCATGCCGTTGGCCCGTCGGGTGAATACCACCGGGCACTCGGGCTCGGCGGCGAGCAGCGCAATCAGCACTGCCGCCACCTTCTCCGGCCCGGCATCCAAGTGCGGCGCCTCGCCGCTCAGTTGAGCTAGACGCTGCAGCGCTTGTGCCGTTATCGCGTGCATGTCGTACCTCCTCCGCAGCCGCAAAGAAACGCCAACGCCCCCTAGAAGAAGCGGTCGAAATGCACCTGTTCGGCCGGCACGCCCTGGTCGAGCAGCAGCATTTTGGTGGTTGCCTGCACCATGGGCGGAGGCCCTGCCAGATAGCATTCGTAGTCGGCCAACGTACCTGCCAAAGCCTGCTCCAATACTTCGTGGATAAAGCCTACCGCCCCCTCCCAGCCATCGCCGGGCGTGGGCTCGGAGATGGCGGCATGGAAGCGGACCCGCTCGGTAAAGCCGGGCAGAGCTTGCAGCTCAGCCAGGCCGCAGATATCGGCGGGCGTGCGGCCACCGAAGAAGAAGTGCAGTTTGCGCCCGGCCATCGCCGGATCGCTGAGCATGCCGCGGGCGATCGACAACACAGGCGAGATACCCGAGCCGCCGGCGATGCAGAGCACATCACGCGGCACCGCGGTTTGCAGGAAAGCCAAGCCGTAAGGCCCTTGCAGCGTGACCTGGTCGCCCGGCGCGAGCATGGTGAACAGCGGCTCGGTTACCCGCCCACCGGGCTTCTTGCGGATCCAGAACTCCCATATGCCCTCGGCATTGGCGAGGTTGCTCATCGAGTAGGCCCGCGGACCGGGAGGAGCATCGCCGAGGCTGAGCATGGCGTACTGCCCCGGCAGGAAACGCGCGGGGGCGGGGCCGTGGAAGCGGAACTCGGTGATATCCGGGGTCAATTCGCGGCGGCTTTCCAGAGTGGCCTGGAAGCGCTGCGGCAGTATGCTCGGGCGGAAGCTTTCGTCGGTGCGCATGCTGATCACCAGATCACTTTTCGCGCGGCACTGGCAAGCCAGCTTGCGTCCCTTCTTCAGATCGCGGGCGGTCAGTCCCGGCGCATCCGGCCAGAGCTCCTCGACCTCGCCCTCAATCAGTTCGAATTTGCAACTGCCGCAACCACCCGAGTTGCACTCATAGGAAAGGCCGAGTCCGGCCGCGAGCCCGGCACGCAAAATAGAGTCATGCGTCTCGGTTTGTTCGAAAGACGCGTCGCTGTTGTGGATCTGTACGATAGGCATAACGGCCTCTCTTGGATTTATGGGTTGAACGCCGCGTTACAGGCCCAGAAAACGCAGACAGTTGGTCGTCTGCAAGGCTTCGCGGTCGGCCGCGCTGAGCCCCAGCCCCTCCAGCCGACGGCCGGGATGACTGTCACGAATGACGAAGGGATAGTCGGTGCCAATCATCAACTGGCTCGTGCCGTAGACCTGCATCAGGTAGGTCAGCGCCGGCTCGCTGTAGACTAGGGTGTCGTACCAGAACTGCCGCGCCACTTCCTGCGGCGAAGAGGGGATCGCCTCGCGCAGCGGCTTGCTGATTTCCCAGCCGTGCTGCAGGCGCGGCAGGATCATCGGGAAGGAGCCGCCGCCATGGCTGAAGGCAATGCGCAGGCGCGGGAAGCGGTCGAGCACGCCGTTGGCAATGAAGGCGGCGATGCCCAAGCCGTTCTCGTTGGGGAAGCCGACCAGCGCTTCGATCAACGGTGGCCCGTAGAGCCGCTCCTTGGTCGGGTGCAGGGCATGCACGAACAGGCACATGTCCTCTTCCTGCAGGGCGGCGAAGAACGGATCGAAACGGCGGTCACCCATGGCGATGCCGTTGATGTTCGAGCCCACCTCGACCCCGACCAGAGCGTATTCGTGCTTGAGGCTGCGCACTTCGCGCGCGGCCCGTTCCGGGTCCTGCAGCGGCACCATGCCCAGGCCGTAGAAACGCTGTGGAGCTGCGGCGACCATCTCGGCGATGGTGCCGTTGATATAGCGGCCGAAGGCCAGGGCATCGTCGAGGCCGAACCAGTAGGACAGCAGCTCCGGCATCGGCGACAGTACCTGGCGCTCGACGCCCTCGGCGGCCATTTCCTCCAGGCGCCGGTTGCTGTCCCAGGCGTTGGCGGATACTTCGCGGAACGGCTTGTCGCCGATCATCACCGTGCGGTGATGGCCCTCGCCGCAGTGCATGCAGGGCCAGCCATGGTTTTTTTCCCGGCCCGGGTAGGCGGGAAAATCGGCCGGGACAACATGGGTGTGCATATCGATCATGTGTTTCTCCTCGCGGCCTAGGCCTTGATTGCGCCGGCGGAGAGGTCGAGATAGACCTTGCCGCTTTCGACCGTGACCGGATACACCTTGATGGGCAGCACGCAGGGAAACGACAGCGCCTCGCCGGTGCGCACATCGAAGGTGCCGCCATGCCAGGGGCATTCCACCACGCAGTCCTCATCGACTTCGCCTTCGGAAAGCAGCGCCTGGCCGTGGGAGCAGATGTCGTCGGTGGCGTAGAACGCATCGGCGACCCGGTACACAGCCACCGGGCCGAGACCGGGCGGGGTCACCTGATGGATTTCGCTATTGCCCAACACATCCGCGTCGCAGACGTAGAAGTGGGACATATTGATTACAAGGTCCATAGCGGCTCCTTTCTCAGAACTTATGCCAGCCCATAGGTCGTCACCAGAATCACCCCCGCAACGGTGGCGACGGTTCCGGCGACGACTTGAGGCGTGAAGATTTCGTCCGCGCGGATGAACACGTACGACACCAGCAGGACGAACAGTGGCGTGGTGGCGGCCAGCGGTGCGATGACCACCAGGCCCTCGAATTGCAGCGCCGCATACAGCAGCACCGGCCCGAGACTGGAAAAGATCCCGGCGAGCACGAAGAAACCGAGCTCGCGCCGACTGCAGCGGATTTCGCCAACCGCACCGGTGAACAGCACGTACAGCGTGGAGAAGAACCAGGAAGAGGTGCAGGTGACCGCCGCCGCGGTCACCGCATCCGAACCGATGTCGATCCCGATCTTGCGAAAAACGATGGATATACCGTAGGACAACGAAGCCACCAGCGGCAGCAGCAGATAGATACGCGACACGTTCTGCAGACTGCGGGTCGGGTTCTGCCCGCCCTGCGCACCGACCACCACGCTGCCCAGCACCACCATCAAGGCGCCCAGCAAGCCCAGGTTGGTCACCTCTTCGCCGAGGAACAGAATCGCCAGCACCACGGAGATCACCGGATGGGTCAAGGTCAGCGGTGTGGTGATATTCGCTCCGAGTTTGGCCATTCCCTGGAATTGAAAGAGCCGGCCCAGCAAAGGCGCGAACACCCCGGAGAGGAAGAAGTAGCGCCACTCCCACCATTGCTCGAACTGCCAGCCGTAGACCAGCAGGCTCCAGCCCCAGAGAAAAACCACGTTGACAAATAACGTCAGCCACAACGCAGTCGTCGTCGACGCGCTCTTTACCCCGACCCGCACAAAAACGAAGGTGAGCGCAAACATCAAAGCCGAAAGCAAGGCCATGCCAATAGGCAGCGCTCCAGACACATCGGTCATACTTCATTCACTCCTGTACATGCGGCGGCACTCGGTTATCCGATAGGGTTCTGCGTTATGGCCACGGCCTTGCTCGCCAAGCCACCGACTTAACGGCACAACCCAGGCAGCCAGGCCCATGCTGAACACGATCAGGCCCGGGCACGGCGTGAAACGCCGTACCTGCAATCGCAACGATGACTGTCAGCGCGCCACGGACGAGATACGCATGCCCCGCTTGCCGGTATCCAGGATTTCGCCGGTCATATAAGAAGCATCGTCGGAGGCCAGGAAAACGATCACCGCGGCCTGCTCCTCGATGGAAGCGGGTCGATCGAACAACCCCTCCTTGGTGACGTAATCGTAGAACTGCTGGTTCCACTGCTTTTCCTGGTCGCTCAACTCGCGTTCCAGGCGCGGCGTCGGCCGTTCCTTGACCGCCGTGTTGCCCGGTGCGACGCAGTTGACGCGGATATTGAAGTCCGCCAGCTCGACCGCCAGCGCCGTGGTCAGCCCGACCACGCCGCCTTTCGACGCGGAATAGGGAATGCGGAAAATCCCCATGGTCGCGTTGGAGCCGACGTTGACTATGGCGCCGCCCCGCGCCTGCATGTACGGCACCACCGCACGGCAGCACCACAGGGGCGGCCAGAAGGAGCGCTCGACCTCGGCCTTGATCTCGTCTTCGCTGTAATGCCAGAACGGCTTCTTCCAGATGGTCCCGCCGACGTTGTTGACCAGCACGTCGATACGCCCGAAGGCCGACTCGGTTTCGGCCATCACGCTTTGCGCCCCGGCGTAGGTCGCCAGATCGGCGATCGCCACCGCCACCTCCAGGCCCTCCGCACGCATGGCCTCGGCGGCCTCATGGGTCGGCGCGGCGGACTTGTCCGCTAGCACCACCTGCGCTCCCTCGCGGGCCAGACGCCACGCCGTCGCCAGCCCGATGCCCTGCCCTGCGCCCGTCACCAGGGCAACCTTTCCTAAAAATCGTCTGCAACCTTGTTCGCTCATAATCCCATCCGTTTGCAACTCGATCGTGATCGGCCCGCTACGCGGCCAAACCGTTTATTCGCTGAATTCCTCGACGTTGGGCTTGGCGCCCCACATACAGAACGAAGACGGCTTCATCTCGAACTGGCGCGGCGTGTACGAGGCATCGTCGGTGATTCGCTTCACACCCGAGGAATATTCGTAGACGCGCCCGTCCGGGCCGAGGAAGTAGATGAACATCGCCGTCGAGGTCGGGTGCCGGCCCGGCCCGAAGGCGATGGGCACACCACGCTCCTGCAGGAAGTACCAGGAGCGCATCACGTCATCGATGCTCGCGACCTGGAAGTTCACGTGCTGCACGCCGATCTTGTCCGAGGGGAACAAAGCGATCTTGTGGTGCACCTCGTCGATGCGCAGCAGCGCACCATCGCCGATCCTGTCGCTGACCCGGGCGCTGAGCACCGAGGTCCAGAAAAGCAGGTCGCGCTCGATATTGCGGCTGTGCAGACCGAAATGACCGAACTCGGTGATCCCGGCATCGCGCGCGGGAAAGTAGCGCACGCCGGTCTGGTGTGGCCGATAGACCAGCTCGATGCGGTTGTCGTTGGGATCGGTAAAGGCAACGAAGGCCTCGACCCGGCGCTCTTCGCATTCGGCCGGAGTACCCCAGTTGACCTCGATACCTTGTGTGGCCAGCTCGCTCTCGGCCATCTTCAGCTCCGCCAGGTGGCGCAGTTCGAACGCCGAAACGTCATAAGACGCATCGCCCTGGATGTAGCAGAGGTTGAAGGCGCTGCTGTCGCCACGCAGGTAGGCGTGGGTCGCGGTTCTTTCGCGTAACTCCAGGCCAAGTATGCCGGTGGCGAAACGCACCATTTCATCGAGGTCATGGCAACCAAGGCGCAGGTAGCAGATATCGTGCAGATTGATCATGGCTTTAGTCTCCACTCGTAGTATTCATCGGTGTCTTGGCCAACCCACCACGTGTCGCACTCACGCGTTGGTGCAACTGCGGAAAGAAACGCCTGGACAACAGATAACCGCCGACGATAAGCAGCCCCGTCACACCGACCATGTCCCAGGCCGACATCGACAGCAGCCCAGCAGCGATCATGGCGACGCGGACCCAGCGATTCAGCATGCCGTGGTACCAGCCCTCAACCGCGGAGGCGATAATCAGCACGCCCACGGTTACCTTGGTAATGTCGAACAGCGCCGTCTCCCAGCCGCCGATCAGCAGCAGACCGGGGTTGTAGACGAAGGCGAAGGGCAGCAGGAACGCCACCATGCCGACCTTCACCGCGGTCATGGAAACCGCCATCGGGCGCTCGTCGGCGATGGTACTGGCGACATACGCCGACACCGCGACCGGGGGCGTGATATACGAGGCCACCGCATAGAAGATCAGGAACAGGTGAGCCTGCATCACGGTCAGGCCCGCTTCGACCAACGCCGGCGCCACCATCACCGCCACCAGCGAGTACACCGCCACGACCGGCATGCCCAGCCCACAAACGATGGTCACCACTGCCGCCAGCAACAGGGCGATGAACAGGTTGATCTGGGCGATGCCGAAGATCAGCGCGGCCAGTTTTGACGCCAGGCCAGTGATGTTCAGGCCCAACAGCAGGATACCGGCACCCGCCACCGCGGCGATCAGCGGCGCCAGGGCGGTGCAGACCTCGATGCAGGCCTCGATGAAGCGGCGCGGATTGATGCGCGTCTTGGCCGTGGTCCAGCTCGCCACGATCACCGCCAACAGGCCCGCCGTCGCCGCCAGCGCCGGGGTATGCCCGTCGAGCATGTAGTAGACAAGGATGCTCATCGGCACCACGAAGACCCAACCGGTACGGACCACTGTCCACAGCGTCGGCACCAAGCTGCTGTCGATCGTGCCGACGTCGCGGCGGCACGAGTAGCAATGCACCTGGGTGTAGATGGCTGCGTAGTAGAGCAACGCTGAGGCCAGGATGGCCGCACAGATCTCGCCGTAGGCGATTCCGGTAAATTCCACCATGAGGAACACCACCGCGCCCATCACCGGCGGCAGCAGGGCACCACCGGTCGCGGCGACCGCCTCCACCGCGGCGGCATAGCGCCCGGTGAAGCCCGAACGTTTCATCATCGGGATGGTGATCGGCCCGGTGGTCATCACATCGGCGGCCGGGCTGCCGGAGATCATGCCGAACAGGCCGCTGGAGGTGACCGCGACCTTGGCCGAACCACCAGCAGAACGCCCGGCGATCAACGCGGCCAGATTGAAGAAGAACTCGCCGCCGCCACTCTTCTCGAGAAGCTTACCGAAAGTGACGAACAGGAAAGCATAGACCGCCGCCACCTGAACCGGCGCCGAGAACAGACCACCGTCCTGTGGCGAGACCATCAGGCCCTCGAGCAGGTAATCCCACTCCAGACCACGATGGCCGAAGAACCCCGGCAGGTAATTGCCGAACAGGCAGTAGGAGATTACCAGCCAAACCACCACGGAAATGCCTGGACCGACACAGCGACGCAGCAACTCCAGAGTGAGGAACAGATACAGCCCCGCCACGGCCAGATCAAGAGGCAGGAACTCGCTCAGCCCGCTGATCCAGTCGTGATAACGGCTCATCTGCGAAATCAGATAGAGCCCCCCGATCAGGCTCAAGCCGGACAGGATGTAATCGCCAAGGGTGCTGCGATGAACGTCCGGCGCGTAGCTGATCGCCAGAAACGAGATCACATACATGGGCACAACGAAAACAATAGCCAGCTCCAGCCGGCCGAACTCGCCGGCAAGCGCATACCAGACCTCGAAAATTGTCAGGGGCACCGCCAACAAGGCAAAAAAGGCATATTTATTACGATCCAAGGGCAACTTGTTACCCATCTGGAACAGCAGCCAGAATGATCTTTTTATGTAGTGCATGAGGTACCTCTACTTACTGGTGCCAGTGCAACCAACTGACGTAGTGGCTGATTGCGGTCGCGGGAATATATCCCGGAGTGGGCCACCCATTGGCGGGCCACCCCAGCGTTAACGGTAACCAGCGATTACCACTCGACCTGCGCGCGAGCCTGCACAAAGCTGGGTTCGTCGCCATTGTTCGGTCCGCCATCGACCTTAAGTACATTTCCGTATTCCAGACTGAAGCGCAGCCGCTGCTCCGGATACCAGTTGACGCCCAGCATCAGCATGTCGATCTTGCCGCCATCGATGCTACCGTCGGTGAGATCGACGGTGCTGTAACCGCCCGCCAGTTGCCATGCACCAATGCCGCCCTGGCTCAGGCTACGTGCCGGCGTGGGCGCGGCGAAGAGCCCGCGGCCGGCATCGTAGGCACGCGACTCGCCGGTGAGGAAGTAACCGGCCTGCACGTAACCACCGGTGAACTCCGGCTTCTCGCCGTCAGCGAGGCCGCCCTGGACCTGATCGTACTTCTGCTGGAAGTACTCGGATTCCAACTCGAACGGACCGCGTTGATAGATCGCCTGCACACCCGCACCGATAAAGCCGTCGGAGGTGAAATTGCCGGTGTCCACAGGACGGAACGAGCTGATGTGGGTTTGCGGACGCGTACGCTGACGGTGGGCGTCGGAACCATTGGAGGACTGGTGGCGCAACGACGCGCCAAGGTTCAGCACGTGCCCCCTTTCCTGAATCGGGTTGAAGGTGAACTGGGTGGCCAGATCGACCGGGTCGTTGCGGTTGGCTTCCGAGGCACGGGTGCCCAACACCGCCTGGGCCGCGCCGAAGCTCCAGCGCCAGTTCGAACCGATCAGATCGCTGCGCCCGCCCAGACGCCGCTCACCCGCGCCGAGCAGCAGGCTGGAAGTGGGCTGCTCCATGAACATCGTGTATTTCGGGCTCTGCTGGCCCTGGAAACCGAACGGCTGAAACTGGTTGCCCAAGTACAGGCTGAGCTGGTTATCAGCCGGTTTGAAGCCGTGGTAGCCCAGATAGGCATCCTTGATGCCGCTCTCACCGCTGCCAGTGAAATCGTACTGAAACACATACGACCAGTCCTTGTAGAGGGTCCCGCTGGCTTCCAGGCGGGCCTGGCGGAACTTGGTGCCGCTGCCCATTGGCGACAGGTCGGTGTCGTACCAGGAGGTGTCCATCAGCAGGCGGCCACCGATACGGAAGGTGAAATTGCCGTCCTCGGTGGCGAGTTGCATGCGGCCGCCGCGCTCCTGGACCGTGACGATGTTGCCGGCGCGCTTGCTGGCCTGAGCGGCTTGCGCCTCGGCTTTGACGGCGGCCAGCGCTTCCTCTAGGGCCCGCACACGTTCAGCCAGGTCCTCTTCGGCCGCGTGTGCCGCCTGGATATTGGCGGTCAGCAGCAGGCCACCCAGGGCGAATGCCGTCAGCTTAGCAACGCCGGAGCATTCGTTGATTTCATAGTTTTTCATGACCACTCACCTTTTTTTATCTTTATTATTAAGAAAGCTTCTTAACATTCAGCGCATGCGCTGCCCGTCCCGTGGTTCGCCAGCGCCCAGGGTCGTTACTTCACGGCTTCAGGGTGGCGCTGGCGGTACGGGATCTACTGGGCACCGTGGAACGTGCGACGGTGGCGGACGCTCCGCAGTGCAGCGGTTACTCGATCAAACCGACTTCGCGGTAGAACGCCTCCGCGCCGGGATGCAGCTTCAGGCTGCCGACATCTGGCAGACGCTCGCGACTGGCCAGTGACAGCGCCGGGTGCAGGGAGCGGTAGCGCTCCATTTGTTCGTACATGGACTTGGTCAGCTTGTAAGCGTCGTCGAAGGTCGCCTCTGGACCGGCGACGATGATGAAGCTGGTGAAGGGCACGTACAGGTCTTCCTTCTGGAAGGTGTAGGCACCGCCGGGAATGACGCCGACCTTCACACCCAGCTCCTTGGCCACGTACTCGGCGAGTTCCTTGGAAAGTGGAATGAAGGCGATGTCCTGCACACTGCCCAGTTCGACGATGGCCCCCGCCGGCGTGGCGCCGCCGGTTATGATCACGTCGAGGCGGCTGTCGCGCATCAGGTCGTTGGACGCGCCGGTGGGTTGCGGCACCAGGGTGCCGCCCCAGCTTTCGATGTCCTTCATGGTCTTGCCGTAATAGGACAGCAGCGTCCGGACATGCTCGCGGGCCCAGAGGTTGCCTGGCTGGTTCACCGACAAGCGCATGGGGATTTCTTTCTTGATCAGGTCATCGAAGCTGGTGATGCCGTGCTGATCGAGAAACTGCTTGCGCGCATAGACCTTGAGCGCGAACACGTCCGGCGCGCCATTCAGCACACCGGTGATGCTGCCCTCGGGATAAGCCTCGCGGAACGGCGCGCGACCTTCATAGGCCATGCGCGGTTCGACGATGCTCTCGAGGGCGAACGGGCGACGCCCGGTACGCAGGTATTCGAGGCCGCCGGCCGGATTGCCCGGCTCATAGATGATGCTGGAGTTGGGATAGTTGCGACGTACCGCGTCGATTACCCCTTCGCCAAAGACCGACACCTGACCACCCGAGGAATAACCTGCGATGGTGACGTTGACCGGCCCTTCCTTGACCTGGGGCGTGGCCGCGACGGCCATGGTGGCGTTGGCCGCAATGGCCAGCAGCGCAGTTCCCAGTATTCTGCGATTGAATGTGCAGCCGAGCTGCACCAAGGCATTCAACATGACTAAATCTCCAATTGTTCTTGTACTTATGGTTAAAAATCGTCGTGTTTCTTGCAGCTAAAGCCCTGGATAAGGTGTCCTGCCTTATTCAGTAGTGCCGAGTCCGGTGATCCCGAACTCAGCGCCAGCAACTCCATCTGCCGCGGAGCTTTGAGTGCTCCAGAACTTCCATGCTGCTTGCACTCTGCCTCCTCAGGGGTCGCTGACAAGCTCGCCGACACGTCGATGCCGGCGCTGCCCAACCGCCGATCAGACCAGGAAGGTCAGGTTCGGCATTGCCTCGTCGTTGTTCAGCAACATCACTTTCTTGCTGCGGATGCGGAACCCCTCGGGGGTGCTCTGCAGCCGATACACACACTTGCCGAACCAGATGTTCTGCACGCCGACGCGAATCTCGCCGAGCACGAAACTGGAGGCGACCTCCAACTCGTCGCCCTCGCTCCTGAGCGGCACCACGCCGGAGATGGTGCGGACCAGCTTGGCCTGCGGCCGATAGGCGTGGGCGGTCTTGTCCTTCAAGCGCATCATGCGTTCGCTCAAGTTCGCGCGATTGTCGTAGATGATCGCGATGCCGGTGCTCGGGTCCTGATCGTCGTCGTTGCACGGCACCCAATAGAGGATGTCGTCACCGGACCACAGGGCCATCCAGCGGTCGTACTCGTGTTCGTCCATCAAGGCTGCTTCATAGGCCAGAAAGCGTTCGAGGCGCAGTTGCGTCTCGATGTCCAGGATGCCGCCGACCAAGGCCGCCGGGGCCGCGTTTACAATTTGCTTCGCCATCGATTTCTCTCCGCTTCGGATGTAACCGGCCGCCTCAGCGAGCGGTCATCAGGCGCTTCCATTCCTGCATTTGCGCCCGTTGGGTGGTCTCGTCGCTGATACAGGCCGTTACGCTGCCGTCCTCGTCGACTTGCTCGCGGTTCAGGCCGCGGGCCAGCAGCACCCAGGGCTCGGAATCGGCCAGCAAGCCGCGCTGGGTACGTTCGAAAATCTCGGCATCGTCCGGCGAACCGGCGGCGGCCGGGCCATAGAAGGCCTCGTGGGCGCGCAGGCGCTTCTCGTTGATGCTCGGCCCCACGCCCTTGAGAAACACCGGATACATCAACACTTCGGTTTCGCCCGGGCTGATCGGAATCACAACGCGCACATGGTCATGAATCAGTTGCAGGTTGGGGAACAACCCCAGATGCGGGTCGCCGTGCCAGGCCAGCAATTCCTCGGCGTGCTCCTGGCCGTAATTGGCCACCATGTCCGCCACGTACTGACGGCCATCTTCGCTGCGCTGCAGATCGTCGATCGCCATCGCCGCATGGGAACGGCGCTGCTCGCGAAAATCCAGGCAGGCGTGGCCATTGGCGAAGCCGCGGGTACGGCTCTGCGAGACGTCGGCAAAGGGGTCTTCCAGGTGCAACGCGCCCACGGCGGAGCCAATGGTGCTTTCGCGCTTGCTGAAGATCTTGAACACCGACATGTGCACGTAGTGCGGGTGGTAGCCGTCCATGCCGATCTGTTTCCAGTTGCCGCGGTACATGGTCTTGTTGACCACACCCGGCTTTATCTCGATTTCGCCGACCGGCGAAGAGTCGATCATGATGTCGAAGAACTGCTTGGTCGAGCCCAGGTAGTCGTCGAAGCTCATGCCTTCCTCGGCCAGGCTGGCGAAGACGAAGCCGCGGTAGCTGCCGACACGCGGCACCTTGGGCAAGGCATGCTGTTCGCTGGAGAAATTCTTGTCGTAGGCTTCTGGCCCGGTGACCCCGACCAGGTTGCCCTTGGTGTCGTAGGTCCAGCCGTGGTACCAGCATTGGAAGCGTTTGGCGTTGCCGCGTGGTGCTTCGCAGACCTGGGCGCCACGGTGGCGGCAGCGGTTGATCAGCAGTTGCACCTCGCCGTTTTCGTCACGCGTGGCGATGACCGGAAAACGGCCCAACTGGATGCGCTTGAAATCGCCGAATTTGGGAATCTCGCTCTCATGCAGGGCGAACAGCCAGGTGCGATGGAAGATACGTTCCATCTCGTCCTGGAAAATCTGCTCATCGGTAAAGATGGAGCTATGCACGCGGTCTTCTTTGACCAACGCGCCATAGTCACGACTGGATGCAATCAACGTTGTCATTGTTATGGCCTCATCACTACAGGTCTTAGCCGCCGTCGCTGCGGCGTGGGTTCCAGCGGCGGTGCCGCGTGGCGCTATTCGTTGAGGAAATCCGTCACCAGCTTGTTGAAGCGCGCAGCGTGCTCGATCTGCGTCCAGTGCCCGCAGCGGCCGAACATGTGCAATTGCGCATGCTCAATCAGCTCGAACAGCGTCTTCGAGGTCACCGGCGGCACGATGCGGTCTTCGCGGCCATGGATGATCAGGGTCTCCTTGTCCAGCGCGCGGATGTCGGCCTCCGCGCTCGCCAGGGCATCGACCCAGCGCTGGCGCGGGGCCGGGAACATCTGCGCGAACGCCTCCTGGTAGCCGGGGCGGATGCTGGCGCGATAACGCAGCTCAGCCAGTTCGTCGCTGATCAGCGCCTTGTTGTAGGCGAAGCTGTCCATCAGGTGGCGCATGCCTTCGACCGACGGCGCGTAGCCCCAGACATCGTCCAGGCCCTGGGTCAGCTCGAAGTCGACACCGGCGGCGCCCATCAGCACCAGGCGCCGCACGCGCTGCGGATGACGAATCGCCATGGCCAGCGCCAGGGCGCCGCCGTAGGAATTGCCGACCACATCGGCCTGCTCGATGCCGAGAGCGTCGAGGAAGTCGATGGCGTGCTTGACCCAAGTGTCCAGGTTGTAGCGGATGCCCTCGGGGCGCTCGGTGTAGCCGAAGCCGACCATGTCCGGCGCGACCACGCGGCGGCCCTCGGCCAGCAGCGGGATATTCAGCCGCCAGTTGGCCCAGGCGGTAACGCCGGGCCCGGAGCCGTGCAGCAGCAGCAACGGCGTAGCGCTGCCCTGGCCGGCATCGTGGTAGTTGGTGTCGATGCCGCCCGCGTCGATACGCAGGCCGATTTCCGGATTCTCCACGCTCATTTCTTATCCTTATCGCGTTGTGCCATTGATTGTCCTGCCGTGCCCCAATGGGTCTTGGGCAGTTCCTGGAGCAGCACCCGAACGGCTTCGGGCTTCACCACCAACGTCTCGACGACAGTCGCCGTGAGATCGTGGATCAGGCGTTCTTTCAGTTCGGCCGAGCGGCCTTCGACAATCGTTACCTGCAACAGCGGCATGGTCGGCCCTCTCTTCGAATCAGATGAAACGCGCGCTGACCGAGCCAAGGCCCTGGTAACGCACGGTAATGTTGTCGCCCGGCGCCACCGGCACCGCCGCGGTGATGCCGCCGGTCATGATGAAACTGCCCGCCGGGATATGCTCGCCGCGTTCGGCCAGCAGGTTGGCCAGCATCGCCACGCTGGAAGCAGGATGGCCAAGCACTGCGGCACCGGCACCGAGCTCCACCACTTCGCCGTTCTTCTCCATCACCACGCCGAGGGTGCGCAGGTCCACGTCGGCGACATTGGCCATTTGCCCGCCGGTAATGAAACGGGTCGAGGAGGCGTTGTCGGCGACCACGCTGATCAGGTCAAACTTGAAGTTCTCGTAGCGCGAGTCGATCACTTCCACCGTCGGCACGACGAAGTCGGTGGCCGCCAGCACCTGGCCGATATGGCAGCCCGGGCCGTGCAGCGGCGCCTTGGTGACGAAGCTGATCTCCGCCTCGATCTTCGGGTGGATCAGTTTGGCGCAATCCACCACGCCGCCGTCGGCGACGCTGAAGTAGTCGGCGAGGAAGCCGTAGATCGGCGTTTCCACGCCCATCTGCGCCATCTTCGCCCAGGAGGTCAGGCCCATCTTCAGGCCGACGATCTTGTTGCCGCGGGCCTCCTTGCGCCGGCGGATTTCCCACTGCACGTCGTAGGCGTCGGCGAAGGTCATGTCCGGGTAATCGTTGGTCACCTTGCTGATGTCATGCACATGCAGCTCGGCGTTTTCGATGTGCTCGGCCAGGGCCAGCACCTGTTCGCGGGTCAGGGTACGGTTCATCAGTTGCGCTCCTTACGGGCGGCCAATAGGTCGAGGGCGACGTCGACGATCATGTCTTCCTGGCCACCGACCATGCGCCGTTTGCCCAGTTCGACGAGGATGTCCACGGC